>NZ_SMRS01000004.1 GCF_008368715.1 Nitrincola tapanii
GGCGAAGAGATCCCGGCGGGCACCTTTATCATGACCGGCGGCATCACAGCGGCGGTCAGCGTGAAGAAGGGCGACTCGATCAACATCCGTTACCAGGATCTGGGCAGCATCACCGCTAAGTTCGTGTAAGGGGGCTTGAGCCGATCCGTCTGGACGCGGTGCTCTCAACCCATAAGCGTCTAGACTCATAAAAAACGACCCTTGTGCGCGGTGCAGGAGGGTCTTGATCAAGGAGAAGGCGATGCCGGTGGCACAGATCCATCTACTGGAGGGGCGCAGTGATGCGCAGAAAGAGCAGTTGATCGCCAAGGTGACGGAAGCGATCGCCCAGGCGCTCGACGCTCCGGAAGCGAGTGTACGCGTGATCCTGACCGAGATGCCGAAGCAGCATTTTGGGATCGGGGGACAGTCAGCGAAAAAACTGGGGCGTTAAAACGCCGCTTCAAATTCGCTAGAGCAAAGAGCGTTAGAAAAAAGATAGGTAGAAAAAGGATAGGCAAACACGCGCAGCGGATAGTACCGATCGCGATGCCTGCTTACTCTAAACAGGTTTTCTCATTTCAGACAGGCTCGCAGAGTCCAAATCTGCGTTTGGATATAAGTAGTGAATGCGGCTACTTATATCCTTTTTTTATGCTTTGTTTCCTAATCGTCTTGTTAAAAATCGAGATCCTCATGACCCATAATAAAAATAATCGATTGTCGCGCCAGGAACCTATGTTGCTTGTTTGTGATCCCGAGGGAAAAATCATACAGAGTTCAACACAGTTTCATATTCACTCAGGTTATGCCCAAGAGGCACTGCTCGGCTGGAATCTGAGCCAGCTCAAACATGCGGATATGCCAGAGGGCCCCTTTACCGATTTATGGAAAACGGTACGCAGTGGTAAACCCTGGATGGGAATCTTGTCACTGGCAAAACAGGATCAACATCCGCTCTGGGTGGATGCCTATGTGTTGCCCGTGGTCGATCATGAAAAATTGGTTGAACTGCATCTGATTTTGCAACCCGCGTCTCAGGACGTGGAAACACGTGCCCATCAGGTGTATCAGTTGCGTAAACAGGGGAAGATGCCTTGGTCATTACGCTTGCCCAGTATCAGTTTAGGCCAACGTTTATCTTTGCTTATATTTCTGGCGATGCTGCCGCTTTGGCTGGGTCTAGCGCTGTGGACGCCTGGGTGGCCGGCGTTATTATTGAGCTTAGCGTCTGCTGTGTTCGCGGGAATAGGCATTTTTTCTTTAACACGTCCTTTGCAAAAGCTGGTTGCCGAGAGTCGGCAGCGTGTCAGTCATCCGGTTAAGCAATTAATTTATACCGGGCGTGTGGATGAGGTTGGACAGTTACAATTGGCAATGCAACTGCAACACAATCAATTGGCAGCGATTCTCTGCCGTATGCGCTATTCCGCCGACGATGTGCGCTTAAGTGCGGATCAAACCGTTGAGGTGATGCGTGGCACCTGTGAAGATCTTTTCCGTCAACAGGATGTACTGACACAGGTGGCGACGGCGATCGAAGAGATTGCACAAACGGTTGATGCGATGAGCGGCAATACCAATGAAGTGGCAGATCAAGCCAGTGGCGCACAAAAACAGGCACAGGAAGGGTGTGGTGCGGTTTCGGCCAGTGTGCAATCGATCCGACATCTTGCCAGCTCGATTCGTGACACAGAACAGGCCGTGACCTCTTTAGCGGATGTCAGTGCTCAGATAGGGAATATTGTGAATGTGATCCGTGCCATTTCCGAACAAACCAATCTCTTGGCATTGAATGCGGCGATTGAAGCGGCACGCGCGGGTGAAAATGGCCGTGGTTTTGCCGTGGTCGCGGATGAGGTGCGCCAATTAGCGCAGCGCACACAAAGTGCGACAGGTGAAATTGATGGCATGATTGTCAGTCTACAACAAGAAACCGAACGCATCGTCGAAGCCATGGCCAATAAACGTAGTTTGTCGGATGCCAGTGTGGCACGCATAGAGCAAACCGGTGAGCGTTTACATCAGATTTTACAAGCGGTGGATCAGATCAGCACGATGACGCATCAATTGGCAACAGCCAGTGAGCAGCAGACCGCAGTGACCTCAGAAGTCAGCCATCGTTTACAGGATCTGCATCTGCAAGGACAGAATACGGTCGCCGAAGCCAGTAAGACACTGGAATTGAATCATCAGTCGGCGCAACAGGCCGAGCGCCAACGTTTTCTGGTGCGCGCCTTAGCACAAGCTTAAGTTAAGGCTTGAGTTTGTGAAGTGATTAAGGGGGCTGTATTTCGCCCCCTATTTCATTCTCATGGATTGCGGAAGTGGGTCTTAACGCAGATCACGTTTTTTCGGAAATAGCCAGAAAGCAAACCAACGCGTAAAACGTGGCATCAGGACATAAGACATCAACACCATGACAATCGCGGTGATAATCATCGTGCGTAGCGGTAAGGGAAGGGGGGCCAGCAGATCTGCGATCAGAAAAAAAATCAGTGTGACCGTTGGATAGAGGGCCAACCAGCTGACAAAGGTCATCTTCCACTTCGCTGGGGGTTGCACAGGGTTTTGTGCCGGGAGGGTAAACCAGGTGATGATGCCGGAAGTGATCTCTACTTTACTCGGTTCGATGAGTAGATCTTCAAACTTATCTAAAAGTGCTAAGCGTTTTGGTGCTTCCTGCCATTGGCTGAGTTCAGCCTGAGAGCGGAATTTAAAGACGATACGGTACTCGGGATCATCTTTGGAAGCGGGACGAAATAGATTCGCTCCAAGATAACCGGGAAATTGTGCAGCCGTTTCGGTCATTTCGGTGCTGAGTTGTTCGAATTCGGTCTCACAGCCGGGTTTGACCCGGCGTGAGATAACAACGGTGACAGGTTCCTGTGCCAGGTTGTGGGACATAGTTTCTCCTAGGACTTGAGAGGCTCGGCTTCACTGAGGAAGTCATTGACCAGGCGGATAAAACGTTCGGAATGTTCGATCTGTGTCCAGTGCCCACAGTGCCCAAAAACATGCAGCTGTGAGTTGGGGATCCAATCATGCAGAGTCAGGGACGCACTCAGAGGAATCACTTCGTCTTCACGGCCATGCAAAATCAGGGTTTCGTGGGGGAGTTGACGTATCTGCTCTTCAGGGCTGGCTAATCCATCTACCCAGCGTTGGCGTGGAGCGGGAAACATCTGTGCAAAGGACTCCTGAAAGCCGGGGCGAATACTGGCTTGATAGCGAAGCTCGGCCAGCTCATCGGTGACACGGCTGCGGTCATAAGCAAAGGTATCCATCAAACGACGCATGGTTTCAAAAGACGGGGTATAGCCCCACACCGCATCTAAACCAGGGGTCAGAGGAAAAGAGACACCGGTGCTGCCCATCAAAATTAAACGGCGTACTCGCTGTGGATGTGCTAAAGCCAAGGCCAGGGCGATGCCACCGCCAAAGGAGTTCCCCAAAAGATCCACCTGTTCCAGACCCAACGCATCCAGCACTCCGAGTGCGTGTTGAACCCAGAGATCGCGCTCATACTGGATGTTGGCGGGGCGCTCAGAATAACCAAACCCTAGCATATCGGGCGCAATAACTCGACGTGAAAGGGCTAGGCTGGGCATGACTAAGCGCCAATTAGCCCAAGCGGTGACACCCGGGCCCGAACCATGAATCATCATCAAGGGAAAGCCTTCACCTAGGTCATGCAGATTGGTGGTAAAGCCTGCTGCGCGGATCTGCTGCGCAATTTCAGGATTTTCAGCGTGAGACATGGGGTTTTTATTCCTTATTGTGCTTATTGGAATAAGGAGTTAGCAAGGCTTGTGCCATGGCTAGGAAAGAATTAATTTGCGACTTAAGTCTAGGTTTTTTGGCGGGAGACCGCTAGCCAGAAAAGAATTTTGATGCACCATTTGCTGAAATCTTCTATCCGATTTCAGCAAATGATGAAAAGGTAGGGGTGACAGGCGTTAAGCTTCGTCACTCTCTGTGTGATCGTCACGACGCTTGAGGCGATAGGCTAAAGCTGCGCGACTTAAACCGAGAAGGCGTGCCGCAGCCGAAACATTCTGTTCTGATTTCTCCATTGCTTTATCGATCAGCAGTGTCTCCAGGTCATTGATGCCGATTTGGTTAGCTAAGACCTGTTCCGCCAGGGTTTCACGAAAGAGTTGTTGATGATCGGGTTTTTCCAACTGACCTGAGCTTTGGTTCAGTTTACGTAGATCGTCTGAGAGTTCACGTTTGGGACGGATACTAAACAGATTCTCTTCGGTAATTGAACTGTGTTCATCTGTCAGGATGATGCCACGCTCCACGGCATTTTCCAGCTCACGAATATTGCCAGGCCAGTCGTGGCGATTCAGCGCCTCCATCGCGCGATCACTCAAGCCGAGCGTTTTTTTGCGATATTGTTTTTCATAACGCTGACGAAAATGTTCTGCGAGGAGCGCGATGTCATTGCGCCTTTCCCGCAAAGGAGGAATCACCACCATATAGGCATTGATGCGATAAAAGAGATCCGCCCGAAAGCGGCCTGCTTTCACGGCTGCCGCCAGGTCTTCGTTGGTAGCGGCGACGATACGGACATTCACCTTACGCGTTCGAGTATCTCCGACACGCTCCAGTTCACCTTCCTGAATCACGCGTAACAAGGCGGCTTGTGCACGTGGTGACAGCTCGATGATCTCATCCAGAAAAATAGTGCCACCATCGGCTCGCTCAAAACGACCTGGCCGGGATTGCATGGCACCGGTATAGGCGCCTTTCTCTACACCAAAGAGTTCAGACTCGATCAGCTCAGGGGGAATCGCCGCGCAGTTGACGGCAACAAAAGGGCCTTGGCTGCGGGCTGACATGCTATGAACACGGCGTGCCAGCACCTCTTTTCCGGTTCCGGTTTCACCGATTAACAGCATGGTGACATCGGAGTTAGCCCCCCGGTCGATCATGGTTAACGCACTGGTAAAGGGCGGTGCTTCACCGAGCGCTCTGGGAACATCTTCTGGATATTGAATGCTTAATTCCAGGTCAGCGATGCGCGATTGCAACTCATAGAGTTCATCGATCAGAGGCGCTTCACGAAACAATTGACTGAACTCTTCATGATCGGGCCATTCTTGCGCTAATTTACCGATAATGAGGCAATGTGCATCGCCTTGGCCACGACAGGTCACTTCACGAAATTGAATGTCCAGACCCGTAAAGTGGCTGGAATAGGCACAGGCATAACCCAGAAGCATCCAGCAGGCCGGTTCATTGAGTTGACCCAGTGCATTGCGGCAGATTTCGACTTCAAAAGAGTCAATCCATTCAAATTCTGCATAGAAATGAGGGGTGTCGAGGCAAAAGTCCAGTTTTAACGGGATAACCTTAACCATGCCGCGCAGGGCGTGCATTTGTGGGCCAAAGAGGAACGCTTTTTCCGGTGAGGCATCTGGGTTGAGTTTACGTGCCAGTTCGGCATCGCGCATACCGGAATAGTAACCCAGGCGCATAAAAAAGCCTTTGCCACGCTCCTGCCCGAGGGTGCTGATGATCTCTTTACGAAAGCTGGAGAGTGCGCCTAGGCCCATTAAGATAGAGCGCTGCTCGGCTAACCAAATTTTCCCCTCAGTGGGCTTAAAATGCAGGCGGTCAATCAAATGCGATAGATCAGGGTATTGCAAATGGACTTCAGACACGGTGCGTTCCTGTCGGAGATTTGTATTTATTATGATCTGGACATGGGTTTGAGCGTCTATAAGGCTAACCTGTCTGCCTAGCTTCAGCAATCCTTTCCCTCCGCACTCAGCACATCTTATCGAGTGCAATCGGCTCTTTTTCATCAAATCACACATTTCAGCCTAATGAGTTGATCAAATCATAAAGTCCCTAACCCTAGGCTGTGGTGTGATGAGGGTCTTAAATCGATTTTTAGACCAACAATTTAATTCTAAATAACTGATTTTAAATTAATAAATAATTTCATTTCTGTTCTTGGCACAGGCTTTGCTGTAGAGCGTCTAGACCACTGAAGTGGCACACATTCATTCATCTACAAGAAAAATAACGATGAGTAGCTATCAGAAATCTCGACCCAGCAAAGCTGTATGGCTTTCGCTTCCTTTGCTCCTTTCCTTGGGTGGCTGTGAGGCTCCACTGGTGTTATCCGGTGTGGAAGAGGAGTTACAAAAACCTATCCGGCGCACCGATCAACTGCATGCTCTGGCCGCCAGTCATCAGACCTATGTCGCCGTGGGTGACTATGGTGTGGTGTTAACCCGCGCTCGCCAGCGTGAGGGGGATGCCTGGAGTCGCCAGGTTTTACCCGGTGCCCCAGCGCTGATTAGTCTGGCACTTTGTCCAGATAATACGCTGGTGGCTCTGAGTGCCGAACGTCAGCTCTGGTTCAGTCAGGATGACGCGCTGAGTTGGCAGAGCCATCCGATTCCCACCGAAGAAAATCTTCTGGCCCTGACCTGTGCGCCCGATAACCGTGTTTGGGCAGTGGGCAGTTATTCCACACTCATGGTTTCTGAGGATCTTGGCCAGTCTTGGGATGAACAGTCTCTGGATGAAGATGCCATGCTCAATACCCTGGAGTTTGTGGATACTTCGACCGCCTTTGTCACGGGTGAATACGGCATGGTCGCGCGCAGTGATGATGCCGGAGCCAGCTGGCAGTTGCTGGAACCCATGCCGGGGGATTTTTACCCCCTGAGCAGTGCCTTTCTGGATGCCGAAACCGCGTGGGTTTCCGGTCTGGACGGCATGATCTTACACACTCAAGACGGCGGTGAAACCTGGCGTGTTGAGCCGACTCCAGTGCAAGCCCCCTTGTATGGCTTGTATGCCGATGCCGAAGTGCAATTGGCTCTAGGCGATCGGGGTGTGGTGTTACAGCGAGAAGGCGAGCGTTGGGTGCAAGTAACTTTACCCAGTGCCACACCCGCCTATCTGCGCTCTGCTCTGCGCACACAAGCCGATCAGGTTCTGATTGCGGGTGGGCAGGGCTCACTTTTTAGCCTGTCGATTCAATAACAACAATACGCAGGAACGATCATGGATAAATTCTCGGCGTCTGCCCATAAGGCTACGCACTGGTTGCATAATCTCGATCAGAAGCTTTTTAACCATCCCAAGATTCTATTGAGTCTGATTTTAATCATTACAATTTTCTTCGCTTCGCGTATTCCTGGCGTGAAGATGTATTCAGATTTTGCGGATCTTTTGCCACAAACCCATCCCTATATTGAACTGCATAACGAGATCAAAGGCTCTTTTGGCGGCGCGAATGTCATCATTGTCGGGGTTGAATTTACTGAACATGACATCTTCGACAATGAAGCCTTGGCACGCATTCATCGTATTACTCAGGCTGTTGACAGTTTACCCGGTGTCAACCACAACCTAGTGACCAGCGTGACGCATCGTAACTCACGCAAAGTCTGGCTAACGCCGGAAGGGAATGTTAACTCCGAGGCCTATTACAACCCGGAAAGAACACAGCTGAGCGCAGAGCAACTTGATCAAATACGCCAGGATGTCAGCTCGGATCCGCGTATTTATGGGCCATTGGTGAGCCCTGATCGGCATATGGCGCTGGTCAAAGCCCAGTTGTATGAGGGGCAGCTGGATTATGCTGCGACCTTTGCTGCGATCCAGGAGATGCGTGCGAACGAAGCCGCGGAAGGGGTGATTATTCACGTCACCGGGCAGCCGATGTTAGTGGGTTGGGCCTATCAATATCTGTCGCAGATTATTGAAATCTTCCTCTTTACCGCGCTGATTATGATTGCGCTGCTGATTTTCTATTTCCGTAAGGCCTACGGCGTACTGATTCCTCTCGCGGGCGTGATTGTCTCCTCGATCTGGGGATTGGGCATCATCTCCCTGTTTGGTTACAACCTAGATCCTTTGAGTTTGGTGATTCCCTTCCTCATCTCGGCGCGTGCGATGTCACACGGTATCCAGTTGGTGGAGCGTTATTATCAGGAGTTAAATGAGCATGAAGATCATCATCTGTCGGCACGTTTGACCTTTGAGAGCCTGTTCCGCCCAGGCAGTCTGGGTGTGGTGTCGGATGCGGTGGGTTTGTTGTTGATCGCTATCGGCTCGATTCCGCTGAATACCAAGCTGGCCCATTTTGCATCACTCTGGGCGCTCAGCATCATTATCACCGTACTTTTGGCGGTGCCGCTATTGCTCTCGATTCTCCCTAAACCGCGCAATATCCGTATCCGTCATAATCTTTTCCGTCAGGTCGGGTTTATTTGTGCGGAGTTGATCAGCGGTGAAAAGGCGGCCAAACGTGCTTTGCTGGTGGCGGCACTCTTATTGGCGGCGGGTTTTTACCTGTCTTCGAAAGTCGTCATTGGTGAGTCAGAACCCGGCTCTCCGATTTTGTATGCTGACCATGATTACAACCAGTCCTCAAAAGCGATTAACGACAGTTTCCCTGGGTCGGAAGAGCTGTATATCGTCGCGGAAATGGATGCCCCAGGAGGAATTAAACGACCCGAGGTGCTGCATGCCTTGGCAGATCTACAGCGTCATATGCTTCTGGATCCAGAAGTCGGTGGCTCCAAAGGGATTCCGGATCTGATCCGTCAGGTGAATCGACTCCTGCATAGCAACGATCCACGTTGGGCACAGATCCCGGATGATGAACTGTATGTGGGTGGTTTGATGTTCACCTACATGATGTCCAGTCCGATTCCAGGTGCCTTGAATGAGTTTGTCGATACCGATGAGCGTATCGCAAATCTGGTGTTTTACTACAAGGATCATCAAGGGGAAACGATCCGTCGTGCCATCCATACCGCACGCCAGTGGATCGAAGAAAATGAAGGCAAGGTGGAAGGCTTAAGCATCCGCTTGGCCGGTGGCACCATCGGCGTGACCGCCGCCATGAATGAAGCCGCGTATGAAACTAATCTGATTGTTTTACCGCTGGTTTTCCTGCTCATTTTTGCCTTTGTGGCCTTCTTCTATACCTCTTTCATGGCCGGTTTGATGATGTTTGGGGTGATGCTATTTGCCACCACACTCACCTATGCCTACATGGGATTGGTCGGGATGGGTATCAACATCAACACCGTGCCCATCATCGCGGTAGGTGTTGGAGTGGGGATCGATTACTCAATCTATATGATGGACCGCATCCGGGCTGAGATGGCGTTATCAGGTGATCTCAGCCATGCCGTGAAGCGTGCCATCAGTACCACAGGTTTGGCGATCAGTTTCACCGCGATCACCCTGATGGCAGGGATTGTCATGTGGGTGCTGCTTTCCGATCTGCGTTTTCAGGCCGAAGCCGCTTTGCTGTTGATCGTGATGATTCTGCTCAATGGCGCAGCCGCCATGTTACTGGTGCCTAGCTGGGTACTGGTATTCAAACCCAAATTCATCTGTAACGCCTACATCGATGAGGACGGTGTGATTCACGCTGATCTCGAAGAGGAAGAGGCGGCGCAGTTGATTACCACCAAAGCTTAACTTAAGGGGCTCACTCCGTATGTCTAAAAAAATAACAACGACAGGCACCGCACTTTCACTGGCGGTCGCAGCCGCCGTGATCGGCATGGCATCGTCTGCGCAGGCCAATGAGATGCGCTGGAACGGTTATGTAGAAAACGCAACCTACCATCGTGAAGGCACAGGGTTATCAAAATTCCGCAATACGGCACAGGCGACTTTTAGCAAGGATTTTGATTCACAAGGCGATTGGAATCTCTCCATGCGCGGTGTCTTGCGTGGTAGCTATGATGGGGTCTATGACCTCAATAAAGGCGAGTTTGGTAAAAACGCTCAAGAATCTTATCTAGGGGCTAATTGGCATGGGCAGGATACCTCCACGGCTATTTTAGCACCGGGGGTGCCTTTCCCTTGCGAAAATGATCCAACCCTATGCCGTAATCTGGACGGTTATATGGATCATAAAGAGCGCGATGCTAAGTTCCCGGAATTTAATAGCAAAGCGGATTTTCTCCGCGAATTCTATGTCGATGCGGTGAAGGATCTGGATTCAGGCGGTCAGCTAGCGTTCCGAGTCGGTCGTCAGCAGGTGGTCTGGGGTAAAACCGATCTGTTCCGTGTCTTGGATGTCCTCAACCCAGTCGATTACTCTCGCCATAACATCTATGACGAGCTGGAAGATATTCGTATCCCACAGTGGATGATCAATGCTGAATGGCGTATGGGGCCCACCTCGGTGTTTGATGACTCTAACTTATCTCTGGTGTGGAACGTGGATAAGTTCCGCCCGAACAATCTGGGAACCTGTGGTCAGTCTTATCGTATTCTGGATGCGGGCTGTTTCTTTAGCTCGCGTGTCATGGGACTAGATCAGATTCCGGGGGCAGCATTTGGTGGCACGAATCCTTATTCGGCTTCGGGTGTGCCCATTATTCATAGCGTTGATGAGCCTTCTTGGGCACTGAAAAATACCCAGTTAGGGGTGAAGTGGGAAGGGGTTTATAAGGATTTGACCTTCTCTCTGAATGCTTTGACCTACCGTCAGCAGTTACCTTCTCTGCATTTCCGTGAGTTGGCTCCTGGTGTGCCGCTACCTGCGACAGATGGGGTGTTTGATATCAAATTCCCACGTGTGAATCTGGTCGGCGGTTCGGTGGACTACTATGCGGCAGGGATAGATTCGATTTTGCGTTTGGAAACCACCTATACCAAGGGTGAAGAGCTGCCGCGTGATCAGAATGGGCATAAAGAAACCGATATGTTCCGTTATGTGCTGGGTGTCGACAAAAACCAGATGATCCCCTGGTTGAACCCACGTCGTGCCTTCCTGATTTCAGCGCAGGTCTTTGGTGAGCATATTCTGGATCATGAATCCGATATGCCGAACTTTAAGGACAACTGGACCGGTACACTGTTGTTTAAAGGCTGGTGGATGAATGACCGTCTCAGTCCACAGATCGTGATGGCACATGACTTCCGTGCGGATGCCTCAGTGTTTGCACCCTCCGTCGAGTGGCTGGCCAATGATCAGCTCAAATTTACTCTGGGTGCGAATATCAAACGGGGTGGTAAAGAACGTTTCCCTTGGAGTGTAGCGGAGGGGTTGGCTGGGGATTCTTCGGGTCAGACAGAGCCTCTGGCACGCTTCACCAATGGCCCGATCGGGGTGGCGAACAAGGAAAACGAAATTCAGTTCACTGTGCGTTACAACTTCTGATTTAGACAACAATAAGGATAAAAGCGATGTTTAAAAAAGCCTTAATTTCGATCGCCATCAGTGGATTGCTGACCAGTACCAGTGTCCTGGCCGTGAGCGAACAGGACATTGAAAACTCTTTCTTCCCCTATAAGAGTTCGCTGCCTGCGGCGGCGGGGATTCAAGTGGGGATGGTGATCAACCAGTCCAACTGGGAAGTGGCAAAAGAGGTTCTGGATCCGGCAATGTTGGAGCAGGTTAAACTGGGTAATTATGAGATACGTGTCGGTGAAACCACGTCATTTGATCTGCACCCTAACTATATCCAAGCGACGCGTGAACAAGCGAGCCAGGCGCAGTTGGGTGCTAAACCCGGAGAGATCTCTGGAACCAGCGCTGGGCGTCCTTTCCCTGCGGAGCCTTCTGCACAAGATCCGCGTGCAGGGGAAAAGTTAGCTTGGAACTACAAGTACGGTTACAACTGGGGAGATTCGGCAGCGATCATGCCTTTCTACTGGAAGTACCGGAATATGGCGACTGGACAGGTGGAACGCACCATCAAATTTAACTTCCACTTCCTCAACTTCACTCGCCGTGTGAATCAGGAGCCGAAACCGGCGATTGAACCGAATCCATCTGAGTTGTTCCGTGCAACCTATGTGCAAGCCTTGGAGCCTGCCGATGTGCGCGATACTCAGTTGTTGATTCAGCGCTTTGAGGATGATTCCAAACTGGATAACGCCTATCTCTATTTAGGCTTCCAGCGTCGAGTGCGTCGTTTGTCGACCGGTCAGGTCACGGATGCTTTCTTGGGTTCCGATATTATGATTGAGGACTTCGAGGGTTATAACGGCCGCATCAGTGATATGAACTGGGATTATAAAGGCACCCGTTATATGTTGATGCCTTTCTTTAATCATAATGATCTGGAACTGGCGACCGATATGCCGGCAGAAAGTGATGGCTATCAGTTTGTCGATTTTACCGGTCAGGGCGGTTGTTTCCCGAAAATCACCTGGCAGCTGCGTAAAGTCTATGAGGTGGAAGCTAAGCCTGTGGATGAAAACCATCCGGTGAGCCGTCGTGTTCACTATATGGATGCTCAGACCTTCACCATTCCACGCACCAATGTGTATGACCGTTCCGGTAATCTCTGGAAAGCTTGGGTGATAGGCCAGGCGCATCCCGATCATCATCTGCCCATTAATAAAGGATCGGGTGTGGCAATTGATGATGCGTTCACCATGATCGATGTTCAGGCTCAACACTGCACCACCGGTCAGTTCAAAGGCATCGTTGATCCTTCCTTGACACCGCCAAGCAAAATGAACGTGCAGAACCTGCGCGCTTCAGGCCGTTAATCTCTCCACCTTCATCTTCATATACCTAGTGATTGCCCGGCTTTAGAGCCGGGCTTTTTTATACGCGCTCGCCAAACATTAGCGCCAGAGCGCAACCAACAGGTGCGCTGCGACCACCACACCGGTTAAGTGCCAACGTAAACGTGCATAGCCTGCCGGATAGGCTTGATCCAGACGAGAGATGATCTCCGTCAGGCGCAGGAGGAAAAACAATGCGGCTTGAATCCACAGAGCCCAGGTCGGCAGGATCATCCAGGCTATAAAGCTCAGGACTGGAAAGCTAACGGCTAGGTAAGCCCAGAGGGTGGGTGTGTCTTTAGCATGTAGGGCAGGCCAGAGAACCCCGGCCATAAAGCCTAGAATCAAGCAGCTGTAGAGTTGGAAGCCGAGTAGGGCTTGTGCCGCAGAAAATGGCCAATTGAGCCAGATGACCAGGGGCAGGGTGACGAAGGGGATTAAACCGGCATAACCGAGAAGTTGTAGACTGCGCATTAAAGAGCCTCGTAAAGGTTTCTTCGCTTTTACGAGGCTAGACGCTTAGGCGTTCAATCAAAAAGAGATCAGAGTTTTTTCTGCTCCTGTAACTGCGCTTCAATCCGAGCCAGTTGTTCACTCATCAGTTGCATATGTTCACGCATCCAATGAATTTCGGCAACTTCTCCTTCCCCCGTTTCCAGCTGCTCGGCTGCACTTTCTTTTTGCATCACATCCAGCACGATCCCGATCATCATGTTTAAGAAAATGAAAGCATTGAGGAAGATAAAGGTCAGGAAATAGATCCAGCTGTAAGGGTAGTGTTCCATGGTCGGATAGAGCACAGCCGTTGCCCAGCTTTCAAAGGTCGCCACTTGGAAAAGGGTTAACATCGCCAGGGCGATATTCCCCCAGAGCTGTTCATCCACCGATTCGAACAGAAAGCTACCGATCGCTGCGTAGATGTAGAAGATGATAAACATCAGCAAGGCCACATAGCCCATACGTGGGATGGATTTCAGTAGTGCCGCTAAGAGGATGCGTAACTCAGGAATCATCGATACCAAACGTAGGACGCGGAAGATACGCAAGAGGCGTGCGATCAAAACCATTTCCGAATCATCGATCGGGATAAGGCTGGCGGTGACGATGAGAAAATCAAACAGATTCCAACCTTTTTTGAAGAAGTTCAACGTGCGTTTTTCGGCTGCGATGCGAATGATCAGCTCGAATAGGAAAAAGAGCGTGATCCCTAGATCCAACCAGCGCATGATCTGTTCAAACCTTGAGGTTTCCTCATAGGTTTTGGCACCGATCAGCAGAGCGGAGACAATAATGATAAAGATGACAAAGCTTTCAAAGATCTTGTTCGCGCGCAAACGCTCTAGCCGATCACGCAGTTGATCCCAATACACACGCATACACTCAATCACTCCCCTGGGTATCAGTTAGTACGCCCGTACGGATCTCTCGGGCGGGTTGCGCGCGGATTATACGCTGTTCGAATGACAAAAGGAGAGAGGATTGAGGCGGCTAAGCCTGGAGGGGAGGCGAAGTCTTGCAAGAGATGCGAAGCGGGCGCTACAGGTCGCTGTAGACAAGCCTTGAGAAGACTCGTCTAGAGCCATCCGCTCGCTTCGCGGTAAAACCTAAAGCCGGGGCGTTTAGGCCAGACTGTGAAGGACTTCAGTTTCCAGTTTAGTGTTGTCATGCAAAGGGCAGCGTTCGCAAACTTCATCTAAAAAGGCTTTTTTTTCAGTTTCACTGAGATCGGCATCAATGCTGGCTAGGATACGTATCTGCTGAAAACCGTTACGGTCTTCAGAGGCTTTACCCATGAGTCCAGCGGGATTGTAATCCCCTTCCACTTGAATCTGCATGCTACGGAGATCGATTTTTTTCTGGAAGGCGGCGATGCGTGCAATGGTGCCAATGCATCCTGCCACGGCAAAGAGAAAATACTGCAGAGGCGTAGGCCCTAATCCTGTGCCTTTGGCCGTAACAGGTTGGTCGATCACCATTTGATGGCCATCAATGATACTGGTGACCGCAAAGCCTTGGTTCATTTCAGCACTGACACTCAGAGTTTTGGTTTGGCTCATGGTTACACTCATTGGTTTATAAGGAAGTCTTAATATAACCCTTCCTGGCAAGGTCTAAAAGCGATCCAGATCAACGTTTCAGCCATTTTGCCCCTAGAACTAACATGCATGGAGTTAAGAGTAGGGTCAACAGGGTAGCGAAGGCTAAGCCGCCTGCAATCGCGCTGGAAAGTTGTGTCCACCACTGCGTGGAGGGCGCGCCCAAACCTAAACTGGGTTCTAAGAGATTCACATTCACCCCTAACACCATCGGCATTAAGCCAAGGATCGTGGTAATGGCCGTTAATAAGACGGGGCGAAGACGCAGACAACCCGTCTCCAGTGCAGCTTCAAAGGCTTCCATCCCTTCAGTACGCAGCAGATTGTAGGTATCAATCAAAATGATATTGTTGTTCACGACAATACCGGCCAGGGCAATAATGCCCATACCTACCATCACAATGCCAAAGGATTGACCGTTGATCAGCAGCCCCATGAGCACACCGGCAGTAGAAAACAGGATGGCTGAGAGCACCAGAAGGGTTTGATAGAGGCTATTAAATTGAATCACCAGAATCAGAGTCATTAATAAAATGGCCAAGATAAAAGCGGTGATCAAAAAAGTGGAGGCTTCTTTTTGATCGGCATCTTCACCGCGGATCTTCACCTCAACCCCTTCGGGTAGCTGCGGATAGAGATCGGCGAGTTGACGTAAACGTTCATCTAAACGGAAACCTTCAGCAAGATCGGCTTTTAGGGTGAGGGTGCGTATGCCATCCACACGATGCAACGTGCCGATTTTGGGAGCCGGTTCGAGGCGTACAAATTCGCTTAAAGGCACCTGGCCACGATGGGTGCTGAGGGTCATGCGTTCAAGTTGGTCGAGGGAGCGCCAATGTCCCGGTAAGCGTACACGGATATCCACTTCATCATTAGCATCTTCAGGACGATAGTTCGCCAACAAGAGGCCATTCGTGACCAGTTGCACGGCATTGCCTACACTGAGCACATCGGCACCCATGCGTGCGGCGGCTTCACGATCGACCCCTAAGCGCCATTCAATTCCGGGCAGGGTACGATCATCTTCAATATCAATAAAGCCCCCCAGTTCTAGCATACGTTGACGAATCTGATCAGCGGCTTGCAGCATGCGTTCGGGGGATTGAGCACTAATCTGTAATTCGACGGGTTTACCCTGGCCGGGTCCCATCTCTTGTTCGCGAAACTCCAAGACAATCCCGACAAAATCCTCAGTTTTCTCACGCATATCCGCAATGATCTCGGCTGCTTTGCGACGTTGATGCCATTCGATCAGGCGGAATTGTAAAACGCCGATCACATCACTGCCCATCTGGGTTGAGGGCGCAGCAAAGCTGCGTGCATAGAGAGATTCAACTTCTGGGTGATGGTTTAAGCGGGCCTCCAACGCCTGCAAGAGCGCGTCTTTTTCATAGACAGAAAGATCGCCGCGTGCGCGTACATGCAGTTGCAGTGTTTCTGGCTCCAGGCTTGGAAAAAACTCGACGCCATGATTCAAGCGTCCATAAGCCGTGTAGATCAGCGCGATTAACGACAGCATCCCTAGGAGGGTGAGTAAAGGGTGCTTAAGTAAGCGTGTCAGTAAGTGTCGATAGAGCGCGAGCCCCGGGCCGGGTGCTTTTTCTTGCACTATAGCGCGACTGGAAAGGACGCCACCCATGGTCGGTAGAAAAACTAAGGCCATGAATAGGGACGCCAGCAGGCAAAGAATGACGGTGGCCGGCAGGTATTTCATAAACTCCCCAACCACGCCGGGCCAGAAGAGCAGAGGCAGAAAGACAGATAGCGTCGTTGCGGTAGAGGCGATCACCGGCCAGCTCATGCGACTGGCGGCCTGTACCCAGGCTTGAGCAGGTGTATGGCCTTCACGTAGGTAACGATCCGCTAGCTCACTGACCACTATTGCACCATCCACAAGCATTCCGGCGACCAGAATCAATGAGAAGAGCACGATGATGTTCAGGGTGTAACCTATCGCCCAGATCATCAAAATCCCGGTTAAAAAGGCACCGGGAATGGTCAGGCCGACCATGAGTGCTGAGCGTAAGCCCAGTGTGGCGAGGATCAAAATTAAAACCAGCACCACGGCCGTCAGTACATTATTGAGTAAATCCGAAAGTAGATTACGCACATCAATCGATTGATCCATGATGAAATCAACTTGAATATCGGCTGGCAGCTGCGCTTCAGCCGCTTGAATCAAGCTGCGTACCTGTTCGATGGTGGCGATAATATTGGCCCCAGAACGTTTCTTAACCTCTAAAACAATACCCGGTTGGCCATTAATCCGAGCAAAACCGGTCGGATCCTTAAAGGTACGGCGTAGCACCGCGATGTCACCAAAAGTGACCACCGTATCTCCCGAGACCTTGACGGGTAGGCTCATCACATCTTCCAAGGATTCAATCACCCCAGGTACTTTCATGGCTAAACGACCGGCACCGGTATCTAAGCTGCCGGCTGCAACCAGCCGATTGTTGCGTGAAACCAGGTTAAATAGTTGGGTGTAGTCGATGCCATATTGATCGAGGATTTGGGGATCGACCAGAATTTCAAGAAGATCTTCGCGATCACCGGCAATATCCACTTCCAGTACTTCGGGGATGCCTTCGATTGCATCTTTGAGGCGTCGGGCTAAAAAGACCAGCTCCGCTTCTGACACCGGACCGGACAAAGACAGGGTCATCACGGGGAAGAGGGCGATGTTAATTTCATGAACACGCGGCTCATCGGCTTCCGACGGCAGTTTAGAACGTGCGGTATCGACTTTTTCACGCACATCTTGCAAGGCTTGTTTGGGATCAAAGCCGGCATCAAATTCCAGCATGACTGAAGCGTGGCCTTCACTGGCCGTTGCCGTCATTTTCTTGACTCCCTCCAAAGCGCGCAGCTCTTGCTCCATCGGGCGTACCAGCAAGCGCTCCGCATCCTCAGGGCTGATTCCTTCCAGCCCCATGGATACATACATCATCGGAATCACAACATCAGGATTGGCTTCTTTCGGAATGGTTTGATAAGCCATCAAGCCTGCAATCAGTAAAAATACAAACAACATGAGCGTAGCACGGCTACGATTTAAGGCCGCTTGAATCAGGCTCTGCATCAGTGTGCCTCCGCAGCGACCACGGCCACTTTTTGTCCAACTTGGACAAAACCGGCGCCCAGAGTAATCAGCTCCAATTGCTCAGGAGCTCCACCCACCCAAACTCCTTCGGTGCCCAGGCTGAGTAGTTCAACGGCCACAAACTCAACGCGCTGATCTGCATTCACAGTATATAAGCCGGTTTGCCCCTGATCATCTAATGCCAATAAGGCGGGCGATAAAAAGTGTGCTGCGCGAGGAGCTAATTTGATTTCAAGGCGTGCACTGCTGCCCGCTAAGCGTTGTAACTCAGGATTCTCCAGGCGTGCTTCCAACTGAAAGCTGCGGGTATCGGACTCCGCGAGATGGGATAGATAGTGAATTTCGCCTGCTAAGCGTTGCTGGTTGAGCAACACCGCTTCCACTTTTAAGCCTTCACTGAGTTCTGCGATCTGTTGTTGGGGAACTTGAGCGATCAACTTTAATTGCGAAATATCCAAGAGTTCGGCCACTAGATCGCCGGGCTGACGTAGTTCACCCGGCTCCACCGGTAGGCGATTGAGTAAGCCTGCAAAAGGCGCGGTTATCTCAGTGTAGGCCAGTTGCTGCTGCATTAAATCGCGTTCAGCACGTGCATTGGCCAAAGCTGAGCGTAAGCGCAATAGATCGGTTTCAGACAGGTGTTGATTTTGCTTTAAGCGCTCCCCCGCACGAAGTTCGGCTTCACGCAGGCGTAAATCTGCCTCGGCACGTGCCAGTTGGGTGGGACGATTCTCTACATCAAAGCGCAGAATGAGTTGACCTTGTGCCAGTGTTTGGCCGGGTTCTGCGGCTAATTCCGCGATGCGGGCGCTGATTTGACTCCGCAGCTGCAGATGCTTTATCGGCTCTAATTGGCCCTGCAAAATTAAACTGGGCTGAAACGTTTGTGCCTCTAGCCGACGGGTTTGGACCTGCGCTAAGGCGGTCTCGACACTGGAATGAGCCTGCGGCGCTTGAGTCGCGGCAGAGTCGATACGACCACTTAGCATCCAGGCCATTAATAGAAGGGAGAGTCCAAGCGCCAGCCAAAAAGAACGTGAAGTTTTAGGTGAGGAGGAGGTCGAATTGGAATCTGAAGTCGCCATAAGAGGTCATCCTAGACTGTAACGCTTAGTGCGTTGCAGCATAGCAGGAAAGACCTCGACTGCGCATCCTCTACACGAGCAAGCTTGCACCTAGGGCGAGTGATTAGGCCCTAGGTTAGGCGCGTGGATGGGATGGATTTAAGCCACGCACTTTTCTCGTTCAGCTTTTAAGGCCGCTTGCTCAAGGGCTTCTTTACGCTCATAGCGCTTCCAAACTTTTTCATGGAAATGGAAGGCTACCGTGTTTAAGGCCGGTTCAATCAGAGCCACGGCACCGCCAATAATTAAATCACCGGTCAAAGCATAGGTGACACCGAATGCAACCATGAAGTGTAAGATGCCAAAAGAAATCGTCTTTTTCATGATCGGGCTCTCCATATGTAAAGCCTTAAGTCTTGGGTGCTATCAAGTCTTGTGAGCTATCCAGTCTTTGCAACTCTATAGTCTTGAATCTTGAGTTGAGTATGCATGAGGATCTTTGAGAGTAAAAATTAATTGAAAAAATGGATGTGATAGATTTAAAGAATGGATGGCAGGTTGTCTCACTCTTTATCCTAGTAAAGAAGTCAGATTTAACCAAGACGATTTACGCCCATCAGGCTATAATGCGCTTTTCGATAAATCCCTTCAGGCAGTGCCCCCAGAATGATGCAAGCGACGCCCTCAATTTTTTCTTTCCCTAAGTACCGTGCTGAGCAGAAGGCAGCGCCTTTTTTGCCTATGTCGCGCCAGGAGATGCAAAAGTTAGGTTGGGATGCCTGCGATATTATTATTGTGACTGGGGATGCTTATGTCGATCATCCTTCTTTTGGCATGGCGATCATAGGGCGCTTGCTCGAAGCACAAGGTTTTCGTGTAGGCATTCTGGCACAACCGGATTGGCACTCATCTGAAGCCTTCACGGCGCTGGGTAAACCTCGTCTCTTCTTTGGTATAGCAGCCGGTAACATGGACTCCATGATTAACCGTTATACCGCAGATAAAAAAATCCGCTCTGATGATGCCTACACACCGGGGAATGTCGCCGGTAAACGGCCAGATCGCGCCAGTATTGTCTACAGCCAGCGTTGTCGCGAGGCCTATAAAGATGTGCCTTTGGTGTTAGGTGGGATTGAAGCTTCGTTGCGGCGTATTGCGCATTATGATTACTGGCAAGATAAGGTACGTCGTTCAATCCTGTTGGATGCTCGTGCCGATCTTTTGCTTTACGGTAACGCCGAACGTGCCGTGGTTGAGTTAGCCCATCGTTTAGCGGCGGGTGAAAGCATCGATCAGATTCGTGATCTGCGTGGCACGGCCTTTGTCCGTAAGGATACACCGGAAGACTGGATGGAGATTGATTCTACGCGGATCGATCGCCCAGGGAAGGTAGATAAAATCATCAATCCTTACGTGAATACTCGAGATCTGCCTGAGTGTGAGCTGGAACAGCGCAGTGGCGGTGAAGCGGCCGAGATGGAAGCGGAGGATGAAGTTCAGATCCTGCATATCGAATCCCGTGTCCGTTTAGATCGTAGCAAAACGGTTATACGTATCCCTTCTTTTGAAAAGGTCAGTAAAGATCCTGTCCTCTATGCACATGCCAGTCGGGTGCTGCACTTGGAAACCAATCCCGGTAATGCGCGTGCCCTGGTGCAACTGCATGGTGATCAAGAGGTGTGGTTGAACCCGCCTCCGATTCCTTTAAGTATGCAAGAGATGGATTATGTGTTTGATCTGCCTTATGCACGCGTGCCTCACCCCAACTATAAAGGGGCTGAAATACCTGCGTATAAAATGATCCGTTTTTCTGTGAATATCATGCGGGGTTGTTTTGGAGGGTGTACGTTCTGTTCCATCACCGAGCATGAAGGCCGGATTATTCAAAATCGTTCGGAGGAGTCGATTTTAAAAGAGATTGAGCAGATTCGTGACAAGGTGCCTGGATTCACTGGCGTGATTTCCGACCTGGGGGGCCCCACCGCGAATATGTATCGTATCGCCTGTAAAACCCGTGAAATCGAAGCCGCCTGTCGGAAACCTTCCTGTGTCTACCCAGGCATCTGCCCGAATCTGAATACCGATCACTCTGCCTTAACACGCCTCTATCGCAATGCGCGTAAACTGCGTGGTGTGAAGAAAATTTTGATCGCATCAGGTTTGCGTTATGACCTAGCGGTTCAGGATCCAGATTATGTGCGTGAATTGGTGACGCATCATGTAGGAGGGTATTTAAAGATTGCGCCTGAACATACCGAGCAGGGGCCTTTGGATAAGATGATGAAACCCGGTATGGGCACCTATGATCATTTCAAGAAGATGTTTGAGCGCTTCTCGAAAGAGGCGGGTAAGGATCAGTATTTAATCCCGTATTTCATTGCGGCCCATCCTGGCACACGCGATGAAGATATGTTGAATTTAGCGCTTTGGTTAAAGCGTAACGGTTATAAAGCGGATCAGGTGCAGGCTTTTTATCCTTCCCCGATGGCGACTGCAACAGCTATGTATTACAGCGGGCGTAACCCACTGCGTCGCTTGAGTTATAAAAAATCCGCGGAGCGTGTCGAAACGGCCAAAGGTGAAAAACAACGACGCCTACACAAAGCTTTTTTGCGTTGGCATGATCCGGCCAACTGGCCGTTGTTACGAGAGGCCTTAAAAACGATGGGGCGAGCCGATTTAATCGGTGAGGGTGAAATGCAGTTGATTCCCAGTTCGGATGAGGTGGGAACTTACACCAGTCATCGTCGTAAAAATACACCCGGTGCGGCACGTACGGCTAAGGGTAAACTTTTGACTCAGCACACCGGCTTGCCTCCAAGTACTCAACGCTTAGGCAAGAATGTGCCTCATTCTGGCGCGAAGTCTCGGCCAAATAAAAAACGCACAGAACGAAGTGGATGATTTCCACTTCTTTTGTGATTTTTACATTGTAATTACGCGGAACAGGTGTATAGTGAATCCATCAGATGAGTTCCGGTCAGCGTCTGATCTAGTTAAGTGGTAGTAGCTGAGGTTATTACATCAGTACCGGGTATATCGACGATGTTTCGTCGAGAGAGTTATAGAAGATTTGATGCATACACACAGCGACAGACTCCGGTCTGCCAACTTCTGGAAAACCTACTTCCAGACCCCAGCAAAATCCAACATCGGTTCAAAACTGATGTCCTTCAAGTTTTATCGTTTGACCTTCCTTCATTCGAACACAACTTCTTGGAAACTTCAGGATGCGTTGGCTAAGTGTGCCTGTTTCATGCAATTGCAGCATTTAGCGCCTATACTCAAATAAAGATTTATCAGTTTAGCCAAAGTAGGCTAAGCTGAAAACAGAGTTCAGTATCCTAGTGGGTACACGAACAGAAACCGATCGGATTTACCGATCATTTGAAAAAAGCCACCTAAAGTGGCAACCAAGTAAAAGAAAGAGGCTACACATGTCACAGATCGTTACCGGTACCGTTAAATGGTTCAATGATGAAAAAGGATTTGGTTTTATCCAGCAGGAAAACGGACCGGATGTTTTCGTACACTTCCGTGCTATTAATGGCAATGGTCGTCGTACACTGCACGAAAACCAGCAGGTTACTTTCGAAGTGACTCAGGGCCAGAAGGGTCCTCAGGCTGAGAACGTAACTGTACTCTGATTCGCGCAGATTCAGCAGACAGTAACAGTGGGCGCTTGCGCCCACTGTTTATTTCTAGACCCTACCGAATACCTCCTCAATAGCTCCTAGCCCGTTATTTAGTGCGATACTAATGGCTCGGCATCCTTTTCTTCTATTGACGCTTTTTTCAGACAAGCCAGTAAGGCTTTTTCCAGTGCTTGCGCATCTAGCGCTTGTTCACTTAAACATTCAATGCGTGAATCACGGCGCCAAGGTAGGGGTTCTACTTCGATCTGATCCCGTACCCGGTTGTAGCTGATCCAGCTTGCTCCTAAATTGATTGCAGCCTTAACGCGATACACAGCATTTAACTGCGCTAGGCAGTCTTGCAAACATTCGTAGTCAAAGTGGTCATCGGCGTGAAAAATCCATCCATATGAAAACACCTCTGTTGTCTGCGCATGTTTGGCGAGAGGTTGCTGTGGCTGAGGCGTAGCTTCCTGTTTTAATGGACGAAATAAACTGGGCTGAGGGATATAGCCTTCCAGGGCATCCAATGCAGCGGCGATGGCCTGTGCAGAGCTCTGTTGCGAGTGCGCGCTTGAAGTGTTTGGGTGACAATTTTCGGGCTGTGCTTCTAGATCTAAGGCGGTTAACGGGAGGTGGCCTCGCTCAATTCTGAATACTGCTTGTTTGGGAGGGAACATCTGTTCCGATAGGCTCATGGCTTCTTCACAGAGGGCTTCAGAGCTCAGGTCACAGCGATTGAGAACAATCGCATCCG
The DNA here is from genome assembly GCF_008368715.1 of Nitrincola tapanii. GTDB lineage: Bacteria > Pseudomonadota > Gammaproteobacteria > Pseudomonadales > Balneatricaceae > Nitrincola > Nitrincola tapanii. The sequence continues at coordinate 23,157 of NZ_SMRS01000004.1, forward strand.
CTACATGGAGTTGCTCCAAAAAGGTCGGATGCTGCAGCGTGCGAGTGTCCTCCAGCACCGCTGGATCCAGCAAGCAAAGAATGCTGCGAATCTCCAAGACATCCTTAAAGGCTTCATTCTGTAAGGCTTCTATTAAACCTGCGGCATGTCCAAATCCACTGGGTTCGATCAGCAGTCGATCCGGTTTGGCGCGGCGTAACAGCATTGCGAGGGTAATGGTCAAGGAGGGGCCGAGTGCACAGCAAAAACATCCTCCTGCCAGCTCACGAATCTGCACATCATCACCTTGATCTGCGATCAGAGCGGAATCAATGCCGATCTGACCAAACTCATTAATCAGCAGTGCCCAGCGTTCATCTTTAGGTTTTTGTGCCAATAAAGAGTTCATGACTGTGGTTTTGCCGCTGCCGAGAAAGCCGGTGATGATATGTGTAGGGATCTGCTTTAGAGGCGCTGATTTCACAAGTTAATCCTTTGTTATAAAATAACATTTATACGTATCACTCTAGCCTTAAGCAAGTCGTGATCAAGGAAATTTAGCTCAATACCCGCAAACCTGAGCAGTGTTTGTGGATCTTGAGATCCTTTATCATGGCGCAAACGATAAGATGGAGTTAAAGAGGATGGCACGTTTTCTGTTTCTGGTTGGTTCGGTCTATGGCAACAGTAGTTCGGTTGCGGAGGAATGCTCAGAGTGGTTGCGCAGCCGTGGACATGCGGCTGAGGTGTTTAATACCGCCAGCTTACAAGATCTGGCATCCGACCCAGAAGCCATATTGATGGTCTGTACCTCAACCACAGGTGATGGTGAGTTACCGGACAATATCTATCCGCTTTACCAGGCTTTACGCGAAGAGTTTCCTCTGATGCCGGAGCGGCGTTATGCAGTGATTGCTTTGGGAGACAGCTCTTATGAGCGTTTTGCGGATGCTGGTAAACAGATGGACGAGCTGCTCACCGAGTTGCAAGCGCGTCGCATCGGTGAGCCGCTCTTTGTGGATGCCTGTGAAACGGCTGATCCTGAAGGGGAGGCGCTGGCTTGGTTAAAAGAGTGGATGGCCGAGCTGGAGGCTTAAGGGCGTAGAGACTACACCCTTAGCGTCTTAGCGTCTTAGCGTCTCAGAAAGCCTTTCTTCTGTAAAAAGGGCAGCATATGTGGGCGTGCTTCTTTCACCAGCATGCCCGAGATCTGCTCACTCCAGCTCATCTCTTTATTATTACCTGTGCGCTGGCGATAGTAAGTCCGCACCTCTTCGTCATAAGCCTGAATGGCCGCACGATCGTCTTGATCCGAATAACGTTCCTGTTTGAGAACAACCGAAACCGGTAAGCGTGGCTTCACTTCTGGATTTTGGTCGGGGTAACCCAAGCAGAGGCCAAAAACAGGATAGACCAGTTCTGGCAGCTCCAGCAGTTCACTGACACGCTCAATCTGATTGCGTAAGCCACCGATATAAACAGCCCCCAGTCCGAGTGATTCAGCGGCAATCACTAGATTCTGTGCAAAGAGGCCACAATCGAGTGATGCGGTTAAAAACTGCTCGGTAAAACCACTGAGCATATCGGCTTGATGCAGATCACAGGCTAATTGATGACGATGCATATCGGCACAAAAAACCAGAAAAACGGGAGCGCTGGCCACATAGGCCTGATGACCCGAACATTCAGCCAGTTGTGCGCGGGTGTCTGGATTTTGGATTTGAATGACCGTGCACGCCTGGATAAAACTCGAGGTTGCTGCGGCTTGTCCCGCTTCTATCAGGGTGTTGATCACCTCGGCGGGTAGGGGCTCGGCGGTGAATTTGCGAATGGAACGGTGTTGTTTCAATAAATCAATGATTGGATTCATCAGAGGTCCTGGAGTTTTCATCGCATCAAATTTTTGACAGCCTGCGCCAGTGCAGGAGCTATTTCAATGGCATTACTGATATGTGGGATGGATTCAGAGGTCAGAACTTGGGCTTGCTGACTCAGACGCTCATAGGCATCACCGGCAAACAGGCCATGGACACCGATCGCCGTGGCTGAGTTGAGTCCTTGGTCTTGTAAGTGTGTCAGGGTTTCCAGCAGTGTGCGCCCACTGGAGATAATGTCATCCACTAAGACGGCATCATAGCCCGCATAGGCCTCCAATTCTGGTGTTGAGATATCGACCTGGTAATCACCATGACGCTGTTTTTCCAGGATCTGATAGGGTGCTTGCGCAAGACGTGCGACTTCGCTGACCCATTGTTCACTTTCACTATCGGGGCCTATCAGCAAGGGTTGCTTCAGGTGTGTGTGAATCCAGTGCGCGATCAGGGGGGCCGCACTGACCACCTCTGTTGGGATGGAGTAGATCTCGGATAACGAGTGATAACGGTGCAGATGCGGATCGAGCGTGACTAATGCATCCACATGGCTAGAGAGTAAGCGAGCAAAAGGACGTGAACTGACGCATTCTCCAGCTTGAAAACGCTTATCCTGACGCATATAAGCTAAATAGGGCGTGACTAGGATGACTTGAGTCGCACCCAACTCTTTTAAGGTATCAGCGAGAAACAACAGGCGCAGGATCTTTTCATCTGGATGAAATAGATTGCAAAAGAGAATGCAGGGGCGCTCAAGCTGTTCATCCAGCACGCGTAGGTAGGTTTCTCCATCCGGAAAGTGGCGTATTTCCAGGCTGCCAATCTCGGCATTTAAGGCCTGAGCCAATTGAGCGGCCAGTGCGCTATCCGAGTCGAGGTTATACACCAGAGGTTTCATTCGACGTTATCCTCAATAGGGTTGCAGGCATGGATGCGGATGATATGAGGGTGTTCCTGCAGAAAATCAACCGCATAGTTCAACTCCCCGGCACTTTCGGCATGGATGGTGAGGAGTGGCATACTCTCTTCGACACGATCGCCGAGTTTAACGTGAATCTCAACCCCTGCCGCAGGATCGGCTGGTGCACCGGCCAGTTTGGCAATTTTAGCCAGTTGGCGATTGTCGATTTCCACCACCAGGCCTTGATGATGAGCGATCAAAGCATAACGATAGGGGGCTAGAGGGGGTGTCTTTAATCCACCTTGTGCCGAACAAATGGCCATAAACTTGTTCCAAGCGGCTCCAGATTCCAGCATCTTCAAGGCTAAGGTTTTACCTTCGCCGGGTTTCAGGGGTTGTACCATCTCTAACATGGCCGCTGCTAAACACACGGCACGCTGCTTTAAATCCTCGGGCGCATCAGGGTGGTTTTGTAAAACACTGAGCAGATCGCGGGCTTCCAGCGCCGGGCCAATGCCGCGGCCAACCGGCTGGCGACCATCGGTACACAAGATGCGCAGATGAAGGCCTAAGCGTTCGGCGACCGATAAAAAACTGCGGCTGAGTTTGTCCGCCGCTTCTTGGCTGCGGACCTTGGCGGTGGGGCCGACCGGAATATCAATCAGTACATGGGTTGCGCCGGCCGCAATTTTTTTAGATAGAACGGACGCGATGAGCTGGCCTTCGCTGTCAATATCCAGTGCGCGTTCTACTTGGATCAGCAAGTCATCCGCTGGGCTGAGTTTCACTGATCCTCCCCAGGCGAGACAGCCGCCGACCCGTCCGACCACGTCGCGCATCTCATCTAAGGAAAGACTCACTTGCGTTAAGGTTTCCATAGTGTCGGCGGTGCCAGCAGGTGAGGTGATCGCTCTTGAGGAGGTTTTCGGTACGGTCAAACCACAGGCGGTGAGAATCGAAATCACGATTGGGGTCGTGCGATTACCGGGTAAGCCACCGACACAGTGCTTATCTAAAACGATCGGAAGTTGCCAGTCGATGCGGCTACCGGAGTCCACCATGGCTTGGGTTAAAGAGGTGATCTCATCGTCATCAAGCTTGTCATCACCGCAGGCGGTAATAAACGCGGCGAGTTGTACTTCGGAATAGCGGCCTTCGACAATATCATGAATGATCTCCTGAAAAGCTTCAGGCTTCAGGTGATGCCCAAAGACCTTTGCTCGCACATGCGACATGGATTGCACGGGTTTAGGATGTGATAACCAAATCGGCGCATCCGTCTCGATACCAAAGCGCAGCCAGGCAGCTTCGGAAAATCCGACTTCATCTTCTTTCAACAGATCACTGGTGATGATGTTTAAGGAGGCAATGATATGTTTGTCATCGGTACTGGTCGCCAGAATACGTGACAGGCTTTCAAAGCCCTCGGAGCGGCAGACTGGACTGTCGGCGCGCAGGTAGAGGGTCGGTTCGTGATGGGTATCTATCCCTAAGCGCCTTGCACGCAACGGAGCCATGCGTTCTGGAATGAAAATCATGAGGGGCATCCTCTCGTTGGACAGCAAGTCTCTATTTTTTAATCTTAGTTTTAGTCTAAGGAAACTTCCGCTTTGAGGCGAGTCCTATACATCATTCATCCGAATCTACGGGCGCGTCCTAGATAGCCCTGAGGGTGCCTTTGCACAAACCAACTGCTAGAATCGCGCAAAGCCGAGATTGCTGACAGGAAAAAATAGAATTATGGAACGTCGTTACCGATTGGTGTTGTCTTGTCCCGACCGTGTTGGCATCGTGTCGATGGTCAGTAACTTTATTTCGAGTCATGGTGGCTCAATTGCGGATGCGAATCAGCATTCTGATCCTGGCTCAGGCTATTTTTTTATGCGTGTCGAAATCAGTGCCGCGACGCTACCCTTTACCTTAGATCAACTGAAAGAAGCCTTTGCACCGATTGGTCATTCGTTCCAGATGGAGTGGGATATTACAGACTCCAACCGTCCTAAGCGTGTGATCTTGATGGCGAGCCGGGAGTCGCACTGTTTAGCGGATCTTCTCTATCGTTATCACAGTGAAGAGTTATTCTGTGAAATTCCTTGTGTGATCTCTAACCATGACAAGCTACGCAGTATGGTGGAGTGGCATGGCATTCCCTATTACCACCTGGCCGTGGATCCTGCCAATAAACAACCGCACTTTGAACAGGTGGAAAGTCTGATTGCTGAGCATCAAGCCGATGTAGTTGTGTTGGCGCGTTATATGCAGATTTTGCCGCCCAAATTGTGTGATCACTATCCGCATCGCATCATTAATATACATCACAGTTTCTTACCCTCCTTTGCCGGTGCCAAGCCCTATCATCAGGCTCATGAGCGTGGTGTGAAATTGATTGGTGCCACTTGCCACTATGTTACTCAGGATCTTGATGCCGGCCCGATTATTGATCAGGATGTCACACGTATTAGTCATCGCGATCATCCTGAAGATATGGTGCGTTTAGGACGTGATGTTGAAAAGTCGGTGTTGGCGCGCGGCTTACGTTGGCATCTGGAAGATCGTGTTTTGGTGCATGGCAACAAAACAGTGGTTTTTGCTTAAATCTAAATACGGGTGGTGCGTCTAGACAGCGGAAAAAATACGCTACACTCTAAGCAAGAACCCAAAATAATAAGAGCAGTCAGCGCTTAGTGATCTGCTCAAACGGCAAACAAAGGAGAGGACCATGCTGAGATCTGTGAAAGCTCAGGATTATATGGCAACCAAGCTGGTGACCTTTAAACCCACTACCGATCTGTTTGTAGCGATTAATGCATTGCGCGAATATAACCTTTCCGGTACGCCGGTCGTGGACGATGAGGGTTCTCTGGTCGGAATCTTGTCCGAGGTGGATTGCTTGCGCGCCATATTGAGCCAGACCTATCATGAACAGGAAATGGGCAGTGGGGGGCATGTGGGTGATTTTATGACGGCAAACGTTGATACAGTTCCACATGATGCCGATATTATTGCTGTGTCCAGTATGTTCATTGAAAGAGGGCGGCGCAGCCTGCCTGTTGTTAAAGCAGGTAAGTTGGTGGGCATGATTACCCGTAGTGATGTTTTAAGAGCGGTAGAAGACTTTGCAAAAGATGGTTAATCGGCAAGATAGATGGGTAGAAATGGCCAGGCGGTTTGAGGTGAAAACATGAACGACTGGCCTGAAATGCCTATCCAGGTGTTGCCCTCTTTAATACGGCGCCTCGGAACTGACGAGGCGTTGTTGCTTTCAGTGTTACACCAGTATGCCGGCTATCATGCGCTGGGCACTCAAGAGCCGCCTGAATGCGTATTGGCATTGAATCAGTGGCGGGCTTTAGCGGATTTCTGGGATGAAAATAAGCACTGGGCGATTGCGCAGAGCTTGGTACGTCAACAGGTCTTAAGGCTTGAGCAGCACTCAGGGCGGGTGCGTTTTACACTCTTGTCTTGGCCTATTACCGACACAACACCCACGGCTGCGACTTTACCGGTCTACTCCGCACCGCCACCGAGTCGTCATCCGCCATTACAACCCGAGCCTCGCCCTACACCCAGTGCAACCCTATCTGCGCGTGGGCCGGCTCCGACTTTTGGTGGGCATTCGGGTTGGCGTCATCAGAAGGACGAGTTGCAGGCTCTGTTTGATGAGCATGAGCAGCGCAATCGACGTATGCTTGCCATGCACCTAGGTTGGCAGCCTTCTACAATGTTCTTTGAACTCCTGCCTCGACATGCGATCCCTGAAAGTTTTGCGCGGGAATGTCTGGATGAGTTTGTGCTCTACTGGATGGATCAAGATAAGCGTGAAAGCAACTGGGACCAGAAGTTTCTCGGTTGGGTTAAACGAGAGTGGGTAAAGCGTCAAGCACGTGAAGCTCGAGAGCAGCGATTCGAAACATCTAATACGATGAGTAAAACGGATGAAAACACCCGACGAGATACTCGCGAAAACCGAAAACGGGTTACCGCGGCCATCATGGATATCAAGGACACCGACTGGTAAGGCGCATTCGGCGCAGCCCCGTTCTTCATCTCAAGGCCTTTCCGAATCCACCAAAACGCTGGTGAATATGATCTTTGCCCGCTTTATGGCAATTTATGGGCATAAGTTTAAAAGTTGTTTTGAAACGCAAGATGAATTGCGTCTGGCTAAGCGGGAGTGGGCTTTGAGCCTAGAGGGCTTTAGTGAAGCTGAGTTGGTCAGCGCAGTGAATCGCTGTAAAGATAGCCTAGCTTGGATGCCAAGTATTGCTGAGTTCCTGGCGTTATTGCGTGAGCAGCGCGGTGAGCTGGGCCTGCCGAGTGCTCACCAAGCCTATCGTGAGGCGTGTTTACATGCAGAGCATCCAAGTCAGCATCGCTGGAGCCACCCGATTGTGTATCTGGCGGGTAAGGAAACGGGCTGGTTTGAGCTGCGCGGTGAAGATGAGGCTCAGGTGTTTCCACAGTTTGATTATGTGTATCAACTGTTGGTGCAGCGCGTTCAGCAGGGAGAGGAGATTGAGATGCCCCTGCCAAAGGCCTTGCCTGATCAGCGTGAAGTCACCGTGGCGCGCTTTATTCAGGCCTTTGCGCAGACCCATGGTCTGGCCGATGACGTAGCGGCCAGTTTATTGTATTACTTGACTAAACCCTTGGGGAGTCGAGTACGTGAACGCTTGCATCAGCAGGCGCAAACCCAGGCGGAGGCACTGGGTTTGAAGTTGCTCTTACCCAAGCAGGTCGATTCAGTGAGCTGAGGTCGGTTGTAAAAAGGCACCAATCGCACTGCTCAGCACTTGACTGCGCTGCGGGTCACGAAAGCTGGCCAGAATTAAACTGCGCAGCTTTGGCAGAAACATGAGATCGGTGAGTACTCGATTAAAGCCCAGCTGACCGGCTTTGCCCGCGGCAAGGCGCTCCAGAAACAACTGGAGAGTGCTGGGTTCCTGCAGGCTTTGGGTGCAGCGCGTCCCCAGCGCCAGAATCACCTCAGGCTCCAGTGCATAGTCTGAGTGCAACACGGCTTCAATCAGCTTTTGTTTGAGCGGCAGCTCGCGAGCGTTAGACAGTCCTCGTAACAGAGCGGCAATCACCTCGGGTAAGGCATGCGCCTGCATCTGCTGATCCAAGCACTGTTCCAGTGCTTGGAGGAGCTGAAAATCGGGCTCAACATGCTCAAGTTGGCGTGTCAGCATCTGCAAAGGCTCTGCTGGCAGCTGGGGTAAAATTCGGCAGAGGTGATCGAGATGGCTGGATTGATCTAGTCGCGCAAGATAGTCAGCGATGCCTTGCAGGCCCAGATCTGGCCAGGTGTCTAAAGGCAATTGGCCGCTTAAATAATCCTCTACCCTTTCGTAATACACGGATGCTGGGTTGGCCAGTATGCGTGTGGCTTGCGCATGAAAAGCCGCCATTTTTTCCGGATCAGGGGTAAATGCAAAGGGGTTGTCTTTTAAAGCATCGTCTTGCGCCTCAGCCGCCAGCGCATTTTGCAAGATACGATTGACCAGATCATCACGAGCGGCCTGGATGAGGTAGCCTTGTTCATCCAGAGGTAATTTCAAGAACCAGATCATGCTTTGCTGTTTATCTTTGCTATTCCAAAGGAGCAGGCCGACCCAGGCTTGATGCAGAAAGGGTAGGGGGTAGGGGCATTGGTGCTGTTCAACCTGACGGAAAATGTCGGTCGAAAGCTTGCTCACACGTCGTCCCATATCAAAGAAGCGTAAGCGATTATCTTGGTGTTGCAGCAGATCGGTCAGCAATCTTTCCATTCTTAGCTCCTGGCTGCTTTCAGAGTGTCGGCGATGAGGAAGGCTAGCTCCAGTGCTTGATCAGCGTTCAGACGTGGGTCGCAATGCGTATGGTAACGATCCGCAAGATGAGCTTCCGTGATGCAAAAAGCCCCACCAATACATTCGGTCACGGCATCGCCGGTCATCTCAAAATGAACACCGCCAGCGTAAGTGCCTTCGGCTTTATGCACCTCAAAGAAACCTTTCATCTCTTTTAAAATGGCGTCCACACTACGTGTTTTATAGCCATTCGCGGCTTTGATGATATTGCCATGCATGGGATCACAGCTCCAAACCACGGGGTGGCCGGAGGCCTGTACGCCACGCACTAGAGGTGCTAGGTACTCTCCTACCTTTTCAGCGCCCATGCGTGCAATCAGTGTGATGCGGCCTGGGATACGGGTTGGATTGAGCTGATCTAGCAGCTTCAGTAGGGCCTCTATTTCGGCGCTTGGCCCAATCTTGATGCCGATCGGATTATGTACGCCACGCAGAAACTCGACATGGGCGTGTTCGGGATCACGTGTGCGATCGCCGATCCAAAGCATATGCGCAGAACAATCGAACCAATCCCCGGTAAGGCTATCTTGGCGTGTTAAGGGCTCCTCGTAGTTCAGCAGTAGCGCTTCATGTGATGTGTATAGGCTGGTTTCATGCAGTTGCGGGGTGTTACTGGCATTGATCCCACAGGCTTCGATAAAAGCAAGTGCCTGGTCGATTTGATCGGCAAGCTGCTGATATTTTTCACCCTGAGGGCTCTTGGCTACGAAGCCCCGGTTCCACTGATGCACCTGATGCAGATCTGCAAAACCACCGGCTGCAAAAGCACGCAGCAAATTTAAAGTGGCAGCAGATTGATGGTAAGCCTTGAGCATACGCTGGGGATCGGGCTGGCGTGCCGCATCGGTAAAAGCGATGTCATTAATAATGTCGCCACGGTAGCTCGGTAGCTCAATACCGTTTTGTACTTCCGTGCCTGCCGATCGGGGTTTAGCAAATTGGCCGGCAATACGACCAATTTTGACCACAGGGCTTTGGCCTGCAAAGGTCATGACCACCGCCATCTGCAGGAGCACTTGAAAGGCGTTACGGATTTTGTTGGCATTGAACTCTAAAAAACTTTCAGCACAATCCCCGCCTTGGAGTAGAAAGGCTTGGCCTTGAGCCACGCGTCCCAGTTGTTGAGTGAGTTCGCGAATTTCACCGGCAAAGACCAAGGGTGGCATCTGTTTAAGTTGCGCCTCTACATGGGCCAAAGCTTCAAGATCTGGGTAGGTGGGTTGCTGCAAAGCGGTTTTCTGCCGCCAGCTTTCTGGACTCCAGTTATGCATACTTCATCTTCTGTCTATGAAATCAAAACAGCAGAGTGTACGGCATCGACTCAGAGAAACAAGGTTTCAGGCGCTCTTGATGCCGGAGAGATTGCGGAAGGTGATTTCACGGGCGGTATTAAGAAAATCGACCATGAACTCGGCATGGCGTTGTTCTTCACGTAGCGCCGCATAGAGAGTGCACCAGAGCCCCTTCTCACCGAGGGGGCGTGCCGCAATGTAGTCCCTTTCTAAATACTCGTGAATTGCCCAATTGGGCAAGGCCGAAACGCCACGGCCACTGGCCACCAATTGCATGATCATCATCGTGAGTTCTGAGGTGCGAATCTGTTTCGGCTCTATGCCGACGGGATCGAGAAAACGGGTGAAAACATCCAGGCGTGATTGTTCGACGGGATAGGTGATCAACGTTTCTTGTTTAAGATCTTGAGGTTGAACAAATTTACGTGCGACCAGTGGATGCTGGCGACCCATGGCTAATACGGATTCATAGCTAAACAGAGGGATGTAATCGATGCCACTGCGTGGTTCGGGGTCGGAGGTGATGACCAGATCCAGATCACCGCGCGCCAGTGCGGGTAGGGGTTGGAAGCTAAAGCCGGTGGAAAGATCCATCTCCACTTCAGGCCAGTGCTGACGAAAATGGTCAATGGTCGGCATCAGCCAATCAAAACAGCTGTGACATTCAATACAGATATTCAAACGCCCGGCTTCACCCCCAGCGAGTCGGGCGATATCACGCTCGGCACTGCGGATCATTGGTAGGAGTTCATCGGCAAGCGTCAAGAGTCGTTGACCGGCGCTAGTAAAACAGATGGGTTTGGTTTTGCGAATAAATAAGGAGCAGTTCAGGCGGTCTTCCAGATCTTTGATCTGATGAGAGAGGGCTGATTGTGTCAGGTGAACACGTTCAGCGGCATCGACCAAGCTGCCTGCATCACGCAAGGCGGCTAGGGTTTTTAAATGACGAAGTTCAACCATAGACCTCTCCGTTGCGCGCGTATGTCGGCTCGGTTCATGCCAATGACCCCAGAGCGTTACACTGGGAACGCTCTGAAGTATAACGACTGCTTGGCATTTGCTCTAGCGGCGAATGATCAGATCTTGCAGTAAAAACTCGATGAGCGCTTTCTGTGCGTGTAAACGGTTTTCGGCTTCAGGGAAGCAAACACAACGTGGATCATCCAGCATATCTTCGCTGACCTCTTCACCACGATGTGCAGGCAGGCAATGCATAAACAGAGCGTCTTGGGTGGCGAGGTCCATCAGCGCGGGGCTGACTTGGTAGCCACGGAATTCACGAATACGCTCGCGCTGTTCTTTTTCCTGCCCCATAGACGCCCAGACATCCGTCACGACCAGATCGGCCTGGCGCACGGCTTCTTCCGGGCTTTCAACCAGGCTGACACGATCGGCATTACGCGCGACCAGATCGGCGCGGGGTTCAAACCCTTCAGGGCACGCGATGTTGAGGCGGAAATCAAACTGACGCGCGGCGTTGATGTAGGAGTGGCACATATTGTTACCATCACCGACCCAAGCAACCGTTTTACCCTGAATGCTGCCACGCAGCTCTTGGAAGGTCTGCATATCGGCTAACAGTTGGCAGGGGTGAAAGTCATCCGTCAGGGCGTTGATGACGGGCACGCTGGAGTGAGCGGCAAAGGTTTCCACGGTGCTATGGCTGAAGGTGCGAATCATCACGATGTCAACCATGGAAGAGATCACGCGTGCACTGTCTTCAATGGGTTCCCCGCGCCCTAGCTGGGTGTCGCGTGGAGAAAGAAACATGGCGTGACCGCCAAACTGTGCCATACCGGCTTCAAAGGAGACGCGGGTGCGTGTAGACGCCTTTTCAAAAATCATGGCCATGACACGATTTTTAAAAGGTTCGTAGACTTCACCGGCATTGCGCATCGCTTTCAATTGAATTGCACGTTGCAAGAGTTGTTGAAGTTCAGCCGGAGTGAAATCCAACAACGTCAGAAAATGTCTTGTACTCATAATTTAAGCCGGCTGCAGAGCAGCCGGTTCCAGAGGTCAATAATTGTCAGAGGGTGTTCCGGGATCACTGATCCTGTTCGACACCGGCATAGATCCGGATGAGTCGGGAAACCGTGTTAACCATGAGGTCGGCCTCGTTCTGGCTCATGATTAGCGGAGGTAACAGACGCACCACGCGACCGCCTCCGGTGATGTTCAGCAGGACACCTTTTACCTTGGCTAAAACGGCCAGTTCGGTGCCTGCTTCACGCAGCTCGATTCCAATCATCAAGCCTTGACCGCGAACTTCTTTGACCAGCTCAACATCGGCCAGCTGAATACGGAAGCTGTCCATGATGTACTGGCCTAATGAAGCCGCATGTTCACATAATTTATCCTGCTCTAACGTGTTCATCACGGCCAGAGCGGTGGCGCATGCCAGAGGGTTACCTCCGAAAGTTGTGCCGTGGTTACCCGGGCCAAAGACTTCAGCTGCTACACCGCGGGCCAAACAGGCTCCGATCGGGAAACCATTGCCTAAGCCTTTTGCGGTCGTCACAACATCCGGCATGATATCAGTGTGCTGATACGCAAAGTAACGACCGGTACGACCATTGCCGGTTTGTACTTCATCCAGCATCAATAGCCAACCTTTTTCGTCACAGATTTGACGTAACGCTTCTAAGTAACCGGGTTTGGGTACATGAATGCCGCCTTCACCCTGAATCGGTTCGACAAAAATAGCAACAATATCGGGGTTGTTGGCAGCGATCTGGCGGATGGCTTCAAGATCATCAAAGGGTGCACGCACAAAACCACTGACTAGAGGTTCAAAACCCGCCTGAATGGCACGGTTTCCGGTGGCGCTCAGCGTGGCCAGAGTACGACCATGGAAGGAGTTTTCCATCACAATAATCGCCGGTTTGTCTATGCCACGGTTATGACCATGACGTCTCGCGAGCTTGATTGCCGCTTCGTTTGCTTCTGCACCCGAGTTGCAAATAAAGCTGTTATCCATGCCGGACACTTCGTGCAGTTTGGCGGCCAGTTCTTGTTGCAGAGGAATGGTATAGAGGTTAGAGCAATGCATCAGTTTGCCGGCCTGCTCGCAGATGGCGCGTGTCACGGTAGGATGAGCGTGACCTAAACCTGTCACCGCAATACCACTGAGAGCATCCAGATACCTGTTGCCATCAGTGTCATAAAGCCAAGCACCTTCACCGTAAGCAAAGGCTACGGAGAGGCGATTATATGTGTTCATCAGAGGTGGCATTGCCATGCTGCTTCTCTCCCTACAACGCAAAAAGGCAGCCAGAGCTGCCAGAAAAGGGGTCATTCTAGGGACTGTCTGTGGGTTTGGCAATGCTTTCTTCACGGCTCATTTGCAGGTCGGGTTCGTGGCTCAGGTGCGTGGTTCAGATGCACGGCCGTGGCTTGCCGGTTTGTCTTTTTCTTTTGGCGCGGAGCTTTTCAAGTTTTTCGCAGATTTTTCAGGTTTTCAGGTATCTGACCTTTTTGCTAGGGTATGTTAAACTGCGTCGCACGTTTTTTATCAACCCCGAATAATCTAAAGGTACTTCAATGAGCGTTGTGGATGTCATTAAAGAGCAGATTGAATCCAATCCCATTCTTCTCTACATGAAAGGTACGCCGCGTTTCCCACAGTGCGGTTTTTCATCGCGCGCGACTGAAGCTTTGATGGCCTGTGGTGAGCGTTTTGCATTTGTGAATATTTTGGAACATCCGGATATTCGTGCCGAACTGCCTAAGTATGCGAATTGGCCGACTTTTCCACAGTTGTGGGTGAATGGAGAGCTGGTGGGTGGTTGCGACATTATCTGTGAAATGGCGGCAACCGGTGAGCTGGAAACCCTGATCAAAGCTGCGGCGGCTGCCGCGGGCGAGGCGGGCGCTGAGTAATTCCGGCGCGACACACCTGGCAAGCTCTGCTGCCAGGTGTTTTGCCCACTAGCGTGCCGCCATAATCCAATCCCAACCGCCAAGATCCTTCCAGCGATTCACCACTAAGCAGAAGAGTTCTGCTGTCTTCTCGGTATCGTAGATCGCGGAGTGTGCCTGACGCGCATCAAACTCTATCCCTGCCACTTCACAGGCCTTGGCCAGAACGGTTTGGCCGCAGGCTAATCCACCCAAGGTCGCCGTATCAAAGGTGGAAAAGGGGTGGAAGGGGTTGCGCTTGATCTGATTGCGTTCCGCTGCCTGACACACAAAACTGTGATCGAACGAGGCATTGTGTCCAACTAGGATGGCGCGTTTGCAGCCGTTGGCTTTAATCGCTTTACGGATAGGTTTAAAAATACTTTCCAGTGCCGTGGTTTCATCTTGCGCGGCACGTAAAGGGTTCCAAGGATCTATCCCGGTAAAAGCCAGTGCTGATTTCTCAAGATTAGCGCCTTCAAAGGGCAGGATATTGGCGCTGAAGGTTTGATCTGTGTGTAGATAACCTTCCTCATCCATCACCAGGGTAACGGCGGCAATTTCCAAAAGTGCATCGGTGTGAGGGTTAAAGCCGGCCGTTTCGACATCCACGACAACCGGTAGATAACCTCGAAAACGTTCCGCCATGAGAGTTTTAGCTGATGACTGTGACAAAAAAAATCCTTACTCTAGGGTGAAAACCTACCGTTATTCTATCAGTGACGGTCTTTGAAGCAAACGTGGGGCGTTTGATCTGCCGCACTCAAGCGAAACGGTTTCTGGCCGATAGGCTTTAAGTACTTAGTCTTCAGGATGTCTGACGCGCTTGATAAAACATCTTTTTCTTCGACTTCTTTTACCCTGTGTGTTGCTACAGAGTCTATCTCTGTCGGTTGCAGCGGTTGTTTTTCGTGCTGAAATCGATCAGTCACGTTGGGATACAGAGATGTCACCGTTTATCTGTCGGCTGAGTCAAACGATCCCGCGCTTTGGTGAAGCTGTGTTTCATCACGAAGCAGGTGAGCCTTTGGCATTTCACCTTCTGCCCACGCATAGCCAGCAGTTAAGTGGTCCTTTGTTGCTGGTGGCGGAGGCTGCACCCTGGCAACCTGGGCGCGCGCCTCAGGTCATCGGTGAAGTCCGTAGTCAATCCGGTCAGGTTGAAGTGCCGAGTGCGCAAGCGATCCAGATGCTGGCGGCGTTACAAAAAGGCTTACTTCCCACGTTTAGTGCGGGGCGTTGGTTTGGCACCCCCGAAGCGCTGAGTATTAGTATTTCGTCGGTCAACTTTCAATCGGCCTATGAAGATTATCTCGCCTGTGTGGCGCAGCTGCTGCCAGTGAATTACCGTCAGGTGGCACGTACAGCGGTACTTTTCCCTTCTGCTGAATATCGACTGTCCGATGCCACGCGTGAGCGTCTGGATTTGATCGCCTTGTATGTCAAAACTGATGAGTCAGTCCAACAGATTTTTGTAGACGGTCATTCGGATAATGTCGGGCGTCGTTTGTTAAATCGTGATCTCTCTATGCGACGAGCTGAGGAAGTCACTCGTTATCTGGTGTCCTTAGGGATAGATGAAGAGATGATCGTGACTCGTTATCATGGTGATCGTTATCCGGTGGTACCGAACAACACGGCAGAAAATCGTACTCGAAATCGTCGTGTGACGATTCGTTTAGAGCGTGAATAGCCGCCGGGTATGCGTTTCTGCTAAACTTTCGCCCTTGGTTTTTTAGCCTGTGTGCCGCTGCCCGCGGTGGGTAGCCGGTTTCAGTCATCTGGAGCATGAAATGTCCGAAATTAAAAAGGTCGTGCTGGCCTATTCCGGCGGCCTCGATACCTCTGTCATTGTTCGTTGGTTACAAGATACCTATCAGTGTGAAGTGGTCACCTTTACCGCCGATATCGGTCAGGGTGAAGAGGTGGAGCCTGCCCGCGCTAAGGCTGAAGCCCTCGGTGTCAAAGAGATTTATATCGAAGATCTACGTGAAGAGTTTGTCCGTGACTTCGTTTTCCCGATGTTCCGTGCTAACACCATCTATGAAGGTGAGTATTTGCTGGGAACCTCGATTGCACGTCCTTTGATTGCCAAGCGTTTGATCGAAATTGCCAATGAAACGGGCGCTGATGCGATTTCTCATGGTGCCACCGGTAAGGGTAATGATCAGGTACGCTTTGAGTTGGGTGCCTATGCTTTAAAACCCGGTGTGAAAGTGATTGCACCTTGGCGTGAGTGGGATCTGACGTCACGTGAGAAACTGATGCAGTATTGCGAAGAGCGCAATATTCCAGTGGATTTCAGCAACAAGAAAAAGAAATCCCCTTATTCTATGGATGCCAACCTGCTGCATATCTCCTATGAAGGCGGTGTGTTGGAAGAGCCTTGGGCGGAAGCTGAAGAGGATATGTGGCGTTGGAGTGTCAGCCCTGAGCAGGCACCCGATCAGGCCACTTACATCGAGCTGACCTACGAGAAGGGTGATATCGTTGCGATCAATGGTGAGCGCATGAGCCCAGCGACGGTGCTGGAGACCCTGAATAAGTTGGGTGGCGAAAACGGTATTGGTCGTTTGGATATCGTTGAGAACCGTTTTGTCGGCATGAAGTCACGCGGTTGTTATGAAACCCCGGGCGGAACCATCATGTTGCGTGCGCATCGTGCGATTGAATCCATCACCTTAGACCGTGAAGTGGCGCATCTAAAAGATGAGTTGATGCCACGCTATGCTAAGCTGATTTATAACGGCTTCTGGTGGTCAGAAGAGCGTAAAATGTTGCAGCAGATGATCGATTTCAGCCAGCGCCATGTAAATGGTGAAGTGCGTCTGAAGCTGTACAAAGGCAATGTGATCCTTGTGGGTCGTCGCTCCAGTAATAGCCTGTTTGATGAAAGTATTGCAACCTTCGAAGATGATGCAGGTTCATACAATCAGAAGGATGCCGAGGGCTTCATCAAATTGAATGCTCTACGCATGCGCATTGCAGCCAGCAAAGGGCGCAAGCTGATCGATTGATCACTGGCGTTGCAGTCACCGGCAGAGGGTCTCCTCTGCCTCATAAGACCGGATTATGGCGAGCCAATTCTCAGAGCTGTCGGTACTGATTGTTGAAAAAAACCTAGAGGATCTGGATCTGCTCCGGCAGATGTTGAATGCTCTGGGTTTTACCTCCATCCAGGTCGCCTCTTCAGTCAATATGGCGGTCAGCCTCTTACAAGAGATTTCGGTCGATCTCTGTTTTCTGGTTTATGATTTAGGTCCGCAGGATAAAAATGGTCTGCAGGTGATGCAGGAACTGCGTGCCGCTGGGCGGCGTTTATATTCGACTAGTTTTTTGCTGGTGGTTGATCCAGAACGCTCACGTCTACTCTTGGGTTCGCCCGAACATGCGCCAGATGCCTATATCTCCAAGCCTTATGATCAAGCTCGATTACGAACCCAGTTGGAAAAGCTCCAGCGTCTTAAGCAGGTACTCTCTCCGGTTGAACGTTTAATCGATGAGCGCCGTTGGCAAGAGGCCTTGGATCAATGTCAGCGTATTCAGCAGCAGTTTCCCGCCTTGAATGTGATGCTGATGCGTTTACGTGGCTTGATTTTACTGGAGCTGGAGAGTTTTGCTGAGGCGCGGGATCTATTTGAGCAGATTGCCAGAGTTCAAGATAAACCCTGGGTGAGGGTGGCGATTGGAATTGCCAGTTACCATCTGGCGGATTATCCGCGTGCGCGGCGTGAATTTACCCAGGTGATTGATGAACAACAGGTGTGTACAGAAGCCTTCACCTGGTTGGCGCGTTTGCATTGGATTCTCGGTGAACGTAATCAAGCGATCACACTTTTACGTAAAGCGGTGATGTTGCAACCGACAGTGCCCTTGTTGCATGCCGAGCTGGCTAACCGTGCCGCGATGTCGAATGAGTTACGCTTGGCGATGGAGGGGTTTCGCCAAGCGGTCAACTATGCGCGTTACTCGGCCTTTCAACACCCCGATTATTATTTTGGTTGGGTGCGTGTTTTACAGCAACAGATGGTGCAGAACTCAGGTCAGCAACCGGCCTTGGTAGAGGAAGCGGTGAGGGCATTAGAGAGTGCCGTACATGACTTTCTTGATGATCCGCAAATTCGTTTTCGCTCGCGTCTTATGGCATCTGAAATTTATCGTGCGCATGCGGAAGAGAAAAAAGCCGATTTTGCGGCACGTGATGCAATTGATCAGTTTTCGCGTTTAAATTTGGATGCGCAGCTTACACTTTTGGATCTGTTGGTCGATGGTTTAGATGCGAGCGTGATGGCCGATCAAGCGTTGAACTGGCGCGAGTCTGTGTCCAAACAGATGTCGAGTGTGGAGTGGGGCCGTGAAAATCTGAAAGGCATGTTGTCTTTTCGCAAAAAAGATGTGGATGAGGCTTTTCGGCAGTTTGAATTGGCTTGGTTAGCGGAACCGGGAAATCCGGGGGTTGGGTTGAATTTATTGCAAGCCGGCGTTGAGCTTTTGCGCCGTGAGCCCGACAATTCGGTTTTGCTGCGGCGTTGTGCAGAAGTGATTACATCGACGCAATATGGCGTGATGAGTCGGCGGCAACAGCAGCGCTATCAAGTGCTTTACCAGCGTTTCAACGAATTGGTAAGCCCCGCCGAGATTGCATAAGCCTTGGCAGGTGGCTAAAATTTCGCGTTTTCGCGGCTCAGGACCCTATGAAATCTCACAAGATTCTTCAGGCTCCGATACCCATGCGTTGGGTCGGACCTCTGCATATTACTGGTCAAACACTGAGTGAGAAAATCAGTGTGCCTTTGGCTACCTACGAAACACCCTTGTGGCATTCAGTCGGACGCGGAGCGCGTGTCTCGGCACTGACAGAAAAAGGGATCGTCACTCAGGTGATTGATGAGCGTATGACCCGCTCGGTGTTGCTGGAAGCTGAAGACGCCTGGGCGGCACATCAAGCGGTGGAAGCGATTAAAGCACGTTTGCCGGAGTTGAATCAGGTGGTCGCGGCCAGTAGTCGTTTTGCGCGTTTGATCGACATGCACAGCCAAATTGTGGCCAATCTGATCTATTTGCGTCTGGAATTCACAACCGGCGACGCATCGGGGCACAACATGGTGACTCATGCGGCCGATCGGCTTTTGCCTTGGATACTAGAGCAGTATCCACAGCTGCGTTACTCCTCCATCTCAGCTAATTATTGCTCCGATAAAAAGGCGACGGCGGTCAATGGCATTCTCGGACGCGGAAAATATGTGATCAGTGAGCTGACATTGTCGCGTGATCTCTGTGCGCGTAAGCTCAATACAACGCCGGAGAAGGTGGTTGATCTCAATATTAAAAAGAATTTGATCGGCACCCTTTTGGCCGGTGGGGTGCGCAGTGCGAATGCGCACTATGCCAATATGTTGCTCGCCTTTTATCTGGCCACGGGCCAGGATGCTGCCAATATTATCGAAGGTTCACAAGGCGTGGTGCATGCCGAGGTGCGCGGTGATGATCTTTATTTCTCCTGTACGCTGCCGAACCTGATTGTGGGGAGTGTAGGGAATGGTAAAGGCATTGCTTTTGTGGAAGAAAATCTCCGCCGCCTTGGATGCTTAGACGCCCGTGAGCCGGGCGCCAATGCCCGACGCTTAGCGGCCATCTGTGGCGCTACCGTGCTCTGTGGCGAGTTATCCTTGTTGGCAGCGCAGACCAATCCGGGTGAATTGATGGATGCACATCTGAGATTGGAGCGCTCATGATGGATTTGACCAATGAGCGTAAAATTGAACACATCCGTGTGATAGAACGGGATGCTGAAACCGATCGTAACGCTCGTTATTTCCAGTCCATACATCTGCTGCATCGGGCCTTACCACAGCTTGCCTTAGATGAGATCGATCCCGAAGTTGAGTTTCTTGGGAAGCGGTTGAGCTTTCCCTTACTGATCTCATCCATGACCGGAGGCGATCATGAGCTGGTGCGTCAGATCAATCGCAATTTAGCGGAAGCTGCACAGATCTGTCGTGTAGCGATGGGGGTGGGTTCACAGCGCGTCATGTTTACCCATCCTCAAGCCGAGGCAAGTTTTGCATTACGCCAGTGGGCACCGGATGCGGTGTTGATTGGCAATATTGGGGCTGTGCAGCTGAATTATGGTTTGGGCGAAGATGCACTCCAAGCTGCCATTGATGTGTTAGACGCAGATGCGCTCTTTATGCATCTGAACCCGCTCCAAGAGGCTGTGCAGCCAGAAGGCGATACCGATTTTCGTCATTTAGCCGAAAAGTTGGGTTTGCTGCAAAGCCGTTTACAGCGTCCTCTCATTTTGAAAGAGGTGGGGTCAGGTTTGTCGCCAGCGGATATTGCACTAGGTTTTGCTCAGGGGATCCGTTTCTTTGATCTGGCCGGTAGTGGAGGTACCTCTTGGAGTCGCATCGAACATCACCGTCGCACCGAAGCTTCAGGTGATCTGGGTTTGACCTTCCAAGATTGGGGAATTCCGACGCCCCTTGCACTGCGTCTCGCTGAACCCTGGATGGATGAAGCTGTGTTTATCGCCAGTGGCGGTATCAGAGATGGGATAGACATGGCCAAATCTGTTATACTCGGCGCCTCGCTTTGCGGGGTGGCGGCCCCCTTGTTACGCCCAGCCATGGAATCGGTTGAGGCCGTTGTAGACGCCATTGAGCGCTTGCGCCGAGAATTTATTACTGCGATGTTTCTGCTGGGTACACAGAATGTAGCCGGTTTGTTCAGGAACAAAGCGCTTATCCTAGAAGAGCGTTGAGGAAGTAAGCCGGATATGTCAGTGGGTATCGACGAAATCAGCTTTTATACGTCCAACTATTATCTGGACCTGAGAACGCTAGCGCAGCAACAGCAGACAGACCCTGAGAAGTACTATACCGGCATAGGCCAGGAAAAAATGGGCATGCCTGCGCCCGACGAAGATATCGTCACCATGGCTGCGAATGCCGCTCTACCCATTATTGAACGTATTGGGTCTGATACCATTTCCACGCTGCTATTTGCCACTGAAACGGGTATTGATCAATCCAAATCAGCTGGTGTGTATGTACATCGTTTGCTGGGTTTGCACTCTAATTGTCGTGTCGTTGAATTGAAACAAGCCTGTTACAGTGCCACGGCAGCTTTGCAGATGGCCTGTGCTTTAGTAGAGCGTCAACCTGAACGCAAGGTGCTGGTGATCGCGTCCGATATCGCACGCTATGAGCTGGGGACACCCGGTGAAGCCACTCAAGGATGCGGTGCGGTGGCCATGCTGATCAGTGCCGCCCCGCGCCTCTTGGAGATCTACCCAGAGGTGGGTAACTTTACAGACGATGTGATGGATTTCTGGCGTCCGAACTATCGTGCAACCGCACTCGTAGATGGTAAATACTCCACCAAAATCTATTTAAAAGCTTTGAAAAAGGCCTGGGAACATTTTGTTCAGGCGACTTCGGCAAGTTTCACTGATTTTGGGCGTT
This sequence comes from Nitrincola tapanii, assembly GCF_008368715.1. GTDB lineage: Bacteria > Pseudomonadota > Gammaproteobacteria > Pseudomonadales > Balneatricaceae > Nitrincola > Nitrincola tapanii. Next base: position 44,418 of record NZ_SMRS01000004.1, read on the forward strand.
TCTGTTACCATCTGCCTTTTAGCCGCATGGCGCAGAAGGCGCATCAGCATCTGGCCAAGCTCAACCACACCGAACTCACACCTGTGGAAATTGAGCAGCAGATAGAAGATACCCTGCGTTACAACCAGATCATCGGTAACAGCTATACGGCATCTATGTATATTGGTTTGTGTTCTTTATTGGAGCATTGCCAAGAAAATCTGTCTGAACAAAAGATAGGTTTCTTCAGTTATGGCTCAGGCTGTGTTGCGGAGTTTTTTAGCGGGCGTGTCATGCCTGGCTACCAGCAGGCCCTACATCGCCAACGCCATGCACAGCTGCTCGAAGCCCGCCAGGCGGTGAGTTACGATGAGTATTTGCAACTCTGGCATCACCCTGATCCACAGCAGGGCGAAAGCCTGATGATTCCGCATACTACGCCGGGACGTTTTCGACTGGCGGCCATCTCCCACCATAAGCGTGAATATGTGATCTGCTGATGCGTGTCGCTCAGGCGCCCGGCAAAATTATTTTTTCGGGTGAGCATGCCGTGGTCTATGGCGTTCCCGCACTGGCCACGGCGGTAGATTTGCATGTGCGTATGCTGTGGTTAGAGATGCCGGACAGCTCGCTGAACTGGACGCATCTGCAGCACTCAGCCTGCCGCTATTCCTTGGAACAATTACGTCGCTTAAGCGCGCAACTCGATCAGCGTTATGCCGACTTTTCGGCAGGGCGTTTGCCGATTCAGCAGGTTTTAACCCATCCACATCAACTTCTTGCTTATAGTCTGGCACGGGCTGCTGAGGCGGCCGACTTGACCCGTTTAGGCGGATCGCTGCGTATTCATTCCGATCTTCCTTTAGGTGCGGGTATGGGCTCCTCGGCGGCTTTAATTGCTGCTGCCAGCTGTCTGTTGGCACCTAAACTGCCGCTCTCTGAGCGTATTGAATTGGTCTATCAGTGTGAGCGTTTACAGCACGGTCGTGGTAGTTATACCGATGCGGCGAGTGTGTGCCAGGGCGGCTGGAGTCGAGTGTGTGGTCAAGCGATTCAGAGCGTCCAGGGGCCATTATTGGATGCCCACTGGTATTGGATTTTTACCGGAGTGCCTGAGGCCACGACGGGGGAGTGTGTAGAGCAGGTGCGCTTAACCCACGCCCATTCAGAGATCTGGCAAGCTTTTCAACAGGTGGCTGAAGATCTTGCTTGTGCGCAACCCCAGGCTCTCGCTGAAGGCGTACGGCAAAACCAGCGTCTGCTCGAAGCTTTGCAGGTCGTGCCGGAAGCCGTCAGGGTTTGGGTGCGTAAAATTGAAGCTTTGGGGGGGGCGGCAAAGATCTCCGGTGCAGGCAGTATACGCGGTGACGCCGCGGGTCTGCTTCTTGCCTGGATGCCTGAGCACACTCCGGCTGATCTTAACCTACCCTCTGAATATCGCTGGGGTGTTTTACAACAGGAGACGCAGGGTGCGCAGGCCTTCAACCTTTAAAATATCCGCACCGGGCAGCTTGATGCTGAGTGGTGAACATGCTGTCTTACAGGGTGAATTGGCACTTGTCGCCGCTGTAGATGCGCGTATACATCTGCATTGGACGGTACGTGGTGATCGTCAAATTCATATTCATAGTGCATTAGCTGAGTATCAAGGCTCTTTGGATGCTTTGCCGCCTGAGCCGGCATTAAGTTTTGTGCTGGCTGCGCTCACTGCACGTTTGTCGGAACTGCCCTGTGGCCTGGACTTACAGATAGCGTCAGAGTTCTCACATGAGCAGGGATTGGGCTCTTCGGCGGCCGTGGTGGCGGCGATGCAGCTGGGTCTGCAGGTTTTTTTGGGTGAAGAAATCGCCTTAGATCGCGCTTTCGAGCAAGGCTTAAAAACCATTCACCAAGTGCAGGCAGGGCGCGGATCTGGCAGTGATTTGGCGGCCAGTCTGTATGGAGGGCTGGTGGCCTATCGTATGCAACCGCGTCAGATCGAGAGGCTTGCAGGACAGATACCGTTGAGCTTGGTCTTTTCTGGATACAAAATGAAAACGCCTGATGTTCTGCGTTGGGTGGAGAAGCGTTGGCAGACTCAGCCTGATCTACTGGCGGCACTTTATCGTTTGATGGGGCAGACCAGTGAAGCGATGGCTGACGCCTTACGTCAAGAGGACTGGATAACACTGGGCCAGTTGATGAACACCTATCAAGGCTTGATGGATGCTTTGGGAGTGAATGATGCGACCCTGTCTGAAATTATCTATCGTGCGCGTGCTTTGCCCGCGATCCTCGGTGCTAAGATCTCCGGCTCCGGGCTGGGAGATTGTGTCCTGCTGTTGGGTGAGTTAGCCCCTCAGGTGCTGGCACCCTATAGTCAACTATCTGTGCGTGTATCGCCACGTGGAACTGAAGTAGGAGAAGTCGATGCATCTGCGTGAACAACTCAGTGGTCAAACGCAAAGTCCGGGTGTCTTAGCCTCGGGTTCACATTTTGCGCCGAGTAATATTGCGCTCTGCAAATACTGGGGTAAACGTGATGCCGCCTTAAACCTGCCGATCAACCCCTCTTTGTCGGTATCGCTTGGACATCTGGGTACTCAAACGCAGCTGACACCCATCGATGCTGCCGCGGATGAAGTTTGGCTCAATGGGGTACCGCAAGCGCCGAGTAGCCAGTTCAGCACACGTTTGCTCAGGCTCTTGGAGCGCTTGCGTTTCCCTGAAGAACCCAAATTACGTATCGACACGCATAACAGCATTCCAACGGCAGCGGGGTTGGCGTCCTCCGCGTCCGGTTTTGCTGCCTTGGCACGCGCTTTAAACGAAAGTTTTCAATTGCAGTTGTCAGACGCGCGGCTTTCGGTGCTCGCGCGCTTGGGAAGTGGCAGTGCTTGTCGTTCGATCTTTCATGGTTTTGTGGAGTGGCAGATGGGGCAGCGCAGTGATGGTCTGGATTCCCATGCCATCCCTTGGCCGCACACCTGGCCACAACTCTGTATCGGGTTGTTAAAAGTAGATGCTTCGGTGAAGGCGGTGGATTCGCGCAGTGGCATGCAAAGGACTTTGGAGACGGCACATCTCTACCAGAGTTGGCCTGCACAAGCGGCTGCGGATCTACAAGCCTTGCGTCAGGCCATCGCCGAGCAGGATTTTGCCCTGCTCGGTGCACGTGCTGAACATAATGCCTTGTCGATGCATGCCACTATGATCGCCTCCTGGCCACCGCTGCTCTATTGGCAGCCGGATTCTTTGCAGGCAATGCAGAAAGTTTGGCAGTTACGTCAGCAGGGATTACCGCTTTTCTTCACCATGGATGCGGGGCCTAATCTTAAGCTGTTATTCGAAGCGCAGAATCGTCAGCAGGTGGAAGCAGCTTTTCCCGATTTAGAGATTTTGCAGCCTTTTGTGGATGAGATCTGATCGTATCGGATTTCCGCTGACACGCCAGCAGCGTGATACGCCCCAGGGCATTGAGCTGACCTACTGGCTAGCCGGTATTGAGCAGGCATTTGCGGTACAGATTCCGGCTCAGGAAGCGGTGTTTTTTGTGTGTCAAAAAGATCTAGAGACGATCCAGACGCTGTTACAAGGCCTGCCTGATTATTATCTCAAGCCGCTGGCGCTCAAGGATCTGCGTGCACGTCCGGTGGCCGGTCTGTATAGCCGTAGTTTAAAAACCTGGCGCGCCGCGCGTGAACGATTGCAGCTGGCCGGTATTGCGATGATGGAAGAGGATATTCGTCCCGTTGATCGTTATCTGACGGAGCGCTTTATTTTTTCCGGTGCGCAGGCGGTGCAGACCCCACAAGGCTTGGGCCTGCGTGCGATCCCTTTTCGACCTAAGTTTCGTTATGTCTCGCTCGATATCGAAACGCGCTTGCACAGCCAAGAGGTGTTGTCGATCGCCTTGCATACACCCGACCTGGAGAAAGTGCTGCTACAGGGGCGTATCTCCACTTTGCCTTATGTTGAGCATTGTGCCGATGAGAAAGCACTTCTGCTGAGCCTGCAAGCTTGGATTCAACATTTGGATCCAGATTTGATTATCGGTTGGAACCTCATTGAGTTTGATCTCAAAGTCCTGCTAGCGCGTGCTAAAAAGTGCGGAGTGACGCTGCGTTTAGGTCGTGATGAGCAAGCCTTGCGCCTAGAGTTAGCCGAGTCAGGGCGCGCGTTTGCACGTCTTTCTGGACGGGTGGCACTGGATGGTATTGCGTTGCTGAAATCGGCCACCTGGCAGTTTGCAAGCTTTAGCCTTGAATCTGTGGCGCAAGCCTTGCTTGGGCGCGGTAAAGCGATTCAGGTTAAGCAGGAGAGAGGGCGTGAAATTCAGCGTCTGTATGAAGAAGACCCAGATGCGTTGGTAGCCTATAACCTGGAAGATACCCGTTTAGTCAGCGATATTTTTGCCCAGACGGAACTGATCGATTTTTTGATTGAGCGCAGCGGTTTGACCGGCTTGCCTTTGGATAAGATGGGAGGTTCGGCCCAAGCGTTTGATAATCTTTATCTACCCTCTTTGCATCGTTCGGGATATGTTGCGCCTGAGTATGCTTCCGGTTTGCACACTGAGCAGGTGCCCGGCGGGTTTGTGATGGAGTCGCGGCCAGGACTCTATCAACATATATTGGTTCTAGATTTTAAAAGCCTGTATCCGAGTATCATTCGTACCTTTTTGATCGATCCTTTAGGGCTGTGTTTGGCCGAGGAGGGGGCTGAAGATCCGGTTCCCGGTTTTTTAGGGGCTCAGTTTGCACGTCAGGGGCATCTATTGCCGCAGTTGATCGAGCGTCTCTGGCAAGCACGTGATGAGGCTAAGCGTCAGAATAAGTCGGCCCTGTCGCAAGCGATCAAGATACAGATGAATGCCTGTTATGGGGTGTTGGGATCGCATCTATGTCGTTTTTTTGATCAACGCTTGTCCGCCTCCATCACCTTACGGGGTCATCAAATCCTTACCGAAACAGCGGATTATTTACAGGATACCTTGGGCTATCCGGTGATTTATGGTGACACGGATTCTGTTTTTGTTTGGTTACAACAGACATTGGAGGCTGAGGAGGCAGAAGCCTTGGGGCGGTCTTTAGCTGAGCGTCTAACGCAATGGTGGCAAGCTAGGTTATTGCAGCAGTGGGGACTGAATTCGGCATTAGAGTTGGAGTATGAAGCGCATTATGAACGCTTTTTAATGCCTAAAATGCGTCATTCTGAACAGGGCAGCAAAAAACGCTATGCCGGTTTAAAGGTCTCAGCTTCGGGGCAGAAACACCTGGTGTTTAAAGGATTGGAGCAGGTGCGGAGTGATTGGACACCCTTGGCGCGCCAGTTTCAACAAACGCTGTTTGAGCGCGTATTTACCGATCAACCCTGGTTGGAATGGTTACAAGAGACGGTGATGCAGCTGCTTTCTGGTGAAAGCGATGCGCTGTTGATTTATCAACGTCGGTTACGCCGCCCGCCTGAAGCCTATGTCAAAAGTCGTCCGCCTCATGTGCGTGCTGCACGCTGCTTAAATGCCTACTATCAAAGCCAAGGTTGGCCGCTTTTAACTCAAGGTGATTCGATCGGTTATTTGATTACCTTGCAGGGCGCTGAACCTGCCGAGCTCAGGCAGTCTCCCATCGATTATCAACACTATTTGGATAAACAACTCAGGCCGGTGGCGGATACACTCTTGCCGTTTTTGGGCACTTCATTTGATGAGTGTATCCAGCCGCAGTTGAGCCTGTTTTAGTCGATCAGGAAAATGACGAGACGTCTGGGACCATGAGCGCCCATTTGCAGTTTCTGCTCGATATCCGCACTTCGTGAAGGGCCGGTAATCATATTCACTGTCCGTGGCCAGTTTTCACCGACCTGTGTACGCAGCTTATTCCATGCTTCTTCATAAACCCCGACCAGGTCGACACGGCGCAGAATCAGGAGATGATTGTCAGGCAGGAAGTTTAATGAAGTTGGACTGTCTGGGTGTGAGTAAAGCATCAGTGTGCCGGTTTCGGCGATACCGGCAAACGCCAAGGTCAGGCTGGCGAGATCACCGGCTTGAGCCACACCTTCACGGCGCAAAACGCCTTGCGTGCTTGACCAATCCAGTGCTTGCAGCTCAGGATCGCTGGCCAGTACCAGCTCCTCAATCCCTTTTTCCTGTAACCACAGGGCTGCGGCTTGCGGCACTTCCTGGATCCGTGTCAACTCGATAATTTCAGCAGAGGCTTCCTGAGCCATGCTGATAAAGAGTTGTTGTAAGGCTTCCCCCGACAGCTGGCCGCGCGCAGGAATTAAGTTGGGTGCTTTGGCGTTCAGACGCTGTTCCACGGCGGCGCGCTCAGCGGCGGAGGCTTGGCGGCGTCCTAAACCACGTTGGATGCTGGCAAAAATATCAGCTCGACTCATGAGTTATGTCCTGTTTTGTTGCGGGCCTGCCACTGTTGCATAAAGGTTTTACCACTGGGGGCTGGCATATCACGCATCTGTGTCCAAGCCTGGCCGAATGGCAGTTTTTCAATACGCTGCTTTTTGCCCGCGAGTGAGCGCAGGCTGAGGTTGCTGATGCGACTGAGCAGGCGGTAAAGGCTCGGACGTTTAGCAAAAAAGGCCCAAATACCTAGGCCCCAGCGAGCGGCTTGTGGGGTTAGGTGGCGCTCAAACTCATTTTTACGCCAATGACGCATGAGTTTAGGCAGAGGAATTCGCACGGGGCAGACTTCTTCACATTTGCCACAGAAGGTTGAAGCGTTGGGTAGGAGAGCAGCCTGTTCAATACCAATCATTTGTGGCGTGAGAACTGAGCCCATCGGTCCTGGATAGACCCAGCCATAGGCATGGCCCCCGATCGCGCCATACACTGGGCAGTGATTCATACATGCGGCACAGCGAATACAGCGCAGCATCTCTTGTAATTCACCACCGAGCATGTCACTGCGACCATTATCCACCAGCACTACATGGAAGGCTTCAGGGCCATCCTGATCGCCTAGGCGCTTGGTGCCGCTGGAAAGGGTGTTATAGACAGTGAATTCTTGCCCGGTTGCCGAACGTGCCAATAAGCGCAGAAACAACGACATATCTTCCAGTGTCGGCACGACCTTCTCGATGGAGCTGACAACAATGTGTGTCTTGGGCAGGGTTTGCGTGAGGTCACCATTGCCTTCGTTCGTCACGATCAGAGTAGACCCTGTTTCGGCGACGAGGAAATTCGCGCCCGTGATGCCGACATCGGCGACCACAAACTTCTCGCGCAGTGTCTCACGTGCTTCTTGCATCAAGACGGCGGCATCCATGGATTTCGGCTTGTGATGATGCTGATGGAAGGTTTCGGAAACATCTTCCAGATTGAGATGGATCGCTGGAGCAATGATATGGCTGGGATGATCACCGCGCAGCTGTAAAATGTACTCCCCTAAATCTGTTTCCACCGGTTGAATGCCATGGGCTTCAAGGTGTGCGTTGAGATTGATCTCTTCGCTGACCATGGACTTGCCCTTGGTCACCGTTTTGGCACCGGCTTCTTGGCAGAGTCGCAGGATGGTTTGGCGTGCGTCTTCGGCAGTGCGGCACCAGTGGACCTGCCCGCCTTGTTTAATCACATTGGCTTCAAAGATTTCTAAATAGAGATCGAGATGCTGCAAAATATGATTTTTCAGATCACGGGCCTGATCACGTAAGGCATCAAATTCCGGCATACGCGCGACGGCTTTCGCACGCTTGTCTGGAAAACCGGTTTTCACATTGCCTAGTGCTTTTTGTAGGCCGACATCGGTTAACGCGATGCGAGCATTTTGTTTGAATTCAGGACTACGAATTTGCATGAAAACTCCTCTCAATCTGGCATTCAGGCTGGATAAGCCAGGGAGGCATCCGCGGCTTGCCCTAGGGCAGGTTGCGCGAACTCATCGGCTAGAATTTCGACAACATGGCGAACGGCAACCCGACGCCCTTCACGAGATAGTTTACCGGCCATATTTAATAAACAACCGAGGTCGCCTCCGAGCAGGAGCTCAGCACCCGTTTGGTGGACGGACTCGGCCTTATTGCTGACCATGCGATTGGAAATATCTGGGTACTTCACACAGAAGGTGCCACCAAAACCGCAACAGGTTTCGGCATCCTCCATTTCCGTCAGTGTCAGGCCTGGAATCTGTGCCAGGAGTTGACGGGGTTGCTGCTTGATTTTCAGTTCACGTAAACCCGAGCAAGAGTCGTGATAGGTCACCTGTCCCTGAAAGCGACTTTGGATCTGAGTGAAGTCGCGTACATCTACCAGAAAGCTGGTGATTTCAAATGCACGTGCCTTTAAGTCCAAGGCGCGTTGCTTCCAAGGATCCCTCTCCTCGAAGAGTTCAGGGTAGTGATGCAACATGCCGATACAGGAACCGGAAGGCCCTACAACATATTCGTAATCCGCAAAAGCGGCAATGGTTTGCTTGGCGAGTGCCGCCGCATTTTTGTTGTCACCTGAGTTAAATGCAGGTTGGCCGCAGCAGGTTTGTTGTGAAGGGACTTCGACACGGCAACCCGCGAGCTCTAGAAGTTTGATACTGGCAAAAGCGACTTCTGGACGATACAGATCGGCCAGGCAGGTAACAAAAAAGCCGACAAGGGGCTGAGTGCTGGGTTCTTTCACAGTGCTATCCTGAAAAAAGAGTCAATAAAACCTGCATGACACAGGTGAATAGCATCAAGATAGGTAAGAATCCGACTAAAATAAATAAAACCGTAAAACTGGTCTGACCAAGATGCCGCTGAATTTTGCAAACTTCTCCCCCCAGGATCAGGGGTTAAGCCAAGCCTTAACCCAATTCCTGCAGCAACAGATCCTGTTCGGTCATCTAGTGCCGGGCGAATTATTGCCGTCACAGCGCCACCTCTCCGCTGCGCTGCAGATCTCGCGAGCGAGTGTGCGTGAAGCCTTGCAGCAGCTGGAACAGCAGGGAGTGATTACGACGCGCCCGGGTGGGCGCAGTCAGGTGAATAATCTACTCAGCCAATCCTGGCAGTTGGGGCGTAGTGGGATGGGTTCAAGTGCTCAGTCCACCTTGCAGATGTTAGAAGTGCGTGCTTTTTTGGAGGGCGAGAGTGCTTATTACGCCGCCTTGCGGGCGACACCTGAAGAGCGTCAGGCCTTGGCTCTGGAGTATGAAGCGATGCGTGAGCGTAGCCAGGGACAATCGACTCTGGCTAAGGCCAAGGCCGATCTGCGTTTTCATCTGATGATCGCGAATGCCAGCCATCATCTGTTGATTATCTCTTTTAGCCAGTTGTTCTATGAACAGTTTTTCAGTCTGATTCATGCCACCTTGTCGATCACCCTGAAGCGTTATGGGCGTTATCCCGATGGGATCGCCGCGCAGCATGAAAAAATCCACCGGGCAATTCAGCAGGGAGAGGCTCAGATCGCACGTGAAGTGGCCCGCGAGCATATTCTCTATACTCGCGGGTTAATCGAAGCGGCTTTAAAAGCCGGGCCGCAATGAGTGCTAGGCTCTCGACCCTGGGTTTTAGATCTCAGGTACTAGGCGCTTAAATCTTGCGCGGGGGCCTGTTGGACGTAACGCGAGAAAGCGCTGAGAACGGCTTGCAGTGCTGCGGCCGAGGTGTCTTCTGCTCGAGTGATTGCGGCATAATTCTCGTCCTGGATTTGCAGAGCAATACAGGCTTGCGCTTGAGCATCGGTGCCTTGCGTCAAGGCGCTTTCATCAAAATGAATGACTTGTATCGACACCGCGTAGCGTTTCTCCAGCGCATGCACTAAGGCCTCAACGGCCCCTGTGCCCTGGCCTTGCAAAGGAGGTAACTGCCCGGCAACCTTGAACACGCCTTGAACACAACCTGCCTCGGTATGCAGATCATACGCTTGTAACTGCCAGGCTTCGGCCAAATGACTGAAATGTTGATCAAACAAGGCTTTAATCTGCAATGAAGTGATTTCACTGCCACTCTTCTCTGAAGCTTTTTGCACGACACGGCTGACTTCACTCTGCATCCATTTGGGTAAGCAGATGCCATAGTCGCGTTCCAAAATTAAGGCCACACCGCCTTTTCCGCTCTGGCTGTTGATGCGCACAACCGCTTCATACTCACGCCCAATATCACGCGGATCAATCGGTAGATAGGCCACTTCCCAATGGTTTAAGTGATGCTGTTCGTGGTAGCTGATGGATTTGCGAATGGCATCCTGATGGCTACCGGAAAAAGCGGTATAGACCAGTTCTCCGGCCCAAGGGTGCCGTGCGGCAACCGGTAATTCCGTGCAGTACTCCACGACTTCGATAATCTCTTTGATATTCGAAAAGTCCAATTTAGGATCGATGCCCTGGGAGTAGAGATTCATTCCGGCGGTAACGATATCCATGTTGCCCGTACGCTCACCATTTCCCAATAAAGTCCCTTCTAAACGATCTGCACCGGCCATCAAGCCCAGTTCGGCTGCGGCCACGCCACAACCTCGATCATTGTGTGTATGTAGGCTGATAATCACATCCGAGCGCTGGCGCAGATTGCGACAAAAATACTCCACCTGATCCGCAAACACATTGGGTGTCGACATCTCGACCGTGGCCGGTAAATTGATGATGACCCGACGCCCTGTTTCCGGTTGCCATTCTGCGATGACGGCATCACAGACCTCCACGGCATACTCCATCTCGGTGCCGGTGAAGCTTTCAGGCGAGTACTGGAAGCCCCATTCTGTTTGGGGATAGGCTTCTGCATACTCTCGTACCCACTTGGCACCCTGAACCGCTATGGCTTTGATGCCGTCACGGTCTAAGCCAAATACCTGCTCACGTTGGACTTTGGAGGTGGAGTTATAGACATGCACAATCGCTTTTTTAGCACCCTCTAAGGCTTCATAAGAACGTGCAATCAACTCTTCGCGCGCCTGCGTCAGAATCTGGATGGTGACATCCTCTGGAATCAACTCTTCTGTGATCAATTTGCGCACAAAATCGAAGTCGGGCTGTGAGGCCGAGGGGAAACCGACTTCGATCTCCTTGAAGCCCATCTTCACCAATAAACTGAACATGCGTGTTTTTTGTTCAACATTCATGGGGTTGATCAAGGCCTGGTTGCCGTCACGCAGATCTACGCTGCACCAGAGAGGCGCTTGCGTGATCTGTTGATCGGGCCAAGTGCGGTCAGTTAAACGTATCGGAGTAAAGGGTCGATACTTGCGATGATCAAACATGATGAAATCCTACTCAATTGGGGGCGACCATGACGGCGATTTGCTTGAGATAAGTCTAGGAGAAAGTGTGCGCAATAGGCTTGCGAGTTATGCATTTAAATGCTTAATTTAGCAATTAAAGTAAAGGTTAATTGAAATTTTCTTTATAAATATTGCGGAAAATGTTCGGGGGGTGAAATGGGTGTTGAATTAGATCGATATGATATGCGGATTTTGCAGGCCTTGCAGCAGGATGCCTCCCTCTCCAATCAGGAGTTAGCTGATCGTATTGGTTTGACACCGGCACCCTGCTCAAGACGTGTGAAGCATCTGGAAGAGGCCGGGGTGATCGATCGTTATGTCGCACGCGTGAATGAGCGCAAGGTTGGGTTAAATCTGATTGCGATGCTGCATATTAGTATGGATAAACATATACCCGAACGTTTTGAAACGTTTGAAGCCGCGATCGCGAATATACCGGAAGTGATGGAGTGTTATTTAATCACCGGGCACGATGCGGATTATCAGTTAAAAGTCGCCGTCCGAGATATGGATGCCTATCAAGAGATTCTGTTAGGCAAAATTACGCGTATTAGTGGTGTCTCGGGGGTTAAATCCTCTTTTATTATGCGCAAGGTGGTGGATACGACGGCGGTACCCTTGGGTTAGCTATGCCTTGCAATTGGCGAAACGGTGCAAGGGTCTGTATAATCTGCGATCCGCTGTACTTGGTTTGTACGGCTTTTTCTTTTCCAGCATTCATATAATGCTTATGTGGCCTGTCGTAGGGGCCACCACTAAGATAAGGATTCAGCATGCCTGTAATTACCCTTCCAGACGGTAGCGTTCGTCAATTTGATCATGCCGTGAGTGTATTCGATGTCGCGGCCGACATAGGGACTGGACTGGCGAAAGCCGCTCTAGCCGGTAAAGTGAATGGTCAGTTGGTGGACACCAGTTATATCCTGGATGAAGACGCTCAGTTATCGATTATCACGGCGCGTGATGAAGAGGGCATAGAGGTGATTCGTCACTCTTGCGCGCACTTGATGGCAATGGCTGTACAGGATCTGTTTCCGGGTGCTCAGGTGACCATCGGGCCCGTGATAGAAAATGGGTTCTACTATGATTTTGCCTATGAGCGTCCCTTTACCCCGGAAGATTTGGAAAAGATCGAAGCGCGCATGAATGAGTTGTCCAAGCAGAATCTGCCTGTGCAACGTTCAGTGATGAGTCGCGATGAAGCGATCGCACTCTTTGAAGAGATGGGTGAGTCTTACAAGGTCGAGATCATCAGTGATATCCCGAGTGATCAACCGCTTTCTTTCTACCAGCAGGGCGAGTTTATTGATCTCTGCCGAGGCCCGCACGTCCCCTCTACAGGCCATATCAAAGCGTTTAAGTTGATGAAGGTGGCGGGCGCTTACTGGCGTGGCAACTCAGAGAATGAGATGTTGCAGCGCATCTACGGAACTGCTTGGGGCGATAAGAAGGATTTAAAGGAATATCTGTTCCGTTTGGAAGAAGCGGAAAAGCGTGACCATCGTAAGCTGGGTAAGGCTTTACATCTGTTCCATATGCAGGAAGAAGCACCGGGTATGGTGTTTTGGCATCCGAATGGTTGGACAGTGTATCAGCAGATTGAGCAGTACATGCGCGGTAAACAGCGTACGCATGGATATCAAGAGATTAAAACTCCGATGGTGGTCGAGCGCACACTTTGGGAGAAATCCGGTCATTGGGATAAATTCCATGACGAAATGTTTACGACGAATTCAGAAAGTCGCGATTTTGCGGTGAAGCCGATGAACTGCCCTTGCCATGTGCAGGTCTTTAACCAAGGTTTGCGCTCTTATCGTGATCTGCCTTTGCGTTTGGCGGAGTTCGGTTCGTGTCACCGTAATGAACCTTCGGGCGCCCTGCATGGCATCATGCGTGTGCGTGGTTTTGTTCAGGATGATGCGCATATCTTCTGTGCCGAAGCCTCTATTCAGCAGGAAGTTGCCGACTTTATCGATTTCTTGCATGAAGTCTACCGTGATTTTGGTTTTGATAACGTCATCTACAAGCTTTCTACGCGCCCGGAAAAGCGTGTAGGTTCCGATGAAAGCTGGGATAAAGCGGAAAAAGCCTTAGCGGATGCATTGGATGCGGCGGGCTTGGATTGGGAAGAGCTGCCAGGTGAGGGCGCATTTTATGGGCCTAAAATCGAGTTTTCTCTGAAGGATTGCCTGGGGCGTGTTTGGCAGTGTGGCACCATCCAAGTAGATTTCTCTATGCCGGGACGTCTCGGTGCTCAGTTTGTGAACGAAGCGGGTGAGCGTGAAGTGCCGGTGATGTTGCATCGTGCGATTTTGGGTTCCTTTGAGCGGTTTATCGGTATTTTAATTGAACACTACGCTGGGGCTTTGCCGACTTGGTTAGCACCCACGCAGGTGGCCATTATGAACATTACCGACAAACAAGCGGATTTCTGTACGCAGATCACAGAAAAACTCGAAGAAGTCGGGATTCGTACGCATCTGGACTTGAGAAACGAGAAGATCGGCTTTAAAATCCGCGAGCACACTTTACAAAAAATACCTTACCTGCTTGTGGTAGGGGATAAAGAAGTAGAATCCGGTTCCGTTGCAGTGCGCACGCGCTCCGGTAAGGATCTGGGCGTTCTCTCCGTTGACGATCTGATCAGCCATCTTCAGGCTGAGATCGCACGCAAATCAGCCCAGGCATAATAAGACTCGTCAGGAGATAGGATTATCAGGCGTGAAACTAAGCGTGGTGGCCGTGGTCCGCTGCCACCCATCAATGAGAATATTCGTGCATCGCAGCTGCGTTTGATCGGCGCTGACGGTGCTCAGGTAGGAATTGTCAGTATTGAAGAGGCGCTTGAGATCGCTCAAGCAGCTGAACTTGACCTAGTTCAGATCTCGGAATCCGATCCCATCGTCTGTAAGGTGATGGATTACGGAAAACATCAGTACGAGTTGAAAAAGAAAGCAAATGAAGCCAAGAAGAAACAGGCTCAGATGCAGGTCAAGGAAATCAAATTCCGTCCCGGTACGGAAGAAGGGGATTATCAGGTAAAACTACGCAACCTGATACGTTTCCTTGAAGGCGGGGACAAAGCCAAGGTAACCCTTAGGTTCCGAGGCCGTGAGATGGCTCACCAAGAGCTGGGCATGCAACTGCTGGAGCGGATCGAACAAGATCTTGCCGAAGTCGGAATTGTTGAACAGCGTCCAAAAATGGAAGGCCGTCAAATGGTCATGGTGGTTGCCCCGAAAAAGAAATAGTTCTCTGAACACCACTTCCCGCGTATTGATTGCCTCGGCACTCGATGCGTGGGATTTGTTGTATTCAGCTAGAGCTGATTAAACAAACGAATGCGTGGAGAAAGACATGCCTAAGATTAAAACTGTCCGCGGTGCGGCAAAGCGTTTCAAAAAAACTGCGAATGGCATCAAGCATAAGCAGGCCTTCAAAAGTCACATTCTGACCAAGAAAACTACTAAGCGTAAGCGTCAGCTGCGTCCTATGGCTCAGTTGGATGCCAGCGATGTGAAGTTGGTTAAGCGCATGCTGCCAACTCTGTAAGTTTGTCTTGTAAGAATTTGTAAATTATTAAGAAGGAAATGCTATGCCTCGCGTAAAACGTGGTGTTGTGGCGCGTCGTCGTCATAAAAAAATTCTGAAGTTGGCTAAAGGTTACTACGGTGCCCGCAGTCGTGTGTTCCGTGTGGCCAAGCAGGCTGTCATCAAAGCGGGTCAATACGCTTACCGTGACCGCCGTCAACGCAAGCGCCAGTTCCGTGCTCTGTGGATCGCGCGTATCAACGCTGCGGCTCGCATCAATGGTCTATCTTACAGCCGTTTCATTTCTGGCCTGAAAAAAGCCAACATTGAAATCGACCGTAAAGTCCTGGCGGATCTGGCTGTTCACCAGCAGAATGCATTCGCAGCTGTTGTTGAGAAAGCTAAAGCAGCTTTGGCATAAGCCAACACCCGCCTATAGGTAGGTAATTGACTGACTCAGATGGGGGAAGGGTGCAAGCTCTTCCCCTATTTTTATGATGGGGAAACGTGATGGACAATCTTCAAGAGCTCCTGGCACAGGGTCAGGCAGCGGCTGAACAGGCGCAGGATATTAAAGCGCTGGATGAGGTGCGTGTTCAGTATCTGGGTAAGAAAGGTGAGCTTACCCAGCTATTGAAAGGACTGGGTAAATTGTCGGCAGAAGAACGTCCGGCAGCGGGCGCCAAAATCAACGAAGCTAAGGATGCTTTGCAAGCGGTTTTGGATGCGCGCAAAACCCTGTTGGAAAGCGCGGCCTTAAATGCTCAGTTAGCAGCAGAGCGGGTGGATGTCACTTTACCGGGTCGTGGTCAAACGCCTGGAGGCCTACACCCCGTGACACGCACGCTTGAACGTATTGAGGCGTTTTTTGCCAGTATTGGTTATCAAGTCGCCGAAGGCCCTGAGATCGAAGATGATTACCATAACTTTGAAGCCTTGAATATTCCGGCGCATCATCCTGCACGCGCCATGCACGATACCTTCTATTTTGATGCCCATACACTTTTGCGTACCCATACCTCACCTGTGCAGGTACGTACGATGGAAACTCAGCAACCGCCGATCCGCATTATTTGTCCGGGTCGTGTCTATCGCTGTGATTATGATCAAACCCACTCGCCCATGTTTCATCAGGTTGAGGGCTTGTTGATCGATAAGAACATCAGCTTTGCGGATCTCAAGGGCACTCTGGAGCAGTTCCTGCGTGAGTTTTTTGAGGAAGACGTTAAGGTGCGTTTCCGTCCTTCTTATTTTCCATTCACTGAACCTTCTATTGAAGTGGATATCGACCGTGGTGATGGTCGTTGGTTGGAAGTTTTGGGTTGTGGCATGGTTCACCCTAAAGTCTTTGAATACTCAGGTATCGATCCAGAAGAGTACACAGGCTTTGCTTTTGGTATGGGAGTTGAGCGTTTGGCGATGCTACGCTACGGCGTGAATGACCTGCGCTTGTTCTTTGAAAACGATCTGCGTTTCTTAGGTCAGTTCAACTAAGCGCCTTGCGCATCTCACAGCTTTTATCAGGACAGCAACATGAAATTCAGTGAACACTGGTTACGCGAATGGGTTCAGCCGGCGATTGCAACACAGGCTCTGTGTGATCAGTTAAGTTTGGCCGGTTTAGAAGTCGATGATGTTTCTGCGGTGGCAGGAGATTTTTCTGGAGTTGTGGTCGCCGAGATTCTGAGTGCTCAGCCACATCCTGATGCCGATAAATTACAAGTATGCCAAGTCAGCGATGGTCAGGAAACCTTCCAAGTCGTGTGCGGTGCCGCGAATGCGCGTGCCGGGTTAAAAACGGCTTTTGCAAAAGTGGGCGCGGTGCTGCCGGGTGATTTTCGCATTAAGCGTGCTAAGCTGCGCCAAGTCGAGTCTTTCGGCATGTTGTGTGCTGAAGATGAATTGGGAATTTCTGACAACCATGATGGCATCATGGAGTTGGCACAGAATGCACCTGTCGGGCAGGATCTGCGCCAGTACCTGGGTTTGGACGATCAGATCGTAGATGTGGATCTGACACCCAACCGTGGTGATTGCTTAAGTATTGCCGGTATGGCACGTGAAGTGGGTGTTCTGAACCGTGTCCCCGTGACCCCAGTTCAGATTGCACCGATTTCGGCGAGTCATGACCAGGTGGTGCCTGTGACGCTGATCGCGCCTGCAGATTGCCCTCGTTACTTAGGACGTGTCATTCGTAACATCCGTCAGGGGGTACAAACACCCTTATGGATGCAGGAAAAACTGCGTCGTTCAGGGATTCGCAGTATCGATCCGGTGGTGGATGTAACCAATTACGTTTTACTGGAACTGGGTCAGCCGATGCATGCTTTTGATCTAGAAAAGCTGGAAGGTGGTATCCAGGTTCGTAGAGCCAATGCCGGTGAAAAGCTGCGTTTGTTAGATGGCCAGGAAGTGGATCTGCAAGCGGATACCCTAGTGATTGCGGATGAAGCTAAAGCCCTGGCCATGGCAGGAATTATGGGAGGCGAGGCCAGTAGTGTGACCGATGCCACCCAGCACCTGTTCTTGGAAAGTGCGTTCTTTGCGCCCTTATCTATTGTCGGGCGTGCACGTAACTACGGTTTGCACACAGACTCTTCACACCGTTTTGAACGTGGGGTTGATTGGCAGTTACAACGGCAAGCCTTAGAGCGTGCCACAGCCTTACTACTTGAAATTGTAGGGGGCGAAGCGGGTCCGGTTATCGAAGCGCTGAGTGCCGAGCATCTACCACAGGTTCCACAGATACGTTTGCGTCAGTCGCGCATTGATCAGATGTTGGCGATGTCGCTGCCGCCTGCTGAGGTTGAAGAAATCCTCGGGCGTTTAGGTTTAACCCTGAGTAAGACAGAGTCCGATGAATGGCGTGTCGCAGTGCCCAGCTATCGTTTTGATATTACTCTAGAGGTGGATCTGATCGAAGAACTGGCGCGAGTCTATGGATACGATCGTTTGCCGGTTAAAACGCCGAGTGCTGAACTGCCTCTCCCCCCGATCTCTGAAGCTAAGCAGAGTGTGCAGTTTTTGCGTCGCCATATGATTGCACGGGGTTATCAGGAGGCGATTACCTATAGTTTTATTGAAGCGGGTTTGTCGCGTCAGTTTGATCCTAAGCATGAAGCAGTGGCCTTGGCCAATCCGATTTCGGCCGAAATGGCGGTCATGCGTACGACCTTATGGCCGGGTTTGGTCAAGGCAGTTGAGTATAATCAGAATCGTCAACAGAATCGTATTCGCCTGTTTGAGACAGGCCAGCGCTTTGTGCCACAAGCCCAGGGATTGCTGCAAGAGAATGTTTTGGCGGCGGTGGTCACCGGTACGCGTGATGCGGAAAGCTGGTGTGCCGGTAAGGATAAACTGGATTTCTTCGACATTAAAGGCGATCTGGAGTCCTTATTGAGTCTGGGCGGCTGCTTGGCGGAGTATGCATTTGTGGCCGCTGAGCATCCTGCGCTGCATCCAGGGCAGAGTGCACGTATTGAGCGTCAAGGCAAGTTAATTGGATGGATCGGTGCGCTGCACCCACAGTTACAGAAGGATTTGGATCTGAATGGCCCGATCTATCTGTTTGAGCTGTCGCTGTCCGAAATTCAAACCGGACGCTTGCCGCGTTATGAAGCGCTGTCGAAATTCCCAGAAATGCGTCGAGATCTGTCTTTATTGGTGGATCAGTCGATCAGCTTTGGTGCGATTCGAGAAGCGGCCGTGGCAGCCGGTGGTGAATATCTGCGTCAGGTCCGTCTTTTTGATCAATATCAGGGCCAAGGTATTGAACCAGGACGAAAAAGTCTGGCTCTGGGCTTGACCTGGCAGCATCCATCACGCACTCTTACTGATGAAGAAATAAACAACAGTGTGGCGTCGGTGATTGCCGCTTTAAATACACACTGTGGTGCCTCTCTCAGAGATTAAGACAACAGGGTGAATGTCATGGGCTCTTTGACGAAAGCAGAAATGGCCGAGCGCTTATTTGAAGAACTTGGCCTGAATAAACGCGAAGCGAAAGAAATGGTGGAATCCTTTTTCAATGAGATTCGCGAATGCTTGGCGTCAAATGAGCAAGTGAAACTCTCCGGTTTTGGTAACTTTGATCTGCGCGACAAACGTCAGCGTCCAGGTCGAAATCCCAAAACTGGAGAGGAGGTGCCCATCTGCGCGCGGCGTGTTGTCACCTTCCGACCTGGACAGAAGCTGAAGGAGCGAGTGGATACCTATGCCGGATCCCGGAGCCAAGAATCCTGAGCTGGCCCCGATTCCCGGGAAGCGATATTTCACGATAGGCGAAGCCGCAGAACTCTGTGATTTGAAACCTCATGTTTTGCGCTATTGGGAACAGGAATTTCCACAGATACAGCCGGTTAAGCGTAACAATCGCCGTTATTACCAACGTCAGGATCTTCTTCTTATCCGTCAAATCCGCAGTCTTCTGTACGAGCAGGGCTTTACGATTACCGGTGCTCGACAATGGTTAGGCGGTAATGAGGCGAGTGAAGATGCTGAGCGTTATCAACAGCTGATCCGCCAAACCATCAATGAGTTAAATGATCTTTTGAAATTGCTGAAAAGCGTGAAATAAAGCTTCACAATTTCAAAACCTTAGGGTAATATTTGCGTCCTCTTGAAAAGAGATCGTCGGGGCGTAGCGCAGCCTGGTAGCGCACTTGCATGGGGTGCAAGGGGTCGCAGGTTCAAATCCTGCCGTCCCGACCAATTAAATCAGAGGGTTAAGAGAATCGCCGGTTGGCGATTTTTTGCTTTTTGGGGTTTTAGTCCTTTCTGGTGACCGTTCCGTGACCGTTTGAGATTGGCTCATCTTTTGATGAGTTGTAGTCGTGACGTGTTAAACAAAGTAATGATGCCTTGCGAGATGTGAGCTCAAAAAATGCTCCCATACATTTAGTCACTCATTAGCTGATGCGATGCTTTGGTGCTGAATCTGTTACTTGTCATCTGGTTGGTGATGATTTGCAGGTGGTAACGAAGAGTGAAGAGAATTAGCTAGTTCTGGTAGCTTCCTTGGATAATGGAGCTAGTCTTCAGAAGGCGTATTCTTTGCTAGGCTAGAGTTGCAAACTAATATCGGATGCAAATCGATAGCAGGACTTCGTAAGAAAGGCGCTCAGACGCAGTTCTGTTGGATGCGTAAACAGGTAGCACCAGATGTAGTATATAGCTACAGATGCAATTTTTGAGGTGGCTCAATAGACCTGTACACACCAGTTAAGCGACAAAGCCCTTAACTGGAGAGCAAGAAGTGACCAAGAGAAAACAATATTCAAAAGAATTCAAGCTGGATGCCATCAACCTGGTATTGGAGCAGGGATACACCCGAGCAGAGGCAGCCAAAAGCCTGGAAATCAATCTTTCACAACTGGGGCGCTGGATAAAAGAGTTCCGTGAAGATAGCGACGGACAAGCATTCCGAGGTAACGGTAAGCTGACTCCAGAGCAGGAAGAAATCAGAAAGCTCAAAGCTCAGGTGAAGCAGCTGGAGCTGGAGAAGCGCATTTTAAAGGAAGCGACGGTCTTCTTCGCCAAAGAAACGAAGTGAAATACTCGTTTATCACCCGAAGGAAGAAGACCTACCCGGTCGGCCTGATGTGCCGACTTCTGGGTGTTCCCGCAGTGGTTATTACGGCTACCTGAAACGTCATGCTGGCAAACCAATGATGCTGATCGCCTAGAACTGCTGGGAGCGGTTCGTGAGATCGCCAGGACCAGTGATGCAACCTATGGCAGCCGTCGGATGAAACGGGCGCTGAACGCCCTGAGCTATCCAGTTAGCCGCAGCAAGGCGCGCAAGCTGATGAAGGAAGCGGGTGTGCAGGCAAAATAACGCAAGCGGTACAAAGTCACGACCAACAGCAATCACCAGCAACCGGTATTTGAGAACCAGTTGAACCGGGAGTTTGATGTAACAGTGCCTGATCGTGTGTACGCTGGGGATATCACCTACCTTTGGGCACAGGAAGGCTGGCTGTACCTTGCAGTGGTCATCGACCTCTATTCACGGAAGGTGGTGGGCTGGAGCATGGGTTCACGCATGAAGTCACAACTGGTTTGCGATGCCCTCAGAATGGCGATCTGGCAACGTCGTCCGGCAGCGGGACTGATCGTTCATTCGGACCGCGGTTCCCAGTGCGCTAGCATTCTATCCCGTCATCTATTAAGAAAGCTTTAATTAGCGACAAAATTTAACGCACCTACCCCTTACACTCCCAACGATCAAGCCGAAGTGGGAGTGAGCCATGCATCCAACGTTACAGACCTCCAAAAGCCAAGCCGTATTGATTGGTGAGCAGAACGAAGTGTTAGTTCGCCAGTGGGCTTTACGCTTATTGATTGAAGCGCAGGGTTATCGCTTGATGTTCAACAACCGCAATTACTTTGATGACGATATGCTTGTAAGTCTAGGTATCGAAGTTGAAGACAACACGGATATGACGCCGACGAAATTGTTGCGAATTTTACGACAAGCAGCCAAACATCAAACCTTGGTGCCGAATCTGCCAACAGCTTATCTGGGCAACAATCTGAGTCTGCTAGGTGATTCATTGTCGCTGTCTGTAATTGAGCAAGAGATCTTGGGTTTCTTGGTCATTAAAGAGCAGGACACACGCTTATCCAATGTCATTGAGCTTTTTCATCAGCGTCGATGGGTAGGGTCACAGCAATTAGTCACGATGTTGTCTATTGCGTTGAAGTATCCCCGAAATGTCATCAGTCAGGCGTTGAGTGCAGAGGCTCCTTTGCGTCAATGTGGCCTGATTTCTCCAGAGGATCATCACAACGGTATTGAGCTGCTTAATGGTCTAGACGATCTCCTGTATTTCGAAGAAAACGGCCCTGACGCACTCTTCAGAAGCAATACGCTAAAGTTGCCGCCCTCTGAGTTGATACCGAGTGACTTTGAACATATCCAACAAGCCTATGATCGTGTCTATAACTATGTCCGACGTGCTGCCAGTAAAGAGCTAAAAGGCGTCAATGTTCTGATTTATGGCTCACCAGGAACGGGTAAGACTGAACTGGTTAAGGTGCTTTCAGACTCAATGGGCTTGTCGCTATATGAGGTTAAATCCTCGGGCTCCGATGGTCGACCTCTGACAGGTGATCGGCGTTTAGCGACCTATCAGATGGCGCAACATATGTTGGCATCCGATAAAAAGAGCGTGATGTTGTTTGATGAGGTTGAAGATGTCTTTAATGATCGCATTAGCAATCACTACAAGGCTTGTGTTAATCGTATTCTGGAAACGAATCAACGTCCTAGTTTTTGGTTAACGAATAGCCACTACACCATGGATCCTGCCTACATTCGACGCTTTGATTTAGTGTTTGAGATGCCAGAGCTTGGCGAGAAGGCGAGGTTGAAGATCGCTAAACGTATTCTGAGTGATATACCTGTCAGGGAGGAATGGCTTGTGTCGTTATCAAAACAAAAGGGTGTTCATGCTGCACATTTAGCTCAAGCTGCTCGCGTGGTGAAACACTCGGGTTATCGCAAGGCTGAACGTATTGAGTCAGAGATTGATGGCATTCTGGCTTCGCTCTATCAGGCTCTGGGCTATCGTGAGCGTAAAAAATCGTCAAAAGTGAAGGTGCCTTATTACAATTCGGCGTTTTCTAACACAGACTTTTCGCTGGACAAACTAACCCATGGGTTGAAGCGCAGCCGTCTGGGACGTATCTGTCTTTATGGCCCACCTGGAACAGGCAAGTCGGGGTATGCCACCTACCTCGCTAATTCATTGCAAATGCCACTGATTGCTAAAAAAGCATCCGATCTGCTGGATAAGTATCTAGGGGGGACTGAGAAGGCTTTAGCACAAGCCTTCGATGAAGCGAAACAGCGCTCAGGTATTTTGCTCATCGATGAGGCTGATAGCTTTTTGACACCTAGAACACAAGCTGAACACAGCTGGGAAATTTCTCATGTGAATGAGTTACTGGTACAAATGGAGCAATACCCAGGTATTCTGTTGATGTCCACCAACTATATGGAACATCTAGACTCAGCCGCGCTTCGTCGTTTCGATTTTAAGATTCGCTTTAATTACTTAACACCCGATCAATGCTGGATGATGTTCAACAACCAGTTAGGTCGAGCAAAGCAGCATCAATTTGCCGTGACCGATGTTGAACAGTGCAAGCCAGTACTCATCAAGCTTCATCAGTTAACGCCGGGTGACTTTGCAACCGTAGAACGTCATCACCGCGTGATGGGAGAGGAGTTAACGCCGGCATCACTCTTGGCCGGTTTGCAACGAGAGCACGATATTAAAACATCCGGTCAACGTCGTGCGATTGGATTTATGTAGGTAAGCTTATGAATCTTGAACATCTTGTCGCCGTATATGGTTCGCTTAAGCGAGGACACTTTAACCATGATCTTCTCAATGGGGCGGAGTTTGTAGGTGAAGATTGGTTATTTGAGTTCACGCTCTACGACCTAGGACCTTTTCCTGCAGTGAAAAGGCATCCGTCTGAGGGTGTGTTAGTTGAAATATATCGAGTGACTAACCAACAGTTACACCGTCTGGATCAACTGGAAGGTTTTGACTCAGAGGCACCGCATAAAAGCTTTTATCTGAGGGTCGAGGTTGAATCCAGTTATGGGCCCGTTTGGGTCTATGAGTACAACCGAGAGGTTGAGCCAGAGCGTTTGATAGGGACGGGTAACTGGGATTTAACCTAACGAAAAGATAAAGAACCCTGGGGTTAGGGGGGGCGTTAATTAAAAAAACCATTAATAATAAGTAATTAGACGAGGTGTCTTTGCTTAAGATGGTGTTAGTCTCGATCACTATTAGCTATGATGAATCGGTTGGAAACAAGGATGCGTGAAAGGATGAGCCATCAGCACAATACATTGTTTAGGTATTTGACACTGCTACAGTTAATACCTAGATCACCAGGGTACAGAGCGACACCGACGCTGCAAGCCTTGTTGGAAGAGCGCGGCTTTCAGGTCGACCTCAGAAGTGTTCAGCGCGACCTTGAGAAAATGTCGAATAACTTCCCGTTGCTCTGCGATAAATCTCAAAAGCCTTATCGCTGGTCATTTGATCCTGCATTTAAAAGTAATCTGCCTGCACTCGATACCCCAACCGCGCTTACCCTCGTCTTGGCAGAAGAGTATCTTAAAGGCTTGCTTCCCCAAGCGGCCATTGTTCAGCTCAACAACCAGTTTACGGCTGCACGAAAATACCTAGAGCAACTAAAAGAAAGTGGTTTTAGTGATTGGACCCGACATGTCAAAGCTATTCCCAACGGCAAAGCGCTGATTCCGGCACCAATTAACCCGACTATCTGGGCAGAAGTGACTGATGCACTGCTTAAAGGCATTGCCTTAGATGTGACTTACCTAAGCCGAGCAAAAGGGGAAGAGAAACAGTTCACACTTCATCCCCTCGGTCTAGTGGCGAGGCACAGTGTGACCTACCTACTGGCCACTGTGGATGGTTATGACGATATCAGGCACTTTGCCCTTCATCGCCTCAAGCAGGTTAAACAAAGTCGTGTTGTCTATCAGGCTCAGACAGACTTTGATATTGATGAATACCTCAAAAAAGGTGCATTTGGTTATCGGCTAGGCGAGCAAGACATAGAGCTAGTAGCCAAAATACGACCAGAAATAGCTTGGTTGTTATCAGAAACTCCCCTGAGTGAGCAACAGTCATTATCTGAACCTGACAATGAGGGTTGGATAACTTTGAAAGCTATAGTACCGGATGACTTACAGACTCAGTGGTGGGTGATGGGGTTTGGTGGGGAAATTATAGTGCTTGAACCAGCCCATTTAAGAAGCCGACTAGTCAGCTTGATCAACAATATGCAAAGCCTTTATAGCAAATAACTGAAGAGAGTTAGTGAATGGACAATATTACTAAAGGGTTGGAACTCAACAATCGCAATGTAAAATATTTTTTTATTGCAGTTGTCATTTTACTTATCGGCATATCTTGGCTGGAAATCATCGATCACCATTCTGCTAAGTATGTTGATGCATCATTGAGTCAAGCGGCTATTGCCTTCGGTATAGCACGCGCTTTCAATGGGATCATTTCAGTTTTCAAAGAGGTGTCTGTCACTGTGCCTCTCATAGGATTAGAGCTAGCCATAGGACAGTTGCTGGACCCAGTCAACGATCTAGTTGAGCAGTTTTCGTCCTTGATGAAAATGGCTTTAGGATCCTTGATCATACAAAAAATCCTGCTTGAAATTGTTGCCAATAACTTCTTCAAAGTTATTTTTACTTTGTCAGGCGTCATGCTGGCGCTTGTTGTCTACTTTGACAAACTTCGACTGATTAATGTGTTCTTTAAAAGCTTCGTTTTCTTGGCGATGCTACGCTTTCTGGTTGCGCTTACTGTACTTTTCTATGCTGCCGTAGACAAAGCTTTTGTAGAGAGTAAA
Source organism: Nitrincola tapanii (assembly GCF_008368715.1). Lineage (GTDB taxonomy): Bacteria > Pseudomonadota > Gammaproteobacteria > Pseudomonadales > Balneatricaceae > Nitrincola > Nitrincola tapanii. Next base: position 69,538 of record NZ_SMRS01000004.1, read on the forward strand.
ACGGAACAAGAAATGGCGTTTCTAGAGACCTATCCACTGGAGTTAGAAAGCTTTACGGATGATTCAGCCGTCTCTGAAGAATTAAGGGCTGCATTAACATTGGACTTACAAAACATCCAACAAGACGTTGCACTTAAAGAAGAGCAAATCCAACAGATTGACAATAATATTGCTCATTTAGATGAGTTGTTCTTGTCACTCGAAACAGATCTGCAAAATGTGAATGCTGAAATAGGTACTTTTCAGAGATTTAACATCATGAGCCGCGATGAGAGAGTCGTCCAGCTTAACGAAGCAATGAGCTCCAACAGAACTCAGAAAAGAGCCTTAGAAACTGAACGCCGTGATTTAGTTCGTGAGCTGAATAATGCAAACAGAACGATCGTGGATATTGAGAACGCACTTGAAGGCAAATCCACTGGCATTTTCAGTTCAATCAGTAGTGGTTTCACGGCAATGACTTCTGGGTTGTCCAACTTCAGAGAAAAAGTTTCCCATTACATTGACAACATTCAGAAAGCTATCCCGTCATTTATCAACCTCATGGCACTGTTTTTCTTTAAGACAATGATTTTGCCTTTGCTTTTCCTCTTCGCCTTTTTGAAGGGCTTTAAAATGATCTGGGGAATCAACATGCGTGATGCGATCACGTCTGGTGTTGAGGAGCTAAGGTCAGAAATCAAAGGCTCAAAATCATAGATGCATTCGATGGGGCTGCTTTAAGACTGGTGGCCCCACTTGTCTGCAATGAACCCTTATGTAAATTGATATATATTACAATAAATTAGCTTGAATTAATTTGTAGGATTACCCATGCACCACAGTGCACACAACAAATTTATATCTTTTATCTGGAGCATTGCTGACGATTGCTTAAGAGGTGTGTATGTACGGGGTAAGTACCGTGACGTAATCCTGCCCATCGTTGTGCTTCGTCACCTAGATACTCTTCTGGAACCAACCAAAGAAGATGTGTTGGATGAAGTAACGTTCCAAAAAGAGTCGATGAACTCAACTGAATTAGATGAAGAGCCGTTAAAGCAGGCTTCAGGCTATGTTTTTTATAATACTTCCAAGTGGACACTGAAAACGCTCTTATCAACAGCGACTAACTCTGTATCAAGCGCTGGGATACCAGTGGGTGCACAAGTAGCGTCGCCCGTCCTCATCCGCATTCAACCCGGCGCTGTCGAACACGGATTTTCCGCTGGAGCGACTGGTCTCAGGACTCAAACGCAGTGGCTAGGCCCGCATCTGCCTCTATGGCCCGCCGGGCACCGGTAAAGGCGAGCTGGGACGTTATCTGGAATCTGTACTGGAACAGCCGCTGCTGATGCGCAAAGCCTCCGATCTGCTGGGCCCTTTTGTGGGGCAGACCGAGCAGCAGCTGGTTGCCGCCTTTGCCGAAACCAAACAGAAAAACGCCATCCTGATGATCGACGAGGCCGACAGCTTTCTTGGGTCACGCAGCGCAGCCCAGCAGCAGTGGGAAGTCAGCTAGGTCAACGAGCTATTGGTACAGATGGAAGAGTTCAACGGCATTCTGATCATGTCGACCAACTTCATGGACCACCTCGACAGCGCCGCATTGCGCCGGTTCGACTTCAAAATTCGGTTTAACTACCTGGACTTTGACCAGTCCTGGTCGTTTTTTAACCGCCTGCTGGGGATGCACCAGTCTCAACCCTTTGCTGCAGTTAATGTAGCAGGGTACGAGACTCGGTTGAAACGCCTGTCTCAGCTGACCCCCAGTGACTTCGCCACCGTTGAGCGTCGCGCCAAGGTGTTGGCCGAGCCGCTGACACCCGAAATCCTGATGGCAGGGCTTGAGCAGGAGCATGCCATCAAGCCCCGTCATCAGGGTCGCGCCATCGGCTTTATGAGCTGAAAGGCGAATGAAATGAAACTTCCATGCAATCAAGGATTTGGTACTATGTCGGCTATCAGAAACACAACATCACAAGGAGGTGGTATGAGTAGCCGCCAAGACACACTCTTTCGTCACCAGGCTCTGCTGCAACTCATTCCGCGGGCGCCGCACTACCGCGCCACCACGACGCTTCATGCACTGCTTGAGGAGCGTGGTTTCAATGTCGAGCTGCGCACCATGCAGCGCGACCTGGAAAAGCTGTCAGCGCATTTCCCGCTACTGCGTGATGGTACCTACCGACCCTTCCATTGGTCATTTGATGCATCCTTCAAAAGCAACCTGCCGGCACTGGACACCGCTACCGCGCTGACGCTGGTGCTGACCGAAGAATACCTGCGCAGCCTGCTGCCGCAGATCGCCATCGACCAACTGACCGGGCAGTTTGAAAACGCCCGCCAAGTATCTGGATGGACTCAACGGCAACCGGCTGGCGCACTGGAGCGAGTACGTCAAAGCCATTCCCAACGGCAAGGCATTGATCCCGGCCCCGATCGAACACGATGTTTGGCAACTTGTGACTGACGCACTGCTCAACCACTACGCGCTGGATGTTGAGTACCGCAGCCGCTCCAAGGACGAGCACAAAACCTTTACCCTGCACCCGCTGGGTATTGTTGCGCGCCATAGTGTCTTTTACCTGCTGGCCACCGTAAACGACTATGAAGATGTGCGCCAGTTTGCGCTGCATCGCATTGTCAGCATTAAAGCCAGTGAACAACCGTACCGATCCAAAGCGGATTTTTGCGTCGACCAATACATCTCAACCGGCCCTTCGGCTATCCGCTGGACGAGCAGTTCGTGCAATTGAAAGCACGCATTCGGCCTGAAGTTGCCAGGCTGCTGTCGGAAACGCCATTGAGTGATGTGCAAAGGCTAACTGAAGAGCCAGACGAACAGGGCTGGTGCTGGCTGGAAGCCGAAGTACCGAACGACCAGCAGACCCAGTGGTGGATACAGGGCTTTGGGGCGGCGATAGATGTGGTTGAGCCAGTGAGCTGGCGGGAGGCTATACACCGGCAGGCGCGGGGTGTGCTGGGAATTGAAACCTGAATTATTGCCTGTTAATAGGGCTATTAGCTGGGCAGCAGTCATGTAAAATAGCTGTGTCCAGCAAGACATTGATGAACAACACGCGTATTCCAAACTGATGGCGTTAAAAGGATTTCCAGAGCAAAAGCCATGACTATCACTGACTATCAGGCCAAATACTACGCTTATGAACTCACCATTCGTCATGCCGGCGGCGTCGATAGTCTTTCGCAGTCATTGTTTGATGCCAGTGTCGACCTCAACCCTCATCAGATTAACGCTGCGCTGTTTGCACTCAACAACCCCTTGAGCCAGGGTGTTGTATTGGCCGATGAAGTGGGTTTGGGTAAAACCATCGAAGCGGGTCTGGTGATTTCCCAATACTGGGCAGAGCGCCGCAGAAAGCTGCTGATCATCTGTCCGGCCTCACTACGCAGGCAATGGGCACAGGAGTTGTCGGACAAGTTCAATCTACCTTCCCAAATTCTGGATGCCAAAACCTGGAAAAATCTGCAAAAAGAAGGTGTTTATAACCCGCTGGCTGAAAAGCGGGTCATCATCATGTCTTACCACTACGCTGCTCGGCTTGAAGAGCAGCTGCTGGTAGAGCCTTGGGATCTTGTAGTAATTGATGAAGCCCACAAGCTTCGCAACGCACACCGCACTAGTAATCGCATGGGCCAATTACTACGCAGAGCGTTGGTCGGACGTAAAAAACTCTTGCTAACAGCAACCCCATTACAAAATTCGCTGATGGAGTTATATGGCCTTTCGACTCTGATTGATGAACAGCTTTTTGGTGACGAACGTTCTTTCCGACAAAGCTATATTCAGGGCCATAGCTCCGTTGCGGAGCTGAAAAGCAGGCTCAAAGGATTCGTGCATCGAACTCTGCGGCGCGATGTGCTGGAGTATGTGCGTTATACCCAGCGCCAAACCTTAACGGTGCCTTTCACCCCAACCGCACAGGAAGAAGACCTGTATAACGGCATATCCGCCTTATTAGAGCGTGACGAAAGCTATGCGCTGCCGCGCAATCAGCGCCATCTTACAGGCCTTATACTTCGTAAGCTGTTGGCATCCAGCTCTCATGCGGTACTCAATACACTGGAAACCATCTTAAAGCGCCTTGAAGCACTGAAAGAAAACACCCAAAGCGATATTGATGTTGTCGCAACCTTGGTGGATGACGACGATCTTGAGCAGGAGTATCTGGAAGAAATCGACGAGCCTGAAGCTAACGATATGTATATCGACTTTGAGTTGCTCGAAGACGAAATCAACGAAATCAGGCTCTACATTGGTAAAGCCCGCGCCATTGAAACCGACAGTAAAGCCACGGCACTTCTTACGGCATTGAATCAAGGCTTCGAAAAAATGGAAGCCATGGGCGCGCCAAGAAAAGTGATTATCTTCACTGAGTCTAAGCGCACGCAAGAATATTTAAGCCGGTTCCTATCCGCCAATGGCTATCAGGATAAAATCGTCACCTTCAGTGGTTCCAACAATCATCCGCAAGCTACGGAAGTGTATCAGCGCTGGTTAGCAGAAAATAAAGACAGCGACAAAATCAGCGGCTCGCCCCAGATAGACCGACGTACCGCTCTGATCGACCACTTCAAACACCACGCTGAAGTCATGATTGCGACCGAAGCAGCGGCAGAGGGTGTCAACCTCCAGTTTTGCTCATTGCTGATCAACTACGACTTACCCTGGAACCCGCAGAGGGTCGAGCAGCGGATTGGTCGCTGCCATCGTTACGGCCAGAAGTTTGATGTTGTCGTTATCAACTTCCTGAATAACTCCAATCAGGCTGATCAGCGTGTCCTGGAACTGCTTACTGAGAAGTTTCATCTCTTTGATGGAGTCTTTGGCGCATCCGATGAAGTGCTGGGCAGCATTGAATCCGGCGTCGATTTTGAAAAACGTATTCAGGCAATCTACGAAACCTGCCGTAAACCAGAAGACATTGACGCTGCTTTCAAACAGCTACAACAAGAGCTGGAAGCAGACATAAACGAGAAAATGAAAGAAACCCGGCAGATTCTGCTGGAAAACTTTGATGAGGACATCCACGACCTGCTCAAACTGCGTCTGGATGCCGCTGAACAACGCCTCGACAAAGTGGGCCGATGGTTCTGGGCATTGACTCAGCACGAATTACAACGTCTTGCCGCCTTTAATGAAGCCAATCACAGTTTTGAACTAAAGGCGTCGATTCCACAAGTTCCATCTGGGCTGTATCAGCTGCACAAGCGCGGTTCAGCGCAACAACCGGACAATGAATTAGCTCATGCGCACCGCTACCGATTGTCTGCCCCTCTGGGCGAATGGGTGGTACAGCAGGCCATCAGTCGAGAGCTGCCCCCAGCTGAACTGCTGTTCGACTATTCATCGCATACCGCCAAAGTATCCGTCATTGAGAATCTGGTAGGTAAGTCTGGCGTTCTACGCATGCAAAAGTTCAGCATTGAATCACTGGAGCGTAGTGAGGACTACCTGCTGTTTGCCGCTATGGACCAACAAGGTAATACCATACCAGCTGAAGTGGCTCAAAAGCTGATGCAATTACCAGCTTATGAACGGCAAGCCAGTCAGCAGATCAACCGAATAGCGGAACCAACGGCCTCCGAAACAGCACTTGAACGAATTCTGGAGTCAGAACGTAATCAGGTTGAAAAGTCCGTCAATGACCGGAATCTGAGCTTCTTCGAACAAGAAGTGAACAAGCTGGATGCCTGGGCCGATGACCTGAAAGAAGGGCTCGAAGCATCTATCAAGGAGCTCGACAAACAAATCAAAGAAGTACGCCGCGAAGCTAAGATCGCGGTCACACTGGAAGAAAAGCTGGCCCTGCAAAAGCAGCAGAAGAATCTGGAAAGCCAACGCAATAAAAGTCGCCGCGAGCTATTTGATAAGCAAGATGAAGTCGATGGACGACGTGAAGAGCTGATTGAATCCCTAGAAGGCAAGCTGAATAAGAAAACAACGGTAGAAACCCTGTTTACTGTGCAATGGAGTGTGAAGTGATCAAAGAAACCCTTATCTCTTTGTTTTTAAAGGACTATTTATGGAGCCAAGAAAACATCCTGGGGGCCTGCAGCACTCCAGACGACCTGCCTATGCTTGACTTCGGCTATTTGGCCACTATAATTAGCTTCAACAATACCCCTCCCGCTTCTCTTCCTGCCTTCGGGCTAGAATGCAGCGCACCGCGAGGGGTTACTCGTTTCTGGGGGACTGAAAAGTGAGTCCTGCTAACAGAAATCGAACATCAAGACGCCCAAACAAAGTTCCCTTTACTAAGCAACCCACCACCTTTGCCGACCAGGTTAGTCTGCTTAAGCAACGAGGCATGCTTATCCCTGATGAGCAAAAAGCGGCGTTCTATCTCTCCCAGCTTAACTACTATCGGTTTGCGGCCTATTGCCTCCCATTCGAGCAAGATCACGCTAGCCATCAATTCCAAGCAGGCACCGGATTCGAAGACGTATTCAACCTCTACGTATTTGACCGAGAGCTGCGCTTGCTGGTGCTGGATGCTATCGAGCGCTTTGAGGTCTCACTGCGTACTCAACTGGCCTACCACCTCAGCCATAATCATACGACGGCTCACCCGCACTTAAAGCCGCAGATATTTCACAACCCGGTTATCTATGGCGCATGTCTCAACAAGCTGGACAATGACATTAATCGGAGCCGCGAAGAGTTTATCAAACACCTTACCCAAAAGTACGAAGAGCTACAGCCACCCATCTGGGCCGTGGTTGAATTAATGACAATGGGACAATTATCGAAATGGTTCTCAAATATCGAGGCCAGAGCGGATCGACAAGCGATCAGCCGCATTTATGGACTGGACGAGAAAGTGATGACATCGTTTTGCGAGCACCTTTCGCTAGTGCGTAATCACGCAGCACATCATGCCAGATTGTGGAATCGTGATTTTACCAAAACCCCGATGCTGCCACGCCGGGGTGATCAGAAATTGATTAACAGTCTGTTCAACTTACCGGACACCGACAGGCGACTAAGAAAACTCTACAACACCTTCGTTCTGTTGGCTTATCTAATGAATACCATCTGCGGAGAAAACCACTGGGCCATGAGACTCAAAGAACTCATTGATAGTCATCATGTTGATCCAGTCAAAATGGGCTTTCCAACGGATTGGCAACAAAAAGACATTTGGAATTAAGGCATTACTATATGGCATTACAAGCTGCATTCTTGACAGTTTTGAAAGAGCTCTTGAAGAACAGATTTGCCCCGCACTTACCTCCACTTTTAGGGGACGGGAACCCAGCAGATCGAGAGAATAAACAGATTTCCCGTGCATTTAGTGCCTTTGCACTACAGAAGCTATTCGATCTGGACACGATGACTGCAGCCAAGGCCGTAGTAGACGACTACAACGACAAAGGCATTGATGCCATTTATTACCACGAAGACGAAAAAACCCTCTACCTGGTGCAAAGTAAGCTCAAGGCAAGTGAACAGTTCCAACTGGATGAGGCTCAGTCGTTCTTGAGTGGCATCGACCTATTGATTGACAAAAATTTTGAACAGTTTAATCAGAATGTACAAAACATCCAGCAACAGATAGAAGATGCATTAGACGAGTGCGATATTATCAAGCTCATAATCGCGTACTCAGGTGATGGCATATCAATTCAGGCCAAGAATGAAATCCAGCAAAAAGTTCAGTCACTGATTGATGACGGTGAAGAACAGCTGGTGCTTGAGCCCGTAATCTTCGGGCCAGAAGCCATTGAAGAAGCATTAAGGGCAGAAAATGCGACCAAGCCCATCAATGAGAAGATACAGGTTCACAAGTTCCGCACCACTAGCCAGCCTCGTTATTCGGTATTTGGCCTTGCAAAAGTCGAAGATCTCATTGCGCTCCACAAAAAACATGGGCGCGCGTTGTATGAAAAGAATATCCGTTACTTTATCGGTGCTGGCCGCAGAGGCGTGAATTCGGCCATTCGAGATACGCTGCTGAATGCACCACAGAACTTTATGCATTTAAACAACGGCATCACGCTTGTCGGAAACCATGTGGAAGCCAAGTCAAATGTCAAAAGCTCAAAGCTTAGCAAAAATATTGAGGTGCTCGGGCTATCCGTCGTCAATGGTGCGCAAACCATCTCTTCAGCAGCCCAGTTTTTAGAGCAAAACCCGGAAGCCGATATATCAAGCGCCCAAGTACTGGTTACCATCATCAATACCGGTAATGACGACTTTCATAAGCAGGTGACCAAAGCCCGTAACTTGCAGAACCCGGTCGATCTATCCAATTTCGCTGCACTTGATGACAACCAGGAAAGGCTAAGACAGGAAATAGCTTTATTTGGTGTTGACTATCAATACCGCCCACAGCGTCAAACCACAATCGGCATTCCCGTTATAACTATTGATAATCTGGCAAAAGCGTTGGCTTGCTTGCATAACGACATTCGTTTCCCTGCACGCTTGAAATCCGAACCCAGTCAATTTACCAACTCGGCCAGCGATTCTTATCAAGCCCTGTTCACACCAGAGCTAACCGGCCACAAAGCACTGAATGCTCACACTGCATTTGAGGTTATCCATGAGTTGGTGACACAAGCGGAACGTGGTTCTCCCAGCCCAGAAAAGTTGGTCTATCGTCATTGCGGCTATGCCATTGCCAGCATTTTGATGAAGCAACTGCGAAGCAAAATTGAGGGTAACGAGTTGCTGGATACAGATCATGTGAGACAGTGTTTGAGCGTGCCCTTTGATGAGGTTCGGCAACAGTTTGCCGATCAATACCCAGTGGTTGCTATGGGCTCGGCGCACCACGCGTTTTTCAAGCGTATTCCCGATACCGCCAAACTCATCAATAAGGTTTGGATTGAACATCAAGGCGTACAACAGGATGCTGCGGTGATTGCACTTCAGGGAAGGCTTTCGCCGGAAGATCCCTACAACCAGCGCTTGTTTAATGTGTTGAAGGATCGAGCCGCACAACTCTAGTTGCGCAAAGGGCACATACAAAGAATTTGAGAATTATGTAAGAGACCACTATGAGCAAAACAAAACTCGAACTGACCTGGATAGGCAAAGATAAGCGTCCCAAGCTGGAGCCTCGCATTCTGCTGGAAGACCCAGAGCTTTCCTATCATGCCAGTCAAAAGGTGTCTGAAAACGACATTTTTGATAATAAGCTGATATTTGGCGATAACTTGCTTGCACTGAAAGCGTTGGAACAAGAATACACTGGCAAGGTGAAGTGTATTTATATTGATCCGCCATATAACACCGGCAACGCATTTGAGCATTATGATGATGCTGTAGAACACTCTCTTTGGCTTTCGCTAATGAGAGACCGATTGATTATTTTGAGAAATTTACTTAAGTCTGACGGCTTTATTTGTTGCCACATTGATGACTCTGAAGGTCATTATTTAAAGGTATTAATGGATGAAGTGTTCGGACGTTCAAACTATCTGAGCACTATGTATGTGCAAGTGAGATATGCCGACAAAACTCTTAAACAGGATATGAGCTTTCACAAACAAATTGAGCAAATCCATGTATATCGTAAAGATTGGGGAGCAAAGCCTAACCTAAACATAAAGCAAAAATCGTTTGATAAGTTCAATTTCTACATTAAAGAAAATGGAAAAGGACGGGAAATTACTCTTGGCGGAAAGCGAGTAGTAATTTTCAATAAAGGTGACTACGAAATAGTAAAAGGCGAGGGATCAGAGGATGGCCTCAAGGAAATATGGGCTACCGGTTCGATATTAGACGGAAACTCTTCCGGCAGATTTTTTCGTGATTACTTTAATGGAAGAGTTGAAGAAGATGGCCTGGGCGTATTGTATAAAGTGTATGGAATTGGCGATGACAAATTTGACTATCGCTATTTTACGGGCCCACAAAGAGCTGGCGCGACAAAAGGCAAATACTTTCAAGGAGTTCCACTAAAGCAACTAGAAGATGAGGATCTAGTTCAAACCACACCAATCGAAAATTTTTACGACTTGGCAGGCAGCTTCGGTAATTGCAGGCATGAAGGCGGCGTAGATTTTCGTAGTGGTAAAAAGCCAGAAAAATTAATTGAAATTGTTTTAAGGCATTTCTCCAATCACGGCGATTTAGTGTTGGATTCTTTTGGTGGATCAGGCTCAACAGGCGCAGTTGCCCACAAAATGGGGCGACGCTGGATTATGGTTGAGCTTGGTGAGCACTGTCACACCCACATTATTCCAAGACTTCAGAAAGTCATTGATGGTGAAGACCAGGGCGGCATATCGAAGTCTGTGAACTGGCAAGGTGGTGGTGGCTTCCGCTATTACAAACTGGCCCCTTCGTTAATCGAATACGATCGCTTTGGCCAGCCTGTAATCAATAAAGAATTCAATGCAGAAATGCTGGCAGAAGCCGTCTGCAAGCTGGAAGGCTTTACCTATGCCCCCTCCGATACGCTTTGGTGGCAACATGGCTATTCCACGGAAACTGACTTCATTTATGTGACGACACAAAACCTTTCCGTTGAGCAGCTGGAACAAATCAGTGAAGAGGTGGGTAGCGACAAAACGCTGCTGGTGATGTGTGGTGCGTTCCGCTGCAAGGCTGATCGTTTTGCCAATCTCACTATCAAAAAGCTGCCCAAGGCCGTGCTGAAGCATTGCGAGTGGGCGCACGATGATTACAGTTTGAATGTGCAGAATCTGCCGATGGCCCAAAAAGAAAATGAACAGCAAGATCCTGAACAAGAAGACCTGTTTTAAGTATTGGAGTAAGAAATGGATACCAGAATAATTAACTCAATTTCAGGTCGCTTAAGCCTTCGTGCACCGCAGCGGGAATCATTAGAGGCATTGGCCAAAGCCATTGATGCGACGGGCGACAGACTGCTCGACCCAAAGCACGATGTACCTGCATTGCTGGAAACATTAAAAGCTGAATTTCCTACATTGGAAGATTTCGAGCGGGACTTTCCATCGCTCTGTTTTGCATTGGCTACTGGTGTGGGTAAAACCCGTTTGATGGGTGCTTTTATCAGCTATTTGCATTTGGCACATGGCATCAAGAATTTTTTTGTACTGGCACCCAACCTGACCATTTATGAAAAGCTGATTGCCGATTTTAGCCCTGGTACACCTAAGTACGTATTCAAAGGTATTGCCGAGTTCGCCGCTTACCCGCCCGAAGTGATTACCGGAGATAACTACGAACAACGCGGCGCACAGGTAATGGGCGATATTTTGGCCAATGTGCGAGTCAATGTGTTTAACATTTCCAAGATCAACTCCGAAGTTCGAGGCGGCAAAGCACCGCGTATCAAACGGTTGTCTGAATATCTGGGCGATAGTTACTTCAGCTACCTTTCAAGTCTGCCAGATCTCATTCTTCTAATGGATGAATCCCACCGATATCGCGCCAGTGCAGGCGTAAAGGCTCTGAACGAACTTAACCCAATCTTGGGCCTTGAGTTAACCGCGACGCCGCAAGTTGAAGCGGGCAGCAAGACCATCCCTTTTAAAAATGTGGTAGTGGACTATCCCTTGGCCCGCGCCATGGAAGACGGTTTTGTTAAAGAGCCCGCCGTGGTCACGCAACGGAACTTCGACCCTAACCAGTACAGCAAAGAAGACCTTGAAGAGATCAAGCTCAAGGATGGCATCCGTTTGCACGAAGCTACCAAAGTTGAGTTGATTACCTATGCCCATGAGAACGACACCCGTATCGTTAAACCTTTTATGCTGGTCATTGCCCGCGATACCACTCATGCCAAAGCGTTGAAAGAGAAACTGGAAACAGTATTCGATGGAAAATACGCCGGCAAAGTGATTCAGGTAGATAGCAGCAGCAAAGAAGAAGAAACCGTACAGGCATTGCTGAACGTCGAAAGTAGCGACGAGCCGACCGAGATCGTTATTCACGTAAACATGCTGAAAGAAGGCTGGGACGTGACCAACCTCTACACCATTGTGCCGCTGCGTGCCGCCAATGCCAAAACCCTGGTAGAGCAAACCATTGGTCGTGGTTTGCGTTTGCCTTACGGGAAGCGAACAGGTGTTGAACCGGTCGATCGGTTGAGCATTGTCGCCCATGACCGATTCCAGGAAATCGTTGATGAAGCCAACAAAGACGATAGCGTATTAAGAAAACTCAAATTCATCGAAGTGGACTTCGAAGAAGAGCAAGGCAAAGAAAACTTTCAGATAGGCTCAAATATCGACGCGCAGATTTTTGGAGGTGAGACGAAAGGCAGTGCCGGCACCACCTACAAACCGACAACACAAGAGAAGCCGCTGTTTGTTTCTGAGCCGGAAAAGAAAGCTGCCAGCGCTGCGCTAGCGGTTATCAAACAATATCAGGCTAAACCCGAGCAGGCACCCACAAGCCAGGCTCTTCATTCGGAATCAGTACAAAAGCAGATTGTTGCAGCGGTAAAAGAGCACCTCACCCAAGGCCAGCAGTCGCTGTTAGAGGATGAAGAGCAGATTGATATTGCCGATGTGGTCGCCAAAACAACGGCGTTAGTCGTCAATAACACTATCGACATTCCACGTATTATCGTAACGCCCAAAGGCACCGTAACCAGTGGTTACCGCGCCTTTACACTCGATGTGTCGGGCATCAAAGGTCTCAAACCACAAGAGCGTTCGCTGGTAAGCCAGAGCCTGCAAACCAATGAGCAGACGGAAATTGGTGAGGGCGATTCTGGCAACTATGAGCCCATCAAAGAAAACTACATCCTCAAAAAGCTGTTCGACTACGACGACATTCCCTACGACGAGCATGCCGAGTTACTTTATGACTTGGCAAAGCAAGCCGTTGAGTGCTTGAGTGCTGTCAATGATGAAAAGGACGTCGAAAACATTCTTCAGAATCAGAGCGATGCCATTGCCCGGCTGATTCATGCCCAAATGGATAAGCATTTCTATGAAGATGCTACCGAATATGAAGTTGAAGTTCGCAGTGGATTCACCACGCTGAAGGAGTGCTCCTATACCGCTACCCAAGGTCAGGATGTGAAAAGCTATCGCGACACCGTGACCGAAGTAAGCAAGCTCAAACAAATGCTATTCGGCGGTTTCAATAAATGCCTATACCCGATTCAGAAGTTTGATTCTGACACCGAGCGGCGCTTCGCCATCATCCTGGAGCGTGATGCCATTAAATGGTTCAAGCCCGCCAAGGGACAATTCAAGATGTACTACAAAAAAGGAACTGAACATCCTGAATATGTCCCAGATTTTATTGTGGAGACTAACGACTACATTTTGATGGTGGAAACCAAGAGCTCACAACATAAAAATGCTGATGGCACTTGGAGTGCAGAAGTGACAGAAAAATCAAAATCCGGTGTTAAGTGGTGCTCGAATGCCTCTCAATACTTGAAAGCCAACGGTGGTAAAGAGTGGAAGTATCTCTTGATCCCTCATGACCAAGTGAAAGAAGCCAATACTCTGAGTAGCTATGTAGATAAATTTGAGAGCCGGGAGCAGTGATAGAAACGTCACTGACGTGAGTGGGGAACAACTGGTGGGAGCTCCATAGCCCTTTCACCAGTCGAACTGATAAATGTGGTTTTTTGGTCGGTTATCAAGACTTAACTGATAGCTCATACAGTAATTTGATTAGATAAATACATGGAGTCGCCTGATGGATGCAAAGGCCAGAGACCTGAACCAGATTTTCGATGGAACGATTTCATTCCAGATCCCGCTGTTTCAGCGCCCCTATGTATGGAGCAAGGAAAAGAACTGGGAGCCCCTGTGGGACGATATCCAGGGCTTGCTGGATTACGATCTGCAATTTGGTCGGCACCGTAAGCACTTCTTGGGTGCTGTAGTGCTGGAGCAACTGAGAAACGTTGCAGGTTCAATTGAAGCTCACCAGGTCATCGACGGCCAACAGCGTTTCACCACGCTACAACTTATTATGCTTGCTGCCAGGGACCTGGCAAAACGGCTTGATAACGAGAAGTATTTTGACCGCTTTAATGACCTGGTGACCAATAAGGCCAGTAAGGTTGACTACGAGCACGAAAAATACAAAGTCTGGCCTACTAACCGGGACAGAGACGCGTTCAAAGCTCTTCACGAGCTGACAACTGATGCTGATCTGACTGCCAATACAATGACCGACGGCTACCGATATTTTTCCAGCCAGCTGCACAGTTGGATATCCGGTGTGCTGGATGAGGTAGAGGTGACCGAGCAGGCAATCGATACCGAGGAGAGGCTGGCTGCCCTGTGGAAAGTGATCAGCAGCGGCCTTCAGGTGGTGGTGATCAACTTGGGAGAGGACGATGAATCCCAGGTGATTTTTGAAACCCTTAACGCCCGTGGCACCCAATTGTTGCCCGCCGATCTGGTGAAAAATTACCTGTTTCGCAAAGCACAGACTGAAGCTCGGGACATTGAAGGGCTCTATAAGCGCCACTGGTCCGCTTTTGATGATAAGTTCTGGCGTAAAGAGGTCACCCAAGGCCGAGCCAAGCGTCCGCGGATTGATCTGTTCCTGCAGCATTACCTTACACTTATGATGCGCGAAGAAGTGCGTCCGGCTCACCTGTTCGAGTCGTTCAAAGAGTATGTCGAAAACCGGCAGGCATTGGCTGAGTTGTCTGAAGAGCAGCAGCCCTTGAAGCCAAAACTTACTGTAATGCCGGTTACGACCGAGGAGCAACTCAAGGCACTATCCCGATACGCTCAGGCGTTCAAGACCTTTGCGGAGCCGCCAGCCAATTCACGGCTGTCGATATTTCTCAAACGCCTGGAGGCGGTGGATACCGCGACGGTGTATCCCCTTCTATTACTCGCTTGCGACCAGTTGCTGCCGGCCAAGCGGCAGGAGTTCGAACGTTTCCTCACGGTAATTGAGTCCTTCCTGGTGCGGCGCATGGTCTGTGGACTCACGTCCAAGAACTACAACCGTCTGTTCCTGGATGTTATCAGGACATTGGATCGGGAGGGGGCACTGACCGCAGAAAACCTGAAAACAGTCCTTCAGGTTAGTGATGGTGATAGTGTGCGGTTCCCGACGGATGACGAGTTTAAAAGCAGTATCCTCTATCGTCCCATCTATACCGCATTGGCCCAGTACAAAATTCGTGCGGTGCTGGAGGCCATCGACCAAGAGCAGGCTGACCGCAAGAGCGAGCATTTGGAGCTGCCCAGCGATCTAACCATTGAGCACGTCATGCCGGTCAAGTGGGAGCTGAACTGGCCAATTCCTCAGGAGCATCTGACCGACCCTGAGGCCAAATTGCAGTTCACGCAGCTGAGGGATCAACGGCTGCACACCTTGGGTAATCTGACACTGATTACCGGCAGCCTGAATCCATCTCTATCTAATGACAGTTGGCAGAAAAAACGTCCGGAATTGGCCAAGTACAGCAAATTGAATATAAACCGCTATTTCTACCCAGTGCATGAGGGGGAAGACCCTTTGGCGCAGTGGAACGAAGATACCATATGTCAGCGTGGGCAGGTTTTGTACGAAGCGGCCAGCAGGGTGTGGCCATATTGATGCCCAATCGACGCTGGTCAGTTACAGTACCGTCAAAGAACCTTGGAATACGAGACCATGAAACAACTACAGGCTGAGCAGCTGGCTCAGATCCAGAATGCGGATGTCCACTTCGGCGACCTTACGCTGCTTGTTGGTCCTCAAGCCAGCGGTAAAAGCGTGTTTCTGCAGCTGTTCAAGCTGGTGCAGGATCATGGTCCCATCACAAAAACGCTCAAGCGCTTTGGCTACAGTTACGATCAGGGGCCTGATACAGATGGGGACCCTTTGCTGACACTGATGTTCGGTGAAGGCATGGGGGCTATATGGCGGCAGGAATCGGTCGTTAAAGCGGACGGCAAAGCGGTTGATCTATCCGGGCTGAGAAAAGGAAACGGCAAGGATCAAGAGTCGGTATTCTTTATTCCAGCGCAGCGTGTGCTGACCTTGGATCAGGGACGCCCGCGTAACTTTGACAGTTTTGCAGCACTAGACCCCTTTGTGGTGAAGAGCTTCAGTGAGCATCTGCGGCAGTTGATGGAGAAAGGGTTGGGGGGCAAGGATAACCAGCTGTTCCCGATCAAAAGCCGGCTGAAAGAGGTACTGCGCGATCGTATTGATGACAGTATCTTCCATGGCGCAACCGTTACTCAGGAAGTACATGACCTGAAAAAACGGATTGTGATCAATGTCGGTGGGGCTACCCTGCCGTACATGGCCTGGTCGGCCGGTCAGCGGGAGTTTATGCCGCTGCTGTTCAGCCTGTACTGGCTGATGCCATCGGCAGGCACGCCACGTCGCAAAGGGGTCGACTGGGTGGTGATATCCACACACTCGCCGCTATTGTTGGAGGCCGTTTGGGCCATACGTATGTTGCAGTCAAACCAGGGAACAGGGGCTTATCAAAAGGGGCTACAAGCATTGAAGGCCTCCGACCGCTCACAGATAAAGCCGGGTAACACGCGGCTGTGTCTGGGCAGCGCGGATATTGATTCCCTAGACGCTTTCACTGGTTGGCCAGCGATAAGATCGCTATTACCAAAGGCAGCAAACAGGCCAGAGCCGCCGCCCAGATGGGTTTGATTCCAGTGCGCCAGCTGACGCTGTGAGCCTGACACGCTGCTTCATAGAGAGGATACACGCCAGGGTGGCCAAAACACCACAAACACGATTGCCTGACTACCTTGAAAAAATCGCTGCTGGCAAGCCGGTAAACTACAGTGCTTTTGAGAAACAGCTGGAGCTTGCAGGCATCACGGATCGTCAGCGACGGGACCTGTTCCGTGTCAAGCTTGCCGGGCCCAATCGTCATATCGTCGAAATTCTTGACCAAGTGGCATTCAATAAACTACAAAATCGTTTTGTTCAGCAAGCGCTGACAGACCGTGTGAGCGCCGCAGTGGCCGGTAACAGTCATCGGGTGAGTGTGAGCGGTGCTTGTTTGTTACTGCGCCGTGAGTCGGTACCCCATCCTCAGGTTGTACTGTTCGAAGGGCAGGAGTGGCATTGTCCGGTCAAACCGGCAGAGCGCGCACTGCTGGTTGAGAACCTTGAGAATTTCCTCGCGCTTGCGCGAACCTTGGCGATTCTGCCTGACTGTGGCTGGTGCCCGAGCGAGCCGGTCGATCTTTTATATGCGGCAGGTAACCAAATCACCAACGCTATACTGCAGCCGTTTCTGTCACGCTACGCCGAGTTGAACTGCCTGTTCGATCCTGACCCAGGGGGTATTCATATGTTTAGAACCCTGCGTCAACGTATGCCACAGTTTTCTATGCGCTTTCTCTATCCTCGCGATATCGAAGCGCGGCTGGCAGCCTCCAACCGGTTGCTGGATGTTCACGTGCGAACAGACTTGATCAACTACACAGGGATAAGCCCGGAGGTAGACCGGCTGATTGCATTGTTGCGCCGAACTAACAGGACCCTCGAGCAGGAAACCTACATTTAACGGAAGAGAGATTAAGCATGGATACGCTGTTTCAACAAATCGATACCTGCCCTGATCTGTACGCCATTCGCCAGTTAGTGTTCGTGAACAGTGCCGCTTACGCCTATACCGAGATTCGGGTTGATCAGCACACGGCGCTGTTTGGCCGCAACAATCTCGGGAAAACCTCGATGCTGAATGCGCTCAAGCTGTTTCTGTTGCCAGAAGAGAACTTCAAGAAGTGTGATCGAAAGTTTGGTTTCTGCAGCCGTTCAGGGGATTTCTACAGTGCGCAGGAGAGTTTCAAGTATTACTTTCCGGACCAGAACTCATTCATCTTGCTGGAAGCCGAAAACCTCTATGGGCCTTTTTGCGTCCTACTTCATCAAGGGCGCAAGGAGTTCAGCTATGCACGTATAGTCGTGCCCTGTGCCTACGAGGAGATTCGGCACCTGCTCTGGGATTTTGCCGCTGACTGTAATGAGGGCCTGGGTGCACCGCTGGAAACACTTTCACTCGCTTCTATCCAGGCTGAGCTCAGTCAATTGGGCGGTGAATCACTGCATGACAGCAAAACCATTCGGGAGCGGCTCTTTGCCTATCACCCAATGAGCCGCGAAGAGGGCCGCTATTGCCTGCTGCCCCTAAAACAGGGTGGCACGGACCGGGAGCTGGCGGCCTGGAAGCAGCTGATCCATCTGGCCTTTGATATCGGCGCCAACGACAGTCGAACCTTGCCCGATGCGCTGGCAACAATTATCGAAGGAGAAAAGCAGCGCAAGTCGGATGAGTTGAGCATCGATCTCAATCAGATCCTGCAGGACTATGAACAGTTACGTGCGGAACGGGATGAGCTTCAGCGGGTCAGCAATGCGCGGGAGGACTGGGAGCGTTTCGATACCTGTTATCGGCAGTATGAGGCACAATCACGCGATGTGGGGCAGTTTTATGTCGACTTGAAGGCGGCCCTGGCAGCAGAGCAGTCAACCATTGTGCCGTTGATTGAGAAAGCCGTTCAGACACATGAGGCCGCTCAAGAAGTCTGGAATAAGGTCAAAACTGGTTTCAGGGACTCAAGTGATCGTGTCAAGCAGCTGGAGGGTAGTCAAGCGGAGCGAGAGCAGCAACTGAAGCAAAGTGAAACGGCAGTTAAACGGATCAGCGACATTCAGCGTGCGTATCCGGGCCTTGATCCTGATGAGCTGTTGGCTGAGTTGCAGCAGCAGGCAAAGCGTAAAGCTGCATTTATTGAGGATTTGCAGGATGAAGGCCAGCGTCAAGCGCGTATGGAGCAGCTCAATCATGCTTTGATCCGCGACCGTAAAAGACGTGATCGAATCAATGTTCAGCTGGAACACGTTAAGCCTACAGTGCTGGATCAGTTGGACCCACAAGCCGCCACGGTGCTGTATAACCTTGCCCCCGCACTTGCCGAAGTAACACCCGTGCTGGATCAGCCATCTCGTGAGGTGATGCAACAGTTTGCTGGTCTTTTTGAGTTGGCAGAGGATGCTTGGGTTTTGTGTGGTGAACCTGTGCCCAATGTCACAATATTGCCCTACAACCCTGAGGCCGTAAGAGAGCAGCTCGAGCAACAACTGATTAAACTGAAAGATGCCATTCAGAAACAAGATCTGGAATTAAAAGAGCTGTTGGCCTGTACGCGATTCACCCAGGCAGAGCAGCGAGAAAAGCTGAAGGCAGAGCAGGCTGAGCTAAGTATTCTCCAAACCCACATCACGCTCATGAAGGCCAGTGATACCCACTTCCAGCAGTTCAAAAAAGCGCAAGCATCGCTTGCGGAATTGCAGCAACAAATTGCGGACGCCCGGCACGATTCTGAGCGCTACAAAAAACAGTACAACGAAGCCCTGGGGCTGGAGCAGCAAGCGCGAGAATCACTGGACGCCCTGAAGGTGCAAAAACAGACCGTGTCTGAACAGCTGGGTCGTCTGGAGCTGTTGCGTAACAGTCATGGTGTGTTGCAAGGGTGGGCATCACACCTTGAACCCATGACCCGCACACTACCGGAGGATGCGCTTGCTGTTTTGGAGCGTCAGTGCATTGAGATGGGTGAACTGCAGCAGAAACTGATGGAGGCTCTGCGCACGCTGCTGAGCCAGCAGTTGTTGGAAAGCGACGGCAGTGAGTCTTACCGGGTGAGCTTCGAGATGGCACATGTGAAGGCCTTGCGTCAGCAGTTTGAGCGGCTGTTCAGTACCCTTGAAGGGCAGCAGATGGACTATGACAACCGGGTACGTGCGCACAACAAAAACACATCCATACAGATGGACGCATTGCGAGATGCCGGGCGTCAGATCAGAGGATTTATCGCCGAAATCAATCGCGAGTTTGGCGCCTACAGCGTATCAAACCTGGAAGAAGTTCAGTTTGCCTGTGATCTTCATCCCCGCTTTCAACTGCTGCTGAGCGATCTGGACAAGATCAACCTGTTTGGAGAGGAGTTGCATGACCAGCGCTTGTATCAACGCCTGAATGACTTCTGTGACGAATTCTTCCGCGATTCCGGACGCTACGGACGGGTACTGCAGATGCATCAGTTGATCGAGAAGGTACGGTATCGGTTTCGTCTGTCTGGGCAGGACCAATTCACCGAGAATGCACAATCCAATGGTACCACCAGTATGGTCAACAGCCTGCTGTTATCCATCCTGCTGAAGCGCTTGCTGGCGCAGGATGCGCAAATTTGCCTGCCGTTGGTGATGGATGAAATGGCTTCGATCGACCAACAGAACCTGCAGACGGCGGTTGAGATAGCCCAGCAGCATGGCTTTGTGCTGTTTGGAGCGAGCCCGGATATGTCGGCCGAGATTGTGCAGGCGGTGCGCCATTACATTTATCTGGGTATGTTCAAGGCCACGGAGAAGGCTTACAGCGAGCAACGCCGTGTGGTCTACCACGGTGCCTGTGAGTCACTGCGCCCACTGGCGAAAAACAGCGTTACCCCTGAGTTGGTTGAGGCAGATGGATGATCGTCTCAACGGACAAAACGCTCATCGCCATGATCGAGCACAAGGCGATCTTCCTCGCACTTATAGACCATATCGACCAGCAGGGCGGTCCCGGCGAAGTTCCAATCAAGCTCTATCATCAGCTGGTAAGGGCGATGCTCGAGCAGCAAACAGTTGTGGAGCAGAAGCGTCTTCGTGCCATATTTGATCTGGACAACCTGCGCCGTGCGGATCTGGTAATCGAGGTTGATCGGAATCGAGCGGTTTTTGTGCTGGCTCCCTTTGTGGTTGATATGTTTCGCCACTTCGATCGCCGCCGTTTACGTGAGTTGTCCAGTGCTCAGCTGGAGGATCTGAGGCGGCGTTTTCAAGGCAGCCTGGAAGCGCTGACTCGATGTGCATTACACGAAGGGGATCGGCAATTTGATGAGCAATTGGAGTTGCTCAGGGAGCATGTCCGTTATACCCAAGCGAAAATGCGGGACAATGTAAGCAGCTTGCAAGGTCAGGCCGAGCGTTTGTCAGAGATGGTCGAACAGCTGGAGCTTGGCGATCTCGAGCAAAGTCGGCAGGCGAGCAGGGCGTTGGAGCAGATCGACCAGATTTACCGACACCATGTATTGCCGAGCCTGCAGTTTCTTAATGAGCGTGAATCACTCAAGAATGGGCAGCCGGCCCTGACCTCACTGAGGGACATTGCGACCCTGCTGCATAAAGCTGGGTTGCCGCACCTCAGCCAGCAGCTTCGATATGCCAGTGCCTCCATCCGCGGACATGCCAAAGATGTTGAGAAAATCAGGCGCTCGCTGGAGCGCTACGTGCGGCAAAATGCCCGTCAGCGCTTGCAATACAACGCTATTGAGGCTGCCTTTAATGAAATGTTGCAGGCGGCGCGATCACTTCAGGACGGTAGCCTCAGGAATAATCAGCTGCGTGCAGATGATCCTGTTTTCCGGATTGGGCAAATATTTTCAGGCATGCGCGCCGTGCGTTACAGCGCCCGATTGGAGTGGCATGGGCATGACCAGCGTCTGCATTTTGAAGAGTTCTTGCGAGTCCGTGTGGATCAGCTGCGTCAACAGAGCAGTGTGCCCCGGGTCGTCGAACTGGATGCTGAAAGTGAGGATTTTGAGCGGCAGCAGCAATATCGAAAAGAGATGATCCGGCAACGGGTGAGCGAATGGGCGTCACCGGATGACTGTGATGATCTTCACAAGGCGCTTCATCTCCATATGCGCGAGGCACTGACTGACTACCAGCTTAGCGATCTGCTGGAAGCCATCAAATGGTGTATGAGCGAAAAGGACTTTACCGTTATGCCAACGTTTCGCCAACGTGCGTTGCAGCATAACGGATTCGAACTGGTTTATTACGTCAGAGCACTGGAGCCTGCACATGCAAGTTGATCAACAGAAAAGTCGAAAGCTGTATGAAGCGCTGATCAATGGTCAGGCCGTGAATGAGCATGTATTCAAAGACAGCAGCTTGGTGCCTAATCCTTTGTATGAAGAGCTGTTTTCAAATCTCGATCGCTATTACCGTGACCTGTATTCCAATATCGGTTTTGAGTTGGTGATGCGTGAAGGGTTTGCTTACATCCGTTCACACAATGCCGATGAGTCGCAGAATGATGCCGTGCGCAAAGTACAAGGCCTGCTGCTGGTGCTGGGCCGGGGAGTGACCGAGTTGGGGTATCAGTTTGAGTTGCTGACCGATCCGAATGCAGGTGTCAGTCTTGAAATTCTGGAGCAGATTTCACAGGGGGATGATAAGCAGGAAATCCTGGCAGCTTGTGACCTCAAAGGCGGTTTGGCACCCAACATCGACAAGATCCTGGGCAAACGCGGGATCGCCTTTCAAAACGCCAAGGGCAACTGGGTGCTCAGTAATGCCGGGAGTGCATTTTTCAGTGAGTTGTTTTCTGGTGTTACAGACTCTTGAGGGCAGTAAGCCGGTCAGCAAACATACGTGCATTTTCAGGCTCCAGAACCTGCAGCAGCACATTATAAGGATTGCCGTTGTTTCGACTGTCGCCGACTTTCTCCAGTTCATCCAAAATGAACAGCAGGTTGGCGATTCGCTTCTGCTCTAATTTTGGCACGAACAGCCCGGGTGCGGTGCTGCTCAAACATCTGGGTGAACCGCGTGTCATGCATCCTGCAAGCTGTAAGCCATAGAACGTGAGATGATTGTATCAAGCTCTTTTAGTTTGACCATGCCGAGCAATGTCTATACTGGTGTATATGATAGATACGGCAGTATCCATTTCCTGATTAATTCTTATTTTTGGGATATAATGGTATCCATATCGGAAAAGATACACATCACTCAACAGCTTGGTACCCGCTATGCCAAAATTCCAGTTGCTCGATGATCAGGATGTTCAGCAGGCCTTTGCGGCTCATCTACGAGGACTGCGTGAACAGGCCAAAATGTCGCGTGAAGCGCTTGCTCAGCGCAGTTGTGTGCCTGCCCCTACGATTAAGAAATTCGAGCTGACTGGGCAAATCTCTTTTCGCCAGCTGTTGCTGCTTTGGCAGACCTTGGATGACCTCTCTCGACTGTACGGCCTGACCCAGAGCAGGGGGCAACGCGACCGCATGCCTGCCAGTATAGAAGAGGTGCTGAGCAATGAGTTTTAAGCCGGTACAAAGGCTTGATGTCATCCGTACACTCAGCACGGGTGAACAGGTTGCAGTGGGCGTGCTGGCACAAAACCGTCAAGGTATTTTCTTCCAATACGATCAGGACTATCTGCATCAATTCGGCAACCTGTCACCGCTTACGCTTCGGCCGACAACCGAGTTGCAACGGGCACCCCGTGAACCGCATGGTGGTCTGCACGGCGTTTTTGCGGATGCATTGCCGGACGGCTGGGGCCTGTTATTGCAGGATCGACTTTTCCGTCAGCATGACATCCTGCCGGCTCAGGTAACGCCGATGGATCGCTTGGCCTTTGTGGGGGGGAGCGGTATCGGAGCGTTGTCTTTTGCTCATGTCTCGGATTATTGCCCGGCAGCCGATGGAGCAGTAGACCTGCATACCCTTGGGCTGGAAGCTCAGGCGCTGTATGAGGGTCAGACAGAAGAAGTTTTGGCAGCGTTGGCGGCGGCGGGTAGCTCTGGGGGCGCGAGGCCCAAGGCGCAGGTGTATGCTCAGCCCGGTGACCTCAATCGATGCAGTACGCTGGCCAAATCCGGTGATGAAGCTTGGTTGGTTAAATTTTCTTCCCACAATTTACCGTTGGGACATGAAGAGGGCATCTGTGAAGCGATCTTTTTGAGTCTGGCAAAACGGGCGCAGCTTGAACCACCCGAATGGCAGTTTGTACCGGCGGCACAGGGCAGCGGCGCCGATGTATGGTTGGCAATCAAACGGTTTGACTGGTTGGTGAACGGTACCAATCGGGCAGGTCGGCTGCACATGCATAGCGCTTGCGGCTTGTTGGATGCAGACTTCCGCGCACCGAGCCTGGATTACGAAGATCTGATCAAGGCCAGCCGCCACGTGTGCAAATCTCCTGCCGCTGGACGATTGCAGTTTCGTCGAGCCCTGTTCAATCTGTTCGTCTGTAATCAGGACGATCACAGTAAAAATTGGGCGTTTCTACAGGCGGATAATGGCGACTGGTCACTGGCACCTTTTTACGATGTTACTTTCAGTCCCCATCCATTCGGTGAGCATGCCACTGCCTTTGTTGGCTATGGCCAAACGCCAACGGTCAAAGCAATGCAGACACTGGCCGCGCGTGCCGGATTTACATGGGATGAAGCACGCCAATGTATTATCGAGTTGTTGGATGTATTGTCTGAGTTTTACATGCTGGCACGTGAATATGGCTTGAGTCGCAAAACTGCCCAGCTTGTATCAACACAGCTGAAACGCGTAAGGGAAGCCAATCAGCGTTTGTTAGTTTGAATTGACTGGAGCTCAAGGGAGCGCACTCATCGTCTCTTCTACGATTCTCTGCTGTGCAAGTGTTTTTTTCAGATACTGGGTAGTTTCTAATAGTTTATCAGCGTTCCTCGCAGCCAACGTTTTACCCTCATTGAACAATGTAACCTGCCCTGCAGTCTTTGCTGGTTGGCTTGTTTATCCCGCAAAGTATTGCCGATTCTTCGAAGGCTGGAGGGCGATTGGACTTCGTTGAGAGTCCATATGTTGTGGCCAGAGTGAATGATCACATCGCGCTTATTGCAAGTAATCTTAACGTTGTTCAAGTACAATCTATGACTGGCTTTTGGCGGATGAAGGAAATATCGTGAACCCGCTGACACGTTGTTTTGACTAAAAATCCTATCAGCCCCAAGTTAAGGCCCACCGTCCACCAAAAGGTGGTTCGGAACGCCACTTTCATTGACTTATGACGCAAAAAATTCTGAGCAAACAATGCTCCAGGCCAGCCACCCAACAGCGCCATGATATGCAAAATCGTCTCTGGGGTGCGGTGCCGATCGGCTTGCGCTGCTGCTTTATCCATGAGCGCTTTCACGCTTTTGCGGGCCGGTGTGATGAGCAGCTTACCCGAATATTTACAGACATTTTGACCCAGAAAATCGAAACCTTCTGAGATATGCGTGATTTGGGTCTTCTCCTTTGAGAGTTCAAGACCTCGCTCTGCCAGGAATGCCTCGATTGCGGGGCGTACCCGGTGTTGCAGAAGATCTTTGGAAATACGAAATGAAATGCTTGTAGGCTGGTTGGATCGACTGGAAATCCGCGTGGATCCGCATCACAACTTACTCCGCTGGTCGGTACCCGGTTCTACGGCTTTATCACGAGCTCCCGATATGACGCTGGCCTTTATGCCCAGCGGCCAGGTCAAAGTGACCATCACGGATCGAGTCAGTCGCGTCGTCTCTTTCCTGAATACCCAAACCGATGATGAGCAGATGCAACAACTGCTGGATCTCCTCGTCAATTGCTGGGCCGAGCAAAGCATTATCGGCCTTGATCTGAGTGACGTTATCGCTGTGCTAGAGGCCTCCGAGCATGGCGTGATTGCCAACGTCGACAACGTAAAAATGCTGCCGGATTACGTGACGTGTTGGCCTAGCGAGTTTGCGCCGCTGTTAGGCTCAGGAAAGATCTCTTCTTTGCAATGTATTTACCGGGAGTACCAGCCAGCCCAAGAGGACTTCAGCCGTTATGCCTTTGCGGTTGAATCCTTGGCCACTAATGATGCTGTCGTGGTGGTCGGTATCATGCCGACGAAAAAGCCTGACAATGAGGAAAATGCAGTGCTTTATTTCGGTTTTTCACGAGTTTCTGATTAGGCTTTTTTCAACAAGCATGATGTTTGATCTGAAATTTATAAGTATGCATAAAGCCAAATACGGTCAGTCTCAACAGGTATCCCGTGCTCAGCAAAGTGTGTGTTTTATTATCGCCTAGGGAAATGGGATGGACTCCCCCTCCTATGGCATTTATGTGCCAGATTGGTAGTTGACTCAACCAATCGTAAAGAAAGAGCCCATCATCATGGTTGCCGATTGCTTAAAACCCAGACTGTAAACGTTCATCCAACATCTCATACGTCATGATTGGTGTCTGAAAACACCTCTACCAAATAGTCGATCATGGCTCTTACCTTCAGAGGTAATCGACGATCCGGTGCAAAGAGCACGTGCAGCCCACCGAGATCAACCAGGGGATGATCCAGCTCGAGTGCCACTAGAGACTGATTGGCGAGTGCGTCAGACACAATGAAGTTCGGTTGATAGATCACTCCCTGTCCATGAATGGCGGCTGCCAACAGGGCATCACCATTATCTGCCTGCAGATTGCCCTTGACCGGCACCTTGATCTCGCCTCCTACACCAAACAACCAGCTACCGTTTCCTTGCAGGGGAGACAGGGTATAACTCAGGCAGTTATGCCCTGAAAGCTCCTCAACACGACGCGGTATGCCGTGTTTTTGGAGATAGTCCGGTGATGCGCAGACTTTCATCGGACAATTACCTAAACGTCGCGCTTTCAGTGAGCTATCAACCAGATGTCCGATCCTGATAATCAGATCCCAGCGATCCTGAAGCAGGTTTTGTTGCTGATCACTCAACCCCAGTTCAATCTCGATCAGCGGATAGCGTCGAGAAAAGTTCGGTAACAACGGGGCAATAAAGCGGGTACCAAAAGAGAGAGGAACATTCATGCGCAAGCGCCCTACGGCATCATGTCGTTGTGCCTGAATTTCAGATTCCGCTTCATCCAGCTCCTGCAATATCCGCTGGCAGGCCTGCAGATACTCGGAACCCGCATCAGTTAGCGTCAATTGGCGGGTAGTGCGGTGTAACAGTTTGACGCCAAAACGGGCCTCTAGCGCATCGATATGCTTGGTCGCCATGGTAGGTGATATGCCTAAATGACGCGCTGCTGCCGAAAGGCTACCTCGAGTTGCCGCCTGCTCGAACACTCTCATGCTGGTAAAACGATCCAACACCCACCTCACACTCATGGTTAAAAGTGATCCTTTATATTAGCGGATTATCACACTTTTTGGATTAAACTATAGTGGGGCAAACAGGTAGCAGAACATATAAAAGGGGTAAGTGTGACTAGACACGCATCGCAGATCGGATCTGTTCAACCGGTATTGTTCATACCTCATGGTGCGGGTCCCTGCTTCTTCATGGACTGGAGTCCGAAGGATACCTGGCGAGGTATGGCCGACTTTCTTACTGATATCCAGGCCAATCTGCCGGCAAAACCCAGGGCCATTCTGATGGTGTCGGCACACTGGCTGGCGACTCAATTCAGCATTACCTCTGGCAAACAGCCTGACCTAATCTATGACTATTACGGCTTTCCAGATCATACTTATGAATTGACTTATCCCGCACCGGGAGACCCTACACTTGCCCAGCGTGTGGCACAGTTACTCAATACGGCAGGAATTTCCAACTGTCAGGATGACAGCCGTGGCTTTGATCATGGCATGTTCATTCCTCTGAAATTGATCTTCCCCCAAGCGGATATCCCAGTGGTGCAGCTGTCGCTGTGCAACGATCTTGACCCGCAAGCCCACCTAGCCGTTGGCAAGGCACTGGCATCCTTGCGCGCAGAAGGGGTGTTGATCATCGGAAGCGGTATGAGCTTTCACAACATGCGCGGCTATGGCGATCGCAATTTTACTGAACGCTCAGAGGTATTTGATCAATGGCTGACAGAAACGGTTGCAACCCAAGAGCAACAGCGCTGGATCAATCTAAGTGACTGGTCTCACGCACCCTATGCGACCGATTGTCATCCACTCGGCAGAGAAGAACACCTTATTCCCTTGATGGTCGTTGCCGGGGCTGCCGGAGACGATGTAGGGCATAAAGTGTATTCAGAACAGGTACTCGAAACTCGATTGTCGGCGTTTCGTTTTGGATAATGAAACAAAGGTTATAACCCCAAAGACTCAGGAGATACTCAATGCAGATCGAATTAAGCGGCAAACAGGCACTTATCACCGGTTCAACCGCAGGTATAGGCCTTGCGATCGCTACCGGTCTTGCTGAGGCGGGTGCTCAGGTGACCATCGTAGGTCGTGATCAGAATAAGCTTGATCAGACACAGGCTATTCTTGTAAAGACAACAGGGCGAAATGATATCAAAACTATTTTGGCCGATGCCGGTAGTGCTGAAGGCTGTCAAACGATCATCGCGCAACAACCAGACGTTGATATTCTAGTCAACAATCTGGGTATTTATGGGGGTAAGCCTTTTTTCGAGATAGAGGATGCTGATTGGGAAACGATCTATCAGATCAACGTGATGAGTGGCATTCGGTTGTCACGCCACTACGCAAAAGGCATGCAGTCCCGTGGTTGGGGGCGTATCCAGTTCATCTCCAGTGAGTCGGCTCTCAATATTCCGGCCGAGATGGTGCACTATGGTGTGAGCAAAGCGGCCTTACAGGGTCTGTCCCGTGGATTGGCAAAAGTGCTAGCGGGCAGCGGAGTTACGGTCAACACGATCCTGCCGGGACCTACTCGAACAGAAGGAGTCATCACCATGATGGCGGATATGGCTCGCGAGCGCGGAGTTACGCCTGAGGAGATGCCGGGTATTTTTTTGCGTGAAAATCGTCCTTCCAGCTTACTGCAGCGCTTTGCTGAACCTGAAGAAGTCGCTAATTTGTGTGTTTACGTGGCCTCTGAACAGGCCAGTGCTACGACAGGTGCCGCCTTGCGTGTTGAAGGAGGGATCGTTGAAAGTATCGCGTGACCCCCAGATTCTGTTGAAACACATCTTTGCATAGAATACTAACCACTGCCTCGATCAGATGAAGGTGGCATGAGCTGGTAGTGGTAATTCGATCATGCGGAAAAAGTGACTCCCTGTGGAATTCTGCGTGGCTTGATCTTAACGCTAGAATCCCAAAGGGAGCCTGGGAAGGTAAGAGGCTTACTCTAATGGGTTTTTACGATCTAAGTATTGTGTTGCAGAGCCTTGTCCCTTGAACTTAATGTCCAGCTCCCGAATGTGCAGCGTTGCAGGGGAGTAAGTCGCTTCAAATCGATTGCCGAGAGTGTCCGTGCCTTTGACCTCATAACACCCATCATCTACTTTGATGCGATCGACTTGCCAGCCATGCTTTTCCAGCATGAGTTGCAGTGTTTCCCGAGGTTGCCAAGTGTTAATCGGATCCTGGCAATCATCTCCAGCAAGGGTGAATCCGGACACTGTAAGGCTGGTAGAAGTCAGCAAAATTAAGGTAATTTTTTTCATCATCTTTTCCTCAAAGCATTGTCTAAAAGTGGGTATTGATCGAGCTTTTTTGCTACTGGGTAAGATCTTCAGTTATGAAACTGACATGGGCCTGAACGTTGAAGTGATTTAGCGAAATTTAAAAATTTCTTGATGAAAGCGTAGAGAAAGTGGTGACTGTTTTAAGCCATTACGCAGTGAATCCGCGAGGGTCTGGGGGCCACAAAACCACAGATCCACTTTTGGCTGGCAGATAGATAAGTTGTGTGTCGTCAGACGTTGTCCCTGTTCACTGTCGTGGAGGTGAAGGGTAATTTCTGGCAGATGTGAGATCATTTGTTTCAGCTGTTTCGCCATCGGATCTTCCTCCATTCCTGCAGAACAATAGTGTAGTGTAACCGCTGAATGTATGTGTTCGGGATGCATGAGTCTGTATTCTAATGCCGCTAGAAAAGGCGTGATGCCAATACCACCGGCTACCCAGAGCTGCTGTGCTTGTATACGGCCATGTTCAGGATCAAAGCGACCATATGGGCCTTCCACCTTAACTTGCTGGCCTACTTGTAAGGAGTGCGAGATCTTACGGGTGTAGTCACCTAAGGCTTTGATCTGGAATCGCAGTTGTCCGTTAGTTTGATCTGCGCTGGCGAGGGTAAAGGGATGGGGCCCTTCAATTAGGTCAAAGGTAACCAGTGCAAATTGTCCAGCACAATGTCCAGGCCATTCTTTTCCGAGATCACAGACTATCTCGTTGATTTGGCTGGAAAGTGGATTAATCTCGGTGACCTTTCCTGGGTAACGCCGACTGCCTCCAATTTTCCCACTTAAGGATTGTACAGAAGCAAAGATACCGCCGAGTATGAGCAAAAACATAACCCAGCCAGTGGGTTCTTGCCACCAGCTGAGTGGAGCCAGCAGTAGAGCGTGAGCGGTGAGTGCCAGATAAATTAAAGGCATCAAGCGGTGCAGCTGGCGCCAATAAAAATAGGGTATCCAGCGTAGCAGGCTGATGCCTATCAAGAATAGCAAGATATAGAGTCCAGGCTCTCCAATATCTTCAGCTCCATCTTGCAGGCTATCCAATAGTCCGGAAAAATGCGGTTCCTGCAAGCTTCGATCTCTGTCCAAGATTGCCTTCAGGAGATCTTCTCCCATTTCGGTCAGCCAGTGAGCCAAGGCAAAAACAAGTGCTAAAAGCCCCGTCCATTTATGCAGAGCATACATCATGTCTAGACCGCCTGCTGGTATTTCCAGCCAGATGGGGCGAGAGGCTAATAACACCGTGATGGACATGAAATTCATGGCAAGATAACCACTAAGTGTTAGAAAGTGCTCATAACTTAAACTCCATTTCCAAAAGGTGAGTTGTATTAACAGTAATAGGCCGAGCAGCGTTAAAGTGCGTACAGAAGGCATAATCGGTTCCAGATCTAATAATCGATGTCAGATGCATTACAGACATTCTGCTACCTGAATCTGACAGCAACCTGAAACTTTCTTTGTGCGATATGTTCTTTAAGCTGGATGACAGGAAACTCCGCTAATATTGAGATAAACCCTGATAAATAATTGAAAGAGGCTTCGATGCGACTGCTACTGGTGGAGGATACAAGAGGATTGGGTGAGGCCGTTCGAGATCAATTACAGGAAGAGGGTTATGCTGTCGATTGGGTGGAGCGAATCAGTGCTGCCCGCCATTGTCTGCGCTCCACACCCTATGATTTATTATTACTGGACCTCATGCTACCGGATGGTTCTGGGCTGGAATTTTTGCAGCAATTGCGTAAATCAGGCCAGGCTCTGCCGGTGATTATCCTTACGGCAAGAGATCAGATTAGTGATCGTATCGCGGGACTCAATGCTGGGGCGGATGATTATCTGGTTAAACCCTTTGATCTCGATGAGATGTTAGCACGTGTGGCCGCAGTCGCTAGGCGTTACAGTGGAAATCCAAATCCTTATTTGCAGCTGGGTGAGCTGGAGGTGGATTTGGCTGCACGCCGGATTTTGCGTCAAGGGCAAGCGGTAGAGTTATCGGCACGGGAGTGGGCTTTATTTGAAGCCTTTGTACAGCATCTAGGACAGGTATTAACGCGTTCTAGGTTAGAGGATGCTCTCTATGCATTTGGTGCTGAAATTGAAAGCAACACTATTGAGGTATACATCAGTCGCTTACGAAAAAAACTAGGTAAGAGCTGCATTGAAACCCTACGTGGGATGGGTTATCGGATGAGCGTAAAATGAAGAGATGGTTGCCGCCAAAACAGACTAAAAGCCTGCAAAAGCAACTGATGATACGCTTGGCTTGTTTGTTGATTTGTTTATGGTTGCTGGGATTAGTTCTAGCGACCTTAGTTGTCCGGCACGTCTTAAATCAAAGCCTGGATAGTGCCTTGCAGGAAACTGCTGAGCGTATCTTGCCCCTGGCGATACTTGAACTCTATAACCGCGATCAGCTCGGTGTTTTACAACAATTACCGGCTTTGAGAGCGCATGATGAGTATTTGACTTACCGTGTATTGGACGCTTCGGGACAGGTATTAGTCCATTCACATGGTGCGCGAGAAGAACAGTTTGTTGATCAGTTTCCATTGCCTCAGGGATTTGTTAACCATGGGGATTATCGTGTGTTTATCACCTCGGCTATCCGTGAGACATTTTTCATTCAAGTAGCCGAACCTCTAACCGCTAGACAGGCCGCGATTTTGAGTAACCTTTTAGCTCTGGCATTGCCGTTATTGTTGATTCTGCCCTTGAGCCTGTTTGTGGCAACATGGCTGGTTCATAAGGTTTTGTTTCCGCTTCGAGCTTATGGTTTAGCGCTAGCGCAGCGCAGTGCTGTAGATCTGACACCTGTCGATATTGCTGACCTCCCTCTGGAGCTATCCCCCATTGTGAAACAAATGAATGGATTGATGGAGCGTTTACATAAAGCTCTGACCGCTGAACGCTATTTTACGGCAAATGCTGCACATGAGCTGCGTACGCCTCTGGCTACGGCCATAGCACAGCTTCAGCGCTTGCAGAAAAAGCTCACGGATGAAGAGGCCCGTAGCAAAGCAGATCAAGTTAGAAGCTCCCTGGGCGAATTAGTGACTTTGACAGATAAATTGTTGCAGCTGGCGAAGGCGGAAGGGAGTAGTTTGTTGGTCTCGATTCCCCAAGATCTATCTTCAGTTTTGCGTATGCTGGTGAATGAGTTTCAAATAACGTTAGCTGATCGATTAGTTTTGGTGTTACCCAAACAGCCGGTTATGTCGCCTGTGGATATCGATGCTTTTGCTTTATTGGTCAGAAATCTTCTAGAGAATGCTATGAAACATGGTGATCCGATTCAAAGGATTCAAATAGAGTTAAAGTCAGATGCGACTTTATCGTTCATCAATCAATGCGAAGTTGTGCAAGCGGAGCAACTGAACCATCTGCATGAGCGCTTTTATCGTGGCCTGAGCGAGACATCGGGTTCGGGTCTAGGCCTTGCAATAGCAACAGCACTGGTACAAGGCATGGGTGGGGAGATCCAGCTTTATTCGCCGGTACCCGGACAAGCAAAGGGATTCGAGGTACGCGTTAAGCTACCCAACTTGAATGCATCGACTTGATAAAAGATTGACAGTGATCGCACAAAGCTCATCTGATATTTGAATCGTTAAAGGCTAACCAGTCCGAATATATGGCCAACTAGGGCAGTTAAGGCCATCGCTAAAGTACCCCATAGTGTGACTCTCAAGGCTCCGGTGATTTTGGACGCTCCACCCGCGTGAGCAGCCATAGCGCCGAGTAGGGCAAGAAATACTAAAGAAAACAGAGCTACGGTGATGATGAGTGACTTACCGGGTGTGAGCCAAGCAACGACTAGTGGCAGTAATGCACCGATCGTAAATGTTGCAGCTGAGTAGAGCGCCGCTTGAACAGGGTGAGCGAGTGTACCGGGTGTAATGCCAATATCTTCACGTGCATGGGTCGCCAGTGCATCTTGTGCCATGAGTTGTTCAGCAACCTGTCTGGCCAGAGCAGGGTTTAAACCACGAGACTCGTAAATACGACATAACTCATCAGTTTCCGATTCAGGATCTGTCTCCAGTGAGATTTTCTCCAAGGTTAAATCTGCTTTTTCAGTATCGGCTTGTGAACTTACGGAAACATATTCTCCAGCCGCCATAGAGAGTGAGCCTGCCGCCATACTTGCTACCCCAGCTAACAGGATAGCTTCATGGCTCGTGCTCGCTGAAGCAACACCAATGATCAAACTGGCGGTCGAAACGATACCGTCATTAGCACCGAGTACGGCGGCACGAAGCCATCCTGTTCGATGGGATTTATGCACTTGTTCGTGGGTCATAAAAATGCTGAAGGCTACAAAATAAAAAGCTTACCCGGCAAACATCGCCTGGTGTAATAAACCAAAATGCGGGAAGGTGTAATCTGCCAGATCTGCATAGTCTGGCAGATGTTCATAATTGATCAGGCAGGTGGGCATCTTGGCATTGCGTCCTGCTTGTAGGTCATATTTGTAATCGCCCACCATTAGGATGGCCTCGGTAGGGAGATGGAAGTGCTGAGCGATCTTCAGTAATGCGGATGGGTCTGGCTTGGGCTTTGATGTTTCACGAGTGACGATGTGTTGAATCGGTATCCCATTGCGTTTCACTTTCACGCGTGTCGGTTGATGTGAGTTGCGTGTCACGATTGCCATCGCAATTTTTTCCTCAAAGCATTTTTCGATAAATGTCTGTGCACTCGGTAGCCAGTGACTGGTGTGAGCATCCAGCAATTCATGACGATGAATCACTTCCCGTGCTTTGTGTTGTTGATGTGCGGGCAGGGATTCTAAAAATGATAAGACGTCTTCATGTAGAGGGCAGCCGATTTCATGTTTAATGGCTGCAAAGTCGAGTGATGAGGTGACTAAAGTACCGTCCAGATCAAAAATAATGCCTTTAATGTGTTTCACCGACAGGCCTCAAAAGTGTGATAACCAAGATTCAGAACTCCAGACCGCATGGCGGGCAAGCGCTCGGGGTCAACCTAAGCTTGCCTATTTAGGCTACTATAAGCACTAGAAATTAGATTAATAGAGTGAGTCATAGCATGGCAAGCGCCGCAGCACTGCACATACTGGTCAAGACAGAGCAAGAGGCTCTCGATATTCTTGAGCAGTTAAAACAAGGTAAAAAGTTTGAAGCCTTGGCGAAGCGTTATTCGATCTGCCCATCCGGTAAGCGCGGCGGAGATCTAGGTGAGTTTCGACGCGGTGATATGGTGAAAGCATTTGATGACGTGGTGTTTAAACGTCCTGTTCTGAAAGTACATGGCCCGATCAAAACGCGTTTTGGATACCATCTCATTAAAACGCTGTATCGGAATGCTTAAGCAGCTAAAGTTCAGGTGTTTGAGTTATGAAAAACTTTTCCACAGTTTGTGTGGAAAAGTCTGTGTGCAGTATGGGCGTAGATCGCGCTGGAGCTTAAGCCATGCGGCTCAACTGGGTTCTGATCAAAGCACCACCAATCATTGATCCAGATCTTCCGGTTCATCTGTGTAAACACAGACATTCCAGTCTTCTACCCAGCCATCTTCGGCTAAGCAGTAGCGCTCAAAGAAGTCTACGATTTCACGACGTTGACAGTGAGCTTCAAAGCTGGCCATATCTCGCCAAGTTTCATGAAAGACGATCGGAAAGCTACTGCCTTCTGCAAAAGGGCTATGGATTTGGCGTGTCACCACATAGTGTAAACAGCCATCTTCACGCAGCGTATTTGGCTCCAGAGACTGTAGAACCTTGAACAGCTCACGGCTGTGACCTGCTTTGGGCAGAAATTGAGCAGAGCAGTAAACCTTTGAGGACATAGTTTTTTCCTAATTGAATGTTTAGCTGCAGTATAGAAAAAACGGCGCCAAATAAAAGGCGCCGTTTTCTGTTTCAGATGAAAACAGGTTTAAGCCAAGTCGAAGCGATCTGCATTCATGACTTTAGTCCAGGCTTTGATGAAGTCATGGACAAACTTCTCTTGGTTATCATCCTGAGCATAGACTTCCGCATAAGCACGCAGGATCGAGTTGGAACCAAAGACCAGATCGACACGCGTTGCGGTCCATTTCACGGCTCCGGTTTTGCGCTCAACAATTTCGTAAAGGTTTTTACCGACGGGTTTCCAGGTGTAAGCCATATCGGTCAGGTGAACGAAAAAGTCATTGCTTAACACTCCGACTCGATCGGTAAAGACACCATGTTGGCTGCCGCCATAGTTCGTGCCGAGGACACGCATCCCCCCGATTAGAACGGTCATTTCCGGTGCTGTTAGGCCCATTAACTGAGTGCGATCCAGCAACATCTCTTCAGGTTGTACGACGTAATCCTTTTTCTGCCAGTTGCGGTAACCATCGTGTAGCGGTTCTAGGACTTCAAAAGATTCTACATCGGTCATTTCCTGTGTGGCATCACCGCGTCCTGGCGAGAAGGGCACAGTGACCTGAACACCGGCATCGTGTGCGGCTTTTTCAACAGCTGCTGTGCCGCCGAGCACGATCAAATCAGCCAGGCTCACCGGTTTACTCAAGCCTGCTTGAATCCCTTCCAAGACACTCAGAACCTTCTGTAGGCGTTCTGGTTCATTGCCTTCCCAGTCTTTTTGAGGGGCGAGACGAATACGTGCTCCGTTAGCACCTCCACGATAGTCGGAGCCCCGGAAGGTGCGTGCACTATCCCAGGCCGTCGCCACCAACTCGGAAACACTCAATCCGCTGGACAGAATCTTAGCTTTCAGATCAGCAATTTCAGCCTCGTTCAGGGTGTAATCAACCTTAGGTACTGGGTCCTGCCAGATCAGGTCTTCTGCGGGTACGTCTGGCCCTAAATAACGGGTTTTAGGCCCGAGATCACGGTGTGTCAGTTTGAACCAGGCGCGGGCAAATACTTCATCAAAATATGCAGGATCTTTGTAGAATCGTTCTGAAATCTTGCGATATTCAGGGTCCATTTTCATGGCCATATCCGCATCAGTCATTATTGGGTTAAGGCGGATACTTGGATCTTCAACATCAACCGGTTTGTCTTCCTCTTTGATATTGATGGGTTCCCACTGCCAGGCACCGGCTGGGCTTTTCTTCAGTTCCCACTCGTAGTTAAGCAGAAGGTAGAAATAACCATTGTCCCATTGAGTCGGATGAGTCGTCCAGGCACCTTCAATCCCACTGGTAACCGTATCACGGCCGATGCCACGTGTTTTGTGATTGTTCCAACCCAGACCTTGCTCATGTACATCGGCACCTTCTGGATCAGGGCCTAGGTTCGCGGCATTGCCGTTACCATGCGCCTTACCGACCGTATGACCTCCGGCGGTCAGGGCCACTGTTTCCTCATCGTTCATCGCCATGCGGGCAAAAGTAATGCGCACATCATGGGCTGTTTTTAATGGATCGGGTTTGCCATCTACCCCTTCAGGGTTGACATAAATAAGCCCCATCATCACGGCCGCCAGCGGATTTTCAAGATCACGCTCGCCTGAATAACGTGAGCCTTCGCTGCCCGAAGGCGCTAACCACTCTTTCTCAGATCCCCAGTAAATGTCTTTTTCTGGGTGCCAAATATCTTCACGTCCCCCAGCAAAACCGAAGGTTTTAAAGCCCATAGATTCATATGCCATATTACCGGCTAGAATCATCAAATCGGCCCAAGACAGTTTGTTTCCATATTTTTTCTTAATCGGCCAGAGCAGGCGGCGGGCTTTATCTAGGTTGCCGTTATCAGGCCAGGAGTTGAGGGGAGCAAAGCGCTGATTGCCGGTTCCGGCTCCCCCACGGCCATCGGCAATACGGTAGGTTCCCGCAGAGTGCCAGGCCATACGAATCATCAAGCCGCCGTAATGACCCCAGTCCGCTGGCCACCAGTCTTGGCTATCGGTCATTAATGCTTTTAAATCATTTTTGACCGCTTCCAGATCCAACTTTTTAAACTCTTCGGCATAATTGAATGTTTCACCGAGGGGGTTCGTTTTACGATCATGTTGATGCAGGATGTCCAGGTTGAGGGCATTTGGCCACCAATCCATGACAGACTCACTGGTTTTGGTCTGAGCACCGTGCATAAAGGGACATTTTCCACCTGTCTTATCGCTCATCTCTCTCTCCCGTTGTTGTCTCGGCCTATCGATTTAAACATCAGTTGCTTGGCCGCTTTCTAAAGTGCCTATAGGTATAGTCCTATTTTTCCGGTGATTCAATTTAATCTTCCATTTCAGCTCGATAGCGATTTCCTATTTGAATTTATGGACTTATCTGCTCATCTACGAGATCTCTGTGCTGAGAAGAGAAATAAAGCAAGCTGGGTGTTGCAATCTGTGTGATAAGCGTTATCATTTGCGTTAGTTTCATCCCGGGTTCCAACTTGGAGAGTTCATCCATGTATGTATGCATCTGTAACGGTATCACTGAACGCGATGTGCACCAGGCAATTGATCAGGGTGCCAGCAGCTACCGTGAGCTTAAGCAGAATCTGCAGGTGGGCAGTTGCTGTGGTAAATGTGCGTGTTTTGCACGTGAGCTGCTGCAGTCACGTTTACAGGGGGATTTTGCCAGTCTTTGCGTGGATGCGGCGGCCTAAACGAGCGGCATAAGTGAAGTGAGCAGGCCGTGCTGGACGACCTGCTATGCAGACGCTTAAAGTTGTGACTGCAAATAATTCGGTAAACCAAGCTTCTCAATTAACCCCAGCTGTTGTTCTAACCAGTGGGCATGATCCTCTTCGGTATCTTTCAGCAAAACCTGCAAAATGTCGCGTGTTGTGTAGTCTTGTTTCTGTTCACACAGGGCGATCGCGGTTTTTAACTGCTCCGCGACCTCATACTCCAGATTCAGATCATGTTGCAGCATTTCTGCCACCTCTTTGCCGATGCGTACCGCGGCACGAGTGGAAAGATCAGGCTGGCCACCGAGCATCAGAATTCGATCGATTAACAGGCTGGCATGGCCCTTCTCATCTTCAAACTCGTGCGCAATACGTTCATAGAGCTTGTTCAAGCCCCAATCCTGATACATTTTGGAATGGACAAAGTACTGATCCATTGCGGCCAGTTCGCTGCCGAGTAGAAGGTTGAGGGCGTCGATAACTTCTGGATAACTGTTCATCACGGGCTCTCGTTTAGGTCATGGATTGCAGATAGTTCTGCATGCCGAGGTTTTCGGTCAATTGTATCTGGGTGTCTAGCCAATCCAGATACTCCTCTTCATCTTCAAGAATTTCCTGCAAAAGTTCGCGACTGACGTAGTCTTGCTCGTTTTCGCAAAGTGCAATGGCTGCTTGTAGGAGGGGCAGTTGATCGCAGATAAAGGATTGGTCCGCTGCCAGCATCTCCGCAGGCGTTTCACCGATCCGTAGGCGCTCTAATTGTTGTAGATTGGGCAGACCTTCTAACAACAGAATGCGCTCAATCAGCTTATCGGCCTGTTTCATATCCTGAATGGACTTTTTGTAGGCCTTGGTGTTTAACGCCTGAAATCCCCAGTTGCCAAACATGCGGGCGTGTAAAAAGAATTGATTGATCGAGGTCAGTTCATAGGTCAGCACCTTATTGAGCTGCTGAATAACGGTTTTTTTACCCTTCATGACTCATCGCCTTATACGTTGACTGCAAATCAGATGATGAATAAGGCTAGCATGCTTTCGCTTAAATCTGTAACAGCCCAGTACAGAGATGAGAATTTTTGTCTGCGGCACAGGTCAGTGGCGTCGATATGTAAGTCTGGGTAAAATCGCATTCTTTATGCATTTATAGGACGACAACGATGGGCCGCGCTTATCAGAACCGCAAAGAATCTATGGCTAAAACGGCTGATGCCAAAACCAAGCTGTATAGCAAGTTTGCCCGTGAGATCTATGTCACGGCTAAGTCTGGCAGCCCAGATCCGGATGCAAATTTGGCTTTGCGTGGTTTGATTGAGCGTGCAAAAAAATCTCAGGTACCGGCACACGTGATTGATAAAGCCTTGGAGAAGGCGCGTGGTGCGGGGGGAGAAGACTTTGCCTTGGCACGTTATGAAGGTTTTGGCCCAGGCAATTGTATGGTGATTGTGGATTGTTTGACCGATAACCCTAACCGCACCTTCGCTGATGTACGCCAGTGCTTCACCAAAACCAAGGCTAAGATCGGAACCTCGGGCAGTGTCAGCCATATGTTTGATCACTGCGCCATTCTCTCCTTTGCCGGTAAGGATGAAGAAACTGTGTTGGAAGCATTGATGGAAGCGGATGTGGATGTAACGGATATCGAAAATGAAGATGGACAAATCACTGTCTTTACACCGCATACCGAGCATTTTAAAGCTAAACAAGCGTTAATGGATGCCTTGGGTGAGATTGATTTCCAGGTGGATGAGATTCAGTTTCTGCCACAAACTTCGACTGAAATCAGTGCTGAGGATATGCCGCAGTTCGAGCGTTTTCTCGATCTACTGAATGATCTGGATGACGTGCAGAACGTTTATCACAACGCCAGCGTATAAGTTCGCTGTCTAGCGGGCGTTGCCTCCATCCTTGGGCAACGCCTGAACTAAACACCTGAGCAGAACACCTGAAAGTGCTTGCCGGCTTGTGTGTTTATAACTGCTGAATCAGATGGCGTATTAACTTCTTTAAAGTCTGGTAGGACAGAGGCTTTTGGCAGATCGCGGAGACCCCTGCCGTCTTAATTGCACTGAGTGGCTCTTCATTCTGCTCAGACGTCACCACAATCACCGGCACAGAAGGCTGATCGGTATATTGGCGAATGTGTTGGACCAGTTCTAAGCCATCAATATTTGGCATATTGTAGTCGGTGATGACTAGATCAAAGCGCTCCACCTTCATGATCTGTAGAGCCTCGGCTCCATCACGTGCTTCACGAATTTTGACCACGCCAATGGCATTCAACACCCGTTCCAGATATTTGCGAGACATGGGACTATCATCGACCACCAGAACAGAGAGATGGTCAATTTCAGCATCCTGTGCTTCAAACTCATTACTGCGATCAATGACATAGTGCATGGCGCTATGCAGCGCTTCACGCAATTCGTCGCGATCAAAGGGCTTCGGCAGAATGGCGGTTGCACCGGCCTGGCGAATCGGTTCCAGATAACGGTACAGGGTTTCCGAAGAGATCAGGAAGAAAGCCACATCCGCAAGTTTGGGGTGGTTGCGCATCTGACCGAGCAGTTCGCTGCCGGTCATATCGGGTAAATGCATTGAAGAGATGACGATATCGGGCGTAATTTGCTGCATACGCGCCAAAGCTTCATTGGCCTCAGAGAAACTTTCGATCTCGGCCACCCCTAACTCACCTAGCTGATTTAAGATGATGTTGCGCTGCATGCGCGAAGGTTCGATCAGAATGATGAGTAGTTCATTGATTTCCATGTAGTGTTTCCACCGCCAAATCTGAAAACTGAGTGTCGCTTGATGCTCAGCAGATTGCAACCGCTGAACGTTCAGATTTTACCTGAACAAAAACTTAAGGTTTGTTCAGCTTATATTCAGATGAAAAGGCGTCTACTAAACATCCGAACAGGATTGCATCGGATCTCTTCATCATTTCAACTTTTCTTTAGGGTCGCCTCGGCGACCTTTTTTCTGTCCAATTTTTACCCTGCAAGCCTTCTAAGCGTTCACAAGCTTAAATCTAACTCTGAAAACCGTCAGTGAGCGGCGGAATCTGCGCCTTCGTTTTCGCTGGTAGGTGGTGCCAGAATCGCGTCCACTATGGGCATAAAGAGCGCGCGGATATCCGATTCATGCGATAAACGTCGAGCGTCCTGCAGCAGGGGTAAGAGTGCCGTGCGATTGACCGAGCGAATCAGGAGCTTGATGCGTGGAATATTAAAAGCACTCAGACTCAGAGAGCGATACCCCATGGCTAACATCACCAATACGGCGACGGGGTCTGAAGCCATTTCTCCGCAAACGGAAACGGGCAGATGCAAATCATCACACTGCTGTAAGATGTGCTCCAGAGCGACCAGAACGGCTGGGTGCAGGTGATCAAACAGCGCGGAGACACGCGGATTGTTACGATCTACGGCGAGTAAATATTGCGTTAAATCATTCGAGCCTATCGAGACAAAATCGATATAGGGTGCTAGTTTCGGCAGCAAAAGCATGGCCGACGGCACTTCAACCATCATGCCGATCGCGGGCATGCGAACCGGGCAGCCTTCTTTTTGCAAGGACTCAACCGCACGTTCAACATGACGCCGAAAAGCAGCCATCTCATCAACGCGGCTGACCATTGGCACTAAAAGCTTAAGATTTTCATTGCCTATGTCGGCGCGGAGCATGGCACGAATCTGCGTCACCAGCAGGGGAGTGTTGTCCAGCGTAAAGCGTATGCCGCGCCAGCCGAGGTAGGGATTCTCTTCCGTGATATCAAAGTAGGGCAGTTGTTTATCGCCACCGATATCCAAAGTGCGCATGGAGACAGGACGCGGGGCGTAGGCAGCCAACACCTTTTTGTAGATGCGCAGCTGCTCCTCTTCGGTCGGAAAGCTTTCATGAATCATGAAGGGAATTTCAGAGCGGTAGAGTCCTACCCCTTCAGCCCCCCGCTGTAAGCCCGGTGTGGCATCGGCTAATAAGCCGGTATTGGTGAGCAGGCGCACTCGAAAACCATCGAGTGTTTCCGCAGGCTCATCTTTGAGTTTTTCTAGGTCTTGAAAGAAACGCTGTTCTTCCAGAATCATGCGTTGGTATTCGTTGAGCAAGGCCTCAGGTGGATTGATGAT
The DNA here is from genome assembly GCF_008368715.1 of Nitrincola tapanii. Taxonomy (GTDB): domain Bacteria; phylum Pseudomonadota; class Gammaproteobacteria; order Pseudomonadales; family Balneatricaceae; genus Nitrincola; species Nitrincola tapanii. Next base: position 111,344 of record NZ_SMRS01000004.1, read on the forward strand.
GCACTCGGCTCGGTTGCCGTCCACAATCACACGTTGGCCACGGTGTAAATCCGGGTCCAGGTGCTCCAGGCCCATAACAGCTGGAATCCCCAAGGCATTGGCGACAATTGCAGTATGGGATAAAGAGGAGCCACCGCTACAGACGAGTCCGCGAATACGCTGTAAAGGAAATTCAGCCAGATCGGTGATGCTGATCAGCTCACCCGCAAGAATGAGTGGCTCATCAGGTGTTTCGATTACCTGACGCTCATGCTGCAATAATTGATTCAGGATACGTTGGCCAATGTTGCGAATGTCCTCACTGCGCGCACGCAGATAGGGATCATCAGAGGCATCAAACAGACCGGCCATCCCTTCAATCACCTGGCGCAGTGCCCAAGCGGCATTGTCGCCCTGATCAATACGCGCTTCCACTCCTTGCTTTAATTCCGGGCTGTTTAACATCATCTGGTAGACATTAAACAACGCCTGCAGATCACCGGGCAGGTGGTGGCCTAAACGTCCAGAACCGGCTTCAAGCTCTTCTGCGACCCACTCAATTGCTTCATTAAAGTCGGCTTTTTCCGCAATCGCATCGCTGTGCATGCCCGGTGTGACCTGATCGAGCAGCATGTGCGGATCCACGACCCATAAACGCCCTGTCCCTATCCCCGTGGCACCCTTGATCCCTTGAAAGCGTTGATAAGCGTCTTTAGGGGTCGTGGACAACCAGCTGCCGCTGCGTTGCAAATGATGCAGTGCACCGGCCAGTTGCGAGGCCACGGTGATCAGAAAGGCTTCCTCTTCGTCACTGAATTTAGCCGCTTCCGTTCCCTGAACTACCAAAACACCAATCAGTTGGCGCAGATGAATGAGCGGAACCCCCATAAATCTATGGTAGGCCTGTTCGTGGGTTTCCGGGATGTAGACAAAACGATCATCGGCCGGCGCATCGGCAATGTTCAAGGTGCTCAAGCTGGCCGCAATATGTCCGACCAGGCCTTCATTTAAACTAAGACGAACGTGTCCCACGGCTTCGGTCGACAAACCGCGTGTGGCCGCCAAGACTAGGGTGTCTTGTTCTGGATTGCAGAGATAAAGGCTGCAAACATCCACCTGCATCAGCTCAGATAAGCGCGCCACGATGGTGTCCATCATGGCTTCCGGATCTTGTGTCCGAGCGATGGCTTCAACCAGACTGCTAAGGGTGCTGAGAGGGGAGTGCATGATGGGGTCCAGATCTGAAAAACGCTAGGGTTAAGCTCAAGCAATATTTACACACTTGTTTGAATTGAACAACGGTTTTCCGCTAGAAGACCGATAACACTGGCTATATCCTTGATCTGGCGCAGGCAAAATCCAAGTGTGGAGTGTTTGAAAATTCACTGCTAGAATGCAGGCATCCCGGTCAAATATTCGTATCTTGTCATGCGCATAGACCATCACGTGTTTAAGAGTTGTATTCCGTGATACGTCCTCCTCATAGCGTCCCTGCGCCAACCGATCTGCCCGGTTCTGAAGAGGCAGAGCATACACCTATCGAGCGCGATCTGCGTTTACAACTACGTATCGTGGAAAAGGTGATTGATGCTTCCTTAGAAGGGATCATCATTTGTGATCAGAAAGGGCTGATTCAGAGTGTCAATCGTGCGTTTACCCAGATCACGGGTTATAGCGAAGCCGAAGCTTTAGGGCAAAATCCGAGCCTGCTCAGTTCGGGTCGTCATGCGCCGGATTTTTATCAACAGATGTGGGCGAGTTTAGAGGCACAGGGTTTCTGGCAAGGCGAAATCTGGAATCGTAATAAGGCCGGGCAGGTGTATCCGGAATGGCTCAGTATCACCTCGATTGAAAATGAGTCAGGTGAGGTGGTGCAGTATGCGGCGATCTTTCATGATCTGACTGAAATTAAACGCTCGGAAGCGCGTCTTAAGCAGATGGCGCGTTTTGATCAGCTCACACGCTTAGCCAACCGTCAGCTTTTTTATGATCGTCTGCAACAGGCTTTGGCTTGGGCGAAGGTGCAGCAGAGAAAGATTACACTGATCCAGCTTGATCTGGATTGGTTTAAAGTGATTAATGATCGTTATGGCCATGAGGCGGGAGATCAGCTGCTGCAGACTCTGGCGCAGCGAGTGCAGCTCTTGCTGGATAGCGAAGATACCGCGGCCAGACCCAGTGGGGATGAGTTCAGTTTGGTCTTGCACGGGCCTCAAACCCATGAAGATTTACTGTCGTTTCTGAATCGCTTGCGTCAAGTCATTTGCGTGCCTCAGTTGATTGCTGGGCAAGAGGTCAGAATCACAGCCAGTATGGGGGTGGCGGTGTTTCCTGAGGATGCGCAGACGGCGGAAACTTTGGTTGGCTGTGCCGATCTAGCGCTGGAGCATGCGAAATACCTCGGGCGTAATGGTTTTCACTTTTACTCGCAAACTCTGCATCGGCAAAGTCGTTCGCGTTTCCAGTTAGCCAATCTATTACAAAATGCGCTGGTGCGCGGTGAGTTGCATCTGTTTTATCAGCCTAAGGTGCATTTGGCTTCCAACCAGATCTGTGGTGTTGAAGCACTGCTGCGTTGGTTTAGCCCAGAGCTAGGCGGTGTATCGCCTGCTGATTTTATTCCCTTAGCGGAAGATATGGGGCTGATTGATCAGATAGGGGATTGGGTGTTAGAGGCAGCGGTGCGCCAAGCTAAAGAGTGGTCGGAAGCCGGTACACCGCTGAACATTGCGGTGAATGTCTCGGCTCGCCAGTTCCAGCGGGGCGATGTGGCGGTGCGGGTATTGAGTTTGTTGGCACGCTATCAGCTGGAGCCTGAGTGGCTAAGTATTGAGCTGACAGAGACCAGCTTTTTGCACAGCCCAGAAAAAACACGTGTGGCGATTGAGCAGTTGACGGCTGCGGGTGTGAAGGTGGCGATTGATGACTTCGGCACCGGTTATTCCAGCCTCAGTTATATTCGAACCATGTCATTGCACCAACTCAAGGTAGATATCAGTTTTATTCGCCATCTAGCGGAGTCTGAGCGTGATCGTAAACTGGTGGAAGCGATTATTGCTATGGCGCATGCGCTCGATCTGGAAGTGGTGGCGGAAGGTGTGGAAGATGCTGAGCAGTTGCGCTTGTTGGCCGAGATCGGCTGTGATCAGGCGCAGGGTTACCAGATTTGTCGTCCGGCTCCCCCTGAGTCTCTGATCGAATGGTTATTGCAGCGTTAAGCGACTGAGATTAAAACCACTCATCACGACGCTTGCGGCGTTTAGGCATATAAGGTACGAGTAAGCCTAGAATGACACCACCGAGTGCTACCAAACCACCATGGGTCAGCCAGCGAATCAGATTGCTCTGATCCATATTGGCAATCTCACCTTCTAATTGTCGAATGTGCGCTTCTAAACCTTCGATCTGGCGTGCATAGTCGCGACTATTGCCGGAGACATTTTCCAATTGAGTGTTGAGCGTTTCGATTTCGGCGTTTTGGCGTTGCAACCGTTCACGGCTTTGCTCCAGTTCGCTTTCTAACTGAGGCAGGCGCGTCTGCATACTTTCGCCGGCTTTAACAAACTCTTCCGCTACCCAGCCACTGCGCCCTGCGCTTGAACGAACTTCAACGTATTGCTGGCTACGCTGCAGGATCGTCACCGGCTCACCGCTGTTGATCCGTCCGGTGATGCGATACTGCGTTCCTGGGCCACCATGCATAAACACATACACATCATCGGCAATATGTGCTGTGGATTGTGCCTGAACGGAGGCGCTCAGGCAGAGTAGAAGTGAGCAGAGTAGGTGTTTTTTCATAAGATCTAGAGCCGATTGGGTTGCAGTTTCAAACTATTGTACGGATTCAGTTGCATATGACCAGCGCTCTGGGGTTTTTATCCGGGCAATTGCTATAATGCCGAATGACTTCAGCTTGGAGAGATGTATGTCGATTTTGCGTAGAGCCTTGTCTTTTTGCTTGATTGCGTTGGTGCGTTTTTACCAATATGTGATCAGCCCTGTCTTGCCGCCCAGCTGTCGTTATTATCCCACCTGCTCCAGCTATATGATTGAAGCGATTCAAGTGCACGGTGCATTGAAGGGTGGGTATCTAGGCATCAGGCGCTTATTGCGCTGTCATCCCTGGCATGAAGGCGGGGTGGATCTGGTGCCCCCCAAAAGCTGCGGCTGCGCTTCTGTGCAGACTCAGGCTGGCGTGCCAGCCTGCTCGAATCAGACTTCTGACCAGACGGATACCCTCTCCACTCCAACCTCTCCAACACCTGAGCGGTGATCTAAATGTTTAGTGCACAAACCGTCATTTTGGTTGTTTCTATTTACATGGCCTTGCTGTTTGCCTTGGCGCTTTGGGTGGAACATCGTACTCGTCATCGTAGTAGTTCGGTGATGCCCGGTTGGGTCTATGCCCTGTCGATGGCGGTTTTTTTCACCTCCTGGACCTTTTATGGCAGCGTCGGTTTTGCGGTGCATTCAGGGCCGCTGTTTCTGGCCATTTATGTCGGCGCCTTAATCAGTGTGCTCTTCTGGCCGGTGACGCTACGGCGTATGGTTGCGGTCAAAGAAGCCTTCCGTATCACCAGTATTGCTGACTTTATTTCAACACGTTATCGGCGCTCACAGAAAATTGCTGCGTTGGTGACAGTGATTGCGTTAAGTGGCATAGCGCCCTATATCGCCTTGCAGCTAACAGCGATAGTGAACAGTTTCAGTATCATCACCGGAGAACTCCCGCAGCCGGGTAATTGGGACTTTAACGGCTTTTTGGTGACCGGCATTATGCTGCTCTTCACTATTGTTTTTGGTATCCGCCATCTCGATCCTACAGAACGTCATTCCGGAATGATTGCGGTTTTGGTCGCGGAGTGTTTGGTGAAACTGGGTGCTTTCCTCGCGGTGGGGATCTTTATCACCTTTGGGATACATGGCGGATTTTCTAACCTGCTGTTGCAGTTACAGGAACGTGACATCACACAGCTTACCCAGTTCGGCGCGACACCGAACTCCGGCATGATGTGGATGACGCTGATCGTGCTGGGTTTTGCGGCCGTGCAATTATTGCCACGCCAGTTCCATGTGGGTGTGGTTGAAAGTAGTGACCAGCGTCATGTCAAAACAGCTGTATGGTTGTTCCCACTCTACCTCATTTTGATCAATATTTTTGTGCTGCCGATTGCCGCGGCCGGTTTGTTGCTGGGTTTGCCCGCTGAATCGGCTGACTTCTTTGTTTTGCTGGTGCCACAGTTGCTGGGTCAGGATCTGATCACGCTGTTGGCCTACATCGGCGGCTTCTCAGCGGCGACCGGGATGGTGATCATCTCCACCATGACCCTCTCCACGATGACGTCCAACCATTTGATCTTACCTATCTGTGAGCGCGTGAGTTTGCTGGAGCCTCTGCGTGGTTATCTGTTGCAGATACGTTGGGTGATTGCTGCCTGTATCCTCTTTTCCGCTTATGTGCTGGCGATGGTGTTAAGTAACTCCTACATCCTGGTGGCGATGGGCTTAATCTCCTTTGTGGCTGTATTACAGTTCTTGCCGGTGGTTTTTGGTGGCATGTTCTGGCGCCATGGTAATAGTCTGGGCGCATTATTGGGTCTTTTGGCGGGTTATCTGATCTGGGGCTGGACGCTCATCATCCCCTCTATGATTCAGGAAGGCTGGTTGCCTGAAGCCATTCTGCATCAAGGGCCTTTGGGGATTGTCTGGTTGAAGCCACAGGCCTTCTTAGGCTTGGAGGGCCTGCCTCCCGTTGTCCATAGTGTGATTTGGTCACTCAGCTTTAATCTCCTGTTTTATGTCTTGGGTTCCTGGTTTTTCAGCCCCAGTAAAGAAGAGCGTACTCTGTCACGTGAGTTTATGGCAGCCATGTTGTCACGCGGTAAACCCTCGGGCAAAGCGCGTCCAACGGGTTTAGATGCTTATGTGGCGTTTGAGCCTAAATTCAGTGAGGCGCAAGATCTGTTAACGCGTTATTTAGGCGCGGATAAAACCGATGAGGCGCTGGCGAAGATTGCGGATGATCTTCAGGTGACCAACAAGAGTTATATTACGGTGATTGAATTGATGGAGTTCCACCGTATGCTCGAGCAAGTACTGGCAGGTTCGATCGGTGCCGCCAGTGCACATGCGGCGATGGTGGAACGTATTCAGTATTCAGAGCGCGAAGCGGCAGATCTGAAGGCGCTGTACAGCCACCTGGTCAATGAGCTTCAGGGGCAGTTACGACAAGACGCGGAGCCGTCCCAGCATTCCGGCTATATGTTCCTCGATCAGATGCAGAGTCAGATTGATGAGCTGGAACATACCATCAGCCAGCAAGAGAAGAAGATCAAAGGCCTGGAAGAAAAGCTCGATAAGCGCTTCAAGCAGATGTTCCGCTATCGTGTGGAGGCGCAGAAAGCACGTGTCGAGACCGAGAATCTTAAGCGTAAACTCTTAGAGGTGTCTGAATCAGATTCGTAATCAACGAGCTGAGCCTGATTTTCTACTGGACTCTCCACTTAAAGTGCAAAAAGCTGGAGCCTTAAACTCCAGCTTTTTGCAGAGAAGATTGAGCCTTACTCCTGGTCAATCTCTTCGGCTTCTAACCACATCACATTGATGATCCCAAAGGCACATGCCAGTAAAACCCCAAGAATCCAAGCGAAATACCACATACGAATTGCTCCTTAATAAAGAGAATGGGGATTTTTGCGAATGAAGTCCACGCCGATTTTTTGCCACATAGTGCGATAACACCAGGCGGTATAACCTAGGATAATCGGCACAAAAATGATGGCCGCCCAAGTCATGACATTCAGAGTGCCCGGGCTCGATGCGGCATCCCAAAGCGTCAGGCTGGCATTCGCGACTAAGCTGGAAGGCATGACAAACGGGAACATCGAAAAGCCGGCGGTCAGAATGATACCCGTGATCGCGATGGCGCTGCTGACAAAGGCCAGCGCGGGACGCTGAGCGCCCGCTAAAAAGGATGCCGCGAGCAATCCGACACCGGCCAAAATGGGTGCTAAAAGAGTTAAAGGATAAGCCGCATAGTTATGTAACCAAGCGCCCTCGACACGAAGCACTTCTTTCAGCATTGGATTGGACGGGCCTCCGAGATCGGGCAGATGCACGATCTGGTAACCGGGTATGGCCAGCGTTAACCACAAGCCGGCTAAGGCAAACGCAATCAAGGTGGTCAAACCCAAGGTACGTGCCAAGCTGCGCGCACGGGCTTCAACTGGGCCATGTGTGCGCATCTGTACCCAGGTCGCACCATGAAGCGCCAGCATGGAGAGGCTGACAAAACCACACAAGAGAGCAAAGGGGTTGAGCAGGGCAAAAAAACTACCCTGATAGGATGGACGCAGAAGCTCATCATATTGGAAAGGGACGCCTTGCAAAAGGTTGCCAAAGGCGATTCCGAAGACTAGGGCAGGCACCGCACCCCCAATCACCAGGCCCCAATCCCAAGCATTGCGCCAGCGTGGATCGTCCAATTTGGAGCGGTAATCAAAACCCACTGGACGGAAGAAGAGGGCAAACAGCACCAACATCATCGCCCAGTAGAGTCCTGAGAAGGCGGCTGCATAGACCAAAGGCCAGGCGGCAAATAAAGCGCCCCCTGCGGTGATGAACCAAACCTGGTTGCCATCCCAGTGTGGTGCCATGGTGTTGATCACCACACGACGTTCATCATCGTTCTTGGCTAGGAGAGGGAGGAGCGCACAGCCTCCCATATCAAAACCATCCGTGACCGCAAACCCGATGAGTAGCACACCAATCAGAATCCACCAAATCAGTTTGAGTGTTTCGTAATCAAATAACATCTTCTAATACCTCTGATGTCCTTCAAGCCGTGACCTGAGAAGGTTTGGATGATGGGGAACTCTGCTGTTCAAAGTGATAGCGACCGGTATGCAGACTGCTGGGTCCTAAGCGGATAAAGCGTTGCATCAGATACACTTCAACGATGGCGAGAAGTGTGTAGAAGAGAATAAAGAGTATTAAGCTGGTCAAGATTTCATTGGCAGTCAGAACCGATACGGCACTGAAAGTAGGCAGGATTTCACCCACCGCCCAGGGTTGGCGACCAAACTCAGCAACAAACCAACCGGCTTCCGAGGCGATCCAAGGCACAGGTAGAGTGATGAAAGCTGCTTTCATTAACCAGGGTTTATGCCAGGCCGTACGGCGTGCGGTGTAGTAGAAGCTTAAAGCAAAGATCAAGAGCATCCAGAAGCCAGAAGCGACCATGATGCGGAACGCCCAGAACATCGGGCCAACACTGGGGATGGTGTCACGTGCGGCCTGAGCAATTTGCTCATCTGTCGCATCAATAACTTGGGACGTGTAGCGTTGTAACAGCAGCCCATAACCCAAATCGACTTTCTTTTCATCAAATAGGACACGCTCGGCATCACTCGCCTCTCCGGCACGGAGTTTCTGCAGCAGATCATAGGCGACCATACCATTGCGGATACGAACTTCATGCTCAGCAATCAGGTCTTTAATGCCTTTCACCTCTTCGGTGGTCGAGCGTGTTGCGATCAAGCCTAAAACGTAAGGGATGCGCACCGCATAATCGGTGGTCATTTCTTCACTGTTGGGCAGGCCAATGAGCGTAAACGCCGCCGGTGCCGGGTGGGTTTCCCACTCCGCCTCTATTGCCGCGAGTTTGCTTTTTTGCACATCACCCAGCTCATAGCCAGATTCATCACCGAGAAGAATCACGGACAAGCATGCGGCTAATCCAAATGCGGACGCGATGGCGAAGGAGCGGCGGGCAAAGGGCAGGTCTCGGCCTTTGAGAATGTAAAAAGCGCTGATGGCCAACACAAATACCGCAGCGGTCACGTAACCGGCGGATACGGTATGCACAAATTTCACTTGAGCAACCGGATTGAGGACGAGCTCAGCAAAGCTCGTCATTTCCATACGCATGGTTTCATAGTTGAATTCGGCGCCCACTGGATGTTGCATCCAGCCGTTGGCAATCAGAATCCATAACGCAGAGAAGTTGGAGCCCAGCGCGACCAGCCAAGTCACCATCAGGTGTTTGACCTTGCTCATGCGATCCCAGCCAAAGAAGAACAGACCCACAAAGGTCGATTCTAGGAAGAAGGCCATCAAGCCTTCAATCGCGAGAGGCGCACCAAACACATCTCCGACATAGTGAGAGTAGTAAGACCAGTTCGTACCAAACTGGAACTCCATGGTTAACCCAGTGGTGACCCCCAGGGCAAAGTTAATTCCAAATAGTTTTCCCCAGAATTTGGTCATATCCTTATAGATCTGTTTGCCCGTCATCACATAGACGGACTCCATGATCGCCAGCATGAATGCCAGACCAAGGGTGAGGGGAACAAAGAGGAAGTGGTACATCGCGGTAAGCGCGAATTGTAGACGTGAGAGGTCTACGACCGCATCAGTAATCATACGAGGTCCTCTGCTAAGGCCGTTAAAAAGGAAATCGAGAGGCTCTACGCACGAAATATGCCAAATTAATGATTTTAGTTATTTCGATATTTCTTTTGGAGATATTCAGTGTTTGCGGCCTCTCCAGAGGTATATTAGAAAGATGTGGGGTCTCTTGGCGCGTGACAAATCGTCACACTTGTACAAAAATGTCATGACATATCTGACATAAATGACAAAGCATCATGAGCAAATCTTTCCCATCCGAATCCGCTATTTTTCATAAGAGCACCTCTGAAGCGTCTCAAGATAAAGCGGCTTCGAGCCCGGCTAAAGCACCCAGGCAAGCGCGAGGTGCCTCTTTCGTCGAGTTGGGGGCTTTGCTTGAAGTCATCGAGCAACCCGCTTCTATCCTCTCGTTGGACTATGAAATTTTGGCGTGTAACGCGGCCTATGCCGCGATTTATGCTGAAGGGGAGGCGATTCTTGGGCGCCGCTGCTATCAGGTGACTCACGGTTATCAAATGCCGTGCGATCAAGCAGGTGAGTCCTGTCCATTAAAACGCTGTCAGGAAACCGGGCAACGCCAGCGCGTCTTGCATCTGCATAACACTCCGCTGGGGCAGGAGCATGTGGATGTGGAAATGAACCCTGTGCGGAATGCCGCAGGTGAGTTGGTGGCTTACCTAGAAATCATGCACCTGGTCAAGGAAGCACGTGCCAGCGCCGGTGAAGGCCAGGGGTTAGTGGGGCGCTCGGCAGCATTTAACCAGATGTTGGCCTTAATTCGCCGCGCCGCGCCGGCTGAAATCAGTGTGTTATTACTGGGCGAGTCGGGGACCGGCAAGGAATTAGTCGCACGTGCGATTCATGATGCCAGTCCGCGTGCGCGTGGGCCTTTTGTTACGGTTGAATGTTCGGGATTAAGTGAATCTTTATTTGAAAGTGAACTCTTTGGCCATGAGCGCGGCGCATTTACGGGTGCGATTGGGCGCAAAAAAGGGTTGGTTGAGGCCGCCCGCGGGGGCACGTTGTTTCTGGATGAAATCGGTGAGATTCCCCTGGCACAACAAGTCAAACTGCTGCGTTTGATTGAAACCGGTACTTACCGCACGGTCGGGGGAATTGAGCCGCAGCATGCGGACTTTCGCTTGGTTTGTGCCACGCATCGCCATCTGCAGCAGCAGGTGGAGCAGGGTTTGTTTCGCCAGGATCTGTACTATCGCATCTCCGCTTTTCCCGTTTATTTACCGCGTCTGGCTGAGCGTCAAGAGGATTTGGCGTTATTGGTTGAGGCGCTGTTAAAACGTATTCCAGGTGGGGAGGGGGTAAGGATGAGTGCTGCAGCCTTGGCATGTCTTCGTCATTATGCTTTCCCTGGGAATATTCGAGAGTTGCGCAATCTTTTAGAGCGTGGGGTATTGCTGAGTGATGATGGGCTGATTCAGCCTGAGCACTTACCGGATGCTGTGCGTGAGGCGAAGTCTGGATCGAGTTTTACAGAGCAGGGGCCTGCGCTTAACGATCTCGCCCAGCTGCCGCTGATGCCTTTGGAGGAGCTGGAAAGTGCCTATCTCAACGCGCAGTTGTTATCGATGCAGGGGGATAAGCGTGCCTTGGCTGCTGCGCTGGGCATCAGTGAGCGCACGCTTTATCGTAAATTACAGCGCCCTAAAAATTAATGCATTTTGGATTAGCGAGTTTCTTGGATCTGTTGGCCTTGGTCATCGGTCCAGGTAAAGGTCAGTTGATCCTGTTGATCCAGGAAAAAACTGACAAACGGGTTGGCCGAGGTGCCGGTGTAAAACTTCACCCGCAGGAGTGTTTCACCGGCACGGCTGATCACTAAGTGATCAACCAAACTGGCCGCCAGAGTCTCGCCTGAGGCGGTTTCACGAAAGCCGGTTTCCATTGGGTGATTGATGAGGGTGCGTATTTCAGCCGGTTTGCCAGCTTGTGCTTGGCGTGGCAAGGCGATTCGTGGTTGGCTCATTCCCATCTGGGTGGTGTCTTCATCACCGCTCATCAAACAACCACTGAGCGTCACACGGACCTGGCGAGAGGCCAGCCACTGACGGCCCTGATTACTGCTGGCCAGCACATACACGTCTTGTGATTCACTTAAGCGGATACGTGATGAAAACTCGAGTTGGCTAATCGCGGCTGAGGGTTCGAAGTCAATGACTTCAGCATTGGGGTTGCCGCTGGCAAAAACACGCAGCTGTGTAATCCACTCCCCTTCGGCCAGTGGAGCATTAAACTGAACTTTCAAGGGGACGGCTGAACCATCCTCAGCCACTAAGGGCAAATTCAGGTTGAGGCCTTGGGTTTCCAGCGCATCCGCTTGCGTAATCGCTTGCTGCAGTGCCGCGAGGTTTGGCAGAGGAGGTTGAGCGAACGTCCAGGATGAAGCAAGCACAACGGTGGCTATGCAGAGAGATAAACCTAGGGGACGTAGAGAACCTTTCATTCAAACCTCACATTACAAGGGATTTCGAGCCAAGTAGTTTAGCCCTAAACGTGCACCTAAGAGAATGCCAAACAGAGCGGGGAAGCTTGTCCAGGCCAGAGTCGAGAAGCCGGTCAGTCCCTGTCCTAGGGTGCAGCCCAGAGCCAAGACCCCACCGACGCCCATACATAAACCGCCCAGCAACCCCCTCTGCATCTGTGGGACACTGCTATAGCCTTCCCAGTTCCACTCGCCACTGAGCAGTGCGCGTGTTGCACTGCCCAGCAGAATGCCTGCAACCAGGGTAATACTAAAGCTGGCCGGCATGCCTGAAGCCAGCATTAAGTACTGCAGGCTTTCACCAATCGGTGCGACAAAGGTCAAGGAGGCTAAACGTACTGGATCAAAATCATCCGCACCGATGAGACCGGTGATGGCCCAACCCAAAGCGATCAATAGGCCGATGATGATTCCACCTAACCAATCACGGGGTGATTGGCGCAGTTCGGCACTTTTTAACGCCCAAAAGCACAGCAGCGCCGAGAAAGTGAAGGTGGGGAGTAGGTGGCTTAAGCGAGTGGGAAGGCCTAGCTGGGTTAGGCTCTGAGGAAGATGAGCGCTGTTCAGTTGGATCCGAGTCAGCCCCTCTAGTTCGGCCCGCCAGGGTGCCAAGATACCGGATAGCGTCATATAGGCGCTGAGGCCCAAGATCAGTAATACCACCCAAGCACGCAGATTACCGCTGCCCGCCAGCACTAAAGAACGTGCCCCGCAGGCATTGGCTAGGCTCATCCCTACCCCAAACAAGATACCACCCAGTAAAAGCAGAGGGAAAGAGGGCGCGCGCTGCATGTACAAACTCTGGCTGAGATCGACTCCCCAGATGAGCTGTAAACTCTGTGAACAGAGGAGTGCAGTGGCCATGGCTAAGGCAAAGGCTCGTAGTTTACGACCATCCCTCTGATACCAGAAGTGCTGCAGGCCACGTAATAAACAGAAGCGGCTCCATTGTGCAAAAGCGCCGTAGGCAAAGCCTAACAGCGCTCCGAACACAAGAACCCCCTGACGATGATCGGAGAAGAGTTCCAGCATCTTGGTTTTAGCTTCCCCAGGTGTCCTGAGTGATCGCCTCATACCAGCCGACCGCATAAGCGGCTTCTGCCTGACGGATCGAAGTCGGCGCATCGCTCGCGCTCAAACCACCCGAGCCGGGAATGCTGATAATCTGACCCTCTTCTGCCTTGTAAACGCCGGCGACGGAAATGCCATAGTCTGGGTTCAGCAGGCTGTAGCAGGTATTCGCCCAGTAAGGATCGGGTGGAGTAATACCAGCCAAAGACGCCACGATGGCGGCGGCTGCCACCTTGGCTTGCGAGTTCGCAGCAAAGCCCGACTTAGGCATCGGCGCCGCCAGGGTGGCATCACCGACTACATAGATGTTTTGCACCTGGGTGGATTCAAAGGTATTGGCATTCACCGGTACCCAGCCACCCTCGTTGCTGACACCCGCACGATCGGCAATAAAGCCCGCTTTTTGTGGAGGAATGACGTTGAGAACCGAAGCTTTATAGACACTGCCAAACTCAGTCTCGACTTCCAGATTCGCAGCATCCACACGCACCACACGGCCATCATTGGATAAGCCGACCCACTCGATCATATCGCCATACAGCTCTTGCCAGGCTGAGGTGAAAAGTCCCTGTTTTGAGAAGTTATCTTTGGCATCCAAAAGTAGGATCTTGGAGTTGGGTTTATGTTGCTTAAAGTAATGCGCAATCAAGCTGGCGCGCTCATAAGGGCCAGGAGGGCAGCGGAAAGGGTCGGCTGGAATGCTCATGATAAAGGTGCCGCCATCTTCCATCGCTTCCAGTTGACGGCGCAGCAGCAAGGTCTGCTCACCGGCTTTCCAAGCATGAGGGGCTAATTCTGCTGCGGCCTGATCATAGCCTTCAATCGCGTTCCAACGCAGATCAATCCCCGGAGACAAGAGCAGGCGGTCATAGTTTAATGTCTGCCCATTTGACAGCTTAACGCTCTGATTGGCACCGTCTATATCTTCAGCCAAGGCGTGGATAACCTCAACGCCATACACTTCCTTTAATTCATTGTAGTTATGGCCGATGGAATCGAGATTACGCTCACCCGCCAGCACTAGGTTGGAGAAGGGGCAGGTGTAATAAGTGCTGTTCGGTTCAATCAAGGTCACCGAGATGGCCGGATTGCCGCGTTTAATATACTTGGCGGCGGTGGCACCCCCGAATCCGCCGCCAATCACCAAAACACGGCCCGCCTTGGCCTGAGTTGGGCTGGGAGCGCTTAGGTTTGCCGTCGCTGAGCTGTCTTTGGAATCGCAGGCGGACACGACCGGAATTAAGGACGCTAAACCTAAGCCTTTGAGCAGGCGGCGACGTGATACTGAAAAATCTTTAGTCGAATTTGACATGATCAAATGCCTCTCAATCCTGGCCAATATGGGCAAAATACTCTGCGAGCGCTTTCAGTTCTTCATCACTGAAACCCTTAGCAATACGATTCATCACGGTGGTGTTGGGCTGCTGATCCTGTTTAAACGCCAGCAGTTGAGCTTCTAAAACACCCGCTGGACGGTTTGCAATCGCTGGAATCGCACCGGCAAGCTTGCCATCGGTGCCGTGACAGTTCGCGCAGCTACTGGCCATGAGCGCGACTTGAGTAGAGGGGTGGCTGGCGGTTGGAGCAGATTCGGCCCAAACACTAGAGCTGCCCGCCCAGGCGGTCAGCAGAAGAAATGCTGTAAACCCATAGTTTTTCATCTTGATAATCACCGAGTTTAGAGAGGATGTGTGAGTTCAATCCTATAATGGAAAGCGACCATAGCATGGGTTGAATCCGGGCAAAAGGAATCAAATATTAAGTTTTTATAATTAAAAGTTCTATATAGAGCGGGGCTAAGTGAGCGAAAATAGCCGCCTTTCAATGCTTGATCTTTAAATGTCCCAGAGTGGGTAAAGAGGGTTTGATCTATGCGGCATTATGTTGTGCTTTTCGGGATCACCACCGCCATGTTGTTATCCGGCTGTAATGCAGCGGGCGTGCAGCCGAGTGCGACGAGTCCAGATCCGCACTCCTCAGAAGGGCGTGCTGAGATTGCTGCGGCGCTCACGGCGGAGACGGGCAGCCAGCCGCCACTGGCGGTCACCCAGGGAGATATGTCTCAGAGTTTACAAACCCAGTTGGATCAAATCAGTGGCCGTATCACCTTGCTGCAGGAGCAGATGATTCAGGTGCGTTCGCTATCTCAGCAGGTGTTGGATCAAAGTCAGCTGCAGGCCAGCCGTCTGCAGCAATTCCATGCGTCTGGGCCGTCTGCCGCCGGTTTTGCCGAGGTCGATACCCAGTATTTGGAACAGGCGGTTGCGGAAATAGACGGTGCTATCGCGCAACTTCTAGCGGCGATGAGCATGCAAAATCCTGATCAGGCCGTGATGGCGCCCTACCGCATTAGTACAGCCTATACCCGAAATGGCTGGATCTTAATTCGCTATCACGCCGAAACCGGTGAAACCTGGTTGGCGGATAAAAATGTCTGGCAGCCCTTGCGTGACCCCAGCAGTTTACGTGCTTCACAGTATGAAGTGCAGGTTCAGCGGGCAGACGGCGATCGTAAAGGTTTTGTCGCGGTGCGCATCGATCGCCGCGATGGCCGCAGCTGGTGGTTAAATGATGAAACCTGGCAGGCACTGGACTGATACATGGTGGAGCATGATTACCGCGATCTGATGCAGCTGTTTGAGCGTTGCTTCTACGCAGACTACAACACACGCTTGTGTAAAGGTGGGGATGAGCCTATCTATCTCCCAGCCGACAGCAAACGCCCTTATCATGCAATCTATTTCGCGCATGGTTTTTACAGCAGTGCCTTACATGAGATTGCCCATTGGTTAATCGCCGGTCCGCAACGGCGTTTACTGGAGGATTTTGGTTATTGGTATACCCCAGATGGCCGTAGCGCAACGCAGCAGGCCTTGTTTGAGCAGGTGGAAGTGAAACCTCAGGCAACCGAGTGGATTTTGGCGGATGCGGCGGGTTTTCGTTTTCGAGTGAGTGCAGATAACCTCAACGGTGAAGTCACGGATAATTCAGCCTTTAAGCATGCGGTGTATCAACAGGTTAAAACCTACCTTAACCAAGGTTTGCCTGAGCGTACAGGTCGATTGCGAGAAGCGCTCTGTGCTTTTTATCATCAGCCCTTGGCGCTAGACCTGCAACGTTTTGATCCCGACAGGATTTGAGTCGGATGCCTGATCTCAACGCCGAACTTGTTTCAACCTGGGCCACTCCTTGGCAACCCTATCCACTCGAGGAAGCGGATAGACTGCCGGCCAACTGGCAAGTGTGGCAGGCCAAGGGGCTGAATCCGAACAACAGTGACCCTCCGCAAACCTGGCATTATCTGTGTGTCCAGGTGCAGCCACCTAAACAAGGAAAAAGCCAGGCCGCGAGTTGGTATCTCTACGCGCTGGCTGAACCTCTCGCTCAAGTGTATGTGCTCGGTGTATTTGATTGCCCTGAACAGATGCAGTTATTTCTCAATTGGCATGCTGAAAAGGTGCTGAAGGTGCCAGCTCTACAACCCGACACCCCTTGTTGGCCACCCTGGTGTGGTGAGGCGGGCGCACAACAACTGCTACCCTATGCTGGGACCTATCGTGTCGGTTTTAAATCCTATCGAGTCGAACCGGTAGAGGGGCAGCCGCAGCCGCAGCTGCGCAGTCTAACCTTTATGGATCGCTATTTTATCCAAGCGCTGGGCGAGGCCCCTGAAAAAGAGGCCTGCTTGTTGCTCTTTAGCCATTTTGATGCACGTTTGCGTGGCTGCAAGATGTGTTAAACCTGGTGCTCCTGGGATTAATGCTTGTGATGGCCGTGTGGCATCATGCCAGACATCACGGATTTCACCGGCAATGCGATCTCGATGTTCGAATCATCTGAAAAACGCAGTTGTAAAGAGGTCATCTCCCCCTCAGTCAGAGCTTTATTCAGGCCGATGAGCATGACATGTAAACCACCGGGCCGCAGTTCTGCTTGCCCTTGCGCTGGGATGATAATCTGATCGATCTGGCGCATCTGCATGACCCCCTCAACCTCTAGATGCGTATGCAGCTCGGTCACCGCCGAGACTTCTGCCTGAGCGGCGACGAGAGAAATATCCTGATCACTGGTGTTGATGAGGCGCATAAACGCCGCGGTGTTGGCTTGAGTGGGTGGCACGGCACGCACATATGCCTCTTCAATCTCGATCGGGCTTTGTGCAAGAAGCGTGCTGGAGGCGAGCAGGCTCAGACCGGCTAACATTCGAGAAAAACGCATCATAGGCTCCTAGTCGTTGAGTAGTTCTTGAATACGGCGCAATAACAGATCGGGGCTGCTGCTATGCGACAGACTGCCGACCAGTTCCCCCTTAGGGTTAATCAGATACAAACGCGATGAATGATCTACGGCATACTCCATGGCGGAATCACGCATCTCAACACGGCGGTAGAAGGCGCCATATTGCTGAACCACCTGATCGAGTGTGGCCTTGTCCGCCGTTAAACCGATTAAGCTGGGGTGAAAAAAGCGGGCGTAGTCGCGCAGATGCTCAAGGCTATCGCGTTCGGGATCCACGCTGATAAACAGCCCTTGAACCCGAGCCGCGTCCTCTTCAGGAAGTTGCTTGAGCGCTTGGCCGAGAATGGCTAAGGAAAGCGGGCAAACATCCGGGCAGTAGGTATAGCCGATATAGAGCACCACCGCTTGACCACGAAAGTCGCGTAAGGAGACTGGGCCTTCCGCTGAGTTGAGCGTGAAATCCCCGCCTTGAGTACTCAGCGGTGCGCTTGAGTTTGGCTCAGTCTGTTGGCGGATAAACACCAGGGTCGCGACTAACGCCAAGATGCAGGTGATCAGTAAAATACGAATAGGTGTCATCCAATCCGACCTCGGATAAAGGCTAATGAAAACTCGCTAGGCCAAGGGTGGCTCATGGCTGTGAAGGCTGCGCCTGGAGACAAGAGCCAGGCTTAGCGGGCATCAAACTCAAAAGCACTGCGATACATCTGGCCCTCGGCTGAGAAAATCACTTGAGCACGCCAGGTCATCTCACCCGTGGTACAGACCGCCAGTTCTGTTTGTCCGCTCCAGAGGTGCGTGGATGCGGCATCGGCCGACGACACAGACTGCAGCAGGGTCTGATTTAAGCCCATGTACATCTCAACACCCTGTAGATCCAGTTGTACCCAGTCGGCTTCAACACCCTGCAACTCAAGATGGATATCCAGAGGCTGCAGTGACACTAAAGGGCGTGGTGTCATGCTTAGGCTGAGTTGGATCTGTCCGCGCTCGGCTGAGCACACCCCTTGGTGAAGATCACAGGGCCAGGCGGTGAGCCAGAGGTGCGTGGCATCGTCTGAGTCTTGTAGAAAGCGCGGTAGCTGCCACAGCAGCAACAGGCCAAGTAGCAAAACCAGAATCAGTAAAACACGATTAATCCAAGAAACTGACGGTGTGCGCTTATTCATAGCCTGGGCAGTCTAAAGAAAAGCAAGAGAAAAGACGATGCGACCAAATGTCGCACCGCCTGCGGGATACGTGATTAGAGGCCGAGTAGATTGGCCACGTAATCCGCATCCTTATCGCCACGGCCCGAGATATTGACCAGAATGCGTGTTTCGGGGCTGAGTTTGGGTGCGTTACGAATAGCCCAAGCCACGGCGTGAGAGCTTTCCAGCGCGGGGATGATGCCTTCGACACGCGAGAGGGTCATGAACGCATCCAGACACTCCTGATCGGTGGCTGTTTCATACTGCGCTCGGCCGAGATCTTTCAGGTAGCAGTGTTGTGGGCCGACACCCGGATAGTCCAATCCCGAAGCAATGGAGTGCACAGGCATAGGTTCGCCATCTTCGGTTTCGAGAACGTAGCACTTCATGCCATGCAAGCTGCTCGGTTTACCTAAAGTCATGGTGGCTGAGTGTAGGCCGGTGTCCAGTCCCTTCCCGCCGGGCTCCACTCCAATCAGTTGGACCGCCTCATCTTCCAGGAAGGCCGTAAAAAGCCCAATCGCATTACATCCTCCGCCGACACAAGCCACCAGATAGTCCGGTAAAGCATTAAAACGGCTGAGGAACTGTTCACGCGCTTCTGCACCGATGATCGATTGGAAGTCACGTACCATTTTCGGGAAAGGATGCGGCCCGACCACTGAGCCTATGGCATAAATGAAGTTTTGTGGATCTTTGAGATATTCCTCAAAAGCGCTGTCGACCGCATCTTTTAACGTCGCGGTGCCGCGTGTCACAGGAATCAAATCACAACCGAGAATTTTCATCTTCACAACATTGGGGTGTTCCTTCTCGATATCCACCTGACCCATATGGATCTCACACGGAATACCGACCAGGGCACAGGCTGTTGCCAGTGCTACACCATGTTGGCCTGCACCGGTTTCAGCAATCACTTTGGTTTTGCCCATATATTTGGCTAACAGTGCTTCACCTAAACAGTGGTTAATCTTGTGAGCACCGGTGTGATTTAAATCTTCGCGCTTCAAGAAGATCTGTGCACCGCCGAGTTTGTTGCTCAGGCGACGGGCGTGGAAAATCGGGCTAGGGCGGCCAATATAATCGGCAAACAGGGTTTTTAGCTCTTGCTGAAATTCTGGGGTCTGGCGAATCTCTTCATACGCGCGATCGATATCGTTCATCACGGCTTGCAGTTCAGGTGGAATAATCTGACCACCGTATTCACCAAAATAGCCTTGGGCATCGGGCATTGCACTGAAATTATATTTGCTCATAGATACTCTCGGGTGAAATTTGCTTGGCATCTTCTTGATATCCTTGTCGGATCAAGCCAAGACGTATTTTATGCAGTTGTGTTTCAGCATCTTGAAGTGAAGGCAGGACGCAGTGCATGAATTCACTTTCATCACTCTGGCTATCGCCCCAAGTCTGCGTCAGAATCCAGTCCCCGACCAGATCTTGGTAGACACTGACAGTAAAATAGCGAGATTGTTTTTGCCAGCGTAAAAGCACGAGAACTCTTCTGTGATCAACCGGTCATCATGACCCGGGCCGTTAAGTCGGTCTATAATGGCGCGAAATTGAGCCTGAAAACGGCGTTTTTGTAAAGTCCTGGAGGCGCGTTTGCTCACCCCACCCCTAAAGATATTGGCTGATGAAAACCTTCCCGGCTTGCAATCTTTGTTCGCGGAATTAGGCGAACTGGTGACAGCCCCCGGTCGTCACCTCGGCGCCGCAGATCTTCACGGTGTAGATGTGTTATTGGTGCGCTCGGTGACACAGGTGCGGGCAGAACTCTTACAGGGATCATCTGTGCGTTTTGTCGGTACCGCGACGATTGGTACCGATCATGTTGATCAAGCGTATCTGGCAGAGCAGGGGATCGCGTTTCACAGTGCGCCGGGCTGTAATGCTGAAGCCGTGGTCGATTATACGCTGAACTGTCTGTGGCAATGGTGCCAGGCAACGGGGCGTGATTTGGCCCAGCAAAGGGTGGGTATTCTGGGAGTAGGGAATGTGGGCTCACGCCTAGCGCAACGTTTGCAAGCACTGGGTTGTGAGCTGGGTTTGTGTGATCCACCGCGACAGCGCCGTGAGGGCGGAGATTGGCAGAGTTTGGCGGAAATTCTGCGTGAGAGTGATATCGTGTGCCTGCATACGCCTTTGACACGTGAGGGGGAGGATGCCACTTGGCATCTATTCGATGAAGCCACTTTGTTGCAGTTACGCCCCGGTGCTTGTGTATTGAATGCGGGACGCGGGGCTGTGATCAGTGCCGAAGCGATGGTAAAGGTCGCCACGGCACGTCCAGATTTAAGCTGGATTTTAGATGTCTGGGAGCAGGAGCCGCAGATCGATCCTCAGCTTCTTAGCCATGCGTTTATTGCCACGCCTCATATTGCCGGTTATAGCCTTGAGGGCAAGGTGCGTGGCAGCTGGATGCTGGCTCAGGCGTTGTATGCCTGGTTGGGTTTGCCTTTTAATCAGCCTTTGTCGTCGCTCTTACCCGAGCCTGCGGTAGCGGCGGTGCATCTGAATGCAGACGCTGATCCGAGTTTGCCGATGCGCTTGATCTATGATCCTTTCCAGGATGATCGTGCGCTGCGTGCTTTATTTACGCGTTCACCCGAGGAGCGCGCACTGGGCTTTGATCGCTTGCGCCGTGAGTACCCAGTGCGGCGTGAATTTTCCAGCCTCACACTTAGCTGTGCGACCAATCAGTTGCCCCGATTGCACGCGTTGGGTTTTAGCCAGGCCGTAAGTTCAGCGGTGAAACGAGTCGATGTCTAATTTACTCTCCTTATCCAACCCCGTTTTTCAGTCGGAGTCTTTAGGACTGATGCAGTTGCGCCCGAGTCCGGGGGATGCGCTACGGGTGGAAACCCAGTTGCCGAAAATGCGTTTGAATTTACGCCTGATCGGGATGCTCGAAGGTGAAGCCGTGTTGGTGACAGCACCTGCGCGCCATATCACTCCCCTCACCGAAGGTTCGCCTTTACAGGTTCGGATGTTGATGGGGAATCGTTTATGCCATTTCAGCAGCCGCCTACAACGTGTGCAAACGCAGCCTTTTGGACATTGGATTTTGAGCTGGCCTGACAAAATCGAGCTGAGTCCTCTGCGTGCGCATAGCCGTGTGCCCGTCAATCTGGCGGTGCGCATTGAGCGTGAAGAGCTGGAAGGGATGAGTCAGATGGCCTGGTGTAGTGATTTGAGCTTGCAGGGGGCTGCGATTGATGCCGGGCATCCTCTAGCGCGTCCGGGAGAGCGTTTATTTATCACCGCGCGTATCAGTGTGGCCGGTATTGATCACATGCTTTTGTTGCCGGCACGCGTCAAGAATCTGGTGACTTTAGAGCAGCAGAGTCCGCGTCTGTTTCGTCATGGCGTTGAATTCTTTGATCTGGAAGAGGAGATTCGCTTGGTCCTCGCTGGGTTTGTCTATCAGCAATGGTTGATAGAGACCGGATACCTGGACGCCAGTGAAAAGGTGTAAGGCGGTTGCGCCTGTGCTAGGCTTTCGCCTTTCAATTTAGTAATCAATAATGGAAATCTGTATGAGTGAAGTAACGCTGGAAACGGTTGAAGCGCGTGCGAGTTATGGCATTGGCCGTCAAATGGGAGATCAACTGGCACGTAATGGCTTTGACGATGTTGAATTGTCTGCGGTCATCCAAGGCCTGACCGATGCCTTCCAGGGTGAAGCGTTGAAAGTTCCTGCGGAACAGATTCAGGACGCCTTCTCTGAAATCAGCCGTCGTATGAAAGAAGCACAAGAAGCTCAGTTTGCAGCGATGAAAGAGGAAGGACAGCAGTTCCTGATCGATAACGCCACACGTGAGGAAGTGGTGGTGTTGGATTCAGGTTTGCAGTATGAAGTTCTGGAAACCGGTGATGAGCAGGCTGAAAAAGCGACCGCTCAGTCCAGCGTGCGGACCCACTATCATGGTACTTTCATCAATGGTCAGGTGTTCGACAGCTCGTATCAGCGTGGTCAGCCGGCTGAATTCCCCGTTTCCGGTGTTATTCGTGGCTGGACGGAAGCTTTGCAGCTGATGAATCCAGGTGCTAAATGGCGTTTGTACATTCCTTATCACCTGGCGTATGGTGAGCAGGGCTCTCCAGGTGGCATTCCGCCTTGTGCAACGCTGGTATTTGATGTTGAGTTATTGGAAGTTCTGTAAGCATTCTGAACGCAGACGCTTAGCATTTAGACACAAAAAAACCTGCTTAAGCAGGTTTTTTTGTGCGCTGCAGCAAGTGATTACTTGCCGAAGCTCTGCATTTCAGCCATCACTGTCTTGCCAGACTCAGAAGCCAAAGCAGTGAAGGCTTCGCCCTGTGCTTTCAGCAGGTTGTACAGGCTAGTGTTAGCTTCTACGTTGAACTTGATGATGTCTTCTGGAGTCTTCAGGCTTTTCGCTTTTTCAGCTTCAGCTTTGAAGAAGTTTACCAACTCTTCGCCAGACTTCTTCTGCAGTTCAACGGTTTTGTTCAGCGTTTCAGTCTGCAGAGCGATCAGGCTTTTGATGGTTTCAACTGGCTTCTGGAAATCAACGGTGCTAGTCATGGTGTGTCTCCTCGCATTTAGGATTCTTTGTGGTGCTTTGTTGCACTGCACAATGATTCTAATTATAGGGAGAGTGATGCGTGTGTCAACACCATTTTTGTGCATTGCACAAAATATTCACAAAATATTTTAATCCCCCATTTCGCCATTCCAAACTAGCTTGCCACATTGGCTTAAATCATAACCTTCAAGTTGTTCGGCGGTTTGCCGCCCCTCACTGCTCTGTAGCCATTCGAAGATCTGTTGCAACAGGGTGCGGAAATAGACCGAGCGTGGGATCACCAGCTCAAAGGCTTCCTGATAAACCGGCACAAAGGTTAAGCCTGCTTGTACGGCAGCCGCCTGGGTGCCAGGGCCGATATCTGCTTGCTGACGACAGATCGCTGCCGCGACTTCGGTTTCTGTGAGGGCGCGTACACTCGGGGTCATGCGTTCGTAACTGAGGCGCTGTTGTTGTAACCATTCTTTTAAAAATCGCTGGGATCCGGCACCCTCCTGACGGACCACCCAGCGTTTTGATAAGAGTTGCTCCGGCTCACTGAGCAGGGTGTCAGAATCATCTGCACGCATCATCAAACCCTGCTGGCGCTTAAATAGATGCACCAGTACCCAATGGCGTGCTCCTGAATATTGGCGAATCAGAGCAGGGTGGCGTAATAGACTTTCTTCGGCTTTGCCCCAGTGCACAGCACAGGCATCAATTAAACCCTGGGCCAGTAAGCTCAAACCTGCTTGTGTACCTGTGGGCATATAACTGTACAGGGCTTGGTGTTTGTGTTGCTGCATGAGGCGCAAGAGGCAGGCATGCAGAAGCGGATCATCACTGCCTGAAATCAGTAAGCGATCACTCAACACGCCATGATGGCTGGATTCCAGTAACCATTGATCCACTAGCTTGCGTGGGAATAACCACTTGCCCGTGACTTTGGTAGCGGGAAGATGCCCCTCACTGGCGAGTTGGTATACTTTTTTTTCATTCAGATGCAGGTAGACCGCCACATCTTTCACCGTCAGGTAAGGGGAATCAGTCATGTCTGTGCTCCTTTTTAGCTGAAACCTCAAGGCGTTGAGGCTTGGCATCCAGCAGGAGGCGTTCCTGACCACTGTAGACGAGAAAATGCTTGCCTTTGGCACGTGCCAGCATCAGCAAGCCAAGGCGTTGGGCTAATTCCAGCCCCATCTGGGTCGCACCGGAGCGAGAGATCAACACACTGATCTGCATCTGTGCCGCTTTGATGACCATTTCAGAGGTTAGGCGTCCGGTGGTGTAGAAAATCAGATCCTGCTCTGGCAGATCATCCAACCAAAGCCGGCCGGCTAGGGTATCCACCGCATTGTGGCGGCCAATATCTTCACAAAAGGCCAGGACCTCGCCATTCGCCTGACACAGCGCACAACCATGCACAGCACCGGCTTGTCGATAGGTAGCGTTGCGTTGACTCAGTTGATCGAGCAGATGGTAAATCTCGGATTGTTTGAGTGGCCAGGGGGCGAGCTGTAACTGCTGCAGTCGCTCCATTTGATTACCAAACACGGTACCTTGCCCACAACCGGTGGTAACGGTGCGCTGGCTGAGGCGCTCATCCAGATCCACCTGCAGGGGTTGAGTGACCACGGCGGCGGCGGCCACCTCCCAATCGACCTGAATGGCAATCACCTCTTCTAGTGCATGGATCCAGCCTTGATTACGCAGATAACCTAGCACCAAAGCTTCAGGATCTTCACCGAGAGTCATCAGCGTGAGGATCTCACGCTTATTCAGATAAATCGTTAAGGGGCGTTCGCAGGCCAGAGATTGGGTACGCCATTCACCCTGTTCATCCATTACTTGCGTTTGCAGGGTGAGGGGGGCCTGGGCTTGGCTCAAGACTGGGCGGTACTTAGAAGGGGGAGGAGGGGTGGCATCCAGCATGGTAAGCACTCCAATAAAAAATTCTAGCTTGAATAAGACACTCAGCGCGCACCGGCAGTGAGCCTATGTTGGTCAAGCTTTTCAACTTACGGAGCAACAAGTGTACCAGTTACCAAGAGGCGTGTTCTCGGCGTTGATAGGCCCGTGCCGCTAAAAAACAGGGACAAAATGACTCACCTGACGTTGGGGTTGGGATGAAATGACTCGCCTAAATCTGTCAGGATTAAGAAAGTTTTGGCTAGGCTGCATGAGCCAACCCAGTGGCCGCCAACTTTTGGACGCTTTTCGCTGGCTCAGAGGCTTTTGCGCATAGAGATTGCATAGACTCTGTAAAATCAGGTTGCATCCTCAGAGCGCCTGAGTCGGTCTGGCAAGGGGAGAGAGGGAGTATGTCGAATTCAGTCTTGGCTAAGCCGCAAGAGCCGAGCCTTGATCTTTGGCCTTTGTGGTTACGTTTGCACAAGCATGAAACACGGTCGCGTGGCTGGCCTTCAATCAGCTGGAGTGTGGCGGAACTCAGCATTCAGCCCTTGCCAGCGGAAGAGGCAGTCTGTCTGTGGTTACAGCTCTGGCGTGATGAGCGTATGGCCTATCGTTTTAATTTGAGTGCGGAAAATCCACGTTTATTTGTAGTCTGTGAAGAGGTGGCACCGGGGCAGATGTGTGCGCGTAAACTGACCGTCTGCCAGGATGTAGCGGCAGATTATATGGACGCCAATCAACCTGTTTTAAGTATCCCTTTGCCAGCACCGATCGCGGCGTGGATGGAGCGCTTTATGGCGCATCACGGTGAGGTTGAAGATCCGAAAGCCGGACGTCGGCGTTTGCGCACGCAAGCCACTCGCGCCTCTGCGGCCACAGGAAATCGAGCCGATGACTGAAAGCTTTTTGCAGCGCTGGTCAAGGCGCAAACAGGCCGTCAAAGAATCGGAAGTCTTGGAAAAGCCTCTGCTGCCAGTTGAGGTGAGTAGCGAATCGTTTGCGTCTGAGTCCAGCCTGCCTGCAAGTGGTTTAGAAACAAGCGGCTTGGATGAATCGGCTTTAGATGAAACCACTGTTCAGGAAGAGGAAGCAGTCTCCCGCGTGCTCACGGATGCCGATATGCCAGATCTAGACAGCTTGCATGCACGCAGTGATGTCTCCATGTTTTTCTCATCCGGCGTCTCGGCGGAGTTGCGGCGTCAGGCGCTGCGCAGACTGTTTCATCAACCGGAATTTAACGTGCGTGATCCGCTGGATGACTATGCTCTGGATTATTCTCAGCCACAAAAATTGGTCGGCGCAGCCGATCAACTCCGACGCTGGGCGAGTGGACAGATGCAGGAGGCGATGGATCAAGCGCGTGCTTCTGTGCAAGAAAGCTGCACTGAGATGCTTGAGGACGCCTCGGGTTCATCTGCCAAAGCGCCGAATCAAACCTCTGCTCCCAACTCTCCACAAGCGTCTGAGGAGCCATCCGTTGCGCTTGATTCGGCGGCAGATGAAAGCCCCAAGGAGGTTGGGCAAGCAGCGGAGAGCGATCGGCCTTCTGAGACAAAATGAATCAGCATCTTGGTGTTTTTCACGCCATGACTTGGATTTTAACGGTGATTCTTTCCCTGAGTTCAGTCATGATCTGGCTTCGCTCTTGCTTAACAGGAAGGATCACCACGGCATCCAGCCCATGACTCTTTTAACCAGGCGAGCCAGCACCCTATGTCCATGAATCAACCCCCCGCTAGCCAGCAGATCCCTTTACATAATCCACAGGCACGTGAAGAAGCTAATCAGGTGGCACGTCGGCTGGCGATGAATGCTCTGCCCCCTTTGCTGCTCAATAGTCAGGCCGCCGTCACCTATCAAAGTCGTGGGCATCTGCTAATTATTGCCCCTGAAGATCTGGGGCGCTTAGTCGCGGCCCAGGTGCAACAGGTGGCATCCATCACGCTACTGGCGCAGGGTGAAGTGACCTCCCAGGACGAAGCACATCTAGAGAAAGCGCTGGCGGCTGCGCCTAATCTGCAGCCGATCTATCTGCCCTTGCAGCAGTTAAGTGGTTGGCTGGGTGCTTTTCAGTTGCAGGTACGCACACCGCAGGGAGAAATTCTCGATCTAGCCGAGGCTCTAATCGGTCAGCCATTTTTTGATTTAGTGCTGGATCTGAGTGCAATCCCTTGCCTGAAGGCGGAGCTGTCACCCCCCGGTTATTTTCATGTCGCCGCAGATCAACAGTCTCTGCATCAGGCTTTGAATGAAATCGCGGAGCTGACCGGCGAATTTGATAAGCCGATTTATGTGCAGGTCAATCATGATCTCTGCGCGCATGCCGATCGCGGTAAAATGGGCTGTACGCGCTGTCTGGACGTGTGTCCGGCGGATGCCTTGAGCAGTCACAACCGCACCGATAGCCATGACTTTATCATTGAAGTGGATACCCACCTTTGTCATGGTGCGGGCAGCTGCACCACTGCCTGTCCGACCGGTGCCTTGAGTTTTCAGCTCCCCCAGCCCAAGCATCAACTTCAGCGTCTGAGTGATTACCTGTTGCAGTACCGGCGTTTGGGGGGCGAAGCGCCCGTGTTGCTGATCCATGCAGAATCGACTCCCCTAAATCTTGAGCAACTCCCCGGCCAGCTTTTGCCCTGGGCGCAAGAGGAAGCGGCCACCCTAGGGATCGAGATCTGGATGTCAGCCTTGGCGCTGGGCAGTTCTGCCGTAGGTATTTTAATCGATGCCTCCACCCCGGAATCGCTACGTCAATTATTAACGCGTGAGGTCGAGAGCGCACAAGCGCTGCTTCAAGCTTTGGGTCATGCGACTCAGCGCATCCAGCTGCTTGAGCAGGAAGTTTTAACAGAATCTCTACCCTCTGTTCTGACCTCTTTGCAGCATCCGAGCCTAGACGTGGCCGAGAGTCTAATTTACGACGGTAAACGCAGTCTGCTGAATCAAGCGCTGGATCACCTGTATGAGCAGGGCAATCCGGTGGCGGAACCGGTGTCTTTGCCCGCAAAGAGTCCTTATGGTCAGGTTCTGCTGGACAGTGATGCCTGTACCCTATGTATGAGTTGTGTCGCCATCTGCCCGACGCAAGCGTTACGTAACCCCGATCCGGCGCAGCCATTGCTCAGTTTTATCGAAGGTGATTGTGTGCAGTGTGGCTTGTGCCAGAGTGCATGCCCTGAAAAAGCCATCCGTCTAGAGGCGCGTTTTGCACCGGCTGCCGGTGTGCGCGCGGAGCCACGCACCTTGAAAGAGGAGGAGCCTTTCCATTGTATTCAGTGTGGGGTGCCCTTTGCGACGCGCAGCACCATCGACAAAATCCTTGGCAAACTGCAGGACCATGCCTACTTCCAGGGTGAGGCTGCGAAGCGCTTGCAGATGTGTGGTGA
This sequence comes from Nitrincola tapanii, assembly GCF_008368715.1. GTDB lineage: Bacteria > Pseudomonadota > Gammaproteobacteria > Pseudomonadales > Balneatricaceae > Nitrincola > Nitrincola tapanii. The sequence continues at coordinate 139,569 of NZ_SMRS01000004.1, forward strand.
TTGCCGTGTACGTGACACCTATCGTGAATTGGCGCTCGATCCAGAAGCGCAGCTACGTTTGTAACCCCTTTGCTGAGAAGGAACCCTAATGAATCTGTTGATGCCCATGGCGGCCACCCTGTCAGATGACGATGCCTTGCGTGCCGATATTTATGCGCTCTTAGCCGCTTTATGCCGGCAAGCGCCGGCCACTGAATTGCTGGAGTTTTTGGCGGGTTTAGAGCTGGAGCCGGAAGATAATTCGGAGATGGCGACTGCTTGGCAGATGCTCAAACTGTCGGCACAACGTTGCCAACCGCAGCTGCTGGAAGATGAGTATGTCACCTTATTTATCGGTCTGGGGCAGGGTGAATTAACGCCCTTTGCCTCCTGGTATCTTACCGGTTCTTTAATGGAGGCGCCTTTAATAGAACTGCGTGAAGATCTAGAGCTGTTGGGATTTGCCCGTGAAGAAGGGGTGAAAGAACCAGAAGATCATATTGCTGCGCTGCTGGAGGTGATGAGCCTGCTGATTTTGCAGGGGGCCAGTCTTGAGCGTCAGGCTGTCTTTTTTCAACGCCATTTACACGCCTGGGCGGGTGCTTTATTCCAGGATATGGCCAAAGCCCCTTCAGCACTTTTTTACCATGCTGTCGCCTTGTTGGGTCAGGCGTTTATTCAAGATGAAACTCTGGCACTTTGTGCCCGTAATGCGACCACTCAGAGTGTGCGCCTAAGAGAACACTAACTGCTTAAGATCTTTAGAAAACTTTCCACTCGCAGCGCCCTTGGCGCTGTTTTTTTGTCCCGCTCTTGTAAACACCCTAGGTCAGAATGACCCACTCCCCAGTCAACAGGCTTAAAACCACGGATTTTGAGGTGTTTTTCGCGGCGGATGCTGAGCCGAAATCTGGCCTAGCGCTTGCTCTGAAGTCTTAGGAAAGCGTTGCCGAGCAACCCGAGTCAGGGTGCAGCCTGTAGATGAGGATAAATAAGATGACTGAATCACAAAAAGAATCCACCCCCTTAACGGATACGGACCTGTCAGGTCGCCGTCAGTTTCTGAAAGGTGTGGCCCTGGCGACAGCGGCGGGCGCCGCAGCGAGTGCCGGTGTCGCGGTTGCTGGCAGTGAGCCGGTGACCTTAGCGCAGCCGGAAACGGCCGAGGGTTACCACGAAACCGATCATATTCGTGCTTATTACGCCAGTTGTCGCTAAGACAGCATCAGAATCAAGGGGATCACCATGCGTCTGAAGAAGAAAATAAGTGAACAGGCGGTCGGGCAGAGCGCTGGGCAGCGTTTTGGCGTGAGCCGCCGTTCCTTCTTAAAAGGCTCCACACTGGCCGCTGGGGGCATTGCGGCCAGTGGTTTATTGGGCCAATCGATGATTCGTCCGGTCGAAGCGGCGACACCTAAATCCAATGCGCCGGTGGAAATTAAACGGACAATTTGTAGCCACTGTTCGGTGGGCTGTGGTGTTTATGCCCATGTCCAACAGGGGGTGTGGACCTATCAGGAAGCTGCCTTTGATCATCCGATCAACAAGGGAGCCCATTGTGCCAAGGGTGCGGCCTTGCGTTACCACGGCCACTCCACACGTCGTTTGAAATATCCGATGAAGCTGGAAGGTGGCAAATGGAAGAAACTGTCTTGGGAACAAGCCATCGATGAAATCGGCGATAAGATCGAATCGATTCGTGCGACTTCCAGCCCGGATTCTGTCTTTTGGTTAGGCTCGGCTAAGTTTAACAACGAGCAGGCTTATCTGTTCCGCAAAATGGTTTCCCTCTGGGGTACCAACAACGTAGAGCACCAGGCGCGTATCTGTCACTCGACAACGGTGGCAGGTGTCGCCAATACCTGGGGTTATGGTGCCATGACCAACAGCTACAACGACATGCAGAACTCCAAGTCGATGCTGTTTATCGGTTCCAATGCCGCCGAGGCGCATCCTGTATCCATGCAGCATGTGTTGATCGCCAAAGAGCGTAATAACTGCAAAATCGTTGTCGCGGATCCGCGTTATACCCGTACAGCGGCGAAAGCGACGCAGTATGTGCGGATTCGTCCAGGCTCCGATGTCGCCTATATTTGGGGTCTGTTGTGGCATATCTTTGCCAACGGCTGGGAAGACAAACGCTATCTCGAACAGCGTGTTTACGGCATGGATGAGATCCGCGAAGAGGTTAAACAATTCCCGCCTTCAGTGGTGGAGAACATCACCGGCGTGGATGAACAAACCATGTATCAGACGGCTAAACTCCTGTCTGATCATCGTCCAGGTTGTGTCATCTGGTGTATGGGCGGAACTCAACACACCACGGGCAACAACAACACCCGTGCTTACTGCATCCTAGAGTTGGCGTTGGGCAACATCGGTAAGTCCGGTGGCGGGGCCAACATCTTCCGTGGCCATGACAACGTGCAAGGTGCAACCGACTTTGGTGTCCTGTCCGATTCTCTACCGGGCTACTACGGTTTGGCTGAAGGCGCTTGGCGTCATTGGGCTGGGGTGTGGGGCGTCGATTTTGATTGGATTCAAAACCGCTTTGATCCGAACGAGTACCGTGGTGGCAAACCTATGCACACCAACGGCATCACCGTTTCCCGCTGGATCGATGGGGTGCTCGAAGATAAAGAGAAGATGGCGCAAAAGGATAATATCCGTGCCATGTTCTACTGGGGGCATGCCGTCAATTCGCAGACGCGTGGTCCTGAAATGCGTGAAGCGATGAAAAAGCTGGAGATGATGGTCATCGTTGATCCTTATCCGACAGTGGCGGCGGTGATGAATGATCGTACCGACGGTGTGTATCTGTTGCCGGCTTGTACACAGTTTGAAACCTATGGTTCGGTCACGGCCTCGAACCGTTCAATTCAATGGCGTTCGAAAGTCATCGAGCCCCATTTTGAATCGAAACCGGATCACGAAATCATGTACCTGCTGGCGAAAAAAGTGGGGATTGCCGATCAGGTCTTCAAAAATATTCAGGTCAATGGCAATGAGCCTTTGATTGAGGATATTGTCCGTGAATACAACCGGGGTATGTGGACGATCGGTTATACCGGTCAGAGCCCTGAGCGTCTTAAGTATCATCAAGAAAACTGGCATGCCTTTGATTTTGTCAGCCTGCGTGCCGTCGGCACTGAGGCGCATGGCGATTTCTACGGGCTGCCTTGGCCTTGCTGGGGTACCCCAGAGATGAAACACCCAGGGACGCATGTGCTTTACGACACCAGTTTGCCGGTGAAAGACGGTGGCCTGGGTTTCCGTGCCAACTTTGGGGTTGAGCGTAACGGTCAAACCCTCTTGGCTGAAGGCTCTGCACCTGTTGGTAACGAAATTGGAGATGGTCATCCTGAGTTCACGGCCGCACTGCTGCAGCAACTGGGCTGGTGGGATGATCTCACGGCAGAAGAGAAACAGTCCGCCGAAGGTAAGGACTGGAAAACCGATCTGTCGGGCGGCATTCAGCGTGTGGCGATCAAACACGGGTGTGCGCCCTTTGGTAATGGCAAAGCCCGCACCATCGTCTGGACCTTCCCGGATGCGATTCCAAAACACCGTGAACCCCTCTACACCACACGCCGTGATCTGGTGGAAAGCTATCCGACTTGGGATGACTTTGAGTCTCTCTATCGTTTGCCAACGCTGTATAAGTCGATCCAGGCACGCGATACCTCCGCTGAGTTCCCGATCATTCTGACTTCAGGTCGTTTGGTGGAGTATGAAGGGGGCGGCGATGAAACACGTTCTAACCCTTGGTTGGCGGAGCTGCAACAAGACATGTTTGTTGAGATCAATCCATTTAATGCCAACACCCTGCGCATTGCTGATGGTGATGATGTCTGGGTCTATGGTCCTGAAGGGGGGCGTGTGCGTGTCAAAGCTCTGGTGACCAATCGTGTGGATCGTAATGTTGCCTTTATGCCTTTCCACTTCGGGGGGGAATTCCAAGGTGAAGATCTGCGCAGTCGTTACCCAGAGGGCAGTGATCCTTATGTCTTAGGGGAAGCGGTGAACACCGTGACCACCTATGGCTATGATCCAGTGACGATCATGCAGGAAACTAAGTGTACCGTTTGCCGTATCGAGAAAGCGGCCTGAACCCACAAAAAATAACCCAGCAGGGCAGAGAGTCGACACTCTCTGCTCGTGAGGAGAAACTCCATGGCTCGTATGAAATTTTTATGTGACTCAGAGCGCTGTATCGAATGTAACGGCTGTGTCACCGCGTGTAAAAATGCCAATGAAACGGAATGGGGCATACAACGTCGCCGCGTGGTGACCCTGGACGATGGTGAGATTGGCAAAGAAGTGTCTATCTCCGTTGCCTGTATGCACTGTTCCGATGCTCCGTGTATGGCGGTGTGTCCGACCGACTGCTTCTACCCCACTGAAGACGGCCTCATCCTCCATAACAAAGATGCGTGTATCGGTTGTGGTTACTGCCTCTACGCCTGCCCGTTTGGCGCCCCTCAGTTCCCGAAACAGGGCGCCTTTGGTGCGCGTGGCAAGATGGACAAGTGCACCTTCTGTGCCGGTGGACCTGAGAGTGATCCAGTTCTGGAAGAGCAGAAATATGGCGCCAACCGTCTGCGTGAAGGCAAGCTGCCTTTGTGTGCCGAAATGTGCTCGACCAAAGCGCTGCTGGCGGGAGATGCACAAGAGGTGGCGGATATCTTCCGTGAGCGTGTGGTGTATCGTGGGCATCGCAACTCCGCTTGGAGTGCGGTGGAACATGAAGCGGCGGAAAATGAACAGCTGGCTCAGCAAGCCGCTGATCTGGCCTATGACGCAACCCAGAGAGCCTGAGTATGAACGCCTTATGGATATCCCATCCAGGGCAGTCCAAACCCTGGCTCTATCTGCTGCTGCTCTGTCTGTTCAGTCTGCCTTTGAGTGCCTGGGGGCAGAGTGCGGCCGATCCGCGTCGTGAAGCACTGCAATCCATGCCCGGTACCACGCCAGATTTCTGGCGTGATGCGGTGGAAGGGGTGACGGGGCGCACGACTTCGCGCAGTCCGGGTGCCGACACTCTGATCATGACGGAGGGCGAGCGCTGGCGACAACTGCGTAACCAATGGATTTCGCCGGGAGGCGCCATAGCGCTCGGCGGCACGCTGGTTGCGTTGTTGGGCTTTTATCTGCTGGTCGGGCAGATCAAGCTGGCGCATCCACGCAGTGGTCGTAAGATTGAGCGTTGGACACGCTGGGACAGAACCATTCATTGGTATGTGGCGTCTTTGTTCATCATTTTGGGGCTCACCGGCTTGTCGATTTTATACGCCAAGTGGTTTTTGCAACCGATCCTGCCGACCAGTGTTTGGGCGGCTTGGATGAATGCGGCGAAAAACATCCACAACTATCTCGGTCCTCTGTTTGCACTTGGGGTTGTGGCGATGATCGTCAAATGGTTAAAGCATAACTTCTTTAACCTGACCGATCTTAAGTGGTTCCTCAGAGGCGGTGGTATCATCGGTAAAGCGCATCCTTCAGCCGGTTATCTGAACGGTGGCGAGAAGGTCTGGTTCTGGATGATTGTACTGGTCGGTTTGACGGTGGTGGCTTCCGGTCTTGTCTTGGATTTTCCAAACTTTGGTCAATCGCGTGAAACCATGCAGTTGTTCCTGGTGATCCATGCGGTGGCCTCCTTGATTCTGCTGGCCGCTTCGTTTGGACATATCTACATAGGCACCCTCGGTACGGAAGGCGCCTTGGAAGGTATGAAAACGGGTTATGTTGATGAAACCTGGGCCAAACAACACCATGATCTTTGGTATGCCGAGGTCAAGGGTAAAGACTTACCCTAGCAAACCCTTCACTTTAACGCAGCGGTGATCCTCACCCTTGATCCGCTGCTTTTTTCCAACCCTATGCCAGGTTTTTTTGCTGAGCCTCTGGTTATAATGGGATTCAGTTTTAAACTTCTTAAGGCCTTCTGGCCTGTTCACCTTCTGCGATGAGAGATCTGCCATGTCTAAGATGCCTTTTGATGTTGCAACCCAGACGGAACTTGAAGCCGCTGCCTTTCGCCATCTGTTAGCCCACTTGGATGCTAATAAAGAGGTGCAGAATATTGATCTGATGATTCTGGCGGATTTTTGCCGCAACTGCCTGGCCAAGTGGTTAGTCGCTGCGGCGCAAGAGCGGGGCTTAGACTGGGATTACGAAGCGGCACGTGAGCATGTTTATGGCATGCCTTATAGTGAGTGGAAAGATCTTTACCAAGCTCCAGCAACCGAAGCACAGTTGGCTGCCTTTGCCGCACGTGAAGCCGCAAAAAAAGCCCAGCAGGGGGCTTGAACATGACTCAGGAAGCGATCTCTTTACGTATTGCGGTGCTGACACTGTCCGATACCCGGACGCTGGCAGAGGATCGTTCCGGCGATACGCTCGAGCAGCTGTTAACCGCAGCAGGGCATCAGTTGGTGGCACGTGAGTTGATTCCCGATGACATCTATCAGATGCGTGCTCAGGTCAGCCAATGGATTGCCGATCCTGAAGTGCAGGTGATTTTAACCACGGGCGGTACTGGCTTTTCCGGTCGGGATTCCACCCCGGAAGCGATGCGTCCGCTGTTTGATACCGAGATTGAAGGTTTTGGTGAACTCTTCCGTCAACTTTCTTATGCCGAAGTGGGCTCTTCCACCGTACAATCACGCGCGCTGGCCGGTTTAGCCAATCGTACTGCGATCTTTTGTTTGCCGGGTTCGACCGGTGCCTGTAAGACGGCCTGGAAGGGGATTTTGGCTGAACAGCTTGATAGCCGACATAAACCTTGCAACTTTGTTGGTATCCTCCTGCATGGCAAGCAGCTACACAGTGTATAAGCGCCATGTTGTGAGGGCTTGATCGCATTTATGGGGCTGTTTGATTTCCTACATTCGCCAATCTTGAGAGGCCTAATAGGGTGACTATGCCTAAGCCACTGCGTCCAGTTGATGAGGCGCTGCAAGCGATGCTGGCGCAATTTGAGAGCCTGCAGAACAGCAATAGCAGCACCTCTCGCGTCCGTGAAACTTGCGTTTTGTCACAAGCCCTGGGGCGGGTTTTGGCCGTGGCCGTTCAGGCGGAACTGGATGTCCCGCCCTGTGACAATAGCGCGATGGATGGTTATGCCCTACGTGTCAGTGATGCGCCTGGCCCCTTACCGGTGAGTCAGCGTGTGGCCGCCGGTCAAGCGCCGCAACCATTATTACCGGGCACCTGTGCACGGATCTTTACTGGAGCTCCCATTCCCGCAGGAGCAGACACGGTGGTGATGCAGGAAAAAATCAGCCTAACGGCCTTTGAAGATATTCTGTTTCCAGCCGACCTGGTACCTGGAAATAATATCCGTCGTGCCGGGCAGGATGTGGTAGCGGGCACCACTCTGCTGACTCCAGGGGTACGTTTGGATGCGCGTCATCTGGGTTTGTTGGCCAGTATTGGTTGGGCTGAGGTGGAGGTCTACCGACCTGTGCGAGTGGCGATTTTGTCCACAGGCGATGAGCTGGTCAGCCCTGGGCAAGCGCTGGCACCGGGGCAGATCTACAACTCCAATGCGCCTCTGTTACAGGGATTATTAAGCGAGTGGGGGGCGGAAGTGGTGAGTGTGCAGCCGGTGGAGGATAGCTTCGCGGCGACTTGCCAAGCCTTGACCGCAGCGGCTCAGCAAGCGGATCTGATTATCTCAACCGGTGGAGTCTCGGTGGGTGAAGAAGATCATATCAAGCCCGCTGTTGAGGCGTTGGGAGGGCTCGAGGTTTGGCGGTTGGCGATGAAACCTGGCAAGCCTCTAGCGATTGGGTATATAGGCCAAACCCCTTTTATTGGGTTACCGGGCAATCCTGTGTCCACCTATGTCGGGGCGCAGGTGTTTGTGCGCCCAGCGGTGCAACAGCTGAGTGGTGCGACACCTGAGTCGCCAAGGCTGTTGCAGGGGATAGCACAGTTCCGCACACGGACCGAGATACGCCAGGAATACCTCAGGGTGCAAGCCGTTTGGCGCGATCAGGCTTGGCAGCTCGAAGCTTTTGCCAACCAAAACTCAGGCGTCCTGACTTCCGTGGTCTGGGCCAATGCCTTGGCCGTGATTCCGCCAGGCCAGTGCGTGCAGCCCGGTGATCGGGTGACGTTTTTTCTGCTTTAAGCCGCAGGTTTAAACGACCCCTAACCCGGAAAGCAGTTGTTGCATGGTGGCCTCATCTTCCGGGTTGATCTGGGCTTGTCGATGCAAGTGGATACAAAAGCGACTGCCGACCCCTAACTTAGATTCGACACACAGGTCTCCACCATAGCGCCTAACCAGCGACTGGCTGATTGAGAGACCGAGGCCATTGCCATTTTCACGCGTTGTGTAAAAGGGCTCAAAAATACGTGCGGCGACCTCTGCAGGCATTCCACAGCCATTATCTTGTACACAGATCTCCACACCTTCTGTGCCTGTTTTACTCAACCAGGGCTGAGTGGAGAGACGAATCTCACCGCCCTGTTCGGGGAGCGCATGGGCTGCGTTCAGCAGCAGATTCACCAGTACCTGCTGTAATTGCTGGCGATTCCCTTCAATCTCACCCTGGGCTTGGTAAGACTCCAACACCTGGATACCCTTTTTCTCGAGCGCATGGCGTACCAGGCTTAGGGTATCCTTCACCACCCGATTGACCTCCATTTGGTGCAGTTGATCGATCATCTGTCCAGGGCGTGAGTATTGCAGCAGATTGTTGATAATGGCTTGAATACGATAGACCTGCTCGATCACGGTATCGATCTCTTCCTGAACAGGCTGGGCGTCTTCCCCTAATTCGGCCAGTAAAAGATCCATGTGTCCGAGGATGACCGCAGCCGGGTTGTTAATCTCGTGCGCAATTCCGGCCGTGAGTTCCCCTAATACGGCGAGTTTCTCTTTCGTAAAGAGTTCGGCGCGTGTGGCTTTTAACAGCTCGATCGAGGCTTCTAACTCAGCGGTTTTTTCTTGCAAGCTGGCGGTACGTTCTGTGACTTTTTGTTCTAAACGCTCAGCGGCTTGGCGAATATGTTCTTGGCGTGCATCCAGCTCATCCAGCATGGAGTCAAACTCTTGAGCTAAGAGGGCCAACTCATCCTGATGCTTCAGCGGCCCGATGCGCACCGAGCTATCACCGCTTTGCACGGCGAGCACCGAGCGGTGAATGTGACGGATCGGGGCAAACAGCGCATAGGCACTACGCCAGACCAGCACCGCCGACACCAGCAGAATCAGCAGAAGGGTGATGCCCAGTTCGCCGAGCGTTTTTCGATACATCTCAACGAAGGGGCCTTCCGAGAAGCCCGCATAGAGCATGCCGATCAGCTCACCTTGCAGATCATAGAGGGGTTCATAAGCGCTGATAAACCAATCGCTGACGACAAAGGCACGATCCAACCAAACGGCTTGTTGATCTAACACGCGCACGGCTACATCCGCTGAAATGCGCGTGCCGATGGCCCGAATAAAATCCTCATCCTCTAAGTGGCGCGGTACATTGGTACTGATGCGCACTTCGTCGAGAAATAGCGTGACGGTGCCGATGCCACGCGAAGGTAGGGCATCGCGGCCATAAACCAGATCTCGAATTTGATCGACAAATTCTAGGTTGTGGTTCATCAGTACGCCGGCATCTAACCAAGCTTGAACCTCACCCTGAGCATCGCGCAGCGGGTAGAGGCTACGCACAAACATAGCTCGTGTTTCCTCTCGTGCATCACTTGGGCGCGCACGTGGGGTATCCAGAATCTCGACCCGTGCCGCCGCAACCAGGTGTGGAAATTCACTCGCCAGCTCTTGTGCCGAGAGCACCGACAAACCGCGTAAGGCTTCCCCAGCCTGCAGCTGTGTGTGCAAGCGCTCTGCGCTACTGGGTAGGCTACTGGTTAAAGAGTGCTGTGCGCTGCTGGGCAAAAGGCGTAAATAATCCAACCCATAGACCTCCTGCCAGCGAGCCAGAGTGGCACTATCCAGCTCAGTGAGCTCAAAGGCTTGAGCAAGAAAATGCAGATGTTCGAGCTGGCGCTCCTGCATCAGTTGCAGGGTGCTGCGTGCCACTGCAAGATCCGAGGCGACCTTCATATACAGCTGTCGGTCGGTATAGGTGCGTGTCCAGTAGGTGGTGAGGGCAATGAGCGCCAGGAGGGTTAGCAGAATGGGCGTCAGGATCAAGAATACCAGGCGCCCACGCACCGATTGTCGCCAGCTTAAACTCATGCCAGGCGCTCAAGCTCATCGTGATCAAGCGACTTGTCCAGCTCAGAAGTCTCTGCGCTTTCTTGCCAACCGGCCAGTTTACGATCGAGCGTTTTACGAGCGATGCCCAGTTGCCGAGCGGCAGCGGATTTATTGCCCTCACACACCTCCAGTACACGCAGGATATGTCGCTTCTCGACCTCCTCTAACGGCCAGCAGCTTGGATAAGCGGCGTGAGCCTGGGCACCGAGTTCAGGGGTACGCAGTTCATCCAGCGGCAGGTGTCCGAGCAAGATACAGCGTTCAATAAAGTTCTTCAGTTCACGAATATTGCCTGGCCAGGAATGGCTTTGCATGGCGCGCAAATCTTCATGGCTAAAGGGTACGGCGGGCAAGCCGAGGTCACTGGAAAGCTTGCGTGAGAAATAATGCGCCAACTGCGGGATGTCCTCTGCCCGTTCCCTTAGGGGCGGGAGGGTGAGGGTGAGTACATTCAAACGGAAAAACAGGTCTTCACGGAAGTTGTGTTGTTTGACTTCATCGCTGAGTTTGCGATTCGTCGCGGCCAGAATACGAACATCAGTAGGAATCTCACGCTCACTGCCGACTGGGCGAATCTTTTTCTGCTCTAGGGCGCGCAGCAGTTTAGCCTGCATGGCCAAAGGTAACTCGCCAATCTCATCCAGAAAGAGGGTGCCGCCACTGGCGTAGGTGAAGAGTCCATCACGCGCACGATCGGCACCGGTAAACGCGCCTTTGGTGTGCCCAAAGAGTTCTGCTTCCAAGAGCTCCGGTGAAATCGCCCCGCAATTGACCGGCACATAAGGGCCTTCTCGACCGGATTGCTGGTGCAGGGCGCGCGCGACCAGCTCTTTACCTGTACCCGATTCGCCTTCAATCAACACTGCAGAGGGCGTAGGCGCCACACGTGTGATCACCGCCTCTAGGCGTTGAATCACTGAGCTGTCGCCCAGCATCGGGGTGTCGGCATCTAGATAGCGTGTGACTTCACGACGCAAGAGAAAGTTCTCACGTGCCAATTGGCGGCGCTTTAACACGCGCAGCACCGCATTCATCATCTGTTCCAGACGAAAGGGTTTGAGGATAAAGTCGGCGGCTCCGGCACGTAGCGCTTGAATCGCGGTATCCAGCTCGGCATAGGCGGTCATAAAGATCACATCACTGTGACGATTCGGATCCTGTAGCGCCTCATGCCATTCAATTCCCGAGCGCCCTGGCAGTTTGACATCGACAATCAGTAGGTCAAAATGGCAGCGGCGGCGGATCTCTTCGGCCCGCTCAATACTGCTGGCCACTTCCACCAGACCAAAGTGTTTTTCCAGGGCTTTTTGCAAAAAGCTACGCATGCCAGACTCGTCATCCACGACTAAAACAGCCGCAGAACGGCATAGACTCAGATCAGCATTGGTATTCATAGGATTCTCAAGACAGTGGACAGGAAGTCGCATCTCTCAGGGTCGATTTGACGCGCTTCGCTTTTATATTTGTATCTTTTTGACCCAAGCATAGTGTCTTAATCTCGAGGTATCCAGTTTTTTGTCCCAAAATAGGGCCAGTTACCCCTGATGTTTCGTGAGCTTGGACGGCTGCACGGGTAAAGCTGGACTCGTATTTGCTGATCAGACTGAGTGCAGTGAACCTCTGCCTAGATTTTCCATGACAATCGATAAAAGGAAATGCCCATGAAGCTTCGCTTCGGTCTCTTATGTCTGCTCTTGGCTCTTTGCATAAGCTCCAATCTTCAGGCGCAAACTCAACTGCGTTTAGCGACTACAACCAGTACTTACAACTCCGGTCTATTGGATTATCTGCTTCCACATTTTGAGCAGGCCTCGGGCATCCAAGTGCAGGTGATCTCGGTGGGAACCGGAGCCGCCTTACGTTTAGGACAGGATGGAGATGTGGATTTGGTGATGACACATGCGCCTGAAGCCGAAACCGAATTTGTTGCGGCAGGTTATGGGATTGAACCTAGGGCTTTGATGTACAATGATTTTGTGATTGTCGGCCCGGCTCAAGACCCGGCCGGTATCGCACAGAAGCAGACGGCGGTAGACGCCTTTGCCAGGATTGTATTGCAAGGCGCAATTTTCGTCTCACGTGGAGATGACTCCGGCACTCACATCAAAGAGTTAAGTTATTGGCAGGCGCTTGAACAGACGCTACCCTTCCCAGGCTACCGTGCCGTGGGTCAGGGTATGGGGCGCGTGCTGTCGATTGCGGATGAGATGCAAGGTTATACCCTAACGGATCGAGGCACCTGGTTGGCGATGCGTGCCAAACTGGATAATCAACTGTTGCTACAAGGAGATCCTTCTCTGTTTAACTCTTATCAGGTCATTCTGGTCAATCCAGAGCGCCACCCCCATGTTCAGGTTGATGAGGCACGACGCTTCTCAGATTGGTTGGTCTCAGAAACTGGGCAAGCTTTGATTAATGCTTTCCAGGTAGACGGTGAGCCTTTGTTCTTTGCTTCGGCACAGGAGAACTAAGCGCGATCATGGAGTCCTTATCACAAGCCACCTGGGCAGCGGTTCTGCTGTTGTTGTCGGGTGATGCGGAGCTTTGGCAGATTATAGCGGTCTCTTTTCGTGTCTCTTTGACCGCGCTCATCTTGGCGTTGCCCCCGGCGCTCTTCCTGGCTTTTTGCCTCAGCTTTTGGCGCTTTCCTGGGCATGGGTTGATTGTGACGCTGAATAATGCCCTTTTAGCCGTGCCTACGGTCGTGATCGGTCTCCTGCTCGTTTTACTCTTATCCCGTAGCGGCCCCTTTGGCGATCTACGTCTGCTGTTTACTCAACCCGCGATGATCATCGGTCAGATGCTCATCGCGTTTCCCTTGCTTCTAGTCATGCTGCACGCGGCTTATCAGGGCGTCTCGCGTCATGCCTGGGAAACGGCACGTAGTCTGGGTTGTTCACGCTGGCAGAGCCTATGGCTGGTGACGCTAGAAGGGCGTTTTGCCATTCTCGCGGCCTTGGTCACGGCTTTTGGTCGTATTGTAGCGGAAGTGGGCTGTGCCATGATGGTGGGGGGCAATATTGCAGGTTACACCCGCACGATCACCACCTCTATCGCTCTGGAAACCACTAAGGGGGAATATGTGCAGGGCATCGCTTTGGGGATTGTTTTGTTGATACTTGCACTCGGATTAAATCTGTTGGTTGGGCTAAGTCGTGGCCGTGCTGTGCAGGGTGTCCAGACATGAGTCTCCTCAAGGCGGAAGATCTGAGCAAACATTTTGGCCAACGTCTCCTGTGGAGAATACCCAGTTTAAGTGTGCAGCCTGGGCAGTTGATCTATCTGCGTGGTGATAATGGTAGTGGTAAAACCACCTTGTTAAAAACGTTGGCCGGTTTGCTGCCTTTGGAGCAGGGGCGGGTCGAGTTGCTGGGGCAAAGCGTGGCTCCAGGAAAGGGGGTATGTTATCTGCACCAGCAACCCTATATGTTTGATACCAGTGTTTGGAGGAATCTACAGCGGGTGCCGGTGTCGGGATTAAGTCGTGCGGCCTTGCAGGCCAAACGCGAAGAGGCTTTGACTTGGGCGGGGTTAACGGAGCAGCGCCATCAACCTGCCCGCACCCTTTCTGGGGGCGAGCGTCAACGTTTAGCTATGGCGCGGGCGCGTTTAAGTCAGCCTTGTGTTTGGCTATTGGATGAACCCCTCGCGAGTTTAGACGACCGCTCGGCGATACAGGTGCTGGAGTTGATCCAGCACTTACAAGCGGCTGGAGCCGCGATTTTGCTCACCTCTCATCAAAGCGGACAACTGAGTGCGCTGTGTCAGGAGACTTGGCTTTTACAGGATGGAGACTTGCATCCTCAGGCGCTTTAGTCGAAGCTTCAAACAGTGGTTTGTGGAGGGGGTTGAGCTCGCCTTGGGTGCTAACCCTGCATCGATTGGACTTAAATTTGACTTAGATTGGACTAAAGAGAGCACCGCTATGTCTTTGAATCAAAAACAATGCGTCACCGGTGTGATCCTGGCCGGTGGTCAGGGTCGGCGCATGGGCGGGCATGATAAAGGCTGGGTCGAATTTCAAAATAAACCCTTTATTCAGCATGTCTTGGAACGTTTACGCCCTCAGGTCGATCAACTGATTATCAATGCAAATCGCTCACAAGCGGCTTATCAGGCTCTGGGTGTGCCGGTGGTCGAGGATTTGCAAACGGGGTTTCAAGGGCCTTTGATGGGGATCGCGACGGCACTCAGTGCCGCTGAGCATGAGTGGGTGCTCTGTGTTCCTTGTGATGGTTTGTTTATCCCGCAAGATCTGGTCAGTCGTCTGCTGCAAGCGGCGTTAAATTCCGGTCGCGCTATCGTGGTGGCGGATGACGGTGATCGTTTGCAACCGATGGTGGTGTTGCTCAAGCGCAGCGTGCTGCCCAACTTACTGCAAGCGCTGGAGCAGGGTGAACGTAAACCGGATCGTTGGTATGCCAGCCAGGGTATGGCGCAAGTGAGCTTCAGCGTTGATGAGTTGTATAACTTTAACTACCCTGAACAGCTATTGGACTGAATCCTGCAGAGTTTTTGTCCCTAAAAAGGAGTTTTTTTCCATCCGGCCAGGAATGCTGCTTGCTTAATCAGCCTAACAAAATAAAGAGACGGGCAGTCATGATTCAGTATCCCCGGCCCTTGCTGGGTTTTGCCGCCTGGAGTGGTACCGGTAAAACAACCCTACTCAAGGCACTCTTACCGCGCTTGCAAGCCCGGGGGTTAAGGATTGCCTGTATCAAGCATGCGCATCATGCCTTTGATGTGGATCAGCCGGGAAAAGATAGCTATGAACTGCGCCATGCCGGTGCGAGCCAGATGTTGATTGCCTCGTCGCAGCGTTGGGCGTTAATGACAGAAACTCCTGGGGCCGAGGAACCGCGCTTGCAGACACTTTTGCAGCATTTAGATCCTGATGTGCTGGATCTGGTGTTGGTGGAAGGGTTTAAAGCTGAAGCCTTTGCCAAAATCGAACTGCATCGTCATGCGTTAGGCAAACCCCTACTTTGGCCACAAGACCCCAACATTCGTCTACTGGCTTGTGACCAACCTCAAATCCAGCAGTCCAACTGCCCACTTGAGGTCTTGGACATTAACCAGCTGCAGGCCATTGAGGATTGGGTGCTTGAGTTTGTCCGTCAATTTCCCAGCGGAGTCGATCATGTCGTCAGCTGATGTATCCTGCTTTGATTTTGTCACCCCTTCGGGAAATCGCCCCCTGCGCTTGGAGGAGGGTGTACGTTTGGTGCTGGCAGCAGCGAGCGCGCCAACACCGACGGAACTTGTTGATTTGATGCAAGCCCAGGGTCGTATTCTGGCGGAAACTCAGATCTCTCCAATTGCAGTCCCCCCAGCACGTAATTCCGCGATGGATGGTTATGCCATTCTGTCCACCGATTTAAATCATCTGGAAGCTTGGCAGTTAGTGGGTGAGTCCTTGGCCGGCCATCCTTGGACAGGGCCGTTAAGATCGGGCCAAGCCGTGATGATCACTACGGGGGCTTGCTTGCCGTCCGGCGCGGATACGGTGGTCATGCAAGAGATGTGTGAGCGGGTCGAGGATCAGTTGATCATCCGCTTTCAAGAGTCTGTACAACCGGGGCAACATATCCGTGAGGCCGGTGAGGATATCGCCTTGGGCTCGGCCGTGCTCTACGCCGGTCAGCGTATCGGTCCGGTTGAAGCGGGTTTGCTGGCTTCGATTGGTATTGAAAAGGTTAAGGTGCATCAAGCCTTAAAAGTGGCGCTTTTTTCGACGGGGGATGAGGTGTCTGCTCCGGGTGAACCACTGACAGCCGGTGCGATTTACGATTCCAATCGTTACAGCCTGGCGGCGGTACTGCAGGCGTTGGGGTGTGAGGTGATGGATTTAGGTATCCTGCCCGATCATCCGCAAGCGATACATGCGGCCCTTACTGTGGCGCGCAGCAAAGCCCGCTTAGTGATCACCAGTGGCGGTGTATCGGTGGGAGAGGCCGATCATATCCGCAGTGTTTTGAATCGTCTCGGGCAAACAGGTTTTTGGCAGTTGGCTGTGCGTCCAGGGCGGCCCTTTGCTTTTGGCGATCTGGGGTCAGAACCCGGGCAAGAGCCGTGTTTATTCGCCGCACTACCGGGTAATCCTGTCGCCGCGTTAGTCACCTTTATGTTGATTCTGCAGCCTTTAATTCGGCGTTTGCAGGGTGAGACGGATTGGGTGGGCTTAACTTGGAGTGCTAAGGTCACCGAGCGCATGAAGAGTCGCTTAGGGCGCAGTGATTTTCATCGGGGGATTTACAGCCTGAATGCCGAAGGTGTGCTTGAGGTTCGTAGCACGGGTGCGCAAGGCTCCGGTATTTTGACTTCGATGCATCAAGGTAATTGTTTAATTCGAATTCCCGAGGAAACCGCGAGCTTAGCGCCCGGAGATAAAGCCAGTATTTATCCTTTCAGTGGTTGGTTACCTGGTTATCCGGCTCTGTAAAGTGAGTCAGAAGGCAAAAAAGGTCAGAAGGCAAAAAGAGGTGGCATGACACAATTTACGCATTTAGATGAACGCGGTCAGGCGCATATGGTCGATGTGTCGACCAAACACAACACCTTTCGTGAAGCGAAGGCACAAGCCTGCGTGCGTATGCAAAGTGCCACGCTGCAGGCGATTGCCGAGGATAAGTTGGCCAAGGGTGATGTGCTGGCGACAGCGCGTATTGCCGGTATCCAAGCGGCGAAACGCACACCGGATTTGATTCCTTTGTGCCATCCCTTGTTATTGACCAAGGTCAGTGTTGAGCTGGAGTTGGATTTTACTTTACCGGGTGTGCGCATCTACACCGCTTGCCGTTTATCCGGTCAGACGGGCGTGGAAATGGAAGCACTGACTGCCGCCTCGGTGGCGGCTTTAACCATCTATGATATGTGTAAAGCGATCGATAAACAGATGCAGATCACCGATCTGTGTGTCCTGGCAAAATCGGGCGGTAAATCGGGTGATTGGAGCTTTGATCCTTATGGCACTCAAGCGGCGAGTCTGAGTGCCAATCCTGATCTTGCCCTAGGCATACAACCCTTAACCGCGAGTACGGAAATTGAATCCACTCCCAACTCTGCTGCTGAACTCGAGGTGCGCTTCTTTGCCGGCCTGAGGGAGAGTCTAGAGCGTGATCAGTTAAGTGTATCTCTTACACGCTTGACGAGTCCCAGCGTTGCTGCACTGCTCGATTGGTTAAGTCAGCAGCCCGGCTGGCAAGAAGTCTTTACCGCCAGACGTTTGCTGGTGGCGGTTAATCAGGTGATGGTCGATCTTGAGCATCCTCTGCAAGCAGGGGATGAAGTGGCATTTTTCCCTCCGGTGACGGGAGGTTAATATGTGGCATGTGGCCGTACAGAGAGAAGCCTTTGATCTGAACCAAGAGTCTCAGGCGCTGCGTGCCGGGCGTCGTGACGTCGGTGCAGAGGTCAGCTTCGTTGGTTATGTGCGCGATTTTAATGAACGCCCAGAGGTGCAAGCGCTGACTCTGGAGCATTATCCGGGCATGACCGAACAGCAGCTGCAGATGATTCTGCAGCAGGCCGCCGCGCGCTGGCCACTTTTGGGTGCGCGTCTGATTCATCGTGTCGGGCGTTTAGAGCCTGGAGATGCCATCGTCTTAGTGCTGGTTAGTTCTGCACACCGTCAAGCCGCTTTTTCAGCCTGTGAATTCATTATGGATTATTTAAAAACCCAAGCGCCCTTTTGGAAAAAAGAACATACGGCCACGGGGGATTACTGGGTGAGTGAGCGTGATACGGATCAACAGGCTCAAGCACGTTGGGGGTCTTATAGAGAATCCAATCATGAATAGCTTAAAACACCCTCCGCAGCCCCTGGTGGATCGTTTTGGTCGTCAAGTGCGTTATGTGCGCCTGTCTGTCACGGATCGTTGTGATTTTCGCTGTGTTTACTGCATGAGTGAAAAAATGACCTTCCTGCCACGCGAGGAGGTCTTGTCTCTGGAAGAGCTGGGGCGTATCGCCAGTGTCTTTGTCAGCCTCGGAGTGGAGAAGATACGTTTGACCGGTGGCGAACCCCTAGTGCGGCGTGACCTTCCCGAGCTAGTGGAGTTTATTGGTCAATTGGGGCTAAAAGATTTTGCCATGACCACCAATGGCAGTCAGCTACCACGTTTTGCCAAGACTTTAAAAGCGGCCGGTTTGAAACGCTTAAACATCAGCCTCGATTCCCTCCAAGCCGACAAATTCCAGCGTATTACGCGCAAAGGGGAGCTTGCTCAGGTCTTGGCCGGTATCGAGGCGGCTCAGGTCGCAGGTTTTGAACGCATTAAACTGAATGCTGTGATCATGCGTGGGCGCAATGAAGACGAAGTCTTGGATCTGGTCGAGTTTGTGCGCGATCGCGGTTTAGACATCTCCTTCATAGAGGAGATGCCCTTAGGTGAAGTGTCGGATCATGGCCGTGATGAAACCTTTTGCTCCAGTGATGAGGTGCGTCGGATCATCGAAACACGTTATCCTTTACAGCATGTGCCGACCCAAACAGGAGGGCCGTCACGTTACTATCAGATGCCCGACCATTCGAGCCAGATAGGCTTTATCTCACCCCATAGTCATAATTTTTGCGGCGATTGCAATCGTGTGCGTGTCACCGTTGAAGGGCGTTTATTACTGTGCTTGGGCAATGAGCATGCGGTGGATTTGCGTCCGTATTTGCGCGATTATCCCACCGACAACGAGCCACTGCGCCAGGCGTTGATTGAAGCGATGGATCTCAAGCCTGAGCGCCATCATTTCACGACCGATGGTGAGGTACAGATCCTGCGCTTTATGAATATGACCGGAGGCTGAGCTTCTGTTTATTCAGACTCCAGTTCATTCAGGTTGGGTCGGATGATCTGCCTTAGGATCTAGCCTATGAGCCCCTTCGCCTGGGTTCGCGAGATGTCGGCTTAAGGCGGCGCTCAGGGCTTGGTTTAGGCTTTGTAAAGAGACAGGCTTGGTCAAGTAGCCATCAAATCCTTCTAGCTTTTCCGCATCCTCATGTGTATGCAGCACATTCGCCGTCAGGGCGATAATCGGCAGATGTTGAGTGGGCTGGCCTGGTGCCTGTGCCGCTTCATCGGCACGCAGTTTTGCCACCAGCTCATAACCATCCATCACCGGCATATGCAGATCAGTGAGTAACAAATCATAATTTCCCTGCGCCAGTGCTGCGAGAGCCTGAGCACCATCCTCCACCAGATCAAAGTGATAACCTAAGCGTTTCAGCTGATGTTCAATGACACGTTGATTCACCGGCTCATCTTCCGCCACCAATAAGCGCATTGTCTGCAGATCTTCGGGGCAGAGCGTGGGTGCGGACGGATTTTCCTGCAAAAGCGCCTGAATCTGATCATCCGTCGCCCGGATGAGCGGGAGGCGTACCCGAAACAAAGAGCCGATACGCGGAATGCTGTCAGCGGAAATCTCGCCCTGCATCTGATCCACCAAACGGCGCACAATCGATAAGCCTAAGCCTGTGCCGCCAAAGCGACGTGTGGTCGAGCTTTCGGCTTGTACAAAGGGCTCAAACACCTGCTCCAGTTGCTCCGAGGTCATGCCAATGCCATTGTCTTTCACCAGAATCAACAAGGATTCACGGCCATTGGCTTCACGCTTGAGGGTGACACTCACCTGGCCATCTCCCTCAATCGGGCCACCGGAAAATTTCACGGCGTTGCTGATCAGGTTATAGAGGATCTGGCTTAAGCGGGTTGGGTCGGCTTGAATATAGTCGGGCAGCTCACTGTCTTGATGAAAATGCAGCTGGACACGCCGCTGAGCACAGATCGGTGCGAAGGTTGATTTCAGATGCTCGAGCATGAGTGGCAGGGAGACGGCCTGAATCTCCAGCTCCAGTCGTCCGGCCTCAATTTTTGACACATCGAGGATGTCATCCAGTAAGCGCAACAGATTGCGTGCCGATTGGCGGATGGTGCTGATGAGTGATTTTTGTCGATGGCTCAACTCATCCTGGGCCAGGATCTCGATCAATCCCAGTACACCATTCATAGGGGTGCGAATTTCATGGCTCATGGTGGCAAGAAATGCCGACTTGGCTTGATTGGCCCCTTCTGCCTGCTGTTTCAGCTGGTTTAACTCTTGGATCAGGGTGTTTTGTGCGCTGGATTGATCTGCTAATTGTTGATTGAGCTGGCGCAGTAATGAGGAGTCATCCAAGTTGATCAATAGCTTACGAATGCTGAAAAAGCTGAGAACGCCGATCCCTGAGAGCAAAAGAAAAGCGGCAAGATGTATCCAGAATTTTTCCTGGCGCAGATCCTTTACCAGAGCATACATCTGCTCAACAGGGAAACTGATACTCAGACCGCCACGCACATCGCCCACTTCATAACCGCTATGGCAAGCCAAACAGCCCGGCTCGACCAGTAGCGGTGCCATATAGCGGTAACGATCCCCAACCACTTCAAGGTGATAGGCCAAACCCTGATCGATAAAGCGCCGCAGGACTCTTTCTTCCCAGACATCCGGTCGATTGTTCGGATTCATCACCCGATCACTGGTCAGGCGCAGCTGAACATCTCCTTCTTGCAGAAGCTCGGAGATCTGGCGTGTCATGTAAGCGGGATTAATTTTGGTCAGTGCCAGGCCAGAAGGGGTTTCGATATTCTTTTCCGACGTCACCAGGTAAGGATTTTCCGGTGAGGTTTCGCTGACTGGAACATAAACTGAGCCATGTTCGGCGTTCCAGAAGCGTGTCGTTTGGATTAAATGAAAGATGGTTTCACCACGCTGCTGTGCCATCGCCATGGTCACTCTGTCGAGCATGGCTGAGCGTGTCACATAACTGCTGCCGATCACCAGCATCCAAAATCCGATAATGATCGGAATCAGCCAGTAAGACAGAAACAAAGGCTTTAGACGTTCAATCCAACGATCATTTTTGGGCATGCAAGCTTGGGCTCAAAAGGTCTAGGGGTTACACCAATAATCGTGACCAGAGACTACTTCCCCAGCAGAGGAGGGCGATGAATAAGGCGAAGAGCACCGCTGCAGAACCAAGATCCTTAGCCAGCCCTGCCAGTTCATGGTATTCACGTCCGGCACGATCTACGATCGCTTCTATGGCAGTATTGATCAGCTCCATGATTAACACAAACAAAAGGCTGGAGATGAGGAGCGCCCAGTGCAAAGGGCTGCTGGCCAGCCAGAAGGCGGCAGGCAGTAGCGCCAGAGCGCACCAGGTTTCATAACGAAACGCCGGTTCTGTTTGATAGGCTGTTTTCAAACCCTGCAGTGAATAACGTGTGGCATGGTAAAAGCGAGCCAGACCGCGAGTTTTCAGCGGTGGAATTTGCGCTGCGGATTTGGCTAGCGGTTCGGAGGCGGGTGTGTGTGCCGCTTTCCGTGAAGAGGGCGTTGTGTTCATGATTGCGGCTCCAAGCGGCGATCAAACAAAGCACGCCATTCGGCCGGTAGCGCTTCATAACGCACCACATCACCGTTATTGAGTTTCGCGCTCATCCGCTCAAAATCGATCTCGAGCATGGACTTGTCCGGAAAGACGAGGGCAGCACGTGGATCGTTATGTAGGGTTTTCATCATGGCCGTGGCAATACGCAAGCGCTCTGCAGGGATGGGCTGCAGCAAACTCAGGCCATCGATTTCCAACACCGGCTCCACCGCCATTAACTCCAAAAGCGTGGCAAAAATATCCACTTGTGAAACCGGCGCATCGAGTTGCTGAGCAATCAGTGCCTGGGCACCCTCAGGTGGGAAGACCAGTAAAGCGTTATGAATCACCTCATCATTAAAATCGCCATGAAACATACCGCCCTTGCCCGTGACATGTTCACCGTGATCAGAGGAGTAAAAGATCCAAGCATCGGGGTCTTGGCGACGAATATGGCGCACTAACTGGCTGAGATAAAGGTCACTATACCAAACGGTATTGTCATAGGCGTTGATGCTGTTGGGGTTCTCTTCCGGCAAAAATTGTTTCAACTCCTGAGGAACCTGTCGGCTAAAGGGCGTATGGCTACCACTCATTTGCGTGACTAAAAGATAGGGAGCCTCTAAGGGCTCGGTGCGATCGATAAAAGGCAGAATGCCATTGTGTAGAACCCGATGATCATCCGCCCCAATCGACACACTGACATCGGCACTAAAATCCACACCCTGTTCAAAATGATCCAGATCTTGATCGACAAAGAGCTTATCGATATCGCGCCATTGAAAATCCTGAGCGGTGATCAACGCCGTTTGATAACCCGCGCTCTTGGCATAATTAAACAGAGTAGGCACGGAATAGATAACGCCATGCGGATCGATACCCTGAAGCCCGGTTAACATATAGGGTACAGAGGTCAGCGTACGTGGACTCACACTCAAGGCATTGCGTAGCGCAAAGACTTCACCCGCTGCCGCCATCGCCGAGAGCTGGGGCGTCGTATCGCGCGCATACCCATAGATGCCCATATGACCAATATTTAAAGATTCACCGATCACAAAGACGAGGTTAGGCTTATGCGGATCTGGCGCTTGGCGAGGGAGTGTGGGTTTGGTGGGATAGTCCCCGCGGTTGTGCTGAAATTCAACGGCGGCAATCAGCGTACCGGAGTAGGCAATGGGCGCCATCTGGAAATGCGCGCTGCCATACCAGTTCAGGGTGACCAGTAGAAACAGCAAACCCCCGAGTGTGCCTTTGCTCCAGCGTAACCAACGTCGACCTGGGCGCTCGATCTGCATGGCTAGCCAAAACACCAAGGTCGCAAAGAGTGCGAGCAGAACAGGGCGCAGCTTTTCGCCATGCTGCCACCACAGCTCAACACTCATCCAAGGGTCGGCGGCAAAAAAGCGGAAGTCAAACAGCGTAATGAATTTGCGATAAATGCCAAAGTAAGCACTTTGTGCAAAATAGGCCGTTGCGATTAAGACAAGAAGGAAAGCCGCCAACCCCCGCCAGCGCTGCCAATAACCGCGCAGGTTGTAGAGCAACACCCAAGTCACTAGAGCGCTGATCAGGAAGTTGACCCAAAAGCGCTTGCCCTGTGCCTGCTCAAGAAACCAGCTCAGATCACGGACCCAGAAAAGATCGGCCACAATCAGGCTCAGCCAGAGTAGAACCAGGGTTCGAACGGGAGCTTGTTGACTCAAGTGTCTTAAAAAGTACCACGGCCGTGTCATGGATCAGCTACCTGTGAGTTGACCAAAAATATGAAAACCCCCGACATAGGTGCCAATCGCGGAACCGAGGGTCGCCAAAATAAACACCAATAGAGTGCGAGACACCCGATTCCGCCACCAGCCTTTGAGTGCCGTAACATCCTTGCGCAGATGTGCAAAATCCCCAACGGTGGGTTTACGCATTGCAATCTCAATGGCGGCCGCGACCATGCCGGCTCCGATCGTGGGATTCAACGAGGTAAAAGGCGCCGCAATAAAGGTGCCGGCGATGGTCACCGGATGCGCGGTCGCAATCAGCGTTCCCAGCGCGGCCAAACCGCCATTAATGAGAATCCAATCCAACACCAGCTGCCAACCCAGATCGGTATTACGGCTAAAGCCTATGGCAAATCCGGTCAACACCAGCAGCATGATGATCCAGGGCAGAGCTTTCAGCCAGCGGCTTCCTTGCGGGACTTGATTGAGAATATCCAGTTGCGGTTGCGGATTTTCTGGAATGTGGCCATGCAGGTTGTCGCTGATCCCTTTTAAGTGGCCCGCACCGATCACCACCAGCACACGCTTGTAGCGACTGTCGCCATTTTCCTGGGCTAAGCGCAGCGCCATATAATGATCACGCTCGGTGATTAAGGCTTGATATAGATGCTCTGAGCTTTCGGCAAATTCGGCAAAGGTCGACTCCAGCACATCGCCTTGCTTGAGGCGCTCGATTTCCTGTGCCGAAACCTTCTCTTGTGTGACCAAACTGCCGATCAAGCCGCTGATCAGATTCATGCGTTGCCACCAAGGCACACTGCGATAAACACGTTTAAGCGTGGTGCCGATATCACGGTCAATCACCAAGAGCGGAAGCTGAGCAGCTTGAGCTTCTTCGATCGCCGCTTGCATCTCTGCGCCCGGTGCAATACCAGACTCTTCGGCCACACGCTGCTGAAACGCACCCAAGGCTAGGTTCGCCGCGACCATGCCCGCTTTACCTTGGCGTATCACCTGGAACAGATCTAAGCGCGCTAAAGCATCGGGATCTTGCAGACTTTGCAAACGGCCCGGGCAGAGCTCGATGGCGACGGCATCAAACTCTCCAGAACGAATCAGCTCGCGCACTTCATCGGCACTGGCTTTGGAAACATGAGCGGTGCCCAAAAGCGTATAAAGAGTGTCGTACTTTTGCAGTTCAAGACGAGGACCGGTGGTAGCAATCTCGGAATTCAAAGCGCAGCTTCCTGTAGGGCAGGCGAAAATAAGAAAGCCACCATTCTACTCATAGCGGCTTTCCTGGTGTAGGGCTTTGCTCAGACTTTTGGTTGGTCGAGGTAGGTAGTATCTTGCAAAAGATGCTGGAAAGCCCGCTCACACAGATCTTGCTCGGTAGCGTTTAAGCGGCTTTGCTTGATCTGATGATGCAGGGCTTGGAGCAACGCATCGGCATTATAGTTCACCGCACTGAGTACACCTGCCACTGTATCGCCGCGTTGCATCTGCGCTAAATAGGCTTCACCCTGGGCGTTAAACTCAACATTCACGGCATCTGTATCACCAAAGAGATTGTGCAGATCCCCTAAAATCTCTTGATAGGCACCGACCATGAAAAAGCCCAATAAGGCATTTGCCGAATCTAGGGGAGGGCAAGGCAAGGTGCTTTCAATTCCTTCTCCGTCCACATAATGATCGATACGTCCATCAGAATCACAGGTCAGATCACGCAGAACCACACGGCGACTCGGTGCTTGCTGCAGGTGCCGTAAAGGTAAGATAGGGAAGACCTGATCGATCCCCCAGGCATCAGGCAGAGATTGAAAGAGTGAGAAGTTCACAAACACCTTGTCGGCCATCTGTTCATTCAGTTCATCGAGAATCTGCCTTTGGGGTGTGCGTGCTGGATTCAGTGTCTTCATGAGATGCAAACTGGTGGCACGTAACAGCTGTTCGCCCTGGGCTCTTTCGGCTAAGGACAGATGGCCGTGAGTAAAGACTTGATTCAAATCTTGATTAAACGTCACCCAATCGTGGTAAACCTCGCTCAAGCTACGCTCTCGACCCACGGCATCCTGGTAATTTTGCCAAATACGATTCAACAGCGGGTGGCTCTGAGCGTCGGGTGGCACCAGGCTATGCACCTGCTGGCGTTCCACGCCGATCACATTGGTCATCAATACCGCATGGTGCGCCGTTACCGCACGCCCCGATTCACTGAAGAGTTGGGGGGAGGGTAAATCATGCTCTAGCGCGACCTGGTGAAAGGCTTGTACCACACGTTTGGCGTATTCATCCAGGGTGTAATTGACGGAGCAGGGGTTACGTGAGGCGGTACCCTCATAATCAACCCCCAAGCCGCCGCCGACATCCGCCACCTCAATCGGCATACCGAGTAAGCGCAGTTGAGCATAAAAGCAGGCAGCTTCACGCAAACCCACTTGAATATCTTGGATGTTGGCGATCTGGCTACCGAGATGGAAGTGTAAAAGTTGAAAGGCTTGGCTCTGTCCGGCCTCTTGCAAAATTTCAACGGTTTTTAGTATCTCACTGGCTGAGAGGCCGAATTTGGACTTGGCACCGCCGCTGTCCTGCCAATGCCCTTTCCCCACGCTGGCAAGACGCGCACGCACCCCAATGCGAGGTTGCACCTTTAAGGCTTTGGCTTGACGCAGCACTTCGCCCAGCTCACTGGATTTTTCCAACACGATATAGACGCGATGGCCTAAGCGCTCCCCCATCAAGGCCAGCTGAATATATTCCGCATCCTTGTAACCGTTGCACACAATCACCGATTGTCCGGGGGTGGAAAGCGCCAGGACGGCGAGAAGTTCGGGTTTGCTCCCAGCTTCCAATCCGGTTAAGCCATTCAACACCTGACGCTGGCCTTGCATAATCGCGTGAACGACTTCGCGTTGCTGATTGACCTTGATCGGATAGATGGAGGTGAAGGGTGCAGAATAGTTTTCCTGAGCAATCGCGCGCTGAAAGCTGTGCACCAAAGCCGCCACACGATGTTTTAATATGTGTGGAAAGCGCAGTAAAAGTGGCAGTTCTAAACCTTGGTTTTGGATAAGCGGGAGCAGCTCAGCAAAGCTGGTGATCGCTTGCGAATGTGGATCACGTATCGTCACATCGCCCGCAGCATTGATGCCAAAGTATCCGGCACCCCAGCGCGGCACATTATATAGATCCAGGCTGTCTTGAATGCTCCACTGACTCATGGACGTGATCTCCTTGCTGATCCTTTAGTTGATTATAGGTTAGCCCATTTCCATGACAGGTGTTGCCGCCGCTAGCGGCAGCTTGAGGTGGGCGTGTTACACTTTGCGCCCTGTCAGGCTTTTAGCCGGCTGGGTTCAGCCCGCCAAGTTTTAAAAGTCCATGTTTGTTCGTGAGTAAGCGTGAGTTAAGAAGGTGAGTGGTTTTGAAAACTCCTGATACGGCACAGATGACTTTAGAGGCGCACGCGCCCACAGCGGCCCAGATTCGTGTGGATTATCCCGATCTGCCGGTCAGTGAGCGCCGGGAAGAGATAGCGGCCTTAATTCGAGCACATCAAGTGGTCGTGATTGCGGGGGAGACCGGATCGGGTAAAACCACGCAGTTGCCGAAAATTTGTTATGAACTGGGTTTAGCGACCCAAGGCTTGATCGGTCATACTCAGCCGCGCCGTCTGGCGGCTCGCACCGTTGCGGCGCGAATTGCTGAAGAGTTAAAAACGCCCTTGGGTGAAGGTTTAGTCGGTTATCAGGTCCGTTTTCACGATCAGGTCTCTGAGCAGACAGCGATTAAACTGATGACCGATGGGATTTTGCTGGCTGAAACCCAGCGCGATCGTCTACTGAAAAAGTATTCGGTCATCATCATCGATGAAGCGCATGAGCGCAGTTTGAACATCGATTTTCTGCTCGGCTATTTGAAGCGGATTCTGCCCAAGCGCCCAGATCTGAAGCTGATCATCACCTCTGCGACCATCGATCTGCAGCGCTTTTCCAAACACTTTGATGAGGCTCCGATTATTGAAGTCTCAGGGCGCACCTATCCGGTAGAGATACTCTATCGCCCTCTGCATGAACTGGAAGTTGAGGATGAAAAAGCCGCCGATCTGCAAGCGGGTATTTTGCAAGCGGTAGATGAAATTCAGGCCTTGGAACGCAGCAAAAACGGCTTAGGACCACGCGATATCTTGATATTTTTACCGGGAGAGCGTGAGATCCGTGAAACCGCCGACACCCTGCGTAAAGCCCAGTTACGAGATACCGAAGTGGTGCCTTTGTATGCGCGCTTATCCTTGGCTGAGCAGAATAAAGTGTTTCATGAAAGTCGCCAGGCCGGGCGGCGCATCGTGCTCTCAACCAACGTCGCCGAAACCTCTCTCACCGTACCCGGTATCGGCTATGTGATCGATCCGGGTTTGGCGCGTATCTCACGTTACAGTTACCGCTCTAAAGTGCAGCGCCTGCCGATTGAAGCCATTTCACAAGCCAGCGCCAATCAGCGAGCCGGGCGTTGTGGCCGTATCGCTCCCGGTGTTTGTATCCGGCTCTATTCACAAGAGGATTTCCTGGCCCGACCGGCGTTTACCGATGCCGAAATTCGCCGTACCAATCTCGCCTCCGTCATCCTCAGTATGTTGCAGCTGAAGCTTGGAGATATTGCCCGCTTCCCCTTTGTGGATGCGCCGGACAGTCGCTTTATCAATGACGGTTTTAAGCTTCTCGAAGAGTTGGGTGCGGTGGATGCACAGCGCCAACTCACAGGGATCGGACGCCAACTTGCACGTCTACCGGTTGATCCGCGGATCGCACGTATGCTGGTCGAAGCCAATCGTTTGGGCAGTCTCAGTGAAGTTTTGGTGATTGCCAGTGCTTTAAGCGTGCAAGATCCGCGTGAGCGTCCGCATGACAAGCGCCAGGCAGCAGATGAAAAACATCGTGCCTATGCCGATGAAGATTCTGATTTCTTAACGCTGCTCAATCTCTGGAAACTGTATGAAAGCCAGCGCTTAGAGATGAGCCAAAATCAGTTACGCAAGTGGTGCCAACAACACTTTATCTCTTGGGTGCGGATGCGAGAGTGGCGTGATCTACATCGACAACTGCATCTAAGTTGCAAAGAGTTGGGTTTTCACGAGAACCGCGAAGCCTCGGACTATGCCTCGATTCATAAAGCGCTCTTGGCCGGCTTGTTGAGCCAGTTAGGATTGAAACAAGAGAAGGGGGAATACCTGGGCGCGCGCAACCGTCGTTTCTTTATCTTCCCAGGTTCCGGGTTGTTTAAGAAAAGCCCGAAATGGATCATGGCGGCGGAGATGTTGGAAACCAGCAAGCTCTTTGCGCATCAAGTGGCGCGTATCGAGCCGGAGTGGATCGAAGCCCCGGCACACCATCTGGTCAAAAAAACCTGGATGGAACCGCACTGGGAGAAAAAGCGTGCTCAGGTGGTCGCCACCGAACAGGTGACGCTCTTTGGTTTGATTATAGTCCCCAAGCGCAAAGTGCATTACGGCCCGATAGATCCCCAGCTCAGCCATGAGTTGTTTGTGCGCAGTGCCCTGGTTGAAGGCGAGTATGACACGCGCGCGCCTTTCTTCCGTCATAATCGTGAGCTGCTTGCCAGTGTTGAGGCCTTAGAAGCCAAGTCGCGACGGCGTGATCTGTTGGTCGATGAAGAAACCCTCGCCGCATTTTATCTGCAGCGTTTTGCCGAGTTGGGCGGCGGTCATCTGGTCACGGGTCAGGCATTTGAGCGCTGGCGCAAAGAGATCGAAGCGCAGCAACCGCAAGCGCTGTTTATGCAGGAAGAGGATATTCTGCAGCGCTCAGCCCAGCATATCACCCAAGCAGACTACCCTGATGTTCTATTGTGGCAGGGTGCCAAGCTTAAGCTGCACTATCATTTTGATCCCGGACACGAAGAGGATGGCGTCACCCTGGATGTGCCTTTGCCGCTGTTGAAAGAGCTGCCGCAGACACGTTTGCAGTGGTTAGTACCGGGGATGCTGGCCGATAAGGTCACGGCCTTATTGCGCGGCTTGCCCAAACAACAGCGTAAGCACTTTGTGCCGGTTCCCAACTATGTGCAGGCATTTTGCCAGGCCGTCCCCTTTGCCGAGGGGGATCTTTATGAAGTGCTGGCACACCAACTCTTGCGCATGACCGGCGTGCGGATTCCGGTTGAAGATTTACGAGCCGTCCCTCTGGAAGATCACCATCGGATGAATTTACGTCTGCTGGGGGAGAAAGGCCAAGTTCTGGCGTGTGAGCGTGACTGGCAGCGTTTACATGCCCGTTTTTCAGCCCAGGCTGAGAAGGTGCTGCAGGCCGCCACCCCTTCACAGGAGTGGGGGCGTAAAGGCTTAACGGCTTGGGATTTTAACGAACTGCCAGAATCGATCAAATTGCGCCAACTCGGTGGAATAGAGGTCGAAGCCTATCCTGTGCTACAGGATCGAGGTGACAGCGTAGATCTGCAAGTGGTCAGTCGCCAGTGTGAAGCACAAGCGCAAAACCCGCGTGGCTTAGCGCGCTTGATGTTGTTGATGCTGCCGGAACCCGTACGTTATATACGCAAACAGCTTCCGCAACTGGCTCAGTCGGTGTTGCTCAGCCAAAAACTGTTTGATCCCAAACGCTTAGAGGATGAGTTGCTGTTGGCCGCAGTGATGCGGGTGGCTGGGCTTTACCCGGACTACCAAGGCACATACTTACCTCGCACTCAACCCGCTTTTGAGGCGCTTTTGCAAAAAGTGAAAGCCCAGCTGCATGATGCCGCGCTGGCCTTGGCGCAGAGTGTACTGGCGCTGCATCAAACCCGTCATGCCTTGCTCAAGCAGCTCAATGGCAAAATCGATCTGCAAGCAGTCCCGGTCTTAAACGATATCAAACATCAGCTCAATCAGTTGTTTGTAAAGGATTATCTGACACAAACTCCAAGTCTTTATCTGGAATACTATCCGCGCTTTCTGCAAGCCATTGCCTTGCGCCTAGAGAAATACCCACGAGAATTACGCCAGCAATGCGTCTGGTCAGAGCAGTTGCAAGGTCTGTGGCAGGCCTATGAGAAAAAGCTCCAGCAACAGCAGCAACAAGGCCAGGTGCAACCGGCGTTACTTGAGTACCGTTGGTTATTAGAGGAGTACCGGGTTTCTCTCTTTGCCCAACAGCTGGGCACTAAAAAACCGGTGTCGGAGAAGCGCTTAAAGCAAGCGTTTGCGGCCTTAAGTTGATTCGGCACGAAACCTGCTAAACCTGTTCAAGGGTTTTTTGAGATTTGAACCAGGAAGGCGTAAGCGCGTTCGATGGCCAAATCTCAAGTGCCGAAATGGCGCACCCTTAGGTAAAAAAGGGAGAATCTTGCACTACTAAAGTGCATCAAGGTTTTCCCCTGTGCGTTGCAGCAAAAAAAGAGTCGAAACCTAAGCTTTCCACTCTCAACAGCATTGCCTAGGCTTTTTTGCTGTGTTGTAATAAATAGGTACCCGGACAGAGCACGAGGCTCTGTTCAGTAAAAACGTGACACATTACTAGTAAGTTGAATGTTGAAGGGGAAACTCGAATGAAAAAATCACTGATTGCTATGGCTGTTGCTGGCGCTATCGCGGCTCCTGCAATTGCACAGGCTGACGCTACACTGTTTGGTACTTTCGAAATGTTCATGCAGAAAGAGCGTGGTGCTTCTGCTGAGCTGGTGTCTGATTCTTACATCGGTATCATGGGTACTGTAGATCTGGGTCTGGAAGACACCAAAGGTATCTTCAAATGGGAACAGGGCTTGGATCTGAACGCTGGTGCTCTGGCAGATGGCGACGAGACCTACATCGGTGCGACCGGTTCTTGGGGTACAGTAATGGGCGGTAAGACCGATCTGCCATCTGTGTACATGGTTTCTGATTACACTGATATCACTTATCAGGGTACTTACGAATCTGCACTGGGTCAGGCTTTTGCGCTGCAGTCTAACTCTCTGAGCTATGTTTCTCCTGAATTCGCGGGTGTGACTTTTGCTGCAGCCGGTGTATTCGGTGGTGAGAATACGTCTTTCTTCGCTGGCGAAGTTGATGCGAGCTCTGGTGAAAAAGACAAAACTTTTGATGCTTATAACTTAGGCGTTCAGTACGATGCTAACGGTATCTATGCTGCGGCTGCTTACGGTAAAGCTAAGACTGCTAAATTTGGTGGCGATTATTTCGGTGACTTCAATGTTTGGGGTCTGGCTGCTGGTTTCTCTGGTATCGAGAACCTGGATCTGCGCGCCTCTTATGAGCGTGGAAAAGAGAAAGCTCTGGCTCCAATCTTCTTGGGCTCTGATCTGAAAGCAACTACTTGGAATCTCTCAGCGCAGTATGATATTGCTGACACTGCAGTTTACGCTGTTTATGGTGAAACTAAATTCAGTGCAAATGGTGGTTCAGAGAAAGGCGCTTCTTACACACTGGGCGTAGCTCAGACTATGGGTAATGGTGCTGTTTATGCTGAGTTCATGGATTTCCGTAAAGATTACAAAGGTGATTCTTTGTTGAATGACCTTGGTCTTGGTGGCGATAAGACTTTCCTGGTCGGCTACCAGCTGAACTTCTAATCTAGCCTGATATCAGGTTTAGATTCCACTGGCCGCCTTCGGGCGGCCAGTTTGTCTCTCCGAAAAGCACGACTTTGGTGCCTCATTCTTTCGTCGGACATTTCCAATTCTTGCAAGACCTTATTTCTTGTGCTGTAATAAGCATAACTTGAGGTGCAGAATCAGCTTGTTTACATAACTTGTTGATTTGTAAGAAACCAGATTCCGGGTTGAATTCTGACATTCTACAAACTGTTTCCTCGAGCGGCGAACCCGGTCGGTCGGAAGGTCGTATTTTTTTCCCATCACCGGTTTGCAATAATTCGAAATTGTAGTATGTTCCTGTCTGCACCATTTGGGTGCCCGGGATATTCAAACAACAATACTAGTATGTTGAACGTTGAAGGGGAAAAACTGATGAAAAAGTCACTGATCGCTCTGGCTGTTGCTGGCGCCATGACGGTTCCTGCTATCGCTGCAGCTGATGCTACTCTGTACGGTTCATTCCGTATGAGCATGGACAAGACTAAAGAGGAATCCGCAAACCTGAAAGATTACGGTTCACGTGTGGGTATCAAGGGTACCGTAGATCTGGGTCTGGAAGACACTAAAGGTATTTTCCTTTGGGAGCAGGCTCTTAACCTGAATAATGGCGCTCTGGGTAACGGTCGTTATGCTTATGTAGGTGCTAAAGGTTCTTGGGGTACTGCAGTTGGCGGTAAACTGGATCACGCTACTTGGAATTATGTTGGCGCAATCACTGAGTTTCAGGCTTCCGGTAAGTTCGGTGGCTTAGATGTAGGTTATGTACCAGGTGCTGGCTTCACTGGTAACCGTGCTGATCGCCGTGTAGGTAACTCCTTAGCTTATGTTTCTCCAACCGTTGCTGGTTTTGAAGCCTTCGTTGGTGGTGTATTTGCGGGTGATGCTTTATCAGCAGCTGGCACGCCTGAGAAAGACAAAACTATTGATGGTTACCAGTTAGGCGGTAAATACACTTGGGAAGACCTGGTGTTAGGTGCTGCTTACGGTGCAATTAAGTCTGGTAAAAGCAATGCGGTACTAGGTGATTATGCGATTGATCAGAACCTGTGGGGTCTGTCAGCTCGTTATAAGTTGGAAGGCTTGAGTCTTGCTGCTAAGTACGAGCAAGCAAAAAATAAAGTGACTAGCGTTAAAGATAAAGGTTATGGTCTCTATGCTGGTTATGAAGTAAATGGCTTAGGTGCTTCTCTGGGCTATTCAACTACTAAGTTGGATAATGCTGATCGTAAGAAAGCTACCCAAGTTGAAGTTTACAACAAAATGGGTAATGGCGTAGTTTCTGCTGGTTATATTGACTATAACAATGCAGCAGCTCTTGCAGGTGGTACTTCCGCTGCTTCCAACGATACCTTCTACGTTGGCTACCGCCTGAACTTCTAATCTTATTTAATAAGATTAGCGGATCAAAAAAGGCTCCTGTGGGAGCCTTTTTGCTTTCTAAGAGATTGAATCAATTAGTGATTCGAGTTCTCTCTATCTCCTGTGGTGTCGATGCTTTTTTAACCTCCGCGCTTATCCACCCTAAACGTCGCTTCACCTGTTGCCACCAGCTTCTCTCCGACAAATACATCCGTTTGCGCCTTGTTTGTCTGGGCTTGAGTAGGTGCAATGAATTTTGTGTCTAAAGCTTATAAGCGTGACTCATGCACAAAAAGAAGGTGGGATTGAAGTCATGTGTTTGATATTCTAATCTGAATGAGATTAACGAGTCACTGAAGAGTCTTTTATGAAGCCATCTTTAGCCTATAAACGACATCGCAAGGCGATATTGCAGATTGTAGAAAGGCATCATGCCAAAAATCCGCGTATTTTTGGTTCCGTTCTTCATGGCCAAGATACAGATGAAAGTGATCTCGATCTGCTCATTGACACTACAGAAGAAACCACTCTATTTGATGTGGGAGCTATTTGCGTAGAGCTCACCGAGCTGCTTGGTGTCGAGGTTGATGTCCTGACACCCGCCGCGCTTCCTGATAGATGGAGGATGGAAGTACTCAATGAGGCTCAGGCTGTATGAGTCGTCGAGATGAGCTTGCTTTAAGGGATTATCTTGAACATATCGAACAGGCAATTCATCGTATTCAACGCTATATTGAAGAAATTGATCATGCAAGCTTTCTTGTAAATGAAGAAAAGCAGGATGCTGTGATCCGTAATCTTGAAATTATCGGCGAAGCTGCCGGTAAGATTCAGCGCCATTTCCCAGAGTTTTCGATGCGATACCCCGATTTTCCCCTTAAAGCGGCTTATGGAACGCGTAACGCTTTAGCGCATGGCTATTTTAAAGTTGATCTGGATGTTGTCTGGAAAACCATCGAAAGGGATTTGCCGAAATTAGGAGTCCAGGTGAGTGAGATCATTCAATCCAGCATTGAATGATCCGTTAGACCCATCTTAACAAGCGCGATAAATCCCCATCGTTCAAGGTGATGAGTCCATCAATCCGAGTTCTTAACCCCCGCGCTTATCCACCATAAACGTCGCTTCACCTGTTGCCACCAGCTTCTCTCCGACAAATACATCCGTTTGCGCCTTAACGCGGCGGCGGCGCTCATCGATCTCCATGACCGTAACCACGGCTTTAGCGGTATCGCCAATAAATACCGGCGCTTTAAATTTTAACTGCTGATCGATGTAGATGGCTCCAGGCCCGGGCAGGTGCATACCGGCGACTGTCGAGATGAGGGCGGCGCTGAACATGCCATGAACGATGCGCTGACCAAACAGAGTGGTTTTGGCGTAATCATCGTTCAGATGCACGGGGTTGTGATCACCTGAGAGGCTGGCAAACTGGCGCACATCTTCATCGGTGAGGGTTTTTTCATAGGAGGCGGACAGGCCCACGCTGAGGTCTTCCAGGTAATAGCCATGAATTTCTTGCATCTTTTTAGCCTTTCATCTGTTGGTAGGGAAGATCATTCATTATGATGGAGAGAGTACCCGATTTTTGCTAAGGCAGTCACCCTTATGGCAGGCTGCAGGCATCC
The DNA here is from genome assembly GCF_008368715.1 of Nitrincola tapanii. Lineage (GTDB taxonomy): Bacteria > Pseudomonadota > Gammaproteobacteria > Pseudomonadales > Balneatricaceae > Nitrincola > Nitrincola tapanii. Next base: position 174,480 of record NZ_SMRS01000004.1, read on the forward strand.
ACTTTGCGCCGTTCTTGGTAGCGGCAAGTTTTAAACAGGAAAAGGAAAGGTTATGGCCGATTTCAAAGCTCCCTTAAAAGACATTAACCTAGCATTAAATGCGGTGGCACGTTTGCCTGAGTTAGCGGCGATGGAGCGTTTTGCTGATGCGTCGGAAGATATGGTGAGTGCGATTCTGGAGGAAGCCGGGCGTGTCGCTTCTGAAGTGGTGGCACCGACGAATTGGGATGGCGATCAGCAGGGTGTGCATCTGCAAGAAGGGGCGGTGATCTGCCCGGAAAGTTTTGTGAGCGCCTATCAGCAGTACGCAGAAGGGGGTTGGGGTTCGTTGCAGTTTGATCCTGAATACGGTGGCCAGGGGCTGCCCTATCTTTTATCTGTTCCTGTCATGGAGCTGTGGCAAGCTGCGAATGTGTCTTGGGGTTTGTGTCCTTTGTTATCTCAAGGGGCGGTAGAGTGTTTAAGCCTGAATGCCAGTGATGAGCTGAAAGCGGCTTATTTGCCGCAACTGATTAGCGGTGAGTGGGCCGGCACCATGTGTTTGACTGAAGGTAATGCCGGTTCGGATCTATCCACCGTGCGCTGTAAAGCGGAGCGTGATGGCGAGGTGTATCGCATCACGGGTGAGAAGGTGTTCATCACCTGGGGTGATCAGAATATGACGCGCAACATCATTCACCTGGTGTTGGCACGTTTGCCGGATGCTCCAGCAGGAGTGCGCGGAATCTCTTTGTTTTTAGTCCCGAAATACCGAGTCGATGCAGAAGGTAATCTAGGTGAGTATAACCAGACGCATACCCTGTCTTTAGAGCATAAGTTGGGGATTCATGGCAGTGCCACCTGTGTGATGGGTTTTGACAATTCAGTGGGTTATCTGGTCGGCCAGGAAAATCGTGGTTTGGCTTGTATGTTCACTATGATGAACAATGCGCGCTTAGGAGTCGGTTTGCAGGGAGTTGCCGTGGCTGAGCGTGCTTACCAGCAGGCGTTAAATTATGCTCAAGAGCGTATTCAAGCGCCGGCGGTGGGTTACAAAGAAGCCGGTCCGATTATGCGCCATGGTGATGTGCGCCGCATGTTATTGACCATGAAGGCGCTGACAGAAGCAGGGCGTGCTTTGGCCTATGATGCCTGTGGGAGCTTGGATTTTGCTGAGCACGCGGAAGATGAGCAGCGTCGCGCCGACGAAAAGGCGCGTGCTGCGCTTTTAACCCCGGTGGTAAAAGCCTGGTGTACCGAGAATGCCAATGAAGTGACCTCTTTGGGGGTACAGGTGCATGGCGGCATGGGCTATGTGGAAGAAACCGGTGCTGCGCAATATATGCGTGATGCACGTGTTCTGTCGATTTATGAGGGTACAAACGGTATTCAGGCTCTGGATTTGGTCGGGCGTAAAGTTTTACTGGATCAGGGTGCCGCTTTGAATCGTCTCTTGGCTGAAATGCGTGAAACCTTGAATCAGGCCGGTGATTTTGCGCCACTTGCCGCTCAGTTAGAAGTCGCGGTACAAGGGGTGGAGGCCAGCCGTGATGGCTTATTGCAGGGGGCGCAGGAGGATCCGCAGCTCGCCGGTGCAATTGCCTTTAACTTTTTGATGCAGTTGGGTGTGGTGGCTGGTGCTTGGGAGTTGTTGCGTCAGGCACTGGCCTGTCGTGCGGCTCAGGCGCGCGGTGAGGACGATGCCTTCTTGGAGGCTAAGCAGCTGACCACAAACTTCTACTTTGCGCATATTCTACCCCGCGCGATGGGTTTTGCAGACATGGTACAGTCCGGCAGTGAGCCGGTGGTGGCTATGAATGATGCTCACTTTGCCAGCGCTTGGTAAAGAAGGTGTTGCGTCTCGAGGTAGGATAGCGGTCTAAGCCTGCGCGAGTGGGTATTGGCAAGTAGTATTGAAAGCAAGGCGGCGTTTTGCCGTCTTGCTCGGCGCTCAGTCCGATCATTTTTACTGAATCAACGCCCAAAATAAGCTATCTTATCGCGATCATTTGTTAATTCGCTGTCATTGGATAGATCTCTTCTTATGATTATCAAACCGAAAATCCGTGGTTTCATTTGTACCACTACCCATCCTCAAGGCTGTGAAGTGAATGTGCGTGAGCAGATCGCTTATACCCAGGCTCAAGTCCAAAATCTCCCTTTGCAGGCGGCACCTAAACGTGTGTTGGTTTTAGGGGCGTCCAGTGGTTATGGCCTGGCTTCTCGTATTGCGGCGGCCTTTGGGGCGGGCGCGGCAACTCTGGGTGTCTTTTTTGAAAAAGCAGGGACTGAGAAGAAGCCTGGGACAGCCGGTTGGTACAATGCGGCGGCCTTTGAGCGTCTGGCGCATGAAGCAGGGTTGTATGCGAAAAGCATTAATGGTGATGCCTTCTCCAATGAAGTGCGTGCGAAAGCCATTGAGCTGATCAAAGAGGATTTAGGCCAGATCGATCTGGTGGTCTACTCCTTGGCTTCACCTGTGCGCAAGCTTCCAGACACTGGTGAAGTGATTCGCTCTGTATTAAAGCCTATCGGTGAGCCTTACCGCTCAACCGCCATCGATACCAACAAGGATTGTATTATTGAGGCTGAGGTCGAGCCGGCCACTCCAGAAGAGGTGGAAGCTACCGTTAAAGTGATGGGCGGTGAGGACTGGAAGCTGTGGATTGATGCGCTTTCTCAGGCCGGTGTTTTGGCATCTGGCTTCAAAACGGTTGCGTACAGCTATATCGGAACCGATATTACTTGGCCGATTTATTGGCATGGTGCTTTGGGTAAAGCCAAGCAGCACCTGGATGATACCGCCGCAGCCTTGAGTGCACAGCTGGCAGAGATTCAAGGGCAAGCCAATGTGGCGGTATTAAAGTCGGTTGTGACCCAGGCCAGCTCAGCGATTCCGGTGATGCCTCTGTATCTTTCTATGGTCTTTAAAGTGATGAAAGAGCAAGGGTTGCATGAGGGCTGCATGGAGCAGGTTTGGCGTTTGTTCAGCACCGGTTTGTATGGTGAAGGGGGGGTGATGGATGAGCAGCAGCGCTTCCGTTTGGATGATTGGGAGTTACGAGATGAGGTGCAGAATGCTTGTCGCGAACTCTGGCCTCAGGTGACCACCGAAAATCTGTTTGAGCTGACCGATTATGCAGCCTATAAGGCTGAATTCTTGAAGCTCTTTGGTTTTGGGATTGAAGGCATCGATTATGAGGCTGAGGTGAATCCAGAGGTCGTATTTGATGTGATTGACGTGGCCTGAGGTAAGGTTTAGATCACGTCTAGGCGATTGATTAACCTTTATTGAACGCTTTAAGCCTGAATTGCGTAGAGCCGCTTTTCAGGCTTTTTTAAGGAGCAGTCCATGCGTTATCAGGGAGCCAGTGCTTTCCGCCATGATCAGAAAGATAAAATCGGTGTGTTACTGACCAACCTTGGCACACCCGATGCCCCAACGCCTAAGGCTCTTCGCCGTTATTTAAAAGAGTTTCTCTGGGATCCGCGTGTTGTCGAGGTGCCGCGCCCGCTTTGGTGGCTGATTCTTAATGGTGTGATTCTGAATATTCGTCCGAAACGCTCTGCTGCGGCCTATCGTGAAGTTTGGACAGAGGAAGGCTCCCCCTTATTAAGCATTACGCAGAAACAAGCCGAGGCGTTAAAGCAGGCACTGCAAGCTGAGTATGGCGAGCGTGTTTATGTCGATTTTGCGATGCGTTATGGCAATCCTTCGATCCCATCGGTGTTGGAAAAGATGCAGCAAGCGGGTGTGCGTCAGCTGATTGTTCTGCCACTTTATCCGCAATATTCAGGCGCGACCAGTGCCTCGACTTTTGATGCACTGGCGGCCGATTTTATGCAGCGTAGATGGTTGCCAGAACTGCATTTTATCAGTCATTATCATGACTATCCTGCCTACATCGAGGCTTTGGCTCATAAAATTGAAACCTTCTGGGCGGAAAATGGCCGAGCACAAAAGTTAATTCTCTCCTATCACGGTGTGCCTAAGCGCTATCTGTTGAAGGGAGATCCTTACCATTGTGAGTGCCACAAAACGTCACGTTTGTTGGCGGAGCGTTTGGGGTTGGTGCAGGATGAGTATGTAACGACTTTTCAATCGCGTTTTGGTCGGGAAGAGTGGTTAAAGCCTTATACCGATGAAACACTGAAATCTTTACCGGCTCAGGGTGTCAAATCTGTACAGCTGGTGTGTCCGGGCTTTTCTGCGGATTGTCTGGAAACGATCGAAGAGATCGGGCAGGAGAACCGCGAGTATTTTATGGAAGCAGGAGGTGAGGAGTATGCGTATATTCCTGCGCTGAATGATGATGCTGAGCATATACAGATGATGCAAAGCCTATTGGCACCGACCTTAACACAGTGGTTGAGCCGACCTGAGCGTGATGCAAAACTGAGCGCAACCCTGGCAGATGCCGTAAAACTTTAATCCTTGGTTGATCCAAGTTAATTCAGGAGACACTCCGATGAGCCATGCCAAACCGCACCCCAAGTTTATGGAAGCGATGCGCAAGCTAAAACTGATGAGTGAAGAGGAGCGTCTGTCGGAAGAGAATAAGGAGTTGTTCGAGCAGGCGATGAAATATGCGCCCTTGGATATTCAGCCCGCTTTGATCGCGATCCAAAAGAAATACGAGCAGACTTATCATTGAATCAGTCTTTTTCTATTTGGCATTAGACTGACACGCGAGGCGGCATTCTGGCCGCCTCGGTAAAACGTGTTTACATATTAGGGTAGTTCGGACCGCCACCCCCTTCAGGGGCAATCCAGACAATATTTTGTGCTGGATCTTTAATGTCACAGGTTTTGCAGTGTACGCAGTTAGTGAAATTAATCTGCAATTTAGGCCCTTCCGCTTCCTCTAGCACTTCATAAACCCCGGCCGGGCAGTAGCGCTGTGCCGGTTCGGCATACTTAGGCCAGTTCTCACGCATGGGTAGATCCGGATCTTTGAGTACCAGGTGGCAAGGTTGATCTTCCTCATGCACAGTATTGGAGAGATAAACCGATGAGAGACGATCGAAAGAGAGTTTGCCATCCGGTTTCGGGTAGTCGATTTTTTTGGCGTCACTGGCTAGGCGCATGCCTTCATGGTCGGCATGTGTGTCATGCAAAGTGATGGGTATCTTGCCGCCAAAGATATTCTGATCAATATAGTTAAAGGTGCCACCGAGTAGGACACCAAACTTATGCAGCGCCGGAGAGAAGTTGCGCCCCCGATAGAGTTCATCGTAAAGCCAGGAGTTTTCATAAGCGCTTTGGAAGGCACTCAGATCTTTGCCACCAAGATCACCTGCGGCTAAGGCATCGGCGATGACTTCCGCGGCCAACATGCCGGATTTCATGCCCGTATGGATGCCTTTGATTTTGGCGAAGTTCAAGGTGCCTGCATTGCAACCGAGGATAAAAGCACCGGGCATCGACATCTTGGGGAGTGTGTTAAAGCCGCCTTTAACCACAGCACGTGCACCATAAGAGACGCGTGTGCCACCTTCAAGATGCGCTTTGAGCACAGGATGATGCTTCAAGCGCTGGAACTCATCAAATGGGCTTAACCAGGGGTTGGAGTAATTCAGGTCAACAATTAAACCGACTTCAACCTGATTGTTTTCATCGTGATAGAGGAAGAAGCCGCCGCTGGCCCCATCACTTAACGGCCAACCGGCGCCGTGCACCACCAAGCCAGGCTGGCTTTTCGCAGGATCGATCTCCCAGATCTCTTTCATCCCGATGCCGTAGTGCTGCGGATCTTTGCCGGCATCCAGCTGGAAACGTTCGATCACCTGCTTACCTAGATGGCCGCGTACACCCTCTGTAAAGAGGGTGTATTTAGCGTGTAACTCCATACCCTCTGTATAGCTGTCTTTCGGCTGTCCATCCGCCCCGACACCCATATCGCCGGTTGCCACACCCTTGACGCTGCCATCTTCATGGTAGAGTACTTCGTTGGCAGCAAAGCCTGGAAAAATCTCTACACCCAGGGCTTCAGCCTGTTCACCCATCCAGCGTGTGAGATTGGCCAGGGAGACAACATAGTTGCCCTTGTTATGCATGGTTTTGGGAACACCGATACCGGGCAGTTTCACACCCTTTTGGGCACTGGTCAGCAGCCAGGTTTGCTCACGCTCAATCTTAATCTTTAGCGGTGCGCCACGCTCTTGCCAGTCGGGAAAGAGCTCATCCAGTGCACGGGTTTCCATCACCCCCCCGGACAGTACATGCGCGCCGAGCTCCGAGCCCTTTTCCAGCACACAAACGCTGAGCGTTTGCTCACGTTCCTGAGCCTTCTGCATTAAGCGACACGCGGCAGCCAGACCGGTGACACCTGCACCGACTATGACAACGTCAAATTCCATGGATTCACGCATGTTTGACCACTCCTAAAGATGTAATGATTAAATATCATGATATAGTCTACAGAGTCCTATGTTATCTGACAAAAAGGAAGGTTGAATGAAGGTTCTAGTGACGGTCAAACGTGTGATTGACTACAACGTCAAGGTAAGAGTTTTGGCAGATCACAGCGATGTGGATCTGAAGAACGTAAAAATGGCGATGAACCCTTTCTGTGAAATTGCGGTTGAGCAAGCGATTCGTCTCAAGGAAGCCGGTGTGGCCAGTGAAGTGATTGTGGCAAGCGTAGGCCCCAGTGCTGCGCAGGAGCAATTACGCACAGCCTTGGCGATGGGTGCTGATCGAGCCATTTTGGTGGAAACCGATGAGAAGTTAGAATCTCTGACCGTCGCCAAGACTTTAGCCAAAATCTGTGAATCCGAACAGCCAGGTTTAGTCCTAATGGGCAAGCAGTCGATCGACACAGATAACAATCAAACCGGCCAGATGCTGGCGGCTTTGATCGGTGCGGCGCAGGGGACATTTATCTCAGAAATGCGTGTCAGCGCGGAAGAAGTGGAAGTGACACGTGAAGTCGACGGGGGGTTACAAACTCTCGCACTGCGTTTGCCTGCCGTGCTGACGGCTGATTTGCGTTTGAATGAGCCGCGTTATGCGAAGTTACCGGATATCATGAAAGCAAAGAAAAAGCCTTTGGAGATCAAAACACCGGCAGATTTAGGTGTGGAAGTGAAAGCCAATACGCGTGTTTTAAAAGTTGTGCCCCCTGCCGAGCGCCAAGCGGGCATTAAGGTATCCAGCGTGGCTGAACTGGTCGACAAACTGAAGAATGAGGCGAAGGTGATCTAATGGCGACGTTACTGATTTGTGAGCACGACAACCAGTCTTTAAAAGCGGCCACCTATGCAGCGGTGACAGCGGCGTTAGCCTTAGGTGCTGAGGTAGATCTTTTGGTCGCGGGTGAGGGCTGCGCGGCGGTTGCGACGCAAGCGGCACAGATTGCCGGTGTGCGTAAAGTCTATCTGGCGGAAGCGGCCGCCTATGCTCAAGGATTGGCTGAGAATCTGACGCCCTTAGTGCTGGATTTGGCCACTGATTACTCACATCTTTTGGCACCGGCCACGACTCAGGGTAAAAACCTGATGCCACGTGTGGCGGCACTTTTGGATGTCGGGCAGGTTTCTGAAATTGTCGCGATTGAATCCCCCACGCAATTTGTGCGCCCAGTTTATGCGGGAAATGCCTTGGCCAGCGTCGAATCTTTAGATCCGGTGAAAGTGATTACTGTGCGTACCACGGCATTTGATGCGGCACCTGCAAGTGGTGGCAATGCGGAGGTCGCGAGCTTAACTCAAGTGCACGATGCCGGTATAAGTCGTTTTGTTAAGGAAGAGCGTGCGCAGTCGGATCGTCCTGAGCTCACCGCAGCACGTGTGGTGTTGGCAGGGGGGCGTGGCATGGGGAATAAAGAGCATTTTGCACTGCTTGAAGCCCTGGCCGATAAACTCGGTGCCGCGATCGGCGCGACGCGCGCAGCAGTGGATGCGGGGTTTGTGGCCAATGACACCCAGATAGGTCAAACCGGTAAAATCATTGCGCCTGAACTTTATATTGGCGTAGGGATTTCCGGCGCGATTCAGCATGTTGCCGGGATTAAGGACTCAAAAGTGATTGTGGCCATCAATAAAGATGAAGATGCGCCCATCTTCCAGGTGGCGGACTATGGTCTGGTGGCGGATTTAAACGAAGCCTTGCCGGAATTGGCTAAAGCGCTCTAATCCTTCCATTCACATCTCACCGGGCTACCGTCTAGGCGGTGCCCGGTTTTTTGTTTAATTCATTGTTTCACGCCTGCTTTATTTTATGCCGCCGCCACAAGGCCTTTTCCAGCTCGACTAAAAGCAGCACGGCCGCGCCATACGCCAGCATGACCAGCCAGTAGTTGAAGCTCAGTGGCGCACTATGGAACAGCTGATTCATGATCGGCAAATAGATGAACAGCAGTTGTGCAAGCAGCATGGCGGCGATTCCTCCCCAGATCCACAAGTTGCTCAGCATTTCGGTTTTGAATAGGCTGCGGCTAAGGGAACGACAGTTGAGCAGGAAGAAACTCTGAACGATGACAAATAGGGTGACGGCCAGTGTACGCGACTCCTCCAGACTGGCACCATGTGATTGTGACCATTGGAATAAACCAAAGGCACCGAGCAGTAACAGACTGCTGACAGAGACGATGCGGCCAATCATTTCCACCGACAGAATCGGTGAGTTGGGTTCACGTGGAGCGCGTGTCATGATCCCTGGCTCTTTCGGCTCAAAGGCGAGCATTAAGCCCAAAAAGACGGCGGTGGTCATATTGAGCCATAACGCCTGAACAGGCAGGACGGGGAGGGTGACCCCGAGCAAAATCGCCAGCATAATCACCAGCCCTTGGCCAAGATTCGTGGGCAAAATCCAGCTAATGAACTTGATCAGGTTATCAAAAACGGTGCGTCCTTCTTCCACGGCTGCCTCAATGGAAGAGAAGTTGTCATCGGTGAGCACCATGTCCGACGCTTCTTTCGCCACTTCGGTACCGCTGAGTCCCATCGCAATGCCGATATCCGCCTGCTTGAGCGCAGGTGCATCGTTCACACCATCACCGGTCATGGCCACCACCTGGCTATGCGCTTGTAAGGCCGTCACGAGTTTGAGTTTTTGCTCGGGGGCGACGCGAGCATAAACGGACACCTGCTCAACACAGTCGAGTAGCTCATGGTCACTCATTTCAGCCAGGTCGCGTCCGGTCAGCACTTTTTGTGTCTTACCTTGGTCGAGCGACTCTTCAGCACTGAGGATGCCGATCTGCTTGGCGATGGCGCCTGCTGTTAAGGCATGGTCGCCGGTGATCATTTTGATATTAATCCCCGCAGACTGGCAGGTGGCGACTGCGCGGATCGCTTCGGCACGCGGCGGATCGATCATCGCTTGCAGGCCGATAAAGCAGAGTTGCTCCTCCGCTTCATGTGTTTGAAAAGCATCTAGGTTGTTCACTTCAGAGGGGAGCTTTTGACAGGCAAAAGCCAGTACACGCAGCCCTTGTGCCGCTAGCGTTTCAACTTGGGCATTGATGGCGGAACTGTTCAAGTTCTCGGTTTGACCCTGAGAGGTCATTTGCTCTTTACAGCGCTTCAGCACCTGCTCAACCGACCCTTTTAAGTAGAGTAGCTTTTCCCCTTGAGGGGTGGCGTGCAGAGTTGCCATATATTGGCGATCAGACTCAAAGGGGATGCTATCCAGACGAGGATAGTCCTGATGGCAGTCGGCAGATTCTAACCCTGACTTGAGCGCAGCCGTGATTAGGGCACCCTCTGTTGGATCGCCTTCCACCTGCCAACGTTCAGACTTGAATTTAAGCAGCGAATCATTGCTGATCAAACCGGCGCGTAAGCAGTGCTGCAGGGCCAAATTATCTCCGAGTTCAGGGCTGCCTGAGGCGGGAGTGATTTCGCCTTCCGGTTGATAACCGCTGCCACTGATTTGATAGCGGTGCCCAGCGGCAAAAATGGCCTGCACAGTCATCTGGTTTTCAGTCAGGGTGCCGGTTTTATCTGAGCAGATCACCGTCGTGGAACCGAGCGTTTCCACGGCAGAGAGGGTACGGATGATGGCATTACGCTTAGCCATGCGCCGCACCCCGATGGCGAGCGTAATGGTGACCACGGCAGGTAAGCCTTCTGGAATCGCAGCCACAGCCAGGGCCACAGCGGCCATAAAGGTTTCCGTCGCCGCCATGCCATAGAGCAAACCGATCGCAAAAGTGGCGAGGGCTAAACCAAGAATGACCCAGAGGAGTAAACGGCTAAACGCATGAATTTTGCGCGTGAGGGGGGTGTCGATCTGTGTGGCTTCCGCAATCATGTGCGCAATTTTGCCGGTTTCGGTGTGATCGCCGGTGGCAATCACCACCCCCTTGCCGGTGCCATAGGTGACTAAGGTTCCTGCAAAAGCCATATTCTGGCGATCCGCCAGCAGCGTGTCCTTATCTAAACGGCGTAAGGTTTTTTGTGACGCCACGGATTCGCCGGTTAGTGCCGATTCGTCGATTTGTAAATCCTTGCACTCATAGAGTCGAATATCGGCACTGACCTTATCCCCTGAGGCCAGAATGAGCAGATCACCGGGAACCAGTTCACTGGCCGAAATGGTTTGTACCTGGCCGTCACGAATCACGCGCGCTTGTGCGGACAGGAGATTCTTTAAGGAGTTGATCGCGGCTTCTGCTTTCGATTCTTGAATAAAGCCGATCAAGGCATTGATCAGGACCACCGCCAGAATCACGCCGGCATCAACGTACTCTTGCAGAAAAAAGGTGACGAGTGTGGCGATCAGAAGAATGTAAATTAAAGGATTATGAAACTGTAACAGCAGGCGCTTCCATGCAGGCGTGGCGGCTCGACTGCTGATGATATTGGCACCGAACAGGCGTTGGCGCTCAGTGATGCTGCTGGCATCTAACCCTTGATGTTGATGACTGTTCAAGGCCTCAAACACATCTTCTTCGGTGAGGTGGTGCCAGAGTTCAGAATGTTTAGGTTGCATGGCTTGCCTCCATTTTGACCGTGATTCACCTATCCTAACATTGAAACGTTGCAGGCCTCTTAGTTCATTCTAAAAACTCGTGTGTTTGTTTGATGCGGATCATATCTCAGTCGTGATGTCCTAATCTGTACTGAGTGGGTTATTTGTTTTTATATGTTAATCTTAGGCGGTAAAACAAAAACCAAGATAAACAGTTAATTAGCTGAGTTCGAAGTACTGCCGCGCAGACATGGCTGGCAGAAAGAAATGGAATGTCTACAGAGACAAGAAAAGAGGTGACTATGAGTGAAGCAGTCGGTAACGCATCTTTGTTGGTAGCGATTTTAACTGCGGAGGTAGCAGATAAAGCCCTTAGTATTGCTGAGCGTGAAGGTATTCGTGGTGCCACTATTCTGCCTGCCAGTGGTATCAGTCAGCAGCCGATCAAAGTTTTTTTTGGCTTAACATTTCAGACAGCCATGACCTTGCTCTTTTGGATTGCGGAGACGGACACAGCAAACCGCACTGCTGAGGTTTTAAAACAGGAGTTGAATCTGGATTCGCCGCAACAGGGCTTGGCTTTGACTCTGACAATTGATCAGTTGCACGGGTTGAATTTAAAGCGGCCTACGCCCAATTAATGTGTGCTTAGATGGCATAATGGCACGTTATGGACTGGATGTTCACGCTCGTCCTCATCGGAGCTGGATTGATCGCCATTTCGATCCTAACCAGTGCGCTGGCGTTTCGATTTGGAACGCCACTTCTTTTAGTCTTCCTGTGTATAGGCCTGATTGCGGGTGAAGATGGTTTAGGCCTGATGTTTGATGATGCCGAGATTGCTTATTTTCTCGGTAGTCTCGCACTGGCCGTCATTCTGTTTGATTCGGGGTTTGGCACACGGCTGCAAACCATTCAGCGTGCAGCGGCTCCGGCTTTTTTGTTAGCGACCTTAGGGGTCTTACTCACCACTGTTTTTGTTGGGATCGCAGCGCATTTTTTATTTGCAATGCCTTGGTTGTATGCGCTGTTGATGGGCGCCATTATCAGCTCTACCGATGCAGCCGCGGTGTTTTTCTTATTGCGTGCCGGGGGCGTTAAGATCTACAAACGCGTGCGCTCCATGTTGGAGGTTGAGTCTGGTTCCAACGATCCCATGGCTATTTTCCTTACCCTGCTTTTTATCGAAATGATTCTGGCTGAGCGCCAAACAAATGTGCTTATCAGTTTTATCACAGGTTTTGGCACCCAGATGGGGTTGGGGTTGATTCTTGGCTTGTTGGGTGGTTTTTTGATTGTACAGATCGTCAACCGCGTGCATCTGGAGGAAGCCTTATATCCTATTCTGGTGATGGCCTGTGCCTTAAGTATTTTTGCTTTGACAGGCTATCTTGGCGGCAGTGGTTTCTTGGCTATTTATGTGGCGGGGATCGTAGCCGGTAATAGCAGTATGAAAGGGTCTTCGGCTCTGAGGCGTTACCAGAAGGGGATGACCTGGTTAGCACAGATCGTCATGTTTTTGGTGTTAGGTCTTTTTGTCACCCCTTCAGAGTTTTCTGCAGTACTGATTCCTGCGCTCTTGTTAGGGCTATTTTTGATTGTTTTCGGACGTCCTTTGGCTGTTTTGATCTGCCTTTTGCCGTTTCGTTATGACCGCCAAACCCTCTCATTTAATGCTTGGGTGGGGTTGCGTGGGGCGGTTTCTATTCTGTTGGGTATTTTGCCCTCAGTGATGGGAGTGGAAGGCGCGAATATTTTTATTAATGTCGCGTTTATCATGGTGCTGACGTCATTGATTGTTCAGGGCTGGACCATTGCTCCGGCGGCACGCTTGCTCAACTTGATTGTCCCTGCGGGCTTAGGGCCGCTGGAAAGAATTGAGTTGGAGTTGCCGGGTAATCCTAAACATGAGTTGTTAATCTATCGTGTGATGGAGCGCAGTTCGTTGACACAGGGCGGTGTAGAGCTTCCTCATTGGGCTCGACCCTCTTTGGTGATGCGCGAAGGGCGTTCTATGCCTTATGAATATGCTTACCCTCTGCAAGCAGGAGATTTGGTATATCTATTTTCACCGCCTGAGTATACGGCTCTTCTGGATCGCTTTTTTTCACAGCTTAAGGAGCCTGAGGTCAGTGATACGGAGTTTTTTGGTGAGTTTCAGGTGAGCCCTGAAAGCAAGCTCAAAGAGTTGCTGGAGGCCTATAAACTGCCACCCACAGAGGGTGTGGATGCCGAGCTTTCGATTGCTGAGTTTATGTTGCGAGAGTTGAGAAATAATCCGGTGGCAGGAGATAGAGTGAGGCTGGGATCGATCGATCTAGTGGTGCGAAGGGTGCACCAAGGTAAGCAGATCACTGAGGTGGGTTTGGCTTTTGCGGTAGAAAAAGCCAGGTCGGCCTACGTGCGTAGATCGCAGCCTGCTGCAGTAGGATTCAAAGAGAAGCTTTTGCATTGGTTTAAATCATAAAACCGCCCAGCGAAATGTGAGTCAACATCTCGCCGGGCAAGGTTTAAGCTCAAGCCTATGAAATCTGGTTAGGCCACTTGGCGATGGCTTCCCTGGCAGGCATCAGGGTGAGTGGTCAGAAAGTGCAGCAAAGTCTGTTTCAATAAAATCATTTTTTCAGTATTGCCGCTGCGTCTTGCTGCTTCAATATCATCCACGATGAAGCGTTTCACTTCACAGGCTTCATGATGACTGACCAAATAATTGCCCAGAGCGAGCGCAATCATCGGGTCTACATGCTCATGTTCAGCAATGGCATCTATCTCATCACAGGTGAGATCACACATTGCCAGACATTCGTCATAGGTCAACATACCAGGTTACCTCCGCATCTTGTTTTTAGTCGGAAAGCTGAGCGCTGCTTGCTACTCTGGTATTAGTTTAGGTGAACTAAAGCATGAGTCCAGTGCTGGGATTGGACAAAATTTCAACAAACCGACACCTTGTCAGCAGGCCGGCTCATGCTGCAAAAGCACAAAAAATCAGTCTTTTATAAGTAAAAGACAGCTAACCTGACGATTGTCATCATGTTGCAAAGCAACAGATGGGCGCGACAGGTTGCGTGACTCTTCTAAATTTTAGCAGAACTTTTTATTGATCTAAGTCAGATTTTTCTTTGCAGCCAGGTCTCTTCTATAGTTGTAAGAAGGTTGTTAAGGTGCAGCCCATTTCCTATCTCGTTTTGGCATTAAGGATCTTAAGATGGATGAGTTAGAGCTTGAGTTTGAATTACATCCCCGATTGGCCGCCGACACCTTTGCGTTGGGTGATTTTCCGCTGTCTCGTCTTTTGCTGATGAATGATGCTCACTACCCTTGGTTTATTCTGGTACCACGCCGAGCGGGAGTCACCGAGATTTACCACCTTTCCAGTCAAGAGCAGCAACAGTTGATTTTAGAGTCTTCGGCCTTGTCGCAGACACTGGCCGACCTGTTTCAGGCACGTAAAATGAATGTCGCGGCGCTGGGAAATATGGTGCCTCAGCTGCATCTGCATCATGTGGTGCGTTATGAGGATGATATTGCTTGGCCTGGCCCCGTGTGGGGCGTGGCGGAAGCCAAACCTTACACTCTGGAGGAGGCCCAGCAGATACGCCAAAAGCTCGCGGCTTTACTGCTGGGAGAGATGGATTTCCATTGGCTGGAGTATTAAGTCGAAGACTTGATCGGCTCAGATGTCGGGAAGCGCTGTCAGTCGCCGTAATATCGGGTATAATTTCGCGCTTATTCAGTTATACCAATATTCGGACACAGGAACACTCAACCATGCGCAGCCATTATTGCGGCGATTTACGTACAGAGCATATCGGACAGGACATTACACTGACGGGCTGGGTGCACCGCCGTCGCGATCATGGTGGCGTCATATTTCTCGATGTACGTGACCGTGAAGGCATCACTCAGGTGGTGTTTGATCCGGATCGTGAAGAAAGCTTTAAGCTGGCCGACTCTGTGCGCAGTGAGTATGTCGTCAAAATCCAGGGTAGAGTCCGTGCGCGTCCTGAAGGCACAGAAAACGCGGAGATGCCAACAGGTTGCATCGAAGTTTTAGGTCAAGAACTGGATATCCTCAACAAGGCGGATACACCGCCTTTCCAGTTAGATGAGCATCAGCAGGTCAGTGAAGATGTTCGTCTGCGTAATCGTTTTATCGATCTGCGTCGTCCGGAAATTCAGCGCAAACTGCGTTTCCGCTCAAAAATTACCCACTACATTCGTAACTATCTCGAAGAAAATGGCTTCCTGGATATTGAAACGCCGATTCTGACGCGTGCCACGCCAGAAGGCGCGCGCGATTATCTGGTACCCAGTCGTACCCATGAGGGTCACTTTTTTGCCTTACCTCAGTCACCTCAGTTGTTTAAACAGCTGCTGATGGTGTCCGGCTTTGATCGTTATTATCAGATCGCAAAATGTTTCCGTGATGAGGATCTGCGCGCAGATCGTCAACCTGAATTTACTCAGATCGATATCGAAACTTCGTTTATGAGCGAAGAGCAGATCATCGAGATCACCGAAAAGATGATCCGGGGTCTGTTTATCGATCAGTTGGGAGTGGATCTGGGGGATTTCCCTCGCATGCCTTACTCGGAAGCGATGCGTCGTTTTGGTTCAGATAAACCGGATCTGCGTATTGCGATGGAGCTGGTTGATGTGGCCGATCTGGTCGCAGACGTGGATTTCAAAGTTTTCGCGGCGCCGGCTAAGGATCCTAAAGGGCGTGTGGCGGCTTTAAAAGTGCCGGGTGGAGCTGAGCTGACGCGTAAACAGATCGATGATTACACTAAGTTTGTCTCCATCTACGGTGCTAAGGGCTTGGCTTGGATCAAGGTCAATGCTCTGGAGCAGGGTGCAGAAGGTTTGCAGTCACCGATTGTTAAGTTCCTGGGTGAAGAGGTCGCGCTGAAAATTATGCAGCGCCTGGATGCTCAGAATGGTGATCTTGTCTTCTTTGGCGCGGATTCTGCAAAAATCGTCAATGAAGCACTCGGCGCTCTGCGTATTAAAGTTGGCCATGACTTGAATCGACTCGAGTGTGAGTGGGCACCCTTGTGGGTGGTCGATTTCCCGATGTTCGAAGACGATGGCAAGGGTGGCTTGACGGCATTACACCATCCCTTTACTTCACCTAACTGCACCCCTGAAGAGCTGATTGCGCAGCCTGAAGGTAAGCTGTCTCGTGCCTACGACATGGTGCTGAACGGAACTGAGCTGGGCGGAGGGTCGGTCCGTATCCATGACCAAGCCATGCAGCGTGCGGTGTTTAAAGTGCTTGGTATCAGTGATGAAGAAGCCGAAGAGAAGTTTGGCTTCCTGCTGAATGCGTTGCGCTATGGTGCGCCACCGCATGGCGGACTGGCGTTTGGTTTGGATCGATTGGTGATGTTGATGACCGGTTCAACGTCAATTCGCGAAGTGATTGCGTTCCCGAAAACCCAGAGTGCGGCGTGCCTCTTAACCGATGCGCCGGGTGAAGTCAGTGCGGCGCAATTGCGTGAATTGAACATCAAACTGCGCAAAACGCCCTAAGTGCTGAGGCCTGAGGGCCTTCCAGGGTTAGTGTGAATCTTACGGGGCTGTTTAGCCCCGCTTTCATTCTCTAGAGGTGAAAAAATGGCAGGTCATTCCAAGTGGGCGAATATTAAACATCGTAAAGCGGCCCAGGATGCGAAACGCGGCAAAATCTTTACCAAGTTGATTCGTGAGTTGACGGTCGCGGCTAAAGAGGGCGGTGGCGTGCCGGATGACAATCCACGTTTGCGAGCCGCCGTTGATAAAGCGCTGGGTGCAAATATGAAAAAGGATACCATCGAAAAGGCGATCCAGCGTGGTGTCGGCGGTGGGGATGGGGATAACTATGATGAGCTAACCTACGAGGGCTATGGTCCGAATGGCGTGGCTATTCTGGTTGAGTGTATGACGGATAACGTCAACCGCACCGTTTCGCAGGTGCGCGCGGCCTTTACCAAGCATGGCGGTAATTTAGGCACGCATGGCTCGGTTTCTTATCTGTTTGAGAAAAAAGGCCAGATCAGCTTTGAAACCGGTGATGAAGACCAGATTATGGAGCTGGCCCTAGACGCCGGTGCTGAGGATGTGATTAGCCATGAAGATGGGTCGATCGAGGTTTTAACTCAGGTTGCGGATTTCATGGATGTGAAACAGGCGTTGGTGGCTGCCGGTTTAGAACCGGTGGATGCCGAGGTGGCGATGATTGCGGCGACACGTGTGGAGTTGGATCTTGAGGCCGGTCAGAAGGCGTTAAAGCTGCTGGATGCTCTGGAAGATCTGGATGATACCCAGAATGTCTTCCATAACGCGGATATCCCAGAAGAGGCGATGCTTTAATGGGCCTGCGTGAATGCTAGTCTTGGGCATAGATCCTGGCTCGCGTATCACCGGTTATGGCGTGATACGCTCCTTGGCGGGGCGGAATGAGTATGTGGCCAGTGGTTGTATCCGCATACAGGGCGAGGATTTAGCAGAGCGTTTGCGCCAAGTCTATGCCGGTGTCAGTGAGATTATTGAGACCTATCGCCCTGAAGAGTTCGCCATCGAGCAGGTCTTTATGGCGCGTAATGCCGATTCTGCGTTAAAGCTGGGGCAGGCGCGTGGTGTCGCGATCGTGGCCGCAGCGAATCAAGCTTTGCCGGTGTTTGAATATTCTGCGCGTAAAGTTAAGCAATCGGTGGTAGGCGCTGGGGGCGCGGATAAGGTGCAGGTGCAGCATATGGTGTCGCATCTGCTGAAGCTCCCGGGCTTGCCGCAGGCGGATGCGGCCGATGCGTTAGCGATTGCTCTCTGCCATGCGCATGCGCGCAGCTCCCTTCTGAGTTTAGCAATGGCCCATCGTGGGCAGGGTGGTCGTTGGCGATGACGTTACATATTGAAGATTTTGTGTATTATGCCGACCTTCTCGGGGTGGCCGTTTTTGCGGTGACCGGTGTGCTGGCCGCTCAAGGCAAACAAATTGATCTGTTTGGAGTCATGGTGTTGGCCGTTGTTACCGCACTAGGCGGCGGAACGATTCGAGATCTAGCGCTGAACGCGCATCCGTTAATCTGGATTGCAGACCCTATTTTACTTTGGACAGCACTGGGAGCAGCATTGCTGACCTTTGTGCTTTGTCGCTATTGGCCCTATCCACGTCGCACGCTTTTGGTCTTGGATGCCGCAGGCCTTGCGCTTTTTGCGATCGCTGGGGCGGAAAAAGCCATGGCTTTGGGTTTCTCGCCCCTTATCGCCGTGATTATGGCGATCAGCACCGGTTGTGCCGGCGGCATGATCCGCGATTTGATGACGGGTCGAATCCCCGCTATTTTGCAGCATGACGAGTTTTATGCCACCTGCGCCCTCTTGGGCGCCGCATTTTATGTGCTGGTGCATGGTTATGTGGATCCCAATATTTTGGCCTTTTTATCGATGCTTCTGATTTTTGTGATACGTCTATTGGCGGTGTTCAGTGGTGTGCGTTTGCCGGTGTTTTTGGTGGCCGGTTTGGATCATCCACCACGACGTCCGAGCTTGCCGAAGCGTTTAAAGCGGCGGCGCCAACGTCCGGGTTCGGATAAGGAAGAGAATAAATGATCGGTCATCTGCGTGGGCGTTTGTTGGAAAAGCAGCCTCCTTTTCTGTTGCTGGAGGCGGCGGGTGTAGGTTACGAGGTTGAGGCCTCGATGAACGCCTGTTATCGCTTACCGGAGGTGGGTCAGGAAGTGGCTCTGTACACTCATTTAGTGGTGCGTGAAGATGCGCAGTTGCTATATGGTTTTGCGGATCGTGCCGAACGCACGCTGTTTCGTGAGTTAATTAAAACCAACGGTGTGGGTCCTAAGCTTGCGTTGACGATCCTGTCTGGAACCAGTGGTGAGGCGTTTATTCGTTGTGTTGAGCAGGAAGATGTGGCAACCCTGGTCAAGCTGCCAGGGGTGGGTAAGAAAACGGCGGAGCGTCTGATTATTGAGATGAAGGATCGCTTAAAACCGTTAATGTCTGTGCCCTCGCTTCCGGTCAGTGGCTTGTTTGCGGCGGCTCCGGCTGTATCCGAGGAGTGGATTCAGGATGCAGTCTCTGAAGCGGAAAGTGCGCTGCTGGCTTTGGGCTACAAACCTGTACAGGCCACTCGTGCCGTGAGTCAGGCGCAAAAGCAACTGGGAGAAGAGGCGAGTGTTGAAGCCTTAATTCGTCAGTCCTTGAAATCGATGATCAGTTAACAGAGGAAGGCGAGGATGATTGAAGCGGATCGCTTTATCACTCCCCGAGTCGCGGGTAAGGTAGAGGAGGTTCAGGATAAGGCGGTGCGGCCTCAGTCCTTAGCCGATTATCAAGGGCAGCCAGTGGTGCGTGAGCAGATGGAGATTTTTATCCATGCCGCCCGTCAACGAGGCGAGGCCTTGGATCACACCCTGATTTTTGGCCCGCCGGGGCTGGGTAAAACCACTTTAGCCAATATCATTGCCAATGAAATGGGGTCGCAGATTAAAACCACGTCTGGCCCAGTGTTGGAAAAGGCCGGTGATGTGGCGGCTCTTTTGACCAATTTGGATGCGGGTGATGTTCTGTTTATCGATGAGATACATCGCCTGAGTCCTCAGGTTGAGGAGATCCTGTATCCAGCGATGGAGGACTATCAGCTGGATATTATGATAGGGGAAGGTCCGGCCGCCCGGTCGATTAAAATTGATTTACCACCCTTTACCCTGGTAGGTGCGACCACGCGTGCCGGGCTGTTAACCTCTCCGCTGCGAGATCGTTTTGGTATCGTCCAGCGTCTTGAGTTCTATTCTATTGAGGATTTGACCGGCATTGTGCAGCGTGCTGCGGCGCTAACCGGGACGCCGATCGATCCAGATGGTGCGCGTGAAATCGCGCGACGTGCCCGTGGAACCCCACGTATCGCCAATCGACTGCTGCGTCGAGCACGCGATTATGCTGAAGTGAAAGGGCGGGGTGAGATAACACGACAGATGGCAGATTTGGCGCTGAACATGTTAAATGTCGATGAGCGGGGCTTTGATCAGATGGATCGGCGCTTGCTTTTGGCGATGATTGAAAAGTTCTCCGGTGGCCCGGTCGGAGTTGATAGTTTGGCTGCGGCGATTAGTGAAGAGCGCGACACCATTGAAGATGTGCTTGAACCCTATTTGATTCAACAGGGATTTATGATGCGTACGCCACGCGGACGTATGGTCACTGAGCACGCGTATGTACATTTTGGTTTTCAGCCACCGCAGAGTCAGAAACTGGATGAAAGCTGATCCGGATCAAAAGCCCGCCTAACCAGATTGATAAGATGAAGGTTCCTTTCTATTGGAGTCGCCTTCCATGTCGCAAAAGTCCCTAGGGTATCCGCCTTTGGCGCCCTTTCGCGTGGAGCTGGAAACACTTTATCAGCAACTTGCGAGTGAGGCGCGTTTAGCGATGAGTGATCCGCGAGCGGTGATTCCCCTGCATGATCTGCGCCGTTGTGTGCAAGCGCTTGAACGTATAGGGGCTGACCAGTATGGTCGCTGTCTTGATTGTGGAGAATGCATCGAATTGAGCTTCTTAAAAGCCGATCCCACCACGCCTTACTGCATGGCCTGTACAGGTAAACACCTAGGCTGAGCAGTTGCACAAAAAATTACACTTTCTGTACCAGTGGAGACTTGTATAAATTTTAACTGCTGCTATTGTGTGCACTTCGAAAAGCACTCGCGGTGGGGGAGATGGCGTTTACCTGGACACAGAGAGTTTACATAGAAGACACTGACTTTGGCGGCATTGTTTACTACGTAAATTATCTCAAGTTCATGGAGCGCGCTCGAACCGAACTGTTACGCAGTGCAGGGGTGTCTCAGCAGCAATTGCGTGATGACAATTTTGTCTTTGTGGTTCGTAAAACAGAGTGTACCTATCTTCAGCCTGCCCGTCTTGATGATGAATTATTGGTGGATGTTTCGATTGAAACCTCGACCCCCGTGCAGTTGACGTTTCTGCAGCGGATCTTTCGTAAAACCGATTCAGTTAAATTATGTGAAGCAAGGGTTCAAATTGTCTGTGTCTCAGCAGATGAGTTGAAACCACGGCGGCTGCCTGCTGGGCTGCTTGCTGCAATAGAAGGCCAGTCTTCTGCCTAGGAGTGAAACGTGCAAGAAAAGTTGTCCATCTGGAGTCTAATCGTCGACGCCAGCTTTATCGTTCAGTTGCTCATGTTGGCTATGCTGATCGCTTCTTTTTTATCCTGGGTCATGATCTTTCAGCGTCGTAGCGTGATTCGTGCTGCGATCCGTTCGATGCGTGAGTTTGAAGAGCGCTTTTGGTCGGGAGCCGATTTAGGTCAACTCTATCGCGAAGTCAGCCAAAATCCGAATGAAGACTGTGGTGTCGAAAATATTTTCCGTGCGGGTTTGAAAGAGTTTACGCGTTTAACTCACCAGGGTAAGGCGCATCCTGATGTAGTAATGAACGGTGTACAGCGCAGTATGCGTGTGGCTATCGCGCGCGAAGAGGAAAAGCTGGAAAAACACCTGCCATTCCTGGCAACGGTCGGTTCGACGACACCCTATATGGGATTATTTGGAACCGTATGGGGAATTATGAACTCTTTCCGTGGTCTGGCCACTATGCATACAGCTACCATTTCAGTGGTCGCACCGGGTATTGCTGAAGCCTTGATCACAACGGCAATAGGTTTGTTTGCGGCGATTCCGGCGGTGATTGCATTCAACCGTTTCACCGCGCAGTCAGAATCTCTGATGAGCAATTATGAAACCTTTGCTGATGAGTTTTCGAGCATTCTCTACCGTCGTGTACATGCGCTCTGAGGTTGCTTGAATGGAATGGCGAGTACGTAAAAAGCGTAAGTTGAACTCGGACATCAACGTCGTTCCTTATATCGAGGTGATGGTGGTGTTGCTGGTGGTGTTTATGTTAACCACCCCGATGCTGACTCAGGGGGTCGATGTGGATCTGCCGCAAGCGACAGCTCAACCCGTGGATACCAAAGATGATGAGCCTTTGATTGTGACTTTGGATGCTCAGGGTCTTTATTATGTGAATATCGGCGGTGATGATCGCGAACCCGTAGCGGCTGAAATCCTTCAGGATCGTATCGAGAAAGTATTGAATACGGACCCTGATAAAATGTTGCTGGTGCGTGGAGATAAAACGGTATCCTATGATCAGATCATACAGCTGATGGTGCTGCTGCAGCGTGCAGGGGCTCCCAGTGTAGGCTTGGTTACAGAGTAGGCTGAAGTGGATAATCGCAGTTACAGACTGCCAGTCGTTTGGGCAACCCTGGTGCATTTGGCGGCTGTTTTGCTGTTATTGGGGCATTGGTTTGACTTAAAACAAGCGCAAAAGACACCCAGGCCCATGCAGGCGCAGATGATAGATTTAGCCAGTCTAGATCTACCCGCTTCGCCCAGCCCTGCGCCCACGCCGGCACCGACACCTGAGCCGCCGAAACCGGTTGAGCCGCCACCACCACAACCGCGGCAGGAAGAGCAGCGCCGTCAAGAGGAACAGAAGCGCCAAGAAGAACAGCGTCAGGCGGCACAAAGGCAGGAACAGCAACGCCAAGAAGAGCAGCGCAAAGCGCAGGAAGCTGAGCGTCAGCGCGTTGAGGCTGAGCGTAAGAAGCAGCAAGAATTGGTTGCGCAGCGAGAAGCGGAGTCGCGCTTGAAGGCGGAACAGGAACGCCAGAAAGCGGAAGCTGAACGTAAAAAGCAGGAAGAGTTGGCCGCACAGAAAGCAGCGGAAGAGAAACGCAAGCAGGAAGAAGCGGCGAAAGCAGCAGAAGAGAAGCGTAAGCAAGAAGAAGCTGCGAAGCGCGCGGCAGAGGAAAAGCGTAAGCAGGAAGAGGCGCAGGCCAAAGCGCGTGAAGAGGCGCGTCAGCGTGAACTGGCTGCGCAAAAAGCCGCCGAAGAAAAAGCGCGTGCCGAAGCCGCAGCGGCTGCTCAGGCGGCCGCGAATGCGGTGATAGGTGACATAGGCTCGTATATTAGTGCCATGCTAACGCGAAATTGGATGATTCCAGCCAGCGCGCGCAATGGTATGGAGGCGACAGTCGAAATACAATTGCTGCCGAATGGCGAGATTGCGGACGTACGAATTGTTAAGAGTAGTGGTGATCTAGCCTTTGATCGTTCGGCTGAACAGGCTGTACGTCGTACTGAGCGGTTACCGCGCGTGGCAGAAGTGGATCCATTACTCTTTGAGCGACGTTTACGTCGCACACAAGTGGTTTTTAGACCTGAAGGTTTGAGGTGGTAAGCGCATGAAAAAAGCATGGATATTTGTCCTGTGGGTGACTCTCTGGAGTCACCTGGCCCATTCACAGCAGCTGGTGGTTGAAGTGACCCAAGGTATGGACAGCGCCAATCCGATCGCTGTAGTGCCCTTTGCTTGGAGTGGACAGCCTCTGAATGAGGATGTGGCGGCAATTATTGGTCAGAATCTTGAGCGCAGTGGTTTCTTTAAATCCATGGCGCGTGAAAATATGCTGAGCTTTCCTTCGACTCAGGAGCAAGTGTTTTTCCGTGACTGGCGGGTACAGAAAAATGATTATCTGGTGATCGGGCGTATGGAGCCCAGTGGCGGTGATCAGGTTTCTGTCGTATTTGAGTTGTATGACGTCCTCAAAGAGCAGCGCATTCATGCTCAGCAAGTGAGCGGATCGACTGCGAACCTGCGTGATGTGGCACATTTTATATCTGACATTATTTTTGAGCAGTTAACGGGCATCAAGGGTGCCTTTTCGACTCGTATTGCTTACGTGACATCGGAGCAGCTTGGGCCGAACCAGCAACGTTTCCGTTTGCACATGGCGGATTGGGACGGTATGCGTCCACGCACGATCTTGGAATCCAGTGAGCCGATCCTATCCCCAGCCTGGTCGTTTGATGGCAGTAAGTTGGCTTATGTGTCCTTTGAAACGTCGCGTCCTTCTGTGTATGTGCAGCATTTGGCCACAGGTCAACGTGAACGTATTCAATCCTTCCCAGGTTTGAATGGTGCGCCGGCTTGGTCACCGGATGGACGTCGTTTGGCGTTGACCCTGTCTAAAGATGGCAACCCCGAAGTCTATGTTTTAGATCTCCAGAGCCGCAATCTGGAGCGTATGACGAATAACAGTGCGATCGATACCGAGCCTTTCTGGTCACCGGATGGTCGTCATCTGTACTTTACCTCTGACCGTGGAGGCTCGCCCCAGATCTATCGACTGGATATGAGCTCCCGTGGAGTTGAGCGTGTGACATTCGAGGGCAATTATAATGCTCGCGGACGTCTCACCCAGGATGGACGTTTCCTGGCCATGGTTCACCGTGGCAGTTCGCGCCGTTTTCAGATAGCCGTTCAAGACTTACAGAGCGGACGTCTGGATATTTTGACCAACAGTGATTACGATGAATCGCCGAGCATTGCGCCCAATGGCAGCATCATAATCTATGCAACGCAGCAGGGTACCCGTGGGGTCTTGGCTGCGGTTTCCCTAGACGGCCGCATACGTTTTAATATGCCTGCTGCCCAAGGGGATGTCAGAGAACCTGCGTGGTCGCCATTTCTTAGATAAACTGAGTAAACCTTAACTTAATAAGCGCAATCCACGAGGATTGCATGCAGGAGATAAACATGCGTTCAACGAATGTAACTAAAGCTTTGGCGTTGGCGGCCGTTATGGCTTTTGCTGCGGGTTGTAGCTCTAAGAGTGCTAAAACCGATTCTGATTCCATGGGTGCAGGCGCTGATGCCTCTGCTTACGGTGCAGGTCAGGGTGCCGGTGTAGGCGCGGGCAGCTGGGAAGCCGTTGCAAATCTGCGTACTGTGTTCTACTTCGACTTCGACCGTGCCGTTGTACGTCAAGAAGGATTTTCTGATCTGGAAGGCCATGCTCGCTACCTGGCTGCTAATCCCTCTGCAGCCGTTCGCTTAGAAGGTCATGCGGATGAGCGTGGTACGCGTGAATACAACATGGCTCTGGGTGAGCGTCGTGCGAAAGCGGTTGAGCGTCTGCTGGTTGTGAATGGCGTGCAGGCACGTCAGATCGAAACCATCAGCTACGGTGAAGAGCGTCCTGCTGTGACCGGTAACCACGAAGGTGCTTGGTCTCAGAACCGTCGCGTTGAACTGAAATACGTTAGCCGTTAATTATCGATGATGAAACACTCACTGAAAGCACTTCTCTTGACAATGACACTGCCGGTATCTGCACTGGTCTATGGCCAGGTCCCGGTGTTTCAGATCAGTGGAAGTGATGCGTCACGCATGGATCAAGGGTTCAGCACGCAGTCCGCGCAAAGCGAATTGATCTTGCTGGTACAGCAGCTTCAAGAAGAGGTGCAGCAGTTGCGTGGTGAGTTGGAAACCGCTCAGCACAAGCTGAACCGCTTAGAAGCGGATTCCCGCGATCGTTATCGTGACGTAGACCGACGCTTAAGCGTGCTGATGCAAGCGGCCTTAGAATCTGCGGATGCGGCAGGCGGTGCGCCTATGATGGATATGTCACCTGCGCCGGCAGAAGAGACAGCCGAGGCGGCACCGACGCCAGCAACCCCTTCTGAAGCGTCTTCAGTGAGTGATCAAGAGGCTTATGATCAAGCCTTTGCATTGGTGCGTGAGCGCCGTTTTGCGGAGGCGATCAAAGCATTTGAGGCGTTTGTACAGTCTTATCCTGATCGCGACAATACCGCGAATGGTTATTACTGGTTGGGCGAGTTGTATCTCGCCCAGCAAACGCCTGCCCAAGCACGCGTGCATTTCGAAAAAGTGCTGGAGGCGTTTGCCAGCCATCACAAAGTTCCAGATACCATGTATAAGTTGGGAGTGACTTACGCCCAACTTGGTGAAATGGAACGCTCTCGCAGTATGCTGAGCCGTGTGCAGTCTGAATTCCCACAGAGCACAGCGGCAACCTTAGCTCGCAATTACCGTCCCCCAAATCAATAAGGAGAGCGTGTGACCCAGCGTGCGGTTGTACTTTTATCGGGTGGTTTAGATTCAGCAACCTGCTTGGCCTTGGCGCAATCCCAGGGTTATGAGTGTTATGTGTTGAGTTTTGACTATGGCCAGCGTTCGGCAACAGAGCTGAATGCGGCACGTGCCTTAGCCTCAGCAATGGCCGTAAAAGAACACCGTGTTTTGCGTTTACATCTCGAGGATTTTGGCGGGTCTGCCCTAACGGACAATACTTTGGAGGTTCCAGAGTATTCGGTCGAAGGTGAAATTCCGGTGACCTATGTGCCGGCACGTAACACAGTCTTTTTGTCTTTGGCTTTGGGCTGGGCTGAGGTGCTGGATGCCGACGCGATCTTTATTGGCGTGAATGCCGTGGATTATTCCGGTTACCCGGATTGTCGTCCTGAATTTATCCGTGCTTTTGAAGCTATGGCTGCGCTGGCAACACGTCAAGGCGTAGAAGGGCGACCTATCCGTATTGAAACACCGCTGTTATACCTCACCAAAGCCGAAATTATTCAAGCAGGCTTGTCCCTAGGTGTGGATTACGCGCAAACCCTCTCCTGTTATCAGGCGGACGAGCAGGGGCGTGCCTGTGGTCGTTGTGATAGTTGCCGTTTGCGTGCGAAAGGCTTTGCTGATGCCGGTGTTGCCGATCCTACACGCTATCAATCTAGTGTAAATTGATCTCCTTGCCGCCACTGGGCATGAGTGTTGGCGCAGCTTCAGTATTTTGATCACTCTATGAACGGGCCGGAAAACTCGCTAGTTGCCATTCTCTTGCGTCATTTTCTCAGGTGCGCAGACTTCTGCCTATGTTACAATGACACTTCTGTTTAACTCGCCTGCCTAGCGGCAGACTATTCGGATCTAAGATACCTTCATGCTGACTAAACGTGATTTAGATGACCGTATTTTGGTGCAGGAGCATTTTGCACAAGAGCACCTTCCTTCGGCGATGGATGAAGCCACCCGTGATGCTTTACAAGCAGAAATTCGTGATCTTTTAATCAAAAAAGATGCATGCTTGGTGGCCCATTATTATACCGATCCGATGATTCAAGCGCTGGCAGAAGAAACCGGCGGCATCGTTGCCGATTCTTTGGAGATGGCACGCTTTGGAAGTCGGCATCCAGCGTCTACTCTGATGGTTGCGGGTGTGCGTTTTATGGGCGAGACAGCAAAAATTTTAAGCCCGGAAAAGCGGATTTTAATGCCGACTTTAGAAGCCACCTGCTCTTTGGATTTGGGTTGTCCGATCGAAGATTTCTCTGCATTTTGTGATCAACATCCGGATCATGAAGTCGTAGTCTATGCCAATACTTCGGCAGCCGTGAAGGCGCGAGCCGACTGGGTGGTGACGTCTAGCATCGCTTTGCGTGTGGTCGAACACCTGGCTTCTGAAGGTAAAAAAATTATCTGGGCCCCGGATAAGCATCTGGGTGAATACGTTCAGCGCCAGACGGGTGCGCAGATGCTGCTGTGGGATGGTGCTTGCATTGTGCATGAAGAGTTTAAGGCCCAAGGCATACGCGAACTGAAAAAGGTTTATCCAGATGCCGCGGTGCTGGTGCATCCTGAATCCCCTGATGCCGTAGTCGCTTTGGCAGATGTGGTGGGGTCAACCAGTCAGCTGATCAATGCGGCGGCGGCCTTACCTAATCAGATCATGATTGTGGCGACGGATCGCGGTATTTTCTACAAGATGCAGCAAGCGGCCCCGGATAAAACCCTGATTGAAGCGCCCACAGGTGGAACAGGTGCGACCTGTCGCAGTTGTGCTCACTGTCCCTGGATGGCGATGAACGGTTTGGAGTTGATTCGTGATGGGCTCTTGCAGGCAAAAGAGGAAGTTGAGGTCAGTGCTCAGCTGATTGAGCGCGCACGTATTCCTTTGCAGCGCATGTTGGATTTTCCGTTGAAATAGCCCTGAGTGCAGGGTGCCAGCATAAAAAAACGGGGCCGTCATCGCCCCGTTTTGATTTTATTTATTCAAGCCTCTAGGTAAAACCCAGGCTCTGGGGAAAGCTTAGCCAGATACATTTCTGGCTTCAAAAATCCTCACGCATTTGGCGACGTATCTCTTGGGCTTCTTTTTCACGACGCTCTAGACGCTCTTGGTCGGAAGCGGTTAAACCGCGCTCACGCTTGGCAAACTCCAGTTGTCTAAGTGCCTGATCAAAATTTCCGGTAAGCAGAAAATATTCAATACGTGCTTCATGTACTGCCAAGATATTACCTAATAAACCTTCGGTTTCAGCCAGCTCATACCAGGCATCTGTATCGTTCGGATAGTTCTGCAAAATAGCACGATATTGAGCGGTAGCTTGCGTATAGTTTTGCGATTCGCGCATCACGCGTGCCTGCAGCTTTTGCACAGGAAGGCTACCAGGGTAGAGCGCCAATAAGCGTTGGCTCGCTTCAGCGGCCTCAGCTTTGCGTCCTGCTGCCAGTAACCATTCGACATAGGTGATTTCGGTATACAGGTGCTGGCGCCAGTTGTCAGGAAGCTTGCGGTAATGGGTTTCGGCTAAAGCGAGATCACCGGTGCGCATGGCGGCGAGCATGACACCATAATCATGTCGGCCAGCCTGGCTGCTACGACTATCGGCTAAAAAACGTTGCAGGATTTCGCCGGGTTGGCTACTAAAGTGAACCTGTAAGCGTGTTCGAATCAGATCAAAATCTGGGCTGTAAGGGCGGGGGGAGGGGCGTTGTAGGCTGCTCACACGGTTAAGTGAATCGGCAATACGTGATTCCGTAACTGGATGGGTGAGCAAAAACTCGGGAGGTCTTTGTCCGTAAAAGCGATAGTTGCGCTGGAGGCGCGAGAACATATCGGGCATGGCTTGTGGGTCGCGTCCACTGGCTGTGAGGGTTTGCATGCCGATACGATCTGCTTCCTCCTCGTTGCGACGACTAAAAGCAAGTTGTGCTTGGGCCGAAGCCGCGAGTGTTGAGGAAAGTGCAGCGGCACCCCCCTGGGTATCCATTGCACCGATCAGGATGCTGGCGAGTACCCCGGCGAGCATGACAGGCCGATTACGGCGCTCCTCTTCCAAGCGTTGGGCGAAATGTCTTTGACTCAGATGTGCCAGCTCATGTGCTAACACCGAGGCCAGTTCATCTTCGCTTTCAGCGGCGACGACTAATCCACCATGTACTCCAACAATGCCGCCCGGTACGGCAAAGGCGTTAAATGTTGGATTATCTAAGACGATTAATTCCAAACGACGATCTTGCAATTGGCTATGAGGAACGAGATCCCAAAGCAGCTCCTCAAGATAATGATAAACCAGCGCATCATGCATCAAGGGGGCCTGGCCACGAAGAATTCTGGCCCAATTGCGCCCTAAACGATATTCCGACTGTAAAGAGATGGCGCTTGAGGTGGCATCGCTCAGCACGGGTAGCCGTGTTTCCAAAGCGGTTTGTGCGGCACTCGGTGTACTCAGACCCAGTAAACCGATCAAAGCGAAGGTGAAAAAATGGCCGGAGAGGAAAGCATTGCGCACGTGAACACACTCCATAAAGGGTTGTCTATACACGCCTAAAGTAAAGAAGGCGTTGGTTGTAATACACTTCAGTTGTAATACTATAAGCTGCCATTTGCGACTCAGCAGCTGCCAGAATTCTACCTGGGCTCTGCCTACTCTACACGGAAGCCTGTTTGAGTCGAGAGTCGATTGTCTTTTACTGTGAAATTAGGGGGATTAGATGTCCGATAGGCCGGATCAGTTACTGGATGCTTCAGGTTTGAACTGTCCTTTACCCCTGTTAAAAGCGAAACAGGCTCTAAATCGGTTACAGCCAGGACAGGTGCTCAAGGTGATTGCAACCGATGCTGGCTCAGTACGTGATTTTCAGGCGTTTACAGACCAGTCAGACCATGAGTTATTAGAGTCGTTCCGTGACGCAGAGCGTTTCATTTATGTTATCCGGCGTGGTCTAAAGACGCGTGCTTAAGCAGGATTGAGCTTTATGCTGAAAATAATCAGTAAATGGATTCATCGCTACTTTTCTGACGAAGAGGCGCTGCTGTTATTTGTCCTCTTGGCTGCTTCCCTGATTGTGATTTTGACTCTGGGAGGGGCGCTCGCACCGGTTTTCATCAGCATTATACTAGCCTTCCTGATGCAGGGAGGAGTTAACCGCTTAAAGCGTTATATGCCGCATAAACTGGCTGTTTTGTTGGTCTTTACCGGTTTTGTGGCGCTTTTTTTGGCTTTTATGTTGCTGGTTTTGCCTCAGGTCTGGCGGCAGTTGGTCACCTTACTCAATGAAGCCCCTCGGATGGTGATGGAGGTGCAGAAGGTTTTGTTGCTGCTACCCGAACATTATCCTGAGTTGGTCACCGAGCAGCAGGTTCGCCAGTTGATTGCGATGGCGGCGACGGAGATCGGCCGTGCTTGGCAATGGGCATTAACCTTTTCGATCCATTCGCTATCTAACATAGTGGCACTACTCATCTACTTGATTTTAGTACCGATCCTGGTGTTTTTCTTTCTGATGGACGGCGGCAAATTGTCCATGAGTCTGGCAGCTTATTTACCCGAAAAGCGCGATATGATGCGCCGGGTTTGGACCGAAATGGACGCTCAGATCGCAAACTACATTCGGGGTAAGGTGATCGAGATATTGATTGTCGGTGCTGTCTCTTATGTGGTTTTTGTGATTCTGGGTTTGAATTATGCAGCGTTGCTGGCTTTGATGGTCGGGCTGTCGGTCGTCATCCCCTATATAGGTGCTGCAGTGGTGACTCTGCCGGTTGCCGGTGTGGCCTTTTTCCAGTGGGGCTGGGGAACAGAGTTTATGACCTTGATGGCTGCGTATTTTATTATTCAGGCTTTGGATGGCAATGTTCTGGTGCCGATCCTATTTTCGGAAGCGGTGAATTTGCACCCTGTGTCGATTATTGTGGCCGTGCTTTTGTTTGGTTCGCTCTGGGGGGTGGTCGGTGTGTTTTTTGCGATTCCTCTGGCGACCTTGGTGAAATCAATCGTCAATGCTTGGCCCAAGGCGCTTGAGCATCATGCTGAAACCCCTCCTCCGGATGCAGAAGAGGGGTAGAGGTTTAGAGACTTTTGACGGCCTCTAGGACTTCTGCTGCGTGGCCTGCAACTTTTACTTTACGCCACTCTTGACGCAGCACGCCTTCCTTGTCAATTAGGAAAGTGCTGCGTTCAATGCCTAGTGACTCTTTGCCATACATCTTTTTTAGTTTAATTACATCAAAGAGTTGGCAAAGTGCTTCATCCGCATCGCTGATGAGCTGGAAAGGAAAGTCTTGTTTGCTGCGAAAATTTTCATGGCTGCGTAAACCATCGCGCGACACGCCATAGATGTCTGTGTCCAAGGCCTGGAATTCAGCATAGAGGTCACGAAAATCCTGTCCCTCGGTGGTGCAACCGGGCGTGCTGTCTTTCGGGTAAAAGTAGATCACCAGATGACGTCCGCGCTGTGCACTGAGGGTAACAGTCAGATCGCTGGTGGCGGCGGCGGTAAAATCGGGAACGACTTGGTTAAGTTGAGCGGAACTCATGGTCTCTCCTTAAAAAAAACTGGGGGAATCTTGCAAGGCTACTACGCTAAAGGCGTCTTATTCGTTTAGAATGCTCAGCTGTTCAAGATAACAAAAGTACGGCAGTCACTAAAAGCCTTGGGTTTCAAGGATGCTTATACAGGATGACTGCTTGGCAAGCCAATTGGAGACGAGAATGATTCGCGGCAGTATTGTAGCGCTGGTAACCCCTATGACCGCCACAGGTGAAATTGACTGGGATGCTTTGAAACGCCTAGTCGAGTTTCATGTGGACAAGGGTACCGCCTCGATTGTTGCGGTCGGCACCACCGGTGAGTCAGCCACTTTGGATTGTGATGAGCATACCCAAGTGATCCGCTTTATTATTGAGCAGGTGGCGGGACGTATTCCAGTCATTGCCGGGACAGGCGCGAATTCAACCCGAGAGGCGATTGAACTGACGCAAGCGGCTAAAGATTTAGGTGCTGATGCTTGCCTCCTAGTGACGCCTTATTACAACAAGCCCACACAAGAAGGCTTGTATCAGCATTTTAAAGCCATTGCTGAAGCCGTTGATATTCCTCAGATTCTATACAATGTGCCGGGGCGTACCGCCTGTGACATGTTGCCAGAGACCGTGATCCGTTTGGCTGAAGTCAAAAATATCGTTGGCATCAAAGAAGCCACAGGCAATCTCGAACGCGCTCGTTTTCTGATAGAGACATTGCCAAAAGAGTTTGCTGTCTATTCCGGTGATGATGCGACCGCGATTGAACTCATCCTGATGGGCGGGCATGGCAATATTTCGGTGACGGCGAATGTGGCACCGGCTGAAATGGCAAAACTCTGTGCGCTTGGTGAGCAAGGCAAGGTAGAGGAAGCGCGTGCTTTGCAGGCTAAGTTAATGCCTCTGCATACTCAGTTGTTTGTAGAAGCGAATCCAATTCCGGTGAAGTGGGCCTTGGCGGAAATGGGCTTGATTGGCCCAGGCATCCGCTTACCTCTAACACCTTTGTCAACGTGTTACCATGGCCTAGTGCGTGCAGCGATGCACGACAGCGGCTTATCCTGACAGGCGATTGCATGATTAAGTATGGTATCTCTGCGTGTATCGTGACAGGTCTGGCGTTAGGCCTGATCGGTTGTAACCCTATCAAGAAAAATCCGGTGTACGGTGAACATGGTCTGATCCGTGACCGTAGCCAGGACTACGAATTAGCCGAAGGCGCATCGCGTCTCCAGGTGCCTGAGCATTTGCGTGCGCGCGAGATGCGCGAGCAGCTGGTGGTTCCGGATGTGGGCGTGACAGCAACACGCAGTGGTGAGCGCTTTCGAGTCCCACGACCTGAATTTTTCTATGCCGATCCGGGTTCAGAAACCGTCAGTCTGAGCCGTTTAGAAGGGCAGCGTATTATCGTTGTGGATGAGCCGATTGCCGATGTCTGGCTGAAAATGCTGGATTTCTGGGAATACAATGGGGTGCGTATTGCACGTACGGATCCTCGTCTGGGTACGATGGAATCCGAATGGATTCGTACCGACGGCCGTGATTACAGCTTTATTGATCGTTGGATTAAGCGCTTGACGCTGCAAGGTATTGAAGGGCCTGCGGATAATAAAATTCGGGTGAGTGTACGTCCAGATCCCGCAGATTATTCGCGCACAGCCATCAGTTTAAAGCATGCTCAGTTCCCAGCCGGTCAAGGGCCTGAGGCGATTGATTGGGATGGCTCGATTGCCGATGTTGGCTTCAAAACCGACATGATGTTTGAAATGCTGCGTTATTTGAGCCGTGCTACGGCACCCTCGAGTGCGCAGAGTTTGCTGGCGATGGAGCAGCAGCGCCGCAGTCAGCCTCAGTTAGGACGTGATTCACGTGGTAATCCGGCGTTACGTATCAGTGCCGATGCTGATACAGCCTGGCATCTGATCGATGCGGCCTTGACGTCAGCTAACCTCGATGTAGGGACGCGTGATCAGGCTTCTGGCACCTTTTATATGACCTACACCACCACAACGCCTTTTGATGACACTAAGAAAATGGGCTTCTTTGAATGGCTGCACTCCGATCGTGGTGAAATCAAGCTGGATACACGGATTATCAGCTCTGCACTAGGCTTTGATGGCAAAGAAACGTCTGAAGTCATTAGCTACACCTCTAAGGGCGCGCGGACAACGGCTGAGTTGTTGGAAGATGACGATATGGCCGTTGACCTGAATGATCCAAATAACTTGGCCAACCAAGAAGGATATAAAATTTGGTTTGCTGGGCGCGTTATTTATGTCTTTGGTAGCGGTCGACGAGGCATCTTTAATACGGCCAGTGGTGAGTTTGAGCATGTGGGTCGTTACCAGGTGCAGCTGAGTCGTACACGTTCCGGTGTTGTGGTGACCGTTCTGACGGATGAAGGGGTTGCCGCACCGGCCATCGTAGCGGAAGAGATTCTTTGGGACATTCGAGAGTATCTGCCCGCGCAGATCTGAGACGTTAATTTTTATGAGTGCGGTGCTGTCAGAGCCCGCCTTTTGGAGTAAAGAATGGAAAAGCGTGAAGAACTCTATTCTGGCAAGGCTAAGTCAGTTTTTACCACGGACAATCCCGATCTTATGGTGATGTTGTTTCGTGATGATACCTCGGCATTTGATGGTAAAAAAATTGAGCAGCTGGATCGTAAGGGCAAGGTGAATAACCAGTTCAATGCTTTTATCATGCAAACACTGTCTGCGGCAGGAATTCCCACGCATTTTGAAAAGCTGTTATCCGACAGAGAAAGCCTAGTTAAGCGCCTGGAAATGATGCCGGTTGAGTGTGTAGTGCGTAACTTTGCTGCCGGTTCTATCTGCCGTCGTTTAGGTATTGAAGAGGGCCTGGAGTTAAATCCACCGACCTTTGAGATGTTCTTGAAGAATGATGCGTTGGGTGACCCGATGATCAATGAGTCTCATATTGCGACTTTTGGTTGGGCAAATCTGGAGCAGGTGGAAGAAGCGAAACGCTTAACGTTTAAAGCCAACGAAGTGTTGAAGAAGTTATTTGATGATGCCGGTCTGCTTCTGGTGGATTACAAACTTGAATTTGGTTTGTTTAAAGGTCAAGTCGTCCTCGGTGATGAGTTCTCCCCAGATGGCTGCCGTCTCTGGGACAAAGCGACGCGTACAAAAATGGATAAAGATCGTTTCCGTCAAGGATTAGGCGGTGTGATCGAGGCCTATGAAGAGGTGGGGCGTCGTTTAGGGATTGATTTTGATCAGCCTATCGCTTGAGGTTTAGGCGTGCGCGCAGTCTTTCTCGATACACTCAGTCTGGATGACCTAGATTTTAGTGGCCTGGAATCTGTGGTTGAGGAGTTGGTGCTCTATCCCAACACTCAACCCAATCAAGTACAAAGTCGCATTCAGGGTTTTGATCTGGTGATTACCAATAAGGTCGTCATTGATGCCGAGGCGATCCAGCAAGCTGATCATCTGGCTTTGATCTGTGTAGTGGCAACCGGCGTCAATAACATCGATCTGAATGCCGCTCAGGCGCAGGGTGTAGCGGTTGTCAATTGCCAGGCCTATGGCACCCACTCTGTTGCACAGCATGTCTTTAGCCTGATGTTGGCCTTGCACACGCGCTTGCTGGATTATCATCAAGCTGTGCAGCAGGGGCGATGGAATCAAGCTGAGCAATTCTGCTTGCTCGATTACCCTATTTTCGAACTGCGTGGTCGTGTTCTCGGGATTCTGGGTTATGGTGTTTTGGGAGCTGAGGTCGCACGTTTAGCTGAGGCCTTTGGGATGCAGGTGATGATTGCTCAGCGTCCAGGGACGCAGCAGAGTGAGGCTGGGCGCGTCCCTCTGGTGGAATTACTCCCGCAAATCGATGTGTTGAGTATTCACTGCCCTTTGAACGATGCGACCCGTAACCTACTGGATGCCGAGATGTTGGCGCGGATGAAACCGGGTAGCTTTTTGATTAATGCTGCACGCGGTGGCATTGTTTGCGAAGAGGCTTTGGCTTCCGTGCTGCGTTCAGGTCATCTAGCGGGAGCGGCAACGGATGTTTTGTCGGTGGAGCCGCCGCGCCAAGGTAATTGCTTGTTAGATCCAACTCTACCGAATTTGATCGTCACCCCACATAGTGCTTGGGGAAGTGTTGAGGCGCGTCAGACGATTCTTCAGCAAACTCAGGAAAATATCCTGGCCTTTCAACAGGGTGCTGCCCTGCGCCGTATCGTTTAACCCTTCATAGTCAGAAGTCTGACCGAATCCTGGTTTGCTTTTTTTGGGTTTGAGCGCCTTGCAGAGTGTCCGAGTTAAAACGGACACTCACTGCTAAATTCTAGCCAATGTCCCTGCACGGGATGCTCTAATCCTAAGCGGTCGGCATGCAGCATCATTCTGGGATAGCCTTGATGTTGAGCTTCATCGGTGTAAAACACGTCTCCTAGAATCGGATGACCAATCGATAACAGGTGGACACGTAGTTGATGTGAGCGTCCGGTGTGGGGATAGAGTAAAACTCGACTGGAATCTTGATCGCGACTGATGCATTCCCAGTGTGTTTGAGAGGGTTTACCCAGTTCGTGATCCACCTTCATTCGGGGGCGTCTTTCCCAATCGGGTGCCAGAGGGAGGAGGATCTCTCCTTTATCCTCTGTGAGCTGGCCATGTACGCGCGCCTGGTAACGTTTCTTCGGCACACGGTTCTGAAATTGAATACTCAAGGCTCGATGTGAGCCAGCATTGAGTGCCAGAACGATCAAGCCCGAGGTCGCAAAATCGAGCCGATGAACAATCCGCACCGTTGGAAATTCGCGTTGTAGGCGTGTGACCAAACAGTCCTTTTTTTCCTCACCGATGCCTGGAACAGAAAGTAGATCTTCTGGTTTGTTCACCACCAGCATAACATCATCGGCATAGACTATATCGAACATGAAAGAAGGTTTCCTGACTAGCGTCGCTGTGGCTGAAACAGCGCTAAAGATTCAATGTGTGAGGTTTGCGGAAACATATCGGCTACACAAAACTGGGTCAGGCGATAGCCTTCGGCGGCCAATAAAGCGGCATCGCGTGCCAGCGCGGCGGGGTTGCAAGCCACATATAGAATCTTCTGTGTTTTAAGAGCGGCCAGAGCGGGAATCAGGTTGGCGGCCCCTGAGCGTGGAGGATCGAGCAGAATGGCATCATAGGTTTGGCGGTACCATTGATGGGCGCGAATATCCTGGCTGAGATCTGCGCTATAAAATTGGCAGTGCCCAAGTTGATTGCTACGTGCATTCTCTTCGGCACGTTTTACCATATCGGCACTGCCTTCGACACCGGAAAGGCGTGCACCGCTTGCAGCGATCGGCAGTGAAAAATTACCCAGCCCGCAAAACAGATCGAGGAGATGCTGGCCGGGTGCAGGGGCGAGCCACTCTAGCGCTCGGGCCACCAACTGGCGATTGACTTCAGGATTGATCTGCAAAAAATCACCCGGCTGGAAGTGCAATTTCAGTTCAGCGTAGGGTGAATAGGTTAAGTCTTCAGCGCAGCCATATAACCAGGCAAGCTGTCCGTCGTTATCTTCAGTGACGAGGGCTAGGTTCAATTCTACTGCTAGGGCTGTTAAGCGTTGAATTAAAGCTGAATTGAGTGGGCGCGTGATGCGTAAGCAGAGGACACCCGAATCATCGCCGAGATGTAGATCCAAATGCGTTAGATGGCGAAGCTCGGTTTCCTCCGCCAACACGTGTTTAATCTGTATAAAAAGTTTCTCAACACGCGATTGCAAAACGGGGCAGCCATCAAGATCGATTAACTTAGAAGAGCCGCGTCGGCGAAAGCCAACTAAGAGTTGTTGATCGCGTTGGCGCTGATTCATGCCGATACGTGCGCTGCGCCGATAGTTCCAGGCAGCAGAGGTAATGGGCGCGCTGAGAGTTTCAGGCTGAACCTTTCCTAAGCGCTGTAGCTGTTGCAGAACACTCTGCTGTTTAAGCTCCAATGCCTTGGCAGCTTCCAGATGTTGCAGATCACACCCTCCGCATTGCCCATAGGCTACACAGCCCGGCTCACGACGATCACTGGATGGGCTTAACAGCTCCAATGTTTCACCTTCATCATAGCGCGCATGACAGGCGGTGAGCTGCACAAGCACACGCTCTCCCGGCAAGGCATTCCGCACAAACAGGGTTTTTCCGGCATGACGCGTGACACCGCGACCATCCTGATTAAAGCTGTCGAGGGTGACTTCGATCGGCTGGGCTGAAGGCGCTTGCGGCTTGCGTGAGGAACGGGTCGGCGCTTTGCGACGCATGGATAATCTCTCTAAAATTTTGAAGGCCTAGTTTAGCAGAGATTGCACAGAGGGGAGCAGAGAAAAGCGGTACGTGGTTAATAACTGAGCAATTTACTCGGATTTAATTTGCGTGTATGCTTTGTTCTATGTCGGTTCAATGCATGAGATGTGAGCGATGATGAGCATAGATATAACTCCTAGCGCCGAAACCTATCTGGCACAACTACTGGAAAAGCAGCAGGTCGCCGGTATAGGTGTGCGTTTATTTGTCACCCAGCCAGGGACCCCCTACGCTGAAACCTGCCTAGCTTATTGTCGTCCAGACGAAGTCAACAGCGAAGATGAAGTCTTGGCCTTGTCGCAGGTAACTTTTTATCTGGAACGCAACAGCTTGCCTTACCTAGAGGAAGCCAAAATTGATTTTGCCGAAGACCGTATGGGTGGACAGCTGACGATTAAGGCACCTAATGCCAAAATGCCTAAGGTCACGCCGGAGAGTCCAATTCAAGATCAAATCAATTACATTCTTTACTCAGATATAAATCCAGGTTTGTCGGCTCACGGTGGCGAAGTCAAGTTAGTTGAGCTGGTTGAAGAGGAAGAAGGTCATATCGCTGTTCTGCAGTTTGGCGGTGGTTGCCAAGGCTGTAGCGCGGTGGATCTAACTTTAAAAGATGGCGTTGAGCGTACCTTGATTGAGCGTGTTCCAGGTTTAGTCGGTGTGCGAGATGTCACTGACCACAGCAAAACAGATAACGCTTACTACAAATAATCCCCTAATCTGCACCAAAGCCTTCATGCCGCCGTATTTGTCATTAGAACGTCAAACTTCGCAAACGGCGGCTTGTTTTTTCCCCCGTGACCCCCATAGACTGATGTAAGAGTTTTAGGCACAAGCCACTCAGGCTTGGTGCACTGCACAGAGGCAAGCATATTATGAGTCATGTTGAAGCCAAAGAAGATGTTGTAAGCATCGAGCTTCCAGTTCTGCCACTGCGTGATGTTGTTGTCTATCCGCATATGGTAATCCCTTTATTTGTTGGTCGTGCTAAGTCGATCCATGCGCTGGATATCGCCATGGCGCAAGATAAGCAGATACTTTTGGTCGCGCAGAAAAGCGCCACTGAAGATGAGCCTCTAGCCGAAGATCTTTTTCATGTCGGAACTGTCGCCAACATTCTACAGATGCTCAAATTACCGGATGGCACAGTCAAAGTACTGGTTGAAGGGGAGTATCGTGCTCAGTTGGAGTGTTTGACGGATGAAGGTGATTGTTTTACCGCTACCGTGAGTCCACTCGAGTCTGAAGCAATCAGTGAAGCCGAAAGTGATATCTATAAACACACGGCATTAGAGCAGTTTGAGCGCTTTATTCAGGTCAATAAAAAGATTCCTTCTGAAGTCCTGAACTCTTTACAGAATATTGATGATATCGGGCGTCTGGCCGATACCATCGCCGCCCATATGGCGCTTAAGCTCGAAGATAAGCAGGTGATTCTTGAAATGCTCGGCAGCCGTGAGCGCCTTGAGCATTTAATGGCCAAAATGGAATCGGAAATCGATCTGGTTGAGGTCGAAAAGCGCATTCGTGGTCGTGTCAAAAAACAGATGGAGAAAAGCCAGCGCGAGTATTATCTGAATGAGCAGATGAAAGCGATTCAGAAAGAACTAGGCGACATGGACGAAAGTGGTGCGAATGATATGGACGAGTTGCGTCGTCGTATCGAAGCAGCAGGCATGCCAGAGGAGGCGTTGAATAAAACGCTGGCTGAACATAAAAAATTGCAAATGATGTCGCCGATGAGCGCTGAGGCGACAGTTGTGCGTGGTTACATCGATTGGATGCTACAGATTCCTTGGAGTCAGCGTTCAAAAGTGCGTTTTGACATGCAGCGTGCTGAGAAGATCCTGAATGAAGACCACTTTGGTTTGGAAGAGGTTAAGGATCGTATTATCGAATACCTTGCGGTACAGAAACGCGTTAAAAAACTGAAAGGACCTATTCTCTGTTTGGTGGGCCCACCGGGTGTAGGTAAAACCTCTCTAGGTCGTTCGATTGCACGGGCGACAAACCGTGAATATGTGCGTATGGCCCTAGGCGGGGTGCGTGATGAGGCGGAAATTCGTGGTCACCGCCGTACCTATATCGGCTCCATGCCGGGCAAGCTGGTGCAGAAGATCGTCAAAGCTGGGGTGCGCAACCCGCTCTTCTTATTGGATGAGATCGATAAGATGGGCATGGATCACCGTGGTGACCCCTCTTCAGCGCTGCTTGAGGTGTTAGATCCTGAGCAGAACAGCACCTTCAACGATCATTATCTGGAAGTAGACCTGGATCTTTCCGATGTCATGTTTGTGTGCACCTCTAACTCCATGAATATTCCAGGCCCTTTGTTGGATCGTATGGAGATCATCCGTATCCCGGGTTACACCGAAGATGAAAAGCTGAATATCGCTCGTAATTATCTGGTTCCCAAGCAGATTCAACAAAATGGCTTGAAAGAATCGGAGCTGAGCTTCAGTGAAGATGCCATTCGTGACCTGATCCGTTACTACACTCGTGAAGCGGGTGTGCGTGGTCTGGAACGTGAGATTGCGAAAATCTGCCGTAAGGTGGTGAAAGAGATCGCACTGAAACGCTCACGTCAGGATCATCACCCACTAACTGCCGAGAATCTGGAGTTTTACTCGGGTGTGCATAAATTCAATTATGGAAAAGCGGAAGAGGAAGATCTGATTGGTCATGTGACCGGCCTGGCTTGGACGCAGGTGGGAGGGGAGATTCTGACCATCGAGTCTGCGGTGGTACCCGGTAAAGGACGTCAGGTGCAAACCGGCTCGTTAGGGGATGTGATGAAAGAGTCGATCCAAGCGGCATTAACCGTAGTGCGTCATCGCGCCCAAGAGTTGGGGATTGCCGCCGACTTCCATGAGAAAAATGATATTCATATTCATGTGCCGGAAGGTGCAACCCCGAAAGATGGTCCCAGCGCGGGCATCGGGATGTGTACAGCTCTAGTTTCGGCACTGACCGGTATTCCGGTGCGTTCAGATGTGGCCATGACCGGTGAGATCACGCTGCGTGGCCAGGTCTTGCCGATTGGTGGTTTGAAAGAAAAACTCTTGGCGGCCCATCGTGGTGGCATTAAAACGGTTGTGATTCCCCAAGAAAATACCCGTGATTTGAAAGAAATCCCTGAAAATATTAAGGCAGATTTACAGATAAAAGCGGTAAAATGGATCGACGAAGTGCTGGAGTTGGCGTTAACGCGCAAACCTGAGCCACTTCCGAAAGAAGAAGCCGCTGTCGTTTCAGCCGAGTCCGCTACAAAAACTGAGCCAGGTCAGGTCAGCACGCATTAAGGCAAAGCCGCGTGAGAAAAGGCCTCTGGCCGGTTGACACTGGTTTCAGTGAGTTGGTATAAAGTGCGGTAACTCGCTGGGCGTAAAAGTTACAGAACAAAATAACGGTGTATTTAAGGGGAACAATGTGAATAAGTCTGAACTGATCGATGCAATTGCAGCATCTGCGGATCTGCCTAAGGCAGCAGCTGGCCGCGCACTGGATGCAACGCTGGAAGCTATCACCCAGGCGCTGCAGAATAATGAATCGGTTGCACTTGTTGGCTTTGGTACTTTTTCTGTGAAGGAGCGCGCTGCACGTACTGGCCGCAACCCTCAGACTGGTCAGCCAATCGAAATCTCTGCTGCAACACTGCCGACTTTCAAGCCAGGCAAAGCGCTGAAAGACGCTGTAAACAACTGATAGACGTTTCGTATCTATCAAGGGAAGCCTGGAACCTCCGTGATGACTCTAGCCACTTTGGCCCCCGTCATTTCTCTGTTACAAGCTTTATCCATGTCAAAAAAAGCGCATTCTACGGGTGCGCTTTTTTTGTATCGATCAACAGGGTGAATTCTTAACAATGCTACAAACCATTCGCGATAACTCACAGGGCATCATCGCCAAAGTGATCGTCGGCCTGATAGCGCTGACTTTTGCACTTTGGGGGGTGGAATCACTGGTTGGCCTCGGCTCAAAAGAAAAAGCACCGGCTAGTGTCAATGGTGAAGAGATCAGTGCGCAAGAGCTGTTCCGAGGTGTTGAGCTACAACGTAGACAGATCCTATCGCAGATGGGTGAGGCTGCCGATCCAACACAGATTGATG
This sequence comes from Nitrincola tapanii, assembly GCF_008368715.1. Taxonomy (GTDB): domain Bacteria; phylum Pseudomonadota; class Gammaproteobacteria; order Pseudomonadales; family Balneatricaceae; genus Nitrincola; species Nitrincola tapanii. The sequence goes on from NZ_SMRS01000004.1 coordinate 216,279, forward strand.
AAAATCTTTTACGCCGTATGGTCTTGGAAGATCTGATAGAGCGCACCTTGTTGACCCAGTCAGCCGCCAAGCAGGGGCTCTATCTGTCGGAAGAGATGCTCGATCAGTTAATTGTCATGACGCCGCAATTTCAGATCGATGGCCGTTTTGATCGTAATCAGTTTGAAGCGGTTTTGCGTGGAGCCGGATTTACGCCACTGATGTACCGTGAATTGCTGCGTATGGAAACCTTGATAGAACAGGAACAGGCAGCTTATGCCTTATCCTCTTTTGTCACGCCGTCTGAAGTGGAACGCTTAGTGGCATTGGATCAGCAAACACGCGACTTTGCCTTTGTGCGTTTCCCGCTTTTGCCTGAGATGAATCGGGTGGCTGTGAGTGATGATGAGATCCAAGCACTGTACGAAACGCGTGCGGCACAACTCCAGGCACCTGAAAAAGTTATTCTGGAGTATCTATTGCTGGAGCGTGATCAGTTTGTTGATCCTGATGCCGTATCTGATGAAGAGGTTGAGCGTCTGTGGCAGCAAATGGTTGCGGAGTTTCAAAGTGAAGAGGAGCGTTCGGCCTCTCATATTTTGATTGAGATTAATTCTGAGCGTGATGCTTTGGCTGCCTTGGCACAGATTCAGTCCTTGCATCTGGAGTTAGAGGCCGGAGCCTCCTTTGAAGACTTGGCACGTGAGTTTTCGGATGATCCAGGCTCGTCTGCTGCCGGTGGCAGTATCGGTTTTGTCACGCAAGAAATGCTAGTCGGTCCCTTTGCCGATACCCTGTTTAGCCTGGAGCCTGGACAAGTCTCCACGCCAGTTGAAACCGAATTTGGTTATCACCTGATTCGCTTAGATGAGGTGCGCGCTATGGCACCACCAAGTCTGGCAGAGGTCGCGTTTGATCTACGCATGGAGGTTGCTGAGCGCGATGCTGAAAGACGTTATGTTGAAGAGATTGAGCGTCTGGCGGATCTGACCTTTTCAGCAGCCGATTTATCCTTGCCGGCGGAAGAGTTAGGCATTGAGGTTCAGACCAGTGAGGCGATCGCACGTGATGGTACGGGTGATCCTTTAGGACGTCATGCGCGCGTGCTTGAAGCCGCTTTTAGTCAGGATGTGCTGCGCGAGCGCTTAAACAGTGCGCCGATCGAGTTGAACCGTCATACCACACTAGTAGTACGTGTGAAGGAGCACCTGCCGGCCCGTGCCTTGAGCTTCACTGAAGTTCGTCAAGAGTTGGAGATGGAGCTGCTGACTGAGAAGGCACGTGCGCAATTAAATACGCGCATTCAAGATTGGAAAGAGGCTTTACGCCAAGGGCAATCACTGGAAGATTTAACCCAAGAGTACAGCTGGACAGCGTTACAAGGGGCTAACCGCGGTGCAGCCGACGTGCCAACGGATATCCGTAACCATGTATTTGCCTTGCAGTTACCCGCAGAGGGGGCTGCGTTCAGTCAGCTGGCGCTAGCGGACGGCAGTCAAGTCTTGGTACGCCTAGAGGCTATCCATGAAAATGCTACGGAGTTAACTGCAGAGGAGATGCGCCTGATGCAGTCAATTTTGGGGTCGAATCAGGGGCAGCAGGAGTATCAAGCGCGTTTGCAGAGTCTGCGTGATGCAGCGCGGATCGAGCGCAACTGATCTTTCGCTATCTCTGGGTTGTCACAATCTAGTTAATTAAAAAACCGCGATCTGAAGACCTCTTTATCCGTGGACAGGCCACAAAGGAGGCAGACTTCAGATCGCGGTTTTTTGTGTTCATAAGCAGTGGGTTGAAAGGGTACGTTAAGCCTAGGCCTAACCTAAAGCAGCTTCTAGCAAAGCACGCGTGTAAGGGTGTTGAGCTTGGGTAAAAATTTGCTCGGACTCGCCTTGCTCGACCACATCCCCTTCTTTCATCACCAGTATTTTATGGCTTAGGGCACGTACCACGGCGAGATCATGGCTGATAAATAGATAGCTTAGGCCGTAGCGTTGCTGCAGTGCACGTAGCAATTCGATTATCTGTTTCTGTACGCTGCGATCGAGCGCTGAAGTCGGTTCATCCAAGACAATGACTTGCGGTTTGAGTACAAGGGCGCGTGCAATGGCGATACGTTGGCGCTGTCCACCTGAAAATTCGTGTGGATAGCGGTGGCGCGTTTCAGGATCTAAGCCCACATCACGCAAGGCCTCGATCACTCGTGCTTCACGTTCAGTAGAGCTGAGCTGTTCATGAATTTCCAGTCCTTCGGCGATGGATTCCCCAATCAGCATGCGTGGACTGAGGCTGCCATAAGGGTCTTGGAAAACAATCTGTATCGATTTACGTAATGGTAGGAGTGCTTTCTGATTGAGCTGGTCTAGGCGGTGATCCTGCAAGCGGATCTCACCTTCAGAACGCAAAAGACGTAGAACCGCTAACGCGAGCGTGGTTTTACCTGAACCGGATTCCCCAACGACCCCTAAGGTCTCACCCTGACGGAGCTGAAAGCTCGCTTCCCGAACCGCTTTGTGATGATCGACAATGCGCTTTAACACCCCGGCATGAATTGGAAACCAGACTTTTAACTGTCTCACATCCAACAGAGTTTTGGCATCATTGGCTACCGCCGCAGGACGGCCTTCGGGCTCAGCCGCTAGCAGGTCACGTGTATATTGTGCTTGTGGCTGTGCAAATAGCTTGGCACATTCTTGATATTCGATCTGCTGACCTTGATAGAGTACACAAACCTGGTCGGCATAACGCCGGACGACGTTGAGATCATGGGTAATGAGTAAAATGGCCATATTTAAGCGTTGGCGCAGTTCGGTCAAGAGTTCCAGGATCTGCTTTTGAATGGTGACATCCAAAGCGGTGGTGGGCTCATCCGCGATGAGCAGCTCAGGCTCATTGGCCAGCGCCATGGCGATCATGACACGTTGGCGCAATCCACCGGAGAGCTCGTGTGGATACTGGCGCAAGCGCCTTTCAGGTTGTGGAATTCCTACCAGGTCTAAGAGTTCAAGTAGGCGCTGTTGAATTTGTTGACGGTTGAGTTTTCGATGCAGTAACAGGCTTTCCGTCAGCTGCTTTTCAACCGTATGCAGAGGGTTAAGGGAGGTCATCGGCTCCTGAAAAATCATGCTGATACGGTTGCCGCGTAACTGACGTAAATCTCCAGGTGCAGCGCCCAGCAACTCTTGGCCTTGATAGAGAATACTACCCTTTGGATGCTGAGCGTGTGGGTAGGGCAACAACTGCAAGATAGACAGGGCGGTCACCGATTTGCCCGAGCCAGATTCACCCACTAAAGCGAGGCATTGCCCCGGCTTGAGGCTGAACTCTACACCGCACACCACCTGCTTATCGGCAAAGTTGACATGGAGATTGGAAACCTGCAGTAAGGGTTGAGACATCGTTTAGCGTCCTATCTGCATATGGAAAGTCGTGCCGCTGTTCACATCTGAGGTGACCGCCATGTGGCCCTGATGCTGTTCGGTAATAATAAAGTAGGGAAAAGACAGGCGTTTATGCGCATCATCGGGTTCGCCTTGTTGATCCTGACTAAAGAAGGGCTCGAACAAACTCATCTGCTCTTCATGATTTAATCCCAAACCATTGTGCTCGATCTTAATCCAGATCGCTTGGTCGTAGTATTCCTGCATGGAGATACGCAGGGTGGGGGTAATATCACGTGGGCAGGCGATCAAGGCTTCATAGGCATGGCGCAAAAGGTTGAGGAAGGCTTGTTGCAGTTCGATAACATAGCAGGGAATCGGTGGAAGATTCGCCTGGTAGTTGCGCTCAATCTGAATATCACGGAAAGCCGGTTGATCGGGTAGATTCAACACATCTCGGGCTAACTCAATGGCATGTTCCATCACCTCAGGCAGCTGCGCGGCTTGTTTTTCATCGCTGCGTCGGCGTGCAAAGTTAAGCAGGTTGTTGATGATGGCGGCGACTTGACGTCCTTTTTCTGAGGCATCGGTGAGCAGGGTGCTTAAGCGCATCACCTCACGATTACATTGCGACTCATCGTTCATCAGGGTGCTTTTTTCAAGTAGGCTTTGATAGCTACTCAGATCAAAGAGAATGGCTTGTAAGGGAGCGTTGATATCATGTGCCATGGTTGCCGCCAGTTCACCCATAGTCGCCATCTTGTCATTGTGGATGAGCATATTTTCGGCGATGATTTTTTGTGTCACATCATCAATCAACAAGACCACACCGGCTTCACTCTGATCCTGAAGTGGATAGATGGTGATATTAAAGTAATAGAGGCCACTCTGGTTCTGCTTAAAGTACAGCGTCTGATTCTGATCTAAAGCTTGGCGAATCTGATCCGGTGCAATTGAAATCGTCGGATAGATCTGCCAAAGATCATGACCTAAAGCCTCTTCCATGGGGATGCCGGCGATCTCTTCGGCACGTTGGTTCCAATGGGTGATCTTGCCAGAGCGATCGAGTCCCACCAGCATCAGCGGGAGGGAGCGTAAAATGTTTTGAATATAGGTCTCAGAAGCGCGTAATTCGGCAGTGCGTTGTTCAACGCGTAGCTCCAGCTCGTTGCGTATTGCGGTAAGCTCGCGGTTAGCATGCCAAGCTTTGCGCCAGATCAACAGCAGAATCAAGGCGCTGATCGATAACAGAATGATTAACACACCACTGGAGAAGTTGGCGATATATTGCCAATTCGTGCGGCCATCTTCGGTTTTAAAATAACTGATGAATCCGTTTTCTGCCCAAACCAGAGGACTGATAAACAACAGGCAGCTTGCCCAGAAACGTGATGCCATAAAAAACTGTCCCGATCGCCAATAACTGCCTGCATTCTAGCAGTTTTTTGCCAAATTCGGCCAATCTATCGGTGCTGACCCCTGGTGGTGTGATTCCCTGTCAAAAGCTTGTCATCTTTGCCTTCTAGCATGTCTAGATCGCCATAGGGGAGTTTAGGAATGAAGGTCAGCCCGTTTCATCAGCAGCTACGTGAAGATTACCGTCAGTTTATTCAACAGGGCCTTGCCAGTCAGGATGCGCAAAGTTGTTTACGTCTGGATCTGCACTGTCATGATGCCAACAGTGATGTACCGGATGAGCTCTGGGGGCGGTTACTGGGTTTGCCGGAAACTTGGCTCAAAACGAAAGACCTCGTACAACAGTTACAAGGTGCTGGCTGCCAGGCTCTGACCATCACCAATCATAATAATGCACGCTCCTGCTGGGCTTTAATGGAGCAGGGCTTGGATATTCTCGCGGCGGCTGAATTCACCTGCCATTTTCCCGATGGTCATTTGAGTGTTCATGTTCTCACCTATGGGTTTACGCCGGAACAGGAGGGGCGTTTACAGCGCCTGCGCCATAATATCTATGAGTTTTTGGCTTATACCCGTTTGCATCATCTGCCGACGGTACTGCCGCATCCTCTGTTTTTTTATTCTAAACGCCAAAAAATAGATCCCAGACTTCTAGACAGGTTGGCGATTCTCTTTGAGCGTTTTGAAGTGCTCAATGGTCAGCGTGGAGTTTGGCAGAACCAGCTTACGCGTGCTTGGGTGGAAAGTTTGACACCTGAGCGCTTAGATAGGCTCAGTCGTGAGCAAGGCATTGCCCTGGATGAGTTTTGCCAGCATCCCTATCGTAAAGTGATGACCGGGGGGTCGGATGATCATAATGGCATTTTTGCGGGACACTGCGGGACTCAGTTGTGGGTGCCCAATCTACAACAAGTGCTCAAGGATCAGCCGGCCTCTCAGCTCGCCTTGCAGGCGCTGCGTGAAGGACACTGTGTTCCTTATGGCGATCCCGGTGGCAGTGAACGCTTAACCACGAGTTTTTTGGATTATTTTGCGCAGGTGGCGCTGAATATGGAAGATCCGGGGTTATTGCGTCTGTTTATGCATCAGGGACCGATGCAGGACAAACTCTTGTGTTTGGGCGTGAGCAACGTCATGCAGGAGCTGCGTCGTCATCGTTACACACTAACTTTTCTGCATACTTTTCATAAATCCTTGGCGGGTAAGCGTCCTAAGCTATGGACCAGCCTCGGGGTGAGTCGAGAATTCAAACCGGTTTTAAAGCGCGTAAAACAGATCGCGCGCACACGTCGTCAACAACCTGAATATTTAACACAGTGTTTAGAAGAAAGTATTCCAGGTTTGTTCACAGATATCAGTCGTATTCTGTTTGCGCGTCTGGGGGAGGAGTGGGCGCGGGTTTCGACGCAGACAAAAGCCTGTGGTTCTTTGGATCAGTTGTTAAGCCATTTGGAGATGCCAACCTCTTTGCGAAGCCTGTTTGGTGCCGAACGGCAAACGCCTAAGAGTATGAACTCAGTCAATCTTCTGCGCTGGATGGATCGTTTAACCTTCCCCTCTCTGGCCGGAGCGGTGACGGCAGGGGCTTCGTTTGCCGGAACTCAGGTGTTATATGCTAATCGTGAGTTTTTGAATCAGCTTGCAGATGAGCTGAATACGCATCAGCACCCACAAAGAGTGCTGTGGCTGACAGATAGTTTTCAAGGGAGTAACGGTGTATCGGCTGTTTTAAAAACACTTTTGCAGGAAGTGCGTGAGCGCCATCTGCCGATCGATCTTCTCGTGTGTGATCCAGAGTTAAACACTCAAGCCCATCTGCAAGTTGTCAGACCCTTGCAATCTATCCCTTTAGAACCCTTATCGGATCAAGTCTTACACCTGCCGGATCTGCTCGAAATCCAGCGCTTGTTTGAACAGGGTGGTTATGATCGTATTGTCTGTTCAACGGAGCTGGTGATGGGATTGGTCGCGCTCTATCTTAAGCAGGCCTACTCGGTTCCGGCGAGTTTTTATCTACACACCGATTGGCTGAGTTATTTTGAACAAACCCAGCCGCATCATCGACAGCACTTAGATCGATTACGCCGCTTGTTACGACTGTTTTATCAACAGTTTGATCAACTACTGGTTTTAAATACGGCACAAGCTCAATGGTTAAGTTCAGAGGCGATGAATATACCGGTGGAGAAGGTGAAGCTGACGCGACACTGGGTCAACCAGGTCTTCCAGCCGCTACGTGATCAAGCCGGGAAGATAGGTCTCGTTAAGGATGAGGTATTGCTTTATGTTGGGCGCTTGAGTGATGAAAAGGGCGTCAAACAATTACCGGCACTGTTTGCTCAGATCAAGGCGCGTTTTCCCAAGGCGCAACTTTGGATTGCCGGTGATGGGCCGTTAAAAGCAGAGTTGGAAGCACAAATGCCACATGCGCGTTTTTTAGGTTGGTTGCCCATCTCGAGCCTAGTCGAAATTTATCAGCAGGCGAGTCTGCTGGTGTTGCCCTCGCGCTTTGATACCTTCGGTTGTGTGGTGTTGGAAGCGCTGAGCTGTGGTTTACCGGTTGTGGCTTATCGTGACAAGGGACCGCAGGATATCCTTCAGCATGAAATCTGTGGCTACTTGGTCGAGAGTGAGCAAGAGATGCTGCACGCCTGTATGACCTATTTCAGTTGTCCACCCTTGCATGCCGCCATGCGCGAAGCGGCTTTTCAACGTGCACAAAGCTATCAAGCTGGAGAAATTCTGGCGAAGCTGTTGTCTGATCTGGGTTTAGGCCAGCATACCTCGACATCAATGATGCCAATTAAGGGCATGAGTCTAGAGGCGGTTTCTAGTGATGGGGTGGCCGCTTTAGAAAGGGCAGTTGTTAAGGTTGGAGTCGCAGAGGAAAGAGCGGCTGAGCGTCTCTGACCAGAGCTGTATTTCGCTTTCCGGTAGTCCGATGCCCACCACGGAGGTGAAGGGAATGGTGCGCCAAGATTTGCTCAGGATATACAGTGTGCGTTCACCTTGAACGACACGTGTCAGGAGTATCTCGCCCCAAGGCGCTCCCTCTACCTGACCACACCAGCTTGCTTGCATGGCGCTGGGATAGTTGGGTGCTTGCAGAGCACTGCTTGTCTGTACTGGGAGAGAATGGAAGGCGCTGAAATGACAATGACGTGATAGGTGTTCAGCTTGCTGGCGCAAGTAAGCGGCAGGTTGCATCTGCACACCTTCCAATAATTGAAAGGCCAACATCTCACGCCAATTAAGTAGGGTTTGGCCGAGAGGTGCCCACTCTTCAAGGCCGCGTTGATCTTCCCAGCCACGGTGTAGGGTGTGCCAGTTGGCAGGGATGTAAGCGTTGAGAACTTCACCGGCACCCTGCTGTAGAACAGAAGGTGTGGCCAGAAAGCGATAACCGGCGTTTAGATTCTCTTGGCTGGAAACAAAAGAGGAGGACAATAGCAGGTAAATCCCAACCACCCAAAGACTGGAGCGTCTCACCTGCCTAGCCCAAGCACGCTGATGCGTATCGAGTAGGACACCTAAGAGAGAAGGGCCTTGATTAGACAGCACAGGCATGGGCTTCACCTTCAGAGTTGGAATCAGCTGCCAGGCTGATTCGCATCCTGTCTTTGTGCAATCTGTTCCTGAGAGGCGGTATCCATGATACTCACCAACTGATTCACCTGCTCATTAAACTTTGCCAACTGCTCGCGTGGAACCGATTTGGCTAAAGGTAGGCTGGCGGTCATGGCGTTCACAGGACGACCATTTACATGCAGCTCAAAGTGCAGGTGAGGGCCGGTTGAGCGTCCGGTATTACCGGATAACGCGATACGCTCACCACGCTTCACCGTATCGCCGCGCTTAACCAATTGGCGATGTAGATGCAAATAACGAGTTTTGTAGGTGCTGCCATGCTGAATCTCAATGTAGCGTCCAGCAAAAGGATGGTTTTCAACGCGAGTGACCACACCATCACCAATCGAAACGACAGGCGTACCAATCGGCATCGCAAAGTCTGTACCGTTATGCGGTGAAACACGGCGTGTTACGGGATGTAAGCGTCTGGGATTAAAAGGCGAGCTGATGCGATAGTTTTGATCATGCGGCAGGCGGCGGAAGGCACGTGTTAAGCTCTCGCCCTTGGCATCATAGTAGTTACCATCTTCAAACAGGAAAGCGGTGTAAGCACGGTTATTTTGTTGTAAGCGAATGGCTTGAATTTGTGACTGCCCAGTCGCTTCTGTCTCAACGAATTGTGCTTTGCGGATCACCTGGAAGCGATCACCGGCACGGATATGGCGATTAAAATCGATCTGCTCGCCCATCAGTTTGTTGACTTCGAGAATCTCACTTTTGCTCAAGCCAGCACGAATGGCTGACACATAAAAGCTGCCATAGATTTCACCGCTGACAATCTGCTGCTCCCAGCTGCCAGGAATGAGCTTCTCTTCAAATTCAAAGTTGTTTTCATCCACACGGCGGTAGATCACACGATTGCCAGCATGGATATACAGCTCCATCTCTTCTAGATGGCCTGTTTCGACATCTTTACGGAATGTCAGGTGGTTGCCAGGACGCAAAATATCGAGCGCCAACAGCTGTTCATCGGCGGCCAGGATCTGATGCATGATCGTCTGGCCGACTGCAGCCTTGTCAAAAATTGTACTCAGCGTATCACCCTGTTGAATGCTGTAGTGAAAAACACCGGGTTCCGCTTGGCGGGCATTGAGGCTGGCTAAGAATTCAGACTCATCTAAGAAAAGATTGTGATTAAAGAAGTCGTGTTGCAGGTCTTCATCGCGGATCAGCGCTGAATGATCCAACAGTTCAGAAGCTGTCCAAGCGCTTTGTTCATCATGCGAAGATTCAGGCCAAAGAAGTGCCGTGAGTGTAATCGCTGTGACGACCGCAAGGGCACCAAGATGCATCACGGGCAATCCTTGCAGGCGGTTCTTGGTATTTTGAGGCAGGTTTAATTGCATGTCGGATCCGGTTTCTCTGCAATTAGCAATTTGAACTATCAAGGCGATACATTATCACTATATCTGCAAGGGGAATGCAATCATCAGGCCGCATTCAAAGTGTAAAGTTTTTGATATAACTCAGATAAAAAGTGATAGCACCTGATTTTACATGGGAATCTGACGGATTCTACCTCGGTGCTATCAGACTTTTGGCCTAAAGCGATTGGCAGGATTAAGGGGTATAACAAAGAAAAAATAAAAATAGATGAGTAAAAGGATGATAAACATGCCAAGGTCAGAGTCGAGCTGGCGTCGCTTATTTGCAACAGAGAGTCTGCCCGCGACTGAGCAATGGCCCGAGATGCTGCAAGGGTTACGACAAGCCTTCTTAGATTTGGGACCCCAGCCTAGCTTGCAAGACGCTAAAGCCTGGCAGTTGGCTCTGGTGCAGGCGCTACGTGAATTGAGTTTACCTGCCTATCTGATTGCTCAATTGATCAGTGATCACAATGACTGGATTTATCGGCATACACTGCGTGAGTCTCTGGCCGAGATGGCGGTTCAAGGTTGGGGAGAAGCGCCCTGTCGGTTTGCGGTCTTAACCCTGGGTTCGGGTGCGCGTCATGAAAGCTTGCTGCGCCCTGATCAAGATAATGCCATGATCATCGAAGACTATCCGGATGATCGTCACAATGAAATTGATACCTGGTTCCAGAGTTTGGCTGAGCGTTTTACTGAACGTTTGGATTTGGCCGGTATTCCCTTGTGTAAAGGCCATGTCATGGCGCGCTGGCCTTTATGGCGCAAAAGCTTATCGCAATGGACCCAGCAGATGCGCTTATGGACGGGACGCCGTTTGGTGCGCCAAGTTCAGTTCTCCAATATTTTTCTAGACTTTAATACGGTGTACGGTGATCCCGAGCTGACCGAAACCTTACGTTCATCCATCTTACAGATGATGCCACGCGCCGGATTGTTTCTCGATGAAATGGCAGAACTGATGACGGAAACGCCTGTGGCCTTAGATCGTTTTGAGCGTTTGGTTGCTGATGGTAAAGAGGCTCCGCATCAGCAAGCGTTAAATTTAAAGCGCCAGGGATTATTACCCCTGCAAAGCGCGCTGCGTTTGTTGGCGCTGAAGCGGCAGCTGCCCGAAATCGATTGTTTGAGTCGGATTGAGGCTTTGCAGCAAGAGGGCAGTCTGAAAAAAACGCTGGCAGTGGATGTGACGCAAGCTTTTCATGTTTTTATCACTTATTTGTTGGAGGCGCAGCTGCAGGCTCTGGAGCAAGGACGTCAGGCTGATGGTTGGATAGATCTGCGTCCGCTCACTCGCCAGCAGCAACAAACGCTGCGTCTGGCGATGCTGGCCGTGCGTGATCTACAGCGCCTAGCGGCACACAGTAAAACCTTGTCCTAGGGGGACATTAGGGAGTGGGTTAGGGAGAAGGCTCTGTTGTGACGGCATCGAGATCCTGTGCCTGAGCCGGAGGCGGAATTCTAGGCAGCTCGAGAATGACATTAGCCCCACCGAGATCAGCCGGCTCATCTATCCAGAGTCGCCCGCCATGATGCGCCACAATACCACGGCAGATCGGCAAGCCTAGGCCAGTGCCACGAGGCCGTCCTTTAGGGCGGGCTTGATTCCCCTGTTCGACTTGGTGAAACTTCTCAAAAACCTTTTCTCTTTCCGATTCTGGAATGCCCTCACCATTGTCTTCGACCTCCAGGCGGAGGTGACGACCGACTTGGCTGAGGGAAACGCTGACTTCACCCGCGCCTGTTTTCGCAAATTTACGTGCGTTTTCCAGCAAATTAATCAGTACCTGATGTAAACGATCGGGATCCGCACTGACCCAGGGATCCTGGGCCTGATGTGTAAAGGTGAGGGTAACACCGCCGTCCTCATACAGGCGTGCCACGGCATCGCGTGTTTGCTGAACCACTTCGACCAGATTCAGTTTTTGCAAATTCAGGGTCATACGTCCCGATTCGAGGCGGGCAAGATCCAGAATCTCTTCAATCAGGCGGGATAACCGCTCACTTTCCCGCACAATCACTTCCAGAAAATGCTGACGCTTGGTAGCGGGTAAATCGGGGGTGTCGCGTAGAATTTCAGCGAATGCACGTATGGAGGTGAGGGGGGTGCGTAGCTCATGGCTGACCATCGCCACAAACTCGTCTTTGAGTCGATCCAGTTCGCGTAAGCGATCATTCGCTTCTTTTAACTCTTGACCAATGCGCGTCAACTCTTCGGATTTTTGCTCAAGGCGGCGATTGTATTCCAGAGTTTGTGAAGTGGTATCGAGGATGCTAAGCACAGCCTGTAGATCAAGGGCTTCACCACGCACGACGGAGTTAATCAACACCCGTGCCGAGGCGCTGCCCAACGCTCCCGCCAGCTGTTTTTCGGCTTGGTGAATCATCTCTGAGGGCGCTGGATCTTGATCGTCACAAAGATCGCCTTCACATTGGAAGGGTGCAAATAAACGCTCCGTGGCTTGTGCGCCCAGATAACGATGCACCAGTTGGCGTAGTTCACCTCGACTGGTATGGCCTTGCCAAACAGGGGTGTGCAGATGTTCATTCTGAAGGGCATCGGTAAAGAGGACCGCTTGCGTTTGTTCGAGGCGGCTGGGTTGGGTGAATTGTGAAACCAGCAAAATCAAGCCTATATTGACTAACATACTCCAGAACAGGGAGTGACTGTAAATATCCAAACCTTGCAGCCCAAAAAGCTGGTAGGGACGCAGAGCTTCAATACCAAAGGGGCCGGCTGTAATCAAACTCATTTCCAGCCAACCGGATTGAGCAAAACCTGGAATTAATAAGGTGTGGCCCCAGACAAGAATGCCGCCCATCAAGCCGGCTGCCGCTGCAATACGAGTAGCTCCTCGCCAATAGAGTCCGATCAAAAGGGCTGGTGCAAATTGTGCAGCTGCCGCAAAAGACACCAGCCCGATGGTAACCAGGCTGTAAGAGTCTCCGATCAGTGCATGATAGAGATAACCGAGAAACAGAATAAACAGGATCGCGACACGGCGGATGCCTAATAACCAGCCACTGAGATCATACAGATGATCCAGATGCAGGTGGCGCCAGCGCAGCAGAAGCGGCATCACCAACTGGTTGCTGATCATGGTGGAAAGTGCGATGGTTTCAACGATGACCATCCCCGTGGCCGCCGATAACCCGCCGATAAAGACCAGCAGAGGTAAAAACTCCAAGCCCGCTGCGAGCGGTAAGGTGAGGACAAAACTGTCCGGTGTCTGGGCGGCCTCGCCCAGCATTAACCCTGCCAGCGCCACGGGAATGACAAAGATATTGATGGCGAGCAGATAGAGTGGAAACAACCAGGAAGCGCGCTTGATATGGCGCTCATCGACATTCTCTACCACCATGACTTGAAATTGGCGTGGCAAAGTTAAAAAAGCGAGGGTGGAAAGGATGAGCAGCCCAACCCAGCCCGCGGCTCCGCCGGGGACGTTATCTAGGCCCAGAAGGTGCAGAAGTTTTGGGTCCTCGGCAGCACGTGCAAAAAGATCCACGGGGCCTTGATAGAGCACAAAGGTGACAAAGATGCCAACGGCCAGGAATGCCAGGAGTTTGATTAGGGATTCAAACGCGATGGCTGTGACCATCCCTTCATGGCGCTCACTGGCATCGAGTTGGCGTGTCCCAAATAAGATGATGAAAACGGCTAATACCAGCGCGATCCAGAAAGACTTGTCGGCAAAAAACAGGCTCTCCGCATGCTGAAGCGAGGTTTGAGCAGGATAGTCGATCAGGATGGCATAGCTGACGGTAATCGCTTTGAGTTGTAGCGCGATATAAGGAATGATGCCAATCACCGCAATCAGGGCGACCAGGGCGCCGATACTTTGGCTTTTACCGTAGCGTGCACTGATAAAGTCCGCGATTGAGGTGAGGCGCTGGGCGCGGGCAATGCGCACCATTTTTCGAATCAACATCCAACCGCACAGCATGGCGAGTGTAGGGCCGAGGTAGATGAGTAAAAAGCTAGGGCCGGCTTCGGTGGCACGTCCGACGCTGCCGTAAAAAGTCCAGGCGGTACAGTAGACCGCAATTGAGAGAGCATACACACTAGATGAACCGATCAGGGAGCGGCCTTGTTCGGCCCGCCGATCTCCGATGGCGGCGATTAAAAACAGCAGTGCCAGATAACCAAAGGCCACAACCAGAACGATGGCTTCATTGCGCATCTTGGCGCTCCAGTATCCAGGCGGCCAAGCCGATTAAACCCAACCAAATCAAAAACAGCCAGGCTGGTAGCCAAGAGAGTCCGTGACTAGAGGGACGATCCAGCAAAAGTAGTAGAGGGGGGGTGAACAGCAGCAGCCCTAGCAGAGTGAGTGACAATAAGCGACTGGTGAGGCGTGAGGGCGGCTGCAGCATGGTTAACCTACCTGTATGGGTTCCATTTGGGCTTGAAGTTTTAAAGCCTCATCAAGCGTGGTAATGCCACGCGCCTCAAGGCGCGGCAGTAAATAGAGTAGCAGTTCAGCCGTGGCTTGTGCATCACCCAAAGCGGTGTGGCGCAGGCCTTGTGGAATCTGAATTTGAAAACGCTCTGCTAAAGCATCCAGTCCATGGCCTTCAAAATCGGGATCGATGGCGCGCGACAAGAGTAAGGTGTCGAGTACGGGCATATTAAACGTCACACCAGCTTCCTGTGCCTGCTGATTCAGCGCTAAGAGATCAAAAGCCGCATTGTGTGCAACCAGAATAGCCTGCCCAACAAAGCTGCGGAAACGTGGTAAAACGATGGTTAAAGGGGGCGATTTTTGCACATCTAAATCGGTTAGACCGTGTATTTGTGTGCTTTCAGGGGGGATGGGACGTCCTGGATTTACCAGTTGTTCGAAGCGTTCATTCGCTAATAAGCGTCCTTGTAAGATACGGCAGGCGCCAATACTAATGATGCTATCCCCGCTGCGTAGCTTCAGACCGGTGGTTTCTGTGTCAAAGACCACCATGTCTAATTGTTTTAACGGCAGATCCGCCAGTGCTTTATCCGGTGGGGGCAGGTCAGCAATGCTGAAATCATGGAATTCGGGGCGTTCAGTCCGAGCTGGCCCCGGTGGTTGTGTGAAGCGCTCACTGACCGGAAGAGGCAAGCGTAGGCGTGCATGTACATGATCTTGATCCGGTAAGCACCACCAGTCTGAATTATGCTGCTGTAAAACATCGTCCATGCGTGGCGCTAAAGGCTGCTCGCTGATGGGGAGGTGGCGTAATTCATTCAGGGTTTGTTGAGAAATGGGTTGGCCGGCCCAGATAAAGTCGAGATAGACACGGCGGTTGCCTAAACAGGTTTCCACATCCAATTGATGGGTAGCGGTTAAACGCTGAATTTCAGGCAGTAAGCGTTCCAGCATGGCTAAAAAAATGGGGCTGTCGGCCCGGAACCAAGTGGGAATCCCGATCGCGGTTAATGCCAAAGTGTCTGGATCATAGCGTTCAGCTAGGGCGTTAATCAGATCATTCGACCAGGTATCGGTTAAGCGTCCTTGATCCAGTTGCGCTGATTCTAATAAGCGCCCGAGCTGACTGATCAGCTCGCTGAGGTTTTGGCTTTCTTGGTGCACGGCATCTTCTAAGCGCTGGCGTATAGGGCTCGTCGCATCGGCACTGGACAGGGCATCGGCGGTGGTGACCAGGTTGGCTGTGTGGCCACGTAAGCGCGGTAAAAGCTCTGAAAGAGGTTGGCGCCAGCGTTGCATCGCGCTGTGGCTGTCGGTGGTATCTTCCAGAGTGAGTAGCGCTTCACCCTGTGTGGCCCGGACGCGACGAATCTGGCAACGTAACCAGCGCTCTTGAAAATGCACGAGCAGTTGTCTGGGGCTGCCATCCTGGGGTAAGCGCTTCAAGGTATCGGTCAGATTGGGCAGGGGGAGCAGTTGCTGCAGGTGGCGACCTAAGCCTAGGGCTGGATGGCCGGCAAACAGTTGCTCGGCGGCCGGATTAAGCATCAAAACACGTTGATGACTGTCACAGAGCAGCAAAGGGGTATCCAAAACACGTAACACGGCTTCCAGTTCATGACGTATCCGAGCGGCATCACGCGCACCGGCTTCACGCGCATCCTGGAGTTTTTCACGATCTTCACGCCAGCCGCCACGCAGACGGTCTAAATCGGGTTTCAGGCTGCTTAACCAGCCTTCGGGAGGGAAGTCATCACGGGCATCGGGGTTCGCTGCCAGGCGTGCGCACTGAATCTGCAGGCGGCGCAAAGGGCCTAATAAACGTTGCTCCAGCACCCAGCCGAGCAACAGCAGAGTGAGGGGGGGCAGCGCTGCCAAAGCCCAGATCACCAGGCGCAGCTCGGTTGTGAGCAAGAGCTGGCTCTCCAGCCAAAGCGCTAGGGTTAACACCAGCAGAAGGCTGAGGCCGCAGGTCAGCAGCCACAGCCCGAGAAGTGTTTGACGTTTTGGCATGGATTCACCCTGCTTCATTCAGAAGATGATGAACCTTTTGTACCAAGGCTTGAGTTGAAAAAGGTTTGGTCACATAGTCATCGGCACCGAGTGCCAAGCCTTTTTCTTTTTCGACTTCACGCCCGTGGGCAGTGAGCATAATCACAGGTAGGCGCTTAAAGCGCGGGTCTTGACGTAATTGCTCTAAAACATCAAAACCACTGATGCCGGGGAGACTGATATCCAGTAAAACAAGATCCGGTGTAATCGCGTTGATGGTTTGCAGCGCCGATTCACCATCGGCTGCCGTATGCACTTGAAAACCGGCCTGTTCCATTAAAAACTCTAGGGACAGAAGAATGTTAGGCTCATCATCCACTACCAATACTTGGGTCATGGTGTTTCCTTATTTATTAGAATTTGTTTTGAGTCTAGTGTGACTCACCGGTAGAGGGAAGGCGACTAGACCAAAAGCTTAGGCTGGCCTGCTTCTTGCTATTCATAGACATTATTTTTGTAACAAAGGTTGTAAGTATGAAACTTTTTCCCTGGTTTCAACCGATCATTGAGATAGCAACAGGACGAGTGGCGGGGTATGAGGCCTTGGCTCGTACTGAAGATGCCAGTGGTCAGGTGGTCTCTGCAGGTGCCGTATTTAATGATCCTGTGTATTCGGCCACTGAACAGCTCGCCTTTGATCGTGATGTGCGCAGGCAGGCCTTAGCTCAGTGCCAGCACCTACAACCAGGGCAGTTCATCACCCTGAATATATCACCACAATGGATAGATTCCCTGCCGTCTTTAGATGTTTTGCCGACCTTGGAGATGTTAAAAGAAGCGGGTGTCGCACCTGGGCAGGTGGTGATCGAGATCACGGAATTAGATGGTGATATCGAGCGAATCAAAACCCTGGCGGAGCGTTACCGTGCGGAAGGGGTGCGCATCGCCTTTGATGATTTTGGCACAGGTTTTCAGCAACTCGATCGGCTCTTGGCCTTCACGCCGGATTTTATCAAGCTGGATATGCGGATGTTCTCTAATAGTGCATCAATGCACCATAAAAGAACATTATTGCAGATGGTGGGCGATTTGGGTGCAAAATTGGGTTCTAAAATCATCTGCGAGGGGGTGGAGACGGCAGATGAGTTTTTCTTGGCGCTGCATTGTAATGCCAGTTACGTTCAAGGTTATATTTTTGATTCCGCTTTGCCGGAGTTTTTGCCTCAGCTGGCGCGGAAAGAGCAGGTGTCACAACTCTTGGCGCAGCATTTGGACTTGGCGGTTGATGTGGTGACACGGAGTCAGTGGCATGCGGAAGGTTTAAATACTGAGCTGTTGGCTTTACGTGATCTGTTGTTAAGCAGTGGCGCCGAAGGCTTGGCGGCTTACCAACCGGATGCGGATGTGCTGCGTTTTTATCTGTGCGACCGTGAAGGTATCCAGATCTCACCTAATTACACCTATGACTACCCGGCAGCGAGTTGGGTTGAGGATGCCTCTTTCCTCGGCAATAACTGGAGTTGGCGTGCCTATTTTTATCAGCTGATCGGGGCGGCGGATTTTGAGCGGCGTATCTTGCGTTCTTCGCCTTATTTGGATCTGGAAACCGGGCTCAGCTGTTATACCCTGAGCCTGGCCTTGGATGAACGACGGATTCTTTTGGTGGATATCCGTGAGCAGATGAATCAGAGTCGTATTTCAGCGACGATCTCTTGCCAAAGTGATTTGATGCCATCCTTATCTTGATCACTCAAACGATCCACGGCAAAGGCGGCTTCAAGGCTTTTGTCCATGCCGAGGGTCAGTGCTGTGGCATCTAAGTCTTCGGCCTGGTCACAACTGCTGACCAGGCTGAGGTGTCCGAGTAAGTAAGATAGGAAAAAGAGGAGGTCGGTATTGTCTCCTGCAGCCATTTCGCGCTGACTGAGGTTGGTGTAGGCAAGATCGGCGGACTTTAAAAACTCACTCATTGGCTTAAGCTCTTCAGTAATAAACTGTATTCCTTGCCATCCGATTCAATCTGATGCAAGCGTACGACCATGTAATCCAGTGCAGGTGCGAGCCATAGATAGGTTTCACGCTCAGAGCCTTCACCGCGATCGCGTGCCACCTTGATGGCAGTGAAATCACCCATGGGTGTTTGGATCTGCTCTTCGCCAACGACTTTAAACTGATAGGTTTGAATCTGTCCGCCATCGGCGACTTCATAACGCATCTGTTTAGCGCCCTGGGCAAGATCTAAAGGCAATTGCATTTGATAGCTGAGCTTGTCATGCACGCCCGGTTGAATGTTCATTTTCCAGGGTTTGTTGTCGATATCCGTGGTTACCTTGCCGCTGTCCCAGTCAAAACTCAGATGAGCTGCGCGACGTTTACCTAGAACACGCCGTTGATAATCGTATTCGAGGGGTTGGATCTGATGATCCTTGGCGGTAAAGCGGGTGGTTTCTTTGATGCTGGCAACCATGGCACTGGCTTCTATGGCCAATAACCAATCACCATTTTCGGTTTGTGATAATTCACGCACGGCTTCACCACTCACAGAAATGCCGGCGTTTAATTCATGCGTATAAGTCGCTTTAAAAGGTGTCAGGCTGGCAGCCAGAAGTGAAGGGCTGATCAGGCTGGCAAAGACCAGAGTGCAGCCTGAGGTTAAAAGGCGAAGTTTAAGCATGAAGGATACCTGCGTTGAAAAATCAGGGTTCCAGCTGAAAGCCGCTGGCAGGCAACAGCTGATCATCAAGCCAAACGCCTTCGGCGGTCAAGCGTAAGCGTCCGGCGCAGAACCAATCGACCGCCAGAGGGTAGATGATATGCTCTAGGCTGTGCACGCGCTCTTGTAAAGAGGCGGCATCATCACTGGTCAGGATGGGTGTCTTGGCCTGTATGACCAAGGGGCCGCCATCGAGTTCCTCAGTGACAAAGTGGACGCTGCAGCCATGTTCCAGATCACCGGCATCCAGAGCACGTTGGTGCGTGTGCATGCCTTTATACAGAGGCAATAAAGAAGGATGGATGTTAAACAGGCGGCCGCTGTAGTGCTGCACAAACTCAGGGCTGAGAATGCGCATAAAGCCGGCCAGTACCACTAGATCCGGCTGATAGGTATCAATCGCCTGCATCATGGCTTGATCAAAGCTGAGGCGATCGCTAAAGCCTTTATGATCGAGGATCTGGCTGGGAATCCCAGCCAGCTCTGCGCGTTTCAGGCCAAAGGCATCAGCACGGTTGCTGATCACCGCTACCACCTGTCCGGCTTCGATTTTATCGAGGATTGCCTGCAGGTTAGAGCCACTTCCAGAGATCAGAACAACAACGCGCGCGCTCATGCTTAGAGTCCCTGTCGCATTTCAACCTGTTCTTCACCTGGGTTAGCGGCTTCTATTACACCGATTTCCCAAGCCTGTTCGCCTGCGGCTTGCAAGAAGCTCAGAGCCTTGTCTTTGTCGGCAGCAGGCACAGCGATCACCATGCCTACACCACAGTTAAAGGTGCGATACATTTCACGTGTTTCGACACCGCCAGCTTGTTGCAGCCACTGGAAAACAGGGGGTAAAGACCAGCTGTTAGTATTCAGCACGGCTTTGCTGGCCGCAGGCAGAACACGTGGAATATTTTCCAGTAAACCACCACCGGTGATGTGGGAGAGCGCATTGACAGAGACTTCACGCATCAATTGCAGTAAGGGTTTAACGTAGATACGTGTCGGTTCCAGTAGGGCCGCGGCCAGAGTGGTCTCGCCCAGCTTCATGTCGAGATCGGCCTGAGAAACTTCCAGAATCTTGCGAATCAAAGAATAACCATTGGAATGAGGGCCGGAAGAGGCGAGCGCCAGCAAAACATCACCCGCTTGTACTTTAGAACCGTCAATGATTTCGGACTTTTCTACGACGCCTACACAGAAACCGGCTAAATCGTAGTCATCCCCTTCGTACATGCCCGGCATTTCCGCTGTTTCACCACCGACCAGAGCCGCACCTGCCAGTTCACAGCCTTTGCCAATACCGCTGACAACATCTGCGGCCATGTCAACGTTGAGATGACCGGTTGCATAATAGTCGAGGAAGAACAGAGGTTCAGCACCGGCGACGACTAGGTCGTTGACACACATGGCCACGAGATCGATACCAATCGTGTCGTGTTTGCCAAGATCCATCGCCAGTTTGAGTTTTGTGCCGACACCGTCGGTGCCTGAAACGAGTACAGGCTGGCGATAGCCTGCAGGGATTTCACACAGGGCACCAAAACCGCCTAGGCCGCCAAGGACTTCTGGACGGGTGGTGCGCTTGGCAACGCCTTTGATGCGCTCGACCAGAGCATTACCGGCGTCGATATCGACCCCCGCATCTTTGTAGCTGAGGGATGTGTTTTCAGGAGCTGTTGACATGGCGTATCCGACCTTTCCAAGCGCGTGTAATCAAATGAAATTTGGTGTGCAAGTGTATCAGGTTGCTGGTGAGGGGGCTATTGTGTGTTAAAGTTGCGGGCAAAATTCTTTCACTGGCGAGTACGTCTGGTCAGCTAAAGACGGAGGCAAGTGTATGTTTCAGCATCCAAAAATCAAAATCTGGCTCTTTAGCCTAATTCTTCTGTTCGTGAACAGCGGTTGTTTGCAGGCGAATGAACGTCATGTGACGGCCTTGGCTTGGATTGCCGAAGATCAGGGCGCAGGGCATGATTTTGTGCTGCCTGGCCATTCTTTACAGACGGCCTTGCGTCAGGCTTCTGGTGTGCAGTTGCACTGGGTGTTTCCGTTATTGGATTTGACCGATCAGGCGGCTGTGCCGGTGGATCATGTTTGGGGTGGTTTTAGTGAGACCCTGTTGAGTGCTTCCGAGCGTTATCAACCGGATTTGGTGGTAGCGGTGCGTTATGAAGCTCAGGTACCGGGTCGTATCCTCTGGTATTTTTGGCAAGAAGGGCGGCGCAGCCAATTTGAAACTCAGGGAGACGATCCGGCGCAGCAGGCCACGGAGTTTGTTGAACACCTCCTTAAACACTTGTCTTTGCAGTCAGGTGAGACCAGTCAGCGTTTATTCCCGCGAACCCCTCGTGGTTTCCAGCCGGTTGAGATCGCTTATCAAGCCCCAGGGGAAGGTGTAGTGATTCATGGCCTGCATCAGCCTGGGGATTATTTAGCGGTATTGGAAGTCTTGCGAGCCCTGCCCGGGGTACAGCAGGTTTTACCTCAGTCTTTTCAACAGGGGGTGCTAGAAGTCCGCCTGCTGAGTGAGGCTTCTGTCGATGAATTGGAAACCCAGCTTCTGAACTTACCCGGTTTGCGCCCTGCTGCGGAAAGGCGCATGGAGTTTAACTGGAATTGACCATGATTGATCCTAAACGTCCTGTGCAGTTGCCCTTGGGGATCACCCTGCGTGATGAGGCGCGCTTTGAAAATTTCATCGTGGGTGAAAACGGCCTGCTGTTTAACAGTTTGCGCCAGGCCGCGCGTGGACAGGGTGAGCAGTATCTCTATCTGTGGGGCGGCGCAAGCCATGGCAGTAGTCATTTGTTGCAAAGTAGTTGCCATGAGGCTCAAGCCTTTGGGCGTTCATCTGTCTATCTTCCGCTGCGTGAATTGATCGATCATCCTCCCGGTATTCTCGATAATATGGAGCAGTTGCAGCTTGTTTGTATTGATGATTTGGATTGTATTGCGGGGGAAAGTGCTTGGCAGGAAGCAGTGTTTCATCTCTTCAATCGAATGCGCGAAGTTGGCCACACTTTGTTGATTGCCGCCCACAAAGCCCCCGCGCAATTGGGTTTAGCTTTGCCGGATCTGGTTTCGCGTTTGAATTGGGGCATGGTTTTTCATGTCTATCCTATTAATGATGAAGCGAAAGCAGTTGCCCTGAAAGCGCGTGCCGCAGGCCGTGGTTTTGAATTGAGTGATGAGGTGGTGCACTACCTCTTGCATCATGGCAGTCGTGATATGGCGCATCTTTTAGCTGTCTTGGAAAGATTAGATCATGCTTCTTTGAGTGCACAACGTCGTATAACGGTGCCTTTTGTGAAACAGGAGATGGGGTGGTAAATGAATGATCCTCAGAGCGCAGGAGTCGAGCTAGAACGTATCGAACGGGATTTTTTTGCACGTGATGCGCAAGAGCAACAAGAATTCTTAACACAAACCTGGTGCAATCATTGTCAGGCCGCTGACTTGGGTATGGATGAACCGGTGGAGTATGAATGCCGCGGTCTGATTACCATTGAGGGGCGTTGTTTGCGTTGTCGTCAGCCTGTTTATACTGAGTTAACGGATGAAAGTTTCTGAAAATCTAAATCCAGAGTTTGCTGTGGCGGCTCTTGATCCAGTGAATCCAGCGGCTGAGTTGTCTGCAGCGGCAGATGCGTCTGAGGCTTCATCGGGAGAGTCATCTGGAAAGTTAAGTGAACTGCAAATGCTACGTTTTGGCGGTGTGGCGCGTTTGTATGGTCAGGCTTTTACGCAGCATCTCTTGAGTGCGCATTTGGTTGTCATAGGTTTAGGCGGTGTCGGTTCCTGGGTGGCAGAAGCTTTGGTACGCACGGCGGTGGGTGAAATCACCCTGATCGATCTGGATGATATTTGTATCAGCAACACCAATCGTCAGATACAGGCCATGCAGTCCACCATTGGGCAATCTAAAGCTGAGGTGCTGGCGGCGCGTTTACGTGATATCCATCCGGATTGTAAGGTGCATATCCGTCAGGCTTTTGTGCACCCTGATAATCTACAAGAGCTGATTCCGCAGCAAGCGGATTATGTCATCGATGCGATCGACACGGTGCGTGATAAAGCGGCGTTGATCGCTTGGTGTCGTCGGCGCAAGCTGCCGATCTTAACCATAGGGGGTGCCGGTGGCCAGATCGATCCCACGCGTATACGTATCGATGATTTGAGTCGTACCCAGCAAGATCCCTTAGCGGCCAAATTGCGTTCGGTACTTAAGCGTCATCATGGGTTTAGTAAAACGGAAAAATTTGGCGTCGATTGCGTCTATTCAACTGAGCAATTGCGCTACCCGCAAGCCGATGGGCGTGTCTGTATGCAAAAGCCTCAGGGACAGGGTTCGATCCGTTTGGACTGCTCCGGTGGTTTTGGTGCCAGTACGAGTGTCACGGGCAGTTTTGCTTTTTTTGCCGTGGCTCAGGTGCTGAAGAAAATGCAGGCGCGCTGGCAGCGCCAACAACTTAACGCCGCTGAGGCGAATGAATCCAATCGATAAAAAGGGGCCGTTATGCGCTTGCAACAGATACGCCTTGGCTTAATCCTGCTGATTACGCTGCTTTTGTTGGGTTGTCAGGCTAAGGAGCCTGAGACCACACTTCAGCGTTTAGAGGGTCAGATTTTTGGAACCTTCTGGCAGGTCACCTTTGCGGCCCAAACACCCGAGCAGGTTCAGACGTGGCGTTTGGGCATTGAGCAGGTGCTGCAGCAGGTGGATGCGCAGATGTCGACCTATCGTCAGGATTCTGAACTGATGCAGCTCAATCGCCAACCGCTGGGTGAGTGGTTCAGTCTGTCACCGGAGTTGTATCAAGTGCTGGCACTGAGTCAGCAGATTGCTGAAGCGAGTCATGGACAGTTTGATGTCACCGTGGGGCGTTTGGTCAATCTCTGGAGCTTTGGTCCAGAGCAGCGCCCTCTGGCAATTCCCGAACCTGAGTTATTGAGTCAGCGTCTTAGCCAAGTTGGTTATCAGTATTTAGAGTTGCAGGAGGATCCTCCCGCCGCGCGTCGGATGCAGGATTTCTACATTGACCTTTCCGGGGTGGCCAAGGGTTTTGCAGTTGATGAGGTGGCACGTTATCTGGCTGCACAAGGCTTAGAAAACTTTTTAGTGAATATCGGTGGCGATCTACTGGCCAAAGGACAGCGCGCGAGTGATCAGCCTTGGCGCATCGGGATTGAAGTACCGCATGAAGGGGTGCAGGAAGCTCAGCATATTTTGGCGATTCAAGATATGTCGGTGGCCACTTCTGGAGATTATCGCAACTATTTTGAAGCCGAAGGTGTGCGCTTTTCTCATACTATCGATCCGCTCAGTGGCTGGCCGATAGCGCATAACCTAGCCTCAGTCACCGTGCTGGCACCGGATAATGCCCATGCTGATGCCTGGGCAACCGCTTTAATGGTGCAAGGTCCTAAAGTGGGTTTGCAGGTCGCTGAAACCGAGAATTTAAAAGTCTTAATGATCGTCCGTGGTCAGGAAGGTTGGGAAACCTACGTATCCACGGCCATGGCGGCGTATCTTGGTCCGGAGAAATTGGCCGAAATCCAGCCGCTGTCCATGTAAGGAGATGAAAGATGTCCTATGCCATGCTTGCCAATACGCTTCGCAGCGCCATGGAAAAGCAGGACACGGTGGCTATAGAAGAGCTGGTGTGTGAATTTCAACCTGCGGACCTAGCCGAATTCCTGCGCCATGAAGAAACCGAAGTCTGCTTAAAAATCTTAGCGCATCTGGCCTTGGCTGAGCGTGCTGAGGTCTTTGGTTATCTGCCGTTAACCCTACAGGCCGAAGTCGCAGAAGAGATGACGCTGGAAGGTTTGGCGCAGTTACTCTCTTCGATGGAGTCGGATGAGCGTGCCGATCTGTTTAACTTGATGGAAGAGGAACGTCAGGTTGCGGTGCTAAAACTCATGGCACATGAGGAGCGTGAGGATTTGCGGCGCATGGCCAGTTACGCCGAAGGCACGGTAGGCGCGATTATGACCAGTAACTACGCCAGTGTGCCGGAGCGAGCTTCGGTGGCTGAGGCGCTGGATATCGTGCGTAAAACGGCACCGGATGCGGAAACCATCTATCAAATTTATGTCTTGGACAATATTCAGCGTCTGGTCGGTACCCTGTCTCTGCGAGAGTTGATTCTCAATCGTCCAAGTATGCCGATCAGCAGCATCATGACCACAGAACTGCTGACGACTTACCCGGACGAGCCACAGGAAGATGCTTCGCGCATGATCAGCCGTTATGACTTGTTAGCGCTGCCTGTCATCGATGCACAGCAGCGTCTGGTCGGGATTGTGACCTACGATGATGCGATGGACGTGGCGGAGCAGGAAGCAACTGAAGACATTCTTAAAGGCGGTACCGTTGGTAATCTGGAAGGCAGTTTACGAGAGGCGAGTCTGTTTACGCTGTACCGTAAACGTATTGTCTGGTTGGTGCTGCTGGTCTTTGCCAATATTTTCTCAGCAGCGGGTATCGCCCTCTATGAAGAGACGATCTCTACCTATATCGTTTTAGTCTTCTTCTTGCCATTGTTGGTCGGAAGTGCCGGTAATGCGGGTTCTCAGGCGTCTACCCTGATGGTCAGGGGCTTGGCCACAGGGGATGTGTTGATCACGGATTGGGCACGGATGTTTGCGCGTGAGTTTTTGGTGGCGCTGGGCTTGGGCTTGACCATGGCGCTGGCCGTGTCCTTGATCGGGGCAGTGCGCGGCGGGCCAGAGATCGCGATGGTGGTTGCTTCCAGCATGGTCGCGGTGGTCATGCTCGGTAGCTTGGTCGGTATGAGTTTGCCTTTCTTATTGAATAAGCTGGGCTGGGATCCGGCGACGGCCAGCGCGCCATTGGTCGCTACGATTGCCGATGCCGTTGGGGTTTTGGTGTATTTTGCCATCGCCACGGCGATTCTGGGTCTGTGATCGACTCTCAACACAAAAAAAAGCCCCTCACGAAGAGGGGCAAGCAAAGTGCATACAACTCAGAAAGAGTTGAGAGATGGGATGCGATAGGTTGCTTCTGGAAGAGAATCAACTTTTTCGCGTCCTGAAGATCAGGACAATTTAAAGATAGCCTAGTTTTGTGCAGTGCACAATTGGATTTCTTGCCCAGTTTTATATCATTTTCTTATATAACTGAGCATTTATTGTGCACTGCGGAATTTGTCGAGATAGGCTTAAGCTTCAATTATCGATACTAAAGCGGCTTTTTCGGAAAGGATGCGCCGTGTAAGTGCCCATGACACGGACTTCGCTGGCAAAAAAATCCAACTCCTGCAAAGCGTGCTGCATCGCTAACTGATGGGGGTGGCCCTCCACATCCAGATGAAAGCTGGAAACCTCCATGGTTTCTGACGCCATGTAGCTCTCAAGTTTCACCATGTTCACGCCGTTGGTCGCAAATCCACCCAGCGCTTTATAGAGTGCCGCAGGAATGTTGCGGACTCGGAACATCAGTGTCGTGATGTAGCGCTTACCCTCTTCAAATGCGGGCATGCGGCTCTCTTTCGCCAGCAGCATAAAGCGTGTGGTGTTGCCATTCACATCTTGAAAGTTCTCTTTCAGGATCTCTAAACCATAGAGCTCGGCAGCCAGGCTGGAGGCGATGGCGGCATGATGAGGTGTACGTTCTTGAGCCAACTCGCTGGCGGAACCGGCGGTATCCAGTGCGGCAATCGGGGTTAAACCCAGCGCACGCAGATTGCCATCACATTGAGCCAATGCCTGAGGGTGAGAAGCGACCGTGCGCAGCTCCTCTAAACCTGTGCCAGGTAGGGCCAGTAAGCAATGGTTCACCGGCTCAAAATGTTCGCCAATAATATGTAAACGTGTTCTTGGCATGAGGCGATAGATCTCTTCCACACGCCCAGCGGTTGAGTTTTCTAAAGGAATCATGGCTAAACGTGCTTCACCCCGTTCGACCATAAACATGGCGTCGGCAAAACTTTCGCAAGCAATGGCTTTGAGCTCAGGATGCACTCGGCAGCAGGCCAGATGAGAGTAGGCACCTTCGTGCCCTTGGTAAGCAATTAAATGGTTGTCAGCGGTCATGGTGGCAGTACTCGGCCAGAGACGAAAAACGCTAATTATCGCATAGGCGTTGCCGCTTCGCACGATCAGCCTTTCACTGTCTGGCCTCAAGGCCTATCATTGCACCCCTAAGTCAGTCATTGGGAGTGTCGAAGTTGACGCAGCAAGTGTTTGTTCCGGGGCAGCGGTGGATTAGCAATACGGAAGCCGATTTGGGTTTGGGCATTGTCGTCGAATCTATGAACCGCCGCGTTGAGCTGAGTTTTCCAGCCGCTGCGGAGGTCCGCACCTATGCAACGGACAATGCGCCGTTAAGTCGAGTTTGTTACGAGGCGGATGAAGAGATCTTTAATGATGAGGGTGATCGGCTGCGAGTGCGTGAGCGCATTGAGCACAAGGGCTGTTACCTTTATCTGTGCAGCAATGACCAGGGTGAGGAGGTGATCCTTCCGGAGCTGCATCTGGACAGTGCGGTACACTTCTCGAAACCGCAGGAACGCTTGTTTGCCGGTCAGATTGACCGCCATAGTCTCTTTAAACTGCGAGTGGAAACGCTCGAGCATCGCCATCAGCTTATGTCATCGCCTGCTTGGGGATTGATTGGACCACGTGTTCAACTCTTGCCACATCAGCTTTATATCGCATCCGAACTAGCCTCGCGCCCCGCTCCGCGTGCACTCTTGGCGGATGAGGTGGGTTTGGGTAAAACGATTGAAGCCGGTTTGATCTTGCATCAGCGTCTCTTGAGTGGGCGTGCGCAAAGAGTCTTGGTTTTACTGCCCGATTCCTTGTTGCACCAGTGGTTAGTGGAAATGCTGCGCCGTTTTAACCTGAGTTTTACGCTGCTCGATGCAGAGCGCTGTGAAGGACTGGAAGAGTCGGGTCAGACGAATCCTTTTGAAACGGCACAGTTAATTCTCTGTCCTTTATCTCTTTTATGCCGTGATGAACAGCGTTTGGCTCAAGCGCAGGCTGTGGAGTGGGATCTGTTAATTGTGGATGAAGCGCATCATCTGGGTTGGAGCCGTGAAGTCGTCAGTCACGCTTATCAGAGTGTCGAGCGTTTGACCCAAATCGCTAAAGGGGTGCTTCTTCTGACCGCAACCCCTGAGCAGTTGGGGCCGGAAGGCCATTTTGCGCGTTTGCGTTTGCTCGATCCTGAGCGTTACCCCGATCTTGACCAGTTTTTGGCAGAATCGCGTCAATATCACCATCTGAATCATCTGATTAGCTGTTTGTTGGAAGGTGGAGCGGCCTTCTTGCGTCAAGATGCCAGTATGCAGCGTGAGCTCAGTGATCGCCTTGGCGCAGAGGTGATAGAGCATTGGTTAAGTCTGAAGGCGTTAGAGCAGGATGCGGGCTTAAAACAACTGATGCGGCAGCTGGTCGATCAGCAGGGCACCGGACGTGTTTTGTTTCGTAATACGCGCCTGACCGTTAGCGGTTTTCCAAAGCGGCAGCTGCATACCTATGCCTTGACAGCACCGGCGCTATTTATGCCGCTGGAGCAAGAGCACTCTCTAGAGCCTGCCCTCCATCCTGAGCATCGTTTAGGTCAGGATTGGGTGCAGCAAGATCCGCGTGTCGGCTGGCTCCAAGAGTGGTTGGCACAGAATAAAAAAGACAAGGTTTTGGTGATCTGTGCACATGCCGAGACTGCCATCGCCTTAGAAGGTTTTCTCGCTGTACGT
The DNA here is from genome assembly GCF_008368715.1 of Nitrincola tapanii. Taxonomy (GTDB): domain Bacteria; phylum Pseudomonadota; class Gammaproteobacteria; order Pseudomonadales; family Balneatricaceae; genus Nitrincola; species Nitrincola tapanii. The sequence goes on from NZ_SMRS01000004.1 coordinate 244,878, forward strand.
TCGGGCGTGCGCACGACTCTGTTCCATGAGGGAATGAGCCTGATACAGCGTGATCGCAGTGCGGCCTATTTTGCTGAAGAGGAGCTGGGTGCGCGGGTGCTGATCAGCTCGGAAATTGGGAGTGAAGGGCGTAACTTTCAGTTCTGTCACCACCTGGTGCTGTTTGATCTGCCACTGAGCCCCGATCTCTTAGAGCAACGAATAGGGCGTTTAGACCGCATTGGGCAGCATCGCGATGTCAACATTCATCTGCCCTATTACCGCCAGAGTGCAACGGAAGTGTTGATGCGCTGGTACGACGAGGGTCTGGATGCTTTTGAGCGGGTGTGTGCCGTGGGGGATGCGCTCTATCAAGAGTTTGCCCAGCCTCTGCGTGATGCCATGCGTCATCCGGGTGAAAGCCATGCTTTAGAGCAGCTGCTGAACAAAACACGCCAAACTCGCCTGGAGTTGGAACAAACCCTGGCGGAAGGGCGAGATCGCTTGCTGGAGATGAGTAGTTTTAATCAAGAGAAAGCAGATCAGGTTCTGGAGAGTGTGCAGCAGCTGGAAAACTCTCAACGCTTGCAGGAATACGCCGAAAAACTCTTTGATCGTTATGGCATCGCGATTCAGCCGCATGGTGCACGTGGCTTGGTTTTGCATCCAGGTGAGCATCTGCTGTGCCAGCTCACTGAGTTGCCCGAAGAGGGGATGACTCTGACGTTTAGTCGCCGTGAAGCCTTGGCGCGTGAAGATATTGAGTTTATGAGCTGGGAGCATCCACTACTCAGTGAGTTGATGGAGCTGCTCAGTCAGCACGAAACGGGCAATAACAGCGTCTGTGTCCTGAAACTTCCCGCTTTACCGGCAGGGACCTTGCTGTTGGAAAGTATCTTTGTGCCGGTTTTGGCTGCGCCGAAAAGTTTACAGCTTAGTCGTTATCAAGATACGGGTTATCTCAGGTTCTTAACCACACCGGATGGTCGTGATCTCGCCGCCGCGCTCGCTCATCAGCCTTTAAACCAATTAATGGATACCGTACCGCTGGCCACGGCACAGTCGATGGTACGGATGGCGCGCGAAGCGATTAGTGATCAGCTGAAAACTGCGCGTCGCCTTGCGGATCAACAGCTTCCAGGCCTGATTGAGCAGGCTCAGAAGCGTCTTGATGCGGAGCGTTCCGCCCAGTGGCAACGCTTGCAAGCCTTAGCGCGGGTTAATCCGGCACTAGGCCCTGCCGATTTGCAATGGCATGAAGAAGAAACACAATCTATGCGCAACGCCTTGCACAGCGCCAGCTTACGTTTGGATGCTTTACGTGTCATTCTGGTCAGCGAGTAATCACGCAAGCGACAGAGGGTGAGCCGAGCGCATGGCGTCAGGCGCGTCAGTCAGGAGCTGAGCGGCACTTCATGTTCTTGGCGTTTCTGGCGCCTGCTGCTGTAAGCCAGGCTCAGCATGGCTAAAAGGATTGCAGGTAACATGGCTAGGTTGAGTGTTTGCCAGCCTAGCTGTGTTTGCCAGTAACCAGCGAGTAGGCTAGCGAACGCGGCACTGGCAAAAACTAAAAAGTCATTTAAGCCTTGTACCTTGGCTTTTTCCGCCGGTTGATAGGTGGCGGTCAGTAATTGGGTGGCACCGATAAAGGTAAAATTCCAGCCGACACCTAAGGCCACTAAAGCCGACCAAAAATGCCAATAACTCTCCCCCAATTGATTGAGCAAAACACAGAGAAGCAACAACAGGCAGCCGGCCTGAATGACCGGACCCGCGCGAAACTGGCGAATTAAAGCACCGGTAAAAAACGAAGGCAGATACATCCCCAGTACATGCCATTGTATAACGCTGGCCGTGGGGGCAAATGCAAAGCCGCAAGCCTGCATGGCGAGCGGAGTGGCCGTCATCACCAACACCATTACGCCATACCCAATCATACCCGCACTTAAAGCGGCAATCAGTTGGGGTTGTTGCAGCAATTCTATGTAGCGACGTGTGGGCCCTTTTTGCTCATCAAGACTAGGCGCTTTCAGGGCGAGACGACTCATCAGGAGAAGATTCAAGCTGTATAGGGTCATCAGCGCAGTAAAAGCACCTAAATAAGGAAAGTTAGGCCAAAGATCTTCTGTCCAGATCGCAAGATTGGGCCCTAGGATGGCGGCAAGGACACCTCCGCCCATGACTAAGCCCAGTGCTTTGGGCTGCTGCTGTGTGTCCGTACAATTTTCCAAGGCTGCAAAACGATATTGTTGGCCGACACCAATCGCCATACCCAACAAAAAAGTGCCCAGACAAAAAAGACTGAAGTGTGTTTGCCAAAGTGCTAAGCAGGCCAGGCCTGCACCGCTTAAGCCGATCAGATTGCCTAACAAAAATACACGTTTGCGCCCGAGCCAGCGTACTAGATGCGCCGCTGGGAGGGTTACACCCATTAAGCCTAGGAACTGCAAGGCGACGGGTAGAGTCACCCAAGAAAGTTTGGGGGCAAGCAGTTGTCCGATTAGAGCGGTCACGGAAACCAGCAAAATATTGCCACTGATCAACAGGGCCTGGCCTAACGCCAATCCCCAAACACGGGTTGGTAACCTAGACAATTTTGTCTTCCTATCGAAAAAAGACGTTAGTATAGGCGCTTTCATCCGAGGTCGCCTAGGTGGTTGCTGTCCGTCAGTCACCTACCCAGTGGTTCATGAGGAGCGTTAAGCCTTGATTCTGTACATAGCTGAAAAACCCAGTGTCGCACGGGCTGTGGCTGAGGTGCTGCCGGGACCTCAGCGCAAAGCCGAGGGCTATATCACTTTGGGTAATGGTGATGTGATTACCTGGTGTATTGGCCATCTACTGGAGCAAGCTGAGCCCGAAGCCTATGACCCCGAATACAAAAAATGGAAGCGTGAACATCTCCCGATTATTCCGACGCAATGGAAGCAGGTGGTCAAAAGCCAAACACGCAAACAGTTAAGCAGTGTAAAAAAGTTAATCAAAACAGCCGATCAACTGGTACATATGGGCGATCCTGATCGCGTCGGTCAGGTCTTGGTCGATGAGGTGATTAATTATGCCGGGGTGAGTCAGGCTAAGCGTGATGCGACGCTGCGTTGCCTGGTCAATGATATGAACCCTGCCGCGATTCAAAGGGCTTTGCAAAATCTGCGTCAAAATACCGACTTTATTCCCCTAGCCACTTCAGCTTTAGCCAGAGCAAGAGCAGATTGGTTGTATGGCATGAATATGACGCGGCTGTGTACCCTTCTAGGCCAGAGCGTCGGCTATAACGGTGTTTTGTCGATCGGTCGTGTACAGACACCCGTCTTAGGTCTAGTGGTTCATCGTGATCAAGAGATCGAAAACTTTGTCTCCAAACCTTTTTATGAGGTGCTGATTACCCTGGAAACCTTGGCAGGGGAATCCTTTGTCGCTAAATGGAAGCCTAGTGCCGCCTGTGAAGCCTATATGGATGAAGAAGGCCGTGTCCTGTCGCCTCAGCTTGCGCAAAAAGTCGTGCAAAAGGTGAAAGGGCAACCGGGCAGGGTGAAAGCGGTGAAATGTGATCGTAAAAAACAACCGGCCCCCTTGCCTTACAACCTATCCGCGTTACAGATCGATGCCTCAAAGCGCTTCAATCTAAATGCTCAAAAAACGCTGGATATTTGCCAGCAATTGTATGAGCGCCATAAGTTGATCACCTATCCACGCTCCGATTGTCGCTACTTACCACAGGGACATTATCAAGAGCGTCATAGTGTCACTCAGGCATTGGCGAAAACCCTGGCAGGGCTAACGGATGCCGTCAAACAAGCGGATCTAAATCTTAAGAGCAAAGCCTGGGACGATGCCAAAGTGGGGGCGCATCACGCGATTATTCCGACCGCCCGGGCGTTATCCTCCGAGCGTTTATCTCAGGATGAACAGAATATTTATGCACTGGTCGCACGCCAGTATCTGATGCAGTTCTACCCCACATTTGAGTATGACGCACATCAGATTGATACCGAAGTGGCGGGCGGACTCTTCATCGCGAAACAGAAAACAGTCAAGAGCGAGGGTTGGAAAGTGCTGTTGGCGCCGCAGAGTGGGGCGAAATCAGATCCTGAGTTTTCCATCACTCGGTTACCGAAGGTGCAAACCGGTGAGGCAGTGACTTGTCTCGATGCGAAATTGGATGAGAAGCAAACGAGCCCACCCAAGCATTTTACCGATGCCACGCTGTTGGCGGCGATGACGGGGATCGCACGCTTTGTCTCGGATCCTGAGATTAAAAAAGTCTTGCGTGAGACGGATGGACTCGGAACCGAAGCCACGCGTGCGGGCATCATCGAGTTACTCTTTAAACGTCAATTTTTGACGAAAAAGGGGAAGGAGATTCATGCCACTGTAATAGGCAAGCAGCTGATCAACAGCTTACCAAGAGCGATGGTCGTTCCAGATATGACCGCGCACTGGGAAGCTCAGCTGAACGCGATCAGTGAAAAGAAAATGCGCTATGGGCAGTTTATGCAACCCCTCATCGATGGGATTAGAGCCTTGATTAGCGAGGTTGAAAGCCAGGACTTCTCTAGTTTACGGGGCATGGGGAAGACAGCGGTACGTAAGAAAAAGCGGCTGGCATCCAATCACACGCTATAGCACGAACGCTAAACAGACTTTAGTATGGATCGTAAGAGTCTGTTGTTTTGATGATCAGTAGAGAGCAACAGTGCTTACCTCCCGAGGCTAGCATAGCGATGCTGAGCGCAGGTGCGGATAATCTTGCGGTTAGCATCTGAATTCAGGTTTTATTTTGGAGGCACGAGTGCAAGAGTTTGATAGAAGGGCGCATTGGGAAAATGTATACGAGTTAAAAGACGCCCGTGAAGTCAGCTGGTATCAGGCCGAACCTGTTACTTCATTAGAACTGATTGCCCGGTGTGGTCTGGATTTTTCGGATCCAGTCATTGATGTAGGCGCTGGGGCATCAATTTTGGTCGATCACCTGCTTACACAGGGCTATACCTCACTGAGCGTGCTCGATATTTCCGCAGCGGCTTTGGCGGCATCCCGTACAAGGCTCGGAGCATCTGCGGAGGCCGTGAACTGGATAGTGTCTGATGTGACAGCCTTTTCACCTGAAGCTCGATTTCTGTTGTGGCATGACCGCGCGGTGTTTCACTTTTTGACGGAGGCGATCGATCGGCAGCGCTATGTTGAGGTGTTAAAAACGGCACTCAGTGTGGGAGGGCATCTTATCATCGCGTCCTTTGCAGTCGGTGGCCCTGAAAAATGTAGTGGTTTGCCGGTTGTTCAGTATGATGCTGAAAAACTCAAAGCTGAACTCGGTGAGGGGTTTAAGCTGGTCGAAGAACGATCCGAAGAGCATCTCACTCCCGCTCAGAAGGTACAGAAGTTCACATACTTTCTCTTTGAGCGCGTGGTAGAAAATGAAATGTGACACAGATGAGCCTTCAGTCCATCCAAGCTCAACGTATCTACTCTTTCGCTAACCCTAGATTTTATCCTTGGAGTCCTTATGCAACTTTTTTATCTGGTCGCAATTGCCCTGCTGGTTCTGGCTGTTGTGTTGTTAGCGTTTATGTGGATGCATCTACGTCAGCGTAACCAGTCTGAACAAGCCCTTTGGCAGCAAACGGAGCAGCGCTTGCAAGCGGACTTAATCGCTGCCAAACAAGAAAGTCAGCTTCAGCTACAGCAGTTAGACACCACACGCCAGCGGCAACATCAGGTCGAAAAGCAGTTTGAGGCCTTGCAGGCTGAGCAGCGTGCTCAAGATAAGCAGATTGAAGATCTGACGCAGCGGCTACAGACTGCCCTGCAGGAGTTGAAAGCGGAACGTGATAAAGCGCAGTCGTTAGGTGATCAGTGGGCGCAGGAAGGCAAGAAAGCGGAGTCTTTAGAGGCGCAACTGAACGAAACACAGAAATACATGGCGGAGTTGAAACTCAATCTGAATCAAGAAAAACAGCGCCATGAAATACTGCAAGCTGAATATCAAACGCTGATTCGTACCCATACACAGTTGAAAACGGAATTGGATGAACGGGCGGCCAGCCATGCGCGTGAAGTGGAAAATTTTGCGAAACAAAAAGCCAGTTTGAGCGAAGAATTTAAACTTTTATCCCATGAAATTCTCGAAGCCAAAGCTAAATCTTTGCAGGAAAGTAGTCAGTTAAGTCTGACGTCGGTGATGAATCCCTTCCAGCAATCGATAGAGAGTTTCAAAAAAGAGGTGCAGGACATCCATCATCGCGAAACCACCCAGCAGGGTGAGTTGCGTAAGGAATTGGAGTCACTCAAAGAGTTGAACCAGAAGATCACCACCGAGGCGCATGAGCTCTCTACCGCCTTACGTGGCCAGAAAAAGCTCCAGGGTAATTGGGGTGAGTTGGTGCTGGAAAATGTACTGGATCGTTCCGGTTTGCAGTTGGGCAAGGATTATAAGCGAGAAGTCAGTATTACGACGGAAGAGGGGCGCCAGCGTCCGGATGCGGTGGTGTATCTTCCGCAAGGCAAGCATCTGATCATTGATGCTAAAGTGTCCTTGAATGCCTATACCCGCTTTGTGAATGCCGAAAACGAAGTCGAGCGTCTACAAGCCCTCAAAGAGCATGTGCAGGCTGTGGCGGCGCGTATCAAAGAGCTGGCGGATCGAGATTATTACCGTCTGCCCGGGCTGAACTCCCCGGAAATGGTGTTTATGTTTATCCCTATCGAATCGGCTTTTGTCGAAGCCTTAAAAGCGGATGAAACCCTCTTTCAGAAAGCGATCGAAAGCCAGGTTCTGGTCGCGACACCGACTACGCTCCTAACCAGCTTGAATATCGTGCGTCAATTATGGCGTTATGAGGATCAGAATAAACACACGGCAGCTTTGGCGAGTAAAGCCGAAGCGGTGTTCAAGAAATTGAACACCTTTTTGGCGAGCTTTGAGAAGATTAAAAAAGGTTTGGATGGCGCATGTCAGGCCTATACCACGGCGGAAAATCAGCTGGTCAGCGGTAAGGGCAATCTGGTGAAGCAGGTCGGTGAGTTTAAAAATCTGGCTCCAGCGATTAAAGCGGAACTGCCAGAGTATTTTGTTGAAAAAGCAGAATTGGAAATCGATTTTATTCCGGCACCCGCATCAGAGCATGCATCACCCAACGGATTACATCACTCAACCGAACACAATCCAGCTGAGTCCAAGCCAAATTGAATCAGGCTTAAGGCGCATCCACTCGATGCGCCTCCACTTCAATTTGGTCTATCTGGGCACCCGAGAGAAATACGCGCCCTTGATAGCGCTCATCTCCAGTGCTGGTGAATTCAAAACGGTAGCGTCGTGTCAGCAACAGATAGCCCGTTTCAGGGTGGCGCTTAAGGCCCATCGCCTCCAGTGCCACACTTTCATCTAAGAGTTGTAGATGTTCACGTTGGCAATAACGCTTCACCGCTTTGAACACGGCCTCACGTTTTTTCAGATTCTGCCACCAAAACATCAGCAGCGCGGCCAGCAGGGTAAAAAAGATCAGATCGATTAAATCAAGACGCATGATGAGACGGCTTCAACAACGGAGACAGAACAGGAAACACCTGCTTATACCTGACAAAAATGCTATGGTATAAAACGAACCGCTCATTTTTATCAACCCTTGCAGATGAATCACACTAAGGCCGCCATCATGACAGGGAAACGCCGTCTTGAACACTTGAACTTTGATAACAGCTACGCTCGCTTGCCCGAGAGTTGGTTTCATAGCATCGAACCTCAACCCCTCAAACATGCTCATTTAATCAGTTTTAATCCACGGGTTGCTGAACATCTGGATCTTGATGCCTGTCAGACACAGCCGCAGGATTTGGCGCATTATTTTGGTGGGGAAGGACGTTTACCCGGTACTCAGCCTTTAGCAATGAAATATGCTGGGCATCAGTTTGGTTACTACAATCCTGATTTGGGTGATGGTCGAGGAGTGTTGCTGGGAGAGGTGGTGAATCAAGCAGGGCAGCGTTGGGATCTCCATCTCAAGGGTTCTGGCAAAACCGCATTTTCACGTTTTGGAGATGGACGTGCGGTGCTGCGCTCCAGTATCCGCGAGTATCTGGTCAGTGAGGCGATGTACGGTTTGCAGATTCCCAGTACTTCGGCTTTATGCTTGGTCGGCAGCGAAAGTTATACCCAGCGCTTGGGGATGGAGCCTTGTGCCATGGTGTTGCGTGTGACACCCTGTCATATCCGCTTCGGTCATTTTGAGCATTTTTATTATCAAAAGCGTATCCCTGAGTTGCAGCAGCTTTTGGATTACTGTCTGTCACGTTTTTATCCGCAGTATCAGCAAGCAGAACAGCCTTATCTTGCCTTTTTTACAGAGGTGGCGCGGCGCAGCGCGCGCTTAGTCGCGCAATGGCAGAGCTATGGATTTGTGCACGGTGTGATGAATACCGACAACATGTCGATTCTAGGTGAAACCTTTGATTATGGGCCTTTTACTTTCCTCGATGCCTATGATCCCTCGCATATCAGTAATAAAAACGATGATACGGGACGTTACGCCTTTTTCCGTCAGCCGGCGGTGATGCTCTGGAACCTGGCCTGCTTAGCACAAACCCTGTTGCCTTTTATTGCACGCGAAGCCTTGGAATCCATCCTGGAAGCGTTTAACGATCAACAGCACACCTACGAGTTGGAGATCAAAGCACAGCGTCTAGGCTTGCACGATTGTGATGCCAAAGCCGCTGAATTGGTGACGGAGCTCTGGGCTTGGTTTAAACAGGAGGCGGTGGATGTCACCCGTTTTCTGGCGTGCTTATCACAGGTTCCGGCGACTGAGCTGACAACATCGGTTGAGCTTATGTCTTTTGCCACGCAGGGAAAGGCGCGTTTGCAGGCTTGGCTTTTGGCTTATCAAGCACGCTTGGCGCAACAATCCTTACCGGAACCGCAGCGGTTAGCCCAGATGCAGGCGGTGAATCCGCGTTATATTCTGCGTAACTATATGGCGGAAGAAGCGATACGTGCCGCGACCGAGGGTGATTACCGTTTAGTCAACCAGTTGCTGGCGCTGTTACGTGACCCTTATCGTGAGTCGAGTGATCTGGCGCACTATGCGGAGCCACCGCCGAATTGGGCTGCTGCGATCTGTTTAACCTGCTCATCCTAAACTAGACAGAGAGGTCGTGTTCATCATTCAATTTTACTGGAGTTGTAGGATTCGACCTTCGTATAATTAGTTTTTGTCGGTTGCATCCGCCTGGGAGATTAAGATGGATCAGTTGCTGGTGGTTTGGCAGTTTTTGTTGGATAACAGGTTAAATTTGTTGGCGCTTGCCTGGTTCCTGATCTGTTTTAAAGGCTATATGTACTATGCTCGGGTACAGAGTTATGTCACCCCGTGTTTAGCCAGCGTTTTGCACATGTATCGTACGGAATGGATGCGCCGTATGATGACACGTGACAATCGTATTGCCGATACCACGGCGATCGCCAACCTCGAGCGTAGTGTCTCCTTTTTCGCCAGCACCACGATTCTGGTGATGGCCGGTATTCTGACGGTGATGAGTTCAACCGAGCAAGCAATCAATCTTATCGAAGATATTCCTTTTGCTTTGGCAGCCACTAAACAGGAGTGGGAATTAAAACTTCTGGTGATGCTGATGCTGTTTGTGTTTGCATTTTTCAAATTTACTTGGAGTCTGCGTCAGTATGGTTTTGCCTCGGTTATGGTCGGGAGTGCGCCGCTGCCTACCGAGGAATTAAGTGAGCGTGAACGTGAGGCGCATGCTGCCCGGGTTGCAAAGATGACTTCGATGGCCGCCAACAGTTTTAACCTGGGATTACGCTCTTACTATTTCAGTATTGCGGTGCTCGGCTGGTTGGTGAACCCCTGGCTATTTATGATTTTGTCGGCGGTGGTGGTGCTTGTGCTCTATCGTCGAGAGTTCAGTTCCTCAACGCTAAAAACTTTGATGATGAGTTCAGAGCTGAACAACATAAACCTGCGTGAGAAGGATAATGGCACGCTTTAAGCGCCAGAGGCCTTGAATTTTTTCTCAGTGACCCTATATCGGCATCAGTGCTTGGAGGTAAGCCTCCATCCTGATTTAAGTCAGCTATTCAGATATAGAGGTAGAGATGACCACTGAAACGCGTTCTGAAACCTTAGGTTTCCAAACCGAAGTCAAGCAGCTGCTGCACCTTATGGTGCATTCGCTCTACTCCAATAAAGAGATCTTTCTGCGTGAGTTGATCTCCAACGCTTCAGATGCCGCCGAAAAAATGCGTTTTGAAGCCCTGTCGAATGCCGATCTGTATGAAGGCAATTCCGAACTGAATGTGCGTGTCAGCTTTGATAAAGACGCTAAAACCGTCACCATCGAAGATAATGGTATTGGCATGAGCCGTCAGGAAGTGATCGACCATCTGGGGACAATCGCGAAGTCAGGCACCGCTAGTTTCCTCTCTAACCTCAGTGGTGATCAGAGCAAAGACAGCCAGTTGATCGGCCAGTTCGGTGTTGGTTTTTATTCTGCTTTTATTGTTGCGGATCGAGTTGATGTTTTCACCCGTCGTGCCGGTTTGCCGATCACGGAGGCTGTGCATTGGTCGTCTAAGGGCGAAGGTGAGTTCACCATTGCCAATACAGAGAAGGCCGCTCGTGGCACACGCATTGTTCTGCATCTGAAAGAGGGTGAAGAGGAGTTTGCCGATGGCTGGCGTCTGCGTTCTCTGGTACGCAAATATTCAGATCACATTGCTTTCCCCGTGTTAATGGAGAAAGAAAATCTGGACTTAACGCAAGAGGAAGATAAAGACGCGGATCAGACAGAAAAAACGCCTGCTCAGGTTGAGTATGAAGCGGTGAACAGTGCCACGGCGCTGTGGACGCGCAGCAAATCTGAGTTGAACGATGAGGAGTACAAGGCGTTTTATAAGCACATTTCGCATGACTTTGCGGATCCTTTAAGCTGGTCGCATAACAAGGTTGAAGGTAATCTGGAATACACCAGCCTGCTTTATCTGCCAGAACGTGCCCCCTATGATCTATGGAACCGAGAAGCACCGCGTGGCTTAAAGCTTTATGTACAGCGTGTCTTTATCATGGATCAGGCAGATCAGTTCCTGCCACTGTATTTGCGATTCATTAAGGGCGTGGTTGACAGTAACAACCTATCCCTGAACGTCTCTCGTGAAATCCTGCAGAAGGATCCGAACGTCGATAAGCTGCGTGGCGCACTGACGAAGCGTGTGCTGGATATGTTGGCGAAGCTCGCTAAGGAGGATGCGGATAAGTATGCGAGCTTCTGGAAAGAGTTCGGTCAGGTCATCAAAGAAGGGCCGGCAGAAGACTATGCCAACCGCGATAAGATCCTCAAACTCTTGCGCTTTGCTTCCACCCATAGCGGCACATCTGAGCAGAGTGTGGGGCTGGAAGAGTATGTAGCACGCATGCAAGAAGGTCAGGAGAAGATCTATTATGTGGTCGCGGATAATTTTAATACCGCTAAAAACAGTCCGCACCTAGAGATCTTCCGCAAAAAAGGCATCGAAGTTCTGTTGCTGACAGACCGTATTGATGAGTGGATGATGAGCCAGCTCTTCGACTTCGAAGGCAAGTCTTTCCAGGATGTCACCAAGGGTGAGTTGAACTTAGGGGAGGTGGAGTCTGAAGAAGAGAAGCAGCAACAGGAAGCCACCGCGAAACAGCTGGAAAGCTTGATTGAGCGTTTGAAGCCTGTACTGGAAGCGCGTGTCTCCGATGTACGTGTCACCCATCGTTTGACCGATTCTCCTGCCTGTTTGGTCTTAGGTGACTACGACATGGGCTTGCAGATGCGTAAGATCATGGAAGCCGCGGGGCAAAAAGTGCCGGATACCAAGCCGGTGTTTGAGGTCAATCCCGAGCATCCTTTGATTCAAAAACTGGATCAGGAAGCAGATGAAGATCGCTTTGCAGATCTCGCACAGATTCTGCTCGACCAGGCGGATTTAGCCGCCGGGGGTCAGTTACAAGATCCGGCAGCTTATATCCATCGTCTGAATAAGCTCTTGCTTGAACTCAGCGCTTAATTTTCTTTAAGTGCAAACAAAAAAACGCTGTTCGCTAGCCAAGCTGCAGCGTTTTTTTTATGCTATCCTGAAAAAATACCTACCTAAATATCAGGGTTTTAGCATGAAAAAGCTCTCTGTTCTCCTCCTCTCCCTCCTGCCACTGTCCATTGCCTGGGCGGATGCCGATGCCGTGTTAGAGCGGCACTGTACAGCCTGTCATATTCAAGGCGTAGGCGGTGCTCCGGCCTTAAATGACAAAGATGCTTGGGCGCCGCGTATTGCGACAGGTGTGGATGCCATGACCGCAACGGTGCTCAAGGGGAAGGGAGCGATGCCACCGAAAGGCACCTGCTTTTCATGCACTGATGAAGAGTTGCGCGCGGCGGTTGAGCGTATGATTGAACCTCTACGCTGAGTGATGGTGAAAAGGACGAGACTATGACTGATCAGCTAACTGGATTGCACTCACGTTCGGAATTGCAGCTGGTGTTGGAGCAGAATCTTGCTCAAGCACAGCGTTATGATGGTATCTGTAGCTTGTTATTGTTGCAGGTGGATCAATACAAAGAGATCCGTGATCAGCAGGGAGATACCCTGGCGCGTGAGGTGATTAAAGCGATTGCCGCTGAGTTGAATCGCACGAAACGTGCCGCTGATTTCCTGGCGCGTGTCGCGGATGATATGTTTGGACTCTTCTTGCCGGAAGCCAATCAGGCACAAGCACAGTTAGCCGGTGAGCGTGTCTGTCGTTTAATTCGTGAGCTGGCACTGGAGTATGGTGGTCAACAACTTTCTTGCACCCTAAGTGTGGGGGCGGCGACCCTGTCAGGTATCGAGGAAACCCCTCAAACCCTGTTGCGCCGTTTGGCTGAAAATCTCACGATTGCACGCCATAGTGGCGGCAATCGTGTCGAAGGCGACGCTTAAGGATTAACCGTTCCCAGGGAAGGCAAACTGGGCGCTGCCAGCAGGAGGCGCCCAGCGTTGGGTTAGGGTTTTGCGGCGTGTATAAAAACGCACGGCATCCGGCCCATAAGCATACAAATCCCCAAATAGTGAGCGTTTCCAGCCACCAAAACTCTGGCAAGCGACAGGCACCGGCAAGGGAACGTTGATGCCCACCATACCGATCTGTACCCGATCACTGAAGTAATGTGCCTGGCTGCCGCTCTGAGTAAAGATGCAAGTGCCGTTGCCAAATTCATGCGCATTAATCAGCGCAATCGCTTCCTCCAAGTGGCTGACACGCACCACGCAGAGTACTGGGCCAAAGATCTCTTCACGATAAATGCGCATATCGGCTGTAACTTGGTCAAACAGGGTACCGCCTAAAAAGAAGCCTTCAGATTCTTTTTGCATTGGGTGCTGGCGACCATCACAGATCAACTCCGCGCCTTCGGTTTCACCGGCCTGGATGTAACTGATAATCTTTTGTTTGTGCTCTGCACTGATCACCGGCCCCATATCCAAACCACGGCGAGAGCCTTGACCAATCCGCAGAGCTTCGATCTGGGGCTGTAAGCGTTCAATCAGCGCATCAGCCGTAGCATTTCCGATTGCAACCACGACAGAAATCGCCATGCAGCGTTCACCGCAGGAACCAAAGGCTGCCCCCATCAAGGCGCTGGCTGCGGCATCCAGATCCGCATCCGGCATGACTACGGCATGGTTTTTCGCCCCGCCGAGTGCTTGTACACGCTTACCCTGAGCGCTACCGCGCTGGTAAATGTATTCAGCAATGGGTGTGGAGCCAACAAAGCTGATGGCCTGCACATCCGGGTGGTCGAGTAGCGCATCAACCGCTTCCTTATCACCGTTGACAACGTTAAAGACCCCATCGGGGAGACCGGCTTCCCGCAGTAACTCAGCTAGGATCAGAGCCGCCGATGGGTCTTTTTCAGAGGGTTTAAGAATAAAGCAGTTGCCACACGCCAGGGCCATAGGGAACATCCACATAGGTACCATGACTGGGAAGTTAAACGGTGTGATGCCGGCTACGACACCGAGAGGGGGGAATTCTGACCAAGAATCGATCCCAGGCCCGACATTGCGGTTATGTTCACCCTTCAAGAGTTCTAAGGCTCCGCATGCGTATTCGACCACTTCGATGCCGCGCCCTAGCTCACCCTGAGCATCTTCCCAGACTTTACCATGCTCCTCGACGATGGCGCGCACTAAACGATCCGCATTGGCTTCAAGGAGCTCTTTAAAGCGAAACAGAATACGCGCACGTTTCAGGGGTGTGGTATCACGCCAAGCAGGAAACGCCTCTTGGGCGATCTGCACCGCCTCATTAACGTCTTCACGACTGGCGAGTGCAACACGGCGTACTTCAGTGCCTAAAGCGGGGTTATACACGGGGTGAGTGCGCACATTCTCTTGGATATCTGTGCGATCACCGTGAATAAAATGTCCCAAAATCTGCATAAAAAATCCTGATTAGGCTAAGCGCAAGAGAGCGGTACGTACCGTTTCGACGATCTGTTCCAGCTCAGTTTCAGTTGAGTTAAGGAAAGGCGAGAAGGAGAGGGTGTCGCCGCTGTTACGAATCACCACGCCCTGTTTAAAGCAATCCAAGAAAGCGGCAAAGCCTCGGACACCCACCTTGCCATCACGAGGTGCCAGTTCGACGCCTCCCATCAAGCCAAAGTTACGGATATCGATGACATGGGGGCAATCCCGCAAACTATGCAGTAAGCGCTCAAAAATCGGTTCCAGTTGCCGAGACTGGGCAAAAGTATGTTCCTCCGCATAGGCTTCCAGTGTTGCCAGGCCGGCTGCGGCACAAACAGGATGACCCGAGTAGGTATAACCGTGGAAGAGCTCGATCATCTCTTCCGGCCCATGCATTAGCGCCTGATAAACTTCATCTTTAACCAGTACCGCCCCCATGGGCAGCACACCATTGGTCAAGCCCTTGGCGGTGGTAATAATATCGGGAGTGACCGCAAAACGTTCTGCAGCAAAGGCGGCACCGGTGCGGCCAAAGGCGGTAATCACCTCATCAAAAATCAGAAGAATGCCGTATTGATCACAAATTTCGCGGATACGTTGCAGATAGCCCTGGGGCGGAACAAGGACACCGCTTGAACCGGAAACAGGTTCAATAATGACGGCGGCAATGTTACTGCCATCATGCAAACGACACAGGCGCTCTAAATCTTCAGCCAGCTCCAAACCCCATTCGGGTTGGCCTTGCGAAAATGCCATTTGGCTCAACTCATGGGTATGGCGCAGATGGTCGACACCCGGCAGCATGGCTGCGCTGAAAGTTTTACGATTCGGCATCATGCCACCGACTGACATGCCACCAAAGTTCACTCCGTGGTATCCACGCTCACGGCCGATCAGGCGCGTACGCTGTCCTTCACCACGGGCGCGATGGTAAGCAAGGGCAATTTTTAAAGCGGTATCGACGGATTCGGAGCCTGAATTGGTGAAGAAAACACGATTGATCGAGGCTGGAGCTAACTCAGCCAAGCGATCTGCAAGTTCGATGGCCTTGTTGTTTGTGACTTGAAAGCTCATGCAGAAGTCCAACTCACTCACCTGAGATTGGATCGCGGCGACAATTTTCGGGTGACAGTGGCCTAGGCCAGTCGTCCACAGGCCAGAAAAGCCATCAAGCAGCTCTTGGCCTTGATCGGTCAGATAGTGATGTCCTTTGGCTTGAGTGATGACTCTTGGAGATTTCCAGAACGCACGGTTGGCTGTAAAGGGAAGCCAGAAAGCGGGATTCTCAGTCATAAAGCGCTCCTTTGATTTTCTTCTATTCTAGGTGAAGCGCTCGTGATAACAAGGGGATAGAGCCCCTCCCGAAGGGTAATTTTTGCTTCGAGAAGGGCGGGGGTTTAATGGTTGCCCGCCAGCTGCGGGTGGCTGTGCAGGGTGTCGATCAGGGTTTGCATCTCGGCATCGGTACCGATGGTGATACGCAGGAAGGCATCTAACCCAGGACGGTTGAAATGGCGCACAAGCAGTTTGCGTTCACGTAAAAACTGCATGAGATCACTGCCGGTTATCGACGGATGGCGTACAAACACAAAGTTGCTGGCCGAGGGCAGTACATCAAAACCTAACTGTTTTAATGCGCATACTGTGGATTCACGGGTAGAGATGATGCGTTGGCAGATGTCACGAAAATAAGCATCATCTTGAACAGAAGCAACGGCCGCAGTGACAGCCAGCATATCCAATGGATAGGAGTTAAAGCTGTTTTTAACCCTTTCGAGGCCTGCAATCAATTCCGGGTGACCAAAGGCCGCCCCTATGCGTAGCCCTGCTAAAGAGCGCGATTTTGAGAAGGTGTGGGTGACTAACAGATTTGGGTAGCGGTCAATTAAACCTATGGCACTTTCACCACCAAAATCGACATACGCCTCATCGACTAGGACCAGACTATCGCGATTACGCTGCAATAGAGCTTCAATCTCAGTCAAGGGGACGGGGATGCCAGTCGGTGCATTGGGGTTGGCAAAAATAATCCCACCGTTCTGTTCAGAGTAGCGGCTTAGGTCAATGCTGAAGTCGTCAGCCAGTGGCTCACAGCGGAACTGGATCTGGAAGAGATCGCAATACACTTGATAAAAGCTGTAGGTCACCGCAGGCATCAGCAGGGGTTTGCTCTGGCGGAAAAAGGCCATAAAAGCGAGTGCGAGAACCTCGTCGGAGCCATTGCCAAGAAATACCTGATCTTCGCTAAGCTGATGATACTGAGCTAACGCCTGCTTGAGCTGGCTGGAGTCTGGATCGGGGTAGAGGCGCAAACGCTCAATCGCAAAGGAGCACAGGGCTTCATTGACAGCAGGCGAGGGTGGATAAGGGTTCTCATTGGTGTTGAGCTTGATCAAATCAAGCACTTTGGGCTGTTCACCTGGGGTGTAGGGAACCAGCGACTGAATAGCTGGACTCCAAAACTTGCTCATGAGGGTCTCTACTCGTATTGGATGGGCCTAAAAAGTACGCACATCTTAACAAAACGGAGCCTTAGACAATACCTCATCCATTTTCGTTTTCATGTTGACCTGAGCGATCCAGGGCTCCGATATCCAGAATCGGAGCCGCATCCAGTTTGTGGGCGCCAAGTATATTAGATACACGTTCCAAGGAGGCCACAATTAAGGTCTGCTCCCACTCGGCCATTTTTTCAAACTCTTCGATCAAGATCGACTGTAAGGGAGCGGGAGCGGATTCTAAAAGATCCAGACCGGCTGCGGTGGGATAGACCAGAACCTTACGCTTGTCTTCTTGGCTGCGCACGCGCGTGACTAGTTGTTTGCGCTCTAGGCGATCGAGAATGCTGGTTACGGTTGCCTGTGTGAGATTCATCTCTTTAGCGAGTGCGCCGACAGTCATGGGACCATGTTGATGCAGTGTTTGCATCGAAATCAGCTGAGGTAGGGTGAGCCCTGTGTCACGGCTGAGGTGTTTATCGTGTAGTTCGGTTGCGCGAATGATCTGACGCAGAAGAACAAGAACGTCTTGGCTTTTTTGCATAAGAGTGAGAAGGCTGACCTGAGCTTGAGAATCGATTGCAACGCGCTTTGTAACGGCATTGTGAAGGGATTGCAAATAGATAAAAATCACCTCGATTAACTATATTGTAATGCAATACGATATAGTATTTGAGATTCTGATGCAAAATAGCGTTATTTCACCCAAAAAAATGCATTTATCTCAATATCTGGCTATGTAAACAGATTGAATTACTAATCTTGCAATGTGTATTCGTATATGTTTTATAATAAATGCATAGCAATGCTAAATAAAAGGATACTATGCACTCAACAGAAATTCATTTCCGTCTACCGCGACCTGAAGATGGTGTCGCGCTTCATCGGCTGATTGCGGCCTGCCCACCTTTGGATACCAACTCCGTCTATTGCAATCTTTTGCAATGTACTCATTTTTCCGAAACGGCACTGGCGGCTGAAACCGCTCAGGGTGAGCTGATAGGTTTTATTTCCGGTTATCGTCCACCTATGCGTCTGGATACCTTGTTCGTTTGGCAGGTGGCCTTGCATCCGAAGTATCGAGGTCAAGGTATAGCACAAGCCATGCTGCAAGCCTTGGTTGAGCGTACACAACGCGATCTGGGCATCGCCTTCATCGAAACCACGATTAGCCCAGGCAATTTGCCCTCTGAAGGCTTGTTTGCAGGTTTTTTTGCAACCTGGCAGTTAGAGACAACACGCACGCTGCTGTTCAGCCGCAAAACCCATTTTGCCGATCAGCATGAAGATGAAGTGCTCTGGCGTGCAGGACCTCTTCCGGGGTCTTTGGCGGTATCAACCACCCCTGTTGATCAGCGTGCTTATCCATCAGCCCATCAGCCTGCCTAAACGATAAGAGAAATATTAGGAGCCCCTATGAATATTTTTGAACAGATTGAATCCGACGTCCGCACCTACTCACGCTCTTTTCCTGTGGTGTTTAAGCGTGCCCAGGGTGCACAGTTGATGACTGAAGATGGGCGTGAGTTCGTCGACTTTTTAGCCGGAGCCGGCACTTTGAATTATGGTCACAACCATCCTGTGTTAAAAAAAGCGCTACTGAGTTACATCGAACAGGACGGCCTCACTCATGGTTTGGATATGTACTCCTGTGCCAAGCGCGAATTTCTGCAAACCTTCCATGACCTGATTCTCACCCCGCGTGGTTTTTCAGATTACCGCGTACAGTTTACTGGGCCGACCGGCACCAACGCCGTGGAGGCAGCCTTAAAGTTAGCGCGTAAAGTGACTGGGCGCAGTGAAATTATCTCCTTTACCAATGGTTTTCATGGTGTGTCAGGGGGGGCTTTAGCTTGCACCGGTAATCAACATCATCGTGGTGGTATGGGCGCCAGCTTGGCGGATGTGACCCGTATGCCGTTTGATGGTTACCTCGGTGATGGGGTGGATACAACGGAATACTTGGATAAAACCCTGTCAGATCCGAGCAGCGGTATCGATCATCCGGCGGCCGTGATTGTCGAAACGATTCAAGGTGAGGGCGGATTAAATGCGGCGTCTTATGCTTGGTTACGCAATCTTCAGGCCGTTTGTCGTAAGCATGACATGCTGTTGATCGTCGATGATATTCAGTCTGGGTGTGGACGTTCCGGTCACTTCTTTAGTTTTGAGGAGGCTGGAATTCAGCCTGACATCATTACGCTTTCCAAATCCTTAAGTGGTTATGGATTGCCCTTTGCTGTCACGATCTTCCGTGAATCCTTGGATCAATGGTCACCTGGCGAGCATAACGGCACTTTTCGTGGTAACAATCACGCCTTTATCACCGCGGCGGCGGCATTTCGTCACTTTTGGTCAGACGATACCTTTGCAAAAGCGGTGCGTCGTAAGGCGGAAAAGCTACGTTCGGGTTTGCAGGCTTTGATTCAGCGTCATGGCGCACGTGATTTGATTCTCAAAGGCAGAGGGTTGATGAGTGGTATAGAGTGCCCAAATGGTGAGCTGGCGGAGCGCGTAGTGCGTTTGGCCTTTAGTAAAGGCTTGGTGATTGAAACATCCGGTGCGCATGGTCAAGTGGTCAAGTGCCTTGTGCCTCTGGTCATTACCGATGAGCAGATAGAGTTCGGTTTGAAAGTGCTGGATCAAGCCTTTAATCAGGCCTTGTCAGAGCTGTCTCAGCAGGCCTCTTAATTCTTACCTAGCATGTCGACAGGAGCAAATTTTGATTGTACGTAAATTAAAAGACTGTGAAGCCTCGGAACGCCGAGTGGTGGCTGCAAACTGGGAAAGTACACGGATGTTGTTGAAAGAGGACCAAATGGGTTTCTCGTTTCACATCACTACCATCTATGCGGGCACAGAAACACATATCTGGTATCAGAATCATCTAGAATCTGTTTATTGCATGAGCGGTGAAGGTGAGATCGAGACGCTTGCCGATGGCCGAATCTATCCGATTGAGCCGGGTGTTTTATATATCCTTGATCAGCATGATGAGCATCTGCTTCGGGCCAAGAGTGAGATGAAAATGGCCTGTGTCTTCAATCCGCCTCTGACCGGAAAAGAAGTCCATGATGACAGGGGTGTTTATCCCCTGAACGACTAAAACGGCTCAGGAGGCATAGTCATGCACAGTGTAGAGAAAATTGGCGGCACTTCGATGAGTCGTTTTGATGAGTTGATGTCAAGCATCCTGCTCGGAACGCGAACACCAGAAGAATGGTATCAAAGAGTCTTTGTCGTTTCGGCTTATGGCGGCATGACGAACGCCTTGCTGGAGCATAAAAAGACAGGTGAACCGGGGGTTTATGCACGCTTTGTTGAAGCAGAGAATGCGGATGCCTGGTTGCCAAGCTTGGAGGAGGTGCGGCAGAAGATGTTGGCCACCAATGCTGAGTTGCTCGATGATCTTGATCGTGTGCGTGCGGATCAGTTTATCGATGAACGGATTAATGTGGCGGCTGCTTGCATGTTAAATCTGCAAGAGCTATGCAGTGTTGGGCATTTTCAGTTGCAGGATCATCTGCTTCGAGTACGTGAAATGCTGGCCTCCTTGGGCGAAGCGCATAGTGCCTTTAACACAGTATTGGCGTTAAAGCGTGCCGGTGTGAATGCGCGTTTTGTTGATCTTTCCGGTTGGCAGCAAGAGGCACCTTTGAGTTTTGATGAGATGATCTGCTCACACTTTGCAGAGATGGATCTCAGTCGAGAGTTGCCCATCGTCACCGGCTATGTGCACTGCGCTGAAGGGGTGATGCAAACTTTTGATCGTGGCTACAGTGAGATGACTTTTAGCAAGATTGCGACGCTGACGGGTGCCCGGGAGGCGATCATTCATAAAGAGTATCACCTCAGTAGTGCTGATCCCTCTTTGGTGGGCTTGGATAAAATCGTCACAATCGGTCGGACTAATTATGATGTAGCGGATCAACTTTCTAACCTGGGGATGGAGGCCATACATCCCAAGGCGGCGAAGGGGTTGCGTCAGCAAGGGATTCCGCTGCGGATTAAAAATGCCTTTGAACCTGAACATCCAGGGACACTGATTACCCAGGAGTACACCAGTAGCAAGCCTTGTGTGGAAATTATTGCCGGACGTCGCAATGTCTTTGCGATAGAGGTATTTGATCAAGAAATGCTCGGAGACAGTCACTACGATATTGAGCTTTCGCGTTTATTGCATCAGCTCAAGTTATATGTTGTCAGTCGTGATCAGGATGCCAACAGTATTACTTATTATGTCGCCGGTTCCCGTAAACGAGTGAATCGTGCACTACGGCTGATTCGTGAGCAGTATTCGCGTGCTGAAGTGAGCTTACATCCGGTCGCCTTGGTGTCGGCGATTGGATCGGATCTCAAGGTATCCGGCATTCTGGCTAAAACCGTAACGGCTTTGGCTCAGGCAGGAATCAGTGTGCAGGCGCTGCATCAATCGATGCGACAGGTCGAAATGCAGTGTGTGGTCGCAGAGAGTGATTATGAGGCGGCTGTATGTGCCTTGCATCGAGCACTCATTGAGCAAGAGAATCATGGTGATGTGATCTGTGCCGCCTAAATCTGAGGCATGGATGGCGGCAGGGGTGTCGCTGAAATAAAACAGGCCGGAGATCATCCGGCCTGCTGCTTAAGCGTGTTCGTCAAAAACGTCGCTGATCTGTTTCATCAAACGCCGCTCTTCCATCAGATCTTCGATCTGGCGTCGACGCTTACCGTTGTATTTCAGACGGCTGCGTCCAGAGTCGTCATCTTCGGAAAACTGTTCGCTCCAGTCATCTACCTCTTCGATAGTGACCTGATCGACACGGATTTTTGTGCCCATCGGTTCTGCTCTCACAGAAAAAAGTTATCATTTAAAGCAGGGATACTGCTTCAG
Source organism: Nitrincola tapanii (assembly GCF_008368715.1). Taxonomy (GTDB): domain Bacteria; phylum Pseudomonadota; class Gammaproteobacteria; order Pseudomonadales; family Balneatricaceae; genus Nitrincola; species Nitrincola tapanii. Next base: position 266,704 of record NZ_SMRS01000004.1, read on the forward strand.
ATCATTGACAGCTCGGGAGTGTCCGAGCTGTTACCGGCGAATATAGTGCCGATTCTCAAGGGTTCAAAATTGAAATAATTTATTAACCTTTTAAATTTTCTCGGCAGAAATCTATTTTCTAACCCTCTACTTTTCCAATACATACAAGCCAGGTGCGGGCGTCAGAGGTGCTAAACCGCTTTCGGGGTTACCTGCAGAAGGCGGAGCAACCTGGCCAGATGAGTGGCGGCTTATCCATTCACGCCAGGGTTCCCACCAAGATCCTTGATGTGACGGGTGATTCTGTATCCACTCTGAGGGCGGGATATATTTGTCTTCTGCGCGTTGTACGCCGATTTGATAATGACGTCTAGGGTGTCCTGGCTCACTGACAATCCCGGCATTATGCCCACCGCTGGTGAGGACAAAGGTGATTTCGGTATTAAACAGATCATTCAATTTATACACCGAACGCCAGGGCGCGACGTGGTCGGTTTGTGTGGCGACGGCAAACACAGGGACTCGAATATCACGTAACGAGATCGGGCGGTCTTTGACGAGATAGCGGCCGCTGGCGAGATCATTATTCAAGAAGAGCTGGCGCAGGTACTGTGAATGCATTTTATAGGGCATGCGGGTGGCGTCGGCATTCCAGGTCATCAGATCATTCATGGGAGCGACTTCACCCAGCAGGTATTCATTCACCATGCGTGACCAGAGCAGATCGTAGGAGCGCAGCAACATAAAGGCACCGGCCATCTGCTTGGTGTCTAAATAGCCCTTGTCCCACATGATGTCTTCCATGTAGCTGAGCTGGCTTTCATCGATGAAGAGCATCAACTCACCGGCTTCGGTAAAGTCCGTTTGAGCGGTAAACAGGGTGAGAGACTGTAAGCGGCTGTCGTTGTCACGTGCCATTGCAGCGGCACAGATAGACAAGAGTGTGCCGCCTAAGCAGTAACCGACGGCATGAATGCCGACCTGGGGTTGGATTTGGCTAATGCTATCAAGCGCGGCCATCACGCCGAGATCGATATAGTCCTGCATATCGAGATCGCGATCATCGACTCCGGGATTGTGCCAGGAGATCATATAGACGGTGTGGCCGCGCTCTACCAGGAATTTCACCATGGAGTTATGGGGTGAGAGATCCAGAATATAGTATTTCATGATCCAGGCCGGCACGATCAGGATAGGTTCGGCGGCCACAGTTTCTGTGCTGGGGCTGTACTGGATCAATTCGATTAAGCGGTTGCGATAAATGACCTGCCCGGGGGTCACCGCGATATCACGCCCCACTTGAATATCGGCTTCACTTTGTGGCTGTTCCAGCAGAGTGTGTTGGATATCTTCCAAGAGTTTTTGCATCCCTTGATACAAATTCATTCCACCGGATTTAAGGGTTTTGTCCAACACCACTGGATTGGTATGCGCAAAATTGGTCGGGGAGGCCATGTCTAGCCACTGGCGTGCAGCAAAGTGAACCATGTTTTCATGATGCGAAGAGACACCGGGAATATTGGTGGTGGCATAGTTCCACCATTGTTCATGCATCAAGAAGCTTTGAGAGATAACGTTATAGGGAAATTGTGACCAAAGTGGATCACGAAAGCGTCGGTCATCTTTAAGGGGGCGGATAAAGGGTTCGAGATCGGGATCCCAAGCGGCACGCATTGACCAGATTAAGAAGGCGGAATTCTTGCGCAGAATATTCTCAGCCATTTCTGAAATTTTGCCAGGTGAGTGCGCCATATGAATTAACCAATCGGTGAACGCAAGAATCTGTGAGGCCGGTGACAAGCCCTTCGTCATGCGCCCTTCAATGGCATGGATCATGCGATCAACTGTGGTTTTTAACTCTGGCATGGGTAAGCGGGTCATGTGAGCTCCTTGCGTTGATGTGCGTCAGTGCCGCGTCAGCGTCTATGCTTCACAGTATAGCCCGAGTGATTTTGCCAAGACGGAATATTCAGTGATCCAGATCAAAAGTTCTTTTGCTGCAGGTGCGAAATGATTAAAATGTGTACGACTAAAGCCTAATTTTCTGATTGGGTTATCGGAAATGAAGTTTTATTTGCTGCAGGCGAGCAGAAGGGTGATCCCTTTCTGTTTAAGCCACACTTGTTCTTTTAGTGCACCCTCTAGGTAGGAACACCCAGATGTCTACAAAATATCTTAAACGCTTTTTTAAACCTCGCTCGATCGCTGTGTTTGGTGCTTCGGAGCGTGTTGACAGTCTGGGAGGCTTGGTGCTGCGTAACCTGCTGGAAAGTGGCTTTAAAGGCCCCTTGATGGCGGTGAATACTAAGGGCTATGAACAGGTGTATGGCGTGACCGCTTATTCTTCCTTATCGGCGTTACCCGAGATGCCGGATCTAGCGATTATCTGCACTCCACCCGATACAGTTGCCGATTTAGTGCGACGTTTAGGCACCCATATGGTACGTGCGGCCATGATTCTGACCGGCGGCTTGTCGATGAACAATCCGATGACGCACAGCAGCCTGCGTGAAGAAGTCAAAGAGGCTGCGCGTTCTTATGGCATTCGTATTTTGGGGCCGGATTGCATGGGGATGTTGGTACCGGGTTCTCATATGAATGCCAGTTTTGCCCACACGAATATTCGTAAAGGGCGTGTAGCCTACGTGGGCCAATCGGGTTTGATTGGCACAGCGATGATTGACTGGGCGAATGGTCAGGAGATCGGCTTTTCACACTTTCTCACGCTGGGCGATGGCATCGATGTCGATCTCCCCTCCATTATTGATTATCTAGCGTCTGATCCGGCTACCCATGCGATTCTGTTGCAAATGGATCGTGTGATCGGCCCGGCACGCAACTTTATTTCTGCTTTACGCGCAGCTTCACGTAATAAATTGGTGCTGGTGCTGAAGTCTGGAATCATCGCCGATGGGCGTATGCAGCCACAGTTGGCCGAAGGCATTGGTCATGAAGATTTAGTCTACGATGCAGCCTTGCGCCGTGCCGGTGTGGTGCGTGTGGATACCTCAGATCAGTTGTTTAATGCGTTGGAAACCCTGACACGGATGAAGCCGATGCGTGGCGAGCGTTTGGCGGTGTTGTGCAATGGTATGGGGCCTAATGCTCTGGCGAATGATCGTTTGCAAGCAAAACAGGGACAGTTAGCGGAGTTGACCGAAGCGACGCTTGAGGCGTTAGCGCCTTTATTGCCCAAGCATTGGAATCGTCGCAACCCTGTGGATTTGAATGTCGATGCCACCCCCGAGCGTTATGCACAAGCGATCAGTATTCTCAGCAAAGATCCGAATGTGGATGCCATCTTATCTATCCATGCACCAACTTGTATGGCACCGGGCGTGGATACCGCCGAAGCCGTAGTCAAAGTGGCACGCAGTACGCCGCGAAATTTACTGTCTTGCTGGATGGGGCGTGAATCGGCTATTGCGGCACGAAATCGCTGCAATAGCGCAGGTATTTCAACTTTTTTGACTCCTGAAGAAGCGATCGATGCTTTTATGCATATGGTGGATTATCACCGTAACCAGAATGCGATGCGACAAACTCCAGCACCCTATCAGATCAGTAATGCGCCGAATCGAGAAAAGGCGCGTGATTTGATTCGAGGTGTTCGGGACTCAGGTCGTGACTATTTATTGCATACTGAAGCCTGTGATCTCCTCGATCTTTACGAGATTCCGACGTCTAACACGCACTATGCTGAAGACATAGACGGAGTGGTGAGTATTGCCAGTCAACTTGGTGGCTCAGTCGCAGTGAAAGCTCTGCATTTGGGCAATATGTATCCGTTTTACTATGAAAAAGCCGGGCATCTACGTAAGTTTGATATGGCTTTGGATCTGTTTTCGATGCAAGAAGTACGTCATTCCACCACCAAGCTGGCGTATCGTGTCAGCGAACGTTATCCACCTGAGGCACTTTTGGGGTTTGCTGTACAGCAGATGAAGCGAGGTTTCCAATCCTTACAGATCAATCTGGGTATCACCCGTGATCCGGTGTTTGGCCCCCTGGTTTTTTTCGGGGTGGGGGGCTATGTGGTGGATGCTTTGGCTGATCGGAATCTGATGTTGCCTCCTTTGAACTCCGCACTGGCGTTAAAGCTGGTGAAGGGCTCGCGTGTCTACCGTATCATCACAGAGAACTCCTACCGTCCTGAGCAGGATGTTAAAAATCTCTGTGACCTACTGATTAATCTGGGGCAAATGGCGGTTGAATTGCCCGAGTTAAAAGCTTTGGAGATTAACCCCTTGCTGCTCAACAAACGCGGTTTGTTGGCAGTGGATGTGAGTGTGTCCCTAGGTGAAGCGGTTGAGCTTTCGGTCTCTCCCTACCCTGAGCGCCTCACAGAATACATACGCCTGAAAAAATCGGGGCGCCCTGCGGTACTCCGCGCGATACGGGGTGAGGATGAACCTGCTCATCTTGAGTTTTATAATCAACTCTCACCGGAATCCATACGTCTACGCTATTTCTACAGTCGTGGTATTCCAACCCATCAAGAGTTAGCGAACTGGACTCAGATCGACTATGACCGTGAAATGGCGCTTATCGTCACCGCCCCTAAATTGAATGGGCAGGGTTATGAAACCCTGGGAGTGGTGCGCGCCGTGACCGATGCGGATAACATCCGTGCCGAATTCTCGATCGTGATTCGTGATGATCTCCAGGGGGAGGGGTTAGGTGTCATGTTGATGGAAAAAATCATCGCCTATTGTCGAGATCGTGGCACCCTGATGATTTGTGGTTCCACGCTGCCTTCCAATAAAGGCATGCAAGCCTTGGCCAAACGTTTAGGCTTTATAAACAGCTACAATGCGGAAGAAGATGTCGTGGATATGCGTTTAATGCTGCATGAACCGACCGAGGATTGGCAGATTCTGCGCTTGCACCATTAAAGTCAAAGTCGAATATAAAGAGATATCAACCGAAGAGAGAGGAGGGCTAAATTGTCTCTTCGGTTGTTTTGCGTACTCAGATGAGAGGCTCAGATTCAAGATGCAATTAATGCTAATGCGAATTCGGGCAAAAGAGCTCACGTAGGGTGTGGATCAAACGAATCGCTTTATCACCACGCAGTGAATAATAAATGGTTTGAGACTCTCTACGAGTCGTCACTAAGCCATCCCGGCGTAACACCGCGAGATGTTGGGAGAGAGCAGATTGACTCAGATCCAAGCAGCTGTTCAGCTCACTGACCGATAACTCTTTACCGTCTAGGTGGCAGAGAATTAATAAGCGGCTGTCATTGCCAAGCGTTTTTAGAAAGCGTACCGCTTCGGCAGCGTTTTGCTTCATCAGATCGATCTGTTCAACGCCAGCCTGGGCATCGGCGTTGAGGGATGGAGTCGAGAGTGTCTGGGCCAAGGCGGTATCGTCCTGTTTCACTAAGTCATGCTAGGATATATTGTATAGCAACTACCCGATGAGAGAAGTGGCTGCTTTATAATAAAAAAGTATGTCTCTATTTCATTCTGGTGACAGACTTCAGCAAATTAAATGGGTGGAGTTCAAACAGGATGAGTGAATGCGCCTAACTAAAGCTCTGGGAATGAGCTGGCTGCTGGTCCTGATCAGCATTTTCTTTCTTTTCTCTACAGGTACGGCGACCAGTCGTGTCTCAGTTGATTTTGCCCGCTTTCAGCAACTCATGGAAAGCCGTTACGGTGGTCAAAAGGCCCAGGTCGCAAGAGCTTGGGAAGCGATGTTGCGTGAGATTGCCAACTTGCCGGATGAGCAGAAGGTGGTGCGAGTCAATCAATTTGTACACCAGAACGTTCGTTATCGAACCGATATTCGTCTCTGGGGCGTGGAGGATTATTGGGCCACACCTATGGAAACCTTCGGCAAGGGTTTTGGTGATTGTGAAGATTATGCAATTGCCAAATATATTAGTCTGCGTCAAGCCGGTATCAGTGACCAGAATTTACGTTTGATCTACGTGCGTGCGCGAACGGGGGGCGCACGCAGTTCGGTCACTGAAGCACACATGGTTCTGGGTTACTATGCCACACCCACCTCAGAACCTTTAATTTTGGATAGTTTGATTTCGAATGTCTTGCCGGCCTCACAGCGGCCAGATTTATCACCTGTATTCAGCTTTAACAGTCAGGGGCTTTGGGCAGGTAATGCTGTGAACCCCCAAGCCAGCTCGACGGCACGTTTGTCACGTTGGCGTGATGTGTTAGATCGTATACAACAGGAAGGAGTAAGTTGGTGAGTATCAATTCCCTAGAGGAGGCTTGGCCATGTCTCTTATAAAGCAGCTTTGGATGGCTGTTGCTATCTTAATGACCTTGGCATTCTTAAGTAGTTTTTCGATTAGTACCTACAGCGCAAGGGAGTATTTTGAGGAGCAATTGCGCCTGAAAAATATTGATAATGCCAACTCACTTGCGCTAACGCTGTCGCAAATCGAAAAAGACCTGGTGACGGTTGAGTTGTTGATTTCAGCACAGTTTGACACCGGACATTATCAGCGTATCGAATTAATTGATCCAGAAGGCACGCCCTATCAACGTAAGCTCTATGAAGGGCGTGATGAGCAGCAGGTGCCGGATTGGTTTAGACGCTTAGCGCCTTTAGAGGTCGCGCCCGGTGTAGCCCAGGTTCAAGATGGCTGGCATCAGTTTGGAACACTTTATGTCGAGAGCCACACACGTTTTGCTTACGATGCGCTTTGGGCGACAACACGGGAGCTGTTTTTGTGGTTTTTGGTCGTCGCACTGGGTTGTGGTGCTCTGGGCACTTTGATTCTGAAATGGATCACCCGCCCTCTGGATGATGTGGTCGTTCAGGCAGAAGCTATCGGTGGGCGGCGGTTTATTACATCGGACGAGCCTCGCACCCTGGAGTTTGGTCGTGTGGTTCGGGCAATGAATATTTTGTCGGATCGTATACGACAGATGCTGGAAACCGAAACGCAGCGTTTGGAAGAGATGCGTTACAAGCATCAACATGATGCGCTCACTGGCTTGGCTAATCGTGAGTACTTTATTAGTCAGCTGGACTCGGTATTGAGTGATCCCGACGATGCGCGACGCCATGCCTTGATTCTGTTGAGGGTAGTGCATCTGGCCGAGATCAATCGTGATCTGGGTCATCAGTCCACCGATGCATTACTCAAACAGCTGGCGCAGTCATTGCAGAATTTAATGCAGGTGTATCCTGAAAAGGCTTCGGCCAGTCATGCCGGGCGCTTGAATGGTAGCGACTTTGTACTCCTGTTGCAGGATGTCAGTGATCTACCGCTGATCAGTGATGTTTTGTTGCAGGCGATGCAAACCTTAGGGGCCGAATATGCAGAGCGCGTAGCATTAATTTTACCCCATGCGGCAAGTTATTTTCACAGTGGTGAAAGCCGTGGTGCTTTGATGATGCGTTTAGACAGTCTGCTGGCCAGTGCGGAACAGCGCAATAGCATTTGTGCCGAGTTGGCTGTCCAGCCACAGTTAGCTGAACCGGAATTTCTGAATGCAGAGGCGTGGCGTGAGGCGATTCAAACGGCTTTGCAAAACCAAGGTGTGCGTGCCGTTTATTTTCCTGTGATGGGCATGGATCAGCATCCTTTACATGAAGAGGCGATGATGCGTTTGCGCATCCATGATGAGCTGAGATCTGCGGGCAGCTTTATGCCTTGGGCGCGCCGCTTGGGGATCTTACCGAGCTTGGATCTGGCGATGGTGCGTTATCTGTTAGAGCACTTGGCAGAATCCAATGCCCCTAAAGAGCTAGCCGTTAACCTTTCGATCGAAACACTTTTAGATCCTGCTGCACGTCATCAACTCTGGACACTTTTACGACAGATGTCGCAGATGGCACATTACCTTTGGTTTGAGGTTCCAGAGCATGCCGTCGTTCAGCATCTACAGGCGTATCGAGAGTTTTGTGAACTCATGAAACCCCTCGGCTGTAAGTTAGGCTTGGAAAAAGCAGGAGCTGGTTTTGCTCAGATTGGGCATCTGCAAGAATTGGGTTTGGACTATTTAAAAGTGGACGCGGCCTTTATCCGCTCTCTAGAACATAATGCCGCCAATCAAAGCTTCCTGCGCGGTTTGTGTACACTTGGGCATTCCATTGGCCTGCAACTGATTGCGGAAGGTGTGGAGCATCCACGCGAAAGAGAGCTGTTAAAAGAGATCGGGTTCGATGGTTTGACGGGGCCAGGGGTCAGACGCTAAGCGCCTGCCCCTTTTTGACGAAGGGATGATTTTGATTTAAGGCAGATGTACCATCTCTTCGTCACTGTCTTCTGCGAACAACTTTAAGCTGTGATTATGCTTACGCAGCGTCTGACGTTTCATCAGTTTTTGCTGAGCCGCTTTGGGGAGATCTGTAAATTGAATCACGCCCTTATCGGTGAGCAAGTCAATCAAATCTTCTACAACACGAATCAATTCAGTATCTGAAGATTTTAGGGCTTCGATGGAGGCACTTAAGGCTTCATTTTGTGGATGCAAAAAACTCTGTAGTTCGTCTGAGGCATCGCTAATTTCTTCACTGCAATCCTCTGATCGATCACGGCTAACCGCGATAATCTGGCCTTGCGTGTCGCGTTTGATAAACATGCTGCAACTCCTTTTATGAGGATTTACCACGAACGGCCAGCATTAAGTGCATACGATCTCTGACGCCAAGCTTGTCAAAAATGTTACTTAAATGTGCCTTGACGGTGCGCTCCGTGATTTGCAACTGTTTTGCGACCTCTTTATTGCTGGCGCCTGCCACCACGGCTTCTGTGACTTCACGTTCGCGTTCGGTCAGATTTGAAAGATCTGCCGGTTGCGTTTGACGTTTTTCCAATAGGCTGGAAATGATGCCGATCACACTGGTGACTAAAGGAGCGGGTAACCAGAGCGCCCCCTCATTGACGGTTTTGGCCACTTGGCTGAGAATTTCGGTGTTGGATAAGGCATCCACATAACCGCGGGCACCGGCCATGAGGGCAGATCTGAGCTCCTCAAGGTCGGCCACTCGGGTCATCGCAATCACTTTGCAGCCGCTACGGCTATAGAAACGTATGGTTTCTTCCCAATCGGGTAGCCCGGTGAGGACCCAGATCAATTGCTGCGCTTCAGCAGGGAGGTGTTGATCCGTGACCTGAGCATTCGGAAACGCTTTACTCCAACGTGCGATCAGGAAACCTGGTTCTGTAATAAAAAGAGGGGAGGTGTTCATCGTTCTGTCATCGCCTGAGAAGTGGCCCGTAATACCGGTTTTAACAGATACTCCAGGACTGTTTTCTTGCCAGTCAGAATATCCACCTGGGTGGTCATACCTGGAATGATGGGTAAATCATTACCAAAGTCAGACGTAAGGGTTCGCAGTCGAACTAAGTAATAGGTGTTATCACGTTCATCCGTAATCGTATCGGCACTGATGTGTTGTACCTCTGCTTCTAAACCGCCGTAGATGGCAAAATCATAAGCCGTAAACTTGATCATTGCTTGCTGGCCTGGGCGCAAGAAAGCGATATCTTTAGGCGCGATACGCGCTTCAATAATCAGTTGGTCATCCAGAGGAATGATTTCCACGACCTCGCGGCCTGGAGTGACGACTCCACCAATCGTATTCACAAATAGACGTTGAACTGTGCCACGTACAGGGGAGCGAATGTCGGTTTGCTTGACGCGATCTGCCAACCCCGTTTCGGCTTCGCTCAGGGCATCTAAGCGCGAGCGTGAATCAGAAAGCTGCGTACGCCAGCGGTTCATGACATTTAATTCAACTTCACGAATTTTGTTCCGTGCTTCCTCTATCGCCGCTTCGCTACGACTGATAACGGCTTCCGCTCGGTTCAACTCTCCCCGTGCATTAGACACCTCGCGCTCCAAACGAATAATATCCACATCTGAAACAGCACCGGAGCGCAACAGTGGACGCGTGACTTGGAGTTCGCGAGAACTCAAGGCTAGGCTGCTGGCATGTTGTGCTCGAGCCGCACGCGCTTCCCGTAGATCTTGCTCGCGCTGTTCCATCTGACGTTGGAGAACGGCAATCTGCTCGCTGAGTTCTTCTAGATTGGCTTGGTAGAGGCGTAGTTCATGCGCAACTATTTCTGGGGCCTCACTTTGTAGCTCTTCAGGAAAATTGGGTTCAGTGCCACTGGTGAGTGCACGCAAGCGTGCCACTTCAGCGCTAAGAGAGAGAAATTGGGCACGACTTTCACGAAGGCTGGAGACAAAACGTGTGGGATCGATGCGTAAAAGCAGGTCGCCCGCATCCACCACTTGACCTTCGCGTACCAAAATCTGCTCGACGATCCCTCCATCCAAGGATTGAACGACTTGCAATTGTTGTGACGGGATCACACGACCGTCTCCACGTGCGACTTCATCTAAGGGGGCATGGGCTGACCAAGCAATTAACGCGACGAGTGCTAAAAACATGACATAAAGTAAACGCCGAGCATGTACGGGTTCTTGCTGGATACGTGCCCACTCTGCATCAATGACCCAATCACGATTCGCTGGGGTGCGTAGCCAGCGACCGAAGAGACGATCCATAAAAGGCGTGCCGTGTGCACCAACCGCTTGCGAAATCTGGCCGACCTGCTCAAAGCCTCGTTGTTCTAAGGTTTTTTTCTCGGTGTTATCGCTCATTAAGAGGCACTCCCGACACGACCCTGGCGTAGGGCTTCCATAACATCGGCTTTTGGACCATCGGCGACAATACGGCCGCCATCAATAATGATGATTCGATCGGCTAAAGCAAGCACAGAACTACGGTGCGTAATGACAAAAAGTGTTTTGCCTTTAGCGTAGTTGGCTAGGTTTTTGAGAATTGAATCTTCGCTGGAGTGGTCTAATGAGCCGGTGGGTTCATCCAGTAATAAAATGGGTGGATCATTAATTAAGGCTCGGGCGATTGCAATTGCTTGGCGTTGGCCACCGGAGAGGAGTTGTCCACGTTCACCCACCTGCATATCAAAACCTGAAGGGTGCGTATTAATAAAACTAGCCAATCCACTGATGTTAGCGGCTTGTAGGATTTGTGCATCATCGGCCTGCGGTGATCCCGTGATAATGTTGTCTCTTAAGGAGCCAAAAAAAAGAGAAATATCTTGCGGGACATAACCTATAGATCGGCGCAGCTCTGAGGGATCGAGTTGTCCTGTATCGACCCCATCGATTAGAACGGAACCTGATTCAGGTGAATAGAGACCTAAAATGAGTTTTTCTAGAGTACTTTTGCCTGATCCATTGCGTCCGAGGATGGCGACGTGCTCACCTGCTTGGATTTTGAAGCTGACATTGTTCAGTGCTTGGCGTTCTTGATCAGGATAGCGGAAATTGACATTGCGAAATTCAATCTCACCGGAAAAACTTGGACGGCTTATCCAGTGTTTATCATCCGGGCGCTCAATAGGACGCTCCATGATTTCATTCAAAGACTGCATAGAGGTCGCAGCATGGTGGTATTGCGCTAAGAGCCCTGCGGCTTGGCTGATAGGGGCCATCGCTCGTGAAGAGAGTAGGTAGGCAGCGATCAAACCACCCTGCGTCAGCTCACCTTCAATAATTAAATACACCCCAATAATAATAATGGCGATCGCTACCGTGTGTTGAGTCCACATGGCGCCATTGGTAATAGATGAAGAAATTAAACGCATCTGTGCAGCGGTGCGTGTCAGAAACACGGTAGTGCGCTCCCAAATACCCTGAATACGGCTTTCCGCTCCAAAACTTTTAAGGGTTTCCAGGTTAGAAAGGCTTTCAATCAAGGTGGCGTTGCGCATGGCTCCGGCACGCATCGAGGTTTCAGATAAACTGTGCATCTTGCTCTGAGCCATCATGGCATAAATCAGAACCAAGATTGCCCCTGCCAAGATCGGGAGCACGAGCATCCAGTTGATGATCGCTATCACCGTTGCAAACAAGAAAACGAAGGGTAGATCGACCAGGGAGACGATGGTTAAGGAACCAATGAAACTGCGCACAGATTCAAAAGATTGGATATTTGCAGCAAAAGACCCGGCGGATGCAGGTCGATTGGCCATCTTCATCCCCAATACCCGCTCCATGATCGATGAGGAAAGTTTGACATCGGCACGACTCGCGCCCAAGTCGACAAACCAACTGCGCATTAAACGTAAAACCAGATCAGCACAGAGGACAATAAACACCCCGGCGGAGAGGACCCAAAGGGTATCGGTCGCATGGTTGGGTACGACGCGGTCATAAACGTTCATGACAAAGAGCGGCATGGCCACGGCAAATAGGTTGATCATGATGGCTGCCAACAACACATCACGATACAGACGCCGATTTTCGGCAATCACTCCCCAGAACCAATGACGATCCCGAAGTTTTTTAATTTCAGGCGCACGCTGATCAAAACGGAACTCAGGGCGGACATACAAAGTGCGTCCGGTATAGCGCGAGTTCAAGGTTTCAAGATCAACTTCCACCTCGGTATCGCTGAGTTCAGGATAGACAAGAGTTGCTTTACCTGATTGACGATCAAGATCCGTTAGGACACACGCCTGCTCATCCTGGAGAAGTAGAATGGCGGGTAACAGATCGGGATTTAAATGTTGAATAGGTTGAGCAGCAATCCGTGTGGCAAAGCCGGCACGCTTGGCGGCACGGGAAAAAACCGAGGGTGTTAATACACCATCGATGAGCGGTAAGCCGGAAAGAGCAGATTCACGAGAAAGTTTGCGGTCATGAAATCGGCATAAAATAAGCAGACATTCAGTGAGCGCACCACCGTTTTTTTCGGAATAATCAGACGTCGACATGAAGAACCCATGAGGTAGGCGTCAGACCTCCCATCAGGAGGTCTGACGAAGACTAAACTAGGCGAAACTCACTGATCACCTAGTGAATGACTAACGTAGTCCGGTGCGGGTCAGCGCATCATTCACATCGTAATTAGGACAAGCCGTTTCAGCATCAACGATCATGGGCTCAGCACCCAAGTCAGCCAGATTAGGCAAACCGTCACGTACGATGTTCAACGCAGGCAGCAACTGACCCATCGCCGTTAAGGTGCGGCCTGAGGCAATGCTACGATCATACATGGCATTTACATAAGCACGACTTGCTTGGAAATATTCGTTTTCTGAATCTAGGACGTCAAGCAGTGTTCTTTGACCTATATCAAACTGATCCTTATAAGCGGTACGGACACGATCAGATGAAATGCGGTGTTGATTCAGAACAGGGAGTTGCTCATCGAGTTTACGAATATCGTTGAAAGCGATCTGCAACGTCTGACGCATATCGACACAGGCTTTATCACGCAGGCCTTTGGCTTGATTTACGTTGTCATAGGCACGACGTAAGGTTGCTTGATCACGGCCACCATTGTAGAGGTTGTATTTAAATTCCAAAGCAATACGGCCATCGTCACGGCGATTGCTGAAGCCCTGATCATCCGTATCCTGAGTACCGTAGCGCGCGGTCAGGTTAAGACGCGGACGGAAGTTAGATTTCTCTGTATTCACGGCAGATTGTGAAGCTTCAATGTTACGCAAGGCCGCATGGAAAGAAGGGCTTCCCTGATAAGCCAGTTGTAAGGCTTCACGGATGTTTGCCGGAATCTTACTGTCATCTAAAGTCGCGGGTGCCATATTAACGGGAGGCAGTTCACCAACGATACGTAGGTAACGTGCGCTGACGTCATGCAGGTTGGAAATATCCGTCAGGAGGTTGGATTCAGACAAAGATAAGCGGCCTGTGATCTGCTCGAGATCAGCACGGCGAGCGACACCGGCTAGGGCACTCTCTTCAATCTGATTAAACACGGCGATGTGTTCTTCTAGGTTTTCTTCGGATAGGCGTACCAATTCACGGAAGCGCATCACATCTTCATAGGCATTCATGGCAGCTAAAGCGGTGCCTTCAACTGCTTCCATGAGTTCAAAGTAACGCACGAGTTGTGCATTGCTGAAGCGCTCAACTTCGCTGCGTGTGCGGAAACCATCATAGAGCATTTGCGTTAAGCTGATCTGAGCGGCACCACCACTAAACTCTTTTTTACCTGTGTAACCTGGGCCTGAGCGCCACTCATGACCGTAACCTGCGGTAAAATCAATCACCGGGCGATAACCTGCGCGCTGGGCATCAACATCATGGCCAGCACCGCTAAAGGCGTACCAAGTGGCTTGAACTTCAGGGTTAGATTCAATCGCTTGTTTAGCGACGTCGGAGAGAGTCACGGTTGTCAGCTGAGCGAAGGCTTGCAAAGGCAACAAGCAAGCACTTGCAATCAGAACGGGCAACAGTTTTTGAGTGAGTTTTGTGTTCATATCCCTAGTGTCCACATTGATGAGTAAAGTATGTTGTTATTGTACATAAAATAGACTAATACCTTTCGGTTGGCAAAAGGCTATGCTATCTATTTGGTATTAGTCTCTATGGGTAAGTGTACCTCAGTCCAATAGCCATGCAAAAAGAAAGTGAAATCTCGTGACTTAACATGAGCCGTGTAAGATAGCACCCTGAATCTTAGGCCTGTTTTGTTTTACACGTTCTCATTGCGATCTGTACGAAGGGTGTTTTTTGACTTAGATCAAATTATATCTTTTTTACAATTTATTTAGTTATACCCTGTCCATGAGTCCAATAGGCAGTAGAAGCATCCCACCTATACTCAACTGTAGAAATAAACGAGTTAATAGCTACTGGTTTGTTATAAATCCAAGAATTAAGACAAGGAAATAGCAATGAGCACTGTAATCGCTGTTGTAACTCAAGTAACGGGACAGGTTTGGGCCAGGGGTGTAGATGGATCTATGCGTGCAATCGAGGTGGGTGAAGCACTCCTTCAGGGCGAAACACTCATCACGGAGGCAGGTGCTAATGTTGTTTTGGATTTTGGAAACGGCGAGCTTTTCCAGTTGGCAGGTGAACAAAGTCTCTTGATGACTCCCAATGTGTCAGCGGGTACTGAACCTCAAGTTACAGAAAGTATGTTGATGGATCCAAGTGTGGCGGATGTGTTGGCTGCATTAGAGGGTGAAGGTGATCTGCTTGAGGAGCTAGAAGCTCCTGCTGCTGGAACAGATGGAGCACCGGATGGAGGTGGTAGTTCTTTTGTTCGTCTAACTCGTATCTCGGAATCTGTAGATCCACTGGCCTATAGTTTTGATCCTACCTCAGAGCCAGGTTTTGAAGCTCCAATCGGAGAGGGGGGCGCTTTAGACGAGCTTTCACCTCCAGTGGTAGCAACCATTTCATTGACACTCATTGAATTAGATGAAGATGGAATTCCTCTTTTAAATGAGAGTGGTGGCTTCATCCTTGTGGATGGAGATTCAGTCATTGAAGGCACACCAGTAGGCGTTTTGGCTAGTGTTGATATTCCGCCATCTGGCTCGCCTCTTGTGATTCAATTAGGTGACGGATTAGGTGAAATTATCATCCCGGTAGGTGGTACATCAGGTTTTACTCCAATAGAAATTCGACCTGATGATGTTTACATTCAGGATGACGATTTAATTGGCGTAGTCATCGAAAGTGCTACAGGCGGTGGTTATGATCAAATAAATACATCTGCTGAAAGTGACCTGGTTGTGGTTGATGATGAAGACACTGTGACGGTCAGCATCACCTCCGATGGTGATGTTACGGAAGCGGAACCGATCGCCTTTACCGTGAGTGTCAGCGAAGCCTTGGATCGAGATTTAACCGTGACGTTATCGACGGGTGATCAGGTGGTGA
>NZ_SMRS01000005.1 GCF_008368715.1 Nitrincola tapanii
ATAGAGACGTGGAACCACCTGATCCCATTCCGAACTCAGTCGTGAAACGCGTCATCGCCGATGGTAGTGTGGGGTCTCCCCATGTGAGAGTAGGTCATCGCCAGGCACCTAATACGAGAAACCCTCACCACTTCGTGGTGGGGGTTTTTTTATGCCAAAAAATGATCAGATTGAATCCTTATCAAGTAAAATTTAGGCCATAGTTAACCTAAGGAGCCTGCATGTCCTCATTTGAACTGCCCGAACTCTGGATTTATGTCCTGATTTTCCTGGTCACGGCTATTGTGCTTTGGTTGATTAAAATTATTTATGGCCAGTGGAAGAGCTTGAAGCGACTGAAACGGAACCAGGCCGAGCAGCTACAGTTAGCTGAGCGGACTAAGAAAGAAAAAGAGCGTTATATCATTGATAGTATTACCCTAATAGCACAGGGCGTAGAGGATAATCAACTTGGTAAAATTGAAGCTGCGATTCGACTCAAGGTTTTAGTTGATAATCTGCAACCCGATTTCTCTTTGTGCCAAGAGTTAAAAATCCTGACCTTTATTTATGATTCAACTCTGCATATACCGAGACTACAGGCATGGCGCGCCCTAGCCGAAGAAGATAAATCGCGTTTTGCAGAGTTTATGCAAGGGTTAGAAGTGAAGCATGCATCAGAAATTCAGGCATCCGTACAGTATCTTTTAAGTCATCCACTCATTAAGAATAGGTGATATGGAATATCTAATCATCTTTCTAGTCACGTTCTTAGTGCTGATAGGGGTTGTCTTGGCATTGGCTTTCGGAAAAACTCCAGGCTATCGCCCCTCTCGTGTCGAGGTGTTAAAAATACTCCAAGCCCTAGAATCCGGAGAGCTTGCTCAAGAACAGTGGGATATGTTTTTAGGTTATCCCATTAGCCATGATCCAGATCTAGAAGAGATACGCCGAGACTTGATTCTAATACATGAAGGTGATGGAGTGGATCTACCAGCAGGCTCAGGAATAGATGGTTATATCTATGACAGATCTGGCCGCGCTAGAGTGTTAAAAGTTCGAGAAAAGCTAGAGCTACTTATTTCTAAAGAGATGGTTTACAAAGACTTCTAGTGATTTGATCGTAAAATTCTCTCTAAACGTTGAAAAAGCTTCCATAAACCTCGGCAGTCTTGAGCTTGTAATACATCCATGAGTTCATGCACTGTTTGCTCAAGCTCGGGCTGATCATACAAGCCTGCAATTCCCTGAAGTTGATGCAGCTCGCTACTGAGAGCGGACCAATCCTTACGATGAATTTGTTGTTGGATAGCAAGGAGGCGCTTTTCTAATTCGTCCTGAAGTGCTTGGTCTGTGACAGCGGGTACAGAAACTTCTGGATAAGAGTTAAGAGTTTCACCATATACAGTCTGATAGGTTTCTTTAAGTAGGGCGAAAAGTTTCTGATTATCTAAAGGTTTGTAGAGTATCTCTGATATGCCGATGTCGGCCAATGCCTGTTCTTCTCTTGCAGAGAGATTGGCAGTGAGTGCAACAATTCGACTTGAGCTGAGAGCCTGCCGAATCAGAGCGGATGCTTGAATGCCGTCCATTTCCGGCATGTTGATGTCCATAAGGATAAGACTGGGTTGATGTGTTTTGCTGGCGACAACTGCTTCCTTGCCATTTGCACACTCAATCACTTCTGCGCCTAATTGTGCCAGGGTTTTACTGGCGAGCAGGCGATTGAAGTCATTGTCTTCTGCCAATAGAACTTTAATCGGTTTGGGTAAGGATTTTTCTACAGAATGCTGATAAGAAATTTCGCTTCTAACATCTAAATGTAAATGTTGGTAAAGTCGTTTAGGCTCCACAGGTTTGGGGAGTGCACTGATATGTGAGTGCTTAAGCTCAATATGTACGTCGCTCGGAGATAATAAAATGATTTCAGATGATTTGTATTTAAGCTTTAATTGTCGAAGGAGAATGTTGAGATTCTTTGAGTTAAACTCTCGTGCCATTAAATTAACTAAAATATGGCTGTAATCTATATACGTGCTGTCCACAAACTCTTTCGCATTAGGGAAGAAAGCAACTCGGTCTGAGATCTCTTTCAGAAGATAGCCCAATGACAACCTTGAAGTCGGATCCTGATCTAGTACGGCAATATTGAGATGACTGGGTACTTCAAATACGGGTTTGGATTCAGCTAACTCTAAAGGTAAGCTGACGATAAATTCTGTGCCTTTACCTTCTTGGCTCGTGAAGTGAATTTCGCCCTTCATGAGGTTAACCAGACGCGCAACAATTGCTAGTCCTAATCCTGAGCCACCATAACGTCGACTAATGCTGCTATCTGCTTGAAAAAATGCTTCGAATAGATTTGCTTTAAATTCTTCTCTGATACCTATGCCGGTATCTTGAATCTTAAGATGTATCTTACCTTGCTCTAGGTCGTAATCTAGGTTTAAACACACCTCACCTTGTGCTGTAAATTTAATGGCATTACCAAGCAGATTGGTCAGGATCTGCCTTAATCGGGTAGGATCACCTTTAAGCTTATTGGGCAGAGGCTGGGGTAATAAGCAGTGTAACTCAATAGATTTACTGTGCGCGGACGGCGCATGCATTTCTAAAACCCGGAATATCAGCTCGTTAGGATCGAATAAAATACTTTCGATTTTAATGGCTTCTGATTGTAGTCTAGAAAAATCGAGAACATCATCGATTAAGCTCAGAAGGGTCTTAGAGGTTTGATCGATGATACCGATGTATTGATTTCGTTCTTTTTCTGACAGATCCATCTTTAACATCTGGGTGAAGCCAATTACCGAGGTAAGGGGGGTACGTAACTCGTGGCTCATGCGCGCTAAAAAAGCATCTTTGGCTTGATTGGCTTTTTTGGCTTTCTCTTGCGCATCGATTAGATCGCGATTGGTCACTTCGGCATTTGCTAGGCTTTGTTTCAAGGCATAGGTCGCTTGTTGAATTCGACTCTCTAACTCTCTATTCGCTTCCTGCACGGTGGAGGCAAGCTGATTGATTCCTTGCCCTAGGGTATTCAATTCATCTGTAGCAATGCGCGTGGCTCTTGCACCGAGATCCCCGCGTTGTAGTTTAAAAATGATTTCACTTAATCCACTGATGGGTTCAGTGATTCTTCGTCCAAAAAGGCTGGCAATTAAAAAGGTCAGTAAAAAGCCGATAGCAATAATTAATAAACTTCGTAATAGAATTTCAAGTTGTCGTTGAATAAT
This sequence comes from Nitrincola tapanii, assembly GCF_008368715.1. GTDB lineage: Bacteria > Pseudomonadota > Gammaproteobacteria > Pseudomonadales > Balneatricaceae > Nitrincola > Nitrincola tapanii. The sequence continues at coordinate 3,216 of NZ_SMRS01000005.1, forward strand.
AGGTTTATCCGAAATCAAAATGGCAACCCAGCCGATAATCTCTCCCTCGTCCTCTTTTGGATAAAACTCTGGATTCTGATCTAACTGAACATAGGTTATAAAAACGGGCCGTACGAAGTACCAGATTTCATCCTGATAGATAACCTCCTGATTAAATTCAGGTGTTGAAATGCTGAAGCTTGCTTCACGATAGATCATCTCTTTTTTATCGTTATAAAAGATTACATCACTAATCAGAGCTTCTCGAATCAAGCGTTGACTGAGTGGCGCTAACTCACTGGGATTTGAGCTTAATATTCCAAATTCGGCTGCCGCTGCGAGAAGACGAGTCAATTGAGCGCCCTTGTCGAGAAGAGCCTCTTTACTATCGGCTAGCTTAGTGACGGTGAAATAACCTCCTAAAATGGTGGTGATGATCAACATGGGGACTAGGGATAAAAAAAGGACGCGCTGGCGGATACTGGTGTGATGCAGTCCTTTCATCGCATCTCTTCCTGGAGAAGTGCTTGCGAAAGTTGATCGAGACTCGGTAAGCGCATCCTTAAAGTGCGCTCGGTGTTGCTGTTCACTTTTAAGGTGAAGTATTGAGGAAAAGCCTGGACGGGACTTCTTCCTTGCCGAATGGCGCTCAGGGTTTCAGCCACCTGTTGTGCTTGTTGCTCAGGGGTTGAGTAAACACCAATCAGTGCACCGGCATCCACATAACTTTCCGAAAAACCAATCAGCGGGACACGATTGCGTAGGCTGATATACAGCAGCCATTTAGTAACGGTACGATTAAATAAAGTGCTGTCAGGTAGTGCTAAAAACACCTGGCTTCTTTCCAGCAAGGGCGTCAAGGTTTGTACAGGATTACCCTCTTCACGCAAGAAGTCGCTGAGTGTTAGAAACCCGTATTGCTGCGCATACTCTTCTATTTCGGTTTGATAGATCTGTGAACTTTCTCCATAGAGAGTGCCAAGATATTTGGCTTGGGGAACCAATAATCTCGCTAAAGCGACTTGACGCTGAATCGGCTGATCCAGAAACACGGCATCGATTGCGCGCTCAATATCCGTGTCTGCTTTTTGCGGATGATCAATAAGATGTTGAAATGCCTGCGAGGGTAAAAAAGTACAGATGAGACGCGTTGGTGATTGTGTATGTCTGGCGAGTTCTTCACAGGCACGTGTGCCTATCGCCACAACAATCGGGCGCTGACGTATCTCATGTGTGGCTTGATTCAGGAGGAGTGTTTCTGTTGGTAACGCCGTGCGTTGACTGATGAGCCGCGCAAATTGTTGATAGATGCCGCTGTTGTCCGTTAGAACTAATGGAATATCGGTCGCTTGTGCCAGCGGGCTGATGCAAAGACAGACGAGCCAAAGCCGTTGTACGCTTTGGCTTAGCCTTGACCTCAAAGTCTTTGCAACATCCTTGCTCAACATATCGGTTATCAGCTCAGTCAATTGACATACTGAGTCGCACTAAAAAGCGACGTTCTTGTCGATTCTCAGGATAGAACTCCTGATAATCCCTATCCCAAAGGTTTTCCACTCGACCTGCCAGCTCAAACTCCTGACCTGCTGTGGTAGACCATTGGTATTTCAAACCTAAATCAGTGCGATGGTAGGCGCTCTGACGGGGTTCCAAGACACCATAGCTTTTGCGCCAAGTCGCATTGTCCATAAAATAATGCGTAAGGTTCACCGTCCAATCGGGTTGCACTTGCCAGTTTAGAAGTATAGACAGCGTGGTTCGTGGCAGTAGTTGCCCTCCCACAAAATTGTCAAAAACTCCTTGGCTCCATTGTTGAGTCCGATTGTGGATATAAGCAGCATTCGCGAGTAGCCAAAAATCAGTTTTGGGTTGAAAGCGCAGTTGTGCCTCAAGTCCACGATTGTGCCAGCCTCCTAAATTGTCTTTCGTTCCTGCACCGTTTGTTTGTTGAGTATTGACCAATACACGACTCACTTGTTCATCAAATACACGCAGATCCAGTGAGGCTTGGAGCGCTGTGAATTCATATAACCAGCCCAGCTCCCAGCTTTGATTGAGCTCTGGTTCTAGATTGGGATTGGCCTGATCGATAGGTTGTGGATAAGGAATGAGAATCTGATAGTTTCCATGTCGTTCAAGTAGTGAGGGTAAGCGTTCACTATGGCTGTACCCAAGCCTTAGCGATTGATTAGGAGCCATCTGCCAATTCAATGCGCTACGTAATGATTGGCCCGAACCTAGAGAGGCTTGGCGTTCATACATGCCTCCCAGGTTTAACAAGAGTTGATCGTTGAGCGGGATGCCTAGGGATGAAAAGACCCGAAAACGTTCTTGTGCGATCAAACCGGATTGCAGCAGTACGGGGCTTTCTGCAGACTCTACGCGATAGCCAAAACCTGAATAGTGTGTAACCTTCTGATGTTTGTCTGATTCAAAAGCAAGCTCTAGATCTTTTGTCTGAACTTTACCTTTCTCTCGATATCCGACAAAACTGGGATTGAGTTGTTGGAAGAGTGTAGCGATCCCGAAATTCGGGATATCTCGATAGAAGGCAACTAAATCCTCAGTACTGGGCGGCATTTCATCTAGCTGAAGATCACTGCGAGACACACGTAGATGTCGCAGCATGCCCGAATTTAGTTCTTTGCTCCAATCCAACTGTTGAAAATTTGCCTGGTAGTCACGCTTACTGATATAGCGCTCTTTATCCGGGAAGCCCGAATTGGGGAAGAGGTAACCTATACGTGTATGGCCTTGATCCAATCCGAAACGTAGAGTGAGGTTATTCTGCAAGTCGGGTGTCCAAGCATAAGCACCATTCAGATACAGGCGTTCTGCTGCATCTTTGAACTGAGAACTGCCGGCATTCTGCTCATGATTCAGGCTCAGACGATAAAAACCATCACCGAGTGCTGAGCTGTGTTGCAGATGGCTGTGCTTGCGATCTCGACTGCCATATTGAACTTCGGCTGCCCACTTAGGCGTAAGGGAAGGATGGCGCGTAATAAAGTTAATAGAGCCTAAAAAGGCATTAGAACCCTGCGTTGCGGAATTGGAACCACGCACGATTTCGATCCGCTCCAGATCATTTGGATGCAGGGCTAAGGAGGTCCAATCGACCGTGCTCAATAAGGGTAAATAAACGCTGCGGCCATCAATACGGACTTCTAACTGGTTAGGAAACTCATCCGTGACACCGTGATAGTTCACACCAAACTTGTTGCTGTTTACATGAAAGACTTGAAAGCCTGGCACCAGGCGCATCAGATCAGGCAGGTTCGTGGCACCGGATGCTTCAATTGTGGCACGATCGATCACGCTGACTGAAGCCGGAGTTTGATGCAAGCTTTGGCGTATGCCACTCGCGGCTTGGGCAACAGGAATTGAGGTTAAGAAATCCGCTTCGCTGAGGTGCTGGGCATTGGGTTGTGCCTGAAGGCCACTCAGTGGCAGACAGAACAAACCGAGCAACCTGCTCCAAGATAAGCGAGAACGCAGTCTATCAAAAACCCAAAGAGACATAGGGGATCGTCTTACATGACATGGTTGGAAGTCCTTTTATGTTTAATGATATTTTAACTTGAGTTGCAGGAAAGTACGACGCTCGAAGTCGTGTAAATCATAAAATTCTTGGTAGGTTTTATTGGCAATATTTTGTACGGTTAAGGCGGCCTCAAGCGTTTGATCGGCGCTCAAATCCCACTGTTTGGACAGACGAACATCGGTTCGGTTATAAGGGCGTTTACGATCACCCTCCTGCCAAAACACATGATCCATATAGTAGTGCGCGAGACTGAGATTAAGATTATGTAATGGTGACCAGTTCACTAAGCCACCAAAGGTGTGGCGGGGCGCGTGAGGTGGGCGATTGAAATAATTTATATTACCATCTTTGTTGATTTTACCGGTTGCCCATTTCTCATGACGTGCTCTAGTGTAGCTATAGGCCAAGGATAACCATAATTTATCTGTGGGCTGTAATCTAAGTTGTAACTCAGAGCCTGTGTTTTGTAGATTACCTATATTTTGATTGTTTCTGACTCTTTGGTCTTCCATGTCATCTGTATAGATCCAGAAACTACTGATGGAGTCATTTACTTTTTCAGAGAAAACTTTCAAATCCAAATAACCGGGAATACGATTAAATTCTTTTGTGATCCCCAACTCCAAACTTCTAATATTTTCTGCTTTCAAGTCAGGATTTTCGATACTTATTTGATCATAGATTATAGGGCCGGTAGGTCCAGGCAAGAAAATGCTAGCATTGCCATACTGCTCGGCCAGTGAAGGTAGGCGTTCGCTGTAGCTGTAGCCCAATCTCAGAGTCGTGTCGATCGATGCATGATAGTTGAGAGCGGAACGAAAGGATTTAGCATCGGCAGCTGAAGCTTGTTTCTCGTAAAGTGCACCAAGGTTTAGTACCCACTCTGGTGTCAAATCCATCTGAAAATTATTAAAGGCTCGATATCGGGTTGCAGAGATATGGCCATTTTGGAAGAGCGTATCGCTTCTACCCAGATCGTGTCGAATACCCACACCACTAGAGTGTTGAATATTAGACTGATCATAATCATAGGTGACTTGTAAATCTTGTTGTCGAGTGTAGCCATTTTCTCCCGAAAACCTTAGGCCGGGATTAAGTTCGGCAGTGCTTTTAGCATAAGCGAGCTGTACTGAATTTGGATTTGTAAAACCCAAAAAATTTGCAAAATCATATACAGTAGGTGCTGCTTCCTTGAGGTTTAAGCTATTGCGATAAGCGCTGATTACAAGTTTATTGTGTGTGTCCAGATAATGTTGCCAGCGCAGATGTTGAAAATCTGCTTCATAGTCCTGACGAACAGCAATACTATCTGCTTTTTTGAAAGAACCAATTTCCTTATGCCCCCGATCTATACCCAGATTCAGATCAATTTGATCGGATAAAGTGGGTGTAAAGCTCGCGGCTAGATTTAAGTAATTACGTTGTGCACTGTCTTGATAACGCTGACTGCCCTCATTGGTATGATGAGTCATACTCAAACGGTAGTGACCGTGAGGCGTCAATTGAGTCAAACGCGCATGTCCCTCTTGAGTTCCCAAGGAACCCTGAGTATAGACAAGTGCCGCTCTCGGTTCTGCGGCAGGGATGCGGGTGATGATATTAATTGCGCCCATAAAAGCGTTGGAGCCATGAGTGGCGGTATTCGAGCCGCGAATCACTTCAATACGTTCGATATCTTCAAGGTGCAAGCCAAGTGATGTCCAATCGGGTGCTGAGATCAGAGGCATATACACGGAACGGCCATCAATCATCACTTCTAAACGATTGGGAAAATCATCACTCATGCCATGGTAGGTCACACCGTATTTGTTGGTGTTGACGTGAAAGACCTGAAAGCCAGGAACGAGGCGAAACAGATCGGGAAGATTTTGTGCACCGGATGCACTAATCATAGCGCGATCGATGACGGTCACCGAAACCGGTGCATCGGTCAGTGTTTGTGTAAAGCGTGTCGCGCTGGTGATCTGTGGAATGTCGGCTAAGAACGCTTGTTCATCGGGGAGATGTCTGGCAGGTTGAGCCTGAAGGCTCGACACTAAGATGCAACTTACACATAAAGGTAAAAACACAAAAAAACGCATGATCAAGATCCGCTGGATTGGAAAGGGCCTAGGGGCTAGCTTTCAAACATGAAAGTAATGCCGCAACCCTTTGCAGCGAGAGCAAATCCATAAAAATATTTGGTTATTCAAACACCGCTACCGAGACTTGTCCAGTCTACTTTGGCTCAGTTCAAGCCTTGGCAGCGCCCTTCTCGGTGAGGTTGCTGATAGACCCACTCTAAGAGCTGTTGTTGTAGTTGTGTGCCTAAACCTTGATGTGCCTCGGGATGATTGATTAATAACACCACTAACCAATCCTCACCACACTGACTCCTGAGGTATCCACTGATGCCTGAGACTTGATTGAGCAAGCCTGTTTTTAAATGCATCTGGCCACGCTTAGGATCTTGGCGATATTGACGTCGTGTTGTCCCATCTAAGCCGGCAATGGAAAGTGAGGAAATAAATTCAGGGCGCCAAGGACTTCTCCAGCCTGCTTGAAGAATTTGCGCCATCTGTTGTGGACTGATGCGTGCAGAACGGCTTAAACCTGAACCATTCTCGATAAACATGCCCGAGGTGTTAACGCCTAGTTCGCTCAGAACATCGTTTAGGGCAACACGTGCTTTTTCTAAGGTAGCAGGTTCACCTAAACGCTCGGCCCCAAGGGTTAAGGCCATATGACGTGTCATCACATTATGGCTCCACTTGTTGGCCACCCGAATGAGATCACTCAGGGGACGTGAGTGATGTACCATCAGCAACTGAGCATTCAGGGCGGGCCCTGAGTGAGTGCGTACACGTCCGTTCCACTCTCCACCCCATTGCTGCCAATGTAAACGAAAGAGTTCGCCCGCATAGAACTCCGGATCGACGGCGGTACGTAAGAGTTCATAGGCACCGCATTGGCTAGGATAGGCGCCAGAAAAGATCACTCGGGTGCCTTCGACCTCATAACGTATATTGCGTTGCCAGGCATCACAGCTACCGCTGCCACGGGTGAGTTGATTAACAATTTCCATTCCGGGTAATGGCGGCTCCGCTTCAATACGGATCTTGTCTGAACCGCGCTCAGGTAGAATATGGAAACGAATCGAGTTGGCATTGAATAATAAGGGGTGTGGAAGCTGGTTGTAGGCACGATAAGGCTGGCCATCAAAGGCTCCTGGATCACCCGGTGGTAAATTGAAGTAACTCGTATCTAGAATTAAATCCCCTTCGATACGTTTAAGGCCGGTGCTGCGCTGTAAATCACGCAACATGCGCCAGTGCTCTTCACTCACGGCCCCCGGATCGCCACTACCACGTAAGATCAAATCACCCCGCAAAACGCCCTGTTCAATCGGTGCGGTGGCACGGATCTCAGTGCGCCAAGTGTAATCTGGACCGAGTGCAATCAGATTGGTCAGGGTGGTGGCCAGTTTGATGGTAGAGGCGGGATTAAATAAGCGTTCAGGCTGATGTGTAGCCAGTGGAGCCGAATCTCCTATGCGCTCAACCCAGATGCCGATGGCTTCGGCCGACAGGCGTTGCTGGCTGATGAGTCGGTTCAACGAAGCTTCTTGAGTTTGCGCAAAACTGAGGCTGGTCAGCAGGCTGATACAGCATCCACCGAGTAGATAGTTGATCCAGCGCTTCATTTTAAATCGCATCTTAAATCCCATCGTACACCTCATCGTACATCCCATCGCAAATCTCTACCTTGAGTCGAATGCATGCTATGAATAGGTTCAGAATCATACGCGCTGCCGAAATGGACGGAAAGGGTATGACGGCGTAATGCGCAGTGCGCGATTTCGATCCCTTGTCTGACCTATGTTAGTCTGAGGATTCCCAGCTGCGTGAATCAGGATGTTTTTTATGTCTAAACGACCGCTGTTTGCCTCGGGCGTGAGGCTAGGTGTGGATTATATCAAGGTAATTTTACCTTTTTTGCTACTCGGTATGGCGTTATTCGCCCTGGCCTGGCCTTTTGTTGAGCCGGCACCGCCGGAGCGTTTTCGAATCGCGACCGGCATGCCCGGCGGCGCCTATGAACGTATGGGGCAGGCCTATCAGCGTTACTTTGCTGAGCAGGGTTTTGTGCTTGAAAGCCACGCCAGTGCTGGATCTGTAGAAAATTGGCAAAAGTTATTAAGGGGTGAGGTGGATGCGGCCATTGTGCAAAGTGGTACACGCCCTTTAGGGGTGGAAAATCAGTTGCAGGCCGTGGTCAGTCTTACCTTCGAACCCTTGTTTATTTTTTATCGGCAGCGTGATTTTTCTGCCCAAAAGGCACCTGGAGATCAGCTACTCTTTGATCTGGATAGTTATTTGCCTCTCAATTTAGCCATTGGAGCGGATGGTAGTGGCACCCAAAGCTTAATGACAGGATTACTGCAATTACATACAGAAAGCCTGGGCAGAATTTCGACAGATTTGACTCTGCAGGGATTGGGTGGGGAAGCAGCTTATCAAGCGCTCAAAGAGGGAAGTGTCGATTTTGCCAGCTTCGTCATGGCGGCTGATGCGCCTTTGTTGCAGCGCCTTTTGGCGGATCCAGAACTAGGGGTCGTGGATTTTGTGCGCGCCAATGCGATCAGTCAGCGGCTACCTTTTCTAAGCCCCGTTGTTCTGCATCAAGGCGTCGTGGATCTTCAGGCAAACTTGCCTGGGCGTGACGTACAGTTGGTTGCCCCCTCGGCGTATCTAGTGGTCCGTAAAGATGCGCACCGTGCTCTGGTTCAGCTTTTAATAGAAGCGGCGCGCCAGGCACAAAGTACCTCCTCTTTGACGGCACCTCAGGGGTATTTCCCCAACTTGGCGCATATGGATCTGCCCGTGGCAGAGGAGGCTGAGTATTTTTTCCAGCGAGGCCCCAGTTTCCTGTATCGGCATTTACCCTTCGGTTTGGCCATTCTGGTTGATCGCTTGGCGATTTTAATCCTGCCCTTGCTGGCTATTTTAATCCCCTTATCTAGAATGGCACCTCCGGCGTTACGTTGGCGAATTCGCCGCCGTATCTATCGCTGGTATCGTAAGCTCCGGCTGATGGATAATGCACTTCTAGAAAGCGCCCTGACCGAGGCGCAATTACACAGCTATCTGCAGCAAGTCCGGCAATTGGAAGATGAGGTGGCGAACACAGAGGTGCCGCTATCTTATATGGAAGAGTTCTATAATCTACGTTTACATGTTGCTTATATACGTCAGCGTTTGGAAACACGCTTGTCGTCATGAGGGGAGTGAAGTTGATGAGGTGGTTTCGCAGTCTATTATTATTCTGTGTCTGCGTAAGTTTAAGTGCCTGTGTGGGGATCTGGCCTTTAGGGGAAAAAGAACCCACGGCCTTGAGTCTGCAAGTGGTGACACCGACAGGTTCAGCTCTGCCCGCTGCTTCGTTAACCCGTCCACTGCTTTCCCTAGTGGTTGAGCGTCCTAGCGCACCTTCCGGGTTGAGTGGGCACTCAATTTGGTTTGCGAGCGGTCCTCATCAGCTGACCCCTTTTCGTGAGCATCAATGGCAGACTCCTTTGCCTGAACAGTTAGAAACCTATTTGCAAGCTTATCTTTCCCAAAGTTTATCCGGTGTGCGCGTCTACTTAGATCGGCCGGGTGTCAGCAGTGATTATCGACTCACTAGCGAACTGTTACAGTGGCACCTCGATCAAACCTCACAACGCTTGTTAGTCACTCTGCATGCGCATTTGTACCAAGGTGAGCGTTTACTGATCAGCTGGCAGTGGCAACATTCTGAAGCACTGCGCGAAGTCACGGCACCCGGCTTGGTGCAAGCGGGCCAAGTTTGGATGGAAAAATGGTTCCAACAATTAGAGCGTTCCCTCTGGCCCTATTTAATCCCCCTTGAGTAATTCTGCGACAGGAGTTTAATCATGAGTTTACCCACTATGCGTATTTTGTCCGATCAGTTACAAGCCTGTGGCCAGTTGAGTGCAGAAGATATTCGTGCTCTGGCCGCGCAGGGCGTGAAAACCTTGATTTGTAATCGTCCAGATCAGGAGGAAGAGGGACAGCCTGACAGTCACAGCCTGCAAGCTTTGGCTGAGTCGTTAGGCATGCAGTGGTATTTTCTGCCCGTGGTATCGGGTCAGGTCAAGGATGAAGAGGGCGATGCTTTTGCACAGATCCTCAAAAGCATGCCAACCCCAGCGGTGGCGTTTTGTCGTACCGGTGCGCGTTGTGGTTGTCTTTGGGCTTTATCGCAGCGCCATGAACGTAGTGGTGAAGAGCTGGTACGTGCTTTGCAGCAAGCGGGTTACGACATGCCAGATTTTTTCAAACGTCTAACGGCGGTTTAAATCTAGCCTGTGTTTGAGCAGATTTGCCTGATATTTCTTCATGGAGTGAGAGCTTATGCTGGAACGACTTTTTGGGTTAAAGGCGCATAACACTTCGGTTCGTACCGAAGTGCTGGCAGGTGTGACCACCTTTTTAACGATGGCATACATCATCTTCGTTAACCCAAGTATTCTGGCGTTAGCCGGCATGGATGAAGGTGCTGTATTTGTGGCCACTTGCTTAGCGGCAGCGATTGGCTGTCTGATTATGGGCATCTGGGCAAATTACCCTATCGCGATGGCGCCGGGAATGGGGCTTAACGCCTTTTTTACCTTTGGTGTCGTTTTAGGGATGGGTAAAAGCTGGGAGGTTGCGCTGGGTGCGGTTTTTCTCTCCGGTGTGTTGTTTATCCTGATCAGTATTTTTAAAATACGCGAATGGGTGATTAATGCCATTCCTGCCTCCTTAAAGCTGGGTATTGCCGCAGGGATAGGCTTATTTCTTGCGCTCATCGCGATGAAAAATGCAGGAATTATCGTTGAGCATCCAGCGACCCTTGTCACACTGGGTAATTTAGCTGAGCCCTCTGCACTTTATGCGTTTCTCGGATTTTTTGTCATCGCAGCCTTGGCCTACTTAAAAGTGACCGGTTCGGTGATGATCGGGATACTTGCGGTGACGCTGTTAGCTATGCTGTTAGGACATAATCAATACGCCGGCCTGATCTCTATGCCACCGTCTATTGCACCGACCTTTATGGCGATGGATATTGCTGGGGCATTTGAAGTGGCGATGATCAGTGTGATTTTCGCCTTTCTGTTTGTTGATCTATTTGATACATCTGGAACGCTGATCGGTGTTGCCGAGCGCGGCAAGCTCTTAGATCAAGAGGGCAAGCTACCGCGCTTAAAACGGGCGTTGATGGCCGATTCCAGTGCTACGGTTGTCGGGGCTGCGCTCGGCACTTCGTCTACCACCAGTTACATCGAAAGTGCTTCCGGTGTCGCGGCGGGGGGACGTACCGGTCTGACCGCCGTTGTCGTGGCAGGATTGTTTCTGGTAAGTCTCTTTTTCGCCCCCTTGGCGGGCTCGATACCTGCTTATGCCACATCCGGTGCCTTGATGTATGTAGCCGTTCTGATGGCAGGCAGTTTAGCCAAGGTGGATTGGGAGGATGTCACTGAAGCAGCGCCTGTATTGATTGCGGCTCTGACGATGCCTCTGACATTTTCTATCGCGCATGGTATTGCCTTGGCCTTTATTACGTATGCCGCCATCAAATTGTTTGCGGGTAAAGGCCGTGACGTGAGTCCGGCGGTGTATGTACTAGCCGCGCTGTTTATTGTGAAGTTCGTATTTTTCCCCGATTAATCTGCATGGAGAGTGAACGTTGAGCACTTCTCCTTTGCCGCCGGTTTTCAGTGTGCTCCTAGCTGGGCACCGGCAGCAGCGCTTGCAGCGTGGCTACTCAGCTGAGGTGCAAGCACAGCGCCAGGAACAACTGCAGCAGACCTTAACGACGGTCTTGTCTCATTTAGCTCAGGAGGCGGTGAGTGCCTTTGCATTAGCACAAAAGGAATACCTCCCTCTTACACCTGAATTACGCTTGTTGACGGGTACGGCGAGTGGTGTTGATGCCTTGGGTCGCGATCTCGCACCGACTCTAGGGTATCGTTTACATTTGATGAGCGCTCAAAGTTCTGCAGAGGTCTTTGAGGCAGAGCGTAATCTGGTGCTAGGCATGCAGCCTTCCTCTGAGATGAACGCGCTTCAGCAAAGTGATTACTCACTCAGAGATGATCTACTCTTGAGTTTTGCTGATCTTTTAGTGGCTGTTTGGGATCGCTCGGAAAGCGCTGAAATTAAAAGTGGGACGGCGAAATTGATTCGCAGTGCCCTGCTCAAGCGTAAACCTGTGTTGCTGATCCGTTTTGATGCCGTAGATGCTGTGCCGCAATTGCAGCTTTGTGATACCCAAAAGCTGGGAGAGTCGGAAACCCTAGAGCTGGAAACCTTTGGTCATAAGCGTGATGTGCTTGAGCAGTTCTTTTTGCCGAGTGTCGAAAGTATGGAGGCCTTACAGGCGCCCTTGCGGCTTTGGGTGCAACGTCTTCTTTGTCCTTTTGTTCAGGTTTTGCCAGAGGTGGCAGAGCAGGAAGCGCAGCTTCGCTTGATTGATGCCCAGCCTTCCTTCTTTGCCTGGCTCGGTACTTGGTGCCGTTATGTGTGGTCGGGTCGTAAAACGCCAGTTCCCTTATCTTTTGTGCGTTGGTGCACCCAAGCGCTGTTCTGGTTAAAATGGATGCTGAACCCACCCAGTGTGTCGGCTGAGCAGCGCTTGTTGCATCTCTTACAGCGACCCGTATTGCAACAAAGCCTTCAGCGGCGCTGGATACACCGTGTACATCGCTTTGGTTCAGCGCTGGCGCGCTTGGAGTGGCGCGAGGCTTTTTTAGCGCCAAAGAGTGTGTCGCATCCTGCTTGTTCTGAACCCTCATCCTTGCCGCTCTCGAGTCTGGATATCGCCTTTGTGCGTGCGGATGAAGCAGCACATTATTATGCTTGTGCTCACCGAGACGGAATTTGGCTGGTTTACTTTGCGGCGGCTTTTGCCGTTTTCTGTGCGGTGGCTGGAACCCTCCAGCTCTGGCCCGCGACTCAGGTCGGTTTAGTGATGTTTTGGGCGGTGGGTGAATTTGTACTGCTGCGATTTATCGTCGGACAGGTGTTGCAAGCTCGCTATAAGGATTGGCATGGACGCTGGATGAGTTACCGCTTTCTGGCTGAGCAGCTGCGTTATTTACGCATCGGTTATGCCATGCTGGTCTTACCTAAGGCTTTAGATACCAGTGCCTGGTATTTAGATACACAGCATCAATTCAAACTCAAACATCCCGAGGTCTGGATATTGCAGCGATTGTTAATCGCTCAGGGGTTGCCTCAAACACAAACTGCTGGAGCGATTTATCATCTCGCGCAAGAGCGGCCCCAGGCTTTACAAGCGTTCAAGCAAGCCCTGAGTGAGCATCGACACTATTTTTCACACAGCTATCATCACTTGCATCGTGAGCATGTGTATTTACATCGCTTAGCACTGATTTTATTTGTGATTACCTTTTGTGCGGTCACTTTACATTTTTTCGTCAAAATTTCCTGGATTCTGATTTTTACAGCTTTTTTCCCAGCCTGGGGTGCGGCCATCCATGGCGTGCTGACTCATAATGAAGTGGTGCGTATGTCAGCAATGGCGGGGGTGGTCTGGTCAAAGTTGGAGTATTTGCATCAAGCACTGAGCAGTCATCCACAAACTCTTAACACCTCTCTGGATAGCCCAACAGCCTGGACTGAAACCGGTGAGTTGCGTCAACTGATTGGGCATCTCATCATGATCCTAGCGGATGAGAATCAAACCTGGCGTTCGCTTTTACAACACAATCCACCCGATCTGCCTGCATAGATTAAGAGATGGTGCCGGGTGGAATCTCCACGCGTATTTTTTGGGTTTTTGCACCTAGCTGACTCAGAGCTACTCCGCTAAAAACGATGGCGACGGCAAACCATTGCTGAGTATTCAAGGCTTCTTGCAGGATTAAAAACGCAAAGAGTAGGGTAAAGACGGGCAGAAAATTCACATAAGCACCTGCTGTGGCTGCAGAAGTTTGGCTCAACGCATAGTTATAGAGGCCATAGGCTCCCACAGACACAAAGGCGCCCAAATAGAAAAGGTTCAGCCATAAGCTGCCAGGTAGGCTCTCAGGCCAAGGGCTCAGCATCGCTAAGGGAAAAAAGAACACAGCACCGGAGAGGGTTTGCACAGCCGTCAGAAATAAGGGGCTATAACGCTGAGTCAGTTTTTTCACTAAGAGCGTAAAGCCCACCGCACTGAGCATGGCTAAAAACTCTAAGAAGTTTCCTAACCAGGGTTTTGGCGCACTGGCTGAAATATCGCTATGCCAGGACATCCACAAAACACCGATTAAAGCCAAAACAAAGCCTGTCCATTGAAAAGCCGTAATCTGCTCTTTAAGAAAGAACCAGGCACCCGCCGCTACAAGGAGAGGCAGGGTGCTGGTGATCATCCCTGCTTGACTGGCGCTGGTGTATTGCAAGGCTAAACTTTCAAAAATGAAATACAGGCAGGGTTCAAACAGAGCCATACCCATTAATAATTTCCAATCTCCGGCTTGATAGTGAAAACCTTTTCGCCAAAAGCGCCAGAGTAATAAAAAGACTAGACTGCCAATCAGCATCCTCAGAAAAATTACCTGCATCGGAGCAAGCAGTGTAATGGCCATTTTTAGGGCGATAAAGGAACTGCCCCAGATCGCCATGGCCAGTAATAAGGCGCCATGGGCACGGAGGTGAAGAGATTGGGAGGTGAACACAGGGTAAGACTCAGTTGAAAAATTAGGGCCATGATAAAGTAGGCGATCAGAGTCTAAAAGTCGGTTTTGAGAGGGAGTGAACAAACATGCCTGTACGCCTAGCCTGGGTATTCTTCTTAGGTTTCTTTTGGGTCGATCTACATGCCGAACCTTTTATTGCTCCAGAAGTGTCCAGTGGCTGGCAGGTTGCAGAAACGGCGCAGTTTCAACACTGGGCCGTTGCCACGGCTCATCCGCTAGCCAGTGAAGCTGCTCATTCTATGTTGTTGGCTGGAGGCTCTGCCGTGGATGCGGCGATTGCTGCGCAATGGGTGCTCACTTTAGTCGAGCCGCAGTCCAGTGGTATTGGCGGAGGCGGTTTTATGCTGATGGCCGATGAGCAGGGTCTTCAAGCCTATGATGGACGTGAAACCGCACCTGCCGCGGCGAATGAAGGCTTATTTGTCTATGAAACGGGTGAGCCTTGGGCGTTTCGTGATGCAATGCTCAGCCCGAAAGCGATCGGGGTGCCGGGTTTGTTGGCCATGCTGGCACAGGCTCATCAAGAGCAAGGACAACTGCCTTGGGCGCAACTTTTTGAACCCGCTTTAGCCCTAGCTGAACAAGGGTTTGAGCTGACACCCCGTTTGGTTCATCTGTTGGATGTGGATTTTGCTTTAAAGAGTCGTGCTGCCGCGGCCGAATTTTTTTACGACCCGGATGGTCAGGCTTGGCCAGTCGGCACAAAATTTTCCAATCCCGCTTTGGCAGAAATTTTCCGACGTTTGGCTGCAGAGGGAGCGGAGGCTTTTTATCAAGGTGAGCTGGCGCAAGCACTGGTGGCTGAGGTGCAGGAAGCGGGTGGAATTTTGACTTTACACGATTTACAGGCCTATCGAGCTCAACAGCCGCAGGCCTTATGCACACCCTGGCGGGATTGGGTGATTTGTGGTTTTCCACCCCCTTCTTCCGGTCATATCACTCTCATGCAGATCTTATTGATGCTGGATGAAACAGAGCTACCGAGAACACTGCCACAAACCTCTGAGCAATGGGCAAACTGGATTCATTATTTTACCGAGGCATCGCGCTTGGCATTTGCGGATCGCAATCGTTATCTGGCTGATCCGGCGTTTGTGCCCGCACCCGCTTCTACCTGGCAAGCATTATTAGAGCCTGACTACCTGAGTGCGCGCAGCCAGTGGATACAGACGAATTCTATGCAGGAAGCACAAGCAGGCCAGCCCGGAGATCAGGCGAGTGTTTGGGCCGAGATGCCGACTCAAGAAGAGTATGGCACCACTCATATCAGTATCGTGGATGGTCAAGGCCGGGCGTTAGCCTTGACTAGTAGCATCGAAGCGGCTTTTGGAACACGATTTTTGCATGCTGGGGGAACCGGTTTGCCAGGAGGTTATTTTCTTAACAACCAGCTGACCGATTTTAGCTTCCAGGCAACGGATGCTCAGGGGCGTCTCGTGGCGAACCGGGTTGAAGCTGGTAAACGACCGCGTTCGAGCATGGCTCCGACGCTGGTTTTTTCAGCTGAGAAGGGTGAGTGGTTAGGAAGTTTAGGCTCGCCAGGCGGGGCGGCGATTATCCCTTATGTTGCGCGGACGCTTTGGTTCCTGCAGGAGGGCAGTCTGGACTTGGCGCAGATTTTATCCCTGCCACATGCACTCAGTCTGAATGGGCCGACCCTGTTGGAAAAAGATCGTTTTGATGGGCAGGTTAAGCAGGATTTACGCACGCGCCAACACCGGCTTCAAGAGGTGGAGCTCACCAGTGGTGTACAGATCATCTGGCGTCATCCTGATGTAGGTTTGCAAGCTGCTGCGGACCCTCGACGCGAAGGGCGGGTCCTCGGCAGATAATTTAAAAAGAGGTGAACTGCTAGACGAGGCGCTCCGTATCATTCTTGGTGATAATGCTTATCAATATCACTAAATGAATAATTACTAAGTAATAGGATGTTTATTATGTATCTTCGTAGCGCATTAATGTCAGCACTTCTTTTGGGCTCCTCTGCAGCGATGGCGGCGGTTGATAATGCTTCTTTACCTGAGGCCGTACAAGCGCCGGCGGGGCAGGTGATGAAACTGTGGACGCTGGGCGAAGGTGAGATCACCTATGCTTGTCGTGAAAAAGCCGATGAGGCAGGTGCTTATGCTTGGGTTTTTGTTGCCCCCGTTGCTGATTTGACAGATGCCCAGGGTGAAAAAGTGGGCACCTATTATAATGGTCCGACTTGGGAAGCCTTAGATGGTTCTATTGTGACAGGTAAGCAGTTGGCTGTGGCACCGGCAGGTGAGGGTAACATTCCTCTGCAGCTGGTTGAGGCTATGTCAGACAGTGAGTCGGGTTTGTTTTCGGATATCACCTATATTCAGCGCTTAAACACTAAGGGTGGCGTAGCGCCTGCCATGAGTTGCGACGCATCGAGTCTAGGTCAGGAGCAGGTGGTGACTTATGCAGCAGATTATGTGTTCTATATCGCCGAGTAAACTAGCGAGCTGAAGTTTTACAACCCTTGGAGCGAAGGGGTTAAGAAAGCCCTTAAACCCTTCGCTTCAGGTATTGATGCGCCATCACTAGAGCGTTTGGCTCTGGCTCTGGCTCTGGGTTAGTGTGTTAACTGTAGGAGCTTTAGGGAGAGGTAAAGGCGTCACATCGACAGCAACACTTAACAGATCATTACCACCACCATTCATCACACCCTTCAGCGGAGTGACATCGGCAAAGTCCCTTCCCCAGCCGAGAATAATGTAGCGCTCATCAGGCAAGCAGCCGTTGGTGGGGTCGATTTCTAACCATCCCCAATTGGGTAGATACACCGCTAGCCAAGCGTGAGTGGCATCCGCGCCTTGGAGTTTAGGCTGTCCGGGGGGGGGCAGCGTTTCCATATACCCACTGACATAGCGAGCCGCTAAGCCCAAAGAGCGTAAACAACCAATACTGAGATGGGCAAAATCCTGACAAACACCACGACGACTAGCGAGGACATCCAGAATAGGTGTGGCGATCGTGGTATGTTCAGGATCATAGGTGAATTCATTAAAAATTCGCTGGTTCAAGCAGTGAATGCTTTCGACTAAAGAGCGCCCAGGTTGAAAGCTCTCTAGAGCAAACTCGGCTAAGAGTGGATGGTGTTGGATGAAGTCTGAGTCGAGCAGCATCAGCCGCGCCGCCAATCCATCTTGATCGAGTTGTAGGCCCTCCCGAGTCTGTGCGCTGGCCATTTCCCAGGGCATATCCTGTTCTTGACTGGGCAGGGGCCGAGCAGACGTGGTGATTTCACTTTCTGCCGTCACTTCTAGGCTGCTATGTAACTCTTGCAA
This sequence comes from Nitrincola tapanii, assembly GCF_008368715.1. Lineage (GTDB taxonomy): Bacteria > Pseudomonadota > Gammaproteobacteria > Pseudomonadales > Balneatricaceae > Nitrincola > Nitrincola tapanii. The sequence goes on from NZ_SMRS01000005.1 coordinate 20,761, forward strand.
GGAGAAATAGCACACACGGTTACCGAAAAAATCAGCGCGTTCACGCAAACGTATGGGTGAAGGTGAAATCTCAAGCTGGGTGTTGCAGATCTCTTGCCAGGGCAAGACCCGCGGTAATAAACGCGCCTCATTGTGACTCAGCGTGACGGCACTGGAGTAGTCATAGCGGGTGGTGTGGCGCAATAAATACTTCATGAAAAGGCAGCTCGTAATTTAGACATGATTTTGCATGGTGACCAACTGGCGTGGTGCCTCAACATGGCTGAAATGGCTGTGCGAAATCGCATTAGAAAGCTCAGACAGGGGATCAAGAATCTGATCAATGAGTTGACTTAGAGCGTTTCGAGCCTCTTCAGAGCGCTCCAGATCAGTCAGTTGATTAATATCCACGAGATGTAGAGCGCTGGTCGCTTGAATCACTAAGCGTGTTTCCTGATTCCGATAAGGGGTGGCATCTGGATGCGGAAGACGCTCGATCTGTCGCCCTAAACGTTTCAGCATATAACCGACCGAACGTGGATTAGTTTCATCAAATAAGAGTAGATCCAAAATCGCCAAGGGATGTAATTGAGAGCGATAGCGGCGGCGGTATACCGTGAAGTTATCGGTGGTGGCGAGCACCACTTCCCACAAGGGGATACCCGGTCGCTGTGCTGTGAGCAGCGCTAATTTTAATAACTCGAGCGTACACAGGGTGCGTTCAATAAAGCGGCCTAAATCGAGGAAACGCCAGCCATAATGATGTGGCATGGTTTCGTTACACAAACCAAAGAAAGCGGCAAGATCGGTCACCACATTTTCCAAGTGGCGTTGTGCACCGACTGCGCCTTGAGTTCTAGGCATATCGTTAAAAATTTGCCGAAGAGTATTCACCGTGCGCCAAGCATCATCACCGAGATGATCACGTACGGCACGACAATTACGCAAAAAATGGCTGAAGAGCCAAGGCATACCATCGGTTTGATGCTCATCAAACAACTCTAAAAGTTGATTGCGCAATAAAATATATTCTTGTTTATGGCGGCGGCCACTAGGCTCAGTATGCACCTGTTCCATTTGCTCGGCGGAGGGCAAACCGAGTTCAAGTGCGGTGAATAGATCGGGAATTAGGCGAGCTTCCGTTTCGGTTTGATCTTCTTGCAGCAGGCGCGCAAAGGTTTCACGCAGTAAACGTGAGCGTATGTCGAGGCGCTCACCATAACGCCCCATCCAAAACAGACTGTCAGCCACTCGACAGGGCAAATCATTGCCATCGCGTGTGACCACGATTGGACCATGCGCTTGACGTAATAGGCTGATATGCGGTTGCGGAACCGGTGCCATGACCCAAATATCTTTAACGATTTGGCTCGCCATCAGTGCGGTTCCGGGCTCGCCAACCCAGGCTAACCCACCCGGCATAATACGATACTGGCGCTCATGCGCGGCTTTGCGCAGATCATCAGGCTCCACGAGGCTGAAAAAACGCAGGTTAACGGTCTCCGCATCAAACTCACCTGTGCGGCGATTAAACACAGGTGTTGTGGCGGCTTCAACACGCGCTTGAGCGACATAAAGATAGGGCTGGGCTTCTACCGCTTGCCAATAATCTTGCGCTTCTTGATCGGAAAGGGTTTCTGGACGAACCAGTCCAGGTTGGCGCACATTGCGCAGGATCCAGGCATCCGGTTGACTGCGGAGTGTTTCTAGAGCTTCTGTTTTGCCACACCAGAGGGTGGCGCGTCCAGGGAGCTGAAGCGTCTCGCCCAACAAAAATTCACAGAGTTGCGGCAGAAAAGCCGCCAGCGCGGGGTGTTCTAAAATTCCGCTGCCGAGCGCATTGGCAATTTCAACTTCGCCATTGCGCGCGGCCTGCATTAAACCGGGTACACCCAATAACGAGTCGCCGCGCAGTTCAAGAGGATCACACCAGGGATCATTGATCTGGCGCACAATCACATCTACCTGTTTGAGACCGCCCAGGGTCCGCATCGAGACCTGGCCATCGCGTACTACCAGATCCGCACCCTCGACCAGTGAAAAGTTCATGTAGTTGGCTAACCAGGCATGTTCAAAGTAACCGGGACTTCCCGGGCCTGGTGAGAGCAAAACGATGTTAGGTTGTTCACGATGTGCGCTGGCCAAAGAAGCTAGGCAGCGATGTTGTGCTTGCAGGAAGCCGGCCAGACGCTTCAGCGGGGCTTCACGGTACAGATTGGGCAGCGCACGCGCCAGGGTAATACGATTTTCCAACGCATAACCCGTTCCTGAGGGGGATTGCGTCCAGTCCCCCATGACCTGCCAATCGCCTTTAGCTGTCCGTACCAAGTCGATACCATGAAAGATTACCATCGGTCTTTCTGCAGGCGGTGTGCTGTCGGCAGCAGGGAAAAGAAAGCTGGGGTGGGTAAAGACCAGTTCGGCGGGGAGAAGTCCTTGCGTGAGCACCTGGCGCTGGTCATAGAGATCTTCGACCAAGGCTTCCAGCAAACGTGAGCGTTGTATTAATCCTTTTTCCAGATTTTCCCATTCTTCTGTGCTGATCACAAAGGGCAGGCAATCGAGTTGCCAGGCACGCATTTGGCCGGGGTCATCTTCATAGGTATTAAAGGTGACCCCGTTCTCATGCAACAGATTCTGTGCTTCATCACATCTCAGTTGTAAAGCATCGGGGCCAAGTTGGCTGAGCTCTTCTAGAACCGGCTGCCACTGAGCACGCAGGCGTAGATCCTTGCCAAACAGCTCATCATGGCTGGGCTGGGCAGAGTGAGCGCGCAGCTTTTCTGTGTAATTCAGCAGCCATTGCTGCATGTCTGTGGACAAGAGGTTCGGATCGAACATGGTGTTTACCGAGGATTGCTGCTCACACCCCCAAGAGGGTGTGAGCAAGGCTGGATCGACAAAGTACATTATTATACGTCAGTTTTGCTGAAAGGGTCCTGACGACGAAGATCCAAGGTGTGTGGATATTCAGGATTGATGTAATCGGGTGAGGTGCGGATAGGTCCTTGGGTATGGCCCTGCGCCCAGAAACGCGCCAGTCGACGTGCTTCGGCCTCATTCGCATTCACTGGGAAGCTCTCATAATTGCGTCCAGCAGGGTGAGAGACATGATAGGTACAACCGCCTAAAGAGCGGCCATTCCAAGTATCGACCAGATCAAAGACTAGCGGTGCATGGACAGGGATCATTGGGTGCAACGCAGAAGGCGGTTGCCAAGCACGGTAACGAATCGCCGCCACCGCTTCACTATTTACCCCTGTCGCTTGTAAGGGCACACGACGACCGTTACAGGTCAGTTGATGGCGTGCTGGGTTAAAGCCGAATACCTTGACCTGTAAACGCTCAACTGAGGAGTCCACATAACGTGCGGTACCACTGCCGCTGACCTCTTCTCCCAGTACATGCCAGGGTTCAATAGCCTGGCGCAGCTCAATCCGAACCTGGTCATAAATGACATCACCATAGTGTGGGAAGCGGAATTCCAGGAAGGGAGCGAACCACTCTGGGTTAAAGTAGAAACCGTGATCACCTAAATCATGGAGCACATCTTTCAGATCTTCCCAGAGATAGTGCGGCATCAGCCAACGATCATGCAGAGCCGTACCCCAGCGCACCAGAGGCTTACGATAAGGGTTAGCGGCAAAGCGTGCAACCAAAGCACGAATCAATAACTGCTGCATCAAACTCATTTGTGCATGCGGTGGCATTTCAAAGCCGCGCAACTCAACTAACCCCAAACGACCTGTTGCACTGTCGGGTGAGTAGAGTTTATCGATACAGAATTCTGCACGATGGGTGTTGCCGGTAATGTCAGTGAGCAGGTGGCGCAATAAACGATCCACCATCCAGGGTTGCGGGACTTCGCCCACCGGCATCTGCTGTAACGCGATTTCCAACTCATAAAGCGCTTCGTGACGCGCTTCATCAATACGTGGTGCCTGGCTGGTGGGGCCCATAAACATGCCGATAAACAGATAGCTCAGGCTGGGATGGTGTTGCCAGTAGGTAATCATGCTGGCGAGTAAGTCTGGACGGCGTAGGAAGGGTGAATCGGCCGGCGTTTCACCGCCAAGGGTGACATGGTTCCCCCCTCCGGTACCGGTATGGCGACCGTCCAGCATGAACTTCTCTGTACCTAAGCGTGATAGGCGTGCTTCTTCATAGAGTCTTGTGGTGTTATTCACCAGTTCGCGCCAGCTGCGTGCCGGCATGATATTCACTTCGATCACACCGGGATCGGGCGTAATCATAAATTTTTCGATACGTGGATCAGACGGCGGGGCATAACCCTCGATACACACGGGTAACTCCATCTCGGCTGCGGTCAGTTCGATGCAGGCCAGAAGCTCGAGATAATCCTCTAAACGTGCCAGAGGCGGCATGAAGATGAAGAGTTTACCTTCACGTGGTTCAACACAGAGGGCCGTGTGGATAATCCCTTGTGGCCTGTCGAGACTTTGCTCCTGCCAATGTTGGCCGTGTGGAGCCTGATGATGTCCGTCCCGAGTCATCGCAATCTGTTGCAAGTCGGTGTAGCGACTGGCCACTTCACCATGGAGATCGGAAAGAGGTGGGCGTGGTTCGAACAAGGATGAGGGATAGTGCATCTCTTCACGTCCTGCCAAGGGCAGTGCGGAAAGAGGTAAACGGAATCCCATCGGGGAGTCGCCCGGAATCAGATAAAGATGTTCACGTCTGAGCGGCCATTCGCCGGATAACCAGCGCTCTCGATAGAGATCGCGGCTTAAAGGCAAAGCGTAACCGGTGATCTCATCCAGACCTCGCTCCAGAAGTTGCGCTAAGCGACGACGGTTTTCTTCATCTTTAAGATCTTCTTTGCTGAGGTCGATATCCACCGGTTGCTGGCGCTCTAACCAGAGGTAGTAGTAGGCATCTTCAAAACAGGGAATCAGTCGGTCAGCGGAGACTTGCAAACGCCGAGTCAGAGCAGTGGCAAATTGGTGCGCGACTTCTGGGCTGACGGCATAGGTTTGATTCATATCGGCCAGAAGTAGATCGTTGCGCCAGATGGGTTGGCCATCTTTACGCCAGTAGCAGGCTAAAGCCCAGCGTGGTAAAGACTCTCCTGGGTACCACTTGCCTTGTTGATAATGAATCAAACTGCCGGGTGCAAAATGCGGCCGTAAACGGCGCATGAGGACTTCAGACAGACGGCGTTTATTCGGCCCGTGCGCGGCGATCGTCCATTCCGGTGCATCCATATCATCGATCGAAACAAAGGTCGGCTCACCACCCATGGTCAGGCGCAGATCTTCGGCTTCAATCGCGGCGTCCACCTCTTCACCGAGGGCACAGATGCGTTGCCACTGCTCATCCGTATAGGGTTTGGTGACACGTGGATCTTCATGGACGCGGTTGACTTCCATATGGAAGTCAAACTCGACCTCACAAGGGTCGGTACAGCCGGAAATCGGCGCGGCACTGGAGGGCTCGGGGGTGGCGGCCAGCGGGATATGCCCTTCACCGGCGAATAAACCTGAGGTGGGATCCAGACCGATCCAGCCTGCTCCTGGAATAAAGACTTCAGTCCAGGCATGCAGATCGGTGAAATCAACTTCGGTTCCAGAAGGGCCATCTAAGGCTTTGACATCAGCCGTCAGCTGAATCAAATATCCAGATACAAAGCGGGCGGCCAAGCCAAGATGACGTAGGGCCTGAACCATTAGCCAAGCCGAATCACGACATGAACCGCGATGTTTCTCCAGTGTTTCTTCTGCGCTCTGAACACCTGGTTCCATGCGAATGGTGTAATCGATGTCTTTTTCTAGGCGCTGATTCAAAGCGACTAAGAAGTTAACGATCGCTTGCGGCTCATCGGGCACTTCGCTCAGCCATTGCGTCAGTAAAGGCCCGGATTCACGAATCTCTAAATAGGGGGTGAGTTCTTTTTGCAGGGCTTCTTCATATGTAAACGGAAAATCTTTGGCATAGTCCTCAACAAAAAAATCGAAAGGGTTGATCACTGTCATGGGAGCGAGCAACTCGACCTCTACCTGAAGATGTTCAACCTTTTCTGGGAAAACCAGACGTGCGATATGGTTGCCAAAAGGGTCTTGCTGCCAGTTGATGAAGTATTCACCCCCAGAGATCTTTAACGAATAGGCGTCAATGGGTGTGCGGCAATGGGGCGCAGGGCGCAGGCGCACTAGGTGCGGAGAGAGTGAAACCGGTTTATCGAAGTCATAACGGGTTGAATGCTTCAAAGCAACACGAATAGTCATGGTCTGAATCCGCTCAGTGTCTGTTGAGTCCTCTAGTGGTAATTATGCAGCAATTGATATGCCATTCAGGTGAAAGGTTAAGAAAAAGTCTCGATCAAGCCTGATATAGAAGATCTGTCAGAAAGGCTGCTAGGTTTTGGCGCTCGTTTAGGAGAATTCAGACATTATTCGCACTATATTAGTGCAATGTAGTGGTGCATCTAGAAAAATTCTGGTGCATTGCCAGGCCGGATCTATTCGGCATGACTGATTTCTCAATAAAAAAGCGCTTTGGTATAGCAATTGCAATTCACTCGATACTGTTTTTATCAGCACTGGATGCCAGGCTATGAGTAAAGTGAACTGGAACAACTATGCGTGTAATGGTTTTTACGATGAATTGATTGCCGCGCCTGGGCAGCCCCGCCCTGAGGCGCGCATTCTAGCTGAGTATTTGGCTCAGCTGGCGCCGGATGAGCTGGCGCAACACAAAACGGCGGCTGAGGTCGCCATCCAGGTGATGGGGATTACCTTTACTGTCTATACCGAAGGCAGCATGATTGATCGTGCTTGGCCTTTTGATATTGTCCCACGCATCATTCCCCTGGATGAGTGGCAAAAAACGTCTGCCGGTTTAAAACAGCGTGTGCAAGCGCTGAACATGTTTATTGATGATCTCTACCACGACCAGCGGATTGTCAAAGACGGTATATTTCCGGCTGAGGTCTTGGCTCAATCCGTGAATTTTCGCCCCCAGTGTGTGGGTGTGACACCGCCTCATCGAGTTTGGGCGCATATCTGTGGTTCTGATCTGGTACGCGATAAGGATGGCACCCTGTATGTCCTGGAGGATAACCTGCGTGTGCCTTCTGGTGTTTCCTATATGTTGGAAAATCGTAATATCACCAAGCGCGTGATGCCTGAGCTATTTGCGACTGGGCGCATCCAGCCTGTGGATGATTACACCGATCAGCTCTACGACATGCTGGCCTCTATGTCCCCTCGTCCAGGAGATGATCCACAAATTGTGGTGCTAACCCCGGGTATTTATAACTCCGCTTACTTTGAACATGCTTACCTTGCGCAGCAGATGGGCGTGCAGTTGGTAGAAGGTAGCGATCTCGTCGTCGGTGAAGATGATTGTGTCTATATGCGCACAGTCAACGGTCTCAAGCGTGTGGATGTGATCTACCGACGTGTCGATGATATGTTCCTAGATCCTGAGGTCTTCCATCCTGAGTCGATGCTGGGTGTGCCGGGATTAATGCGCGCTTGGCGCAGCGGTAAGGTCGCTTTGGCGAACGCACCGGGTGCAGGTGTTGCCGATGACAAGGTAGTTTATGCTTTTGTACCGGAGATTATTCGTTATTACTTAGCAGAAGAGCCATTATTGCCGAATGTTCCTAGCTATCTATGTATGTTTGAAGACGATCGTAACTACGTTTTGGATAACTTGGATAAACTGGTGGTGAAGCCCGCGAATGAGTCGGGTGGTTATGGCATGCTGATCGGTCCACACGCGAGCAAGAAAGAGCGTAAAGCCTTTGCCGATCTGATTCGTGCGAATCCGCGCAACTATATGGCGCAGCCAACCCTCACTCTATCTACTGCCCCCACTCTGTGTGAGGCCGGGATAGAGCCGCGTCATGTCGACCTACGACCCTTTATTCTTTCAGGTGCTTCCACCTATGTGACCACGGGCGGCTTGACGCGTGTGGCCTTAACCAAGGGCTCTTTGGTGGTGAACTCCTCACAGGGAGGGGGCAGTAAAGATACCTGGATAGTGGATGTAAAAGGGAGCTGAGCCATGTTATCAAGAGTTGCTGAAAATATTTATTGGTTAGCGCGTTATCTGGAACGCGCTGAAGACACTGCACGCCTGATCAGCGTGAACAGCCATCTACTGCTCGACTTCCCCAAAGCAACGAACTTGGGTTGGTCTTCGCTCGTGACGATTACCGGCAGTGAAGAGATCTTTGATCAACACTATCTGCAACGGGATGAAAGCAGCGTATTGGCCTTTTTATGCGGTGATCGACGCTACACAGGTTCGATCATCTCATCCTTGGCGGCGGCACGCGAAAATCTTCGTACCACGCGAGATGTGATGCCTCGACGCATCTGGGAGGAGGTCAATCAGCTGTACATGGCGATCAGCAAACAGGTTGAAGCTGGTGTGACACCCCGTAATCGCGATCAGTTTTTGGAAAGGGTGATTCGCAGCTGTGAAAGTGTCAACGGTATGATTGAGGGGACCTTGAGCTTTACTCAGGTACGCACCTTTTTGATGCTGGGGCGTTTAGTCGAAAGAGCGGATATGACAACACGCATCATTGATGTGCGCTCGGCGAATCTTTTGCCACGCTCTCCCGAAGAGCTGACACCCTTTGAAACCTTGCAGTGGATGAGTGTGCTTAAATCCTTAACGGGTTTCCAGATGTATCGCCAGCATGTGCGTTTACGTGTGCGTGGGCCCGATGTGCTACGTTTCTTGCTACAGGATGAGCAGTTTCCACGTGCCGTCGCTTGTAGCCTGCGCTTATTGATTGCCGAAATCCAAGCCTTGCCTGCCTGTCAGACCGCAGTGCAAGCCGCTGAACATTGTTTGCAGCATCTGATGCAAGCGGATGTAGCGACCTTGGCGGCAGAGCCTGATCTGCTGCATGCCTATATCGATGAGATACAGATAGATCTTAATGAGCTGCATCAAGCGATCGTGGATAGTTGGTTTGCCTTGTTGGAGGAAAAGAAGGTGGTGGCACTGATGGCGCAGGGCCAGAATTAAGTAGGCTATCGAGATCAGATTCTAGGGGCGGCAACGCCCCTTTTGTTCTTCTGCTCGACCTCGTTTAAGGCTCGACACCCCAAAAGGCATCAGGGAGAATAGACAAAAATTATTCAACAAAGGAGTGGTTATGCAAAGCTCATCCTGGCTCTGCGTCCGTCAGGCGCTGATACGGTTTTTCTTATTGGTGCTGGCCATGCTTTGGGTGCCACTCGCGGTCTTTATTGACGTGGAATGGGTCGGCCATGGCATGCCGGAGCGAGGTTTCACCGAAATCAGCCAAGAGCTGCTGATTTTTCTTTCCAGCGCTTTGTTTGTGGTGCTGGCGGTGAAACTGACCGAACAGCGCGGTTTGATGGTGCTGGTGGCGGGCTTTTTTCTGAGCATGTTTATCCGTGAATTGGATGCTTTGTTTGATTACATCCGGCATGGTTTCTGGAAGTATCCCGTGGCTTTAGTTGTGACGATCAGTTTGGCTGTGGCCGCTTTTTACCGCCAACAACTCCTGCCATCCATGGCAGCGGCCACGCGCTCCGCAGGCTTTGCTTATATCCTGGCCGGTATCGCAATCCTGTTGGTGTTCAGCCGTGTCTTTGGAACCAGCTCTTTCTGGACAGCCATTCTCGATTCCGGTGTCGGGGTCGCGGCGCCAGCTCTGGTCAAAAATGTCGTCCAAGAAGGACTGGAGCTGTTGGCTTATGTTCTGATTTTTTATGGAGCCACGGGGGTCTATTTGGAACATTTTCCACTTACTCGCCGAGATAACGTTGACGTTTCTTGAGTTTGATTTTGTCGAGATCGACCAATACCAAACCATCGATGCAATAGCCAAAGTCGGCATCGACCCCAAAATCTAAAAAACTGACCCCACCCTCTTCACAGAGTTCAGTGTACTGTTTGTAGAGGGTCGGGACGGTCACCCCATAACAATCTAAGCGTTCTTTCAAACGCGTGAAATCTTCTTTGGCATCGCTAAAACAGAAGAGCTTTTGTGCCTCGTTAAATCCACTATCAGAAGGAATATAGGGTGCATTGGCCAGTGCCCAGCCTTTCTTATGTGCATAATAATGTCGATAGTAGATCACCATTAGATCGCGGGCCGGTTGGGGTAACTTGGCGGATAAGGAGACAGGCCCCAGGAGATGTTGAATGTCGGGGCGAGCTTTTAAATAGGCACCAATACCATACCAGAGATAATCTAGGCTTCTGCGTCCCCAGTAGCGAGGCTGGACAAAACTACGCCCTAACTCGACGCTGTTTTGCAGTACAGGTTGAATACTATCCTGATAACGAAAGAGTTCAGCAGAGTAGAGACCATCCAGTCCCTGATCTTGCATCAGTCGTGCACATTCACCTAAGCGATAGGCACCGACCAACTCCAGAGCGCTATCATCCCAAAGAATAAGATGTTGATAAGCACGATCAAAACGATCAAGGTCCCATTTTTGCCCTGTGCCTTCCCCAACGCGCCTGAATGTCATTTCGCGTAAGCGCCCAAGCTCACGCATTACGGCTGAGTCTTTACGATAATCAAAGAGATAGATATGCATCCCATCGGCAGTGACACCTAAGCGCTGAGCCTGTTGCAGTTCACGGCGAACAGCCAAACGTTCTTCTGGGCGTGCGATCGCTTTTTCGGTGACAAACAAGGATTTTTTGTTTTTGGGTAAGCGATACACCTGTTTGCGCAGTAATTTCACCTTGGTCTTCAGTGGCAGATCTGGACGATCAAAGCGCTCTAACGGAATCAGCTCACCAATACGAATAGGCAGGTCTTCCGCATGCTTACGGAACATCTCACGCACCAGCATTAGCCCCCCGATGGGGCGATAAATTAACGAGAGCGAATAAAAGAGCGCTGAGTTTTTACTGTTGAGATGAATCGGCAATAAAGGGGTATTGGTTTTGCGCGCAAAATGCACAAATCCACTCTGCCAGGGACCATCCTTGATTCCCGTTGGCCCCGCACGCGAGACTTCTCCAGCGGGAAAAATAATCAGCGCTTCTTCATTTAATAAACAGTCGGTCACTTTTTTCAGCGTTTCACGATAGCCGCTTTTAGTCAGGGCATCGACAGGGACTAACAGCGGGCGTAGGGGTTCAAATTGCCAGAGCAGGTCATTGGCCAGAATCTTTACATCACTGCGCACTTCAGAAATCAGCTTGAGTAACAACAGTCCATCGAGTGTGCCCAAGGGATGGTTGGCTACAATAATGACACGTCCTTCCGTAGGGATGTTGGCCATCTCGCGTGCGCGAACCATATAACTGATTCCAAAATGCTCCAGCACCCGCTCGGTAAACTCTAACGCTCCCAGATCAGCATACTGCTGTAAAAAATCATTCACTTCCTGCTCATGAAAGAGTTGACGCAGAAGATGATAAACCGGTGTTTTCACCAGCTTGGGCTTGCGTTCCAGAGCGGGGTATTTTTCAGCAATCAGAGCTTGGATATTAAGCATAAGCACACCTGAATAGAGCAAGTGCGCCTAGCCTAGAGGGTCTAGGTGACGAAGCTGTGAAGTTAGGATGAAGAACTGATGAATCGTCTTAACGAAAGCGTTCAGGTTTAGATGAGAGGGGGAGGCGGCTTGGCCTCCCCGACGGCTTTAGACTTTGTTTTGACGGGTAGCGAAGGTGCGTCCTGCGGTGAATGCAGCGGTGATGAGTGCTGCGCCCAAGGCAGGGATGAGATAGCCTTCAACCTGAGGTAGTGTGCGTAGGAAGACAAAAGCCACAGCGGTGGGGGCAATAAAGCGCACCAAGAATTGCCAGGTGTGGAACCAGCGATCATTGGTATCCATTTCATTCAGGACCTCTTCACGGCTCAGTGCCCAGCCTGCAAAGAGGGCAATCAGCAAGCCGCCTAAAGGCATCATGATATTGGTCAGAAATTCGAGAATCTCAAAAGGTGAACGACCAAAGAGTTGGTGGGTCCAGGTACCTTCTGACCAGAGATTAAAGCTAAAGACGGTCAGTAAACCCAATAACCAGCAGAGGCCTGCCATGATGCTGGTCGCCAGAGGGCGGCTGAAACCAAACCGCTCGACCAAAAAAGCAGCGACCGGCTCAACCAGTGAGATGGCTGATGTTAGCGCGGCACCAATCACTAGGATAAAGAAAACGCCACCGAGCAAAGCGCCACCAGGCAGATCTGCAAACGCGATGGGCAGCGTGACAAACATGAGTCCAGGTCCTTGTCCTGCATCCATGCCGGCCCCAAACACTAAAGAGAAAATCGCGATACCCGCAATCAAAGCAATCGCCGTATCGACCAGTGCAATCGAGATGGCCGTGCGCGTGAGCGAGGCTTCTTTCGACATGTAAGCACCGTAGGCCATAATCGCTCCCATGCCTAGGCTCAGGGTAAAGAAGGATTGCCCCATCGCCTGTAACCAGCCCTCTAAGCTCAGATCGTTGAGGTTAAAGGTGAAGAGAAATTTGATCGCCGCTACCGCATCTCCAGTCATCACGCCATAGGCCAGTACAATCATCAGGATGATAAAGAGGGCTGGCATCATAAAACGTAAGCCGTTTTCAATGCCTTTATGAATGCCCATTCCGACGATTAAAGCCGATGCCAGCATAAAGAGTGTGTGGTAGAGCAAAAGCTGGTTGGGAGAGGCCAATAGTTCACCAAAGGAAGCGCTAATCACGTCTGCACTGGCACCACTGAGTTGACCGGAAAACATTAACCAGGTGTAGTGGATCGCCCAACCGGCAATTACCGAGTAAAAGCTTAAAATAATAAAGGCGGCACTGGCTCCCATCCATCCGATCACTTGCCAATGGCGGCTGGTGCCATGCGATTCGGTTAGATATTTCATGCCCATAATCGGGCTTTTGCGACTGGCGCGTCCTAGGAGTGTTTCTGCAATCAGAATCGGAATGCCCACCACGGCGATCGTCAGAGCATAGACCAAAATAAAAGCACCGCCCCCGTTCTCTCCGGTGAGATAAGGAAAGCGCCATAGGTTGCCCAAACCGACCGCTGAACCGACGGCGGCCAGTAAGAAGGTTCCTTTATGTGTCCAAATTTTAGTAGAACTCATGGTTTCTAATCCTATCGCTATAGGCTCGCATTGCGCTGAGGTTAGGCGCTTTGCAGCAAAAAGGTTACGGGTCCATCATTGATAAGATGTACCTGCATATCGGCACCAAAACGGCCACTGGCAACCGGAGAATGCAAGGCTTGTGCCTGCTGCCGAAAATAGTTGTATAGCGCTTCACCCTGTTCGGGGCTAGCACCCTTGGAGAATCCGGGGCGTAAGCCACGATCCGTTTCCGCCACCAGGGTGAACTGAGAAACAATTAAGAGTCCAAAACCGGTGTGTGCGAGGCTCAGATTCATGCGCTGTGCCTGATCGGGGAACACTCGATAATTCAGAATCTTATGTAAGAGTTTATCGGCACTTTCTTGGGTGTCGTCGCGCTCAATACCCAAGAGTAATAACAATCCTTGCTGGATCTCACCGACGCACTCACCTTGAATCTCTACTCTGGCTTGGGTCACACGCTGTATCAGTCCTTTCATGGTTTAGGCTCGCTGAGCAACAAACGCATCGGTCGCGCGAATCAAATTATCCGTAATGCCCGGCTCAAAGGCTGAATGGCCGGCATCCCGAATGATGTGCAATTCTGCATCCGGCATGACCTGATGCAGTGCATGGGCTTGTTCTAAAGGGCATACCAGATCATAACGGCCATGCACCAGGGTGCAGGGAAGGTGACGAATGCGCGCGGCATTCTTCAGAAGTTGATCGGGTGCTAAAAAAGCCTGATGTACAAAATAATGTGCTTCAATGCGAGCCATGGCTAAGGCAACATGAGGTTCGGCAAAGTGCGCGGCAAGATCAGGATTCGGCTGTAGCGTCGAACAGCGGCCTTCCCAAACCGACCAAGCCTTTGCCGCCGCCATACGGGCCAATTCATTATCCGAGGTGAGGCGTTGATAATAGGCTTGTAACAGATCCTCGCGTTCCTCTTCGGGAATGACCTGTAGGTAGTCTTGCCAGTAGTCTGGGAACACCGCGCTGGCGCCACGTTGGTAGAACCACTGAATATCTTGATCACGGCACAGGAATATACCGCGTAGAATCAGTCCCAGCACCGCTTCCGGATGTTCTTGAGCATAGGCTAGCGCCAGCGTGGAGCCCCAAGATCCTCCAAATAGCAGCCACTCTTTGATCTCCAGATGGCACCGTATGCTCTCAATATCGGCAATCAGATGTTGTGTTGTATTACGCTCTAGGCACGCATGTGGGGTTGAGCGCCCGCAGCCACGTTGATCAAATACAATGATGCGATAGCGCTCAGGATTAAAAAAACGTCGATGCTGAGGCGAACTGCCACCACCTGGGCCACCATGGATAAATAGCACGGGTAGGCCCTGGGGATGGCCGCTTTCCTCTATATATAGAGTGTGTAAATCATCGACTGGCAGATAATGCTCGGCATAGGGCGTGATCTCAGGATAGAGGCTGCGCATAGAAATTCTCTGAACTAAGTGTCTGAATCGAGTATAGAAGAGATTGTGGATGAGAGCAGACAAGAGAAAGGCAGCCCTTGAGCTGCCTTGATCATCCTAATCCTGCTGTGAAGCTGATTACTTCTTGTTGCGTTTACGCTCGTTTTCTTTCAGCAGCTTCTTACGGATACGAATGTGGTTAGGGGTGACCTCAACCAATTCATCATCTTCAATGAAATCCAGCGCCTGCTCCAGAGAGAAGAGGATAGGTGGTGTCAGAATGATGTTTTCATCCGTACCGGAAGCACGCATGTTAGTCAGCTGTTTGCCCTTGGTAGGGTTCACGACCAGATCATTCGAGCGGCTGTGAATACCGATGACCATGCCTTCATAGACTTCGATGTTCGGATTGATGAACAAGCGGCCACGTTCTTGCAAGCTGAAGAGGGCGAAAGCCAAGGCTTTACCATTCACCATGGAGACCAGTACACCGTTGTTACGTGCGCCCATTTCGCCATCTTTGATGCGACCGTAGTGATCAAAGACCGAAGTCATAATCCCGGTGCCTGAAGTCATGGTCATAAACTGGCTACGGAAACCGATCAGACCACGTGATGGGATCATAAAGGTGACGCGTACGCGGCCTTTACCATCCACTTCCATATTGGTCATATCGCCTTTGCGTTTGCCCAGCTCTTCGATGACAGAACCCTGGTGCTGTTCTTCTACATCGAGCATAACTAATTCGTAAGGCTCACGCAGTTCACCATCGATCTCTTTCTGGATAACTTCAGGACGTGAAACCCCGAGTTCAAAGCCTTCACGACGCATGGACTCAATCAGCACCGACAGATGCAATTCACCACGCCCCGAGACCTTAAATTTCTCAGGGGACTCACCTGGCTCGACGCGCAGGGCAACGTTGTGAATCAGCTCACGCTCAAGACGATCCTTAATATTACGACTGGTGATGTATTTACCATCCTGGCCGGCAAAAGGTGAATCGTTGACTTGGAAAGTCATCGAAACAGTTGGCTCATCAACAGACAGGGCCGGCAGTGCTTCGACGCAGTTCGGATCACACAGTGTATCCGAGATGTTCAGCTGATCTAGACCGGTTACACAAACGATATCGCCTGCTTCGGCCTCAGTGACTTCCACCCGCTCTAAGCCGTGGTAGCCCATGATCTGTAAGACACGACCATTACGCAACTGTGCGTGGCTGTCGATGACTTTAACCTGAGTGTTGGTTTTCAGGCGACCGCGTGTGATACGACCGACACCGATAACACCGACATAGCTATTGTAATCCAGAGCTGAAATCTGCATCTGGAAAGGACCTTCCGCATCCACGCGAGGTGGATGTACATGCTTAACGATCGCTTCAAACAGCGGGGTCATGTCTTCAGCCATGTCATCCGCATCTAAGCCTGCAATACCGTTCAGAGCGGAAGCATACACAACCGGGAAGTCGAGCTGCTCATCGGTCGCACCGAGGTTATCAAACAGATCAAAGACCTGATCCATGACCCAATCTGGACGTGCGCCGGGACGATCGATTTTGTTGATGACGACAATCGGGTGCAAACCCTGAGCAAAGGCTTTCTGGGTGACAAAGCGTGTTTGAGGCATGGGGCCATCGACCGCGTCGACCAGCAACAGGACGGAATCCACCATGGACAGTACGCGCTCTACCTCACCACCGAAGTCGGCGTGGCCCGGTGTGTCAACGATATTGATGCGATAGTCATTCCAGCGGATGGCCGTGTTTTTAGCCAGAATGGTGATGCCGCGCTCACGCTCCTGATCATTGGAGTCCATGACGCGCTCTGCACTTTCATCGCGACGTGTCAGAGTACCTGACTGTTGCAGCAGCTTATCGACCAGAGTGGTTTTGCCATGATCGACGTGAGCGATGATGGCGATGTTTCTGAGCTTTTCGATCACAAGTGATTACCCGGTTCTTTTGTAAAGGCCAGCATTATACGCAAGGGGCGGCGAACAATCGATTAAAGTTGACAAAAACCTAAAGGAAAAAACAAATGCCCCAGGATAGAGCAAGTCTGCGGTTCATCGAGTATCATTACTACACCGGTTGCACCTAAAAAGAGAGCAGAATAGACGGTATTTTGCTCCAATATTGTGCATAGTTTGTTTTGATGCATTTTTATGGTGCGATTAAGCAGAGAGCTGCTGTCAAAGGCCGCGAAAAATGAGGCTGTTTAACAGGGTTTTCGTGCTGGCACGCCGTTTGCTTTACACATATCAAGCGGTGCGGCATGAATGAACAATAGGTCATTCGGCTTCCGGCAAATTCATATCAAATTGTGGAGAGAGTCGTATGTCAGAGAACACTCTGAATCTGATCAAAGAAAGCGGTGCTAAATGGATCGATATGCGCTTTACCGATTTCAAAGGTAAAGAGCAGCACGTGACCATTCCAGTATCGGATATGGGTGATTCCTTCTTCGAAGAAGGCAAAATGTTCGATGGTTCTTCTATTGCAGGTTGGAAGGGTATTCAGGAATCCGACATGATTCTGCTGCCAGACGACAGCGCATCTGTGATGGATCCTTTCTCTGAAGCACCGACTGTTATTGTACGTTGTAACATCATCGAGCCAGCAACAGGCCAGGGTTATGACCGCGACCCACGCTCTGTAGCCACTCGTGCGGAACAGTACCTGAAATCCACAGGCATTGCAGATTCTGCGATGTTAGGCCCAGAACCTGAGTTCTTCGTATTTGACGAAGTGAACTGGCATGCCGATATCGGTGGCTGTGGTTACACCATCAGCTCTGAAGAAGCGGCTTGGGCTTCTAGCCACAAAATTGAAGGTGGCAATACCGGCCACCGTCCACGCGTAAAAGGCGGTTACTTCCCAGTACCGCCAATCGACTCTCTGCACGATCTGCGTGCGGCGATGTGTGATGCGATGGAAGCCATGGGCCTGACCATCGAAGTTCACCACCACGAAGTGGCGACAGCGGGTCAGTGCGAAATCGGCGTACGTGGCAACACTCTGGTGAAAAAAGCGGACGAAGTTCAGATCCTGAAGTACTGCGTACACAACGTGGCGCATGCTTACGGCAAAACTGCAACCTTCATGCCTAAGCCACTGGTCGGTGATAACGGTTCAGGTATGCACGTTCACCTGTCCATGAGCAAAGATGGTAAAAATATCTTCGCGGGTGACGGTTACGGTGGTTTGAGTGAATATGCACTGTATTACATTGGCGGTATCATCAAGCATGCTAAGGCTTTGAATGCGCTGTGTAACCCATCGACTAACTCTTACAAGCGTTTGGTTCCAGGTTTTGAAGCACCTGTTATGTTGGCTTACTCAGCACGTAACCGCTCGGCTTCTCTGCGTATTCCTTACACTACGTCGCCTAAAGCACGTCGTGTTGAAGCACGCTTCCCAGATCCAGCAGCGAACCCATACCTGTGCTTTGCAGCACTGTTGATGGCCGGTATCGATGGTATTCAGAACAAGATCCACCCTGGTGATCCAGCGGATAAAGATCTGTATGACCTGCCACCTGAAGAAGCTAAGCAGATCCCAACGGTTGTTGGTAGCCTGACCGAAGCTCTGGATGCGCTGGAAGCGGATTATGAGTTCCTGACTAAGGGCGGTGTCTTCTCTAAAGACATGCTGGATGCTTACATCAAGCTGAAGCGTGCTGAGGTTGAGCGTGTCAATATGACCACTCACCCAGTTGAGTTTGATCTCTACTACTCCGTATAAGCTTGTCGTGGCACCTCCTGCTAGGGCAGGAGGTTGTTCTGCAACGCCTACTTAAAAAGCCTCCTACGGGAGGTTTTTTTCTGCCCGAAATTAGAGTTTGCAAAATGAGCTTCTCAAGAGGAAAAGTCTAGGGCTTCATTCTGGCACGTTCGTGTTCAAAAAAATCGCACAAGCACTAATTTGGTGCAAATAACGCGCTATAGTCGAATATTA
Organism: Nitrincola tapanii; assembly: GCF_008368715.1. GTDB lineage: Bacteria > Pseudomonadota > Gammaproteobacteria > Pseudomonadales > Balneatricaceae > Nitrincola > Nitrincola tapanii. The sequence goes on from NZ_SMRS01000005.1 coordinate 39,177, forward strand.
GATCGGCGACTTCCACAACAAACTGCCCATTTTAGTGCGTTGGAGTGGAATCTGGTTTCTGGCCTCTATTTTGCTAGACATAGGTCAGACAGGAGAAGGTGCATGTTACACCACGAAATTACACGCAATATTCTGGATAATTTGACGACCTCTATCGTCTTTCTAGATCTGAATTTAAATATCAGTTACCTGAACCCCGCTGCGGAAATGCTGCTGCAGGCGTCTTTGCGCCGTTTGGAGGGTAAGTCGATCTATGACTGGCTCACGTTGAGTGAGGAAGATATCGCCTTGTTGAATGACTCTCTGCAGACCGGGCACCCTTTCAGTAAGCGTGAAGCGCGTGTCTTTACTGCTCAGGCGCAGGAGCTCTTGATCGATTACAGCGTAAATCTGTTACCGAATAAAGGCTTGTTGCTGGAGATTCAGGCGCGTGATCGTTTGATGCGTATTGAGCGTGAAGAGGAATTGCTCACACGTCATGCCACCGCTCGCTCTTTGGTCAGAGGTTTAGCGCATGAGATCAAAAACCCCCTTGGGGGGATACGAGGCGCCGCGCAATTATTGGAGCGCGAGCTGACAGATGTTGAATTGCATGACTACACTCGTGTCATCATCGAAGAGGCTGATCGCCTGCGCAATCTAGTGGATCGTTTGTTGGGTCCACATAAGCTACCGCACATCGAGCAGATCAATATTCACGCTATTTTGGAAAGGGTTTGCAGTCTGGTCAGAGTGGAGTCTGGACACAAAATCCAGATCGTCCGCGATTATGATCCGAGCATCCCCGAGTTTAGTGGCGATAAGGAGCAGTTGATTCAAGCTACCTTGAATATCGTGCGTAACGCCATGCAGGCCTTGCAGGAGTCCGCCACTGAACATCCACAGATTACTCTGCGCACGCGTGCTTTACGTCAGTTGACTTTAGGCAGCGAGCGCCATCGTTTAGTTTGCTCAATCGATATTATCGATAACGGGCCGGGTATCCCGAGTGAATTGATCAGTTCTATTTTTTACCCCATGGTGACAGGGCGTGCCGAAGGATCAGGTCTGGGGCTGTCGATCGCTCAAGCCATTATTAATCGTCATAAAGGCCTGATCGAATGTAACAGTGAGCCAGGGCAAACACGCTTTCAACTTTTAATTCCGCTGGAGCAGAAGAATGAAAACACCGGGTCATGTCTGGATAGTTGATGATGATCGTTCGATTCGTTGGGTATTGGATAAGGCGCTGACTTCAGCCGGTCTGAAAACAGCGATCTTTGAGAATGCCGATGGCTTGATCAAACGTCTGGAGCGTGAGCAGCCAGATGCCATCATCAGTGACATACGTATGCCGGGAATGGATGGACTGGAGTTGTTAAACCATATCCAGAAAATCAATTCGCAAATGCCGATCATTATTATGACTGCGCATTCCGACCTCGACAGCGCGGTGGCTTCTTACCGTGGTGGAGCCTTTGAGTACCTGCCTAAACCCTTTGATGTGGATGAAGCAGTCGCTTTGGTGCAGCGTGCAGTCGAACACGCCTATGAACGACGTGAGCAGAGCCCGGAAGTGGCGCTAGCGGATACGGCGGAAATTATCGGTGAAGCTCCGGCGATGCAGGAAGTGTTTCGTGCCATCGGACGCTTATCTCAATCGAACATCACCGTGTTGATTAACGGTGAGTCGGGCACGGGTAAGGAGTTGGTGGCACATGCGCTGCATCGTCATAGCCCGCGTGCCAGCCAGCCCTTTATCCCTTTGAATATGGCGGCGATCCCTAAAGATTTGATTGAATCCGAACTGTTCGGCCATGAAAAGGGGGCCTTTACCGGTGCCACCGCAGCGCGGCGTGGGCGTTTTGAGCAGGCGGATGGCGGCACTTTGTTTCTGGATGAAATTGGAGACATGCCTGCGGATACACAAACGCGTTTGTTGCGTGTCTTGGCAGACGGTGAGTTTTACCGAGTGGGCGGACATACTCCCGTGAAGGTGGATGTCCGTATTATCGCGGCGACTCACCAAAATCTGGAAAATCTAGTTAAAGAAGGGCGTTTCCGTGAGGATCTATTTCACCGCCTGAATGTGATTCGTATCCATATTCCGCGCTTGTCGCAAAGGCGTGAGGATATTCCACGCTTAGCACGGCATTTCCTTGCACGTTCAGCGGAAGAGCTGAATGTTGAGCCTAAAATATTGAAACCGGAAACAGAAGCTTTTATCTGTGATCTGCCTTGGCCGGGTAACGTGCGTCAGCTGGAGAACACTTGTCGTTGGTTAACAGTGATGGCTTCGGGACGTGAAGTTCTGGTATCGGATCTGCCGCCGGAGTTGTTGGAGCAGCAGGAGCCGGGTACCGTGGTTAGTGGTAGCTGGGAGCAGCTGTTGCGCAACTGGGCAGACCAGCAACTAGGGCGGGGCCGTAAAACGATTCTGAACGAAGCGGTTCCACAGTTTGAGCGTGCGATGATAGAAGTGGCTCTGCGCCATACTGCTGGACGCAAACGTGATGCCGCCGAGCTTTTGGGCTGGGGACGTAATACCTTAACACGTAAGATCAAAGAGTTAGGGCTAGAAACCGGCACCGATGATGAGGATGACGAAGATTAGGGCTTTGTGCTCTGGGCTGGCAAGGTGGCCTGACGTTGTTGTTGACGCAGTGCCACCGCATACTCTGCCACCGTTAAGGCTTGTTCATGGCTGAGATTCGGGAAGTGGCCCATGGGATGACCGAGTTGGTAGCCGTGTTTGATGATCAGCACTAGATCATGTACCTGCAATTGGCTCACGCCAACTGGTAGATGTTCGAACTCTGCGCCTATGCCGCGATGTAGGTGGCATTCGCGGCAATAATAGCCATAGAGCTGATCACCACGTTGCATCTTTTCTGGGGAAGGCTCACGACTGCAAGCGCTGAGTAAACCGCTCAAGATGAGCAGCATCAAAATTGATCTGTAACCCGTCAAGTTCATATCTCCTCACCAGCAGAAACAAAAAGTGCAGACTGTCCACTGAGTTCCCAGACGAGCTGAGACAAGATAATCCAGACATCGCCTTTTTCTTGGCCTTTAATCCTTGCATCTGCTTGTGCGCAGCGCATCAACAGGCGTTGTAACTGTGTCAGGGGAAGGCGTCTTAAACAGCGTTGTACCAATTGTTTACGCTTGCCCCAAAGCTTTTCACTTTGCGCCAGACTATCAAAGCTTTGGCCTCGTGCTAGCCCCTGTTGTACTTGAATCAAGCTGCGCAGATCACGGCTAATCGCCCACAATACAATTGCAGCTTCCACCCCTTCATGGCGTAGAGCCTGCAAAATACGCTCGCTGCGTAGCGTATTCGATTCTAGGGCCGCATCCATTAAGGCAAACACATCAAAGCGTGAAGAGTCCGAGACAGCGCCGAGAATCTCCTCACTGCCTAAGGCTTGATTGGGAAAGAGCAGGGCAAGTTTATCGAGTTCCTGTTTGGCCGCGAGTAAATTGCCCTCTATTCGGTCCGAAAGCAAGCGTGCTGCTTCTTCGCTCAGTTGCAGCTGGAGGCTTTGTGCGCGTTGTAATAACCAGCCAAGGAGTTGCTGAGGTTCAGGCGGCCAGATCTCTAGGATACAACCACTGGCATCTATCGCACTGAACCAAGCACTTTTTTTCTGTCCGGCATCGAGGCGCCCCGCAATGAGTAGCAAACAGCTATCGGGTGAGGGATTGCGTAAATAGGCTTGCAGAGCTTGGCTTTCAGGCTTAGAGAATTTAAGACTGGGGGCGCGCACTTCGAGTATCTTGCGCTCAGCAAACAGGGATAACGCATTCGCTTGTTGGAGCAGAACCTCCCAGTTAAAACTACTCTGGTCGGCATGCACAAGTTCACGTTCGCTAAAACCCTGAGCTTTTAGATGACGGCGCAGTAGATCTGCGCTTTCACCGCACAACAGAGGCTCATCACCCGCGATCAGATAGATAGGTTGGACAGGCTGGCGCCCCAGATGGTTTGCCAGCTGTTCGGCACGCAGTTTCACGGACGCAGGCGAGTGTACTGACGCACGATTTGTTGTGCGAGGTCTTGCGTGATCTGACGGCGCAGTAAAGGTTCTTGTGATTCACTGGCCGTAATATTGTTCGGATCGACGCTGTAGACACGCTCTGTAAATAAACGCGTGGGGGGCAGTAAGAGCTGCCCTTCACGATCGCTGACTTGGAAAGTCACTTCACTGCGTAACTCATACTCCGAAACACGGGCGTCACTGCCCAAGGAAATGGCGCGACGAATCGAGTCGATTTCCAGCAGTTCGATACGATAAGGCGCATCGGCCTCTAGGTGCACCCCATTCACGCGTAGTGTTTGTTCAAGGGTGCGCTCCAGATCACCTGGGCGCTCCGAGGATACTAGGCTGACTTGACGCAGGGCTTCTGGGATATCAAAGACACCGCGTAGCTTAAAACCACAGGCGGAGAGCAGTAGGCTCACCACTAAGAGTCCTAGAATCAGATGCCCACGCTGGGCAAGGGTAGAGGCCATGTATTTCTCCTAGCCAACCACGAGGTTTAAGAGCTTATTGGGCACCGCAATTTTCTTGCGGATCGCCTTACCTTCTAGATGCTTCTGTACGTTTTCTTGTGCCAGAGCCAGATGCAGCAGGGTGTCTTCATCAGCATCTGCGGCCACTTGAATGCGTGCACGCACCTTACCGTTTACCTGCACCACTATGTCGACGCTGGCACGTGTCATGGCCGCAGCATCGGCTTGTGGCCAGGGCGTTGTAACCACCGCATCGCGGTGACCTAAAGCTTCCCAGAGCACATGGGTGATATGAGGAACGATAGGGGCAAGTAAGCGGACAGAGGCTTCTAAGGCTTCTTGCATCACCTTGCGTCCGAGTTCACTGTGGTCAACAAAGCGCGCAATAGCGTTCGATAGCTCCATGATGGCTGCGATCGCGGTATTGAAGGTTTGGCGACGCTCGATGTCATCGCTGACCTTCTGGATGGTTTCATGCACTTTACGGCGCAGTTCACGCTGTTCATCGTTGAGTTCGTCTTGCGCCTGCAGAGGGGCCGCTACACCCTGCAGCAGATGATCATGGACTTGTTTCCATAAACGGCGCAGGAAGCGGTGTGCGCCCTCGACCGCAGAATCAGACCATTCCAGGGACTGCTCAGGCGGGGCTGCAAACATCATAAACAGGCGCACGGTGTCGGCACCGTAACGATCAATCATCACTTGCGGGTCAATGCCGTTGTTCTTGGATTTCGACATCTTGGCCATTCCCGATACGATCACCGGTTGACCATCTACCTTATGTTTGGCGGCGATGATGCGACCTTTTTCATCCGTTTCAGGAATCACATCGGTCGGAGCAATCCAGGTTTGTGCACCACGCTCATCTTCACGGTAATAGGTTTCAGCCAATACCATGCCTTGGCACAAAAGGCGCGCAAAAGGCTCGTCTGAGTCTACTAGGCCTTCATCACGCATCAGTTTGTGGAAAAAGCGCGCATAGAGCAGATGCAAGATGGCATGTTCAATCCCGCCGATATACTGATCAACCGGCAACCAGTATTTGGATTGCTCAGGGTCTAGCATAGCATCGGCGCTGAAACGGCTGGCGTAACGCGCGTAGTACCAGCTGGATTCCATAAAGGTGTCAAAGGTATCGGTTTCACGCTCGGCCGCACCGCCACATTCTGGGCACTGAGTGTGAATGAAGCTCTGCATCTTTTTAATCGGAGAGCCGACACCATCAAACTCGACCTCTTCAGGTAGAATGACAGGTAGTTGATCTTCAGGAACAGCCACAGGACCACAGCTTGGGCAATTAATGACCGGGATAGGAGTGCCCCAGTAGCGTTGACGTGATACGCCCCAATCGCGCAATCGATAATGGATCGTGACCTGGCCACGGCCGCGTTGCGACAGCTCTTTGGTGATAGCTTTAAAGGCCAGATCGAATTCTAAGTCATCAAAATCACCAGAGTTGATCAACACCCCTTTCTCAGTAAAGGCTTCTTGGGCAAGATCAATCGGTGTTTTCGCCTCTAAAGGGGCAATGACCTGTTTCATGGGCAAGTTGTATTTCTGCGCAAACTCCCAGTCACGCTGGTCGTGGGCCGGGACGGACATGACAGCACCCGAGCCGTAGTCCATTAAGACAAAGTTGGCCGTCCACACCGGGATGCTTTCACCCGTGATCGGATGGATAGCCTGAATGCCTAGAGGCATTCCCTTTTTCTCCATGACCGCTAGGTCGGCTTCTGCCAGCTTGACGTTTTTGCATTCATCAATAAAACGTGCCAGTTCAGGGGAGGTTGCGGCAGCTTGCAGAGCTAAAGGATGCTGAGGTGCCACAGCGACATAGGTGACTCCCATCAGAGTGTCGGGACGTGTGGTAAAGACTTCTAAGTCGCCATAACCTTCGACGCGGAAACAGATTTCAGCGCCGTGTGAACGACCAATCCAGTTGCGCTGCATGGTTTTGACCTGCTCGGGCCAACCCTCAAGCTTATCCAGATCGTCTAACAGCTGATCGGCATAATCGGTAATTTTTAAGAACCACTGTGGGATCTTTTTGCGTTCAACCAAGGCACCTGAGCGCCAGCCACGTCCATCAATCACCTGCTCGTTGGCTAAAACTGTTTGGTCGACGGGATCCCAGTTCACTTCAGCTTCACGTTTGTAAACCAGTCCTTTTTTCATCAGACGGGTAAAGAACCATTGCTCCCAACGGTAGTATTCAGGATGGCAAGTTGCCAGTTCACGTGACCAGTCATAACCAAAACCCATCTGCTTGAGCTGGTTACGCATGTAATCGATATTTTCATAGGTCCATTTTGCCGGTGCCACCTTGTTGTTGATCGCGGCATTTTCAGCGGGTAGACCAAAAGCATCCCAGCCCATCGGCTGCAGGACATTTTTACCCTGCATGCGTTGGTAGCGTGAGATCACATCACCAATGGTGTAGTTGCGCACATGCCCCATGTGCAGGCGGCCACTGGGATAAGGGAACATGGAGAGGCAGAAGAATTTCTCTTGGGATGAGTCATCACTGGCGCGAAAACATTCCTGTTGCTCCCAGTAGTCTTGGACTTGGGGTTCGATGGCCTGTGGCTGATACTGTTCGTTCATTGTCTCAGATCGGATCTCTAGGTCAGTGCTCAAACCGCTGCAGAGGTTTACCTGGTGGCTCGGCACAAACTGATTAATTGGAAAGATGCTTTATATGCGCCATAGCATACAATATATGGTGAAAGGCCAACAGAGTTTGCCGTTGTCACCTCCGGGTGATTAAGGAGAAGTAAGATGACCGACCCTAAAAAACCTCTGGATCCGAAAAAGGGTTTCCCGGAAGCCTATGATCGTATTCTGGATCGTTTGCGTGGATCTTTAGATGACGCCGGGCTGACCACTTGGGAGTCTCTGCAAGCGCGGATTCGGGAAGTGGTGGAGCTAGAAATGGCCGCCGAGGAGATGACGCGAGATGAGCTGGATCTTCTCAGTGCTTATGTAGAGCGTGATTTAAAAAGCCTGGGTTATTATGCCCATGAGACCGGAGAAGGCATTGCCGCTTGGCTGCATTTTGATCTGAACGTGTTGGAGCAGACCCTAATCAAGCGTTTATGGGATCTCGCCGACCAGACGCGTGTTCAGCATGAGCTGCTGCGTGAGCAGCTGTCTCATTCAGAGACGGAATATGTCGCCGGTGAAGTCTCCTTGCCAGGACTCTTTCGCTGCAGCCAATGTGGTGAAGAACAACGCTTATTAAAGACATCCCATCTTCAGCCTTGTGCACGTTGTTCAGCTGTGCTGTTTGAGCGGGTTTCGAAACCTTGGACCACCGAGGATTAAAAAGATCAGGCTCAACACGAGGCTCGGCCAAACGCCCCAGCGTTGATAGGGTGTTTGGCCCTGCAGCGCTGGGGCTTCTGCGCTGAAACTGGTCGCGCTAAAGCGCTCTGCTTGTTTGATGACTTGCCCTTGTGCATCGACCAGGGCGCTAATTCCATCGTTGGTGCCGCGTACTAACCAGCGTCCATTTTCAATGGCTCGCATCCGCGCGATTTGGAAGTGCTGATCCCCTGCTATTGAGCGTCCAAACCAGGCATCGTTAGAGACGGTGAGTAAGAGATCACTGATCGCTGCACTCTTGCGGGTGAGCTCCGGGTAGGCAATTTCGTAACAGATTAACGGCGCAATCGCGAAGTTCTGCACAGCAAGTATCAGCTCGCTACTCGGCGGGAGACTGAACTCCGACATGGGTAAATCAAAGAAGTCGATTAAACCACGTAGCTGTGCTTCGAAAGGTACATATTCACCAAAAGGCACTAAGCGTTGTTTGTGGTAGACCCCCACGCCCACACTAAAGATCGCCAGGCTATTATGAAAAACAGGGCGATCAGGGCTTTCGGCATAGAAGGTCATATAGGGAAAGCCGCTGATAAGTGTAATGTCGAGATCATCCAGCTGATCAAAAAAAGGTTCGACATAGGGGGCGGCTTGGTAATACAGCGTCGGAATGGCAGTTTCTGGCCAGAGGATGAGATCCACATCTAGATGCTGTTGGCTGAGTTGTATCTGTTTGTCTAATAATCCGGGTAAAAAGTCGGCACGCCACTTATCGTGCTGAGAAATATCCGGTTGAATCACCGCCACGCGTAAAGACCCTTTCTCGGGATCGGCTTGAGTCCAGCTTTGCGGCAGAAGTAACAGTAGGGCCGGTAGCAGCCAGACACTTAACCACACAGCACGTTTTTGTTGCCAGGCAGCGTACAGGCTGCAGCCCAGTAATACACTGAGTAAGGATAAGCCCCAGACGCCGGTCACAGCGGCCAAGGGTGCCCAGGGGGTGTCAATCCAGGCATAACCTAAATAGAGCCAGGGGAAGCCAGTCAAAAACCAACTACGCAGCCATTCGAAGAGCAACCATAAACCACAGAAACCTAAGGCACGGTAGAGCGATCGTCCGCACAAGCGTTGATAAAGGTAGGTTTGGCACATAAACAGTAACGCCAGCGCCAGGATAAAGGCCAGAGTCATTAAGCTCGCTAGAGCCGGTGAAGCACCCCCAAAAGTATGGATGCTGACATAGACCCAAGAGACCCCCGCACCAAAAAAGCCTGTGCCATAGGCCAGGCCTAAGAGTGCGCTTTGGCGTGGCGAGAGATGATCGAGCAGAGCGAACAAAAGCGCTGGGCTGAGCAGGGCCAAGAGCCAGAGATTAAAAGGGGCCAGGGCGAGCGTGACGAGCGCACCGGCCAGCAGGGCGAGGACTAAACGCAAAGCCCAAGAAAGAGGCAAAAAGACACGGCTTGAGCTGGGCATTTTAAGTGGGCGTCACCTGAAGCAGACGGATACGGCGATTATCTGCAGACAGCACGGTGAAGTTATAAGCGTTTAAGCTGACGCTTTCACCTTTTTGGGGCAAACGTCCAAAACGTTGGGTGATGATACCACCGAGGGTGTCAAACTCATCATCCGGTAGATCGGCATCGAAGTAGTCATTGAAATCTTCAATCGGTGTCAGTGCTTTAACCAGATAGCCCTTGTCATCGAGAGGTTTGATATTGCCTTCGTCTTCATCCTCATCGTGTTCATCTTCGATTTCACCGACGATCTGCTCTAACACATCTTCTATGGTAATTAAGCCGGAGATACCACCGTACTCATCGACCACGATGGCCATGTGATTACGTGTGGAACGGAATTCACGTAAGAGCACATTCAGGCGTTTACCTTCCGGGATAAAAACGGCAGGACGTACGCAGTCGGCGAGATTAAAGCTTTCCAAATTGCCGCTGAGCATAAAGGGCAAAAGATCTTTCGCCAGAAGAATACCAATGACTTCATCTGGGTTTTCACCGCAGACGGGGAAGCGTGAGTGAGCGGTTTCGATAATCAGGGGAAGGAATTCAAGCGGGGTCTGGTTAACCTGGACCATGGTCATTTGTGCGCGAGGGATCATCGCATCCCGCACCCGCATATCGGAGACCTGCATCGCGCCTTCAATAATATTTAAGGCATCGTTATCCAGTACCCCCGCTTCAGCGGCTTCGTAAAGGCCGGATATCAGATCTTCACGGGTCGGTGGTTCATCAGAAAAGGCTTGCGCCAGTCGGCCTAACCAGCTTTTGCCGGTCGAGCCCGATCGCTCTTCGCTCATACAGTCCTCTAAGCGGATTCGTAAGGGTTGGGAATCCCCAGCCGAGCCAGCAAACTGATTTCCAGTGCTTCCATCTCTTCGGCTTCAGCGTCATTTATATGGTCGAAACCGATGAGATGCAAGAGGCCATGAATGACTAAATGCGCCCAATGGTCGAGTTCCTGTTTGCCCTGTTCCAGAGCTTCTTGCTTCACCACTTCTGCACAGATGACCAGATCCCCGATTGAGTCGATGGGAATCCCAGGCGGTGCTTCGAACGGAAAGGAGAGTACATTGGTCGGATAATCCTTTCCACGCCAGGTGCGGTTGAGTTCTTGGCTCTCTGCGGCGCTGACCAAGCGAATACACACTTCGGCACGTAAGCGACGGCCTTGGAGTGTGGTGTGTGTCCAGAGTTGGAAGGCTTGCGCATCGGGTAAGCCGGAGCGTGGCACTTCGTATTGGAGATCGACTGAGTAGGACATCAGCGTTTACCTGTTTGGGCTTGGCGTTGTGCTTCGTTTTTTTCGTAGCGATCATACGCGAGCACGATGTGTTGTACCAATGGATGACGCACCACATCTTTGGCTTCAAAGTGGGTAAATCCTATGCCTTCAACCCCTTTAAGAACCTCTATGGCATGGACCAGGCCGGAGGCAACACCTTTGGGAAGATCGATCTGAGTGACATCACCGGTAATGACAGCGGTCGAGCCAAAGCCAATACGGGTCAGAAACATTTTCATCTGTTCACGTGTGGTGTTTTGACTCTCATCCAGAATGACAAAGGAGCCGTTCAGCGTACGTCCACGCATGTACGCGAGGGGGGCAATTTCGATGACATTACGCTCGATCAGTTTGGCGACCTTTTCAATTCCGAGCATTTCATAGAGAGCATCATAAAGAGGGCGCAGGTAAGGATCGACTTTTTGTGATAGATCGCCTGGCAAAAAGCCGAGTTTTTCACCCGCTTCCACCGCCGGGCGCACCAGGAGGATGCGGCTGATCTCTTCGCGCTCCAGAGCTTCTACGGCACAGGCTACGGCCAGGTAGGTTTTGCCGGTTCCCGCCGGGCCAATGCCAAAATTAATGTCGAGGCTCTGGATAGAGCGTACATAGCGTTTTTGGTTGTCGCTACGTGGGCGTATCTGCAGTTTACGTGTGCGGATCGTGACATCACGGTCATAGGGGCTAGCAGGAGGAAGCTGCTGCTCGATCCCTGTTTGCTGTAACGCAAGATGAATGTGATCAGGGGTTAAGGCAGTCCCAGCACAGGCCTCGCTATACAGTTGTTGTAAAACCGGCTTGAGCAGGGTGGCGAGCGTGCGGTCTCCAAGAATCTGGAAACGGTTGCCACGACTGAGAATTTCCAGGCCTAGGCGCTGCTCGATCAAGAGCAGATGCTCATTCATCTGCCCGGAAAGGACAGCGAGCGCGGCAGGATTGTCCGGTTCAAGTGAAAAACTGACTGAAGGCTGTGCTGACAAAGGGGTATCCTAGATTTTAGACACTAAGGGTAGAAGGGGGCGCTTTCAGTGAAGCGCCTCGATTTCGGAGCTGATCAGCTCACCCACCAGCGAGTTCGCGTAAGCTTCGACTATCTTGACCTCAGCAAAATAGCCGATCAAGTCAGGATTGTCACAACGGAAATTGACCACACGGTTATTCTCTGTGCGGCCGGAAAGTTGGCCGGGGTCTTTCTTAGAGTAACCATTGACCAGAATCCGCTGAGTGCTACCGACCATGCGGCGACTGATCTGCATCGCTTGTTGAGTGATACGATCCTGTAAAATATTTAGACGCAGTTTTTTGGTTTCTTCGCTGATCGTATCCGGCAAGTCGGCAGCCGGAGTGCCTGGGCGGCGACTGTAGATAAAGCTGAATGAGGAATCAAAGCCAATTTCCTGAATCAGATTCATTGTGGCTTCAAAATCTGCATCGGTTTCACCCGGGAAACCTATGATAAAGTCGGATGAAAAGCTGATTTCAGGACGCAGTTTACGAATGCGGCGCAGTTTGGATTTATATTCCAACACGGTATGGCCGCGTTTCATCGCCATCAGAATACGATCGGAACCACTTTGTACCGGAAGGTGTAGATGGCTGACCAGTTCCGGGACTTCCGCAAACACCTGAATCAAACTGTCACTAAACTCCACCGGATGTGAGGTGGTAAAACGGATACGATCGATGCCTGGGATGGCGGCCACACGACGAATCAGTTCGGCCAGATCGGCATCCACTCCATCCTGGGTCGCACCGCGATAGGCGTTGACGTTCTGACCGAGCAGGTTCACTTCGCGAACTCCCTGTTCAGCCAGTTCTTCGCATTCACGCAACACGTCCTGAAGAGGGCGGCTGACCTCTTCACCGCGGGTGTAAGGGACAACGCAGAAGGTACAATATTTACTGCAGCCTTCCATGATGGAAACAAAGGCTTCCGCGCCTTCCACCTTGGGAGCGGGGAGGTGATCAAACTTTTCAATTTCCGGAAAACTGACGTCGACAATGCCAACAGCGCCCTGGCGTGATTCGTTGATCATCTCAGGTAAACGATGTAGCGTTTGTGGGCCGAAAATCATATCAACATAGGGCGCGCGGTCACGGATCGCAGCACCTTCTTGGCTGGCGACACAGCCGCCGACACCAATAATCAGATCGGGACGCTTCTCTTTGAGCTTGCGCCAGCGCCCCAGCTGGTGAAACACCTTCTCCTGCGCTTTTTCTCGAATCGAGCAGGTATTCAGGAGAAGAACATCGGCCTCATCCGGAGAATCGGTCAATTCCAGCTCATGGCTATCGCCGAGTAAGTCTGCCATGCGCGAAGAATCATATTCGTTCATCTGACAGCCGTGTGTCTTGATAAACAGTTTTTTGGCCATGTCTCACCTGTGTTGCTTAATCGAGAGGAGAAAAAGAGGGCGGATTATAGCGGAGCGACAGAGGATGGACTAGGGATTGATTAAAAAACGATCAGTCTGTACGAAGATAAAGGGTGGAAAAGGCAGGAAAAGTCGGGCGTGGCGTGTGTGCAGGCTCATCCCTGAGCCTTAAAGTATGGGTCTAGAGGAAAATCCATTAAGAGCAGGTGTTGTCGCGGTCACTATCCGGTAAGAAAGAAAGACGGTCTGAGTGATAAAACTCGACCATGCCATCCATATAGATCAGCTCAACCCCCTCGATCTCAAAGCAGTTAAGATCACGGTTCTGCCAAAGTTGCTCCCAGTGACGGCTGCCACTGGCCTGACCGGGTGCAAAGGGGCCAGCTACTCGCAACCAGGTGTTGGGATCACCGGATTTCTTCGAATGCACAATGCGGCCATTACGATCATAGGCGGTGGTTTTGAACATTACGTATTGCACGGTTAAGTCTGTGCCGTTGATGAAGTTGATAAACGCCCCCGCATCACCACGTGCCTGAGGTTTCTCTGGCATCATTTGGCTGATAATGAGCGCCGGTTTAGGCAGGGGAGGTGGCGGTGGAACCTCCACAACAGGTTCAGGTTCAGGTTGTTTTTTCTTAAAAAAAGAGTATTTACAACCTGAAAGGCTGCCAGCCAGAATCAGGGTTAGGGAAAGCGAAAGAATCAACGAGGGTCTGAATGCTGAGCCAAGACTCATTGCACTGCTCCAGATGAGTTAGGTAAGTCGAGCAGGGGTGCCAGTAACGTTTTGGCTGGACGCCCCGGAATTTCGCGTGCCAGTCGTGGCACCAGATAACCCGGTAGCTCACGCTGCAACTCTCCCATCAGCTTTTGCCCAAACTCATCTTCAAGATCAAAATGAGCGGCGCCCGCGACGGGGTCAAACAGGAAGAGATAATACGGGATAACGCCGGCAGCGAAAAGAGTTTCGCTGAGTGTTTTTTGTACAATTAGATTGTCATTGATGCCGCGCAAGAGTACGGCTTGATTCAACAGATGGATACCCTGTTGGCGAGCTTTGGCCAGGTAGAACCTAACCTGGGCGTCGATCTCATTGGGGTGATTGATATGCAGTACCAGTAGCGTATCCAAACGTGATTGGCCGAGACGGCTGATGAGCTGATCCGTCAGTCGCTGCGGAATCACGACCGGCAATCGACTATGGATACGTAAGCGCTTCAACTGCGGAAGCGCTTCAAGATCATCGATGAGTTGTGCAAGGCGCTGATCCGGTGTGGCGAGGGGATCACCTCCTGAAAAAATCACTTCATCCACTTCGGGATGGGCGTGCAGATAGGTCAGCACTTCTTGCCATGGCTCTTTGCCGAGCTGATTGTCGGCATAGTTAAAATGACGACGGAAGCAGTAACGACAGTTAATTGCACAAGCACCACTGAGAATTAACAGGATTCGGTTTTTGTACTTATGAATCAAGCCTGAGGATAAGTTGGCTTGCTTTTCCGCGAGCGGATCCGCGACAAAGCCCGGCACCGCAGTGTGTTCGGTCGCTAAGGGTAAAACTTGCCGTAATAAGGGGTCGTTCGGGTTACCTTTTTCAATCCGCGATAGATAGGGCTCGGGCACTCGAATCGGAAAGAGTTGATGCCCTAACTGAGCACCCTCTAGCAGGGTTTCCGGAAGTTCAAGCGCTTTGAGTAAGCTGGGCGCGTCGCGGATGGCGTCACGCAGAACTTCTTGCCAACTCAGCGCTTCTGAGTCGTTCGCTAGAGGGTGTAGAGGAATCGACATGCTGCAGATTAAGACCGCTGATCAGGGTGAATAAATTGGCCTGCATTCTCGTTTCTAGTAGAATCCCTGTCAATTTTAATCCGATCAAGACACTACAAGGAAAACCCATGGCCAACTATTCCAGTAACCAGTTAAAAAACGGGCTCAAAGTCATGCTTGATGGTGATCCCTGTAACATGCTGGATGTTGAATTTGTTAAGCCCGGCAAAGGCCAGGCCTTCACCCGCGTTAAACTGCGTAACTTGCTAACAGGGCGTGTTTGGGAGCGTACCTTTAAGTCCAATGAAACCATTGAAAGCGCAGATGTAATGGATACCGATATGGAGTATCTGTACAACGATGGTGAGATGTGGCATTTCATGGATCCGAACAGCTTTGAGCAGGTCGCGGCAGAAAAAAACGCTGTCGGTGATGCCGCTAAATGGCTGAAAGAGCAAGATAAGATTACTGTGACTCTGTGGAACGGTAATCCGATTGCGGTCACTCCGCCTAACTTTGTGGAATTGGAAGTCGTGGAAACTGATCCCGGTGTGAAAGGTGACACAGCTCAGGGCGGCTCTAAACCGGCAACCCTGACGACCGGTGCGGTGGTGCGTGTGCCACTGTTTATCGAAATTGGTGAAAAGCTGCGTATTGATACCCGTACCGGTGAATATGTCAGCCGTGCCTGATCTCGATTGGCAACCGAGCGCAGCGCTTGATACGCTGCGTAAACGAGCAGAAGGACTGGCGCTATTGCGCCAGTTTTTTTCTCAGCGCCAGGTGATGGAAGTGGATACCCAACTGTTGTCGCACAGTGCAGGCTGTGATCCATTTATCGATTGCTTTGATGTGCTTTATCGAGCCTTTCCCGGTGCAGAGCCGGAATTCCTATACCTGCAAACTTCTCCCGAATATGCAATGAAGCGTCTACTCAGTGCCGGTAGTGGCCCGATCTACCAGCTCGGTAAGGTGTTTCGTAATGGTGAGCTGGGGCAGCGTCACAACCCTGAGTTCACGATGCTGGAGTGGTATCGCCCCGGTTGGAGCATGGCTGAGTTGATGCAAGAAGTGAGGGCTGTGGTACAGCTGTTTTTGCCGCAGCAAACCTTTGTTGAATGTGAATATCGTAGTCTTTTTCGTCAGCATCTGGGGTGGGATCCTTGCACCACCTCGTTAGCCGAAATCAAGGTTTTTGCACGCCAGCATCTCGATCTCTCTTTTGACGATGAAGATCGTGATACTTGGCTCAATTTATTGATGTCGCACTTGATCGAGCCCCAGCTGCAAGGGGGGGTGTTTGTCACTCATTTTCCCGCTTCACAGGCGGCCTTGGCAAAACGTGTCCATGATGTGGATGGGGAGCCGATGGCCGCACGCTTCGAGTTATATCTGGATGGATTGGAGTTGGCCAATGGGTATCAAGAGCTGACGGATGCTCAGGAGCAGGCGGCACGCTTCCAAGCGGATCAGGCGCAAAGAGCTGCTTTGAATCTGCCAGTGCGCCCCCTGGATCAGCGCTTATTGGCCGCTCTGGCCGCTGGGCAGCCGGAGTCGGCAGGGGTGGCTCTGGGTGTGGATCGCCTGTTTATGCGGGCTTGGGGTAAAGAGACTTTGGCGGAAGTTTTGCCTTTTGCTTTCAGTCGCGCCTAATCTCTTGCCCTAACCGAAGCTTAGGCGGGTAGATGGGTCAAGAGCGCTCGGCGCATGCGTTGACAGGCTTCTGTCAGGAGCGCGCGAGGGCAGCCAAAATTCAAGCGCATAAATCCTTCATCACCAAAATCGCGGCCAGGTGAGAGACCCACACCGGCTTGCTCAAAGAAATGCATTGGGTTTTCTAGGTGCGCAGCGCTCACATCAATCCAAGCCAGATAGGTCGCTTCGATGGGGGCTAGGCTCAGCCCAGGCATGGCGTTCACTTCTTGCAAGAGATAGTCACGGTTAGCACGAAGATACTCTAATTGTGCTTGGTTCCAAGCCTCTCCCTCACGAAAAGCGGCGATAGCGGCGGTGTAACCCAGCAGGTTCACATCCGGTACGATGCCTTTACGCACTCGTTGAAAGGCTTTGCGCAGCTCAGGATTTTGAATCACAGCAAAAGAGCAGCCGAGTCCGGCGATATTAAAGGTTTTGCTCGGGGCCATCAGGGTGATGCAGCGTTGGGCAATGTCCTCACCCAGGCTGGCGAGCGGGATATGTTCTAAGCCTGGCTCGAGGATTAATTCACAGTGGATCTCATCTGAGCAGACAATCAAGTCGTGACGAATAATGCGCTCGGCCAGTGCCTCGAGTTCATGGCGACGATAAACCGTGCCACCGGGATTATGTGGATTGCAGAAAAGCAGCAAGCGGCTGTGTGGAGTGATCGCCGCATCCAGTGCTTCCAGATCCAAAGTCAAACGCCCCTGCTGGCGCTGCATGGGGACTTTCACCAGTTGACGATCAGAAAGGCGCGGTGCGGTCATGAAGGGTGGGTAAATCGGACAGGGGCTGAGCACTTCGCTCTGTGTATCCCCTAGGCTACGGCAGGCGAGGTTGAGTCCTGAAACTAAGCCTGGTAGCCACACCAGCTCTTCTGCTTGCACCGGCCATTGATAGAGCCGAGCTAAACGTGCTTGCACTAGATCGATGAGTTCACTCGGGGTATGGGTGTAACCAAAGACCCCATGATCGATGCGCTGGCGCAAAGCATCAAGAACCGCAGGGGGAGCCATAAAATCGGTATCGGCCACCCACATGGGCAGGATCGCAGTATCTCGATAGCGCTCCCATTTCTCGCTACCGGTATTGCGGCGGTCGATCAGGCGGTCGAAATCTGTAGCATGCATAGGGTGATCCTACCTTCTAATAAATGGAAAGGGGCTAGCTGTACAAGGAGCTATAAGGAGCTCTAAAAGGGCTATCAGGATGATAAACAAAATTATAGTGGACTGGCATTGCAAATAAATGCCCAAGCGCTAGTCTGCTTAGCCATCATCTGTGCCTGAGATCTGTTAAAATTAAAGAATTACCCTCTGTGGCACAGTCGTTTTTTCAAGTTTTGTATCGGGTCTTCTATCTGGAGTTTCAGCATGAGCACGAATCGCGTCATTATTTTTGATACCACTCTGCGGGATGGCGAACAAAGTCCGGGTGCCTCCATGACGCGCGATGAAAAGTTGCGTATTGCTCGACAGTTGGAAAAGATGCGCGTTGATGTCATCGAAGCGGGTTTTGCGATTGCCAGCCCCGGTGATTTTCTGGCGGTGAAAGCGATCGCTGATAGCATTAAAGACAGCACAGTTTGCTCCTTATCACGTGCCTTGGATGCTGATATTGACCGTGCCGGTGAAGCGCTGGCTAATGCGAACTCAGGCCGTATCCATACGTTTATTGCCACCTCCCCGATCCATATGAAATATAAACTACAGATGACGCCGGATCAGGTGGTGGAGAATGCCGTGCGTGCGGTAAAAAGGGCGCGCAATTTGATCGATGATGTTGAGTTTTCTTTAGAGGATGCCAGCCGCTCTGAGCTGGACTTTATGTGCCGTATTATCGAAGCCGTGATCGATGCTGGGGCTCGAACCATTAACATCCCCGATACCGTGGGTTATGCCGTGCCGCAAGAGTATGGCAATACGATTGCGCAATTAATTCAACGTATCCCGAATGCCGATAAAGCGATATTTTCAGTGCACTGTCACAATGATTTGGGTCTAGCGGTGGCGAATTCTCTGTCTGCGATCGCAGCTGGAGCACGTCAGGTCGAGTGTACGATCAATGGATTAGGTGAGCGTGCAGGCAACGCTGCTTTGGAAGAGATCGTCATGGCCTTGCGTACACGCCAGGATGTTATGGGCTTGGAAACAAATATTGATACGACCCAAATCGTACCGGCCTCGCGTTTAGTTTCCAGCATTACCGGCTTTCCAGTACAGCCCAACAAGGCGATTGTCGGAGCGAATGCGTTTGCGCATGAGTCAGGTATTCATCAGGATGGTGTGCTCAAGCATCGTGAGACCTATGAAATCATGACGGCAGAAAGTGTCGGCTGGAATACCAATCGTATGGTGTTGGGTAAGCTCTCAGGGCGCAATGCTTTTCGCAGCCGTTTAGAGGAGTTGGGCACTCAGTTTGCGTCTGAGGCTGAGTTAAATGAAGCCTTTGCGCGCTTTAAAGAGCTGGCCGATAAGAAAAGCGAAATTTTTGATGATGACCTGGTGGCTTTGGTCAGCGACACACGCGCCAGTGCCGGTCATGAAAAATATCGTCTCAGCAGTTTAAGTGTCACCTCACAAACCGGGGAGACTCCGGTGGCTCAGGTGGTTTTAAGTGTCGCAGGCGAAGAAGCGCAGGCGCAATCGAGTGGCGGTGGCCCAGTGGATGCGGCCTTAAAGGCGATTGAAGCGATTGTGGATTCCGGAAGTAATCTTCAACTCTATTCGGTGAATGCCATCACCAGCGGTACTGACTCGCAGGGTGAAGTGACGGTGCGTCTGGAAAAAGGTGGGCGGATCGTCAATGGCCTGGGAGCGGATACGGATATTATTGTCGCTTCAGCTAAAGCCTATATCCATGCGTTGAACATGCTGGATGCCAATATTCAGAAAGCGCATCCCCAGGTTTGATCAGGCATGAGTGAATCGTCATCCAACGCACAGGTGCTGCGACAGCAAGCCTACCTGCAAGCGATGGGGATCGAACGTTGGCTACCTCGGCAGGTGCTGCCGGGAGCGGCGGCTTCGGCATCCTGGGTAGCCGATTTTGTTTGGCCCGCAGCGGCTGAAGATACGCTAGCGGATGAGGTATTTACCGAAGCGCCGGATCTGTCGCCGGAGGTTTCGCTCATGCATCGATCTGCTCAGCCTCAAGCCCGCGTAGGCGAGGTGGCTGGAGTGGTGGCCCGAATCGGATCAGGTGCAGAGGCAAGGGTCAGTGCCTTGGCATCGGTCGGTGCCGATGCTCCGTCCTTAGAGCGGCCACAGGCTTCCAACGCTGTTGTGGCCTTAGAGCCGATTGCGGCCGTGACAACTGGATCGGAATTGACCGTGGCGCTGCCGCCGCGCTTCTCATTGGTCTGGGTCAGCTTGGGAGATCTGCTCTGGATTGATTCACTGCCCCAGCATGCACGGCGAGGTTTTTCATCGGCTCATCTGCGATTGCTCCAGGGCTTATCGCGAGCCATGGGGGTCACGGAAAAGGTGGCCGATGCGACGCCGATACGTCACGATTGGCCAGCCTTTGCCGGTTCTGCGCTGGATCAATCAGCGCCAGAAGCGCTGAAGTCGGTACGTCGGCGCCTAGAGCGGCAGTTAGAGTTTAAGCCAGCGCGTGGTGTGATTTTATGTGGTGAAGCGGCGGCGCAGTGGGTCTTGGAGCGTGATGAAGGCCTCAGCGCTCTGCGTGGTTTGGTGTTTCATCTGCGCCCGGGTGTGCGTGCTCTCGCGACCTACTCCTTAACCGAGATGCTACAACTACCGGAGATGATTAAGCCGGATGTTTGGAAAGATTTGCAAGCTTTAAGCCAAGTCTTGCACCCGAGTCTTAGCGGATGAATGGACAGATTTCACCCTTAGAAATCTCGGCCTTGGCAGAGGTGCAACATCTTGAACCGCTCTGCTTTGATGATCCCTGGCCGACCTCTCTTTGGCAGCATTGTTTGCAAACCTCCCACTTGCAGCCCACCGCTTGGGTTTTACACCAAGGCGAGCAGTTGCTGGCTTTTATCTTGTGTCATGCTGTGTTGGATCAAGCTGAGGTGATGCGTGTGGCGGTGCACCCGGATTGGCAGCGTCAAGGCTGTGCCAGGCGTTTAATGAGTTATGCACTTGATTCTCTACAAAGTCAGGGTATCAGTGAACTGAACCTTGAAGTGCGACGTTCAAATCTAGCAGCCCAAGCCCTCTACCGACGTTTGGGCTTAAGCGAGGTGGGTATCCGTCCTGGCTATTATGATGGAGAGGATGCTTTGTTATTTCAGTCTTGTTTGAATGGCGGTTCGTGATGAGCTTCGCAAATGGATTAATGCAGCCCTTTTGGGTTTGGCTAGCGGCAGCGGTGCAGATCATTTTACTTACCTGGATTGTGACTCGTTTGCCTTGGTCTGTCTTGTTGCGTGAGCGCACGATACAGCATTTGATGTTTGGTTCAGTGGCCGCTTTGGTTTTGTTATGGCAAATGAAAGCCAGTGTGGCGGAGGGTTTGACTATCCATTTTTTGGGCATGACACTGCTGACACTGATGTTTGGCTGGGATCTGGCGATTCTACTTGGAAGCCTGGCGCTGCTGATTGCCTATCTGTTTGCGGCAGGTGGTGTGGATGCTTTGGCTATCCAGATGATTACGCTAGTTGTGGTGCCGGTGTTGGTCAGCTATGGCATTTTGCGTTGGGTTGAAGCGAAGTTACCTCGGAATTTTTTTATCTATTTATTTGCCTGTGCATTTTTTGGAGCCGGTTTTGCGGTGGCGGCTTCAGGTTTGGCGCTCGCCGCTCTGCTTTGGGTGAATCAGGTCTATAGCTGGAGCGAAATCTACCATAATTATGCGATGTATCTCCCTTTGATTATGTTTCCAGAGGGTTTGTTGAACGGCATTATTATGACGGGCATGATGGTTTTCCATCCTGATTGGATACGCACCTTTGATGCGCGTGCCTATATAGATGAGCAATAGTCTAGAGCAACTCTAGCTTGGCATCCCGCTCGTGTATTGAGGTTTTTGCCTCTCCGACTGAGCAGGTGGGTGTGCTGGGAAGTACTTAGACTTAGCGTTTCACTGGATACTTAGCCAGTTTGCGCTGTAGTGTGCGTCGATGCATATTCAACGCCCGCGCCGTCGCGGAAATATTCCCCTCCTGTTCCAACAATACCTTCTGAATATGCTCCCACTCTAAGCGGCTCACGGACATGGGTTCGCTCGGTAGTGCGGCTTCAGCGGTGAAAGCTTGTCCCAACAAGGCTTGTAGAATCTGTTCCGTATCGGCAGGTTTAGGCAGGTAATGATCGGCACCGAGTTTGATCGCCTCGACGGCGGTGGCAATGCTGGCATAGCCGGTCAGCATTAAAATGCGCAGATGAGGTTGCAAAGCACGCAAACGGGGTATGAGCTGTAGGCCACTTTCCTGATCGAGTTTGAGATCAACGCTGGCAAGATCAAAGTGTTCTGTTTCCGCTAGAGAAATGGCAGTTTGCAGATCGCTTGCTACCTGTGTTTGATAGCCTTTGCGTGTTAGAGAACGTGCTAGGACTCGGCTGAACACAGGATCATCATCGACAATGAGAAAATGTGATTCAGACATCTAAGACTTCCTAAGGTGAGTGGTGGGTTCAGATTGGAGAGGAAGACGTACTTCTGTCAAGGTACCACCCTCGGCGCATGAATAGAGTCGGATCTCACCTTGGTGGCGCTCCAGGCTGCTGACACTCAGAAATAAACCTATGCCTAATCCACCTGCGCGTGTCGTGATAAAAGGGGTGCCAAGTTGTTGCAGCTGTTCTGGGCGTATACCTGGTCCGGCATCCTGAATGGAGAGTGTAAGATGTTGCTCTTTTTGACTTAATTTAATTTTAATGTTTTCTGGGCAGGCATCGGCTGCGTTGTTCAATAAATTTAACAGAGCCTGGGGCAAGGTTGAATCACAGAGTAGATACACCCTTTGTGTGAGTTGATTGTCCAGTTGATAGCGGACTTCAGGTCGCAGAAGTTGCCATTCATCGAGCAGGGTCTCGATCAACTCTAAAGCGGGTTGAACCTCAGGCTCTTGGGCCGCTTGGTGGACGAGGCGGTGTAACTTTTGTGAACACAGCTCAACCTGTTGTTGCATCAGTGACAGGTCGTCTAACTCGGGATGGCTAGCGGCAAGATCCTGTAGCAGAATTTTCAAAGTGGACAGTGGCGTGCCGAGTTCATGTGCAGTGCCGGCCGTGACGCTCGCGAGCATGAGCAGTTGTTCGTCTCTGAGACGTTGCTCACGAGCCTGCTGTAACTGAGCCTCCTGTTGTTGCAAGGTTTGGCGCATGCGCACAATAAAAAGAGAGATGAGGAGTGCGGTCAGGATGAAGTTGAGCCAGAGGCCGGTGCGATGCAGATCCACAAGCTGGACTAACGCATGATGATGGCCTGAACTGAAGGCTTCGAGAGGTGTACTTTGGCGCAGTAAAATGGTGTAAAGCGCGGCCACAATCAGTGCCATAAGACTGGTGTATAAACCATTTAATGTGGCAGCGGTAATCAGTAGCGGAGTCAGCAGTAAAAAAATAAAGGGGTTACTGGCCCCGCCAAGTGGGTAAAGCAGGCTGGCGCAGAGAATGGCATCGGCACAGAGTTGGCTAAAGAGTTCAGCGTGGATCACCGGCCAATTTGAATGTAAGCGCAGATACGTGAAGATGAGCAAGAGCAGCATGGCGCTTAAACTGATGATAATCAGCGTCAGATCGGTATCAAAGCCGGGTAAACTGAGGGCAAAAACGATTAAGCCACAAAGGCTGAGAAAAATAACGGCACGAATGTAAGTGAGATGTAACAGGTGCTGATGATGTTGTTGCGGTGAAGTCATGTCGCCGTCAGTCCTGAATCGGAACCTACTAAGTGGGGCAGTATAACCTGAATCTAGGGAACCCTGAGTGCGTCATAAGGTCGCAGAAAAGAATTCGCTTTATGAAATTTAATTGAAGGAGTCCGCATGAAGATAAAACTGATCCTGATCACCTGTCTTGTCAGCCTCAGTACAAGTGTTTGGGCGGATCGTATCAAGCCAGAAGATGCCGTTGAGTACCGTCAGTCAGCTTTTCGTTTAATGGGAGCGCAGCTGAGTGTCATGAATCCTCTGCATCGGCGTCAGGCCTATGACGATGAACAATTTGCGTATCGTGCCCAGGTACTCAGTCAGTTAAGTGCCTTGGCTCTGGAGCATTTCACTGAGGAAAGCAAAGGTATTAAAAGTCGTTCTCATGCACGCGTTTGGGAGGAAAAGGAGCGTTTTACCCAGAGTATGCAAGAGTTTGAAGCCATCACCGCCAATTTGGCAGAAACGGCTGCATCCGGGAATAAGCGTGCCACACGTGATGCTTTCCGTCAGACATTACAGAGCTGCAAAGCTTGCCATGATCGTTATCGGCTAGATTAAGTGTTTACGGCAGTGTAGTAGCATTGCCGATTTCTATAGATCTTAAATATGTTACGATATAACATATACATTAATCTTTATTAATGTATATGGAGTTGACTCAATGCTTTCATCGCGGCCCATCTCTCAATTGAAGCTTTCATTTCTGTCGATTGCGTTAGGCTTGGCGTGGGTGCCCTTGAGTCACGCTCATATTGAGCATCCTGATAGCATCGAATTGGATGAAATCAAAGTTGAGACCTCAGCGCTGTCATTGCAGCTCAGTCGAGATGTGAACATAGAAGATTTGTCCCGCACCCTCGCGAAAGACCTTGATGACGTTTTTAGGTTGGAGCCCAGCGTTCAGGTCGGCACAGGTTCACGTAATGCCCAAAAGATTTTTTTACGTGGAGTAGAGGATTTATTACTTAATGTGCAGGTCGATGGTGCGCGTCGGGGCGCAAACGTGTTTCATCATCAAGGGCGTATTCAGATAGATCCCTTCTTACTTAAACAAGCCCGTGTCTTAACCGGTCCAGCGGCTGCTGATGCAGGCCCTGGTGCTCTAGGTGGCAGTGTGGTCTTTGAAACTGTGGATGCGCAGGATTTGCTTAAGGCTGACCAGACATTTGGAGCTCGTGTTGGTACTCAGTATGAAAGTGCGAGTGATTTAAAGGGCGGTTTGGTGTCATTGTATGCTCAGCCCACTGATCATTTGGGTGTGCTACTTTATGCTCGCGAAAACAAAAACTCTGAAATGCGGGCAGGTGGAGGAGACAAGCTTAAATCAACCGATGGTGAATATACGAACTATCTTTTGAAGGCTAGTTTACTGGATCAGAATGGTCATAACTTACGCATTTCAACCCAGCAAAGTGCAAATTATGGCGGCGCTTTAAGAGGGAATTGGCCTTGGCAAACAAATCAAGGAACGCTTCGTGCCCAAGATCAACAGCGCTTAGCGGAAAGCTCCCACAACATAGGCTATCAATATCGTCCAGAAGGGCAAGAGCAAATCGATTTTCGATGGGATCTATATCAAAGTGAAACAGGACTTAAACGCTTTTTACCGACAGGCAGTGAGGAGTGGTTAACTCAAAGTTATGGAACCAATCTTCGCAATACGCAAAGCGTTGATTTAGGTGCTGTGCAGCATAGCTTCACCTATGGAGTGGACTACTTTAAGGATAAAGGAGTCAGTCGTGATGCAGATTATTCGCTTAGTGAAACGGGTCAGAATTTTGGTTTATACCTACAAGATCGCTTGAGGTTAGGGGCATGGAGCTTTTCGGCAGGACTGAGATATGACATGTATCGTACTGACTATGCAGATATGTACAAAGCATCAGGGCGAGAACTTTCCCCTAATTTGAGTGCAGAATGGGATCTTCTACAGGGAGACACGCAATTGACCCTTTTTGCGGGTTATGGGGAGTCGATCCGTGGAGGACGTTTGAATCAAGCGGGCTGGTTAACCAAGTACTCTGATGATTTTGTGTTGGGGGAAAATGGCAAATTAAAACCTGAAGCCGCAAAGCTGAGCGAAGCAGGTTTGCGTTGGCATGATTTGAACCTGTTTAGACAAGGCGATCATGCGGGGCTAGAACTCACTTTCTATCACACTCGAATTGATGATTATTTGATTACAACAGGGGAGGGGCCGGGGGCAAAAACAGATCGAATCTTTAATGCCGAAGGGCAGGTGATCAGCCAGGGGTTTGAGTTGCGAGGTCATTGGGGAATAGAAAACTGGCTGCTCAATTTGGGTTACAGTCATAATCGTTTGCGTGGTTATGATGGCCTGCCTGCGGATACAACAGGTGATTCGGCTCGAGTAGGGGCTTCGGTAGGAAATAGATGGATATTAGACCTACTCTGGCAAGCACAGCCCGAATTGAGTCTGGGATATACCTTGACGGCCGTTGAGCGTTTAAAAGATGTACGGCCTGGGCGCCCACAAAAACCGGGTTATGTGGTGCATGATCTGCAGATGCAATGGCAACCTAGTCTCGCGCAAGATCAGTTACGATTCATCCTTGCACTTGAAAATATTTTTGATAAGCGTTATGCCGAACATACTAGTGTCAGAGCATTTGGGGCGAACTCTCAAGAGTTTGTGAGTTGGGAAGCAGGGCGTAATCTTCGATTGGGTATGGACTGGTTTTTCTAATAAAAAATATGTTATATCATAACAATTATTTTTGTTATGAGAAAAGCATCATGGCGCTTGTTGAGCCTCAACCTATACAACCCCAATTCTGTTATGAGGCCTCACAGCCTAGGGCGCTTTCACAGATCTATCAGCCTGCTACACAAATAGCAGTTTGGCACGGAGATTGGGGGGTAGAGGCTCTGAATTATGTTGAATCTCTACGAGATTTGCAGTCAGCACTATCGTTACGACAGATTCTTCAGCCTCAGGAGCTAAGTGACTATTTGCAAAGTAGTTTGCCAACAGCTGAGGGTAAGCAAGCCTTAATCGAAGGCATCTCACTAGTAGGTGATATGTTTGGCTATCTCTTTGAGTTGGATCGTTTAGGCTTTCGCTTGGCGATTTTAGAGCAGGCCATGTGTCCAAAATTTCATCGTGATCAAGTACCCTGTCGTCTAGTCTGTACTTTGCGTGGTGCTGCGACAGAGTGGTTGGACGGAAAGCAAGCGTATGACTGGATGCAAAATCCAGCGGCTGAAAGTACTTGTCATCAGCTGCAAACGGGTCATGTGGCTTTGCTCAAGGGCAAGGGTTGGCTAAACAATGAAGATCAGGGCTTAGTGCATCGCTCTCCTCAGGTAAAAAAAGGCGATTGGCGTTTGTTCTTTTCGATGGACTTTGCGCATTAAGTTAATTCAACCAACGTGCTAAAAGCTCAGCCAAACCCTTGAGATGATAAGGCTTGGCAAGGAAGTCGTTCATACCGCACTCGATGCACAAACGGCGATCCTCTGCGGTAGCATTGGCGGTGAGTGCTGCAATCGGGACACGGAAGTCGCTTTGTCTGAGGAGGCGCGTGGCGGTGTAACCGTCCATGACCGGCATCTGGCAATCCATCAAAACAAGATCGTAAACTCCTTCACGTGCCATCTCTAAGGCCTCTTGGCCGTTTTGTGCTAGATCCGCCTGAATCGCAAATTTTTCAAGCAGTTTTAATGCTAGTTTTTGATTCACCAAATTATCTTCTACCAACAAAATCCGTTTGCCTGGATACAGGGTTTGGCCATTACTCTCTACTTTTTCAATCGGAGCCTCACAAGGACGCAGGGGTAAGCTGAACCAAAATTCACTGCCTTGGCCCTCTTTGCTCTCCAAACCCATTTGCCCCTGCATGAGTTTGACCAGTTCTTGGGAAATTTTTAGTCCCAGGCCTGTCCCGCCATATTTTCGACTGGTTGAGCTATCGGCCTGAGCAAAACTTTTGAATAGGCGCTCTTGAGTTTGCGAACTGATGCCGATGCCGGTATCGCGCACGCTGAGGCGGAGCGTTTGGTCAAGACGATGTGCACGCACACAGATTTCACCCTGTTCGGTAAATTTCAGGGCATTCGAAAGTAGGTTGTTGAGAATTTGGCGCAGTCGTAAGGAGTCGCCCAGAATCCAAGAGGGTAGATCTGGTCCGATTTCCAGACGCAGTTCCAGTTTGCGTGCTTGCGCAGCAGGATTAAAGATCTCTTTTAAATTATTCAGAAGTTGCGGCAAATGGACAGGTGCCTGTTCCAGCGTCATTTTTCCCGCTTCAATTTTGGAGAAATCCAAGATGTCATTGACCAAACCAAGCAGTAATTCTGCTGAACTTTGCGCTAAACGCACCTGCTCTGCTTGATGCTCATCCAGCTCACTGTGTTGCAGTAGAGAGAGCATGCCGATTACGCCATTAATTGGGGTGCGAATTTCATGGCTCATATTGGCCAAGAATTGGCTCTTGGCGAGATTGGCTTTGACCATGGCCTGATGCGAAGTTTGTAACTCTAAAGCTGAAGCGTTGATGCCTAGTTTGAGGGCATTCAAATCACCGGGGTAGTCTCCGGTCATACGGCGGTCAAAATCCCCCTGGGCGATGGCGTGAATAACGGAGCTGGATTCTTGTAGACTGGCTTGCAGACTATTCAGAAGACGGTTGAAGTTGATCAGCAAATTGCCCAGCTCATCGTGACGTTTCACTTTTAGGCGCTGCGAAAACTCACCGGCTTGCAAGATATGGTTGATGCAATCGGCCAAGTATTGGATGGGTTGAATAATGCGCTGTTTTACCAGCATCAATAACAGCGCCACAATTAAGATGATGATCGCGACAATGATGGCCGTTACGGTCAACAGAGCATTACGGCTTTCATCTATTTTGGCATTCAGACTATCGGCTTGAGCGGTCAAAAGATGGCGGCCGATCAGTTGTCCCGAGTCATCATAGACGGGTAGGTCAAATTGAATCTCGTTGTCGATTAAATAGGCCTGAGGTGTGGTGCTCGGGGGATGCATACGGGCGATGACACGATCAGCATGGGCTAAATCAAACCAGGTTTCATGGGCGAGCAGGTAGTCATTACCATAACGTTTATTGGCGTGATACACCGGCGGGATTTGGCCGGAGAAGCGTTGCTCCAGACCCGCAATATCCACCAGAAGAGTCCATTCCAAACCCGCCTCTCTGAGGCTTTTGACAACCGAATAGACGCCTTGTGTGACCGAAATCAGACCTAATAATTCGCCCTCTTCAATGACCGGTGCAAATCCAATAATGCCCACACCGGCGTTGCCTATCCCAAAGCTGGCAACCGATCGGCGTTCACTGAGAGCCACTTTAACCAACGGATGGGGAGCCGGTTGTCCTTGGAAGTCTGGATCCCAGGAACGTGCAAGAATGAGGGTATCGGCACGTATCACCTGTGCACGTATGCCCTGATAGGGCGTGATGGCGGCGTAGTCTTCGGTCAGATTGTTTAACGCAGAAAAGGCGAGCGCATGATCCTGATGACGCAGCCCCTCGCGCACGCGCGGATCACGTGCTAGGCTGGCGGCGACTGAAAGGACAGAATCCTCTTTAGAGAGAAGGCGTAGGCTCAGCTCCTTTTCCGCGACCACCATCGCTTCAGCGCTGGCTTGTTGGTCCAAGGGCGCGACTGTCGTTTGGTACATGATGACGATCAGGAAAGAGAGAATCACCAGTGAGGCGAAGACAGCACTCAAAATGAGGGAGCGAAAGATACTGGTGGTGGGCATCAAGTCTGTACTCGTCGATAAGCTTTAAATGACAAAGTTAGCATCCTAATCCCATCGAAACCGTCAGGCAATTCATCCAGTTGGATGACACCATCGCTAGGGTTCTAAAAAGTTCTTTTCCACAGCCTTAGCCGTCTGCAAAAATTCAAGTAACGCGGGTTTTGACATAGGGCGTGCGAATAAAAAGCCTTGTAAAAGATCGCATCCTGATTGTTGTAGAAACGCTTGTTGCTCAGGCTTTTCAATCCCTTCAGCCACCACTTGTAGCTGCATATGATGGGCCATTGAGATGACGCCCTGAATAATCGCGGCATCAGCAGAGCTGTGGGTCACTTCACGTACAAAACTCCGATCAATTTTGATTTTGCTTATGGGTAGACGCTTTAAATAACTCAAACTGGAAAAGCCTGTGCCAAAGTCATCAATCGCGACCTTCACACCGGCTAAGCGCAGAAGTTTCAGTAAACGAATCGCGGTGTCGGGATTATCCATCAAAATCCCTTCGGTCAGCTCCAACTCCAGAGCTTGAGTGGGGCGTTGAAACTCCTCTAAGGAGGCAAATAGATGATCTAAAAAGCTGCTGCGTCGGAACTGCAGGGGTGAAATATTGACGGCAATCGGGTAAAGCTTGTGCAGTTGTTTCTCCAAGTCCAGAGAGTCTAAGCAAGCTTGTTTGATGACCCAGTTACTTAACGGAATGATCTGTCCTGTTTCTTCTGCTAAAGGGATGAAGTCAGCGGGTGAGATATAACCCTTGTCAGGATGATTCCAACGCAGCAGGGCTTCTAGACTGATCACTTCAAGTGTTTGCGCACAAACGAGGGGCTGATAATGCAGCTCGAGCTTTTCAGCATCAATCGCTTCTTGTAGTTCGCGACGTAGGCTTACACGTTGATTTAAACGCTCAGAGATATCGTGGGTGTACCACTCAAAGGTGTTACGCCCCTGTTGTTTGGCGCGTGTCATAGCTTGATCGGCAAACTGAATCAACTCTAGGGCATCTTGCGCCGGATCATGATTGGTCGCAATGCCGATACTGGCGGTGAGATGTAATGCCTCAGGTTCGAGGAGGTAGGGCAGGGCTAGATGGTGCAGAATCTGTTCAGCCAAGGCTTGTGTTTGATCTTCGTCTTCAAGATTCGGCAATAAAAGAACAAACTCGTCGGCGTTAAAGCGTGACAGGGTATCGCTGGGTTGCAGCACACGTTGAATACGCTCAGCCGCTGCGGTGAGGATGGCATCCCCTACCTGATGTCCGAGGCTGTCATTGATGGGTTTAAAGCCATCCAGATCGATAAACATCAGGCTCAGTAAGCGCTGATGCCGACGCGCTAAATCAAAATCATGGCGCAGGCGATCTTCCAACACAGCACGATTGGGTAAAGAGGTTAAACGATCATGGCTGGCAAAATAGGCGAGGCGAGCTTCATAGTCGCGTAATCTAGCGCGATCCTGATGACGTTCTATCGCTAAGCTGGCTAAGCCGGCGGCACGTGCGATACGTTTAATATCTGTCTTACTCGGGCGGCGAGGCTGGCGGTAGTAGGTGGCAAAGGTTCCGAGCAGAGCTTGCTCGGAAGATATCAGCGGATAAGACCAGCAGGCGCGAAGATCATTTTCTTCTGCCAGGGCACGCACCTTACCCCAGCCTGGCGCGGTCAGGATGTCATAGACCACCGTTGCTTCTTTACTCCAAGCGGTATTTCCGCAGGCGCCCATTCCTTCTGCAACCGGGATATGATGCATGGCTTGAGTATAGGCGGCCGGAAGACTGACACTGGCGATCAGATTAAGTGTTTGCTCGGAGGGATCGAGTAACATCACTGAGCAGAGCGCATCGGGGATCTGCTCTTCAAGATAGGCGCAGATGGCATCTAGGACCGCTTGCAGAGAAGCGCCCTGGGCGATCTGATCTTGTATCTGCTGTTGTGCACGCAGTTGCGAGAATATCTGTTGCATCGTTTATCTTTATTATGGAAACCTTCATCAGAAGGTTGGCACAGAATTAATGATTTAGTTGTAACAGATCTTTCTGCAAAATCCCATAAGCCTTTCGCGAAGCTTGCGCAGGCAATGATGACAGCCGTTGTTTAACGTCGCTTGATCAGCGAAAATAGCCGCCAATTTATGATTAACCCACACACGGGGCGCAAGGCCCTGTCCCTGATCAGAACAGAAGACCCAAATTCATGTCGATTGCCCAGGAAGTTTCCAAACGTCGTACTTTTGCGATTATTTCGCACCCGGATGCTGGTAAAACCACCATCACCGAAAAACTCTTGCTCTTAGGTCAGTTGATTCAGGTGGCCGGTACCGTCAAGGGGCGTGGCAGTGACCGCCATGCCACCTCAGACTGGATGAGTATGGAGCAGGAACGTGGCATTTCGATTACCTCCTCAGTGATGCAGTTCCCGTACAACGGACGGATTGTGAATCTGCTGGATACTCCGGGCCACGAAGACTTTTCGGAAGATACCTACCGTACACTGACCGCAGTTGATTCTGCGCTCATGGTGGTGGATGGTGCGAAGGGGGTTGAGGATCGTACGATTAAATTGATGGAAGTGTGTCGGCTGCGTGATACGCCCATCTTCTCCTTTGTGAATAAGTTGGACCGTGATATTCGTGATCCGATCGAGTTGCTGGATGAGATTGAAGAGGTCCTGAATATTCAGGCCGCACCGATCAATTGGCCGATTGGTTCCGGTAAATGGTTTAAAGGTGTCTATAACCTGTACACCGATACTTTACACCTCTACACCCCAGGCATGGGGCACACCCTAGCGGATGAACGTTTGATTCTGGGGTTGGAGAGTGATGAAGCGCGTGCGCTGCTGGACGATGAATACGATAGTTTTGTGGAAGAGATTGAGTTGGTCCGGGGTGCGACCCATGCTTGGGATATGCAGGCTTACTTGCAGGGTGTGATGACACCTGTGTTCTTCGGGACGGCACTGGGCAATTTTGGTGTGCGAGAAATGCTCAATGAGTTTGTGCAGTGGGCACCTGCGCCGCCTTCACGCCCGACTGAAACACGCTCGGTTGCGGCGGACGAGGCCGAGTTTTCCGGGTTTGTCTTTAAAATTCAGGCGAACATGGATCCTAAGCATCGTGACCGTATCGCCTTTATGCGTATCTGTTCGGGCAGTTACACTCGCGGTATGAAGATGCGCCATGTGCGTACTGGAAAGGATGTGCGTATTGCCGATGCGGTGACCTTTTTGGCCGGTGATCGTGAGAACGTTGAAGAGGCCTGGTCGGGGGATATTATCGGGCTGCATAACCACGGTACCATTCAGATTGGCGACACCTTTACGGCAGGTGAAGCATTAAAGTTCACGGGGATTCCTCATTTTGCGCCTGAGATGTTCCGTCGGGTGCGCCCGAAAGATCCGTTGAAAATGAAGCAATTACAAAAAGGCTTGCAGCAGCTTTCGGAAGAAGGTGCGGTTCAGTTGTTCCAGCCACTGAAAAACAACGATCTCATCTTGGGTGCGGTGGGTCAGTTGCAGTTTGAGGTGGTGGTCTATCGTTTGCGGGATGAGTACAAGGTGGAATGTCTGTATGAAGCCGTATCGGTGCAGACCGCACGTTGGGTCGAGTGCACGGATCCGAAAATGCTGGAGGATTTCCGTAAGAAAGCCCATGAAAACCTAGCTTTAGATGGTGCGGGCTTGTTGACTTATCTAGCGCCCACGCGGGTCAATCTCTCTCTCACCCAAGAGCGTTGGCCGGATGTGGCTTTCCGTGCGACACGTGAACATTAAATGCTGATTGATACCCACTGTCATCTTGATTTCCCAGAGCTGGAGTTGGAATGCCAGCTCTGGTTGCAAGAGATAGCTGGGTTAGACTCTGCGTCGAGGGTGGCAGAGGGTCGTTTAGTGGAACGTATCCTTGTGCCGGCGATTAGTGCCGAGTTTTTCCCCCGAGTATTGGCTTGCGCACAGCGGGAGCCGGATCGGATTAAAGTCGCACTGGGTTTGCATCCTTGCTTTCTAGCAGCACATCAGGCGCAAAGTCTTGAGGTCTTAGAGGCTCAACTGGCGGACAATCCTAAGGTGGTGGCCTTAGGTGAGATAGGTTTGGACGCTCGGGAAGGGCAGGCAGATCTAGCTGAGCAGATCCCTTGGTTAGAAGCGCAGTTACGTTTGGCTCAGAGTTACTCTAAACCTGTACTCTTGCATGTTGTGAAAGCACATGATCAGGTTTTGGCTTTATTGCGCCGTTTCTCGCTGCCTTGTGGTGGTATCGTGCATGCTTTCTCCGGCAGTGCACAGCAGGCGCAACAGTATATTGCTTTAGGGTTTTGTTTAGGGGTGGGAGGGGTGCTGACCTATCCACGTGCGCATAAACTCAGGCGCTTGGTGCAGCAGTTGCCTCTCGAGCATTGGGTGTTGGAAACCGATGCCCCGGACATGGTGCCGGCGGGAGTACAGGGCTGTAACTCACCCCGTTATTTGCCCGAGATTGCACATGTTTTGGCAGAGTTGCGTCAAGAATCCTTAGCCAATGTCATCGCACAAACGGGACAGAATGCCTGCCGTTTGATTCCACAGTTAGCTGGGCCTTAAGCCGACTCTTGGAATCGGCAGTTCTTCGCTCCAGCTGCTTTAGCTACGGTTGTAATAACTGGCGTAGATGTTTTCCATAGCACGCCAAGCGGCATCTGTATGTGCATTAATGGGTAAGCGATAAATACGCCCATCATCACTTTCGCTCTGATAACTCTGATCCGGTGGGTTGATCAGCATACGGGCAAAATTAAGGGGATAGTTAGGGCCTTTCACCTGTTGTCCATAGACCTCTTCCACGGGGCGGAGCAGGGTGCGTGCCGAAGCGACATTGCTAAGAGAATAGCAACGTGAGCGCCCATCACCTCGGCAAAGTTTAAGACTGCGAGCGTCCAACGTGTAATAAGTGGCCGCCGGGGTTTGTTGTGGCAGGCTCGGCATCGATAAACAGCCACTGAGCAATAGGCTGGTTAAGGCAACAACCAAGATGGACTTCATCGAATACTCCTTCCTTAGTACAGGCTTCACGCTTAGGGTTATTTTTCTGTCCAGTCGGCATAGGGATTATCCACATCCACCGAGATGGCCTGAGCATAACCGGGCAGTTTGATTTCACGATCGCTGATGGTTAAATCTTCACCGGTCAGCACTTGATGATCGTAGCGATAAATTGGACGTGCCTGACCGCGAATTTGGGCTTGGTCATAGGCCTGAGCGGTTTCGCGAACGCTTTCTCGCGCCTTCTGCCAGTGCGTCAGCGTTTCTGTCGCATAACGTTGTTGCAAAAGTTTCTCGGTCGCTAGGGGAGAGAGTAAAAGGGCGCTGGCATTGTTGCCGCCAAAGCCTTTGGCATTGATTAAAACAGAGTCCATCCCTTCAACACCCACATCCAGATGCTGCAAAGGTAGCTTCAGGTTGGATTGATGGACGTCACCGGCGATCTCTGGCGTCGTGATGAGGCCGGGAATAATGCCATATTTCCAAACCCCTAAAGCGGACATGATCTGATCGCCACCGGCACAGCCTTGCGAGTGGCCAACATAGGCTTTCACTGCCGAGACTGGCCAGTGTGGAATGGAAAATGCTTTGGCTGTTTCGTTAATGACATGCGATTCGGTAACACGGTTTTGTGGCGTGCTGGTGCCATGCGCTTGCACATAACTACGCTGGCGCAGAGACTCTTCACCTAATAAACGGCGTGCTAAGGAGGCCGCTTTAGCGAGGGTCATGTAATTGCCGATACCTGGGGCGGAAATGGATTTTTTATAACCATCGGCATGTACATAAACATCGGCGACCGCTCCGTAAATTTCAGCACCTGTGGCCAAGGCCAGATCATCACTCATCAACACCAGGTATTGGCTGGCTTCTCCGATCGTAAAACCACAGTTATTACCGAAAGGACGACAAGCGCGGCGATAGGCTGCATCGTTCATGGCACTGAGTTGATCCAACGCCATGAGATCCTTGTCTTCAGCCAAAGCCCCCATCGCACGGAAGCCTTCAATGATTTCGGGCGTAACCGGTGCGTCGCTGCCACCCACCAAAACCAGTTTACGGCGCCCACTGCGAATCTCCTCGACACCGCTGCGCAGGTTGTAGAGGAAGGTCGCACAGGCACCCAAGGCGCCACCTGTCATCCCTGCATTGCCTAACAGGTAAGCGTTGACGAAGTCGGCAGGCATCTGTGCATAGCCTAAGGGCATCTGTTTTGAAGTGGTGCGTTTGCCCAAAGCGGGAAATTTAGTCAGCCCCCCAAAACCAGCATCATCTAATTGACCGATGGAGTTGCTGGCAAATACCGCTATTTGATCAGGCGACAGTTGTTGTGCCAGCTGATCAAAATCGATTCCTACCGACTGCATGGCATCGGAGGCCGCAAACACACTCATTTGTAATCCGCGCGGATGGTTGCGCGATTGATAGAGGCTGGCGGGATCAAACCCTGTAGGTAACATGCCGGCACTTTGAACGGCGGCCACACGGCTATCTGGAAAAATTACGTCACACAGGCCGCTGACTTCAACCTGAGTCAACCCACCTTCACGCTCTGTGAGGCGCCAGTTGTCTGGAATGACGGCCGGTAGGTGGCGACTGCGTAAACAGAAGGTTAATCCTGGGGCATCACCTTGAAGGCTCGCGGGACGATTGAGCATGATATGCTGCACATCAAACCAATCCGGATGGATACGTCGGATCAGAGTATTGTCGCGAATGTAGGGCTCGAGCTCCTGGAGCAACTCATGTATGGGGCGTGATTGGCCTTCGCGTGTGACATAGCTGTCACCTTCATAGCGCAGTAAGCCCATCAAGCTGGCCAAGCTCATCAATGTTTCTGTTTTGCTGTCGGTATCCAGTCGATCCAGAATCAAACGGCGGTAGCCGTGATGAAAGGAAGAACGGCCGGCTGGATTAATGCCGCCGAAACCGACGATAACAGGAAGCTGTGACAAGGGGGGCTCCTTGAACTGGCAGTGCAGAAAAATATCAGAGAGTGGTCTATTTTATCTGTAAGGCATCAGGCATACCAGCGTTGTCCGAGGTTGATTCCGATTCAGTCGTTGCTTCATCTTAGGTTCAGGCATTATCCGTTCTGATAGGCCGGTTTTAGGCGCAAGAGTTCAGGCATCAGAGTTTAGGAAGCAGCACTTGGGTGT
Source organism: Nitrincola tapanii (assembly GCF_008368715.1). Taxonomy (GTDB): domain Bacteria; phylum Pseudomonadota; class Gammaproteobacteria; order Pseudomonadales; family Balneatricaceae; genus Nitrincola; species Nitrincola tapanii. Next base: position 75,405 of record NZ_SMRS01000005.1, read on the forward strand.
ACAAAGTTTAGTGGGTAGACGTTCGGCTTCAACAACGCTTAAACCTAAGCAAAGGGCGCCGCTTGGATCAGACTGTGCGGGTGCGCAGGAGACATTTTCAATTCAGCTCAAAATGAGATTAAGACGATGAAAAAAATTTTAGTATCGGCTTTGGCATTTAGTGTTTTGGCCGGCTGTACCACGCTAGATCCCTATACGCAGCAGCCCAAAACCTCGAATGTTGTGAAAGGCGGTGCCGGGGGAGCTGTGGGGGGTGCGGCACTCGGAGCCATGGTGGCGGGTAGCGGTAAGCGTAATGAAGGCGCGCTTGCTGGAGCGCTCTTAGGTGCGGTTGTGGGGGGTGGACTCGGTTATTACATGGATCAACAGGAAGCCCAGTTGCGTCAGCAATTACAGGGCACAGGTGTGGATGTGAATCGAGTCGGAGACGAGATTCAGTTGGTGATGCCGGGTAGTATTACCTTTGCAACCAATGAAGATCGCATTGATCCTTCTTTTTTCTCCACTCTGGACTCAGTGGCAAATGTTTTGCGCCAGTATGATCAGACTTTGATTGTGGTGGAGGGGCATACAGATAGCACGGGTTCATTGCAGTACAATCAGCAGCTGTCTGAGCGTCGAGCCAACTCTGTGGCGCAGCGTTTGATGAGTAGCGGCGTGAACGGTATGCGAATCACGACAGTGGGTTATGGCCCTAACCGTCCGGTGGCGGATAATTCCACTGCGCACGGTCGCTCTCTGAACCGTCGTGTTGAAATTAAAATCAGTGGTCAAGGCTAGAGATGATGGCTTGAGGTGAAGTGGCTGAGTGCTTGGCAGAGGGTTCTGGGCTTAGCTTGCTCAAGCCTTTAAATGACTCGAGAATTCTGAACGACTCGATAGATTAGGGGCGCTCAAGCGCCCCTTGTGATACAGTCTAGGCGGTTCGCTGGATAGGTTTGGCGCAAAGTGGGTGGATAATTCGAATCGCCAGATCGGTGTTCCGAGGTTTAAAGGTCGGCGCTTTCATCCAAGCGGTTGAATTTGTTCAGCAGCTGCTGCAAGCGTTCACTTTGGTTTTGGGCGGAGGTTTCCAGCTGAGTTTTTTGTTCACGCAGCTCACTGATTTCCAAGCGTAAGGTTTCTACTTCTTCGATCAAGCTTTCGATTTTGCTGTCTAGCTGATTGAGCAACTCGTTATACATTGCGGGTAAATCTCCGAAAAATCACATGAGGATAGAGCTGCGCAGCCTAAGAGTCGGTTCCTGAGCTGTCAACTTTAAATCTTCACTCCCTAAATATTTACTCTCTAGGGTAGGGTTTAGTGACTGCGCACCCAGTCATCGCGTTGAATGTTGACCGAGGAAGCGGTTTGCGTATTCAGTGTACCTGAAGCAAAGCTGGCTTCAACCTGATCCAGTGTGAGGGTGACGCGCGCATTCTGCAGTTCGGAATAGGGCTGGTGTAAAGTATCGTAATGGGTTTGACGACGGTAGACGCTGAGGCGATCACCCGGTTTGAGTCCGCTCAGACTGCCGGCATTAATCCAAACACGATTGCCTTCTGTTTGGGTGATCCGGGCACTGAAAGCCTGGCAGCGCAACTGTTCACTGATCTCCTGTGACATCTGGCGTATCAAACGCTCAACCGCTTGGCCATAATCTTCCTGCCAAAAGCCAGCGCTGGCAAAGCCTAGAGGCTTTTCACGTGCATTCCAGCGTCCTTGGGTTTGATAGTGTTGTTGGAACATCAGCTGCCCAGTCAGTGCGTCGTGAATAAATAGATCTAGGGCAAACTGTCTTAAGTGATGTTGGCTGGCGTAATCGAGACGGCGATAAAGATCGGTCACCACGTTGGGCTCACGCGGGCCAATAGGATTGGCTTGGCTGAGATCACGAATCACACCGGAAATCAGAAAGTGCACCTGGGTGGTTTCGCTGTGTGCCGTGGCTTGGGTCAGGGTGCCATCCGCCAGTTGTCGAGTCGGTGCCTGTTGTAGGTTGGGATGCAGGCTCAGGTGTGTGGCAAGAATCGTATGCAAGCCGGTTTCATGGCTCAAGCGACGTGCTAACAGGTTTGGCAGTTCAGTCGCTGCATTTTGTAACGCGCCGGTAGCGGCTTGTTGTGGATGTTGGATAGGGAAGGCGGTAAACCCTAAGCTCTTACGGTAGGCCACTTCAGCACGCCCATCCGGACAACCTTGATCGACACTGACTTCAGCGCGGATTCGCACTTTTAAAATCGTGCCTTGAATGCGCTCATCGATGACTTCAACGTTACTGAGGCGGCCTAAACTGCTCATCCTCAGATTGTCCATCTGCAGGATGCCGCCTTGGATTTCGGTGGTGGTGGAAATATAGGCCGCCGCCTGCAGCGCGGCTAACTCAGATGCTTGTGCCACCGCGCTGCGACGCGCATTACCGAGATCACCATTGATAATCGTTGCACTGCCCTCAGCCTCAACCCATAGAGGAGAGGCTTGTGCGGAAAAACAGTAAAGGCTGAGCAATAAAATGCAAAGGCGTAACATGGTTGAGGGTACTCGCTGGTTGAGTCGAGAAGAAAAGGTATGCAATTTGTGCGCAGGCTGCAACTAGCAAAGCCTGTCAGTGGCTGAGGTTTGTGGTAGATTCGCAACATTAAGCGTGAGAAGGCGATAAAAGCATGATCAAAAGAGTTTTGCCGAGTTTAGGGCTGATCAGTGTCTGTTTGGTGAGTTTGGTAGGGTGCCAACGTTGGACTGTGCCGGTCACGCTGGAACAGGTCAGCCCCCAAGCGCAGGTGCAGCTACAAAACAGCCTAGAGGCGTATGATGAAAGTCGCGCTTTGCGTCAGCCTCAACCCTTGCCATTGGTGGAAGCGGTTTCACCCGGTACGGATGCTATCAGTGAAGCCATCGCTTTAATGGCTTCGCATTTGGCGTTGGGTTTGGATGAGCAGCGTGTGCAACGTTTGCCTATGGCGATTATGCCTTTTCGGCGTTTAGAGGCGCGCAACTTTTCCGGTGATATGGGGGAGCGTTTGGCGGAGAGTTTTATCTACCAGCTCCAGCACCTCGGATACAATCTCGTCGATCATCGTGCAATCAGTTTAACCACCACTGCGAAACTTGATCCTGATGGAGAAACCCTCTCTTTGTTGCGCAGTCGTAATCGCATCTATTTTATTCTCACCGGTACATATGCAGCCTACCCTGACGGAGTGGTGATCAATGCTCGAGTGATCGATACCACAACACGTCAGGTGCTTGCCTCGGCACAAAGCCATATTCCGAATCAGCGTTTAGAAGGGCGCTGGCCGGGTTATCATCCGTTGGATGCGATAGAGCGCGGTATGATTATTGAAAATCGTCAAGGTCCAGCTGGAGGTGTGTGGTGATCAAGCGTGCGTTATTCGTTGCATTCTGTGCCTTGAGCTTGAGTGGTTGTGAAACGCTGGCCTATACCCTGGAAAATGCCAGCGCAGATTCTGCACAGTCTCGTCCTGTTCGGCAGGTGGCGAGTCAGCCGCAATGGGTCAGTGCGACAGGCTATGCGCCGATTAGCTTGCAGCCTGGACAAACTGAGCAGCAGAAAATTCTCATGGCGATGCGTGCGTCTAAGTTACAAGCGTATCAAGAGCTGGCGGCGATCATTAACGGACAATACCTGTTCGGGACTTCACGTGTTGAGGATATGGTGCTGCAGAATGATCAGTTCAGAACGTCGGTTGCCGGTATTGTTCGCGGCGCACGGGTGGTGAAAAGCTATCCGGTGCAGAGCGATACCTATGCAACGGTATTGGAAGTCGATTTAAGTCAGGTTGAGCGCGCTTGGGTGCAGGCGCGCTAAGAGTGTAAGTTTAGTCTTGAGGCTAGGTGTTCTGCTGTAAATGCTCGTCGAGCTTTTCACACACGCGCTCCTGAAGGGCGCGGCAAAGCTGTGGGTCACTAATCGGTTGGCCTTCTGGATCGGTTATAAAGAAAAAATCCTCTACGCGCTCGCCGATGTTGGAGATCTTGGCTTTACGCACCGAGATGCCAAACTCTACAAAGATACGCCCTAAGCGTGCCAAGAGCCCAGGTCGATCCGAGGTAATCACTTCCAGCACGGTTTGTTGGGTGCTGGGGTCATTGCTGAGATTAACGCTGGTTGGGATGGCAAATAGCTTCAAGAGTCGTGGTACGCGGCGCTGAATGATTTCGGGGAAATCATCAGGATCGTCCAGCTCCTCGGTTAAACGCTTCTGAATACTGGCTAGATAATCCGGGTTTTCAGACAGAGGTTTGTTGTCCTCGGTGAGTACGGTATAGGTGTTGAGTGTGCGGCCGCTATCGGTGGGAATAATACGAGCATCTTGCACACTTAAATGCAGCTGGTCGAGGGTCGCGACCGTTGCCGGGAAAAGGTTGGGGAGATCATCCGCATAGATAAAAATCTCTGTCGCCCCTTCATACAGGCGGTAAGAGGTTTTTTGCACCAGCACTAAAGGCAGAGGTCGATCACCGTGCTCAAGGATGGCTTGAGTATGCCAGGCAATATTACGAGCGTCTTCGCGCAGAAAGTACTCATCGCCCAGTAATGTCCAGAAGTTGCGGACATCTTGCTCGTTGAGATGGCGCTGCTTCAGCAACGTCATGGCTTCTTGCTGGAGCTGCTCGATGCGGTCTTCTTTGTTAATTGGGTTTTCCAGACCCCGCCTCAGTGCGCGTTTGGTTTCCGTGTAGAGTTGGCGCAGCAGAGTCGCCCGCCAACTGTTCCAAAGGTTGTGATTGGTGGCGTTGATATCGGCGACCGTGAGGGCGTAGAGATAGTTCAGGTGCACAATATCACGAACTTGCATGGCAAACGCATGGATGACTTCGGGATCGGAGATGTCCCGTCTTTGTGCGGTCATCGACATGATGAGATGGTTGCGCACAAGCCAAGCCACGAGGTGGGTGTCCCATTTGCCAATATGATGGCGTTGGCAGAAGGCGATCACATCATCAGCCCCCAGTTCTGAGTGATCCCCGCCGCGGCCTTTGGCAATATCATGATAGAGGCCGGCGATATAGAGAAGCTCGATTTTGGGCAGTTGATTGACGACGCGGTGCGCCAAGGGGAGCTGATCGCGCATTTCCGTATGGCGGAATTGGCGCATCATCTGAATCACCTTCAGGGTGTGGGCATCCACGGTGTAGATATGGAAGAGGTCATGTTGCATCTGGCCGATGATTTTGCCAAATTCCGGTAGATAACGACCCAAAATGCCATAACGATTCATGCGTTTAAGTTGCGTGGATACCCCTTCTGCAGAGCGTAATAGCTCCATAAACAGAGAGGTGTTACGCAGATCTTTGCGGAAATCCTCGTCAATTAAGTGCCGATGTTCGCGAATTAAGCGTATCGTGGAGGCGCGTACACCGCGGATCGCTGGATTTTGCGCAAGCAGAACAAACAACTCCATCAGCGCAAAAGGGTGATGCTCAAACACCTTGTCATAGGTGACTTCTAGATAGTCATCATGGATACGAAAACGGCTGTTAATCGGCTCGATGCGCGGTTCTTGATCGGAGCGCAGAATGGCTTCATCAAAGTATTGCAGCAGCATGTCATTAAACTCCGACATGGCTTTCGCAACACGGTAATATTTGCTCATAAACTGCTCAACGGCCAGAGCGCCCTGTTGATCTTGGTAACCAAAAAAAGCAGCGAGTGTGCGCTGATGATCAAACAGCAGTCGATCTTCGCGACGTTTACACAGCATGTGTAGTGCGTAGCGGACTGTCCATAGATACAGCTCGCCCTTGTTCAGGCTGTCGAGTTCTGATTCCGTTAAAAAGCCGTGGGCAACGAGGTCGCGTAGATAGGTTGCACCAAAGTGGCGTTTGGAAACCCAGCCTAGGGTTTGTAGATCACGCAGGCCGCCAGGAGAGGTCTTGAGATTGGGTTCAAGATTGTATTCGGTGTTGTTGGTTTTAAGGTGGCGTTCTTGTTGTTCGGCAAATTTGGCCTTAAAGAACTCTTGATCTGACCAGGCTTCTTCAGAGACGACCTGGGCATACATTTTCTGTTGGAGTTCGGGGTTGCCGACCAGGGTGCGTGATTCAATCAGGTTGGTCGCAATCGTAATGTCATTGCGACACTCGTTATAACACTCCGAGACACTGCGCACGCTGGAACCGATATCGAGTTTCATATCCCAGAGTAAAGTGAGGAAAGCGCTAATTGTCTCAGAGAAAAGGTTGGCATCCAGTTCATCGGTGAGCAGCAGGATGTCAACATCAGACGCTGGGTGGAGTTCGCCACGGCCATAGCCGCCGACAGCTACCAAAGCGATGCGTTGTGCATCGGGCCAGTCAAATAAGGACCAAGCCGCTTTGAGTACCTGATCCAAGACCCAGGCACGGCCATAAATCAGGCGTCTGATATCGGCTCCCTGGCGAAAGGCTTCGTCCATACGCTCGCTGGCGAGCTTTAAAGCATCGCGCAGGACAAAAAGGGGTTTAGCATCGGCCGCCTGTAAAGCCTGACTGAGTTGATCAGGATCCAGATATTCTGGAACAGCGCATACAACTTCAGTCACTTGGCTCATCTATGCAGACTCCTAGAGCAGGGGGGTAGAAATCAGAATGTCTCTTCGCTGCGGCGGGTGAGGACTTCGTAGCCATCCGCAGTGACTAGAATAGTATGTTCCCATTGGGCTGATAAACGGCGATCCGCTGTTTCCACGGTCCAGCCATCACGTTTAGACAGCTTAACATGACGCTTGCCTGCGTTGATCATGGGTTCAATGGTGAAAGTCATGCCTTCGCGCAGAATCTCCCCGGTCCCCGGACGGCCATAGTGCAAAACCTGCGGATCTTCGTGAAACTCTTTGCCTATGCCATGACCGCAATACTCACGCACAACGGAATAGTGTTGTGCTTCGGCATGCTGTTGGATGATGTGGCCGATATCGCCTAAATGGGTGCCGGGACGTACCAGTTCGATGCCTTTATACAGGCACTCTTGTGTAATTTCACACAAGCGCTGGGCATGGGGGGCGACCTCACCAACATAGAACATTTTGCTGGTGTCACCATGGTAGCCATCTTTAATCACGGTGATATCAATGTTGATGATGTCGCCGGATTTCAGTGCCTTAGGGCCTGGGATGCCGTGACAGACAACCTGGTTCACCGAGGTGCAGATGGATTTTGGAAAGCCGTGATAATTGAGCGGGGCAGGAATCGCTTTCTGCGTTTTGACGATGTACTCATGGCAGATGCGATCGAGCTCTTCGGTTGTGATGCCCACTTCAACATAAGGCGCGATCATCTCTAAGGCTTCGGCAGCAAGGCGGCCCGCCACGCGCATCTTTTCAATTTCATCGGCAGTTTTAATCGTAATAGTCATAAGCTTCCGCAGATCGCTGCTGGTTTGGATAATGAGACACTATTGTAACGAATTCCGGTGGTCTCTGATAACCGCTCTAGAATGCAATTCTTCGCATGGGATGGCTTTAAAAAAAACATGGAATATGCTATAAAATGCGCTCCCAAAAATCGTGCTTCGGCACACCTTAACACACACACTTACCGTCACATATAACCTGGGTGCTGCTTTGCGGTGGGTATATGGGGTAGGTGGAGGTTAAACCCATAATCAGGAATGTAAAGAAAATGGCAAAAGTTTCTATGCGTGACCTGCTGAAAGCAGGTGTTCACTTCGGTCACCAGACGCGTTACTGGAACCCAAAAATGAACAAGTTCATCTTTGGCGCGCGTAACAAAATCCATATCATTAACCTGGAGCACACTCTGCCTGCGCTGAATAATGCGCTGGATGTGGTTCAGGGCATGGCCGCTAACAAAAACAAAATCTTGTTTGTGGGCACCAAGCGTGCAGCGGGCAAGGTTGTGAAAGAAGAAGCTGCGCGTGCAGGCATGCCTTACGTCAACCATCGCTGGTTGGGCGGTATGCTGACTAACTATAAGACGATTCGTCAGTCTATCCGTCGTCTGCGTGACCTGGAAACCATGTCTCAGGACGGTACTTTCGACAAACTGACTAAGAAAGAAGCTCTAGTCCGTCGTCGTGAGATGGAAAAGCTGGAGATGTCTATCGGTGGTATCAAGGACATGGGTGGCTTGCCAGACGCTCTGTTCGTTATCGATGTTGACCATGAGCGTATCGCAATCAACGAAGCGAACAAGCTGGGTATCCCTGTTATCGGTATCGTTGATACTAACAGCGATCCAGATGGCGTTGATTTTGTGATTCCAGGTAACGATGACGCCCTGCGTGCTATCCAGATCTATGCTAAATCCATCGCGGATGCTTGCATCGAAGGTCTGGGTCAGAATGCCGGTGATAAGAGCGAGTTCGTTGAAGTTGAAGAAGCCGCTGCTGAGTAATTCAGTGGGGTTTTGAAGATCGATTCGCAAAGAAGGGGAGCGCGGCTCCCCTTTTTTGAAGACAAGTTTAACGTGATTAATTAAGGGGTAAGCAACATGGCAAACATCTCTGCTGCGCTTGTAAAAGAGCTGCGTGAGCGTACCGGTCTGGGCATGATGGAGTGCAAAAAAGCACTGGTCGAGGCAGAAGGCGATATCGAAAAAGCGATCGACGATCTGCGTAAATCCTCTGGTATGAAGGCAGCTAAGAAAGCAGGCCGTACTGCTGCAGATGGTGTCGTTGCAGTGAAAGTTGCGGAAGACAACAGCTATGCGCTGGTGTTGGAAGTGAACTCTGAAACTGACTTCGTTGCGCGTGATGACAACTTCCTGGGCTTTGTTAACACGGTTCTGGAAAAAGCTTTCGCTGACAAGCAGACAGATATCGCTGCGTTGATGGCAGGTGAGCTAGAAACCGCTCGTGAAGCGCTGGTACAGAAGATTGGCGAAAACATTACTGTGCGTCGTGCCTTCTTAGTTGAGGGTGTGATGGTGGATGCGTACGTTCACAGCACCAACCGTCTGGCTGCAATTGTTGCGCTGTCTGCCGGCACAGCGGATCTGGCGCGTGATGTGGCGATGCACGTTACTGCTGTTAACCCGCGTGTTGTGCGTGGTGAAGATATGCCACAGGAAGAGCTGGATCGCGAAAAAGACATCATCATGGCGCAGCCTGATATGGAAGGTAAGCCTCAGGAAATCAAAGAAAAAATGGCGGTGGGTCGCATCAAGAAATTCCTTGCTGAAAACAGCCTGGTTGAGCAGCCATTCGTTAAAAATCCTGAGCAGACCGTTGCGCAGCTGGTTAAGGCAGCGGGTGCGGATGTAGTTTCTTTCATCCGTGTTGCGGTGGGTGAAGGTATCGAAGTTGAGAAGAAAGATTTTGCCGCTGAAGTTGCTGAGCAGCTGAAAGGTTAATCGATCTCTGCAGCCCGCACTCGTCGGGCTGCTTCTTTTTTGCGCGGAAAAAAGTCTGCGCGCATTCTGGGTTTTCCTGTAAACTATTCCGACTCTTGAGAGTGGAGAAGGACGCATGCCTGCTACAGATAAACAATCCAGTTATAAGCGTATCTTATTGAAACTGAGCGGAGAAGCTCTGCTAGGTGAAGAGAGCTTTGGGATAGATCCTAAGGTTCTGAATCGCATGGCCCTAGAGATCGGCCAGTTGGTAGGTATTGGTGTTCAGGTCGGTATGGTGATCGGAGGAGGGAACCTCTTTCGTGGTGCGGCATTAAATGCAGCAGGCCTCGATCGTGTCACTGGAGATCATATGGGGATGTTGGCCACTGTGATGAATGCCTTGGCCATGCGTGATGCGCTGGAACGTTGTAATATCGCGACCCGAGTGATGTCAGCTATTCCGATGAGCGGGGTGGTGGATCATTATGACCGTCGTAATGCGATGCGTTACCTGCGCCAGAATGATGTGGTGATTTTTGCAGCAGGAACCGGTAATCCATTTTTTACTACGGATTCGGCTGCCTGTTTGCGTGGTATTGAGATTGAAGCCGATGTGGTGTTGAAGGCGACCAAGGTGGACGGTGTTTACACGGCCGATCCGATGAAGGACCCAACAGCTCAACGCTATACACATCTGAGCTTTGATGAGGTTTTGGAAAAGCAGTTGGGGGTCATGGATATGACTGCCATCTGTCTGACACGTGATCACAATATGCCGGTGCGTGTCTTTAATATGAATAAACATGGTGCACTGGTGAATCTGGTGATGGGCGGCGATGAAGGCACACTGATCGATGCTGGCCCGATGGTAGGAGAGAAAAATGATCAATGATATCGTTCGTGATGCTCAGGCACGCATGCAGAAGAGCACAGAGGCTCTCGTTGAAAACTTCAAAAAAATCCGTACCGGACGTGCGCATCCAAGCTTGCTGGATGCGGTTCAGGTGAGTTATTACGGATCACCTGTGCCGATTATGCAGGTGGCGAACATCATGGTTGAGGATGCACGTACTTTGACCATCATCCCTTGGGAAAAAAAGATGGTGCCTGAAGTCGAAAAAGCCATTATGAAGTCGGATTTGGGTTTGAATCCAAATACTGCCGGTGATGTGATTCGTGTCCCGATGCCGGCACTGACCGAAGAAACGCGTAAAGGTTATATTCGTCAGGCACGCAGTGAAGCGGAAGCGGCTAAGGTTGCGGTGCGTAATATTCGCCGCGATGCGAACGGTAACTTCAAAGATCTTTTGAAAAACAAAGAGATCACTGAAGATGAAGAACGCCGTGGTGAAACGGAAATTCAAAAGCTGACCGACAAGTTTGTGGCGGAAGTTGATGCACTGCTGGCTCATAAAGAGTCGGATTTGATGGAAATTTAATAGCTTCAGGGAAAGGGGTCTGAATAGGGCCCCTACTTTTTTATGCCTGCTCAATCATTACAGTCCGATTCCTACTCCCTTTCGATCCCACGTCATATCGCCATCATCATGGATGGTAATAACCGTTGGGCTAAAGCACGTCATTTGCCTTCCCTGGCCGGCCATAAGGCTGGAGTGGAGAGTGTGCGCCAGGTTATAGAGGGTTGCCTGGAGCAGGGGGTGGGGGTGCTTACGCTTTTTGCATTCAGTAGCGAAAATTGGAAACGCCCCGAGCTGGAAGTCAGAGGCTTGATGGAGTTGTTTATGCTGTCGCTGAAAAGTGAAGCAAAAAAACTGCATAAGCATGGCATACGCTTAAAAATTATCGGTGATCGCCAACGTTTTTCCGCCAAGCTGCAAAAGAAGATGCAGGAGGTCGAGGCCTTGACGGCGGGAAACTCGGCTCTGGTGCTGAATGTGGCGGCGAATTACGGTGGGCGTTGGGATATACTTCAAGCCGCCCAAAAGCTCGCCATACATTGCCGAGATCAGCACTTAGATCCTGAGCAGATGACCGAAGCGGATCTGCATGCTTTTACCTCCTTAGCGGATTTGCCCGATCCTGATTTGTGTATACGCACGGGTGGCGAGCAACGCATCAGTAATTTCCTCATCTGGCAAAGTGCCTATACTGAGCTTTATTTTTCACCGGCCTTCTGGCCTGACTTCTCCAAGGCTGAGTTATTGGCCGCTATTCAGGATTATGCCAAGCGTCAAAGACGTTTTGGTCAAACCTCCGAGCAATTAGAGGCGCAGAAGCGTGTTTAAACAAAGATTAATAACGGGCTTAGTGCTTGCACCTTTGGTGCTTGCGGCCGTTTGGTTTGCCCCTGTCTGGCTCTTTTCTCTGTTGATCGCGTTTGCTGTGCTCTATGGAGCTTGGGAGTGGTCGGAGTTTTGCCGTTTTGGTCATCTAGGTCGTGGCTACTACGTTGGATGTTTAGCCTTGTTGATTTTGCTGGTGGCTTGGTTGGCGTCACCAGCGGTGATGTTGTGGATAAATAGTGCGGCTGTCTTATTTTGGCTTATAGCGGCCGTTTGTGTGCTGCGCTATCCAGCTTTAGTCGCTTGGTGGCAAGCGCCGAGTGTGAAACTGCTGATTGGTTGGTTGGTGCTTTTATCTACCTGGTTAGCACTGTCGCAAATCAAGGCTATGCCGCAGGGTGAAGCGTTGATCCTCTTGTTGCTCTTTATCGTATGGGGCGCAGATACCGGTGCCTATGCCGCCGGTAAACTTTTTGGGCGTCATAAAATGATTCCTGCGGTCAGTCCAGGGAAAACTCTGGAGGGACTGCTCGGGGGGGTCTTGACTTGTGCTCTGGTAGGTTGGCTGTTTGCTTGGTTGCAAGAACTTCCCGCTCAGCAGGGAGTCTACTGGCTGTTGTTAAGTTTGGTGGTTGGTCTGGCTTCGGTGTTAGGTGATCTGTTCGAAAGTATGCTCAAGCGTGAGCGTGGCATTAAGGATAGCGGCACGCTGCTGCCAGGACATGGCGGCATGCTGGATCGCATCGATAGCATTACGGCCGCGGCACCTGTGTTTCTTTTGGGGCTGAGTTTTTTGCCTCTAGTTTAAGGTTTTCTGGGGGCTGGCATGGGTCTGATTCATACACTACTTTTTACCCTGATCGCGCTGGGTGTGTTGGTGACCATTCATGAGTGGGGGCACTATTGGGTAGCGCGTCGTTGTGGTGTCCGTGTCCTACGCTTTTCGGTGGGCTTTGGTAAGCCTTTACTGCTTTGGAAGGGTAAAGATCAAACGGAATATGCGATTGCTGCGATTCCTTTAGGTGGTTATGTGCGCATGCTCGATGAGCGTGAAGGCGAAGTGCCGCCTGAGTGGAAATCGCATGCCTTTAATAATAAGCCGGTTTTGCAACGCATTGCGATCGTAGCAGCGGGGCCTCTGGTCAATCTTGCCTTTGCCGTACTCGCCTACTGGTTTTTATTCGTCTGGGGAACCCAAGTGGTGATCCCGAAAATAGGGGATGTGCGTCCCGGTTCGCCCGCTGCTTTGGCGGGTTTGCAGGCAGGTGAAGAGATTCGCTCGGTAGATGGTTTTCCCGTTCAGTCCTGGGACCAAGTGAATTTACGTCTAGCCAGGCATCTCGGCGAGAGTTCGGTTTTGGTGATTGAAGCCGCAGAGCCTGGTCGCAGCACACGTTCTTATACGCTTGCCTTGAATAATTGGGTGGTGGATCTGGAGCGTGAATCCCCTGTCACAGCGATGGGATTCCAGCCTTGGCGCCCACAGATCGAGCCGGTTTTAGGCAGTTTGTTGGCGGATGGACGTGCGGTAGCCGCCGGTTTGCAAACCGGGGATCGGGTGCTGAGTGTCAATCAGGAGACAGTAACGAGTTGGTTGGACTTAGTGGAGCGGGTTCAGGCCAGTCCTGAGCAGCCCATGCTTTGGTGGGTAGAGCGCCAGGGACGCCAGCTAGAATTAGAAGTTGTGCCTGCAGGCAGAGAGGAGCAGGGTGTGGTCACCGGTTTTATTGGTGCCGGTGTGCAGTCGGGCGAATGGCCGGATGAAATGCTGCGTGAAATTCGTTATGGCCCCTTCACAGCGCTCAAAATGGGCTTTGAAAAAACCGGACAGATGATCAGCCTGACGCTCGATTCGATTCGCAAGATGATTATGGGTGTCATCTCTGTAAAAAACTTGAGTGGCCCGATTACCATTGCTAAAGTGGCGGGTGATTCTGCAGCTTCAGGCTTAGAGACCTTCATCAGCTTTCTAGCCTACCTCAGTATCAGTCTGGGTATATTGAATTTACTGCCTATCCCTATGCTGGATGGCGGACATTTAATGTACTATATGGTCGAGCTGATCAGAGGTAAGCCGGTCAGCGAGCAGGTGCAGCTGCTGGGTGTCAAGATTGGCATGTTCTTGTTATTCAGCTTAATGGCTTTAGCACTGATAAATGATCTGGCGCGCCTGTGAGACTTGGACAGACGCTTAAATGCTTTCCCGAGAGTTAACCTTGAAAAGAATCCTGGCATGAAACATACCTTAATACTGTTTTTGATAGCACTGCTCTGGTCGGCTCAGGCTCAGGCGAACACTTCTTTTACTGTCAGTGATGTTCGTGTTGAGGGTTTGCAACAGGTCGATCCGGGGACGGTCTTCCGTAACTTCCCTGTGGTGACTGGTGATCGCGTCGATGAAGTGGGCCTGGCTGCGGCGACGCGTCAGTTGTTCCGTTCAGGGTTCTTTGAAGATGTACAGATCCTGCGTGAAGGTGACGTCTTGGTCTTGCAGTTGCGCGAGCGCCCTGCGGTAGCAATTATTCGTATTAGTGGTAATAAAGCGATCAAAGAAGCGGATCTGCGTGAGGGTTTGCGCCAGTCGGGTCTGCAAGAGGGTGATGTTTTCCGTCGTGCAACTTTAGATCAGATCGAGTTGGATCTGATGCGTGTCTATTCATCTCAAGGACGTTATGGTGCGGATATTCAGACAGAGGTTGAGCCTTTGTCGGGCAACCGTGTGGCTTTGAATATCACCATCCGCGAAGGTCAGATCGCCAGCATCCAGCATATCAATATCGTGGGTAATAGCGTTTTTAGTGATGATGAGTTAACCGATCTCTTCTCTCTGAAACTGCCTAATTTTTTCTCCTTCTATACCAAATCTGATCAATACTCGCGTGAAAAGCTTTCGGGTGATCTAGAGCGTTTACGTTCACACTACCTGGATCGCGGTTACATCAATTTCTCGATTGATTCTGCCCAGGTATCCATCACCCCCGATAAAAAGGATGTGTATATCACCGTGGATATCACCGAAGGTGAGCAGTTCCGTGTGCGTGATGTCAGCATGGTTGGTACCTTAGTCCTGCCAGAAACCGAGTTGCAGCAGAAAGTGAGTTTGGGGCAAGGCGATGTCTTCTCTCGTCGCGAAATGACTGAATCTCAGGAGCGCTTGGTCAAACTGCTGGGCGATCAGGGTTATATGTTTGCGAATGTGAGTCCGATTCCAGAGCTGAATGATGATAACACCGTCTCGATTCGCTACTTTGTTGAGCCGGGTAAACAGACTTATGTGCGTCGTATTAATATCCGTGGCAACACGCGCTCTACGGATGAAGTCGTGCGTCGAGAGTTAGAACAGATGGAGGCCGGCGTGGTTTCGACCTCGGCCATCGAACGTTCAAAAACTCGGATTGAGCGTACTGGACACTTCCGCAACGTAAATATTGAAACCCGCCCAGTGCCTGGTACAGATGATCAGGTAGATCTGGATATCTCTGTGGAAGAGCAGCAGTCTGGTCAGCTTTCAGCCAGTATCGGTTTTTCTCAGAGTGATGGCATTATCGTTCAGTTAGGGGTGTCTCAGGATAACTTCCTCGGCTCAGGGAAAAGTGTTGCCTTTAATATCTCGAATAGCTCAACCCTAACCGAATATAGCTTTAACTATTTGGATCCCTACTTCACCGTAGATGGTGTGAGCCGCGGCTTTAACTTCTACTACCGTGAAGAGGATTTTGATGAAGATGATCGTGGTGATTACAACACCGATGGTATCGGTGGTGGCGTGACCTTCGGTTATCCGATCGATGACTTCCAGCGTTTAAGCTTTTCAGGTGATGTTGAGTTCCTGCGTTTAAAGCCGAATAGCTTTTTATGTACAGATCCCAACGATCGTTCAACCTGTCCAGAAACCAATAATGTTATTCAAACCTTTCTTGATGACAATGGTGATGAATATCTGAACTGGAAACTGACTGCCGGCTGGAGTGATAACCGCCTGAATCGTGGATTCTTCCCGACCAAAGGCTATCAACAGGGTGCAACGCTTGAAGTATCCTTGCCCGGGAGTGATTTAAGTTATTACCGAGCACAGTATAATAATCGTGCCTATTTCCCACTCAATCGTGATGAAACCTGGGTGGCGGCCTTGCGTGGACGTGTTGGTTATGCCGATGCCTATGGCAATAACGATTATCCTTTCTTCAAGAACTATTATGCTGGTGGTTTGAGCAGCATCCGTGGTTTTGAAGCCAATACCTTAGGCCCGCGCTATGAACGGGGAGCAGGTCGTGAACCACGCTCTATGGGGGGGAACGTTCTGGTGGCAGGCAGTGCTGAGCTGATCTTCCCTATGCCTTTCCTCAAGGATAAGAGTGCTTGGCGTACGTTGATGTTTATGGATGCGGGCAATGTGTATACCACGAACTGTTTGAAGAACAATGTTGGCACAAGCAACTCAAGCTGTGTTGACGGCGTTGATCTGAGTGATTTGCGTTACTCGGTGGGTGTGGGTTTAAGCTGGCTGACCCCTGTTGGCCCCTTGTCTATTTCTTTGGGTAAAGCGTTGAATACTAAACCGGGCGATGAGACTGAAGTCTTCCAATTCGCTCTAGGCCAGACCTTCTAAGGGGAAAAAATGAAGTTAAAAGCAGTTGTTTTGGCGGCGATGCTTTTGTGTAGTACATCGGCTTTAGCGGAAACGATTCGGGTTTTAGGCGTGCAAGAAGCACTCTTGAGCTCAAAAGCGGCGGATGCTTTCCGTGCTCAGATGGAGCGCGAGTTTGCCGCAGAAGAAAAAACGCTGCTCGATCTAGAAAAACAAGCCATTGCTGCGCGTGATCGAGTACAGAAAAACCAGGGTTTGGTGTCTGACCAAGAGCTAGAACAGATGCATCTGCAATTCCAAAAAGCTTTTGGTGAGTATCAGGCGCGCGGTGAGTCGATGACACAGCGCCGCATGGAGAAGGAACAGGAGTTCTTAACCCAGATGCGTCCCAAACTGGATCAGGCGATTCGTACCTTGATTGAAAATGAAAAAATAGAAGTGATTGTTGCAAAACAGGCGACTGTTTATGCCAATACTAATATTGATATCACTCCGCGTGTTATTGAACTACTGAACAAGCAGTAAGTTTCTCAGATGATATCTCGTCCTCCCATGCGTTTGGCTGAAATAGCTGAATATGTGAATGCTAAGTGGCATGGAGAGGGCGAGAGTCTGATCACGGGCCTAGCCACTCTGCGTCATGCAAATTCCACTCAGATCTCATTTTTAGCTAATCCGCGTTACCAAAAAGATCTTGCACAAACTCAGGCCGCCGCTGTACTAGTGACTGCTGATTTTGCACAGGTTTTAGGGGATCGTGCTTTAGTCGTCAGCCACCCTTATCTGGCTTTTGCTAAGTTGAGCCAGTTATTTGATTGGCGAGAGCCTTTGGTTCCTGGTATTGCTGGTACGGCGACGGTGGCAGAAACGGCACAGGTTCATCCTGAAGCCCAAATCTGTGCTGGGGCGGTGATTGCTGAAGGTGTGCAGATTGCTGCAGCGGTTTATGTCGGACCTAATACGGTGATAGGCCGAAACTGCACACTTGGTGAGCATACTCGGCTTGAGGCTGGCGTTGTGCTTTATCCACAAGTGCACCTGGGCGCACGCGTATTGGTGCACAGTGGCGCCATTCTAGGGGCGGATGGTTTTGGTTTTGCTCAAGAGCAACAACAATGGGTCAAAATCTGCCAGTTAGGTGGCGTGCGTGTTGACGACGATGTGGAGATAGGTGCGGGGACTACGATTGATCGAGGTGCTCTGGACGACACTTGGGTGCAGAAGGGCGTCAAACTGGATAATCAAATTCAGGTGGCGCACAATGTCGTGATCGGTGAGCATAGTGCTATTGCCGGTGGTACGGCGATTGCAGGCAGTACTCAGATCGGCCGCCATTGCACCATTGCGGGTATGTCAGGGATTACCGGGCATCTCACCCTAGCCGACCATACACATATCACAGCCATGACTTTAGTGAGCAAGTCGATCGAAACGTCAGGCGGTATTTTTTCATCTGGAACGGGTGTCGAGCCTCATGCACAATGGAAGCGTAACGTTGTGCGCTTCCGCCAGTTGGATGAGTTGGCAAAACGGGTTCGCAGGTTAGAGCAGTTATTGGAAACAGATTCTCAAAAAGGTTTAAAAACATGATGGATGTAAAAGAGATCCGCGAATATTTGCCTCACCGTTACCCTTTTCTGTTAGTGGATCGTGTGCTTGAACTGGTTCCAGGTGAATCAGTGGTGGCGATCAAAAATGTCTCGATCAATGAGCCTTTCTTTAATGGCCATTTCCCCGAACATCCGGTCATGCCTGGTGTCTTGTTAGTTGAAGCGATGGCGCAAGCAGCCGGTATCCTCGGTTTTAAAACGATGGATAAGCGTCCACAGGATGGCTCTATTTATTATTTCGTGGGTGCCGATGATCTGCGCTTTAAGCGTCCAGTTGTGCCGGGAGATCAGGTGAAACTGGAAGCAAAGGTGCTTTCTGAGCGTCGCGGCATCTGGAAGTTCGCTGTACAAGCCAGTGTTGATGGCCAGCTGGCCTGTAGTGCAACCATTCTGTGTGCTGATCGTAAAGTATGAGTCAGATACATCCCACGGCCATCATCGAACCGGGCGCTGAGTTAGCCGAAGACGTTAAAGTCGGCCCTTGGACCTATATCGGTGCTGAGGTTGAAATCGGTGCTGGGACGGAAATAGCATCTCATGTTGTGATCAAGGGGCCGACTCGAATTGGCGCTCATAATCGCATCTTTCAGTTTGCCAGTGTCGGTGAAGAGTGCCAGGACAAGAAGTATCGGGGTGAGCCTACTCGTCTTGAGATCGGCGATCACAATGTGATTCGTGAAGGCGCGACCTTGCATCGCGGTACTGTTCAGGATCAAGGTTTGACACGTGTAGGCAGCCACAATCTGCTCATGGCTTACACCCATGTTGCTCATGATTGTGTCCTAGGCGATAACATTATTCTGGCTAATAATGCCGCCTTAGCTGGCCATGTGCAGGTGGATGACTACGCCATTCTGGGTGGCTTTACGGCTGTACATCAATTTTGCCGAATTGGTGCCCATGTCATGTGTGGTGCGGGAAGTGTGGTTTTGAAGGATATTCCAGCCTATGTCATGGCCAATGGGAATTCAGCTGTTCCCCATGGGATTAACAGCGAAGGTTTAAAACGCCGCGGCTTTACTGCGGAATCGATCATGACGCTGAAGCGCGCTTACAAAACGCTCTATCGCCAAGGCTTGACTCTGGAAGAGGCGCTAGAACGTTTACAGGTGTGGTTGTTAGATGAACCTGCACTGGAGCCTTTAATCCGCTCTTTGCGGTTATCTTCGCGTGGCATTATTCGTTAAGCATTCAAGAGGGTGTTCTGAGTGAGGATTGCTCTGGTCGCGGGTGAAGCATCCGGTGATATTCTCGGAGCAAGCCTGCTCCAGGCTTTAAAATCGCGCCTGCCTCAGGTTGAGTTTGAGGGAATCGGTGGAGAATTGATGCAGGCCGAAGGTCTAGAATCTCTCTATCCCCTGGAACGCTTGTCTGTGATGGGCTTGGTGGAGGTGCTGGGACGTTTGCCAGAGCTTATCAGGTTGCGCAAACGCCTCGTACGCGATTGGCGCGCGAACCCCCCAGATCTGTTCATTGGCATCGATGCTCCGGATTTTACTCTGGACCTGGAAAAGTCCTTGCGTGCTGTCGGTATTCCCACCGTTCACTACGTGAGTCCTTCGGTATGGGCTTGGCGCTCAGGGCGAGTGAAAAGTATTCGTCAGGGCACCGATTTGATGCTGACACTCTTCCCATTTGAAGCTGAGTTTTATCGTCGACACCAGCAACCGGTTGCCTTTGTTGGTCACCCTCTGGCCGATGAGATGCCCTTATCACCCGATCTTCAAGCGCAACGGCAGTGGTTAAACCTGCCTCCGGCGGCGAAGGTATTGGCACTTTTACCCGGCAGTCGCGCCGGTGAGGTCCGCCAGCTTGCCAGAATTTTTTTGCAAACTGCCCGTCTTTTATATGCAGAAGATCCAACCTTAATCTTTGTGATGCCAGCGGCTAACCCGCTGCGTTATCAAGAACTCGAAACGCTGATTCGGGAAGATTTTGCAGAGCTGCCGGTGAGGCTGTATCTGAAGCAATCACGTGAAATTATGATGGCCAGCGACAGTATTCTAATTGCCTCAGGCACCGCGACACTCGAAGCGATGATGAGTAAAAAACCGATGGTAGTCGCCTATCGTCTCGCGCCCATGACCTACGCCATTCTTTCGCGGCTCGTCAAAAGTCCTTGGATCTCTTTGCCGAATCTGTTGGCACAAGCGCGCTTGGTACCAGAAGTGTTGCAAAACGAAGTGACACCTGAGCGTTTGGCGGCCGAGCTTAAACCGGGACTGCAGGATGCTGAGTATTGCGCACATTTGTCGGAACGCTTTACTGAATTGCATCAGTCATTGCGTCGTGGCGCAAGTGCGCGTGCGGCGGAAGCGATCCTCGATCTGTTGCGTGCCAAAGGAGTTTTAACCTCTCTAGAAGAGCCAGCATTAGAGGAGCAAAACGCATGCAATGGGGCGTAAGTCTAGAAGGTTTAGCCGGAGTGGATGAAGTAGGGCGGGGCCCGCTCGTTGGGAACGTGGTCGCTGCGGCTGTCATTTTACATCCAGAGCGCCCGATCAGCGGTTTGACGGATTCGAAAAAACTATCTGAAAAAAAGCGTAGACTGCTGGATCTTGAAATTCGTGAGAAGGCGTTAGATTTTGCGATAGCTTTTGCCACCCCTGCTGAAATAGATGAGCTGAATATTTTGCAGGCCAGTTTGTTGGCGATGCATCGTGCGGTGGCCGCCTTAGCGCACAGGCCCGAACTGGTGCTGGTAGACGGTAAGCATTTGCCACATTGGCCTTATAGGGCCAAGGCCGTGATTGGCGGTGATGCGAGTGTGGAGCAGATCAGTGCGGCTTCTATCCTCGCCAAGGTGTATCGAGATCAGGAGATGTTGCACTTGCATCAACAGTATCCGCAATATGCGTTTGATCAACATAAAGGTTATCCAACCGCCCAGCATTTAGCCGCTTTACGTCAGTGGGGGGCTTTGCCTGAACATCGACGCAGCTTCCGACCTGTGCGGCAAGTATTGCAAGATGCGCTCTAAGGGACTCTAGCGCTTTAATCACTGATAGCCACCGCTTAAGTTTGGGAGTTTTTCATGTCATCCGCCAAGTTTGTCCATCTCCGCGTCCACACTGAGTTCTCGCTGGCAGATGGGCTGGTACGTGTGAAAAAACTGGTTGCTCAGGCTAAACAGGTGGGTATGCCAGCGGTTGCTGTTACGGATCACACCAATCTGTATGCGCTGATTAAGTTCTACAAAGCGGCCCTAGGTGCCGGTATTAAGCCGATTTGTGGTGCGGATCTTTGGCTATTAAACCCCGCCGATGAGATGGCTGAGCCTTCACGAATTACCCTGTTAGTTCGAAATGGCCAGGGCTATAAAAACCTAATGCAGCTGATTTCAAGGGCCTATACCCAGGGGCAAGGATTTCAGTCAGAACGTGCTTTATTGCGGCGAGAATGGATATTCGAACAGGCGGAGGGTTTAATTGCGCTCTCTGGTGCGACACGCGGTGAGATCGGCCGCGCGCTTCTAGCAGAGCAGCCCGAACAGGCTGAGCAACTTTTAGACGAGTGGCAAAATGCCTTCCCCGGTGCTTTTTATCTAGAAGTGCAACGTACCGGCCGCCCAGGTGATGAGGTTCTGGTGCATGCCAGTGCAGAATTGTCTGCCCTTAAGGGATGTCCACTCGTGGCCACCAATGAGGTGATGTTCCTTAAACCGGAAGATTTTGAAGCGCATGAGGCGCGGGTGTGCATTAACCAAAGCCGTACGCTGGAAGATCCGAGTCGTCCTAAAGAATACACAGAACAACAATATTTCCGCTCGGCTCAAGAGATGGCTGAGTTATTTGCCGATCTTCCCAGCGCTATCGAAAATACTTGGGAAATCGCCCAGCGTTGTAACATCGAGATTGAATTGGGAACCTACTATCTGCCTGAGTTCCCGATTCCTGAAGGGATGACGTTGGATGAGTTTTTCCGTCAAGCCTCCTCTCAAGGCTTAGAAAACCGTCTGACTCACCTGTTGGATCCTGATGATCCTGAATATGCCGCCAAGCGTCAGGTGTATCTGGATCGACTCACGTTCGAGTTGGACATCATTATTCAGATGGGCTTTCCAGGCTACTTTCTCATCGTGATGGACTTTATCCAGTGGGCTAAGGATAACGATATCCCCGTGGGGCCTGGGCGTGGTTCTGGGGCCGGTTCGTTGGTCGCCTATGCATTAAAAATTACCGACCTCGATCCGCTCGAATACGACCTGCTGTTTGAACGCTTTTTGAATCCAGAGCGTGTTTCCATGCCTGACTTCGATATCGACTTCTGCATGGATAATCGTGACCGAGTGATCGACTATGTGGCCGAAACCTATGGTCGTGAGGCGGTTTCACAGATTATTACGTTTGGCACCATGGCGGCGAAAGCGGTCGTGCGCGATGTGGCGCGTGTGCAGGGCAAACCTTTTGGTTTGGCCGATAAGTTGTCGAAAATGATCCCCTTTGAAGTCGGGATGACTTTGGAAAAAGCGTTTGAGCAGGAAGAGCCCTTGCGAGAGTTTCTTGCGAATAGCGAGGAGGCGGCTGAAATCTGGGAAATGGCGCTGAAGTTGGAGGGGGTGACGCGCAATGTCGGTAAACATGCCGGTGGTGTGGTCATTGCGCCAACGCAGTTAACCGACTTCTCAGCAACCTACTGTGATCCTGCCGGTCAGGGATTGGTGACGCAGTATGATAAAAACGATGTGGAAGAAGCCGGCTTGGTCAAATTTGACTTTCTCGGGCTACGTACCCTGACCATCATAGATTGGGCGTTAAAAACGGTGAATCGTTTGCGTCGCAGTGAAGGTCAACCGGATATCGAGATCGACAAAATTGATTTAGAAGATCCTGAGGTGTTTAAGCTCCTGCAGCGCGCTGAAACGACAGCAGTCTTCCAGTTGGAGTCTAGTGGGATGAAGGATCTGATCCGACGGCTGCAGCCCTCACGTTTTGAGGATATCGTCGCACTGGTGGCACTTTTCCGGCCTGGGCCTTTGCAATCAGGCATGGTGGATGACTTTATTAACCGTAAACATGGTCGTGCCCCTATGGCTTGGCCGCATCCTGATTACCAGTTAGAGAGCTTGCAACCCGTTCTAGAACCCACCTATGGAATCATTCTTTATCAAGAGCAGGTCATGCAGATTGCTCAGGTCATGGCTGGTTACAGTCTCGGTGAGGCGGATCTCTTGCGGCGTGCTATGGGTAAGAAAAAACCCGAGGAGATGGCAAAGCAGCGTGGTGGATTTATCGAAGGTTCTCTGCGCAATGGTATAGATGAAAAATTGGCCGCTAACATCTTTGATCTGGTAGAGAAGTTTGCCGGCTATGGTTTTAACAAATCCCATTCTGCTGCCTATGCGCTGGTTTCTTATCAAACTGCTTGGTTAAAAACCTTTTATCCAGCCCCGTTTATGGCCGCTGTTTTGTCCTCGGATATGCAGAACACCGATAAGGTGGTGATCTTCATTGAAGAGTGTCGACAGATGAAGCTCAAACTGCGCCTGCCCGATGTGAATGCCAGTGAGTTCATGTTCACCGTGAATCCCGCCGGTGAAATCGTGTATGGATTGGGTGCCGTTAAGGGGGTCGGAGAGGGGCCGGTGGAGGCTATAGTCGCCGCGCGTCAAACCGGAGGTGCCTTTAGCGATCTGTTTGATTTTTGTGCACGAGTTGGCGCGAAAAAGCTGAACAAACGAGTCTTGGAAGCGCTGGTGAAATCAGGGGCCTTGGATAGTATGGGTGCTCATCGGGCGCTTCTTTGGGAAGCGATTCCTTCGGCATTACAGGCTGCCGATCAAGCGGCACGTAATCAGGATGCCGGGATGTTCGATCTCTTTGGTGAGGTGGAGGCTGAGATGCCGACGGATCCTTACCTGGAGTTTGCCCAAGCGCGCGAATGGAGTGATAAAGAGCGCTTGCAGGGTGAAAAAGATACCCTGGGGCTGTATGTGACCGGCCATCCCATCGATGAGTATGAGCAGGAGCTGTCGCGTCTGATTAATAAACGCTTGGTGGATATTCAGCCCCAACGTGGGCGTGCGCAAAAGATGGCGGGACTGGTTGTGGATCTGCGGCTTAAAAAAAGCAAAAAAGGCGACAATCTCTGCTTTGTGACGCTGGATGATCGCACTGCACGCATAGACGTGACTTTGTTTGGTGATGTTTACGATCAAGCGCGCCAACTTGTACACAAGGATGCAGTGTTAATTATCGAAGGTGAAGTGGCGCAGGATGATTACAATGGCGGTTTAAAAGTACGCGCACACACGGTGATGAATGTGACTCAGGCACGTGCCCGCCATGCGGCGCGAATTGAAATCTCTGCTCAGCCTAGCCAGTTATCACGCAGGGTTTTACAACACTTAGCGCAGCAGTTAAGCGCCAGCGCTCCGCATACCGAGGCGCTGCCGATCGCTCTGCGTTATCGACGTGAGGATGCGGAGGGGGTTTTGCACTTTGGTGAGGTTTGGCGTTTAGAGCCTTCGGATGACGCCTTGATTCAACTGCGCAGCGAGTTTGGCAATCAGGCCGTGCGTTTGGTTTGGGGGGATCACTGAGTTTGCTGCTGTGCAGCAGGCTGGTGATCTTTTGCCTCAAGAGGTAAAATTGCGTTCTTAAACACTGATTTTTCATCCAACTGACAACAGAAGCGAACGCGCATGAATCCTAACTATCTCGATTTTGAACAGCCCATTGCCGAGCTTGAAGCCAAAATCAATGAGTTACGTAATGTCGGCGAAGGGAATGCCGAGCTGAATCTGTCAGAAGAGATCGAAAATCTTCAGGAAAAAAGCCGTCGTCTGACGCGCTCTATCTTTAGTGAACTTTCACCCTGGCAGGTTTCGCAGTTGTCGCGTCATCCGCAGCGTCCTTATACACTGGACTATATCGCTTTAGCTTTCGATGATTTTGATGAAATTCATGGCGATCGTCATTTTGCCGATGATGCGGCAATCGTCGGTGGTTTGGCTCGTTTGGATGGCGTGCCTGTGATGGTGATTGGCCATCAAAAAGGGCGCGAAGTGAAAGAAAAGGTTCGCCGTAATTTTGGTATGCCACGTCCAGAAGGTTACCGTAAAGCTCTGCGGCTGATGGAGATGGCTGAGCGTTTTCGCATGCCGATCTTAACCTTTATCGATACGCCGGGTGCTTACCCAGGGATAGATGCTGAAGAGCGTGGTCAATCTGAGGCGATCGCCTTTAATTTGGCCAAAATGTCACAACTCAAAACACCGATTATCTCCACCGTGATAGGTGAAGGGGGGTCGGGTGGTGCGCTGGCTATCGGTGTGTGTGATGAACTGCTGATGTTGCAGTACGGCACTTATTCAGTGATTTCGCCCGAGGGTTGTGCGTCAATTCTGTGGAAAAGTGCTGAGCGTGCGTCGGATGCGGCAAAAGCTATGGGTATTACCTCTGAGCGGTTGCATGAGTTAGGTTTAGTAGATCATGTGATCCCTGAACCCTTAGGCGGTGCGCATCGTGATCCTGCAACGATGGCGGCACGTTTAAAAACTCAGCTGCAAGATACCCTGTCCCGTTTGCAGGGCATGGATACAGACACGCTGTTAGCGCGTCGTTATCAGCGTTTGATGTCGTATGGCGCGGGGAGCGTTTAATTCAGGCTCTTTCTCGCCCTCTGCTTGCTTAGCTCAGCTTGATCAAGCTGAGCCCTCTGTACGCCGTTGGGTGATTGCTCTCAGCGGTGGCCTCGATTCAATGGTGTTGCTGCATGCGGCCAGCCAGGTTTGGTCGCCACAATCCCTTCATGTTCTGCATGTTCACCATCAGTTACAAAGTGCGGCCGATACTTGGTCTGATTTCTGTGTAGCGCAAGCGCAAGCGCGTGGTTTGAGCTGTCAGGTGATTCGTGTCGCTCCGACTTCGGCATCGGAGGCGGATGCACGTGCCGCTCGCTATCAGGCGTTTCAGCAAGTGTTGCAGGTGGGTGATTGCTTATTGCTCGCACAGCATGCTGATGATCAGGCGGAAACACTTTTTTTTCGGTTACTGCGTGGTGCTGGCGTCAGGGGCTTGGCTGCCATGCCGGCCTGGCGTCAGCTCGGTTGTGCTGAGTTAAGACGCCCCTTCTTATCCTGGCCACGGCAAGCACTCAAGGCTTGGGCAGAAAGCGAGCGCCTATCTTGGATCGAAGATCCCAGTAATCTGCAAGATCACTATGCACGCAACTTTTTGCGTTTACAGATCCTGCCACGCTTACAAAAACGTTGGCCTGCTCTTGTTACACGTTGTCTAGACACGGCGCAGCAGATGTCTGAAGCTTCGGAATTACTGGATGAGCTGGCGGCTCAGGATCTGGAGAGGCTCATACGTGGGCGCGATAGCCTCTGTTGTCTGGGGTTGAGGTCTTTATCTCTAGCGCGGCAGAGCAATGTGTTACGTTTTTGGTTGCGTCAGGTTGGGCAGACTCCTTCACAAGCGCAGTTACACCAGGTACAGCAGCAGCTGTTAAGTACCCATCCCTCTGAAGAGGCCTGCGTGGAACTTTCTGCTGTGCATTTAAGGGTTTACCGCGAGCAGTTGTATCGCTTACCCAATGTTTGGCCTGAGGCCTATCCGATGTTATCGCACCTCCAGCTTGCCCCCGGCCAGGTGCTCTCTTTGCCGGGGGGTAGACTGTATATTCAAGGGCAGGCCGAAGTCCCCCTTTGTGTGAATCTGCGTTATCGTCGGCTTGGTGAGAAACTGTATCTGCCAGGGCGTGAGCACAGCACACGTCTGAAACATCTATTTCAAGCGCATGGTGTGCCTGTGTGGCAGAGAGAGGGTTGGCCTTTACTTGAGTCAGTCAATCCATCGGAACCGGAGCTGCTTGCGGTGGCCGGTCTGGTGAAAACCAGAGCCTGGCCAGAAGACTGCGGACTTGAGTTTGAGTGGCGGCCATTTTCATTGTCTGAACAGCCTTTTTTTGCTAGTCTGTAGCACCATCTCGTACCCCCTCCCATTATCACGATTTTTACAGGTTTTGCATGACGCGCTATATATTCGTCACCGGTGGTGTAGTGTCCTCACTGGGCAAAGGTATTGCTTCAGCTTCTTTGGCCGCGATTCTCGAAGCGCGTGGTCTGAAGGTCACTATGCTGAAGCTTGATCCTTATATCAATGTGGATCCAGGCACTATGAGCCCTTTCCAGCACGGTGAAGTTTTTGTGACCGATGACGGCGCAGAAACAGATCTGGATTTGGGTCACTATGAGCGCTTCATACGAACCACTATGACGCGCCGTAATAACTTCACAACAGGGCGTGTGTATCAGCACGTGCTGAAAAAAGAGCGCCGAGGTGATTATCTCGGCGGTACCGTGCAGGTCATTCCGCACATTACCGATGAAATTAAACGCCGTGTGATTGACGGTGCCAGTGGCGCGGATGTTGCGCTGGTGGAAATCGGGGGCACTGTAGGTGATATTGAATCTCTACCTTTCCTCGAAGCGGTGCGCCAGTTGCGTATTGAAGTGGGGGCGGCGAATGCGATGTTTATGCATTTAACCCTGGTTCCCTACATCGCGACGGCGGGTGAAACCAAAACCAAGCCCTCTCAGCACTCTGTCAAAGAGCTGCGCTCTATCGGCATTCAACCGGATATTCTGGTGTGCCGTTCTGAGCAGGCGCTGCCCGTTTCAGCACGTCGCAAACTGGCCATGTTTACCAACGTTGAAGAGCGTGCGGTCATCTCTCTCCCTGATGCGAACAGCATCTACAGCATTCCACGTATGTTGGCTGAGCAAGGGTTGGATGAAATCGTTATTGATCGCTTCCGTTTAGCCTGTCCAGCTGCGGATCTCAGTGAGTGGGATCGTGTGTCTGACTGTTTCCTCAATCCAGAGGGTGAAGTCAAAATTGCCATGGTTGGTAAGTACATGGAACTTCTGGATGCGTACAAATCCTTAATCGAAGCCATTACCCATGCGGGCATCGCCTTGCGCAAGAAGGTGCGTATTGATTATATCGACTCAGAGCGCGTTGAGCGTGAAGGTGTTGAAATCTTGCGTGATGCGTCCGCTATCCTGGTTCCAGGTGGTTTTGGGGAACGCGGTGTTGAGGGCAAGATTCTGGCAGCCCGCTATGCGCGTGAAAATAAAGTGCCTTATCTTGGTATCTGTTTAGGGATGCAAGTGGCTGTCATCGAATATGCCCGCCATGTGGCCCAGCTTGAAGGCGCCAATTCAACCGAATTTAATAAACAAGCGCCTCATCCTGTCGTGGGTTTGATCACGGAGTGGGTGGATCTTGAGGGCAATGTTGAGCAACGCTCCGATGATACCGATCTAGGCGGTACTATGCGTCTGGGTGCTCAGGTGTGTCACCTTAAAGAGGGCTCACGCTCGGCACAGGTGTACGGTAAAACCGAAATTCGTGAACGTCACCGCCATCGTTATGAGGTCAATAATCACTACATTCCTTTGCTGGAGGCGGCAGGCCTGTTGATTGCAGGTCGCTCGGCAGATGGAGAGTTGGTCGAAGTGGTGGAAGTACCTGATCATCCTTGGTTTGTTGCCTGTCAGTTCCATCCTGAGTTCACTTCAACACCGCGTTATGGTCATGGACTCTTTACAGGCTTTATTCAGGCTGCGCTGGATCACCAGGCGCACGCATAATTTTTTGCATAACGTTTTTAGCGGGAGACTTGAGGTTATGGCAACCATTGCTGATATCAAAGCGCGTGAAGTATTGGACTCACGAGGGAATCCAACCGTTGAAGCTGATGTGGTTCTCAGCTGTGGTCTGATCGGTAGCGCTTGTGCGCCTTCTGGAGCCTCAACGGGTTCACGCGAAGCTTTGGAACTGCGTGATGGTGATAAATCACGTTATCTGGGTAAAGGGGTATTAAAAGCGGTCGCGGCGATCAAAGGCCCTATCCGTGATGCACTGGTTGGAATGGATGTGACCGATCAGCGTGCCCTAGATAATGCTATGCTGGCGCTGGATGGAACGGAAAATAAATCTAACCTAGGCGCTAATGCGATTCTGGCAGTCTCTTTGGCGGCTGCGAAAGCGGCCGCTCAGGTTAAAGGCATTCCGCTCTATGCGCATATCGCAGATATTAATGGTACGCCAGGTCAGTATTCTATGCCCGTGCCGATGATGAACATCATCAATGGCGGTGAGCATGCTGATAATAACGTTGATATCCAAGAGTTCATGGTTCAGCCTGTCAACTTTACCTCTTTTCCAGAAGCGCTGCGTTGCGGTACGGAAATTTTCCATGCGCTGAAAGCTGTCTTGAAAGCACGTGGCTTGAGCACAGCTGTAGGGGATGAAGGTGGTTTTGCACCTAACCTCGGCTCTAACGAAGAAGCTTTGGTCGTGATTCAAGAAGCGATCGAGAAGGCGGGGTATGTTTTGGGTCAGGACGTTACTCTGGCACTGGACTGTGCATCATCTGAGTTTTATAAGGATGGTCAATATGATCTTGCTGGTGAAGGTAAGGTCTTTGACTCAGCCGGGTTTGCAGATTATCTGAAAGAACTGTCTGAGAAGTATCCTATCGTTTCGATCGAAGATGGTATGGATGAATCAGATTGGGACGGTTGGGCAGATCTGACACGTAAAGTCGGTGATAAGGTGCAGCTGGTAGGTGATGATCTTTTTGTGACCAATACCAAGATTCTGAAAGAGGGCATCGATAAGCAGATCGCCAACTCTATCCTGATCAAGTTCAATCAGATAGGTTCTTTGTCTGAAACGTTGGATGCGATCAAGATGGCGAAGGATGCAGGTTATACGGCTGTCATTTCTCACCGCTCGGGTGAAACGGAAGATACGACTATTGCTGATTTGGCAGTGGGTACTGCGGCTGGGCAGATTAAAACCGGTTCTTTGTGTCGCTCAGATCGTGTCGCTAAGTATAACCGCTTGCTGCGTATTGCAGATGAGTTAGGTGCTGCGGCCGTGTATAAAGGCTTGTCTGAAATCAAAGGTCAGGCGTAAATCACGAGCCGAGATCACAGCGTGAGATAGAATAAGGGGGGCATCGCCCCCCTTTTGTGTCCCAGACAGCAACTAGGGTAGGGTGCTCAGTGTTTCGTTGGTTTTTAATTTTCTTGCTGCTGATGCTGACCGGATTGCAGTATCGACTTTGGTTAGGTACACCTAACCTGCGTCAAGTTTGGCAGCTGGAAGAGGATATTCAGCGGCAAAGACGTGAGAACCAACAGCTCGCTGAGCGTAATCAGCGTCTGGAGGCTGAAGTGGCAGATCTCAAACAAGGCTTGCGAGCCATTGAAGAGCGTGCACGCAGTGAGATGGGCCTTATCCGAGAGGGCGAGGTCTTCTTCCAATTGATCGAACCTCGCCCACAAGAGCGCAAACCAAAATGACCTTAGTTGCCCAACTTCAGGCACGGCCTGAAGCCTATCTATATGGTGAACCTCAAGCTGAGGCACTGATCCGTCATCAACCTGAAGATTTTCGTGTCGACGAGATTTTGGGGTTTGAGCCGGAGGGTGAAGGCGAACATCTGTTTTTGCAGATTGAAAAAATCGGTGAAAATACCGACTGGGTCGCACGCCAGCTGGCGAAATTTATGGGCGCTAATCCACGAGAAATAGGCTATGCCGGTAAAAAAGATCGACATGCTATTACCACTCAGTGGTTTAGCGTCAAACATCCGATTAAAGCGCCTAACCCCAGTTGGGGGTTGTTTAACAGCCCAACCATTCGAGTTCTGCAACAGGTACGCCATAGTCGTAAATTAAAACTCGGTAGCCTGCAGGGAAATCGTTTTAGTATTCGCTTGCGTGAGGTCACTCACCCACAAGAGGTGTTGCAGCGCTGTGCCTTGCTGGAACAGGGTGTGCCTAATTATTTTGGTGAGCAGCGTTTCGGTCATCAGTTGGGTAACCTCATTAAAGGCGAAGCGATGTTGGCAGGGCAGCTGAAAGAGCGCCAAAGCCATAAGCGAGGGTTATACATTTCGGCACTCCGTTCTGCGTTGTTTAATCAAGTGGTGTCCGAACGAATACAGCAAGGTCGTTGGTCGCAGGTGCAATTCGGGGATGTACTGATGCTCAACGGCAGTCAAAGCTGCTTTTTGGCCACAGACGATCTGCTAGAGCTGGAGCAACGTTTGTATCAGCAGGATGTTCATCTTACGGCGCCGATGTGGGGAGTCGGCCCTTTGATGACTCAGGCCGAGGTGGCTGAACAGGAAGCACGTTTAGCACAGGATTGGTCTGTGTGGACGCAGGGTTTGGAAGGCTTAGGTCTTAAGCAAGAGCGTCGTGCTATGCGCTTAGTGCCTCAGGCTCTGCAGGTGGAAAGGATCGGAGAGCAGGATCTGTTGCTGTCCTTTACCTTGACCTCCGGTGCGTTTGCCACCAGTGTGTTACGTGAGTGTGTTAAGGTCAGAAATGAGCGTAGCAGCCTAGATCACGAATAATAAAGAGTCTTGGCGCTAGGTACGAAGAGGATTCGATACTCAGCTTCCAAGAGACAGAAAGCAGTAATAAAAAAGCGTTTAATCATCAAGGCGTTATTTAGGGCGCAATGATTAAAGCGCTATTTTAAGAGAGTGCAGATGAAAATTCTCATTTCCAACGATGATGGTGTCTATGCACCGGGATTGGCGACATTGGCGGCAGCCCTGGCTCAGGATGCGGAAGTCTGTGTAGTCGCGCCGGATCGGAATCGCAGTGGCGCCAGTAATTCTTTGACACTGGATCGACCTCTTGAAGTCTATCGTCATTCCAGTGGTTTTTTCAGTATCAATGGAACCCCTACGGATTGTGTGCATCTTGGGCGTTCGGGTTTGTTCCTGGAGGGCTTTGTACCTGATCTTGTGGTGTCTGGGATCAATGCAGGTGCCAATTTGGGGGATGATGTACTCTATTCTGGTACTGTAGCGGCCGCGATGGAGGGGCGTACCTGTCGATTGCCACCGATTGCGGTCTCCAGTCATAGTTTTCATCCGCAACATTACGCCGCTGCCGCTGAAGTAGTACGTGAACTGGTGAAGCACTTAGAGAGTCTGGTGTTGGCCCCCCGTACGGTGTTGAATGTGAATGTGCCCGACCTGCCTTTACAGCAGTTAAAAGGAATGCATGTGACGCGTTTGGGGCATAGATTACAGGCCGATCTTCCGGTCGCGGCGGAAGATCCACGCGGGCGTTTACGTTATTGGATTGCCGGTGCCGGTGAAGCGGCAGATAAAGAGCCAGGCACTGATTTTTATGCGGTGGAGCAGGGGTATGTATCGATTACACCTTTGCAGATTGATATGACGCACTATTCAGGTATGGATAATCTGGCGAGTTGGCTAGAGGGTCTTGAGTGATAGATTTTGAGTTAGAAGGCATAGGGATGACCTCTCGGCGCACGCGAGAGCGTTTGATTAGCCGCTTGCGTGAAAAAGGGATTCAGGATGAGCGTGTGTTGGATGTAATCTTGCGTACGCCCCGTCATCTGTTTTTAGATGAAGCCTTGGCGCATAGAGCCTACGAAGACACCGCCTTGCCGATAGGTTACAACCAAACCATCTCTCAGCCTTATATAGTTGCGCGTATGACCGAAGTCCTCTTAGCAGCGGGTCCTTTACAACGCGTGCTGGAGGTAGGAACAGGATCAGGCTATCAGACAGCGATCCTGGCTCAGTTGGTTGAGCAGGTCTTTAGTGTTGAACGTATTCGTCCCCTACAGGAAAAAGCGCGCAAACGCTTGCAGCGCTTGAAGCTTTATAACGTCATGCTCAGACATACCGATGGTGGTATGGGCTGGCCCGATAAGGGCGAGTTTGACGGTATTCTTGTAACCGCCGCACCAGAAGAGATCCCCTCCGAACTTTTAGCTCAGCTCGCTGTGGGTGGACGTCTAGTGATTCCGGTAGGGGGGCAACATCAAAATTTACGCCTGGTGACACGTAAAGAGCAGGATCTTTATGAGACGCAAATTCTCGAAGGTGTCAAATTTGTCCCCTTGTTGGGCGGTACCGTTCGTTAAGTTGATATAAGGAACAGAGCATGCAGAGATCAGCCTGGCAGTATTGCAAGCTGGCGGCGAAAGGGATGTTAATGGGAGCGGCCGATGCTGTACCGGGGGTATCCGGTGGCACAGTAGCTTTTATGACCGGGATCTACGAAGAGCTGATCCATAGCATCAAGCAGTTTAACCTTCAGGCATTACGTCTGTTGTTTCAACAGGGCCCTGTCGCTGCTTGGCAACATGTGAATGGTAGTTTCTTGTTCACGCTGTTGGCCGGAATCTTGTTTAGCTTGCTGACTTTGGCACGTGTGGTGCTGTATCTGTTGGCTGAGCATCCGATTTTGATCTGGTCCTTTTTCTTTGGATTGATCCTTGCCTCCACTTGGAGTGTGGTACGCCATATTCCTAAGTTCAACTGGAATCTAGGTGCCGTCTTTCTTCTTGGCTGTGTGTTAGCTTACCAGGTGACTTCGCTCACTCCTGCCGTGGTGGAGCCGCAGCCGCTGATGATCTTTGTGTCCGGTATGATCGCCATCTGCGCCATGATATTACCTGGCATTTCAGGTAGTTTTATTTTGCTGTTACTGGGCATGTATACACCGGTGCTGATGGCTTTAAAGGGCTTAGAGTTGGATTTTATTGCCTTGTTTGTACTGGGCTGTATGATCGGGATTATCAGCTTTTCGCGCCTGTTGAGTTGGGCATTTAAGCACTATCATGCCGTGACTCTGGCCTTGCTCGGTGGTTTTATGCTGGGGTCACTCAATAAGGTTTGGCCTTGGAAGTATACACTGTCTTATAGCATTAACCGTCATGGGGAAGAGGTACCCTTGGTGCAGAAAAATATACTGCCCGAGAGCTTTCTGGAGTTAACGGGACAGGAGCCTTACACCCTGGCCGCTATAGGGTTGATGAGTGTGGGATTGGTTTTGGTTTGGGTATTTGACAGGCGCTAAAGATCACGGGAGTCAGGGTGAGCAGAGTTGGACTTGCAGGTCTGGTGTTGGCAATGCTGCTATGGCTGCAAGGCTGTGGTTCAGGCTTTGCCCCCGTCACCGATCAGTCTTTAGGGGCGCGTTCAGGTAGTTCAGTGACGAGTCTTGCGAGTCCGTCAGCGACGACGAATCGCCCTACACCCTTGCCTAATCCTGGCACTTATCGTGTGGTACGTGGGGATACCCTTTACTCTATATCTTGGCGTTATGGTTTGGATTATCGCCAAGTGGCCATCTGGAACGGCATAGATCAGCGTTACCAGATCTTAGCGGGTCAAACCCTACGCCTGACGCCCCCTGGCACGATCTCTACCAGTTCGGTTGCGATGACCTCTCAGGCGACCCAACAATCTACCTCTTCGGGCACTTCTCAGCCCACTTCGCAGTCCAACTCCCAAACGAATACTCAGACGAATACCCAGGCGCGCACAACGGCTCCAGCTACGGCTCCTCAGTCTGTGGCCCAGGTTGGAAATTTAACTTGGCGCTGGCCGGCACAGGGCCCCATTATTGGCCGATTCTCTGCACAAGCGGGCGGGAATAAGGGGATAGATATTGCGGGTAAAGAAGGTGATCCGATTTATGCGGCGGCACCGGGGCGTGTCGTATACGCAGGGAGTGGTTTGTTAGGTTATGGTAACCTAGTGATTATTAACCACAATCAGCAGTTTCTAAGTGCCTATGCACATAACAGTCGCATACTCGTCAGCGAAAATGATATGGTTAAGAGCGGTGATAAGATTGCTGAGATGGGGCAAACGGGAGCGGATCGAGTGCAGTTGCATTTTGAAATCCGTCGCGATGGTAAACCCGTAGACCCTATGCTCTATTTACCCAAACGATAACAAGAAAGGCGTCGGCATGACCGGCGTAACAGGGGTGATCAGATGGTTTCTATAGACACGAATGATATGGATAAACTGGATGATGATTTTGCCATGGAGGTCGACAATGATAGTGATCTCTATGATGAACAGGATGAGTTGTCTGAAACTGACGATGACTCCGAAGAGTTCCTTGACAGTGCCCGAGGACGCGGAACGCCCACGCATAAGGATCTGATGAATGCTAAGAGCCTGGATGCGACGCAGCTGTATCTGAATGAAATCGGCTTCTCACCTTTACTGAGCGCAGAAGAAGAGGTGTATTTCTCACGTCTGGCTCTGAAGGGTGATGATGCTGCGCGTAAGCGTATGATCGAGAGTAATCTGCGCTTAGTGGTCAAGATTGCCCGTCGTTACATTAATCGTGGACTCACTCTTTTAGATTTGATTGAAGAGGGCAATCTGGGTCTGATACGCGCTGTTGAAAAATTTGACCCAGAGCGTGGATTTCGTTTCTCGACCTATGCGACCTGGTGGATTCGTCAAACGATCGAACGCGCCATTATGAATCAAACACGGACGATACGTTTACCGATTCATGTGGTGAAAGAGCTCAATCTTTATTTGCGAGCATCGCGCCAATTGGCACAAACGCTGGATCATGAGCCGACCGCTGAAGAGATTGCGCAGTTGGTCGATAAGCCAGTGGAAAGTGTCGAGCGTATGCTGGGGTTGAACGAGCGGGTAACCTCCGTCGACGTTCCAGCTGGAAACGGAAATGACAAGCCCTTGCTGGAAACCATTGCTGATAATGAGGCTTCAGACCCAGAAAATCTTCTGCAAAGTACAAACATCACCGGCAATCTCAATCGCTGGTTGGATATGTTGCCAGAGAAGCATGCGGAAGTGTTGTCGCGCCGCTTTGGTTTGCGTGGGTTTGAGATGAGTACTCTGGAAGAGGTCGGTAACGAGAT
Source organism: Nitrincola tapanii (assembly GCF_008368715.1). GTDB lineage: Bacteria > Pseudomonadota > Gammaproteobacteria > Pseudomonadales > Balneatricaceae > Nitrincola > Nitrincola tapanii. Next base: position 110,840 of record NZ_SMRS01000005.1, read on the forward strand.
AGGTTTGACGCGCGAAAGAGTGCGCCAGATTCAAGTAGAGGGCTTGCGTAAACTGCGTGAAATCGTAGAAAAGAATGGTCTGACCGGCGAGGATCTGCTGCAGTAAGGCAGGCTGGATCCTCTTCAGTCTACATTCCTAGTTTTTTAATAAGTCCTTGAGTTCATAGATGAGTTCAAGGGCTTTTTTCGGTGTTAACTCATCCGGGTTCACTTCAGCAAGCGCATGTTTGAGTTTCGAGTGATCTGCTTCGATAAACAGATCAGATTGGAGCGGTGTGAGGGTTGGTGAGTGGGGGGCAGATTCGAGCGTCACGGTGGCTGACTGTTTGGCCTGATTCTCCAGCTCGTATAAACGCTTCTGTGCTTGTTCAATCACTTCAGTAGGCACACCGGCCAAACGCGCGACTTGCAAACCATAACTTTGGCTGGCTGGTCCTTCACGCACTTCATGCATAAAAATGATGTGATCTTGATGCTCTAGGGCCGTGAGGTGGACATTAAACACCCCTTCTAGGTTGTCGGGTAGGCTAGTTAATTCAAAGTAATGGGTGGCAAATAACACAAAAGCTTGGACTCGCCGTGCTAGATGTTCCGCGCATGACCAGGCTAGGGATAAGCCATCAAAGGTGCTGGTGCCGCGCCCAACCTCATCCATGAGCACTAGGCTTTGGGCCGTTGCGTTGTTCAGAATGTTAGCGGTTTCATGCATCTCCACCATAAAGGTTGAGCGGCCACCGGCTAAATCATCGGATGAACCCATACGCGTAAAGATACGATCCACTAGACCGATGTGGGCGCTGCGGGCCGGCACGTAACTGCCAATTTGTGCCATCAGGGTGATTAAGGCTATTTGCCGCATATAGGTGGATTTACCCCCCATGTTTGGGCCGGTAATAATCAGCATGCGTCGTGTTGAGTCGAGCTTGAGGTCGTTGGCAACAAAGGGTTGTTGCGTTACGCGCTCGACGACGGGATGGCGTCCCCCTTGAATCCAGATGCCAGGCTCTAGGCTGAGATGGGGAGCAACATAGTCGAGTGTTTCGGCTCTTTCCGCTAAAGTGTTCAGTAGATCTAATTCGGCTAGAGCAGCGGCACACATCTGCAATGGGCCTAGGTCTTCAGCTAAGCGCGTTAACAACTCTTCATACAGGAGTTTTTCGCGTGCTAAAGCACGACTTTTGGCGCTCAGGGCTTTATCTTCGAAAGCCTTGAGCTCGGGTGTTATATAACGCTCAGCGTTTTTTAACGTTTGGCGACGGATATAGTCAGCAGGTAACTCTTGAGTTTGGCTGCGGCTGAGTTCGATGTAATAACCATGCACACGATTATAGCCCACCTTCAGACTGGGAATTCCGCTACGCTCTTTTTCTCTTTGCTCTAATGCCAGCAGATACTCCCCTGCGTTTTCACTCAGGCCGCGCAGCTCATCGAGCTCAGCATCATAACCCGGACGAATCACGCCGCCTTCACGAATCACCACGGGGGGGGTGTCAAGAATGGCCTCCTCAAGTAACTGACATAATTCCGGAAATTCTGCGATCTCTTGGCTGAGTTGTTGAATCCGATCGACTGTACAAGTTCTGAGAGCACTTTGCAGCTGTGGCAACGTTTGCAAAGCGGCGCGCAGGCGTTCTAAATCACGAGGGCGGGCGGAGCCGAGAGCGACCCGCGATAGAATACGCTCACAATCACCGGCCGGTTTGATTAAGGGAGCCAGTTGTATGTGCCGTCCATCCTCCAACAAACAGCGCACAGCCTCTTGGCGAAGTGTCAATCTTTCTAGGTCGCGCAAAGGTCGGTGTAGCCAGCGCTTAAGTAGACGGCTGCCCATGGGGGTTTGACAGTGATCGAGAATCTCCGCGAGAGTGTTTTCACGTCCGCCCTGTAGATTCAGATCTAACTCCAGGTTGCGCCGCGTGGCCGCATCAAGCAGCAGCGCTTCATCTTTTTGTTCAAGGCTGAGTCGGCGTAGATGCGGGAGCTGGTTGCGTTGCGTTTCGCGTGCATAGTGTAAAAGACAACCGGCGGCTGTGATGGCGGCCTCGAGATCTTGGCAACCAAAACCTATTAGATTTTTCACTTGAAAATGTTGGCAGAGGCTCTGCTGTGCTTGCGCAAAATCAAACAGCCAGGGGGCTTGTAGACGTAACCCTTTGCGCTTGCCTAAAAGCTGGCTGAGTGCTGAATCTTCAGAACAGAGAAGTTCAGCCGGTTGTAAGCGCTCCAACTCGGCTAAAAATGCTTCTTCAGAATCTAACTCTAAGACACTAAAACGACCGCTGCTGAGATCCATTTGCGCCAAACCTAGTGCTTGCCCTTGTTGATGCACGGCCACTAAAAGATTATCACGGCGCTCATCCAGAAAAGCTTCATCCGTTAAGGTGCCCGGTGTCACAATGCGCGCCACTTCACGTTCCATCGGCCCCTTGCTGGTTGCTGGATCCCCTACTTGTTCACAGATGACCACGGATTCACCTTGGCGTACGAGGCGTGCAATATAGCCTTCAGCTGCGTGAAAGGGGACACCTGCCATCGGAATCGGATCCCCCGCAGATTTGCCACGTGCGGTGAGTGAAATGTCGAGAAGGCGCGAGGCTTTACGGGCATCTTCGTAAAAGAGCTCGTAAAAATCCCCCATTCGATAGAACACTAGCTGATGAGGATGCTGTGCTTTGATGCGTAAATACTGTTGCATCATCGGGGTATGGGAAGCAAAGCTATCCTGGGTTTCGACTGGCTTGACCATCATGATTCACAAAATAAGAAGTAACAGCAAAAAGGACGAAAAGAATAACAAACCCGCTTTTTTAAAAATAGATAAGAGATGAAAGGGTAAAAATGGGATGTGCAGACAGTGCATCAAAAGGGCTAGTCCTTTGGCCCTATTGTTTAATTCTGACAAAGGTTGGAATCTAGTCAAAGATTTTCAACTCAACCCCTTGGTTGGTGCGCACTAGGATAGACAGTCAAAGATGACAAATACTGAAGATTGGCGTGAAAAATATCGTGCTTTGGCACGCGAGCTGGAGGCCTGCGAAAAACAAGGGTTGAATTTGTCGGAACAGATTCGCAGTCTAGCTATGCAGTTAAGTTTAGCGGTGCACGGTCAAATTCCAGAGTTAGATCGGTTATTAGGGCAACTGACCTCGGCGTTACACCAAGGACCTGCGCCGGCACACCTTGCGCTGCTGCGTGAGACAGAAAAATATATCCGCAGTCTCGATGAAGCACGAGCACAGCAAGCACAAGCCATGCTGGTGCAGTTGCGTGAGTGGATAGAGTTTTTACAGCTCTGGGAGCAAACGCCAATACAACAAACCACCTTGGTAACCCTATCTTCCAAGCTGGACACCGAAGTAGAGGCTTGTCATGCGTTGCCTGGCATGGTGGAAAGCTTGTTGATATTGCAAAAGCAAATCCTTCCGACAGCTTCTGCTCTTTCACTCACTCAGAGTTCGTTACCTTCAGATCAAGAGGTGTTAGCCGCTCGTCTAGCAGAACAATTATTAAAATGCTTAGAGTGTTTGAGTGTGCCGACAGAGCAAGGAGCTCGTGTGCAGCGTTTGATTCAGCGTTTGGAAACTGCCCCCAGTTTTGCTGATCTAGAAGAGTGCGCTCAGGAGCTGGCCGAACTCGCACGTTTATCCGGAGGGGGGGCACAGCAGGAGATTCAGGAATACCTGATTGGCCTCAATGAGCAGTTAGCACATCTACAAAGCTTCTTGGCCAGTGCTGAAAGCATCGAAGCAACACATCGGCAACGCAATAATCTCCTCGATCAAACGGTACGAGTTGATGTGCAGCGCATTCATCATAGCGTTCGCCATAGTGAGAGTCTTGACGAATTAAAACGAGATGTTAAAGCTCAGCTGGTGAGCATTGTTAAAACGATGAACGAACGCAAACAGGCGGAAGATCAACGTTATGAGGCATTAAAAAAAGAACATCAAACACTCCATTTGCGTATGAGCGAAATGGAGCAGGAGTCGGCCGAGTTTCGCAAACAGGCTGAGGCCGCACACAAGCAGTCGCATATTGACCCGCTCACTCATCTGGCTAACCGTTTTGCCTATAATGTTGAATTGGCCAAAGAGTATGAGCGTTTTCAGCGTTATGGAACGGTCTTCTCCCTCTTGATAGCGGATATCGACTTCTTTAAACGAATAAACGATAACTATGGTCATCTGGCTGGGGATAAGGTTCTGCGTCTGATAGCGCGTGTTTTGAAGACCCACCTGCGCCAAGCTGATTTTGTGGCACGTTTTGGGGGAGAGGAGTTTGTGATCCTGATGCCTTCAACTGAGGCGCAGGCAGCCAGTCGAGCTGCAGAAAAGCTGAGGCAGGCCGTCGCGCAGAGCCCATTTAATTTTCAGGGGCAGCCCGTGCAGATTACACTGTCGTTGGGGGTGGCGCAGATTCAGGCGCAGGAGTCACCCGAAGCCCTATTTGAACGGGCGGATCGAGCGCTATATGCCGCCAAACATTCAGGAAGAAATCGTATTTGCATGAGTGAAAAATGATATCTTTAAATCTATCTTTGAATGGAAAGCCATCTAAAGATCTAAGTTTAGGATTCTAAATCAACAAGGAAGCTATGTCCGAAAACCTCACTCAGACCGATTCTGCGGGTTATTGCATTGCTCTTCAGCCGATCTGTGACGCTCAATTACGTCATGTTGCGGATGAGCTGCTTTATCGAGCCTCGGTTCAAGCCAGGGGTGCGATCATCGAGGATCCAATCAGAGCCACGGCAAGAGTGTGTAACGCGGCTTTTTATGAGGCGGGTGTCGAAGCTCTGTGTGGTCAGCGTAAACTCTTTTTTAACGCACCGCGAGATTGGTTGTTACAGCCAGACCTTTTGCCACCGGATCCGCAGCAGGTCGTGATTGAAGTTTTGGAAACCGTGGAAGGGGATGGTGAAGTTATTCAAGCGCTGGAAGAGGTGAAAGCGCGTGGATACACCCTAGCACTGGATGATTTTGTTTTGACGGCCAAGACAAGACCTCTCCTAGAATTAGCCGATATTATCAAGCTGGATATGTTGGAGGCGCCTCCCCAGCTAGGTGATCTCGATCTTTATCGAGGACAAGGCTTAACACTCTTGGCGGAAAAGGTAGAGGATTTTGCCACTTATCAACACTGTGTTGAACAGGGCTTTGAGTTGTTTCAGGGCTATTTTTATGCCCGCCCGGAGATTAAACGCTCAACGGCACTTAAGCGAGCCGGTAATCAAAACGCTCAGCTTCAGCTTCTGGCTGAGCTGCAGAAAACCGACACGGATTTGCGTATTCTAGAAGAGCTTATTGCTCAGGATCCACATCTGTGTATCCGCTTATTGCGCATGATCAACTCACCGTTACACCGCCGCGTGAATGAAATTACTAGCCTGCGCCAAGCGATTTTACTGCTCGGTGAGGTGCGCATGCGGACCTTAGTGACGACCCTGATTTTGGCTAATGATGACCCGAGTAATCTGCTCTTGTTGCCACAGACCTTAACGCGCGCGGCGATGTGCCAACAGATCGCGGTTAATGAGTTTAAGCTCAGTTCAGAAGCGGCATTTATGACAGGCCTGCTATCCATGGCCGACGTATTGTTGAACCAAGACCTGCCCGCGCTCTGTTCGGAGCTGCCCTTGAGTGATGAGATTAAGCGCGCTTTATTGACACAAGAGGGCGACCTAGGGCGAGTATTGAAACTGGTGCAAGCCTTTGAACAAGCCCGTATGGGGAGCTTGAATACGAGGGTGATTGATAAGCTCAATCGCTATTTTTTAGAAAGTCGGCAGTGGTCGAACCAGATTCTGACCGGCATTGAGATTTAGTCTTTAACTGTTGATCTATTGGTCATCTTTTCGAATGTATGTGGGATAGCTATGTTGCTGAACAAGGCTCAAGAAGTTGCTGCTGCGCTCCAAGCTGCTCAAGCAAAGATGAGTTGTGCGGAAAGCTGTACCGGAGGCTGGGTGGCGCAGCTTATGACGGCCATTCCAGGTTCATCAGCCTGGTTTGAAGGCGGTTGTGTCACCTATTCCAATGCGGCCAAAACCAAGATGCTGGGTGTGGATTCAGCGTTGTTTGAACGGGTTGGAGCGGTCAGCCAAGAGGTGGTAGTGGCGATGGCAGATGGAGTGAGAAGGTTGACCGAGAGTGAAATCAGTGTCGCAATCAGTGGTGTAGCAGGACCAGACGGCGGCACACCTGAGAAACCTGTGGGTACAGTTTGGTTGGCTTGGGCCGTAAAAGGTCAACCGACCCAGGCGCAACTCTATCATTTTCAGGGAGATCGTCAGGCTGTTCGTGAGCAGGCGGTACAGGCGGCGTTGCAAGGAATTTTAGACTATCTGCCGAGCTTAACTTGCAATCCTAAGAAAATCTGAAATAATACTGTTCAGATATACAGTAATTATTTCGCGTAACGGCTCAGACTTGGAGGTTCACAATGGACGAAAACAGAAAGAAAGCATTGGATGCGGCTCTGTCACAAATTGAACGCCAGTTTGGCAAGGGTGCGGTCATGCGTATGGGTGATCAGCCCCGCGAGGTGATCCCAAGTGTTTCTACCGGCTCCTTAGGGTTGGATATCGCTCTGGGTTTGGGTGGGTTGCCTTATGGTCGTATTGTTGAGATCTATGGCCCTGAATCTTCTGGTAAAACTACTCTCACCCTGCAAGTGATTGCTGAAGCTCAGAAACAGGGTAAAACCTGTGCTTTTGTGGATGCCGAGCATGCCTTGGATCCGATTTATGCCGAGAAATTAGGCGTTAATGTTGATGATCTGTTGATGTCTCAGCCGGATACCGGTGAGCAGGCTTTGGAGATCACCGATATGTTGGTGCGCTCCAATGCCGTGGATGTCATTGTTGTGGACTCGGTGGCGGCACTGACGCCTAAGGCGGAAATTGAAGGGGATATGGGAGACTCCCATGTTGGCTTGCAGGCACGTTTAATGTCTCAAGCGCTGCGAAAATTAACAGGCAGTGTCAAAAATGCTGGGTGTTTGCTGATCTTTATTAACCAGATACGCATGAAGATTGGCGTTATGTTTGGTTCCCCAGAAACCACAACAGGCGGTAATGCGTTGAAGTTCTATGCGTCTGTACGCCTGGATATCCGTCGTATTGGATCGGTGAAGCAGGGTGATGAAGTGATCGGTAACGAAACACGCGTCAAGGTCGTCAAGAACAAGGTTTCGCCCCCCTTTAAACAGGCTGAGTTCCAGATCATGTATGGTAGTGGCATTTACCACATGGGCGAAGTGATTGATCTGGGCGTTAAGGAAGGTTTAGTGGATAAGTCCGGTGCTTGGTATGCCTATAAAGGTGACAAGATTGGGCAGGGTAAGGCGAATGCAGCGAAGTATCTGGAAGAGCATCCTGAAATCGCGCAGGAGATTGAAGCTGAGATTCGTAAGCGGTTGTTGGTATCCGGGGTATCCGTGAGTGCGGATGCGGATATTGCCACCGAAGCGGAGCTGGATCTAGATTAATTTTTGTTTGACTTAAATAGGGCCGTAAGGCCCTGTTTTGTTTATGGAGCCTGGAGTTTGAAAAAGTCTCAGGACGACGCCAAATCTTTACAAGAGCGCGCACTACGTCTGTTGGCTCGGCGTGAGTACTCTTATGCTGAACTTATGCAACGTTTGAGTCGTTTTGCGTCTAAGGATGTTGTTGAGGAAGTATTGGATCATCTGAGTGAAGCTGGTTATCAAAGTGATCAGCGGTTTGCCGAGGTGTGGATACGTAATCGCCTGCAACAGTATCAAGGAGAGCAGCGTATTCGTTATGAGTTGCGACAAAAAGGGATTGCGCGCGAGCGGGTGGATCAGGAAATCTTGGCCGCGAACCCGAACTGGCCGGAGCTTGCAGCAGCTTTGTATCGACGTAAATATGGAGAAATGCTCGCGCCCAGTCGCGAAGAGCAGGCTAAACGTATGCGCAGCCTACTCAATGCCGGATTTAGTTACGATCAGGTCAGAGAGGCGCTGAAGCATTTGGACTCTGAAGCTGAGTTCGATTAGATCCATCCGTTTTAGCCCATAAAAATTGAGCGCACTCTAGGGCTAGAAAAACGAAAAATATCGTACATTTTATCGATTATCTATATACTATGCGGTCATTTTCTGAACCGTACCAGGCAGCGGATCGATACTATGAAATACATGACAAGTGCGCAGATACGACAGGCTTTCCTTGATTTCTTTGAGCAACAAGGACATAGCGTTGTTGCTTCCAGTCCATTAATTCCCGGCAATGATCCAACCTTGCTATTCACCAATGCGGGGATGGTGCAGTTTAAGGATGTATTTCTGGGAACGGACAAACGTCCTTATAGCCGTGCGACCAGTTCGCAGCGCTGTGTGCGTGCCGGTGGTAAACATAACGATCTGGAAAACGTGGGTTATACTGCGCGTCATCACACCTTCTTTGAAATGCTGGGTAATTTTAGCTTCGGCGATTACTTCAAGCAGGATGCGATTCGTTTTGCCTGGACCTTTTTAACCGAAGTGCTGCAACTGCCGAAAGAGCGTTTGTGGGTAACGGTTCATCACAGTGATGATGAAGCAGAGCGCATCTGGAAAGAGGGTATGGGAATTGACCCAACTCGCTTCTCTAAACTGGATGAAGATAACTTCTGGTCAATGGGTGATACAGGCCCTTGTGGTCCTTGCACGGAAATTTTCTTTGATCATGGCCCGGATGTTGCCGGTGGTCCTCCAGGCAGTCCAGATGATGACGGTGATCGTTACATCGAAATCTGGAACATCGTTTTTATGCAATACAACCGCTCTGCGGATGGGCAGATGACACCTTTGCCCAAGCCATCTGTGGATACCGGCATGGGCTTAGAGCGTATTGCGGCTGTGATGCAGCAGGTACACAGCAATTATGAAATTGATCTCTTCCAAGCATTGCTGCAAGCCGCTGCGGCGGCAGTCGGTACCGATCAGCTGAATAATAAATCCTTACGAGTTATTGCTGACCATATTCGTTCTTCCAGCTTCCTGATTCTCGATGGTGTGCTGCCCTCCAATGAAGGGCGAGGTTATGTTCTGCGTCGTATTATTCGTCGTGCGATACGTCACGGTAACAAATTAGGCGCTAAGCAGGCTTTTTTCCATCAGCTGGTAGCCACTTTGGCTGAGGTGATGGGGGATGCGTATCCTGAACTGCGCCTGCAGCAAGCGCAAATCACCAAGGTTCTGTTAAAAGAGGAAGAGCAGTTTGCGCGCACCCTGGAACATGGAATGGCGATTCTGGAGCAGGCAATCGCCGAGTTGGAAGGGCAGGTCATTGCTGGTGAAACGGTATTTCGTCTTTATGACACCTACGGTTTCCCTGTTGACCTGACCGCTGATGTCGCGCGTGAGCAGGGTTTGACGCTGGATATGGAAGGTTTTGAAACCGAAATGGCGCAGCAGCGCGAACGTGCGCGTGCGGCCGGTCAGTTTAATGTCGATTATAACGATCAGTTGGATCTTGAAGGCCAGACACGCTTTAACGGCTACGATGCCCTAGAGGGGCGTAGTCAGGTGGTGGCCCTGCTAAGCGCAAAAGGTGAAAAGGTGCATCAGCTCAGCGCAGGTGAAGCGGGTGTGGTGGTTTTAGAGTCCACGACCTTTTATGCTGAATCGGGTGGTCAGGCCGGTGATCAGGGGATGTTACGTTGGGATCGTGGCCTCTTTCAGGTGCAGGACTGCACTAAAGAGGGTAAGCATCATTTGCATCATGGCCAGGTCAATGAAGGTGTGATTAAAGTGGGTGACAGCCTGGTCACCGAAGTGGATCAAGCGCGTCGTCAAGCAACGGCGCTGAACCACTCCGCGACACATCTTCTGCATGCCGCTTTGCGTCAGGTGCTCGGTGAGCATGTGCAACAGCGTGGTTCCTTGGTGAATGCCGAGCGTTTACGCTTTGATTTCTCTCACTTTGAGGCGGTGAGCGCTGAAGAGCTGAGTCAAATCGAAGCCCTGGTTAACCAGCAGATTCGTCTCAATAGTCCGGTTGCTACTGAATTGATGCCGATCGATGAAGCGCGTGCTCGCGGAGCGATGGCTCTGTTTGGTGAAAAGTACGACGATGAAGTGCGAGTTTTGAGCATGGGGGGGGACTTCTCGATGGAGTTATGTGGAGGTACTCATGCACAACGTACAGGAGATCTCGGTGTTTTCCGCATTCTTTCAGAAGGAGGCATTGCATCGGGCGTACGTCGTATCGAAGCCGCAGCAGGTGAGAGCGCCTTGCAAACGATTGTGGAAACCGATCAGCTCGTGAGTGAAATAGCGGCCTTGTTAAAAGGCTCACGCGCCACCTTGATGGATAAAGTGAAGTCCTTGGCTGAGCGTAATCGTTCTTTGGAAAAAGAGTTAGAGCGTTTGTCGGCAAAATTGGCTTCTGCGCAAAGCGGCGATCTTCTAGCTCAGGCGGTTGAGGTGCAGGGTGTGCGTGTTCTAGCGACTCAAGTTGAGGGTGTAGATGTCAAAGGCTTGCGTGATCTGCTAGATCAATTGAAAAACAAGATTGGTAGTGGTGTTGTGGTGCTCTTGGCTGCAGATGAAGGGAAGGTCAGTTTGGTCGCCGGTGTCACGGCGGATCTGACGGCGCATCTCTCAGCTGGGAATTTGGTGCGTGAACTGTCAGCCCTCTTAGGGGGTAAGGGCGGTGGTCGTGCGGATATGGCGCAGGGCGGTGGTCAAGATATTAGTGCGATTCCCAAAGCCTTGCAGGCGGTCCCTGAGTGGGTGGCGAGTGCCAGTTTGAATTAAAAGGTTAGTCCTTTAACGGGACGCTCCAGGAGAAAAATGAAATGGCATTGTACGTACAAAAGTACGGTGGTACCTCGGTAGGTTCGATTGAACGTATCGAAGCGGTTGCGGACAAAGTGAAGAGCTTCCGAGATCGTGGGGATGATGTAGTGGTCGTGCTGTCGGCGATGAGTGGTGAAACCAACCGCTTGATTGGCTTGGCAAAAGCCATTTCAGATGAACCCAATCCACGTGAAATGGATGTGCTGGTTTCAACCGGTGAGCAGGTGACAATCGCCCTGTTGTGTATGGCCTTGGAGAAACGTGGTGTCGCCGCGCGTTCTTATACCGGTGCACAGGTCAAGATTCTGACAGATAGCGCCTATACTAAAGCCAGAATTCAGGATATTGAGACTGACAAGATGCGCGCTGATCTGGATCAAGGGCGTGTGGTGGTGGTTGCAGGTTTCCAGGGGATGGACCCGGAAGGCAATATCACAACGCTGGGACGTGGTGGTTCGGATACTACAGGGGTGGCTCTGGCTGCAGCGCTTAAGGCAGATGAGTGCCAAATTTACACAGACGTGGATGGGGTTTATACCACCGATCCACGTGTTGTGGAGTCGGCACAACGTTTGGAAAAAATTACCTTTGAAGAGATGCTGGAAATGGCCAGCCTCGGCTCTAAAGTTCTGCAGATCCGCAGCGTAGAGTTTGCTGGGAAGTACAAGGTGCCTTTGCGTGTACTCTCTAGCATGGTAGAGGGTCCGGGTACATTGATTACAACAGAGGATGAAGAGACTGTGGAAAAACCGGTGATTTCTGGCATAGCCTTTAACCGTGATGAAGCAAAATTGACTGTGATCGGCGTACCGGATCTGCCGGGTGTGGCCTCACGTATTCTCGGCCCAATCAGCCGCGCGAATATCGAAGTCGATATGATTGTGCAGAACGTTGCAGAAGATAAAACAACCGATTTTACCTTCACTGTGCATCGTAATGACTTCGAAAAAGCGCGTAAAATCCTAGATCAGGTTGTCGTTGAGTTAGGTGCGCGTGAGTGTAGCGGTAACAACAAAATTGCTAAGGTCTCGATTGTAGGTGTGGGTATGCGCTCACATGCAGGTGTGGCTAGCCAGATGTTTGATGCGCTGGCGAATGAAAATATTAATATTCAGATGATCTCGACATCTGAAATTAAAGTATCAGTTGTGATTGCAGAGAAGTACCTGGAGTTGGCCGTACGTGCTCTGCACTCTGCGTTCAATCTGGATGCAACCGATACTGTCTCAGAGTGAGACAAAGGTCACCTAGGTGATCCAATCAGCAATAACAAGGAAATAGGAGACCCATATGCTGATTTTAACTCGACGCGTAGGCGAAACCCTCATGGTCGGTGATGATGTCACTGTCACGGTTTTAGGCGTGAAAGGAAACCAGGTTCGTATTGGTGTGAATGCGCCGAAAGATGTATCTGTTCATCGTGAAGAGATTTATCAGCGAATCCAGCGTGAAAAAGTGGAAGGTCAGGAAAAAGAATAATTTTTTTAAATTTTTCTTTTAATTAGGAAATCTTCCTTGTAGTATATGCGCCGTTGTTAGGTGAGTTGGCCGAGTGGCTGAAGGCGCGCCCCTGCTAAGGGCGTATAGGGGAAACTCTATCGAGGGTTCGAATCCCTCACTCACCGCCACTTTTGTTGTAAGCGCCCGTAGCTCAGCTGGATAGAGTACCTGGCTACGAACCAGGCGGTCAGAGGTTCGAATCCTCTCGGGCGCGCCAACAGCAAAACAAACAACGGCTCATGATGTGCGCCCGTAGCTCAGCTGGATAGAGTACCTGGCTACGAACCAGGCGGTCAGAGGTTCGAATCCTCTCGGGCGCGCCATATCTTTATGCATCTGCATATCTGTACAAAGTTCAATAATGCGCCCGTAGCTCAGCTGGATAGAGTACCTGGCTACGAACCAGGCGGTCAGAGGTTCGAATCCTCTCGGGCGCGCCATTGAATCCTCTGATTTTTCGATTACTTAATTCACATCATCTTCTGATTTACATTTCGCGCCAAATGCGCAGGTCCGATTTTCGGTCGTTTTTTGCTTGAGCTGAAAATTGTCGACAATCTGTGCAGGATGGGGTCGGAATTAGCTATTATTCTTAAGTCTAGCTTGGTTTTGTCAGCAGTGATGCAGGCGCAGGCATGGTGATAGCTGTATAGATTGTATTTTTTGTAAAAAAACTACAAGTTGTCGACAATGTTGCTGGCTAGAATAAATTCAGTTTAAATACTTTCCCATATTGTTCGTCGTTGGCAAATCCGCTTTAATGCCAAAGAGAACAAAAACAATATGTATCTGCTGAGTGTCTCTATGTTTGCCTAACCCGGCTAAACAGTGCAGTGGCCAAAAGCCGCCGGCAGATCTTCAACCTGTTTCAGATCATGCAGGAGTATTTTATGGACGATCTAATCGCCGAAGGCTTGTCCTTGATGGTTTTCGGTATGGGGTTTGTCATTGTCTTTCTAACCCTTCTGGTTTTTGTAACCAGTCTCATGTCACGCTTGGTGATGCGCTTTGAGCCGGCACCGGTTGCGAAGCCTGCTGTAACCCGATCTCCGTCTGCTGCACAGCCGGCTCAGAATGATGCTGAGTTGGTCGCTGTGATGACAGCAGCCATCCGTAAATTCCGTTCTGATCGTGATGGTCAGTAATCAAATTTAAGTTTCAGAGAAAAAGGTTATCTCATGTCAGACGCAAAGAAACCGCTTGGCATCACAGAACTCGTTCTGCGTGACGGCCATCAATCCCTCCTCGCAACGCGAATGCGCTTAGACGATATGTTGCCAATTGCGGCGAAATTGGATCAGGTGGGTTACTGGTCAATGGAAAGCTGGGGCGGCGCAACTTTTGATGCTTGTATCCGTTATTTGGGCGAAGATCCTTGGGTACGTATTCGTGAATTAAAAGCGGCGATGCCTAACACACCTCAGCAGATGCTGTTACGTGGTCAGAACTTGCTGGGTTATCGCCACTATGCGGATGATGTGGTGGCTAGGTTTGTGGAGCGTGCGGCAACCAATGGTGTCGACGTGTTCCGAATTTTTGATGCCATGAACGACCCACGTAACTTGGAAGCGGCGATCAAAGCGGTTAAGGCATGTGGTAAACATGCTCAGGGTACTCTGTCTTATACCACCAGTCGCGTGCACACGCTGGATACTTGGGTGGACTATGCGAGAACCCTTGAAGATATGGGTGCTGACTCCATCTTTATCAAGGATATGTCCGGTATCCTCACGCCCTATGATGCCTTTAATCTGGTTTCACGCTTAAAAGCTCAGACCGATCTGGAAGTGCAGCTGCAATCGCATGCGACCTCTGGACTGGCGGATATGACGTTGCTGAAGGCGATTGAAGCGGGTATCGACCGTGTGGATACGTCCATTTCTTCGATGTCGATGACCTATGGCCATACCGCAACGGAAACGGTTGTTGCGGCTTTAGCGGGTCAGGAGCGTGATACCGGTCTGAATCTTGAGTTGTTAGAAGAGATTGCGGCTTATTTCCGTGAAGTGCGGAAGAAGTATGCCAAATTTGAAGGTTCTTTGCGCGGTACTGATTCCCGGATCCTCTTGGCACAGGTGCCAGGTGGTATGTTGACGAACATGGAGAGTCAGCTAAAAGAGCAGGGCGCGGCAGACAAGTTTGATGAAGTGCTGGCCGAGATCCCTAAGGTGCGTGAAGATCTAGGTCTGATTCCATTGGTCACGCCTACCTCACAAATCGTCGGGACTCAGGCCGTGATTAACGTCCTGATGGGTGAGCGTTATAAAACTATTTCCAAAGAAGTTCAGGCCATTTTGCGCGGCGAGTACGGTGCGGCACCGGCACCTTACAATGCTGAATTACAGCAACGCGTTTTAAATGGAGATGAGCCGATCACCTGCCGTCCTGCCGATCTGCTGCAGCCTGAAATGGATAAACTGAATGCTGAGCTGGCGAACCTGGCGCAAGAAAAAGGTATCTGTTTAGAAAGTGGTGAAAAAACCATTGATGACGTGCTTACTTACGCGCTTTTCCCGCAAATCGGTTTGAAGTTTTTGCAAAATCGCGGCAATCCTGATGCGTTTGAACCAGCACCTAGTGCTGAGGCTGCCGTTCCCGCTACCCCGTCTAAAGAGAAGAAAGCTATGTCTGGATCTGAAGTTTATACCATCACTGTGAATGGCCAGAGCTATGTGGTTCAGGTCAGCGAAGGTGGCGATGTTTCTGCCGTTAAAGCGGCTGCACCTGTAGCCGCTGCCCCAGCGCCGGTTGCTGGAAGTGGTGAGCCTGTGGGCGCGCCTCTGGCCGGTAACATTTGGAAGGTTCAAGTGTCGGTTGGACAGCAAGTCAACGAAGGTGATGTGCTGGTCATCCTTGAAGCCATGAAAATGGAGACTGAAGTGCGTGCCGCACGTTCAGGTACCGTTGTTTCTGTGGATGTTAAGGAAGGTGACTCTGTCCAGGTTGGCGATTCTCTGCTGACGCTGGCTTGATAGGGGCGCTACATGGAAAAGCTATTAAATATTTGGTACGCCTCCGGAGCCTACAACCTCAGTATCGGTCAGATGATTATGATTCTGGTGGGTTTGATGTTGCTCTATTTGGCCATCCATAAAAAGTTTGAGCCACTTTTGTTGTTGCCGATCGGTTTTGCTGGGGTGTTAGCGAACATTCCCCAGGCCGGGATGGCATTTTCGGCGGTAGAGAACGCTTTGTACTTCGCGTCAGCAGATGTGCTGAGAGATCTAGCGGTCGTTTTGGGGAGTAGCTCCTTAGATCCAGATCATTTGAAACATTTGTACTATGACTCGAATGCTTCAACGCATGCTGCGGCTTCCCTAGTTGCCCAGGATGCGGGCTATAACAATGGCATGTTGTACAACTTTTACAATATTGCCGTTGCCTCCGGTGCGGCACCTCTGATTATTTTCATGGGTGTTGGTGCGATGACGGACTTTGGCCCACTTTTGGCTAATCCTCGCACCCTGTTCCTCGGAGCCGCAGCTCAATTTGGTATCTTTGCAACCGTTCTGGGTGCTGTGGCCTTGACGGCGATGGGCGTCATGGACTTCTCTCTACGTGAGGCCGCTGCAATCGGTATCATCGGGGGCGCTGATGGTCCGACGGCGATCTATGTTTCAACTATGTTGGCTCCGCATCTTTTGGGCGCCATTGCGGTATCGGCCTATGCCTATATGGCGTTGGTACCAATGGTACAGCCGCCGATCATGCGTCTGCTGACGACTCAGGCCGAGCGTAAGATCGTGATGAGTCAGCTGCGTCATGTTTCGAAACTGGAGAAGATCCTGTTCCCCTTGTCGCTACTGGTGCTAGTGGCCTTGTTGCTGCCAGATGCCGCTCCGCTGTTGGGAATGTTCTGCTTCGGTAACCTGATGCGTGAGTGCGGTGTGGTCGATCGTCTCAGTGACACCGCTCAGAATGCCTTGATCAACATCGTGACCATTTTCTTGGGTTTATCTGTCGGCTCCAAGCTGAGTGCGGATAAGTTCTTGGATATGCAGACACTGGGCATCATGCTGCTGGGGATCGTCGCCTTCGCAGTGGGCACGGCTGCTGGGGTGTTGATGGCCAAGTTGATGAACAAGTTGATGGGTGGCAATGCGATCAACCCGTTAATTGGTTCGGCTGGGGTCTCCGCTGTACCTATGGCTGCACGTGTATCCAATAAGCTAGGTCTTGAGGCTAACCCTCAGAATTTCTTGTTGATGCATGCGATGGGACCAAACGTCGCCGGGGTTATCGGCTCCGCTGTTGCTGCAGGGGTTATGATTAAGTTTGTGGGCTAATCCCGCAACGTTCAACCTAAAAAGCCGGCATTGTGCCGGCTTTTTTAATTTAAGAGCGAGTAGATAAAGATAAGGTTTGGGTTAATCCAGTTGAAAGAACTTCTCGCGGGCGGCTAAGAAGGCTTGATCGACCTGCTCAGTGCGGGTGCGCAGAATAGACAGTGCGGAGGTAAAACTGTCTGCTGTTTTCTGGGTCAGGGCATCTCCACTCGCACGCAGCTCCTGCAGAATTTCGTGAGCGGCTAAAGCACCGGCTTCTAGTATTTCATCTGGGAAACGATGTAAGCGGACACCATGTTGTTCAACCAGTGTTTTTAAGGCGATGGGGTCGTTGGCATAAAACTCAGAAGCTACTTGGTCATACTCCGCCTGACAAGCCGTCTCGACTATCTGCTGCAGGTCTTTGGGCAGAGCTGAGAATTTTGCCTTGTTCACGACCAGTTCAGTGGCTAAGCCTGGTTCGATGAAGCTTGGAAAGTAATAATCCTTGCAGACCTGATGAAAGCCTAGGGCTAAATCGTTATAAGGGCCGACAAACTCAGCGGCATCTAACGCACCAGATTGAAGCGCCGCATAGATTTCGCCCCCCGCCATATTCACCACAGTCGCTCCCAGTTTCTGCCAAACCTGTCCACCTAAACCTGGGGTTCGAAAGCGCAGCCCCTTAATATCCTCTAGACTCTCTAGAGGCTTGCGGAACCAACCACCGGCTTGTGTTCCGGTATCACCGGACAGGAAGCCTTTCACACCAAACTGATCATAGACCTCATCCCAGATCTCCTGCCCGCCCATATAACGAATCCAGGCCGCCAGTTCGCGGGAGGTCATGCCGTAGGGAACACCGGTGAAAAAAGCGGTGGCACGACTTTTGTTTTGCCAGTAATAAGCGGCACCATGGCTCATTTCCGCCGAGCCTTCTATTACGGCATCAAAGGTCCCTAAGGCGGGCACCAGCTCACCAGCGGAGAAAACCTGAATGGTGAGTCGGCCACCGGACATTTGCGTGATGCGATCAGCCAAGCGCTGAGCACCCGTGCCTAAACCCGGGAAGTTTTTCGGCCAGGTGGTGACCATGCGCCAAGTGATACGTGTTTGTGCGAGGGCGGGGGCAACGCTGCTACCGGCGGCTAAACCGGCTCCTAGCGCGGCACCTTTAATAAAACTGCGGCGTTTCATCATGCAAAAATATCCTGTGTGATCGGAGACAAAAACGCAAAAAGGCTACCAGGGTGGTAGCCTTTTGAGTAGTCAGCTTGTGTTTATTCGTTAAGAAATATTGAAATATTTCTGACGTGCCGCGAGGAAAGCCATATCCACAGAATCGGTGCGAGTGCGCAGAATATTCAAGGATTTGACATAGCTTTCTGCTGTTTTCTTGGTCAGCGCATCCCCCCCTTCTCGCAGCTCCTGTAAGATCTCCAGAGATGCTTTGGCACCGGCTTCGAGAATCTCCTCTGGGAATTGATGCACACGTACACCATGCTGATTCACCAGTGTTTGTAATGCGATGGGATCGTTGGCATAGAAATCGGATGCGACCTGGTCATATTCTGCTTGGCAGGCAGTTTCGACGATCATTTGCAGATCTTTGGGTAGAGCTAATAGTTTATCCTTGCTAACCACCAGCTCACAGGCTAGACCGGGTTCAATGAAGCTTGGGAAATAATAATCCTTGCAGACTTGGTGGAAGCCTAGGGCGAGATCATTGTAGGGGCCAATGAACTCAGCGGCATCCAAAGCACCCGACTGCAATGCCGCATAAATCTCGCCTCCGGCCATATTCACCACCGTTGCGCCGAGTTTTTGCCAAACCTGGCCGCCGAGTCCGGGGGTGCGGAAGCGTAATCCACTGATATCACTCAGTCCCTTAAGTTCTTTGCGGAACCAACCGCCGGCTTGTGTACCTGTGTCACCGGACAAAAAGCCTTTGACACCAAACTGATCATACACTTCATCCCAGATCTCTTGGCCACCCATATAACGTATCCACGCGGCCAGTTCGCGCGAGGTCATGCCATAGGGAACACTGGTGAAAAAGGAAGTGGCACGACTCTTATTCTGCCAATAGTAGGCAGCGCCGTGACTCATCTCTGCTGAGCCTTCAATGACGGCATCAAAAGTACCTAGGGCAGGGACAAGCTCACCGGCGGAGAATACTTGAACCGTCAGGCGGCCTTCAGACATCTGGGTGATGCGATCAGCAAGACGCTGAGCGCCAACACCAAATCCAGGGAAGTTACGTGGCCAGGTGGTCACCATGCGCCAATTGATTCGACGCTGAGCAATAGCGGGGGCCGCAGCACCGGCAGCCGCAATACCGGCACCTAGGGCGGCACCTTTGATAAAACTACGACGTTTCATAGATTAAAGCTCCGTTTGTTTTTGTTTTAAAAGCTCAACTTAACTTAGCGATAGACTTGGATTTTGTCGAGTCTGGTGTATGAATTTTTAATTTTTGACGGTTACGGCTCGACCGGTAGAAAGGATCAGCCCACCGACTATCATCCCGATTCCCAAGGCATGAAAGAGATACAAACGTTCTGCCAGAAACAGGTAAGCCAGTAAAATCCCCCAGACAGGGATCAAGTGAATGAAGTAGCCTGTCCGATTAGCACCTAGTTGAGCAACGCCTTGATTCCAAAATAAAAAAGCAAGAACCGAGGCGAAAATGCTGACATAAAAAAGCGCATAAAGACTTTGCTCGTTCCAGATCAGGATTCTAGCTTGAACCCAGTGTTCATAGAGATAAAAAGGCGTTAACAATAAAAAACCTAGGATGACGCTGCTGGCAAAAAACTCAAACCCGGTCAGGCCATGGGGACGCAAGCGTAAGAGCACGGAGTAAAAAGCCCAGCTGATAACGGCGAGCAGAATCCAAATAAGACCCAGATTGCCCTCGAGCTGCGATAGCAGTCGCCAAGGTGCTCCACGACTAATGATCATCAGCACCCCGAGAAGGGACAAGCTCACACCCAACAACTGCCCCGTGCTGATTTTTTCACGATACAACACCCAGGAAATGAGCAGAATCAGAATGGGACCTGCTGAGAGAATCAGTAACGCATCACTGGCGGTTGCTGTTTGTAAACCGAGATAGACTAGGGTGTTAAAAGCCGTAACGCCTAATGCCGCAAGGAGTAAGAGAGGCCAGCGTGCCTGCCATAGTTGCCGACGCTTGCGCCATAAAGGCACTAAGCAAAAGGGTAAGATGAGACCCAGGGCAAAGCACCAGCGCCACCAAGCGAGGGCGATGGGAGGGATTTCAGAGGATACTGCGCGTCCAACCACAAAATTACCGCCCCAAAAAAGTGCGGTGAGAGTTAGCAGGCCATAAGCGATTGCATCAGAGCGTGAAGGCATCATCAGGTTTCTCTAAACCAAGGTTTCAGTCTATAAATTGTCCATTAAGCCAGCTTTTTCTTCCAGGCTAGATTGACCCTTGCTCTTGCGCTGGGTATAACCCCAAGTCAAATTCCGCAAAGACGGAAAACGCGATAGGAGCCCCAGAGATGCTTGAATGGTCCGTGCTGATTCTAGCCGGTTACAGCGCAGGTGTTTTGAATGCGATCGCCGGTGGCGGTAGTTTTCTGACCTTTCCGGCACTGGTCTGGGCGGGTGTTCCTCCTATCATGGCAAATGCGACCAGTGCGCTTGCAGTCTTGCCAGGTTATCTCGGAGGCTCTCTAGGTTTTCGTCGAGAGCTGCGTCATATAGCGCTGAAGCAACATTTACAGATGGCCGCAGTGGGCTTGGCGGGTGGTTTGCTGGGTGCCTTATTGTTGTTGATTACACCGGCCCAAGTCTTTGCTTTTGTCATCCCTTTGTTGCTCTTATTTGCTACCCTGATGTTTGCATTGGGTCAGCGCTTACTGGTTTTAGTGCGTAAAAGCGAACTACCCCTACCGCTTCTCCCGGGCTTGTTCTTGGTTGCCGTCTATGGGGGGTACTTTAATGGCGGCTTAGGGATTCTTTTGCTCGCGCTTTTTGCCGCAGCGGGGATGCAAAGCCTGAATCAGATGAACGGCCTCAAAAACAGTTTGTCGTTTATTCTCTCTTTCATCTCAGTGGCCGCCTTTGCTTGGGCAGGCAAAATACTCTGGTGGGAAGGAGGTGTCATGATGCTTGCCGCAACACTTGGCGGTTATCAGGGGGCGGCTTTGGCGCGGCGCTTACCGGTGCAATGGGTACGTTACCTAGTCATTTTAACCGGCTCCTTAATGACGCTCATATTTACCTGGCGCCTTTTCTGATTTCTGCCTATAAGTTAAGGGCTTTGAGTGGATTGTTCCTTGAGGTTTGGGGTGCTTTAATGGCGCACTTTTTTCAGGCTGCAGGATGCGACCTTTCTTTTTAATGCGGCTCTGTTTGAGGGGTATTATGCACATACTGGCATTTTTTGTTCGTTTGATCTGTCGGATCAATCTGATTCTTGGTCATATTTTTTCCTGGTTTTCACTAGGCATAGTCTTGGTCTGTTTTACGGTTGTAGTGCTGCGCTACTTCTTTTCCACAGGATTTGTTTGGTTGCAAGATCTTTATGTCTGGTTGAATGGCATGATGTTTATGGGCATCGCCGGTTATACCTTGATGAAGAATGGGCATGTCCGTGTTGATATTTTTTACCGCCCTGCAAGCGATCGGCGCAAAGCCTGGGTCGACTTGATCGGTTCGCTGGTGTTCGTGACGCCTTTCCTATGGATTCTAACCAGTTACAGTCTGCCCTATGTGCAGCGCTCTTGGCGTTTTATGGAAGCCTCCAGCAACTTTGGCGGCATGCCGGGTTTGTATATTGTGAAGTCTTTTATTCTGGTGTTTGTCGCGGTCGTGGCATTACAGGCTTTGGCGATGGTGTTGCGCAGTATTTTGATTCTGACGCATCATGAAGAGTTGGTGCCGGAAAGTTTCCGTTATGGTGAAGGGGGGTGATGATGGATCCGGTACTGCTCGGCGAGATACTTGCACTGGTGATGTTTTTCAGCATCATCGTGATTCTGATGATGGGATTCCCCGTGGCCTTTTCTCTGGCAGGGACCTCGGTGATCTTTGCCGCCATTGGCCATGCGTTGGGGGTGTTTGATTTATCGAATTTTTCCAGTCTGGCACCACGTTATATCGGTGTCATGCTCAACGAGGTCTTGGTCGCCGTTCCTTTGTTCATTTTTATGGGCATGATGCTGGAACGTTCTGGGATTGCCGAGCAGTTGCTGATTACGATGGGGCGCTTGTTCGGCAAAATGCGCGGTGGTTTGGGGCTGTCGGTCATTGTGGTGGGGGCCTTGTTAGCGGCATCAACGGGTATCGTGGGTGCCACGGTGGTGACTATGGGGCTTTTGTCTCTGCCGGCCATGATGCGTGCCGGTTATGATCCAAAACTCTCTACCGGTGTGATCTGTGCTTCGGGAACCTTGGGTCAGATTATCCCGCCTTCCACAGTGTTGATCTTTATGGGAGATATGCTGGCGGGTGTGAACCAACAGGTACAGATGTCCAAAGGTAACTTTGCGCCCACTCCGGTTTCAGTCGGGGATCTGTTTGCCGGAGCCTTTATCCCCGGCCTGCTGCTGGTGGCAATCTATATGTGTTTTATGATTTATAAATCGATTCGCCACCCTGAGACCTGCCCGGCATTGGAGGTGACTGCGGAAGAAAAAGCACGCTTGAAGCGGGATGTGCTGGTGACGCTCTTGCCACCTTTGGTCTTGATTATTGCCGTTTTGGGTTCGATTTTAGGCGGGGTGGCAACCCCAACGGAGTCGGCTTCTGTCGGGGCGGTTGGAGCAATGATTTTGGCGGCATTTCGTGGCCGATTAAACTTCAGTAATCTGCGTCAGGTGATGTTTGCGACTGCGAACACGACAACAATGATTTTTATCATTCTTATCGGTGCATCTGTTTTCTCTTTGGTTTTCCGCATGATGGGCGGAGAGGAGCTGGTCAGCGATTTCCTCAATAGCCTGCCAGGCGGTAAGGTCGGTGCGATCATTTTTGTCATGCTATTGATGTTCTTGCTCGGTTTTATCCTAGATACCTTTGAGATCATTTTCTTGGTTATTCCGATCACAGCACCCATTCTGTTGATGATGGATATCGATCCCATCTGGTTAGGGGTGATGGTCGCTGTTAATCTACAAACCAGCTTCTTAACCCCCCCGTTTGGTTTCTCACTCTTTTATCTGCGGGGTGTGGCGCCAGATGCGATCACGACACGGCATATCTACCAGGGTGCTTTACCCTTTGTGGGTTTGCAGGTGTTGATCATCGCTTTGCTGATCCTGTTCCCTGGTTTGGTGACTTGGTTACCAAATATGATTTTCGGACGTTAGAGGGCGTCAAGTTGGAGTTCGAAAAAAGGCTGAGTGAATGACCACTCAGCCTTTTTTTGGAGTGCTTTCTCGGCCAGCAATCCGCAAGTGGGGAGGTGGTCAGACACTTGGATGCTATTTGAAAACGCCTAGTCGCTCAAACCGGCCAGTGTTTCAACATGTGCCTGGACACTGAATGCGAGGGAGACAGGGTTGTATCCACCTTCAAGCACCGAGACGATTCGTTTCTGGCTAAAGCGTTCAGCGATCTGCATGATCTGTTGCGTGACCCAGCGATAATCCTCTTCGTCCAGATTTAAATCCGCCATGGGATCTTCCTTGTGGGCATCAAAACCGGCCGATATAAAAATCATATCCGGTTGATGTGCTTCTAAAGCGGGTATCCAACGTTCAAGAATGGCTTGGCGAAACACCTCAGGCTCTGAGTGGGCAGGGATCGGACAGTTCACGATGTTCGGGCGGTCAATTTCGACATAACGCTCCGGGTAATAGGGATGCTGAAAGGTTGAGCAGACCAAAACCTCGGGACGATCCTTGAAGATATCCACAGTACCGTTGCAGTGGTGTACATCAAAATCCAAAACCGCGACCCTTTCTATACCGTCATGCAGTAAGGCATGGCAGGCACCGATAGCAACATTGTTATAGAAGCAAAAACCCATAGGAGTATTAAATTCAGCATGGTGTCCGGGCGGGCGCACAGCACAAAAGGCATTCTCTGCCTTGCCACTTAAGACACGGTTGGTGGCAAGAATCACGCCTCCGGCCGCTAAACTTGCAGCATGCAGTGAATCTGGACAGAGCGCGGTATCATCATCGGTATACACGACACCTTGCTCAGGAACTTTCATTTCCAGTTTTTTCTGATGCAGAGTGGCATGTGCCAAGCGTATCTGCTCATCAGTAACGGGCACGGCCGTTAGGCAATCCAGTTGCTCCATCAAGCCGGTGCGCTCTAAAACTTTACGGATGGCTTGTAAACGAACAGGGCTTTCCGGATGTTCGGGGCCCATGTTATGCAAAAGACAATCAGAGTGTGAGATGTATGCAGTGGTCATAGTTTTTATAGGCTCCTCAACTCCATTCATTTTAGTGTAAAAAAAGAGTCTTGAGGGTTAGGCGAAGGTTGTAGAGATCAAGAAATCTCTACAGAAGTAAGCGGGTTTTGATTTAGATCAATAACCCGCGTTGCGTGCTTGTTAAGATATCCCTGCAGATAGAACTTACTGAGGCATCCTGCGTTTCACCCAGCGCTTGATGCCTATTTTTTTGTCTGCAGTTCGGCTTAATTGGGGTGGGTTTTACGTTTCAGGGGGGCAAAGCCCTGATCCGTCGCGGGTTTGTCCTGCTGTGTAGCGGCCTCGCCGGGAACACTCGGCGTACGACGCTTACCGATGCTTTTTTGATCACGCAAGCGCTTCTTCACTTTCGGCTTGTCTTCACCCTTGCTGCCTTTTTTGTCTTTCTTTTTCTTGTCTGTGGAGGCTTTTCCAGAAGCCTTCACCCGTTTCGGTCCGGTGAATTGACCTTCAAAGCCAGGTAGAGAGCGGGGTTCTAAACGGATTTTTAGATAACGCTCAACTGAAGACATCAGGTTCCATTCTTGCGGAGCGATGAGCGTGATGGCTAGGCCTTCACGTCCAGCACGTCCGGTACGCCCGATACGATGTACATACTCATCACCACTGCGCGGCATTTCAAAGTTGATCACCAGATCGATCCCTTCGATATCCAAACCGCGAGCGGCCACATCGGTAGCGACCAGCACACGTATCTGTTGATCACGTAATAAACGGATGACTTGGCGACGCTGGGGTTGATCCATTTCACCATGCAGCACGGCCGCACGATGCTTGTGATAACGTAAAACATTGCCTAGATGATTGGCTTGCGAGCGGGTATTGGTAAACACAATCACCTGATTGGCGCTTTCCGATTGCAGCAGAGCATGCACTAGGCGTTCTTTGTGTTTGAGATCATCGGCTAGCACGCGTTGTTGTGTGATGGCTTCGACCTGGGTTTGTGCACTGCTGAGTAAGCAGGTTTCCGGGTCGCGCAAGACTTCGGCGATCAGCTCGCCCAGTTGCTGTTTCTTTAAAGTGGCTGAGAAAAGTAGGGTCTGGCGCTCTGGACGGCAGGCGTGTGTGATTTTGAGCACATCTTCACGAAAGCCCATGTCGAGCATGCGATCGGCTTCGTCGAGCACTAAAAACTCTAAGTCTTTAAAATCCAGCGAGCCTTTATCCAGGTGTTCGATGATGCGCCCCGGTGTCCCTACAATCACTTCTGGATTCTTACGAATTTTGGCCGATTGCTCACGGAAACCTTCGCCACCACACACTGAGAGAGCTTTGATAAAGGTGAAGGCTGAGAGTTGCTCACAGGCTTTACAGACCTGTTCAGCCAGCTCGCGGGTGGGGGTGAGGATTAAGGCGCGAGTGCCGGCACGAGGTGCAGATTGTTGCAAAAAAGCGTGCAGGATCGGGAGTAAGAAAGCGAAGGTTTTACCGCTGCCGGTCTGGGCACTGACCAGCAGATCCTTGGCATTCAGTGCCCGAGGAATCACTTCGGTTTGTACCTCGGTTGGTTGCTGGATTTGAAGATGATCCAAGGCTTTGAGCAGGCGCTCATGTAAGGAAAATTCGCTAAACAAAGTGTTTTCTCACTGAAGAATCAAAATGGCTAAAAATCTTAGCCTGCATAGTAGCAGATGTGCTGTCATTTGTCGGATTTTCGATCCTGCACGCCGCCTGTCCGGACAGGGATTGTGCCTATGCAGCATTTAGGGCTTGTCAAAAGCCTTGGCTTAGGCTTATATAGGCGTTTTGATTTTTAAGACACTTTTTATTATGCGTTCAGTCCTGATTCTTCTACTGGCCTTATTCTTGAGCGGCTGTTATACCCAGACGCGTCAACCCCAGTCTCTAGTGCAAAAGCCGGAACCTGTGCAGGCACCGTTGGAAATTCGTTTAGCCTTAGAGCAGCAATATGTGAGTTGGGCGGGTACCCCTTATCGGTTAGGGGGAACAGATCGCAGTGGGATCGATTGTTCCGGTTTTGTGCGCGAAGTGTTTAGCAATGTTTATGCCTTAGATCTGCCGCGCAGCACCGATGAGCAGGTGCATTTAGGTGCGGAAGTATCACGTCAGGCTTTACAGCCTTCAGATCTTGTTTTCTTCCGTACCGGTGCGACTCAGCGGCATGTCGGAATTTACTTGGGAGAGGGCAAGTTTCTGCACGCGTCCACCAGTCGAGGGGTGATTATCTCACGTTTGGATAATCCCTATTGGAAACGAAACTATTGGACGGCTCGCCGCCTAGCGGATGAACCTCAAACACTGGCCAGTCTCTGACTGGCTTTTTTTTGGTCAAAATTTGCTGGGGTGAAGTGAATCTAAGCGTTAAAGGCAGTGCTGGTGCTTTTTTGTACGCTTTTGCAGATGCCTAAGCTGGTGCGGTCTTGGGCACTTGCCCCCGAACTCTTCAGATCTTATGCACAGACTTATGCAAGGAATGTGTGGATAAGCCAAATTCATCTAAAGCCGTCTGGGGTAAGTTGCCAGGCTCTGCTATGTTTAAGCCATTCATCAGCGATCGAGTTGAAGAGAGACTATGCTGATCCAGTCCTTTGATCGAATTGCGATCCCGGTATTTGTTCTCGACAAAGAGCATCGTATTGTTTTTTGGAACAAAGCCATTGAAGCCATGAGTGGATTGAGCAGTGCCTGCATGATTGGCACGCGTGATCAGTGGCGCTGCTTTTACGCCTCTCCGCGTTATTGCATGGCGGATCTGATGTTATTGGAAGATCCCATATCTCATCTCGAAACCCTCTATGCCGGGCGCTATCGTAAAAGTGATTTAATCGAAAATGCGGTGGAAGCCAGTGATTATTTTCCAGAAATCGGAGGCGGGCGTTGGTTGTCTTTTACCGCTGCGGCGCTCTATGACGCCCAAGGCGAGGTGTGCGGTGCTATCGAGACCCTGGTCGATATATCAGAGCAAAAACGCTTTGAGCAGATGTTACAGGAGCGTGAGCAGCACTTCCGTGAGCTGAGTATTACCGATTCCCTGACAGGGCTGTATAACGTACGCCATCTACACGAGCAGTTACGCCGCGAATTAGCGCGTGCGGTCAGGCATCCACAAGGTTTGAGCCTGTGTATGCTTGATCTCGATTACTTCAAGCAAATTAATGATCGTTATGGACATTTGCTGGGCGATCGCGTTTTAGAGATGTTTGCCGGTGTTGTGCGGACCAGTCTGCGCGAAGCGGATCTAGCTTTTCGCTTTGGCGGAGAGGAGTTCTTATTGCTATTGCCCGATACTTCGGCCGCTGAAGCGTTTCTGGTGGCTGAACGTATTCGTCAGACCCTAGAGCTCAATACCGCGCTGAGCGCAATTCTGGAAGGTTCGGTGGAGGATTCGGTTGCGGATTTAGAACAGGGCCTGAACATGCCTCTACCGCGTGTGACCGTCAGTTGTGGTATTACCGAATACCGACCGGGGGATAACGAAAAAACGCTGATTCAGCGCGCGGATCAGGCCTTGTATCAAGCTAAAGGTGCGGGCCGTAACCGCACGCTGATTGGCTGAATACACCTCCCGATCAAGACTTCCATGCTTCCTGATTAGCAGGAAAAATCAAAAAATTTATTTTTTATTTCAAAAGGGTGTTGACATAAATCGGCTAGGCTGTAGAATCTGCGCCCATCCTTTGGAGGGATGGCTGAGTGGTCGAAAGCACCGGTCTTGAAAACCGACGAGTCGAGAGGCTCCCAGGGTTCGAATCCCTGTCCCTCCGCCAAAGGATAACTTTGAGTGTTCCCTGATAGCTCAGTCGGTAGAGCAGTAGACTGTTAATCTATTGGTCGCAGGTTCGAGTCCTGCTCGGGGAGCCACACTCAGAGGATGAGCGGGTCGTTAGCTCAGTCGGTAGAGCAGTTGGCTTTTAACCAATTGGTCATAGGTTCGAATCCTATACGACCCACCATTTCATCCTCCCAGTTTGGGTCGTTAGCTCAGTCGGTAGAGCAGTTGGCTTTTAACCAATTGGTCATAGGTTCGAATCCTATACGACCCACCATTTTCCAAACTCCCTTCCGTGTTACCCTTTGTTTATCCATAATTTTCGTTTTGAATCTTATCCTAAGCACCGAGTTTTTCTGCCATGAAAAGTCCTTTGATTACGCGTGCAGGTCGTGATGCTTTAAAAGCTGAGCTGGATTATCTCTGGAAGGTCGAGCGCCCTAAGGTCACGCAAGCGGTCTCTGAGGCAGCGGCTTTGGGTGATCGCAGTGAGAATGCTGAGTATAAAGAGGGCAAGCGTCAGTTGCGTTGGATTGATCGACGTGTGCGTTTTTTGGTCAAGCGTTTAGAAGAAGTCAAAGTGGTGGATTACGCGCCGGAGCAGGAAGGGCGTGTCTATTTTGGTGCTTGGGTCGAAATTGAAAACGATGCCGGTGAAATCAAGCGCTGTCGTATTGTGGGCAGTGATGAAATTGATACCGATCTGCAGCATATCACTATCGACTCCCCTATGGCGCGTGCCCTAATCGGCAAGCAGGTGGATGATGAAGCTCTCGTGCACACCCCCTCCGGACCCAAGGTTTGGTATATCAATCGCATCGAGTACACGCCCTTCTCGGATGCAAAGAGCTGAAAAAGCGCGTTGAAAATCACTCAAGCTTAACTCTGCTTGGCCGATACCCTGACTATTCATCAATGGAGTGGTTATGCAGGCCGATTCTTCGCAACTAGCCCATCAGGTACCGCCAACGGTACAGCAGAAAATCGAGCGTTTGACCGCGAGTCTGCCACAAGCTGTGCGTGGGCCGCGTCAGGCGGATTTTGGTTTTTTGCTATCCCTGATAGCCTCTCAGCAGGAATTGCGTCGTGAAGGGCCTTCTGAAGCGTCTGGAGCGGGCTTTCAATTGCCTGAGTCAGCTGTTTTGCGTTATCCGCATCCAGACTCTCTGGTGACCCCCCAAGTGGTTGAGCGTTTAAATACTTCGGTGCGTGAAAGTCAAAGAGGTGAGTTGGCCTATTGGGTGAGCCATCTTGAGGTGAAAGCGCGGATGCCACTGAGCCAGCCACTGGCGAATGATCGTTTTGCGAAAATGAGCTTAGCCTCTTTAGGCGGTGAGTTGCTAAAGCAGATCGAGGCTTCTGAGTCTCTGTTTCAAGCGGTGGCTTAACCGCACTGAGGCGGCCTTGCCGAAGGTGACCGAGTGGTCATTAAACTTACTCGGTACGCCACAAAACTTTTGTCGCTTCCCCCTGTTCTACAGACCACCATTCATCCGGCTCATCGCCTTCTTGCCAGCCTGAAACAATGCAACGTATCTGCGTGTTCAGCGCCGTTGCCGCTTCCTGTGCGCAGTCTAAATCCTGTGACCAGGGGGTTTGGTTGGATTGAAACCAGAGGCTCATCCAGGCCTTTCCGGCCACTTTTTCATGCAGAGTGATAGGAATTTTCTGCCCTTGCCATGTCAGGGCGCTGGTGTGTACCAGGCCTTTACTCTGCCAGGGAGCTAGAGATCCAAAGCGTTGCTCCAGCCAAGCGCTGATTGCTTCAATGGGTGTCGATTTGATATAGATTTCAATATCGGGGTGGGGACTGCTCATCATCAGAATCCAAAAAGCGCATGACACGCAAAATACTTAAACATAGGTAAGCGACAAAAGCGAGTATGCTGCCGAGGCCGATGAGGATCAAGCCTGCCAGTGCCATCAGCTCTTGGCCGAGAGAGGGCAGAAGCGTGAATTCAGCAGCCGTGACCAGCATCAAGCCGAGGAGAAAAATGCCAAAGCCGAGCAAAAGTAAGAAAAAATTCTCGCGTGCTTGATCCGCGCGCTGGTAGAGCCAGGCTTTGATCTTGGTCAGGCGTTTCATCGTTTTTGATAAAGACTCAGCCAGATATCAGCCTGGAGTTGCATCGCCGGTTCCGCTAAGAGTGCGGCACGGCGTTCGGCACGCAAGCGTTGGCCGTGTGGGGTCATCATCAGCAGGTGCTCTAAGTCTTCAGCACGACTGATGTCGAAGCGAAAGCGCAGACGTTCAGCGCGGCAGGGCGTGAAGAGCGTGTTGAGCTGGGCATCGGGATTTAAGTCGGAGTCTTGAACCTGATCATAGATGCGCTCACGCAGCTCGCGTAGATGATCCGGACCTGCCCAGACAACCAGAAAATAACCGCCGGGTTTGAGAATCTTTGCGGTGGCTTCGGGCAGGAGGCGGGCAAAAATCAGCGTTGCAACTTCAACACTGTTGGCTTGTAGAGGAATATCCGCACCGGTTGCGACCAGCCAGCTAATCTCACGATTGCGCTGGCAAGCGAGGCGGATGGCGTCTTTCGAGATATCCAATGCGTAGGTGGTCAGTTGAGGGTCTTGCTCAAGTAGGGCTTGGTGCAGTTGAGTGGTGTAATAGCCTTCACCACAACCCAGATCCAAAAGTGATAAGGGCGTTCGCTGTGCACAGGACTCTGCCAACATCTGTGCCAAGGCCGTGGCGAGAGGGTGGTAAAAACCGCGATCCAGGAAGGCGCGGCGTGCTTGTACCATCTCTAGGTTGTCACCGGGCATTCGTGAACGTTTGCGTTGGGGTAACAAAAGGTTCCAATAGCCTTGACGCGCGGCATCAAAACTATGCCCTTGCATACATTGCAGTTGCTTGTTGTTGAGTAATAGAGGATCTGAACAGACCGGGCAGCGCAACAAAGCGGTGGGCTTCATGTCAGCAAACGTACCAAAATTTGTTCATAAATCGCCGATAACTCATCCAAATCCTGAGCTTTCACGCACTCATTGACCTTGTGAATCGTTGCATTCACGGGGCCTAACTCAACCACCTGCGCCCCAGTCGGAGCAATAAAGCGTCCATCTGAAGTCCCACCGGCGGTCGACAGCTCAGTCTCGCGACCACAAACCTGACGAATCGCCTGACGTGTGGCCTCGACGAGATCACCGGACGCGGTGAGAAAAGGTTGTCCGGATAGGGTCCAATCGATCGACCAATCCAAGGCATGGCCTTCCAGGATTTCGCTGACTCGCGTTTGAATCTGCTGTGCCGTGATTTCCGTGGAAAAACGTAAATTAAACGCTGCTTTCAGTTCTCCGGGCACCACGTTGGTGGCTCCGGTTCCTGCATGAATATTGGAAATCTGGAAGCTGGTCGGCGGGAAAAAATCATTGCCCTGATCCCAAACCTCCTGGCTTAATTCAGCCAAGGCGGGCACCGCTAGGTGGATGGGGTTTTTCACGAGATGTGGATAGGCCACATGCCCCTGAACACCGCGAATGGTTAAATCCCCACTAATGGAACCACGACGTCCATTTTTGATTACATCCCCAACCTCGGCGGTACTGGAGGGCTCTCCAACGATACACCAAGTGATCTTTTCTTGGCGGGCTTCCAAGGTGTCAATCACCCGTGTGGTGCCGTTGATAAAAGGGCCCTCTTCATCGCTGGTGATGAGCAGGGCAATCGAGCCTTGATGATCTGGGTGCTGAGTGAGGAAGCGCTCCAGTGCCGTCATGAAGGCAGCGATACTGCCTTTCATGTCGGCCGCACCACGTCCATACAGATAACCATCGACTATCTGGGGTTCGAAAGGTGGATAAGTCCATTTATCTAGAGGGCCTGAAGGCACGACATCAGTGTGTCCGGCAAAACAAAACAGCGGGCCTTCCTGACCGCGACGTGCCCAGAGATTGGTCACTTCCTCAAACGGCATAGGCTCTAGGTTAAAGCCCAAGGCCTCTAAGCGCTGCATGAGTAGCGCCTGACAGCCGGCATCTTCTGGCGTGACGGAAGGGCGACGAATCAGCTCACAAGCCAGTTCGAGAGTCGCGGAAGGAGTGCTCATGGATCGTTAGCCTTTTTCAGGATCAGTTATGTTTATGCAATTCAGCGTTTAACTCGATAGCCGATTGATTGGTTTTGACTTCAATCTGGCCATTTTGTGAGTTACGGCGGAAAAGTAGATCGGGTTTCCCGGCTAAATCGGAGGCTTTAATGACTCCTACAGGTTGATTTTGATCATCCAGTAGAGTGACTTTAGAGCCGCCTGTAACGTATAGGCCGGCTTCTAAGGTGCAGCGATCTCCTAGCGGAATACCCAGGCCGGCATTGGCTCCGATCAGGCAGTTTTCACCGACCGCAATGACAACATTGTTACCACCGGACAGGGTGCCCATGGTTGAGCAGCCACCGCCAAGGTCGGAACCGTTCCCGACCACCACACCGGCAGAAATACGCCCTTCGACCATGCTGACGCCTAGGGTGCCGGCGTTAAAGTTAATAAAGCCTTCGTGCATGACGGTCGTGCCTTCACCTACATGGGCACCTAGGCGGATGCGTGAAGCATCACCGATACGCACACCTGCAGGCACGACATAGTTGGCCATTTTCGGGAATTTATCCACAGAGAGAACATCCAGTACACGTCCCTGGGCGCGTGCGGCCAGTTGATGGTTTGGCAGTTCTTCCAGAGCGACCGCACCTTCTGATGTCCAGGCAACATTCGGCAGCAAACCGAACATGCCGTTCAGATTAACTGCATGAGGCTTGACCAGGCGATGGGATAGAAGGCTGAGTTTTAAATACACTTCAGCAGTGCTGCTGGGCGCATCATCACTTTCCAGAATGCACAAGACAAGAGGCTGCTGCGTGCCTTCCAGCACTTCGGTGATTTCAGCTTGTGCTTCCGCGCCGACGGCTAAAAAAGCGGCTTCCAGTTCTTTGAGCTGTGTGTTTTTCAGTTCGATTGCCTGATTGCCACCGGTGTAACCCACTTTCTCTGCCACGATGCTGAGGAGTTCGCTGGAAGCATTCAGCAAGGGAGCGTGGTAGTAGACTTCCAGCCAGGTTCCCTGGGATGAACGGGTGCCCACACCCAAACCTAAGGCAAAATTATTCATTGTCTGCTCCATGTAAAAATTCAGTGTAGTTCAATTCATTAAAGCCGATTAAGCACCCTTTGGGGGTTTCTAGAACCGGGCGTTTGATTAGCGTAGGGTGCGTGAGGATCAGCTGTATCAGCGCCTGTGCATCGCTCAGCGCTTTATCCGCATCGGGCAGTTGCCGCCAAGTGGTGCCACGTTTATTCAAAATCTGTTCAAGGCTGACATACTCTAACCAGGATTGAATCTGCTCCTGTGTTAGGCCATCTTTGCGAAAATCATGGAAATGATAGTCCAATTGTTCTGCGTCCAGCCATTTATGTGCTTTACGCACCGTATCACAGTTACTGATGCCAAAAAGTTTGAGCATGCTGCGCCTCCTTAAAGTGTTTCGATATAACGACGGATGCGCTGCGCCGCTTCCACACACTCATCCAGCTCGGCGACCAGCGCCATGCGCACATAGCCAGCCCCTGGCAGGATGCCATCCACTTCGCGTGATAGATAGCGGCCTGGTAAAAGCGTGAGGTTTTCAGCCGCAAAAATGCCTTTCGCAAACGCATCATCGGCGATGGGGGTTTGTGCCCAGAGATAGAAGCTGGCTTGGGGTGCGGCAAAATTCATGACGGGCGCTAAAATGTCCCCGACGGCTGCAAATTTAGCGCGATATTGATCGCGATTGGACAAGACATGGCGCTCATCCTGCCAAGCCGCAATGGAGGCTAGCTGATGTTGTACTGGCATAGAGCTGCCGTGGTAGGTTCGGTACTGGAGGAAAGGCTGAATCAGCGCGGCATCACCGGCGATAAAACCGGAGCGCATACCGGGCAAATTTGAACGCTTGGACAGACTGTGGAAGACGATGCAACGCTTATAATCATGGCGTCCCAGTTCTGCGCAGGCTTGGAGTAGCCCCGGGGGTGGGTTGTCTTCATCCAGATAAATCTCGGAATAACACTCATCGGAAGCCAGAATAAAATCATACTCATCTGCGAGTGCAATCAAGGCTTTTAATTGCTCTAGGCTATGCACCGCTCCGGTTGGGTTGCCGGGTGAGCAGATAAACAGCAACTGGCAGCGCTGCCACACATCCGGTGCGACGGACTGATAGTCGGGAATGAAGTTCTGTTCGGCTAAGCAATTTAAATAATAGGGCTCAGCACCCGCTAAATAGGCCGCCCCTTCGTAAATCTGATAAAAGGGATTAGGGGAAACCACCAGGGGTGCTTTCTGTGTCCGATCCACAGCAGCTTGAGTAAACGCAAAAATGGCTTCACGCGTGCCATTCACCGGCAGAACGTGCTGATTAGCATCTAAGCTTTCAGGCTTGAGATGAAAGCGTGTCTCGGCCCAGCGCGCAATGGCTTGGCGTAACTCAACGATCCCGGCGGTAGTCGGGTAATTGGACAAGCTTTTGAGGTTTTGAGTAAGGGTGTCGGCGACAAACGCAGGAGAGTCATGCTTAGGCTCGCCAATTCCTAACGAAATATGCGCTAAAGCAGGGTTGGCGATAACGCCCTGTTTTAATTGTGCGAGTTTCTCAAAGGGATAGGGCTGCAGTCTGCTGAGATCAGGGTTCATTGCAATATCCTGTAAAATCCGCGCAAAAACCGCGGGTTTGTCGTCTGAAATGGGGCGAAAGTATACCTCAAGGCCGTTTCGCTGGCCAAGAATAGTGTCGGGCTCTGTACGCGCGTCTATATTTTCACTTGCAAGCCTAGGCTGGAGTCGCTCTAATCCCAGCCCATTCTATGTCTAACCGGATACACGTAACCAAGAGGTGTGCATGAGCGTTTTGGTCCATTGGCCGACTGAACATCTGTGTCTGAGTGACGAACAATTGCGCTCCGCGGTTCGAGCTGTGGAATCGGCCTTTGCATCTACCCTGGAAAGCTTAAGGGTCGATATAGGTTTAAAAGAGATGGTACAGGAGATCTACGTGCCCATGTGTGGCTGGATCGCCTGCTGGCAGCAGCGTAAGGGTGGGCCACTGGTACTGGGCATCAATGGTGCTCAGGGGGCAGGGAAGTCAACCCTGTTTAATCTGCTTGAGGTGACTCTGAGTGAAGGCTTTGGCCTCAAAGTGGTGGGGTTTTCCATTGATGATCTGTATAAAACGCGTGCGGATCGTGAGCGCTTGGCGCAGCAAGTCCATCCTCTACTGAGCACACGAGGTGTGCCGGGCACGCACGACGTGGATCTGGGCATTCAGATTTTGGATTCGCTGTTGCAGGCGGAAGAGAATACGGTCACGAAAATCCCTGTATTTGATAAATCGGTGGATGATCGTTGTCTTGATTCAGTTTGGCAGGAGTGGACGGGCAGTGCTGATATCATCGTTTTTGAAGGTTGGTGTGTCGGGGCTCAGGCTCAGGATGAAGCCGAGTTACCCCATCCGGTGAATCAACTGGAAGCGGAAGAAGACCCGCAAGGCCATTGGCGGCGTTATGTGAACGAGCAGTTACAGACTGCCTATGCTGACCTTTTTTCACGCTTGGATCTTTTGATCATGTTGCAGGTGCCGAGTATGCGTTCCGTGTATGAGTGGCGCTCCTTGCAAGAGAAGAAGCTGGCGGAGCGAATGCGTTATATCCATGACACTCAGCAGCCGACAGACCATCTGCGCATCATGAACGAAGAGCAGATCGTACGTTTTATTCAGCATTATGAGCGCCTGACCTGCGCCATGTTGAAAGAGATGCCACAACGTGCGGATCTGACTTTACGCCTCAATGAAAATCACAAAATCTGTGACCTTCTGCTCAATCAACCCTGCTGCTTGTCTAAATTGGAAAAAGCGCGGTGGTCGCCAAGCTAAACACGGTTTTGTTGATGGTGCGGTTGGTTTTATCTGAAACAATCCGTGCCATCATATCCTGATGAGCAATCAGTTTGCCGAACAAGCGCTCAAAGCTCAGATTGGCTACACCCTGCTCATCCCAGCCATTGGTTAGCAGGAAAAGCTCCCCTTGCGGATTTTTACGGTTACTGAGTCGCCAGACGATGATCTCAAGATTGCGTGCCGAATCGTAAAGCTTTTGTTGGTCGATCTCGTTCAGTAGGTAAAACTCATGGCGATAATTGTAAGAAGCATGCAGCATACCGCCAATGCCTACCATTAAGGCAAAGACGCGATCACCGTCAAAATCTGGATCGAACACCAGAGGAATCGCATCCACTCCATAACGATAATCCAGTTCAGAATGAGTGATAAAGCGGGGGCGATCGAATAACAGGGCTAAACGCCGTTCCAGTGTCATGCCGGGCGGGCCTTTACGCAGCTCACGTGGGTTGCGTTGGTAGAGTTTGATCGTGAGTTCATGGGCTAAGCGCGTGACTTCTTCAACATGAGCATCGGCGACTAGGTCGATATCACTCTTAGCCAGATTCTTCAGTAGAAACGGGCGCTCTCCTGGTGATTGTGCGCAGCCCATCAGGCCCAGACACAAAACAGGTAGAAGCCAAAGTCGTTTCACAAGCATTCTCCGCGTCAGGTGGGTGGATCAACGTAGTTGGGGCTCTTCAGCGCTTAGCAGCGGAAAGTGTAAGCCTTCCGTTGCCACGGGCGCTGATCCGGGGGTAATCAGCTCGATACCACCTACTAAAAGGGTTTCTAAGCTGGATACTTGAAGATCTAAACCTTTAAATAAGCCCGCACTGGCACGAATGCCTCCGACATTACGAAACTGGCTCGCGGTGGTCACCAGGGATTGGTATTGCGGTTGAATATGCAGATAAATCTCTACCCGCTCCCCCTGGGGGCTGAGCTGATAACCACTGACTTCGCCAATCGCCACACCACGGTAGAACACTTGACTACCTTGATCTAAAGAATCCAAGCGTTCCGCTGTGAGAACCAGATTTAACCCCGGCCCAGGTAAAAAAGCGGGGGCTGTTGAGAGAGCAACAAAGTGTTGGCGCGGCTCGCGACTTGCGCCTGCGCTGACGGCAACATGATTACCTAAGAGTAAGGCTTCCGGATGGCGCACCCCGCTGAGACGAATTTTGGGTTGTACCACCCAGAAGCGGCTGCCTGCTCGAGCGAGAAAGCGCGCTTCGGGATAGAGTAGAGCCTCAGCAAATAAGTGCCCTTCGGCATTTAGCAGAGAAACTGAGAGAATTTCTCCCACCGGCTGTTCACGAAAGCGTATCTGACTACCGGCGTGTAGAGCAGGGCCGGGTGGAAACTCCAAGGTGATTCGAATGCTATCTTGATGGCTTTCGCTCTCATTGTTGAAGAGCGTAAAGTGTGTGCCCGCAGGGGCCTGCGGGCCATCGGAGGTGGAGAAAGCAATACCGCCTTGAATC
Organism: Nitrincola tapanii; assembly: GCF_008368715.1. GTDB lineage: Bacteria > Pseudomonadota > Gammaproteobacteria > Pseudomonadales > Balneatricaceae > Nitrincola > Nitrincola tapanii. Next base: position 147,966 of record NZ_SMRS01000005.1, read on the forward strand.
AGCGTGCGCAGAGTATCCATTTCCAGCTCAAACCCTTGCTGCAGGGAAAAGCGACTGCGCACAGGCTGTAAGCGCCAGAAGCGAGAGTCCTGCCGTAGCAGATGGGCATAACGTTGGCGCAGGCTGGCGTAAATAATGACCCCGGGTTCGTTAGGATTGAGTTGATACCCTGTAACCTGGCCAACTTTAATACCGGAATGTAATAAAGCGCTGCCGCGTGTAATGCCATCCAGTGCTGGGGCCAATAAGCGCAGACTGACGCCCTCAAACCCCGGGGCTTGATAGTTCAGATCTTCACGTGAGCTGTCTTCGTCGGCATAGAGAGTAAATTCGGCGCCTTGTCGAGCCGGGCGTGGCTGCCCGAAATCAGGTGAGTCAAAATGAATCCCTCCACTGATCATCGATAAGAGAGAGCCAGTATGTAGGGTAATATCTGGCAGCTGGGCATCGATCTGTATGCCACTGGCGTTCCAAAAACGTGAGCGTTCGGTGACGCGTGTTGCAAACTCAGGGCGAATATATAGATCAATTAACACCTGTTTGCCCGAGTCATCCAGGCGGTAATCGAGAATGCGGCCAGCTTCCAGGCTGCGGAAAAATACCGGCGCATCACGTTGTAAGGAGCGTGCCGAATCGGCTCGTAGCGTGATATACAAGCCCTCTTCATCGCGGGAGGGCGGAGGGGGTTGAGTCAGGGCGATAAATTGGCGCTGACTCTCACCTTCACCCGGTAAGATTCCAATATAGTAACCTGAAATCAGGGTTTCCAAGCCACTCACTCCCTGGAGCGACACCTGGGGTTTGACTAACCAAAAACGTGTTTCTGAGTTCAGCATGCTCTGTGCAAGGCTGTTCATTTCGATATGCGCGGTAACGCTCTGGAAATCCTCATTGAGTGTAATGCGGCGCACATCTCCGGCCGCTAAGCCTTTGTACATGACACGGGTTTTCCCCGCTTCCAAGCCTTCCGCAGATTCAAACACCACTTCGATCATAATGCCTGCTTCTTGGTAGGTTTTGTACACCAACCAGCCCGCAATCAGTGCCGCCAAAAGTGGAAGTAACCAGACCACGGAGGGGCCACGGTGTTTGCGGATTACAGCGCGTTGCTTGAGTGGACTCGTGTCAGACATTAACTACTCTCATCAGGATAGCGGTCCCAAATCAGGCGGGTATCGAAGGTGTTGGCGGCCAGCATAGTGCAAATCACCACGCCGGCAAAGGCTGTGGTACCCTGCTGTCCGCTGATCTGAGCGAGATTGCCCATCTGCACTAGGCTGACTAACACCGCGACCACAAAAATATCCAGCATCGACCAACGCCCTATCCAATGCACCATGCGAAACATCAGCATCTTTTGTTGCATGTTGGTGGTCCAGCCCATTTGTAGGGTGAAAAGCATGATCAACAAACCGCAGAGCTTGCCAATGGGGATCAGCAGGCTCGCAAGGAATACAATAAACGCGATGCCATACAGGCCATGCTGAGTGAGTTCAAGAATGCCGCCTATAATCGTAGCCGGTTCACCACGTCCCAAGCTTGTAATCTGCATGATCGGTAATAGATTCGCAGGTAGCAGTAAAAAGGCGGAGGTGAGGAGCAAAGCCCAGGTACGTGTCATGGCCGCCGGTTTGCGCAGATGCAGTCGACTCCCGCAGCGGGCGCAATGTCCGGGCGCTTCCTCTACAGGCCAGAGCGCGTGGCAGTCGTGGCAACTGATCAGTTGTTGTTTGGCGGCTGAAATGCCAGTCTTAACGCCCATCTTGATCAGGCTCCTGTAGCGCTTCAATACGGGCCCAGAAGAGATCCTTGTCCAGCATTGAGGAGCTGAGTGTGGTGACCAAAATCAAAGCGGCTAAACAGAAAAGCCCCGGCCCCGGTTCTAAGCTGGCCATAGCGGCCAGTTTGACCACCGAAACTAGGACACCCACCAGATACACCTCTAACATGCCCCATTCATCCAGATGCAGATAGCTGCGTAGAGCAAAGCTTAACCCCGGTAGAGACCAGCGCATTTGCAACCCAAGGCTCACCCAAAAGAGTAAACAGAGCTTACAGATAGGCACCAAAATAGTGAAAAGCAAGACCAATAAAGAGACCCCCCAGAGTCCATCCTGAAACAAAGCCATGGCGCTAGAGAAGATGGTTTCAGATCGGCTTTGCCCTAAGAGTTCCAGTGTGAGTAAAGGGTATAGATTGGCGGGGAGAATCAGAATGAGTCCTGCACAGGCCAGCGCCAAACTGCGTTCAATACTGTTGGCGCGGGCACTGATTAATACGCTCTGACAGCGTGGGCAGCGTGCGGTTTGGCTGATCCGAATCACCGGCCGATGCAGTAAAAGATCGCATTCATTACAAGCGATAAGATGACGATAGTCTGGATGAGTTGTCGGCATGGTCGCTCCGAATCAAAAACTTAGGCGCAGGCTTAAACCTAGACCCGCAGGCTTAGACCTTGATCCTGCGCAGCCGTTTCGTGCGTGTTTTCGTTTATAGTAAAGAGAGTATACCTTGCTAGGAGAGTCTCATGGAGAAGTCGAACGCGGATATCAGCACCCTCAGACGCGAATACGCTGTGGGTGGATTGGATCGTGATGCCTTGGCAGCGGATCCACTAGAGCAGTTTAAACACTGGTTAGAACAGGCTATCGCCCAATATGCAGATGAAGCGACGGCGATGACTCTGGCGACCGCCAATAAAGAGGGGATGCCGGCTGCGCGTATAGTTTTGCTGAAGCGTTATGATGCGGAAGGTTTTACTTGGTTTACCGATTACCGTAGTGAGAAGGGGCAAAATCTCGCGGAGAATGCGCAGGCTGAGCTGCTGTTTTATTGGCCAGGTCTGGAACGTCAAGTACGGATTCGAGGCCGTGTGCAAAAAGTCGAACGTGCGTTGAGTGAACAGTATTTTAATGAGCGCCCACTAGGTAGTCGTTTGAGTGCTGCCATTTCTTGCCAAAGCTCACCGGTCGACAGTCGTCAAACCTTGGAAACTGCCGTGGCCAATTTACAGCAGAGTTTAGATGAGCAGGCTGTAGCCTGTCCGCCCACCTGGGGAGGATATTTGCTCAAACCTGAACGTTATGAGTTTTGGCAAGGTCGCCCGAGTCGATTACATGATCGCTTTATCTATCAGGCCACAGCCGAGGGGTGGCAGATTACCCGCTTACAACCTTAGCTTTCCTATCCGGTCTCATTTTGCTGATGCAGCATTATGAGACCTTTTCGCGCCACTGTAACTCGCCTATCTGCACATTCAGCCAGTCAAAACCGATGCGTTTGGCGACGGCCGCTGCCCCATCCAGGCTTTTAAATTCCCGTTCATCCTTAGATCGCTGCAGATTGAGTGTGATCACCTCCTGATCGCGTGTCACAAATTTTAGTGTCCAACCGCGAGACATAGACACCGGTATCGCCTGGCAGGATTCAAATACGCCGGCTTTGAAAAGTAGTCTTATTTCCTTCTCTTGCATCATCATTTCCTTAAAATGCATTGTTATAAATAATTAATGATATTTTAAATTAAATTAATGATTTTGCAAGTTTAAGCCTGGATTTTATTGGATTTAACTAATTGATTTTATTGGTATTTATCTATCGATTCTGGTTTTTTTACTGCTTGGTTTTAATGAAGTTAACTTGTTGTTTTATATAAATAAAATTTTCAATTGTTTTTAGACCTTTATCGAATAAAGCTAATTCAAAAATGATAAATTGATATATCTAAAATTGATTTTGAATGTTTATGGAGAAGGCTGTGAAGAAACGTTAGGATGCATCTGAAAACAGACGCTAGGTGAGGAGGCAGCTGTGCGCACAGATCGCAGTATTAAACGGCATTGGATGCTTGGGTTTTGGGTCATGTTTTGTTTGGTGATTTTGCCGGGTTGCCAGGACAAGGCTGCGGTTTTGGATGCCGGAGAAGTGGCTGAGCGCATCCAACAGCGGTATGAGCGTGATTTTCATCTTTTACCGATGAGCAAGCAGAGACACTATGCCCAGCGTCTTTACCGCTTGACCGGAAGTGAGGCTTACCTCGAGGTCAATCAGCAGTATGCGGATCAGGTGCTCAGTCGTTTGCGTCAGGATTTGGATGCTTTGGCTGAAGATGCTGCGTTTCTAGATCAAGTGGTTACTGCAGCGCTGGCGCGTTATCCTTTACGCAGTGAGCGTCAGCGCCAGCGTTATCATCTTTTGTCACAGCGTGAGGATCTAATTTTTGCCAGCCGTTTGCTGTTTCGTTTGACTCAAGTGCGTTATTACGGCTTAGAGGCCGAACTCACACCTCTGCAATGGCAAACCGCGCGGGCGTATCTGTCCAGTCGGCCTTTTCAGTCTTGGGTGACCCATCCCGACATGCTAGAGCGTTATACAGCGCAGACAGCGAACTGGGTCTGGTTCTTACATGAGCTGGAGTTCTTGGATTTACGCTCCGAGTATGTGCAGGCTTTTCAGGCTCACTTTCCATTGGAACGTGATCCCTATCTGAATCAGACGGCGCTGCGCAACAAACTCTATGGCTTGACCCATATCGTGATTGCTGCCAGTCGCTACTATCAGCAGGAGGTCAGTGCTGAGGAGTTTGCTTGGGTGCTGGAGGCATTCCGGGCATTGGATCAGCGGATTCTGCGTGAGGCCACCGAAGATATTTACACGGAAGTCGGTATTTCTTTACGTTTGATGGGGCAGCAGGATGAGCCGCTGTTAGCGAAGATTGAAGCCGCCTTGATTCAGGCGTTTGATTCAGAGGCTAATCTGATTCCTTCGCCTCAAGGCAGTCGCTCACTGGTGTCTGGGCAGCATCGTAATGTCTTAGCGATTTTGCTACTGAAGTGGCCTGAGGCGCTACACCCCGGGCCACGCTTAGCAACACTCAGTTCGCCCGAGCCTTAGGCTGTTCTGGCGCTTAGGAGTTTTGGCGTGCGTCTAGACGCATCTTTAGAGCGGCTTCGACCGCATCCAGAGTTTTTTTCATATCAGCCACGCTGGAGTCGGAGTCATCTATCTCGGGTGAGAATTTGATCATATCGAGAACTTCAACCATAAAGGTCTCTTCATTCATTTTGATCAGCTGCTCAGGTGTCCAGCGGTGAATACGACTGGGCATGGTGTGTCTCCTTATTTTTGAGGACTTAAATCACTAGCAATCACTAGCAAGAGCCTGACATACGTCAGTTTTGCTTGCTTCGTCTATAGTGTAGATGCAGTTTTCAGGAATTGACCAATCTAATCTCGACTTAGTTGACTGAGATTAGACACAGATCAGCCTGAGCATCGGCTCTGTTCTTCTCGGCAAAAATCTTGAGCTGCATCAATATTCAGCTGGCATGAACAGGGTAATCTGACCGCGAATTCAAATTTTTGAGGGTAGGGTCATGTTTGGTATCGATGTACACAGTCTGGAAGTTTTGGTGCCGAGTCTGGTGGGCGTGATTGGCATCAGTGCTGTGATGGTTTGGGCCTTTATCAAAGTCCGTCATCTGATGAATGAAGATGAAAAGAAGTGATGTCGCAGGGTAGAAGGAGCGGATCCTGAGATGACAAGATCCGCTCCGAAGCCTTAGCGCTCTGTGAGCGCTAAGATAAAGAAGCGCTTAGATGCGCGCGATTTCAGCTTGTTGTTCACTCAAACGTGTATAAGCCGATTGCATTTCAGCCAGTTTTTCACGTTCTTTTGCAACCACTTCGGCAGGTGCTTTGCTGACAAAGCCTGCATTCGAGAGTTTGCCATCTAGGCGCGCAATTTCCTTATTCAGCTTGTCCAGTTCTTTGGCCAGACGTGCCAGTTCGGCTTCCTTGTCAATCAATCCTGCCATAGGCACTAGGATTTCCATGTTGCCCAGTAGACCAGTGGCGGCCATCGGTGCGTCAGCACCTGTGGCGAGAACTTGAATCTCTTCCAGTTTTGCCAGCTTGAGCAGCAGGGTGCGGGTTGTTTCTAAACGGCGTAGATCTTCCTGATCGGCATTGCGCAGTAAGATACGAATCGTTTTGCCTGGGCCGATATTCATTTCGCCGCGAATATTACGGATCGCCAGCATCACTCCTTTGAGCCATTCGATATCAGCATTGGCCGCAGGATCAATCAAGGATTCATCTGCTAAAGGATAGGCTTGCAGCATAATCGTATCACCCTGCTGTCCGGCCAGTGGCGCCACGCGTTGCCAGATCTCTTCGGTGATGTAAGGCATCAGCGGATGGGCAAGACGCAGAATGGTTTCCAGTACCTGTACCAGAGTGCGACGCGTACCGCGCAAACGTTCAGCGGGTGCGTTTTCATCCCAGAGTACAGGTTTCGACAGCTCCAGATACCAATCACAGTACTCGTTCCAGACAAACTCATAGAGTGCATTCGCTAAGAGATCGAAGCGATAGTCGGCAAAATGCTTGGCGATCTGTTGCTCTGTTTCCTGTAAGCGCGACAAAATCCAGCGATCAGGCAGCGTCAGCTCGACGGCTTCACCCTGGATACCGCAATCCTGATTTTCGGTATTCATCAAGACGTAACGTGCGGCATTCCAGAGTTTGTTGCAGAAGTTACGATAACCTTCCATGCGGTTCATATCGAATTTGATATCACGACCTGTAGAGGCGAGTGACAGGAAGGTGAAGCGCAAGGCATCGGTGCCGTAAGCTGAAATGCCCTCTGGGAAGTGTCGACGAGTTTGCTCTTCGATCTTTTTCGCTAATTGTGGCTGCATCATATTGCCGGTGCGTTTAGCCACGAGGGTTTCCAGCTCGATGCCATCGATCAGATCCAGTGGATCAAGAACATTGCCTTTAGATTTAGACATTTTTTGACCATCCTGATCACGAACCAAGCCATGAACATAAACAGTCTTAAACGGCACCTCACCGGTGAATTTAAGGGTGAACATGATCATGCGTGCCACCCAGAAGAAAATGATGTCAAAACCGGTGACCAAGACACTGCTTGGGTGGAAGGTTTTTAATTCAGGGGTCTGCTCCGGCCAACCCAGGGTGCCAAAGGTCCAGAGGGCAGAGGAAAACCAGGTGTCCAGAACATCGTTGTCTTGAGTCAGTGCGAGGTCGTGGCTGAGCTGGTATTTGCTGCGAGCTTCCGCTTCGGTACGCGCGACATAGACATTACCGCAATCGTCATACCAGGCCGGAATGCGATGGCCCCACCAGAGTTGACGAGAGATACACCAATCCTGCAGATCGCGCATCCAAGCAAAGTACATGTTTTCGTACTGCTTAGGCACAAACTGAATATCGCCTTGCTCAACTGCGGCAATGGCCGGTTTGGCCAGATCAGCCACGGCCACAAACCATTGATCGGTGAGTAGGGGTTCGATGACAGTACCGGAGCGATCCCCGTAAGGAACCTTAAGAGCGTGGTCATCGATTTTTTCGAGAAGACCCGCGGCCTCAAACTCGCTGATGATTAATTTACGTGCTTCAAAACGATCTAGGCTGTGGTACTGCTCAGGTAGGCGATCATCCAGATCTCCATTGGCAGTACCATCGCTGTTAAAGACCTCCGCCCGGCTCAAAACGGCACCATTATGGTCGAGGATGTTAAACATCGGGAGCTGATGGCGTTTGCCGACTTCATAGTCATTGAAGTCATGAGCGGGAGTGATCTTAACGCAGCCTGTACCGAATTCTGCGTCGACATAATCATCGGCGATAATGGGTATGCGACGGCCCACCAGGGGCAGGTCGATATATTGACCGACTAGATTTTGATAACGCTTGTCCTTTGGATTCACCGCCACCGCGCTGTCACCGAGCATGGTTTCTGGACGTGTTGTAGCGACTACGATGTAGTGCTTGCCTTCGGCGGTGAGCGCTCCATTCGCAAGTGGGTAGCGGAAGTGCCAGAGGTGTCCGCTCTGATCTTTGTTTTCGACTTCAAGATCGGAAATGGCGGTATGCAGTTTGCAGTCCCAGTTGACCAAGCGTTTACCACGGTAGATGAGTTTATCGTCATAGAGACGAACAAATACTTCCTGTACCGCCTTGTAGAAACCTTCGTCCATGGTAAAACGCTCACGGCTCCAATCGAGGGACGCGCCCATGCGGCGTAATTGACGCGTAATGGTACCGCCGGATTCTTCTTTCCACTCCCAAATACGTTCAATAAACGCATCCCGGCCTAGATCGTGACGTGATTTACCTTCTTCTGCCGCCAGTTTGCGCTCGACCAGCATCTGGGTTGCAATACCGGCATGGTCGGTACCGGCCTGCCACAGAGTGTTTTTGCCGAGCATACGCTGATGGCGAATCAGGCTGTCCATGATCGAATCTTGGAAGGCATGGCCCATGTGCAGACTGCCGGTGACATTCGGCGGTGGAATCATGATGCTGTAGGCATCACCCTGACCAGACGGAGCAAAGTAATTCTTTTGCTCCCACTTTTCGTACCAGGCGCGTTCGATTTCGTGTGGCTGATAGGTCTTATCCATGCTTCTCTCGATAAATGATCTGGGCGATAAAGGACAGGTCGCAGTCGTGGCTGCAGGCTGATTCGAAAACCTTGCATTATAGCGATTGCCGGCGCTGGGGTGTAGATTAGCGGTTGGCTCTTTTGCGATTACGCCTGGGGGAGTGAGCGCATGTCATGGCGCTCGAGAGAGAAACCGGCTTGACGGCATAATTGATAATTTTGACGTGACACCTCTAAGGCTAGTGCCTCTTGTCGCACTACTTCTGCAAGGCGGGGGAGTTGGAAGGCAAAGTCGGGCAGGTCATCGGCGGCATTGATTAACAGATCAATCGATTCCAGTTGTGAGTTGCTGAGGCGTGGATCATGGCTGATGAGAATGGGGGCTTGAGCCGACTCCTGCATTAGGCAATGCGGCAAAAAACTCTCGGCACGCCAAGACCATAGCCAACGATCATAAAATTCTGCCTGACTCTCGTTGCGCGTGTACAAAAGGACCTGTAAACCTTGATTGAAGGCTTTCTCGCACAGACGCGCGATGAAGACAGAGCGACTGTCTTCATCGGCATCGGCCAGTAGATAGAAATCAGCGCGGGCCATAGTGGGGGTGTGGCGCTCCTGAATAGCCGGTGATTTCGGGTTTAGTGGTAGTGATGGTGGTGAGGTGCACCTTCTTCCTCTTCAGCGGCATCCGTCGCTTCTTCAGCAAGATCGATCAGGTACTGGCAGAGTAAAGGTACGCAGCGGCCGGTTGCACCCTTGTCTTTGCCATTACTGTTCCAAGCCACCCCGGCGATATCTAGGTGAGCCCAGCGGAATTTTTTGGCAAAGCGTGAAAGGAAGCAAGCGGCGGTGATGGTGCCCGCTGAACGTCCACCGATATTGGCCATATCAGCAAAGTTAGAATCCAGAAGCTCTTGGTATTCATCCCAAAGTGGTAGGGGCCAGGCGCGGTCAGAGGCATAGTCACCGGCTTGCATCAAGGCATCGGCAAGCTCTTGGTCATTGGAAAGCAGGCCGCTGGCATGATGCCCTAAAGCGATGATGCAGGCGCCGGTCAGGGTGGCGACATCGATCACGCTGGCCGGATTAAAGCGTTCAGCATAGGTCAGGGCATCACACAGAACCAGGCGTCCTTCGGCATCGGTATTGAGAATTTCGACTGTCTGGCCGGAGAGAGTCGTGACTACATCACCGGGTTTTGTTGCCTGGCTGCCTGGCATGTTTTCGGCGGCTGCGACCAGCGCGACAAGATTGATGGGAAGGTGCATTTCAGCGGCGGCTTCAATCGCACCCAGTACGCTGGCGGCACCACACATGTCGAACTTCATCTCATCCATGCCTGCGCCAGGCTTTAAGCTGATGCCGCCGGTGTCAAAGGTAATCCCTTTACCAACCAAGACATGCGGTGCACTGTCATCATCGCCGCCGTTATATTCGATGACGATCAGTTTTGAAGGCTGCGCACTGCCACGACCTACGGATAAGAGGCTGTGCATGCCAAGCTTTTCCATCTTGTCTTCGTTTAAAACCTTGACCTTAAGGCTGTCAAACTCTTCAGCCAAAGCTTTGGCGCGATCCGCTAAATAGCTCGGAGTGCAGATATTACCTGGCAGGTTGCCCAGTTCGCGGGCGCTGCTGACACCGTTGGCAATCGCGACTCCATCGAGCAGTGCGCTTTCACCGAGTTCAGCGTCTTCCATGGGGAGGTGAATCGCAAATTGCTCCAGGGTGATGGGGTCTGCTTTTTTACTTTTTGTTGTGTCATATTGATAGAAGTCAGCAGATGTCCACTCCACTAATAGGCGCGTCTGGCGATAGAGATCAGGCAGCTCGCTGGCGCGTCCATCCAAGGCGACGACGACACGACTCAGATTGAGTTTGCTCAGGGTGGCATTAATGCCTTTAATCAGTTTGCGATAGTGGCGATCTTTGCGCTCATCTTCTTTGCCTAAGCCTGCCACCAGAAGACGTTTGGCTTGAATGCCTGGCAGTTTGTGTAGCAGCAGTAGCTCGCCTGCTTTACCGCTGAGATCCTGACTCTGGATCAGGTCGGTCAAGGCACCCGAGGTGGCCTGATCAATGCGTGCGGCGCTAGGCGTGAGTTGTCCGTCGGCCTCAAGACCCACAACGAGACAGTCGGTTTCCAGAGTTTCCGGGTTGTCGCTGAGAATTTCAAAAAACATGTAGGCTCCAAACAAGACATTCAAAGACGATTAAAGGATAATGCACTATAAACCATTTGCCCCGATTGAAACCACGTCGACGACCAGGATTCTGTCTTGATCATATTCCGCTATCTCTCCCGCGAAGTCTTGCAAAGCACTCTGGCGGTTACGGCTGTCTTGATGCTTATCATTACCAGTGCGCGCCTGATTAAATATCTCGCGGATGCCGCTGCAGGTAAGCTTGAGGCGGGCGCGGTGTTTCTGGTGTTGTTATACCGTATGCCCGGTTTTTTGGAGTTGTTGCTCCCGCTCGGCTTATTTTTAGGCATTTTGTTGGCCTATGGGCGCTTGTATCTCGACAGTGAAATGGTGGTGTTAAGTGCAACAGGTGTCAGTCAAAAGCGTTTACTCCTCTACACTCTAGGTCCGGCCAGTGTCGTCGCAGTCTGTGTGGCCGTTTTATCTTTATATCTCTCGCCCTATGGTTTGAGCCAGGCAGAGCGTGTCTTTGCGCAGCAGGAGTCGCGAAGTGAGTTGGATCTGTTAACACCAGGGCGTTTTCAGTCACAATCCTCGGGCCAGGTAACCTATGCTGAAGCGCTGGTTGATGATCGCTTGAAACAGGTATTTATCAGTCAGTTGGATAATCAAGGGCGGCCTATTTTGTTGATTGCGGAATCGGCGGAACGTCGCTTGTTGCCTGAGCAGAATCAGCGTTTTCTTGTCTTGCATCAGGGTTACCGTTTTGATGGACGCCCTGGCGATCTGAACTTCACGCGCATCGCCTATCAGGAATATGGCGTGCAGTTGCCTGAGCCTGAATTAAGCGCCGAGATTCGTGCTCTGGATGCACAATCGAGTGCCGCGCTGTGGCAAGCGACGGGTGCGCGTGAGCGTGCGGCCTTGCATTGGCGTTTTTCTTTACCGGTGTTAGCCCTAGTGGTCGCACTCTTAGCGGTGCCTTTAAGCCATACCAATCCCCGGCAGGGGCGTTTTGCGCGTTTGATCCCTGCAATTCTGGCGTACCTTTTATACGTAGGCTTGTTGACGAGTGTGCGTTCTGAGCTGGAGAAGGGGGCGCATCCAGCTGTACTTTGGGCCATCCATCTGGCCTTTTTGCTGATTGCGGCGAATCTTATCTGGTTGAGCCGTTTCTGGTCGAAGCTTGTGTCTAGGGGTGTCGCACGCCTAATGACCTGGTTGCCGAAAAAGAGGGCGGTATGATGTTGCGTCTTGATCTCTACATTATGCGGCATGTGCTCTTGGCCATCCTGTTGGTGTTACTGGTGATCCTGGGTTTGGATCTGCTGATGGCTTTTCTCGATCAGTTGAGCAATCTCAATGAGCATTACACTCTTGGTGGTGCGTTGCATTATGTGCTTTGGACGCTGCCACGACGCTTATACGAATTTATCCCCTTGAGTGCGCTTGTCGGGGCTATGATTGGTCTTGGGATGCTAGCCAGCCATAGCGAGTTAACGGTGATGCGTGCCAGTGGATTCTCAACCGCACGTATTGCCTGGGCGGTGTTTCAACCGGTGCTGATTTTGGCCGCTTTGGCGATGTTACTGGGGCAGTTTATTGCACCTGTGACAGAGCAGCGTGCGCAGAGTGTGCGTGCGATTGCGATGGCCGGTGGCGGTGCGCTCTTCTCACGCAGCGGTGTTTGGCACAAAGAAGGATCAACCTACATCCACATTAATGCGGTGGAGTCCGGCGAGAAAATTCATGGTGTTACGCGTTACGAGTTTTCACCTCAGATGGTGTTGCAACGTAGCAGTTATGCCCGCCAGGGTGAGTATCGAGAGGGAGCTTGGCACCTGAGCGGTGTTCAGGAGACACGTCTTTATGCACAAAATACCGAAACACAAGAGTTGAGTGCTGAAGTCTGGCCAAGCGGCTTGACCCCTGAGCTCTTGTCTGTTGTGGTGGTTGAGCCCACAGATCTGTCGATTTCAGGGCTTTGGTCTTATTCAGCCTATTTGCAACAGCAGGGCGTAAATGCGGATGTTTATCTCTTAGCTTTCTGGGCGAAGTTGTTGCAACCTCTCTCGATGTTGGCGCTGGTTCTAGTCGGTATTTCGTTTATCTTTGGCCCTTTGCGCAGTGTCTCTATTGGGCAGCGTGTCATCACCGGTGTGGTGTTGGGGTTAATATTCAAATTCGCCCAGGATCTGTTAGGGCCGGCCAGCAGTGTCTTTGGCTTCCCACCCTTTTTAGCGATTCTTCTGCCGATTATGCTCTGTGTACTCGGTGGTGGTTGGTTATTACGTAAGGCCGGTTGAGAGATGCCGTCTTGACCCCTATTTTTTATAAGGCGGCAACAGTACAACGCAGGTGTCTGACCACTTGTCATGCCAGGTCATGCGTTCATCACTAAAGAACATCCAGAGATAACCCAGACCGAACAGCGCGATAGACGGGATGGCGAGCATGAAGCGCAATAAAGACTGCGTCCAGTTCAGGCGATAACCATCTAGAGTTTGGACACGAATACGCCAGGCTTGCATGCCTAGCGTTTGGCCGTTACGTGTCCAGAAGAAGGCAAAAAACAGAAAGGTGACACAGAAAAGTAAGCTGTTGAACCAGGGGCCTTCCACCGCTTCTCCAGAATTCAGTCCTACCGCTACAAACCCTAGGATCATCCAGATCGCGAGCAGAATCATAAAGTCGTACAGCATCGCCATGAGGCGGCGGAAAAGTGGCGCGGTGCCGAGAATTTCGGGATTGTTGCGAAAAGGGCGTCTTGGGTAGGCTGACATGCGAAGGTCCTAAAACAAGGAATCAGGATGGCAACTGAAGCGGCCATCCTGAGAGGAGAGGATCAGTTTTTGACGTAACGGCTTTTGTACTCTTCAGCCAGAACTTTGGCAGTTTCGATTTCTGCTTCATCTAGCTTCATCAATAGACGCTGAGCGATGGGCTGTGCTGTTTTGTCTCCGAGCTCTGCTGCATTCTGTAACCAAGCATAGGCGATAATGTCGGGATTATGACTATCATCTGTACCGTGGTCCGTGGCGTAGAGAGTGCCGAGATAAAACAGAGAGTTGGTATAACCGCGTTCTGCGGCTTGTAGGTACCAGCGCTCAGCGGTCGCAAAATCCTGCTCAACACCGGTGCCGAAGTTGTAACTGCGGCCTAGATTATGCCAGGCTGAGATGTCGCCCTGTTCAGCCGCACGCTGATACCAGTTATAAGCTTCATCGCCGTTACGCTCGACGCCCATGCCAAACTCAAGCATTTCACCAATACGATTCTGCGCTTCGCTGTTCCCAGCTTCCGCCAGGGGTAAAATACGTGCGAACTCCTCTGCATAAGCTTTATTTCGAAGCGCACGTAGGCTGGTTACACTATCAAGGTGGCCTTGACGCGCGCCGAGGTCGTAGAGGCGGGCGGCTTCGGTTTCATCCACATCAACACCTAAACCCTGCTCATACATTTGTCCCAACAGGTTGCTGGCATCGGCATCCCCATCACGAACTAAGAGTTTGAGTGTCGTCAGAGCTTGGTTATAGTTTTCAGCCTCTAGGTCAGCGCGTGCACTGGCGAGACTGCTAGCGTAAACAGGTGAGAAGCACAGAGTGAGGGCAAGGCCTGCGGCAGCGAGGGCTAGTTTTTTCATGCATGGTTACCTTTAGTGTCCGATCCGGTTAAGTGAACAGATGCAGCACAAAAGGGCAGAGAAAAATGCGTTCAACTGCCCTGATTTAGTATTTTCTAATAATCTGGCTGTATTCTATCAAAAAAAATCTTGTCCGGCAGTGATGCGCGTGACCTGCTTTAATCTTTACGGCTTGGGCTGAGCAGTTCGATCAGATAACCGTCTGGGTCCTTAACAAAGGCTAGGATGCTCGCGCCATGTTTCATGGGGCCCGCTTCACGCACCACCTCACCGCCCTTTGCTTTAATTGCATCACAAGCGGTGTATACATCTTCTACTTCAATGGCAATGTGGCCATAACCCTTACCTAAATCATATTGATCTGTATCCCAGTTGTGGGTGAGTTCAAGTACCGTGTTCTCGGACTCTTGGCCATAACCGACAAATGCGAGTGTGAAGCGGCCTTCAGGATAGTCTTTCTTGCGTAACAAGGTCATGCCCAACACTTCGGTGTAAAAAGCCAAGGAGGCATCAAGGTTGCCAACGCGTAGCATGGTATGCAGTAATCGCATAAGAAAGCTCCTGTTTTTAAAGCTTGTTTTTAAAAGCCTATTGATAAAAATAGAGACAATGGCTGGAATCGATGCACTATGATAAACCTGCGAAACTGGCGCTGTCACTGAATCGCAGAAAGGGTCATTGCAAAGTGGTGTAATAACCCTAAAATGAATATGGCTTATGACCTCCGGGAGATGGATATGTTTCAGGATATGACAAAAATAATGAATGATTCTGTAGCACCTCTACGCGAACTGATTGATGTGCAGTCGCGTATGTTAGAAGAGCTGACGCGCCACCAGTTTGATTACACTTGCGCGTGTATTGATCTGGCGATGAAGCAGGGAGAAGAGTGGCAGAAGTGTAAAACACCAGTGGATCTGATCTCTCTGCAACATAACTATGCTCAGGCATTGGAAAAATCCTTACGGGGTGCCAATGAACAAAACTTGCGTGCCTTGCAAGAAGCTCGAGCCGCAATGGAACGGATTGCGCGTGGTGCACTCACCGGCTTAAAGCGCGATACCAACGAGGAATAATACAGCGGATGCTGCAACCAGAGATTAAAGTCGGCATTTTTTACGCCAGTACAACCGGTCACACCGAAGAGATTGCGCATAGAATTGCGCAATTCTTAGGGCGCTCGGCTTCCCTACACGATATAGCTCGTGAGGGTGTCGCGGCACTGCCTCAATATCGATATCTCATATTGGGAATACCGACTTGGGACTTTGGCCAGAAGCAAGAAAATTGGGCTGAACATTGGGCTGAGTTGGAAGTCATGGACTTTCACCAGGTCAAGGTGGTGCTCTTTGGTCTTGGAGATCAGATCGGGTATGGGGAGTGGTTTGTGGATGCACTCGCCGATCTGGCTGATTTGTTGCAAGTTCGTGGCGCTGAACTCTTAGTCCCCTGGTCAGTCGAAGGCTATAGCTTTGAGGCTTCGCGTGCCCTGACAGAAGATGGCCAGCACTTTGTTGGCTTGGCTCTGGATCAAGATTGTCAGGCGGCAGAAACTGATGAGCGCTTACATACTTGGTTGTCACGTGTGTGTCATGCTTTTCAAGCAGGCTAGAGTGTGACAGATTCATCAGTTATGTCTAATATGGTGTTTCGAGTATTAAAACGGGGTTAGGATTAAAGATTGACATGCTTATGTATGTAATCAATGTTTTATCTGCCCACTTAACAAAGGAACCTGTTATGAAAAAAATGGCAACAACTGTTCTAGCCGCCGCATTGGCGCTGGGTGCTCAGGCCGCGATGGCGGATGCGGAAAAATCGATCGAATACCGTCAATCTGTATTCAAAGTTGTGAAGTGGCATATGGACCCACTAGGGGGTATGGCGCGTGGTATGGTGGAGTATGATGCGGACAAGGCTCTGCACCATGCTCGCCAGTTGTCGGCGCTGAGTCATATGCCTTTAGAAGGTTTTGGTCCTGGCACTGAAGGTGGCGACTCTAAAGCAGAAATTTGGGCAAAATGGGATATGTTTGCCGGCGGTATGGAAAAATTCCAGGCGGATTCTGCGGCGCTGGTTGCTGCGGCAGAAGTGGGTACTCTGGAAGCCTTGCGTCCAGCGGTCGGTCAGTTGGGTCAAACTTGTAAAGGTTGTCACGACAGCTTCCGTGTGCCGCGTTAATTCACGGCCATGAAATCAGCAGGGGAGCTTAGTGCTCCCTTGTTTGTTTTTTGCACTTCACCTCCGCGCAAGAATTCAAAGCAGGGCATGAATCAGGTAGACTAGGCGCCTTTTCCCAAACCCTGAGTTTGTAAGTGCCAAGATGGAAATCAACCCGATTCTGAACAGCCTGAAAGATTTCAGTGAACGTACCGAAACGCTGCATCGCTACCTGGATTATGCTGCTAAGCGTGAGCGTCTAGAAGAGGTCGAGCGTGAGCTGGAAAATCCTGAAGTCTGGAATAACCCTGAGAATGCTCAGCAGCTGGGGCGTGAGCGCAACAGCTTGAGTACCATAGTGCAGACCCTGGATGAGTTGTCCAGTGGTATTCAGGATGCGCGTGATCTTCTGGATCTGGCGGTTGAAGAAGATGATGCCGACACCGTCACTGAGGTGGAATCAGAAGTTGTTGCCTTAGGAGATAAGTTGGCACAGCTGGAATTCCGTCGGATGTTTTCTGGGGAAGCGGATGCTAACAACGCTTTCGTAGATATTCAGGCAGGTTCGGGTGGAACCGAGGCTCAAGACTGGGCGAGCATGATGCTGCGCATGTATTTGCGCTGGGGTGAGGATAAGGGTTTTAAAACCGAGTTGATTGAAGTCTCCGATGGCGAGGTCGCAGGTATTAAGAGTGCTACGATTCGCTTTGAAGGCGAATATGCCTTTGGTTGGTTACGAACCGAAATAGGTGTGCATCGCTTAGTGCGTAAATCACCTTTTGATTCCGGTGGTCGTCGTCATACCTCCTTTGCGTCGGTGTTTGTTTCGCCTGAAATTGACGACAACATCGAGATCGAAATCAATCCAGCCGATTTGCGAGTAGATGTGTATCGTGCTTCAGGCGCGGGTGGACAGCACGTTAACCGTACGGAATCGGCGGTACGTATCACCCATGTGCCTTCCGGTATTGTGGTGCAAAGTCAGTCTGCACGCTCACAGCATCAAAACCGTGATGTCTGTATGAAGCAGTTGCGTTCTAAACTGTACGAGATGGAAATGCTCAAACGCAACGCCGCCGCACAAGAATTGGAAGATTCCAAAGCGGATATTGGATGGGGCAGTCAGATACGTTCGTATGTCCTCGATGATCAGCGCATTAAAGATTTACGCACTGGTGTGCAGACCTCCAACTGCGACCGTGTGTTAGATGGTGAGCTGGATCAATTTATTGTTGCCAGTTTGAAAGCCGGCCTCTGATTGCATTAATTCTACAGATTAGGATAGAACTTCATGTCTGAAGTGACTCAAACACAAGATGAAAACCGTTTGGTAGCCGAGCGTCGCGAAAAGCTGAGCGCCTTACGTCAAGCAGGGCAGGCCT
This sequence comes from Nitrincola tapanii, assembly GCF_008368715.1. Taxonomy (GTDB): domain Bacteria; phylum Pseudomonadota; class Gammaproteobacteria; order Pseudomonadales; family Balneatricaceae; genus Nitrincola; species Nitrincola tapanii. The sequence continues at coordinate 165,708 of NZ_SMRS01000005.1, forward strand.
TCCCCAATCAGTTCCGTCGCGATGCCTATGCTCAGGATTTACAGGCTGAGTACGGTGAAGCCACTAAAGAAGCGCTGGAAGCTGAGCCTAAAACAGTTGCTGTCGCCGGACGTGTAATGTTGAACCGTGGCGCGTTTATGGTGCTGCAGGATATGACAGGTCGTATCCAGCTGTATGTAAATAAAGAGGCGCGTGCCTTTGCCAAATCTGTGGATCTGGGCGACATTATCGGTGTACGTGGTCCTCTGCATAAATCAGGCAAAGGGGATCTGTATGTCGATATGGTTGAGTGCCAGCTGCTGACTAAGAGTCTGCGTCCTCTGCCGGATAAGCATAAGGGTCTGCAGGACACTGAGATGCGTTATCGCCAGCGTTATGTCGATCTGATTACCAATGAGCATTCACGTCGAGTGTTTGAGACGCGCTCTAAAATTGTTGCAGGGATTCGTCAATATCTAACTGAGCGTCGCTTTATCGAGGCGGAAACGCCTATGTTACATGCGATTCCAGGCGGAGCTTCCGCACGTCCATTTGTAACGCATCATAATGCGTTGGATCTGGATATGTATCTGCGTATTGCACCCGAGCTGTACTTGAAGCGTTTGGTGGTGGGTGGTTTTGAGCGTGTATTCGAGATCAACCGTAACTTCCGTAATGAAGGCTTATCTACTCGCCATAACCCTGAATTCACCATGATCGAGTTTTATCAGGCCTATGCCGATTATCATGATCTGATGGATCTGACCGAAGATATGCTGCGCACCTTGGCGCAAAATATCCTGGGTACCACGATGTTGGTTAACACGGTGCGTAACGAGCAGGGTGAAGTGCTGGAGGAGTTTAAATACGATCTGAGTCAGCCTTTCCGCCGCATCAGTGTGTTTGATTCTATTCTGCACTACAACCCAGAGATTAAAGCGGAGGCGCTGGTGGATCTGCACGCGGCGCGTCAGATCGCTGAGCGTTTGGACATCGCTTTGATGGACAACTGGGGCTTAGGTCGTATTCAGATGGAGATTTTCGATAAAACAGTCGAACATCACCTAGATCAGCCGACCTTTATTACAGAGTATCCTACTGAAGTGAGTCCTTTAGCACGTTTGAATGATCATAACCCGCATGTGACTGACCGTTTTGAATTCTTCGTCGGTGGGCGTGAATTAGCCAATGGTTTCTCCGAGTTGAACGATGCGGAAGATCAAGCGGAGCGTTTCCGTCGTCAGGTGGAAGAGAAGGATGCCGGTGATGATGAAGCGATGCATTATGATGCGGATTATGTCACCGCGTTGGAGTATGGCTTGCCTCCGACTGCAGGCGAGGGTATCGGGATTGATCGTTTGGTGATGCTGTTCACTGATTCGCCTTCGATCCGTGATGTGCTTCTCTTCCCGGCGATGCGTCCTCGCGGTTAAATCGCTATGCCCTTGGAAAGAGCACCACAATGGCAAGGCTTGTTGGAGGAAGAGTTCCAAAAGCCTTATATGCAGAAGCTGAAAACCTTTCTGCGTGAGCAGAAGGATCAGCGTAAGGTGATCTTTCCGCCCTCATCTCAGTGGTTTCATGCCTTAGAATCCACCCCTTTGGATCAGGTACGTGTGGTGATTCTGGGGCAAGATCCCTACCATCAGCCGGGCCAAGCGCATGGTCTCTGCTTTTCGGTTCTGCCAGGGGTGCGTATTCCACCTTCGCTACAGAACATCTATAAAGAGTTGCAGAGTGATCTGGGCTGTCAACCGGTCGGGCATGGCTACCTAGAAAGTTGGGCCAAGCAGGGCGTACTTTTGTTAAACGCGGTGTTGACGGTGGAGCAGAGTCAAGCCAATGCGCATCAGGGGCAGGGATGGGAGATCTTCACTGACCGCATCATTGAGTTAGTGAATGAGCGCGCAGAGCCTTGTGTATTTATGCTCTGGGGGAGTTATGCGCAGAAAAAAGCGGGGATGATTAATACCGCACGTCATCATGTGTTGAAGGCACCTCATCCCTCCCCACTTTCGGCACATCGTGGCTTTTTAGGCTGTCGCCATTTCAGTCAAGCGAATGCCTGGTTGCAGGCGCAAGGTCGTACCCCAATTGATTGGCAGTTGCCTACCCATCCAAATTGAGACTTAAATCCAAAGTGAGCTTCGTTTCTCTTCGGATTCACAGCCTGCTCTGGTGAGCGGCACACTGCTCTGATTAGCGCTTGCTTTCAAACAGCTTAGGGTCTAATTCATAGGGTAAGCTGAGTAACCTCAGTTTCTCGCCTGAGCTCAAATACAGATCTTCTTGCTCGGCACGCTCTTTGAGGGCCACGACAAGGAGCTCTACTTCTTCAGGTTGTGTCTGAGCTGCTAGGACAACCTGACCGACGTTGTCTTTCTCTGCCGCACGCAATAGCTCTCCGGCTTCAGGAGTACGCTTGCAAGAGACGGCCATGTGGAACATCGGACGTTTTAACTGCCCGCGATGTTGTAAACGTGTCACGATCTCCTGTCCGGTATAACAGCCTTTTTGGAAGCTGACGCCCTCAAGTGCCTGAAGGTTAGTCATCTGTGGAATGAAAGCTTCGCAGGTCGCGGGACGCAGATCAGGAATGCCGGCACGGATATCGGCCAGCAACCAATCATTACTGGATAGCATCTGTCCCTCTGTGAGCAGGGTTGTGAGCAGAGGTTGTAAGCTGTTGAAGCTGCCCCAGAGTTCGTAGCGCTCAGTTTCAAGGCAGGTCAGTGCCCAGTTTTCCCCGTGTCGACTGGCGTGCGCTTGGCTTGGCCAATCATTCAGTGTCGGGAAGTGGGTCTGCAGCAGCGCTTTAACTCCAGGCCCACTCAGGCCCATTCCACAGGTTTCTGGGCTGAGATCCTCAAGCTTAGCTTTGGAAAAAATGATGTATTTAGCCAATCGTGCTTGGGCGTCGGCGGCCATCTCGCTCTGTGTTCGCAGCCAATAACGCCCCTCTTCCAGTTTAAAGACCCGAAATAAGCTGGCCATATGGCCTTTAATATTGCAGTGTGCACCCAGTAGGCTCAGATTCTGATCCAGTTGTCGCAGATCACAGGTCAGTTGACCTTGTAAGAATTTCTGGGCATCGCTGCCGACAACCTGGATCAGTTGCTGCGACAGCAAAGGCGTCCAGCAAAGCTCTGTATGCGTGAGGGTGGGGGCTGCGATCCAGCCTTGTGCCGAGAGGCTGCCTAGGCTTGGGTTTTGCGCCAGAAAATCTGTCCAGAAATGTGACATAACAAGCATCCTTTGAAGCAAACGAACAGACTCAAGAAATTAAACTGAATTCTCTTGTGCATAGTGTGCCAGAGTTTCTCCCATCCGGACCGGACTCCCAGCCTGCAGCTGAGTCGACCAGTTGAGCGCATTCTGACCAAACAGTAGGATGACTGTTGAACCCAGTTTAAAGCGGCCCATTTCATCACCCTTATTCAGGCTAATGCTAGGGTTAAGGCTGCGGCTAAGAATACGTGGCTGTTTCAGCACTGGAGCAACTTGACCTTCCCATACGGTTTCAATGCCTGCAACGATCATGGCACCGACGAGTACCATAGCCATGGGCCCAATTTCTGTATCAAAAATGGCCACTAGGCGCTCATTGCGCGCAAAAAGGTTGTCGACACCCTCGGCTGTGGTTTGGTTAACGGAATATAAATCACCCGGAATATATAGGGTTTCACGCAACACGCCGGCGATCGGCATATGTACACGATGATAGTCGCGAGGTGAAAGATAAATGGTGGCAAACTCACCCTGGATAAAGGGGGCTGCACGATCTAAATCACCACCGAGTAGCGTTGTTAGACTGTAACTGCGTCCCTTGGCTTGAAAAATACGCCCATGATCAATTTTACCCAGCTGACTGATCGCGCCGTCTGCGGGAGAGACGAGGTGTTCGGGATCTTCAGCGATAGGGCGTAATTCGGGCTTGAGTGCACGTGTAAAAAAAGCATTAAAGCTGGGGTAGGCTAAAGGATTTTCTTCGATCGCCTCCGTCATGTTGATCGCATAACGCTTATGAAACCAGCGGATAAATTGATTCTTGATCCAAGGGGTTTCAGAGTTGGCTAGGGCGCCAACGCAACGCGAGATCAGATGCTGAGGTAAGCAATGCTGGAGCAGAATAAATAAAAACGCTTTCACAACTTAGTCCTGATTAAGAGTCTTAAGAGCCTGGCTGGCCTGGCTACAGAGTGAACGGAAGTGTTCGGCAAAAAAAGGATCCTCAAGGCACAGGTCTGCCCCCATATCGGCATAGACGATGGCCAAAGGCATGTTCTTGGTAAATAAGGATAGTAACAAGGCACCACTGGGTGGCTCCAGTGCTAGAAAGCTTGCGGGTAATAAAGGCGCAAGTTTTTCTCTTTGTTCTGACGTGAGCCAAACAAAGCTCGGTTTCTCAACCATGCGTTTAAACAGACTGGGAATCTCCAGATCGAGGCTGAAGTTATCCATTGGATGCTGATCAAACCCCTGTTGGAAAACAGTTTTTAATTTGCGGCCTGGCTGGATTTGCAACAAAGCCAAACGCTTTAATCCCAACCCTTGATGTAAGCCCTTTAATAGCTCACGCATCAACGATGCACTGGTTAGGGTTTGACGACTGGCTTTTTGTAAGTTGAGGAGTGTGCGTTGGTAGAAGTCTTCATCCCGAAACCCTTTGTTCGCGGTTGCGATCTGCGAGGGTGTCGGTGCTGGTTCAGTCTGTAGGTGAGCGACAGGCTGAACCTCTGGTACGTCTGGGCCTAGTTTGGCTATTTCGGCGGCGCTAAGTAAACCGGGTGTGAATTCCATCTTGGCTGGAATGAACAGAAGTTCAGCAGCCGGGGTGAGTACGCCTGGCAGGGGATAGAGGCGTGATGAGAGGGCGCAGTGTTGATGCAGTTGTGCCAGAGTTTGGTCTTTGGATTGATTGAGATAATCACTGATGATGTCAAAGAGGCGCTGGGCTTTCGGACTCTGCCAGCCACGCGTCGCGGTTAAGGCCAGCCAATTGGCCAGTTTGACGGGAAAAGCGCGTGTTTGAGCAAAATGACTGACCTCCCGCAGTTTGGCTTCCGTTAATCTGGGATCGCCTAGGGCTTTTAAATGCAGCAGTTGTAACATGCGTGCCGATGGCGAAGTGTCATGATCCAGGGCCTGTTGGATTAATTCGGGGAGCTGCCAGGCTTTGGCAAGCTCTAGCCCCAGAGCCTGTAGGGTGCAACCAAACACTTCGTGCTCGGCCAGGGCGACATCCTGCTTCTGCTGATAGACGCGTTCTTGATAGGCATGCTTATGGCGTGGCGCATAAAACCAAACCATCCAGTGCACAAAACCATAAAGAAGAGCGGCTAGGCGTAATTCTTCGGCGCCATTCATCTTCTTTTGCTCCGCCCAGCTCCAGGCTTGGGTGCTGGCATGATGGCTGTCTGCCGTGGCACGGTAAAACATTTTGTGTGCCACTTGATGAATGTTGATCTTAAGCACAGGCATCTCTTTGATCAGTGCTTGGATACGCTCAAACCCGAGGGTTTGAATCGCATGGCTCACTCCCGAAACCTGTGAGTCCTTACTCTGATGCAGTGCTTGGGCTGCGCGGGTCAGATGTAAACATAAGACAGGATCCTGCTGAGCAACCGGGATGAGGCTGAGTAGGTTGCTGTTTGGATTCTGTAAAAGCTTAAGCAGGCGCTGGCGCGTACTGGCACGTATCGGCAAGGTCTTGTCGACAAGGAAGTTCAACCAAGCATCTAAGCCATAGAGAGTCGGAGCTGGAGAGGCTGCTTGAGGAGGAGTCATGCTGTGCATACCGCTTGGATTAGGGTGCCATATTTAAGGAGTTAAGGATCTGGCGATAACTGTTAAATCGTTGCTCACTGATCTCGCCATTCTCCAGAGCTTGGAGGAAGGCGCAGCCTGGCTCTTGTTCATGACGGCAATCACGGAAACGACAATGCCCTAGCAGAGGCTGAAACTCGCGAAAACCCTGCAAAACATCTTCTGCGGGAATGTGCCAGAGCGCAAATTCACGAATGCCTGGTGAGTCGATTAAATCGCCACCCTCGGGGAAGTGAAAGAGTCGTGCTGTGGTGGTGGTGTGGCGACCTTTGCCGCTCTGTTCAGAGAGCGCGCCGACCCGTAGATCTACGCCGGGCAAAAGCGCATTAATCAGCGAGGATTTGCCGACACCTGATTGGCCAACAAAGACACTGATGCGATCTTGTAAGGCGGCTTTGAGTTCAATTAAGCCCTCTGTGGAAGAGGTTGAGGCTTCCAGAATTCGATAGCCAATCTGTTGATAGATCTCGAGCATTGGCTCCAGCCAAGCACGATTTTCGTCATTCAGAAGATCGATTTTATTCAGCAGTAGTACCGGCTCAATTTCGCTTAGCTCCGAGGCAACGAGATAACGATCGATGAGGTTTGCATGCGCTCTAGGTTCCGGCGCAAAGGTAATCACAATCTGATCGATGTTTGCAGCCACCGGTTTCAACTCGCCATGATTGTTAGGACGCTGCAATTGACTGTGGCGCGCTTCGGTTGCAACGACCACTCCCCCATCGGGAGAGGGGCGCCAGATCACACGATCACCGGTCACCAGTTGCCCCAAATGGGTACGCATATGACAGCGGATAATCTGCCCCTGCTGCTCACCAGCCAGGGCCTCTACATCAACCTGTCGGCCAAAGTGGGAAATGATCAGTCCGTGCTGCTCTGGGCCGAGCTCACCCCCTAAAAGCTGTTGTTCAATGTTGGCATCCAGCTTGCCCGCACGGGCGCTGCGTTCGTTTTGGATTTTTTGGATGCGCCAAGCTTGGCGTCGGGTGACTTTGCGTTTTGACATTCTCAGCCTGTGAGGTGGTTTTTCTGCGGCCAGCAGATGCGCAGGCCCAAGCGCTTAAGGTATTCTAAATGGAGTTAATTATACAGAGTTATGACAGGAGCGCGCGGCATGTCACGTCAGAATCGTTTACTTTGGATAGATCTCGAAATGACCGGGTTAAATCCCGAGCAGGATCGGATCATAGAGATGGCGGTGATCGTGACCGACGATGATCTGAATCTGGTGGCTGAGAGTCCAGTAATAACCGTTCATCAGCCAGATACCCTGCTGGCGCAGATGGATGAGTGGTGTACACGTCAGCATGGGCAGTCGGGTTTAACACAGCGTGTGCGCGACTCTAAGGTTTCCGAAACTCAAGCTGAGCAGATGATGTTAGCTTTTGTACGCGAGCATGTGGATAAGGGGGCATCACCTATGTGTGGTAATAGCATAGGTCAGGATCGTCGTTTCTTGGTGCGCTATATGCCCGAGCTGGAAGCCTATTTTCACTACCGAAATCTAGATGTGAGCACATTAAAAGAGCTGGCTAAACGCTGGAAGCCAAGCATCATGGACGGTTTAAAGAAAAAAGGTTCACATCTGGCTTTGGATGATATTCGTGATTCTATTGAGGAGTTACGTTATTACCGTCGTCATTTCCTGCGTCTCTAACCTTGTTGCTGAGTTGATCCAGCGCCCAGTGAATATGTTCACGCACCAGTTCGGAACAGGTGTCTAAGCGTTTTCTGAGCGCTTCTACAACCTGCTGGCCGCCGCGGCTGTTGCCGAGCGCAACCGCAAGATTGCGTTGCCAACCCTGGTAGCCGGTGCGGCGAATGGCAGAGCCCTCGGTATGTTTGAGGAAGGTCGGTTCATCCCACTCCCATAACGTCAGAAGATCAATGTCATCGAGTTGATGGCGTGGATGAAAGTCAGATTCAGAACTGTGCTGTGCAAAGCGATTCCACGGACAGACCAGTTGGCAGTCATCGCAGCCAAAGATACGATTGCCCATTTTGGCACGTAGCGGTTCAGGGATGCTGCCAGGATGCTCAATAGTGAGATAAGAGATGCAGCGGCGTGCATCCAGTACATAGGGCTCAGGGAAAGCTTGAGTAGGGCAGATATCTAAACAGGCTCGGCACTGACCACAGTGGCCGCGTGTCTGTGGCGGATCGATGGGTAGGGGAAGATCAATAAATAGCTCCGCCAAGAAAAACCAAGATCCGGCCTGGCGATTGAGTAGTAGTGTATGTTTGCCGATCCAGCCCAGTCCTGCATTGCGAGCGATTGGGCGTTCTAGTACCGGTGCGCTGTCGACAAAAGGACGAAAGGAGATGGGGAGGCCTTCTTGCGCAATACGTTCAGCTAATTGACGCAAACGCTGGCGCAAGAGTTTGTGATAATCGCGTCCGAGTGTATAACGAGCGATATAGGCTTTACTCGGTTGTTGTAACAGGCTGAGGGTTTCAATGCCTGGGGTGAGGTAGTCCATCCGCAGGCTGAGGATGCGTTGTGTGCCTGGATGCAATTGTTCAGGATGCAATCTAAGCTCATGGTTCTGCTCAAACCAGCGCATCTCACCATGCATACCTTGCTCCACCCAGCGTGTGAGCGCAGGGCCTTCTGCTGCGACCTGAGTGTGGGTGATGGCGCACTGCTGAAAACCCAACTCCTGTGCCCAGGTTTTGATTTTTTGCGCCAGATCAAACAAGTATTCAGGTGAGAGGTCAGACATGGAAAAATCTGTTTGCCCTTGCCAGTTAAGTGTCAAAATAAAAAATGAACCTATGAGGTGTAGGTCGAGCTTGCTTGCCCTTAGCACACCCAGATCGCGCAGAAAATTGATTGAGTATGCGCTCAAGGAGTTAAAGTATGGCCGTCAATCGACAGCTTTTACCCACCGCATTATACACCGCTGAGGCTTGTCGTGCCTTGGATCGTGCCGCCATCGAACGTTTCCAGATTCCGGGCTTTCGTTTGATGCAGCGTGCGGGTCACGCCGTATTTTCGGAAATTTGCCAGCGCTGGCCAGAGGCTAGAAGCTTGACGCTACTCTGTGGGCGCGGCAACAACGGGGGGGATGGTCTGATTGTCGCTGGATTGGCCCTGCAGCAGGGTTGGCAGGTGCAGGTCGTAACCTTGTTAGAAACCTTTGAGTATGCGGATTCACTGCAAGGTGAGGCGTTGGAAGCTTGGCGTTGGGCCAGTTCTGTGGGGGTCGTGGCGCAGACTTGGCATAGTGGATGTGAGTTCAGCGGTGAGTTGATTGTGGATGCGCTCCTGGGGATAGGGCTAACGGGCGAGGTGCAAGGCACGGCACGAGAGGCCATACAGCGCATGAACGCCGTTTCGCGCCCAGTGATTGCTGTGGATATTCCATCGGGTCTGTGTGCCGATACGGGAGGCGTGTTAGGGGTTGCAGTAAAAGCCAGTTTGACACTCACCTTTATCGGTCTAAAACCCGGGTTGTTGATGCATCAGGGTGTTGATCATGTCGGGCAGCTGCTATTTGATGCTTTGCATCTACCTGATGAACTCTATGAAGATATTCCAGTCAGTGCTTTTCGCACCGACATGGAAGATTTAGCGCACACGCTTTTGCCGCGAGCGGCTTCAGCACACAAAGGAAATTTTGGCCATCTGCTGGTTGTGGGTGGCGATTATGGTTTGGGCGGTGCAGCGCTCTTGGCTGCAGAGGCTGCGTGTCGAAGTGGTGCCGGATTAGTCTCTCTAGCCACACGTCCGGAGCATGTGTGGGCATCCTTAGCGCGTCGGCCTGAAGTCATGGCGCGTGCGGTAAGTTCGGGGCAGGATCTAGAACCTCTGCTCGCCTTACCGAGTGTGCTGCTTATAGGGCCCGGTTTGGGACGAGGGGCTTGGGCTGATCAGATGATGCAAAAAGCGCTGACCTTCCAAAAGTCTATGTTGTTTGATGCCGATGCGCTGAGACGTTTGCCGGAGAGGGAGGTTTTTGCCTCTTCTCGGCGCTGGGTGATGACCCCGCATCCAGGCGAAGCGGCTGAGTTGCTGGGGATGAGTGTGGAAGCGGTGCAGGCGGATCGTTTTGCCGCGGTGCGTGAGTTGCAAAGACGCTTTGGTGGCGTGGTGGTGTTGAAGGGCGCGGGCAGCCTGACCTTTGATGGGGATGCGATGCATTTATGTTCTGCCGGGAATCCTGGAATGGCTGTGGGCGGCATGGGCGATGTACTTTCCGGTATCATTGCGGCGCTGATGGCACAGGGGTGTAAACCCATTGATGCCGCACGGTTGGGGGTATTTGCACATGCTGCGGCCGGGGATCTCTGTGCGCTGGATGCGGGGCAGAGAGGTTTGCTGCCGAGCGATCTCATCGCTAAAATTCGTGAACTTTTAAATGCAGGGCTATCATGATCGATACGTCAATTGAGCAGTATATTGCCGCGGATACCGAAGCGACCGAAGCGTTTGGACGTCTGTTGGCGGAGTCGGCATCCGCCGGTGCATTCATCTTCCTGCACGGTGACTTGGGAATGGGTAAAACCACGCTCTGTCGTGGCGTACTGCAAGCTCTGGGGCATAAGGGAGCGGTGAAAAGTCCGACCTATACCCTGGTTGAGCCTTATGAGTTGGCGACACAGCAAGTGTATCACTTTGATCTTTATCGCTTGGGGGATCCGGAAGAGCTGGAGTTTTTGGGGATTCGCGACTATCTGGGTGCCGAGGCGCTATGTTTGATTGAGTGGCCGGAAAAGGGTCGAGGTTGGCTGCCAACGGCAGATTTGGAAATTACTTTGTCCCCGTATGCTGAGGGACGTTTGATAAAATGGTCAAAAAACACTCAAAAAGGGTGTATGATTGCCGATAGAATCAGCAATAAATTGAACGGGTAAGCGCAGAAAGTGAATGTAAAGATTCGATATCTGTTAGGGTGCATAAGTCTGGCGGTGAGTCTGCTTTTGCTCGCCTTGCCGGCCTGGGCGGATATAGTCGGTGCGCGCACTTGGCTAGCGCCGGATAATACACGTTTGGTGTTCGATCTGAGTGGGCCGGTAAAGCATAAATTGTTTACCCTGCCTAATCCGGATCGTATTGTGCTGGATATCGAAAAAGCCTCATTGAAAACGACGCTAAATGGTTTGCAGGTCGACAATAGCCCGATTCAAGGGATTCGTCACAGTAATAATAATGGAACCCTGCGAGTGGTTCTGGATCTGCGTGATCCCCTGACTCCAAGTAGTTTTACGCTCCCACCGAATGATCAATATGGCCATCGCTTAGTGGTGGATCTGCCGACTCCGCAACGCCTTGCGACACCACCGGCACAAGCTCAAGCCCAGGCCTCGATGCCCAGTGATGAACGTCCGGCTAATGCTGCCAATGCTCAGGCAGCGAACTCAAGTGGTAGTAGCACGCCGGTCGTTGCATCTGCTTCAGCCCCTACGCAAACACCAGCGCCGGCAAAAAATAATGCGGCACCCGCGGGTTTGCGTGACATTATTATCGCGATCGATCCGGGTCATGGGGGGGAGGATCCCGGTGCTATCGGACCAACTAAAACACGTGAGAAAGATATTGTTCTTGCTATCGGGCGCGAGTTAAAGCGGATTATCGATGCAGAGCAGGGCTATCGTGCAGTGATGATCCGTGATGGTGATTACTTCATCAGCCTGCGTGATCGAACCGCTAAGGCGCGTCGTGCAAATGCGGATCTCTTTGTCTCCATTCATGCTGACGGTTGGACCAGTCCGAGTGCCCGTGGCGCTTCGGTTTGGGTGTTGTCTGAGCGTGGTGCCAGTAGTGAGATGGGTCGTTGGCTCGCCAGTCGCGAGAATCAATCTGATCTGATCGGGGGAGTGGGCAGCGTCAGCCTAGAAGATAAAGATGCGGTCTTGGCCAGTGTGCTCTTGGATATGTCGATGACTGCCAGCCGTACGGGCAGTCGTGATGTGGCCAGTGTAATCCATAAGAACATTGGTCAGTTTGCGCGGATGCACAAGCCAGATGTTGAGATGGCCGCATTTCAGGTATTGCGCTCTCCAGATATGCCTTCGATCTTAGTCGAAACCGGTTTTATTACCAATCCCCAAGAGGAAGCTCAGCTAAAAAGTAGGGATTATCAGGTGAAAATGGCGCAAGCGATTCACCGTGGAATTACCAGTTACTTTTGGCAACGGCCACCGGATAAAACTTGGGTGGCCTGGCGCAAATCTCAAGGTCAGGTGTTAGCGGGCGTGGACCGTACGCATCGTGTACAACCAGGGGATACTCTCTCTATTATTGCAGTACGTAACGGTGTGAGTGTTGCGGCGCTGCGTCAAGCTAATCGGCTCAACGGTGATCAGATACGTGTCGGGCAGGTCCTGCGTATTCCAGCCAGTTGATCGCCTGTGACGGAATGCCTCTGAGTGAAAACGCCTTCTCCTATACGTTTATTGTCGGCGCAACTGGCGAACCAGATAGCGGCCGGTGAGGTCGTTGAACGACCGGCATCTGTTGTTAAAGAACTTCTGGAAAATAGCTTAGATGCGGGAGCCACCCGGATTGATCTTGAGGTGGAACAGGGCGGCGTACGTCTGATTCGCCTGCGTGATAACGGTGTGGGGATCGCGCGTGAAGATTTGGCCTTGGCGCTGAGCCGGCATGCGACCTCAAAAATACAGGTATTGGATGACCTGGAAGCGGTGAGCAGTTTGGGATTTCGGGGTGAAGCGCTGGCCAGTATCAGTTCTGTGGCACGCTTAACCTTGACCTCGCGCACGCCTGAGCAGTCGGAGGCTTGGTCAGTGCGAGTCGAGGGGCGAGATATGGAACCCAGCCTTCAGCCTGCTGCTCATCCCCAGGGCACCAGTGTTGAGGTTAAAGACCTGTTTTTTAATACCCCAGCACGGCGGAAGTTCTTAAAAACGGAAAAAACTGAGTTTGCTCATCTCGAGGAGGTGGTCAAACGTTTAGCACTGAGCCGTTTTGATGTGGGGTTTTCGTTGATGCATAACGGTAAAACACTCTATCAGCTCAAACCTGCGCTGACTGAGATGGAGAAGGAGCGCCGTCTGTCTCAGTTATTGGGTGGGCACTTCCTAGAACATGCGCTGGTGATTGATATGCAGGCGGAGGCTTCAGGATTGCGCCTGTCGGGTTGGATGAGTCGTCCCACACATTCACGCAGTCAGCCCGATCAACAGTATTTTTTTGTGAATGGTCGGATTATTCGTGACAAGGTGGTAAACCACGCGGTGCGTCAAGCCTATCAAGATGTTTTGTTTAATGGCCGACATCCTGCCTTTGTGCTGTTTTTTGAACTGGACCCGGCGACCGTGGATGTGAATGTGCACCCGACCAAGCATGAGGTGCGTTTTCGTGAGAGCCGCTTGGTACATGACTTTATTTACCGTTCATTGTATCGCGTGATTGCAGATCTGCGGCCGCAGGATCAGGTGGTGTCTGCGAGTCTGCCGCTGCAAACCTTGCCTGGAGCGTCCCTAGATAGTCCTGTCTCCGCGCCGACATCGATGCCGATTCAGCAGCAGCCGATGCGTTTTGCCGCTTTGAATTCGAGTTCGGCGTCTGAGCCACGCAGTGGCCAGGCAGTGCATGAACAGATTCAGCGTTATGCGCAGCTTTACCCGAGTACAGCCTCTGTGACGCAAAGTGCTGAAGTGACGGTGAGTGCTGAGATCCCGCCATTAGGATTTGCTTTGGCACAACTCCACGGGATCTATATTTTGGCGCAAAATGCACAGGGCCTGATTTTGGTAGATATGCATGCAGCACATGAGCGCATCGTTTATGAGCGGATGAAGCAGCGTTTGGTCAATGAACGCTTGCGCAGTCAGCCTTTGTTGGTGCCTTTGAGTCTTCAGGTCAGCGCGACGGAAGTTGAGCTGGCGGAGCAGCATCAGCCACTCTTTCAGCGTTTGGGATTTCAGTTGGCTGTTTTGGGTGAAGAGACGCTTGCTGTGCGTGAGGTGCCGGTTTACTTGGCACACTCTGATATAGACGCTTTGCTGCGCGATGTGCTCTCTGATCTGCGCGAACAGGGCCAAAGTTTGCGTATTGAGCAACACATCGATGCTCTTTTGGGGACTTTGGCTTGCCACGCGGCGGTACGCGCCAATCGGCAGCTGACGCAGGCGGAAATGAATGCTTTGCTGCGCGATATGGAATCGACTGAACGCAGTGGTCAATGTAATCATGGTCGCCCGACTTGGGTGGCGGTGAGTTTGTCTGAGCTGGATAAGCTTTTTTTACGAGGACAGTAGGTGTCAAACCAGGAAAAACCGCTCGCCATTTTTTTGATGGGCCCTACCGCATCTGGGAAAACCGATCTGGCCCTCGCGCTGGCCGATCATCTGCCAGTGGACCTGATCAGTGTTGATTCGGCTCTTGTTTATCGAGATATGGATATTGGCACAGCAAAACCGGATGCGCAGACGCTTGCGGCCTATCCACATGCCTTAATTGATATTCGTGATCCCAGCGAGACTTATTCGGCCGCTGATTTTTGTCAGGATGCTCAGGGCTTGATCCAGAAAACGCTGGCGCAAGGGCGTATCCCGCTCTTAGTGGGCGGTACTATGATGTATTTCAATGCCTTGCAGCAGGGGATGGCTGATCTACCCCAGGCAGATGCCCAGGTCAGACAAACTTTGTTGGATAAAGCGGAACAAGAAGGTGATGCGCAGGTCTATGCTGAGCTGCAAGCGGTCGATGCGATGACTGCGCAGCGCTTGCAGCCAAGTGATCGTCAACGTGTGCATCGAGCTTTAGAGGTTTATTATTTAACCGGCATCCCTCTGAGTCAGCATTTTGCTCAGCAGCAAGAGCAGACATTGCCTTTTCGAGTTCTTGCGCTGGGTTTGTTGCCGGATAACAGAGCCTGGTTGCATCAGCGTATTGAACAGCGCTTTGATCTGATGCTCGAGCAGGGATTCGAAGAGGAGGTCAAACACTTGTATCAGCGCGGAGATTTGCATCTGGGGATGCCCTCTATTCGTTGCGTAGGTTATCGCCAGATGTGGCAGTATTTGCAGGGTGAACTGAGTTTCGATGAAATGCGCTATAAGGGAATCGTCGCGACTCGGCAATTGGCGAAGCGACAGTATACTTGGTTGCGAGGTTGGCCAGAATTGCAGGTTTTGCAGGGCAGTCCTGAGAATAACCTGAAGAACGCCTTGCAGTTAGTCTAGGCAGGCGTTGTATAATAAAATGGATTGTGCTTAAAAAAGACGACTTTAGTCTTAGGGTGAAAACGCTGAGTGCAATTCGACAACAATTATATTAACTGACTGATTTTTTCAGTGAAGGAGTTAGCAATGTCAAAAGGGCAATCGTTACAAGACCCTTATCTGAACGTACTGCGCAAGGAGCGGGTTCCGGTTTCCATCTTTTTGGTGAACGGTATCAAACTGCAAGGACAGATTGAATCCTTCGATCAGTTCGTCATACTGCTGAAAAATACAGTAAGTCAGATGGTCTATAAGCATGCCATCTCTACCGTTGTGCCATCGCGTCCGGTTAAATTGCCGATGCCGGAAGATAAACCTGAAGAGTGAGTAGTCTGATTGTTTTTTGATCGCCCCGAGTCTGGTGAACGTGCCATCCTGGTACATATTGATCTGGCCTCGGAGGCCAATTCTGAAAACCCGCGTGAACTCGAAGAGCTTGCTTTATCGGCAGGCGCTGATCCGGTTTGTTTTTTAACAGGTAGCCGCTCAGATCCAAGTCCAAAATTTTTTCTAGGTAAAGGAAAGGTCGAGGAGTTGGCTGAGTTGGTGCGCCTGTATGAAGCGGAAGTAGTGATCTTTAATCACGCCCTAAGCCCAGCGCAAGAGCGCAATCTGGAGCGCGAGATTCAGTGTCGTGTGCTCGATCGTACCGGTTTGATCCTAGATATATTTGCTCAGCGTGCGCGCACCCATGAGGGTAAGCTGCAGGTCGAGTTGGCTCAGCTTGAGCATATGTCGACGCGTTTGGTACGCGGTTGGACGCACTTAGAGCGTCAGAAGGGGGGCATAGGTCTGCGCGGCCCCGGTGAGACTCAGCTGGAAACCGACCGTCGTTTATTGCGTGCGCGGATTAAAGCGATTCTGAAACGTTTAGATAAAGTGCGTAAGCAGCGTGATCAGGGACGACGTGCGCGTAAGCGCGCTGAAGTGCCGACTGTATCTCTGGTTGGTTACACCAACGCAGGTAAGTCGACGCTGTTTAATAGTCTGACGTCAGCTCAGGTGTATGCGGCTGATCAGCTGTTTGCAACGCTCGATCCCACGCTGCGCAAAATACAGCTCGATGACGCAGGGCCTGCAATTCTGGCCGATACTGTGGGCTTTATTCGCCATTTACCGCATAAATTGGTTGAGGCTTTTCGAGCGACTCTACAGGAAACATCTGAGGCGACCTTGCTTTTGCATGTGATCGATGCAGCAGATGAAGAGCGTCAAGAGCATATCGAACAGGTGAATGATGTCCTAACTGAAATCGGTGCGGATGAAATTCCTTGTTTGCTGGTCTACAACAAAATTGATCTGTTGGAAGGTTTGGCGCCGCGTATCGATCGCGATGATCAGGGAATTCCGGAACGTGTTTGGTTGTCTGCGCACACCGGCGCTGGAACCGAGTTGCTCTTACAGGCAATTAACGAGCGTCTGGCAGAGGATGTGTTTGAGGATACCTTGCATCTAGGTCCGTCTGATGGCTCCTTAAGAGCGCAGCTTTATGCACGTCAGGCTGTGGTAAATGAACACTTTGATGAAGATGGGCGTATCTCATTGCATGTGCGCTTGCAGACAAAAGACTTCCGTCAACTATTGAGTCGATTGCAGATTCCTTCGGAACGATATTTGCCTGCTGTGGTCGATTTCGACTAGCAGTTGCAAGGGGCGTTTGCGCTCCCTAAAATTTCACCCCTAAAAATTGATAAGCGGAGAGCACTATGGCCTGGAATGAGCCTGGCGGGAATGGCAAAAACCATGACCCCTGGAGTGGCGGCGGTGACAAAAATCCCGGCGGTGGTAAACGTGGTGGCGAACAGGGTCCACCGGACCTAGATGAGGCGTTACAAAAGCTTCAGGATCGTCTGAATGGCCTATTTGGTGGCAAGGGTTCTGGTGGTAGCTCAGGTGGCGCTTCAGGTGGCCACAAGGGTAGCTTCAGTTTGGTCGGTATCGTTGCGGTCTTGGCCTTAGTGGTCTGGGGCGCGATGGGCTTTTACACCGTCGATCAACAAGAGCGTGGTGTCGTGTTGCGCTTAGGTAAATTCCATTCAACGGTCAATCCGGGTCTGCAGTGGAATCCGCCTCTGATCGATGAGGTGACCAAGGTGAATGTCACACGTGTGCGTATTCACGATCACCGTGCTTTGATGCTGACCGAAGATGAGAACATCGTAGATGTGGATATCAGTGTGCAGTATATCGCTGAAAATCCAGAGTTCTTTATGCTGCGTGTGCGCAGTCCTGAAGAGAGTTTAGCTCAGGCGTCGGAAGCGGCCTTGCGTCAGGTAGTCGGCGGATCAGAAATGAACTCGATTCTGACAGAAGGGCGTCAGGTGATGGCGATTGCTGTACAAGAGCGCCTGCAGCGTCACATGGATACCTATGAAACGGGTCTTCGTATCGCAGGTGTGAACGTGCGAAATGCCCAGGCACCGAGCCAGGTTCAGGATGCATTTGATGATGTGATCAAAGCGCGTGAGGATGAACAGCGTTCTAAGAACGAAGCTGAAGCCTATGCCAACAGTGTGGTACCTGAAGCACGTGGTATCGCTCAGCGTATGCTGGAAGAGTCCAACGCTTATCGTGAAGAAGTGGTGGCACGTGCCAACGGTGAAAGTCAGCGTTTCTTAGCCTTGCTGTCTGAGTACAAAACTCAGCCGGAAGTGATGCGCGAGCGTCTCTATATCGACATGATGCAGGCTGTCTTGTCTAACAACCCGAAAGTGTTGATGGATATGGAAGGTGGCAACAACATGATGTTCCTGCCTTTGGATAAACTGATGGAAGGTCGTGCAAGCAATCCAGCCGCCGGTAGCAGTCGTTCTAGTAGTGATGCGAACCTGCGTCAGCTCAATGATCAGATGGCCGATCAGTTGCGTTCACGCAGTTCACAGCCCAGTAATCTGAGGGAGGGTCGATAAATGAAACCTAATTCAGTTGTGGTGCTGATCGTTGCTCTGATTGCTGTCTGGTTAGTATCTGAAAGTGTATATATCGTGAAGGAAACCGAGCGTGCGGTAAAACTGCGCTTTGGTGAAATTGTTGAACCGGATATTCAGCCGGGTCTGCACTTTAAGATTCCTTTTGTGAATACGGTGCGTAAGTTCGAAGCGCGTTTGATTACGATGGACTCACGTCCGCAGGCTTTCTTAACCTTGGAAGCTAAGCGTTTGATCGTGGACTCCTTCATCAAATGGCGTATCAAGGACGTTGAACGTTACTACACCGCGACCTCAGGGGATGAGAATCGTGCCAACAGCCTGCTGGCATCTCGTATCGAAACTAATCTGCGTAACCAGTTTGGTGAGCGTACCTTAAACCAAGTGGTTTCTGGTGAGCGTGAAGAGTTGATGGATCGCGTGAATCGCAGTCTGAGCCAGGTGGCGGAGCGTGAGTTGGGGATTGAGATCGTTGATATCCGTATCAAGCGAATTGACCTGCCAACAGAAGTTTCGGCTTCGGTTTATGATCGTATGCGTTCTGAGCGTCTGCGTTTGGCGCGTGAGCTACGAGCGCGTGGTTTGGAACTGGCAGAAGGGATTCGTGCGGATGCGGATCGTCAAAGAACCGTTATCACCGCAAATGCCTTTAGTGCTGCGGAAATTATTCGAGGTGAAGGTGATGCAGAGGCGGCAGCGATCTACGCGCAGGCTTTTGGTCAAGACCCTGAATTCTATTCCTTCTTCCGTAGCCTAAACGCTTATCGTGAAGCCTTCCGAGGTACGGGCGATGTGCTGGTGTTGGAACCTAATAGCGAATTCTTCCGCTATTTAAAGGATCCGATCCGACGTTAAGCCCTGAGCATAAAAGCAGGTGCCCAAGCGGCCTGCTTTTATGCTAAAATCGCGTAACCGGGTTGAGCCCGGTTTTTTTGTGACAAGAGGAATCGTGCATGGCGTTGGCCGATAGATGGTTGCTGCCCGAAGGTATCAAAGAGCTTCTACCTCCAGAAGCACGACAGGCGGAGTTGATGCGTCGTCGTTTGCTGGATTTGTACAACACTTGGGGCTATGACCTGGTCATGCCGCCATTGGTAGAGCATCTGGAGTCCCTGTTGACAGGAACCGGCCATGATCTCGATCTGAATACGTTTAAACTGACAGATCGTATGAGTGGGCACACCTTGGGTGTGCGTGCCGATATTACGCCGCAAGTGGCGCGTATCGATGCGCACCGTTTGCGTACACAAGGGCCAAGCCGCTTATGTTATTGCGGTTCTGTGCTGCATACTCATCCAGCCAATATGCTCGCCAGCCGTAATCCGTTGCAGATTGGTGCGGAGTTGTATGGGCATGCGGGTGTTGAGAGTGACGCTGAAGTCATCTCTTTGATGCTTGAAACCCTTCTCTCGGTTGGTATTCAAGGGTCTTTAACCCTTGATCTAGGCCATGTCGGTGTTTTTCGCGCCTTAACTCGGCGTGCCGGTTTGAGTGGTGAGCAGAGGAGTGCGTTTATCGATCTTCTGCAGCGTAAGGCTTTGCCGGAAATTACGCCCTTTGTCGCAGGATTAGGGTTGGATGCACAGTTGAGTGCTCAGCTCATCCAGTTAGCGCGCCTAAACGGTACGCTGGCGTGTTTGGATGAGGCCTTAGAACTGTTCTGTGATACACCGGAAGCGGTCGCTGCAATCAAATACCTGCAAGCGCTGGCTGCGCGTTTGGCGCAGCGCCATCCCGGTTTGGGCTTTTATTTTGATTTATCTGAGCTGCGCGGCTATCACTATCATACGGGTGTGGTGTTTGCGGCTTATACGCCTGCTTACGGGCAAGCCTTGGCAAAAGGCGGTCGTTACGACGAGATAGGCCAGGATTTTGGTCGTGCACGTCCTGCGACCGGCTTTAGTGCCGACCTGAATACTCTTTTGGATGTTGCCGGCCTGCGTGCCGAATTGGAATCCGCAGTTTTGGCGCCCGATCAGCAGGATGCGTCTTTGCAAGCTAAAATCACTGAGCTGCGCAATCAAGGTCAGCGTGTGATTCAGGCTTTGGATAATGAAACGCTGCCAGCCGGTTGTGATCGCCGATTGGTATTACGCAATCAGGAGTGGGTTCTTGCCCCTCTTTGATCCGTTTAACTCTTATTTAATAAGCACTTGAGACAGCAATGGGTAAGAACGTCGTTGTACTGGGCACCCAGTGGGGTGATGAAGGAAAAGGCAAGATCGTAGATCTGCTCACCGAAAAAATTGCAGCCGTCGTGCGCTTCCAGGGCGGCCACAACGCGGGTCATACACTGGTGATCGATGGTAAGAAAACCGTCCTCCACTTGATTCCCTCAGGTATTTTGCGTGAAAACGTGCTGTGTCTGATTGGTAATGGTGTGGTTCTGTCTCCTGAGGCCTTGCTGAAAGAGATCGCGCAGCTGGAAAGTAACGGTATTCCAGTCAGTGAGCGTTTGCGTTTGAGTCCGGCTTGTCCGCTGATTCTGCCATGTCATGTGGCCTTGGATCAGGCGCGAGAACTGGCGCGTGGTAATGCCAAGATTGGTACCACAGGGCGCGGAATAGGTCCGGCCTATGAAGACAAAGTGGCTCGCCGTGGTTTACGTCTGGGGGATATTCGTGATCCTCAGCGTTTTGCGACCAAGTTAAAAGAGGTGATCGCTTATCACAACTTTATGCTGCAGGAATACTACAAAGTTGATCCCGTCGACTTTGATCAGGTTTTGGCTGAATGCATGAAGATGGCTGAAACCTTGCTACCGATGATCGCTGATGTGACAGCTATTCTGCATGATCTGCGTCGCCAGGGTGCCAGCATCATGTTTGAAGGCGCGCAAGGTTCTCTGTTGGATATCGACCACGGTACCTATCCTTATGTGACCTCTTCGAATACCACTGCTGGCGGTACTTCCACAGGTAGCGGTTTTGGTCCCTTATATCTGGATTATATTCTCGGTATTACCAAGGCCTACACTACACGTGTAGGGGGTGGTCCTTTCCCGACTGAGTTACATTGTGATACGGGTAAGCGTTTGGCTGAGCGGGGTCATGAGTTTGGTTCAACCACAGGGCGTGCACGTCGTTGTGGGTGGTTTGATGCGGTGGCGCTGCGTCATGCGATCGAGATCAACTCAATATCCGGTATCTGTTTGACTAAGCTGGATGTTTTGGACGGCCTGGATGAAATCAATATCTGTATCGGTTATCAGGATCAGCAGGGTCAGCCTTTGACTTCTTTGAGTGGTAGCGAAGATTACGAAGCAGTGGTGCCTGTATATGAAACGGTACCTGGCTGGCAGGAATCTACGATCGGTGCACAGTCACTTGAAGCGCTGCCTGAAAATGCCCGTGCCTATATCCGTCGTTTGGAAGAGTTAATGGCCACACCTGTGGATATTATTTCGACAGGTCCAGACCGTAACGAAACGATCGTTCTGCGCGATCCGTTTAACTGATTTGATCAATCGAGTGGCTCGGCCCGATTGCTGAATATCAGCAGTCGGGTTCGCAGTCAGATTCGCAGTCAGATTCTGAACCGCACTGTTTAGATGATAGAAAGTTTCTGATCAAGACAGTATTGGATTCAGCGCATACGAGTCTAGGCAAAGATTACGCACAAAAAAGCCCCGGTTCACTCTGCTTGGCAGAGCTTCCCGGGGCTTTTTTGTTGATTTTTTTCTGGATTAAAGCAGGGGCTGCAGTGTTTTGAGCAGAGCTTTAAAGATTTTCGGATTACCTGCGACCAGTTGGCCTGTTCTCAGATGCTGGTTGCCACCACGGAAATCACCAACTAAACCGCCGGCTTCTTGAATCAGTAAAATGCCTGCTTCTTGTTCCCATTCGTTTAATCCGGCCTGGAAAAAACCATCGAGGCGACCGGCTGCGGTATAGGCTAAATCCAAAAGCGTTGAGCCGCTGCTGAAGGTGTTGCCTGAGCTCTGAATGACTTCTGCAATCATGCGCTGATGCTGGGCAAAGACTTCTTGCTGGCCTCGGCGGTGGTGATAACCACTCGCAATCAGAGCGCCATTTAAGTTTTTCAGGGGGCTGACGCGCAAGCGACGACCATTGAGTTGTGCGCCGTTACCGCGACTGGCTGTGAACTCTTCGCCGGTGATCGGGTTGATGATGAGGGCGTGCTCAAGGCGCCCTTGAATACGGCCGGTTAAGCTAAGTGCAAAAATCGGCAGGCCATTTGAGAAGTTTTCTAGGCTGTCGAGCGGATTGATTTGCCACTCGCAAGGGTTGGGGCCTTCGCCAATCGCCTTGTGTAATCCACTGAATTCGCCGCGCAGCGTGTGGTGCGGATAGGCCTTTTGCAGGGTGTGGACGATGGTGCGTTCTGCAGCAGTGCAGGTTTCCGCAATAAATTCGGCAACGCCGCTTTGTTCAGATTTAATCAGATCCAAGCGCTCCACGGCGCGAGTGACCTGTTCCCCGGCAAGACGGGCAGCACGAAGTGCGATATTAACTATCGGTTGCATCAGTAGACGTCCACAAATTGTTCAAGAGCAAACGCATATTATACTGAACTGCTGAGGTGTTATCCATGAATGCACCTTAAATTCAATATCTGCTACTATTACCGACTTTATTTTTGCCGGTTCCGAGGCAGTATGCTCGAAAATATACGCATAGTTCTGGTTAATACCACGCACCCAGGCAATATTGGGGCGGTGGCGCGTGCGATGAAAAACATGGGCCTCAGTGATTTGTGTCTGGTGGCGCCCAAGCTCTTCCCACATGAAGAGGCGGTGGCACGTGCGTCCGGTGCAACAGATATTCTAGAAGCGGCCCATCAAGTGGATTGCTTGGAGCAAGCGATTGCCGATTGTGATCTGGTGGTAGGGACGAGTGCTCGCGGGCGCCATATACCTTGGCCGCTGTTATCGCCACGCGAATTAGGTGGTGTGGCGACGAGCTTGCAGCCCGGAAAGCGCTTGGCGGTCGTTTTTGGTCGTGAAGACCGGGGGCTGACGAATGAAGAGCTGCATCTTTGTCATCATCACGTCCATATTCCCACTAATCCTGAATTTAGCTCTTTAAATGTGGCCGCTGCTGTTCAGGTGATTGCCTATGAGTTGCGTGTTGCGTTGGTGGAGCAGGTGACGACACAACCACCACAATGGGGCGCGCAGTGGGACATAGATCTAGCCAATTCCGACGAGTTAGAGCGTATGTTTGCGCACTGGGAAAAAACACTCGTGGCAACAGAGTTTCTTGATCCAGAGAATCCACGTCAACTAATGGCGCGACTGCGTCGCTTATTTTTGCGAGCCTTGCCCGACAAGGTAGAAGTGAATGTGATGCGGGGTTTCTTGCGAACCGTGGATGAGAAGCTTGCGGCCAGTCAGAGTGCGCAGTCTAAGGGAGGTCAAGCCGATGTTTGAGCGTATGCGTGAAGATATTCGCTCCGTTTACCATCGTGATCCAGCAGCCCGCAACGCCTTTGAAATCATGACGGCCTATCCAGGTCTGCACGCTGTCTGGTGGCATCGCTTGGCGCATGCTCTTTGGTTACGTGGTTTTAAGTGGCTGGCGCGAATGGTCGCTAATCTGTCACGTCTGATGACCGGCATTGAAATACATCCGGGTGCCCAAATTGGTCGACGTTTTTTTATCGATCATGGGATGGGAGTCGTGATCGGTGAAACCGCAGTCGTTGGTGACGATGTTACGCTTTACCATGGTGTGACCCTGGGGGGAACTAGTTGGAACAAGGGTAAGCGTCATCCAACACTAGAAGATGGTGTGGTGTGTGGTGCGGGCGCCAAAATACTGGGGCCGATCACCATTTCAGCGGGCGCGCGCGTCGGCTCCAATGCCGTGGTGACTAAGGATGTGCCTGCGGGGGCAACCGTTATCGGGATTCCAGGGCGTGTGGTGAAACGTAGTGAAGAGCCGAGCGAGGCGCAGTGTGAAGAGGTACGTCGTAAGATGGCGGATAAGGTCGGTTTTGATGCCTATGCAGTGAGTAGTGAGGTGTCCGACCCCGTTGCACATGCTATCCGCTGCTTATTGGATCACCTACACGCGATGGATAAAAAGGTCGATACGATGAGTCAGGTGTTGTGTCAGTTGCGTCCTGAGTATTGTGATGAGCGCTTGCCCAAATTGAAAGATGAGGACTTCGAAGCGGCGGTAGATGAAGTGAGTGATCCGGCCCCAGAAACTGATGCGTTGGTGGCACGATCTGAAAAGGTTGAGTAAGTTAGTAGGTTAAATAGTTGACTGTTTTTATCGGGTTTAGCATAATTCCCTTTCTAAGCTTGTGCGATCTAAGAGGTGAGTGATGCGATTAACAACCAAAGGACGTTACGCAGTGACGGCGATGCTCGATCTGGCCTTGCATGAAGGCAAGGGGCCTATCAGTCTTGCAGATATATCTGAGCGACAGGGGATCTCTCTGTCTTATCTTGAACAGCTTTTTGCCCGTTTGCGTCGTAATGACCTTGTGTCCAGCGTGCGTGGTCCAGGCGGTGGCTATCAATTAAAGCGCAGTCAGGCTGAAATCAGTGTGGCTGAAGTCGTCGACGCGGTGAATGAAACAGTGGATGCCACGGGCTGTAATAGTCGTGGTGACTGTCAAAGTGGTGAAGTCTGCCTGACACATCATCTTTGGTGTGATTTGAGTAAGCAGATTCACAATTTTTTAAGTGGAATCACCCTGGCAGATCTTGTGCAACGCCAGGATGTGAAGCGCGTAGCGAGTCGTCAAGATCAACGCCATCTTGAGCAGATGATTGCCAGCAGCCGTGAACCTAATCTTAAAGTCGCGAACGGTGTGGGCTAAGCGCCTCGGGAAAATAAGAACGTAAGGCTATGATTAAACGCCCCATTTACCTTGATTATGCCGCAACAACGCCGGTCGATCCGGTGGTAGCTGATGCCATGATGGCTTGCCTAACGTTGGATGGCAACTTTGCTAATCCTGCGTCACGCTCACATCTTTATGGTTGGAAAGCTGAAGAGGCGGTTGAGCTGGGTCGTCAACAAGTTGCCGATCTGATTGCTGCGGATCCACGTGAGATCGTTTGGACCTCGGGTGCGACAGAAGCGAATAATCTGGCCATTAAGGGTATCGCCCAAGCGCATGCAAAACGTGGCCGCCACCTCATCACCTCAAAGATTGAACACAAAGCGGTCCTGGATTGTTTTCGTTATCTGGAAACTCAGGGTTTTGAAGTGACCTGGCTGCAGCCGGATGCCGAGGGTGTGATCGCGGTGTCGCAGTTAGAGGCGGCTTGGCGTGAAGACACTCTGTTAGTGTCCTTGATGCATGTGAACAATGAGCTGGGTAGCATCAATGATATAGCAGAGCTTGGCGCTTGGTGTCGTCAACGTGGTGTCTTTTTTCATGTGGATGCGGCACAAAGTTTTGGCAAGTTGGCGATCGATCTGCGAGAGCTGCCGGTTGATCTAATGTCTTTCTCCGCCCATAAAATCTATGGCCCTAAGGGTGTTGGAGCACTTTATGTTCGTCAACAGCCGCGTGTGCGCTTAGAGGCGCAGATACATGGTGGTGGTCATGAGCGTGGTATGCGCTCAGGGACTTTACCCACGCATCAGATCGTGGGGATGGGAAAAGCGGCACAGATTGCCGGCCAAGTCAGGGTGGAGGAGCAGGCACGGATTGCCGCTTTGCGTCACAGGTTTTGGGCGGGTATCCGTGATCTGGCGGCCGTGCGCTTAAATGCCGCAGAAGACAAAGTGTTGCCTGGAATCTTGAACCTTGCGGTGGCCGGTTGTGAAGGTGAGCATCTATTGATGGCGCTGAATCAGTTGGCCCTGTCTACCGGTTCGGCCTGTACATCGGCCAGCCTGGAACCAAGTTATGTGTTACGTGCCATTGGACTGGATGATGCCCTAGCACATGCTTCTTTGCGTATGAGTTTTGGGCGTTTTACAACGGAAGAAGAGATAGATTTTGCGATCACCCATTTTCGTCAAGTGGTGACGCAGCTTAGCCGTGTCACGGCTTGAGCGAAGCATTTAAGAGCAGGGGTAGGGTTATGTCTGAACAGGTAGAAAAATTAATCAGGAAAGAGTACTCAGCCGGTTTCCATACCGACATAGAGTCCGAAACTTTGCCACCTGGTCTCAATGAAGAGGTCATACGTTTTATTTCAGCTAAAAAAGGTGAGCCGGAGTGGTTGCTGGAGTGGCGTTTAAAAGCATTTAAAGTTTGGCAATCGATGCAAGAGCCCGATTGGGCGCATGTGACTTACCCTAAGATCGATTTTCAGGCCATCTCCTATTATTCGGCACCAAAAAGCTTAGCGGATCGTCCCAAAAGCCTGGATGAAGTGGATCCCGATTTGATCGAAACTTACAACAAGTTGGGTATCCCTCTGCATGAGCAGGAGATGCTGGCCGGTGTTGCGGTGGATGCTGTATTTGATTCGGTTTCTGTGGTCACAACCTTCCGTGAAAAGCTGGAAGAGGCGGGTGTTATCTTCTGCCCGATCAGCGAAGCTGTGCACAAGTATCCTGATCTGGTGAAAAAATATCTGGGTTCCGTGGTGCCTCAGCGTGATAACTATTATGCCGCCTTGAACTCTGCTGTCTTCTCAGATGGTTCGTTTGTTTACATCCCCAAAGGGGTGCGCTCACCCATGGAGCTGTCGACCTATTTCCGTATCAATGAAATGAACACGGGACAGTTTGAGCGTACTTTGATTATTGCGGATGAAGGTGCTTACGTCAGTTATCTAGAGGGCTGTACCGCTCCGCAGCGCGACGAAAATCAGCTGCATGCTGCGGTGGTGGAATTGGTCGCGCTGGATAATGCAGAAATTAAATACTCGACCGTACAGAACTGGTACCCAGGGAATGAAGAAGGTAAGGGTGGCATTTATAACTTCGTGACGAAGCGAGGTATTTGTCATACACGCGCTAAAATCTCCTGGACGCAGGTTGAAACCGGTTCTGCCGTGACCTGGAAGTACCCCAGTTGCATTCTGAAAGGCGATTACAGCATCGGTGAGTTTTACTCCGTGGCGCTGACCAATAACTTCCAGCAGGCCGATACCGGAACCAAGATGATTCATCTCGGTAAACACACCAAATCGACCATCATTTCCAAAGGGATTTCGGCCGGTCAGAGTCAGAATGCCTACCGAGGTTTGGTACGTATGGGACCTACTGCCGAAGGCGCACGTAATTACACGCAGTGTGATTCGCTGCTGATTGGTGATCGTTGTGGTGCGCATACCTTCCCTTATATTGAAAGCGCACACCCGACGGCAGTGGTGGAGCATGAAGCCACCACATCGAAGGTGAGTGATGATCAGATGTTCCTCTGCCAGCAGCGCGGTTTGGATGCCGAAAAAGCAGTCTCTATGATCGTGAATGGTTTCTGCCGAGAGGTGTTTAAGCAATTACCGATGGAGTTTGCGGTGGAAGCCGGCAAATTGCTGGAAGTGAGTCTTGAAGGCTCCGTAGGTTAAGGCCTGCTAACAGATATTTTGAGATGGATAATATTAAGATGTTAAAAATTAAAGACCTGTGTGCAAGCGTTGAAGAGAAAGCGATCCTGCGTAGTCTGAATCTCGAAATTAAGCCGGGTGAAATTCACGCGATCATGGGCCCAAATGGTGCCGGTAAAAGTACCCTGGGTAACGTTTTAGCAGGCCGTCCCGGTTATGAAGTCACCTCGGGTAGTGTGGAACTCAAGGGTCAGGATCTGCTGGAGATGGATCCGGAAGTGCGTGCCCGTGAAGGGTTGTTCTTGGCATTTCAGTATCCAGTCGAAATTCCAGGTGTGAGTAATATGGAACTGCTGAAAGCGGCGGTAGATGCCAAGCGTCAGCATGAAGGCAAGTCTGAACTCTCAGCGATTGAGTTTATGAAGATGGCGCGTGAAGCTTGCAAAGCCGTGAGTCTGGATCAGAGTTTTCTAAAGCGCGGCGTGAACGAAGGCTTCTCCGGTGGTGAGAAAAAGCGTAATGAGATCATGCAGATGATGCTGCTGGAGCCATCGCTTTGTATCTTAGATGAAACCGACTCAGGTCTCGATATTGATGCCTTGCAAGTGGTAGCGAATGGCGTCAATGCCATGCGCAGTGAAGAACGCAGCTTTATTGTGGTCACGCATTATCAGCGTCTACTGGATTATATTGTGCCGGATTTTGTGCACGTTCTGGCGCATGGCCGTATTGTTAAATCCGGTGATAAGTCTTTGGCTTTGGAACTGGAAGCTAAGGGTTACAGCTGGCTTGAACAAGAGGTGCTCTGATGAGTGAATTTCAAATCCAGAGTGTCGCGTTAGCGAGTCAGCAGACCGCTCCCGCTTGGTTGTCTCATTTGCGTCAGCAGCAAACCGAAACTTGGCAGGCAGCCGCTTGGCCTGGTCGTAAGACGGAAGCTTGGCGTTATACCTCGTTGGCACCCTTAGAGAATCAGACTTGGCAGCTGGCACAGGCTTGCAGTGCTGAACTGCCGGATGACCTTGTTTTATCCGATGCGCTGCGTGTTGTCTTTGTGAATGGACACTTCTCGGCACAACTGTCCGATCCACTCCCTCAGGGTGTGACGCCTTTTAGCCGCGCGCAGCCTGAAGAGCAGGTACTTATTCTGGCCGGGCTCAATCAAACCCTGGTGGCAGATAAGCATCTGTTTGCATCCCTCAATGGTGCTTTGCTTAACGATGGTCTTTGGTTGCATCTTGAGCCAGGCCAGCGTTTGGCCCAGCCTATCTATCTTCTGCATCTGCAGACAGCGCAGCAGGAGGGTGAACTGGCTCCTGTGCGCATACTGGTGCAGTTGGGACAGTCTGCTGAAGCCACCTTGCTGGAAGACTACCGTGTCCAGGCACCTGGCATCAGTGCGGTCTCTGCCGTGACAGAGTTGCAGTTGGGTGCGAATGCCTCCTTGCAGCATTATCGTTTGAACCTAGAGGAGGAAAACCATCTTCACCTGGGTTCGGTACATGCCACGCTGGCTGCTGATGCCCGCTTGCAAGGTTTTACCCTAGCCAGCGGAAGTCGCCTTAAGCGTTTAGATTATCACCTACGCCATCTTGGCCAGGGAGCCGATCTGAAACTCCAGGGGATCTATCTGCCCAGGGGTAATCAACGCATCGATTACCATACAGAGGTTGAGCATGTGGTGCCGCATTGCACCACAGATGAAGTGTTTCGTGGTGTGATTGCCGACACGGCAAAGGCCTGTTTTAACGGTCGTATCCATATCCATCCGCAGGCGCAGAAAACCTTGGCTGAAATGAGTAACCGTAATCTACTCACTTCCCCCCGTGCCGAGATCAATACTAAACCGGAGTTGGAAATCTACGCAGATGATGTGAAGTGTGCACATGGTGCCACGGTCAGTCAGCTGAACGATGAAGCACTCTTTTATATGACCAGTCGAGGTATTTCCGCTGCCGAAGCACGTGTGATGCTGAGCTTTGGTTTTGTCAATGAATTGGTAGAGGGTTTGGCACTGGAAGAGCTGCGTGTTTGGTTGCGTCCAAAAATTGCGGCCATTTTTGCTCAGACCTCGTCCTTAACACGGCATCTGATCCATGACTGAGTTAGCGCCCATCGCAAGCCGTTTTGATGTTGAGAAAGTCCGTGCAGACTTTCCCATACTGCATCAAAAAATCAACGGTCAGCCGTTGGTGTATCTGGATAATGGTGCCACCACGCAAAAGCCACAATGTGTGATTGATGCGCTGGTGCATTTTTACAGCTGCGATAACAGCAATGTGCACCGGGGTGCACACACCTTGAGTGATCGTGCGACGGAAAAGTTTGAAGCCGCACGGCAGCGGGTGGCCGATTTTATTGGCTCACCGAGTGCACGGCAGGTGATCTGGACACGTGGTACTACGGAGAGCATCAATCTGGTGGCAGCCAGTTGGGGACGCTCTCAGTTACAAGCAGGGGATCGTATTCTGGTGTCGCAGCTTGAACACCATTCCAATATTGTGCCTTGGCAGCTCATTGCGGCAGAGAAGGGGGCGCAGGTTGAACCTATCCCTCTAACTTCTGCCGGTCAGGTGGATTTGGCGGCTTTTGCACAGATGCTGGATGCGCGCGTGAAAATGGTTTCCGTGGCTCAGGTTTCCAATGCTTTGGGAACCATTAATCCGGTGCAAGAGATGATTACTTTAGCACATCAGGTCGGTGCCAAGGTGATGCTGGATGGTGCTCAAGCTATCAGCCATGGACTGACTCAAGTTCAGGCATTGGGCTGTGATTTTTATGCTTTTTCAGGCCATAAACTCTTTGGTCCGACAGGCATTGGCGTGCTTTGGGGTAAGGCGGAACTGCTCGAAGCCATGCCGCCTTGGATGGGTGGCGGAGAGATGATTGAGAGTGTCAGCTTTGCCGGCACAACCTTTAATCAGATTCCGTTTAAATTTGAAGCCGGTACCCCCAATATTGCCGACGCGATAGGTTTAGCCGCGGCGATCGAATACCTGCAAAGCTTGGATAGTGAAGCGCTTCAAGCACATGAGCAGGATCTACTGGCCTATGCTCAAGCCCGAGCGGCTGAGTGTGCAGGCATGCGGGTGATTGGTACCGCAGCAGAAAAAGTCAGTGTGCTGAGCTTTACCCTGGAAGGAGTGAATCCAGCCGATCTAGGCATGTTGCTCGATCAACAAGGGATTGCCGTACGTACAGGCAGTCATTGTGCTCAACCGGTGATGGAGTTCCTGGGTTTGGCCGAGGGGACAGTGCGCGCCAGTTTCAGCTTCTACAATACGCGTGAAGAGATAGATCGCTTGTTTGCAGCGATTGAGAAAGCGCGTGAATTTCTTCTTTAAGTCTTTGCGAGGTAGGCATCATGTCCGTTGAAGCCTTTGATCCGACTCAGCAGGTCGTAGAAGTGCTCCCCGCTGCGCTCAAACATTTTCGTCAGCAGCTGCAAGGCCATCCATCCGCGCAAGCGGTTCGATTAAGTGTAAAACCCAGCGGTTGTTCGGGTTATATGTATGTACTGGATTTTGTTGAGCGTGCAGAAGAGGGCGATCTGCAGTGTCAACTCGATGCAGAGGTGGCTTTGTTGATCGATCGTAACAGCCTGTCGATTGTACGCGGCACGAGCATCGATTACGTGCGTGAAGGGATTAACCGCCAAGTGAAATTTATCAATCCGAACGCCACCAGCGAATGCGGTTGTGGCGAAAGCTTTACAGTGAGCTAAGCATGGAAAGACGAATGCTGGTGACACAAACGGATTGTCCGGCACGTATTGTACCGGCTGGAACGCCTGTCACGATTCCTAAGGATACCTTTGTCACCCTGACCCAGTCTCTGGGAGGTAACTATACCCTAACTTGGCACGGCCAAATGGTACGTGTTGATGGTACCGATGCAGCGGCCTTGGGCTTGGAACCCGAGCGATTAGAGTTCCCAGAGCCGGAATCCGACCAGATTCTGGAAGAGCAGGTTTGGGATGCATTACGCACCATCTATGATCCAGAAATACCGGTGGATCTGGTGAATTTAGGATTAATCTATTCTGTTCAATTGAATCAGCAGACCAAGCGCGTCGATATACAAATGACGCTCACCGCACCTGGCTGTGGCATGGGGCCCGTGCTGGTTGGGGATGTTGAGTATCGTGTCGCCAAGGTGCCCAATGTTCAGGACGTAAAGGTTGAACTGATTTTTGATCCCCCCTGGCAACGTGACATGATGAGCGAAGAAGCGCAGTTGGCAACGGGCATGTTTTACTGATTTGAGGTGGCTATGACGGATTTTGGTGTAGAGGTAACGGCTGACGAGATCGTTGAAAATCTAGGTTTCTTTGATTCCTGGGAGGATCGTTACCGTTACATTATTGATTTAGGTAAAGAGCTGCCGCCATTGGATTCCGCCTTCCAGGTTGAGGCCTATCAGGTAAAAGGTTGTCAGAGTTTGGTCTGGGTTGTGCCTGAATTTCATGAAGGGCTGCTGCATTTTCAGGCAGATAGTAACTCGCATATTGTGAAAGGGTTATTGGCAGTGGTTTTAGCGGCTTACAACGCCAAAGCACCGAGTGAAATTCTGGCGTTCAACATTGAAGACTATTTTACTCAGCTGAATCTGATTAAACACCTGAGCCCCAGCCGGGGTAACGGTTTGCGTGCGATGGTACAACGTATCCGTGATTTGGCGGCGCAGGTATAAAGCAGTTTTACTCCCTTCTAAGCCCTGAGATCAGGGCTTTTTCTCCTCTTTTTTCAAGTTGTAAGCAAAGGCAATCACTTCGGCAATAGCCTTGTAGAGGGCTTCAGGAATCTCTTCGCCGAGTTCTAAGCGGATGAGTACCTCTAATAACTCTGGGCTTTCGTGAATATGCACATCATGCTCTCTTGCCAGAGCAATGATTTGTTCAGCAATCAGTCCCTTACCCTTGGCAACGATTTTGGGTGCACCGCCCTGGGCGGTGTCATATTTCAGCGCGACAGCGCCGGCGGGTGGGTCGGTTTTATTCATTAGGTATGCAGATCTACTAAACGTTTATTTAAGGGTAACAGATCGGGTTGTTGACGTTTGCCTAGATGTGCATGCATCAATTCGATTTTAAAGCCTTTGTCGGTTAACTCTTGGCCAAAGCTCTGCAAACGCTCACGAATTAAGGCTAAGGTGGGGGCTTGCTCAGCCCAGAAACGTGCCGTTAATTCCCATTCAGCTTTTAAGCTCACTTCCGCATCCAAGGAGCCTTGCTCCTCCAACTCAAAATGCAGGCGTACATGCCAAAGTGTCACACTTTGTCCTTGTTCATCGCGATGACGCTCTTCAGTGATACGCAGCTCAGCATTCTCCAAATGGTTGCCCTGCTGAATGGGCAGGTCTAGGCGATAGTGGCGCTCCTGTCCGCCATCGGGCAGATCGCGCCAACGCTGGAGGCTGCTAATCTGGGCTGCTGTACTTCGGGCGAGTAAGGCACGTACCAACTGGTTGAGTTCTTCACGCGCAACACTCGGTAGTTGATCACCGATCTTTAACAGTTGTCCCAGTTGTTGCTTTAAGTCCGGTTTGTCGAGTTTGCCAGGATTTTGCAAGAGACGTGCTTCACTCAACAGACCGCCTTGTTGCAGATTGCGTGCGATGGCGGCAGGGGCTTCCTGGCTCCCAGGCTTAACACTAAATAGGCGTAACATCGATTCCACCATTTGATTGAGGGCAGAGTTACGTAGGCTGTCGGCACGAGAGCTGAGCTGTTGTAACTGATTGAGGCCATCCGCCAAAGGGATCTGAATCGGTAGGAGTTCACGCAGCGCTTGCTGCATCGCGACTTGTGCTTGATAGGCTTGAGTCAAAGGCGGTGCGGGGGGCGTAATGCTGAGTTGAAACTGCCCCGTCTCACTGCGGCTAATCTGTACTTGCTGGCCGGCCTGTAAAGGACGTGGGCTGATAAATTCAATCACCTGGCCGTTGACCAAAACATGAATCGGAAACCCCTGAGGGCGTGCATTCGGAGTCAGCGCGCTCAGTGCGGCGGGAGGGGGCGGTGTGAGCTGAGTCGTTTCGGCTCTTATGGATGCCGACTGGGTCGCAGGATTCGTGGCGGAATGCGCGGTTGTTTGAGTGGTTGTCTGAGTGATTGTGGTGTTGCGACTCAGTGCACTTGCCTCTGTAGGGGCTGGAGTGCTGGCTGAGGCAGAAGCCAGTGGGGTGGCCACCGATGCAGCGATTTGGCTTGCACTGCTTGAGCTGGCACCACTTGGAAGGGGGGCGCGTACTGAACTCTCGGCTGATGTTGAAGCGGTGGATGTCGAAGCAGGCGTTGCGCGTAAGCTCTCCGCGACCGTCTGAGTATTTCGAGCTTGTTCGCTATGGGTGCTTGGTTGAGCGCTGCCTGAAGCGGGATTGGCGTTACTACTGGGTGCTGCAGGCTGGGCCGGGCTGCTTGGATTAGATGTGTTCGATGCCGACGTGGCGGGAGGACTTGCGTTGGCTGCAGAAGGAGAAATCGGACTGCTTACTTGTCCACGTCCATCCACTGGGGGTGTGTTACCGCCTTGTGCGTTGGTGTTCAAAGGTGTGCCGCTCATAGCGGCTGTTGTCTGCCCAGATGGGATCGAAGTGGCTGTCCCCTGAGTGCCGGGAGTCAAGGTTTGTGGGGTGTTGGTGTTGGAAGTGCCAGGATTCCCTGTGCTTAAATTGGAAGCCGCTAAATTGCGCGTTGTTAAATTCAAAGTCGCCGCATTTTGAGAAGTGGAGTTTTGTGCACCGGAATTCATTAAGGCTGGGTTTTGTAAGGCTTGAGCGTTTAAGGCTTGCGCAGCTTGAGGTGTGACGAGCAATCCCGGCAGTGCATTGTTGCTGGGTAAGTTATTGAGTAGGGCAGGGATGTTGCCGGCAATACGCAATAAAAAGCCTTCGGCGTTGGCACGTGCTGCGGCGGGGCTGGTGCTTGTGGCCGTGGGTTGGGCTCCACCAGGCAGTGCATTGAGGCTGGCGCGAACACTGCCCGATGCATCACGACTCAGTTGCAGTTGGCTGCCTTCTGGTAGTGGTCGGTTAGAGACCAACTCAATCATGCGCCCTGAGACTTCAACCTGGATACGAAAGCCTCCTCCTTGTGCGCTATTTTCACTGACACTTCGTACCCAGCCGCTGGTCTCACGACCGGCCGGCAATAAGCGGTTAAGCTCTTGAGCACTGCTGGAGGCCTGAGTATTCGCAAGGCGCACAGATTGTACATTCAGTTCATTCAGCATGGTTGAGGATGACCTGGCAAATTGAGTCTGCAACGAAAAGCCGCTGGTTACACTGACGCAGCTCGATCGATCAGTTTATAATGCGGCGCTTATGTTATTTGTCGGCGGCTTGTCCCATAGGTTTATCACAAACTTTGTGGCTTGTCCTTAAGCTAACCTGCGCGTTGCGAGGCTCCTGTGTCTGAGATCCTTCTTGAGGTTGAGAAGCTGTTCTGTGAACGCGATGATCGTGTGCTGTTCAGCGACTTATCATTTCAGGTGCAAGCAGGCGAGTTGGTGCAGATTGAAGGCCCCAATGGCAGTGGTAAAACCACGCTTCTACGGATTTTGAGTGGCCTGTCGCGCCATTTTGAGGGTGAGATACGTTGGCGTGGGGTGCCGCTCGCCGATGATCTGCCCGCTTATGCACGCGAGTTGCTCTATTTCGGCCACCAGGCGGGAGTCAAATCACTTTTAACGCCAGAAGAGAATCTGCGCTGGTACGCTGCCTTGGATACAAGCATTGATCTGGAGCAGATAGATCAGGCTTTGAATGCCGTAGGCTTAAAAGGCTTTGAAGATGTGCCTTGTCACATGCTATCGGCTGGCCAGAATCGACGTGTCAGTTTAGCGCGGTTGTATCTGAGCCAGGCTCGGCTGTGGATTCTGGATGAGCCTTTTACCGCGATCGACAAGCAAGGGGTGGCAGCGAAAGAAAACGTGTTGTTAGCCCATGCCCAAAGAGGTGGTATTGTGATTTTAACGACCCATCATGAGCTGAATCTAACTCAACATGTGCGTCGTATCCACCTGGATGAGCACTCAGGAACTTCATGAATAATAAAGCGACTAATGCCTGCCACCTGCCGGAGCTGAAATCAGGAGAGATCAGTTTTCAGCCCGGGCGTATTTTTTGGGCAACTCTGGTGCGAGAGTTGAATCTGGCGCTACGTCGGCGCAGTGACCTGATTAATCCTCTCGTATTTTTCTTAATGGTGGCGACGCTCTTTCCGCTTGGAGTGAGCCCGGAACCTAGTGTGCTATCGACCTTGGCCCCTGGAGTCGTTTGGGTGGCCGCCTTGTTGGCGACTCTGCTGTCTTTAGATAGCCTTTTTCGTTCCGATTTTGATGATGGTTCTTTAGAGCAGATGCTGTTGAGCCCACAGCCTCTGTTTGTGGTGGTGCTGGGAAAGGTCTTAGCACATTGGTTGTTGACCGGTTTGCCACTCACCTTGATGGCACCTCTGTTGGCTGTGATGTTGTTTTTGCCCGCTGAAGGCATGTGGGGGTTGATGCTCAGTCTTTTATTGGGCACCCCGACTCTGAGTTTGATTGGTGCCATAGGTGCCGCCTTGACCGTGGGTTTACGTAAAGGAGGCGTGCTCTTGTCTCTGCTGGTACTGCCTTTATACATCCCGGTTCTGATTTTTGGCACAGCGGCAGTGGAAGCGGCTGTAACAGGTTTGCCTTTAGGTGGGTTTTTAGCGCTACTCGGCGCGCTCTTGGCCGCAGGTTTGGCCTTATCACCTCTGGCTATTGCTGCCGGTTTACGTATTTCTGTGAGTGGGTAATTGACTATGGCTGGAAAAAACTGGATGCCGCGCTGGTTCTATCAGTTAGCATCACCACGTTGGTGCTATCAGATCACTGGAAAGCTCCTACCGGGTTTTGCGATTGCGGCATTATTGCTGATCGCGGTGGGGACGGTCTGGGGCTTGGCTTTTGCTCCGCCTGATTATCAGCAAGGCAACAGCTTTCGTATCATCTATCTGCATGTGCCGACAGCCTATATGGCACAGTCGATCTATATGACCATGGCGATTGCAGGTGCGGTAGGCCTGATCTGGAAAATGAAGATGGCCGATATGGTGCTGAAGTGCTGTGCTCCGATTGGCGCTTGGCTGGCCGTTCTGGCCTTGGCGACGGGGGCTATCTGGGGGAAGCCGACCTGGGGTTCCTGGTGGGTTTGGGATGCGCGTTTGACCTCAATGCTGATTCTGTTATTTCTGTATTTGGGGGTGATTGCATTGAACTCTGCGATTGAAAGTGAGTCTACAGCCGCACAAGCAACGGCTGTGCTGGTCCTTGTGGGCTTAGTGAATATCCCGATCATCAAGTATTCCGTGGACTGGTGGAATACTTTACATCAGCCTGCCACCTTCAAGGTGACTGAAAAACCTGCTATGCCAGTGGAGATGTGGATGCCACTACTATTGATGGTGATAGGTTTTTACGCATTTTTTGCCGTTGCACTCATGTTACGTCTGCGTAACGAAATCCTGCGCCGTGAGCGGCGTGCCGGTTGGGTGCGTGAGCTTCTGCAGCAACAGAGAGGTTAAGGTGAGTTTCAACACATTTGCTGAATTTCTAGCGATGGGTGGACATGGACTCTATGTCTGGAGTTGTTATGGTCTGGGGTTGGTGGTGCTCCTTTGGTTGATTGCGACCCCCATGCTGCAACGTCGTCGTTTGTTATCGGATCTATCCCGCCGTTTGCGTCGAGAGGAGACAACACCATGAATGCTGCCCGTAAACAACGCTTGTTGATTGTCCTGATGATCCTTCTTGGGGCGTCTGTTGCGGTCGGTTTGACCGCTTATGCCTTGAGTCAAAACATTAATCTTTTTTATTCGCCGAGTGAAATCCATTCCGGTATGGCACCGAAAGATACGCGTATTCGTGCCGGCGGAATGGTGGTTGAAGGCAGTATCCGACGTGACACGAACAGCTTAAAAGTCGAGTTTGATATTACCGATTATGCACAATCCACAACGGTACAGTATGTGGGCATACTGCCTGACCTGTTCCGTGAAGGGCAGGGAATTGTGGCTCAGGGCATGCTCAATGAGGAAGGGAAGCTGATTGCTTCTGAAGTCCTAGCCAAACATGATGAAAACTATATGCCACCTGAAATCGCAGAAGCCTTGGCGAAAGCCGGCAAAATGCCAGGCATGCCCGCAGCAGCTAAGGAATACTAAGCATGATCCCTGAGTTAGGTACTTATTCCACGATTTTAGCCCTGTGCTTGTCTTTGGTCTTGTCTGTGGTGCCGATGATCGGTGCTCATACTGGCAATAAGCTTTGGGTGGATTATGCCCGCCCCCTGGCAAAAGGGGTGTTTGCTTTCTTGACTCTGGCAATGCTTTGCCTGGGGTATGCATTTTTGACTGATGACTTTTCGGTCGTCTATGTCGCTAACGGCTCCAATACCGCCTTACCTTGGTACTACAAAATCAGTGCGATCTGGGGTGGGCATGAAGGCTCCTTGCTGTTGTGGGTCTGGATTCAGGCTTTCTGGACGCTTGCTGTGGCGATTAAAAGCCGCAATCTGCCTCTAGATATTATTGGTCGTGTATTGGCGGTCATGGGTATGATCACGTCCGCATTCCTGCTGTTTATTCTGTTCACTTCGAGCCCATTTGATCGCTTCTTACCGAACTTCCCGATGGAAGGGGGGGATCTTAACCCCTTGTTGCAGGATTTTGGTTTGATTGTGCATCCACCCGCTTTGTATATGGGTTATGTGGGCTTGTCAGTGGCCTTCTCCTTTGCGATCGCGGCGTTGCTCAGTGGTCGTTTGGATGCCGCTTGGGCACGTTGGTCACGTCCTTGGACAAATGTGGCTTGGGCGTTTCTTACTTTAGGGATCGCCTTGGGGAGTTGGTGGGCCTATTACGAATTAGGCTGGGGCGGTTGGTGGTTCTGGGATCCAGTTGAAAACGCATCCTTGATGCCTTGGTTGGTGGCAACGGCTCTGATTCATAGCTTAGCGGTGACAGAAAAGCGCGGCGTGTTTAAAAGCTGGACGGTGTTACTGGCGATCTCGGCCTTCTCCTTGAGTCTTCTGGGTACCTTCCTGGTTCGTTCGGGGGTGTTGACCTCAGTACACGCCTTTGCCACGGATCCAGAGCGTGGGCTCTTTATTCTGGGTATGTTGATTTTTGTAATCGGTGGGTCTTTGCTGCTGTATGCGATCCGTGCAGGTTCGGTGAAAAGCGAATCAAGTTTTGCGCTTTCTTCGCGTGAAACTCTTTTGTTGATCAATAATATCTTGTTAACAGTTTCCTGTGCGATGGTGCTGATCGGTACTCTGTATCCGTTGGTGATGGATTCGTTGAATCTAGGCAAGATCTCAGTTGGACCTCCGTACTTTAACGCGTTGTTTGTACCCCTGATGGCACTCATGTGCATCTTCCTGGGATTGGCTTCAGTGAGTCGTTGGAAGCAAACCCCCTTGCGCCTCTTTGTGCAACAACTCTGGTTACCGGGCGTTTTAGCCTTAGTTGCTGCTTTTGTCAGCCACGGCTTGTACAACTCCGCTTTTGAACCTTGGGTGCTCTTAGGTTTATTCCTGGCCTGGTGGATCGTTTTCTGCTGGTTGCGTGATTTCAGCAACCGTTTGCGTCAACGCGGTGTGATGAGTGGTTTGTTGCGTCAGAGTCGCAGCTACTACGGTATGTTGCTGGGGCATCTGGGTGTGGCCGTGTTGGTGGTTGGTGTGGCCATGGTGGTCTTGTTTGTTGAGCATCATGATGCGCGTATGGGGCCTGGAGATGAAGTCCAGTTCCGTAACTACACCTTTATTTTTGATGGCGCACGTCATGTTGAAGGCCCCAATTATATCTCGGATATGGGGCGTATTCGGGTTCTGAAAGAGGGTCAGCCCTATCGCATTATGTATCCTGAAAAGCGTGTCTATACGGCGCGGGGGATGGTCATGACGGAAGTTGCATTGGATCCAGGCTTATTCCGAGATCTTTATGTTGCGATGGGTGAAGAGTTGGATAACGGGGCTTGGGCGATCCGTATGCAGTATAAACCCTTTGTGCGCTGGCTCTGGTTAGGTGCTTTGTTTATGACCGCAGGTG
Source organism: Nitrincola tapanii (assembly GCF_008368715.1). Classification (GTDB taxonomy): domain Bacteria; phylum Pseudomonadota; class Gammaproteobacteria; order Pseudomonadales; family Balneatricaceae; genus Nitrincola; species Nitrincola tapanii. The sequence goes on from NZ_SMRS01000005.1 coordinate 205,141, forward strand.
GTTTGTTGGCTGCATCCGATCCGCGTTATCGCAAACAGGCGCAGCGTGATGCTCAGGCAGCTATGCCTGCTCAAGCGTCTCAAAGCTCATAACGAGGAGATGAAGATGCGTAAATGGTTAGTCTTTACCCCTCTGGCGATTTTCCTGGGTATGGGGGTGTTTCTGCTACAGGGGTTGTTTAATGATCCACGTGTGCTGCCTTCAGCACTGATCAATAAGCCTTTTCCTGAGTTTAACTTGCCCTCACTCTATGAGCCGGAAACACGTTTAACTCAGGATGACCTCAAAGGCGAGGTCGCCCTCCTGAATGTTTGGGCGACCTGGTGCCCCACCTGTAAAGAAGAGCATGAGCAGCTCAACAGAATTGGTTTGCAGGAAGGGGTCACTATCTATGGGCTGAATTATAAGGATGATCCTGAGCTGGCGCGTGAATGGCTGGCGCAATATCTCGACCCCTATGCCAAGGTGATCGTCGATGCTGATGGGCGCTTAGGCTTGGATCTGGGTGTCTATGGGGCACCGGAAACCTATATTCTCGATGCGCAAGGCGTGATTCGTTACCGTCATGTCGGAGAGGTGAATGAGAAGGTCTGGCAGAACCTAAAAGGTTTGATGCAAGCCATCGCAGCAGAAGGGGATGAAGTATGAAGTGGGGAAGTTTGCTACTCCTGTTGATGCTCGCTTGGCCCGCCTTAGCGATTGAAAGTTATGACTTCTCTACGGCCGATGGCGAGCGTCGTTACAATCAGATGGTACGTGAACTACGTTGTCCGACCTGTCAAAATCAGGCAATCTCAGATTCCGATGCACCACTGGCTGCCGATTTACGCCGTGAAGTTCATCGCATGATTGAAGAAGGGTACTCGGACGATTACATCCTTGAGTTTATGGTCAATCGTTATGGTGACTTTGTGCACTATCGTCCACCTTTTACTTCGCAAACCTGGATTCTTTGGTTTGGCCCCTTGGTGCTTTTGGTGTTGGGTGCTTTGGCCGTGTTGCGGATCGCGCGTAACCGTCATATCACGCCTGTTGAAGTCAAAGCCCAACAGCAGGAGTTGCCCTCGGCACTTAGCCCTCAGGAGCAGGCGCGTTTACAAGCCCTGTTAAAAAGTGCTCCCCAGGAAACGCAGCAGGAAACTAAGTCATGATCTCTCTTTGGTTGGGTATAGCCCTCCTTACCCTGATTGCTTTGGCGATCATTTTTTGGCCTTTGGTAAAAAATCGTCGTCATCAGAACGATGAACCGGAAGTGGATCGTCTTCAGCAAAATATTCAGATTTTTCGGGAGCGTTTATCTGAGCTGGAAAGAGAAAGAGATATCGGTACCCTGACCGATGAGCACTTCATCGAGCTCAAAACCGAATTGGAGCGTAGCCTCCTGATCGATGCTGAAAATCAGGGATACTTCTCGCCGCGCTTAGTGTTAGGGCGCGCGCAGCTGATCAGCATCATCTTGATTGCGCTGATCCTGCCGACTGCTTCGTTTGGTCTGTATTCTTATTTAGGCCGTGCAGATGACTTAGCGCGTTCGCAGTGGATGCAAAGCTGGGACAATCCTTTTGCACAAGAGGAGCTTAATCTCTCCGAAGCCTTGGCTCGCCTCGAGTCAGAGTTGGAGCAACGCCCTGAGAATCCGGAAGGTTGGTATCTGTTGGCGACAACACGTATGAACCTAAATGCATTTGATGCCGCAGTTGAAGCCTTTCAGCAGGTATTAAAATATTTACCGGAGAATACACCCGAGTATCCAGCCGTAATGGGGCAGTTGGCACAAGCTATGTTCTTTGCCAGTGCTGGGGAGATGACCGCAGCGATTGAGCAGCAATTGCAAGCGACACTGCGCCTAGATGCGAATGAAGTGACCTCCTTAGGGATTGCAGGTATTGCTGCGTTCGAGCAAGAGGACTATGTCGGCGCCATTACCTACTGGGAACGTGCGCTGACGCGTGCCGAAGGTCAGGCCGCCGAATCCTTAAAAAATGGTATTGAGCGTGCACGTGCTGCGCTGACAGGGGTGGCTGTTGATGAGCAAGCAGTTACTGACTTAGTCGAGGCTGAATCTGAAGCGATGGCCGCGCTGAGTCTGTATTTGGATTTGGATGAGTCGATCTTGACTGAAATCACTGCTGATCAGAGCGTGTTTGTATTTGCGCGTCCGGTTGGAGAGCGTATGCCGATTACGGCAATGCGCTTAAGAGTTGCGGATTTACCGACAGAGATACGCTTTGATGATCGCAACAGCATGTTACCCGATGTACGTCTTTCTGACTTTTCTGAAGTGGATGTCGTGGCCCGTATCAGTGCTAGTGGACAACCAGAAGAAGGGCCGGGTGACTTCAAAGGAACCCTGAGCAGTGTTAAAGTCAGCACTGATACAGCAGTGATGCGTTTGCTGATCAGTGAGCGGGTTGAATAATTCAAGCACCGGGTGTGTTTCAGGTTCAAACCGTTAAATCAACAGGATAACCAGCTGGGGAAACATCAGTATCATGGAGTTCAGTCTACGGGAGTGGCTAATTGTCGGTGGCGTGATTCTGATCGCCCTGATCCTCTTTGATGGCTGGAGACGCATACGCGCCAATCGTAATAAGTTACGCTTGGATATTGATAAAACCCTATCGGAGCTGAGCGAGGATGAGACTCGTCCTATCGTGAATCCCGAGCTGCCTAATGGCGGCGCACGCGTGCGTCGCAGTGTGGAAACCGCAGCGGTTTCTTTACAGGGCTCTTTGCAAGGGTTAGTTCCGAAAGAACCCAAGATTACGCGTGTAGAGCCTGAGTTTAACTATGCGCCTGAGGCCGTCGAAGAAGCAGCTGCGAGTTCTGCAACACCCGTCGCGCTGGATGCAGGATTCGAGTCAACTCAAAGCGAACAGGCCGAGCACGCTCCTCTCCCGTCCGCAAGTGCTCCCATCACCGAGCGCGCAGATCTTGCGACAGAAACTGAAGATATCCACAGGCTGCAAGCGGAGATGGAAGCTGAGTTAGAGGCTCCATCGATTGCACAAGTAGAGTCTCGTTTTGCGCCTGAGCCCGCTGTTGCTGCGCAAGATGAGCCATCCGATCCCGTCAAGCTGGAAGCGGTCGCTGATCTGAATTTGGAGATCGATGAGCGTCTTTCGGATCCGTTTGTGCCTGAGTCCGAACCTGTCACTGTGTCCTTGCCTGTGGCGGACGCTGCGCAGGTGGAAGACGATGAGGAAGAAGAGCTGCCTGAGCTTGATCCGCTATTTGATGAGATTCCAGAAACCTTGCCGACGCCAAAATCAAATAAGAGTAAAGTACGTGCCTCCACTGAAGACACTCACCCGGATATGTTTGAGGGGATCAATCTCCCTCTGGATCTCGACAAGCCGGTGGCTGAAATGGTCAACTCGGGTGCACGGCGTGCGCGTCGTAAAACACATGAAAATCCATCCTTTAGCTTACCTCTAGAGACAGAGCTGCCGGAAATTGCCAGCGCAGAGGCCCTAGAAGCTGAGCTGAGCTTTGCCCAGCCGGAAATAACGCCACAGGCTCTAGCTAAGCAAGAGCCGAAGATAGACACCTTGCAGCAAGCTTCTTTGATTGATCTTGAATTGCCAGGAGATGAAACCGCGTTAGATCCAATCGGAAGCCGTACAGCTTCGCAACCGCCTGGATTTGAGTTGACACAAGAAGACTTGGCTGGGCCGGCACCGGAAGCCGCGCCGCCAGTTGCCCGCACGCAAAGCAAAAAAGCTATAGATGAATTACCCGATCCGGAAGAAGTTTTGGTCATCACGGTGGTCGGGCGCAATCGTCAACTCTTAGATGGACCACGTTTACAGCGTGTGGTCGAAGCCTGTGGGATGGAGTTTGGCGACATGTCGATTTTCCATCGCTTTGAAGATAAGCACCCAGCGGCAGCTGTGCAGTTTAGTATGGCGAATGCCGTGTCACCGGGTACTTTTGATTTGACTGCGATGGAGACTCTGGAAACACCTGCCGTCTCTTTCTTTATGTCGATGCGTGAGCCTAAAGATGCGATGAATGCGTATGAGTGTATGCTGGCTACCGCAGAAACTCTGGCACGCCATCTCGATGGTGATCTTCTCGATGAAGATCGTTCTGTGATGCGTGAGCAGACTAAAGAACATTACCGTCAGCGTATCCGTGATTTTGAGATGGCTAATCGCCGCGCTCAGCGCCAGCGTTAATTCGCATCTATCAGCTAGAAGATCATGATGAAATCAACTCCTGCCGAGCAGATTGCTCAGTTATGTGAAGAGCTTGCTCAGCACAACTACCGCTATTATGTTTTAGATGCCCCGAGTATTCCCGATGCGGAATATGATCGTCTCTTCCAGCGCTTACAAACACTGGAAGCTGCCCATCCCGAATGTGTGCGCTCAGATTCACCGACCCAGCGAGTGGGTGCTAAACCGGATTCAGGTTTTGCTGAGGTGGTGCACGAACTGCCCATGCTGTCTCTGGATAATGCATTCAATGATGAAGATCTGGCGCATTTTGTGCGTCGTGTCTGTGAGCGTTTGCAGATGGATGAACAGCATTTGTGGATTACGGCTGAGCCTAAACTGGATGGGATTGCGGTCAGTTTGGTGTATGCACATGGCCAGCTGGTGCGTGCCGCTACCCGTGGTGATGGCAGCACGGGAGAAGATATCACGCTGAATATACGAACGCTGCGCAATTTGCCTTTAAGGCTGTTAGGGCAGGGTTGGCCGGATTGGTTGGAAGTGCGTGGTGAAGTCTATATGCCTCAAGCAGGTTTTGAAGCTTTAAATGCACGTGCTCGTGAAGCCGGTGAGAAAACCTTCGTGAATCCACGTAATGCGGCAGCGGGTAGTCTAAGGCAACTGGATCCTGCGGTGACAGCACAACGACCTTTGCTGTTTTGTGCCTATAGTACCGGTTTGGTGCAGGGTGGCGAGCTGCCGACGAGCCATCAACAGAGTCTAGAACTGTTGCAAAGCTGGGGGCTGAAAATCAACCCGGAAATGCAAAGGTTGCAGGGGTTGGAGGCCTGTCTTCAGTATTATCAACAATTGGCCGCAAAACGTGCTGATTTGGGGTATGACATCGACGGCATCGTGTATAAGGTCGATGATCGTCAGCAGCAACAAACCTTGGGTTTTGTAGCACGTGCACCCCGTTGGGCGATTGCCCGTAAGTTTCCCGCACAGGAGCAGGTCACGCGCCTGAATAAGGTGGAGTTTCAAGTCGGACGTACCGGCGCGATTACGCCGGTTGCCCGCTTAGAGCCTGTATTTGTGGGCGGTGTCACGGTGAGTAATGCGACGCTGCACAATATGGATGAGATCGCCCGCTTAGGGATTATGGCCGGTGATCAAGTGATCGTGCGCCGCGCTGGAGATGTTATTCCGCAGATTGCGGGTGTAGTCCTGGAAGCCCGTCAGGGCAATGAGGAGCCCATTCATCTACCGGCAGCTTGTCCAGTTTGTGGCTCTGAAATAGAGCGTGCACAGGTCAGTCGTCATGGCCGGCAACAAAGCTTTGGTGCTGTGTATCGTTGTGTCGGGCGCTTAGCCTGTGCGGCTCAGGTAAAACAATCCCTCCTGCATTTTGTCTCGCGTCGAGCCATGGATATTGAGGGATTGGGAGATAAAAATATCGAGCAACTTGTGGATCGTGGCTGGGTCAAGTCACCCGCCGATCTTTATCGGCTGCAAGTCGAAGATTTCCTGCAGTTAGAGGGTTTTGCTCAGCTCTCCTCGCAAAATCTCTATGAGGCGATTCAGGCCAGTAAAACGGTGAGTTTGGCGCGTTTTATTTATGCGTTGGGTATTCCTGAGGTGGGCGAGGAAACGGCACGTGTTCTGGCGCAGGGCCTGGGTTCTTTAGCGCGTGTGCGGGTGGCACAAGAGCCGCTACTCAAGTTGTTACCGGATATTGGTCAGGAGGTGGCCGCCGAAATCGTGCATTTTATGCAGGATAGCCATAACGCCCAGGTCTTAGATGCGTTGTTGGCCGCCGGTGTAGAACCTGAAGCCGTGACGGAGCCGTGCGCGCCGGGTTTAGGTAGGATCGATTTAGAAACCTTTCTGGTGCAGTTAAAAATTCCTGCCGTGGGGCCGACAGGTGCTGCACGCTTAGCTCAATCCATTGATGAAGTGGACACATTCCTTGCTTTAACACCGGCAGAGCTGGCTCAGATTCCGGGCTTGAATAGCAAAGCGCAACAGAGCCTGCGCCAGTGTTTAAGTGATGCGCAATGGCGTGCACAGACACAAGCTTTTTATCAACAGTTGCAGGCGTTTGGTTTCTGGCAGCGCCCAGATCAAGCGCTCGCCCTTGAGCCTAGCGCAGGTTTAGTCTTACAAGGACAAACCTGGGTGTTAACCGGAACACTCAGTCAGATGACGCGAGATGAAGCTAAAGCACGCTTACAAGCGCTCGGCGCTAAAGTGAGTGGCAGTGTGTCGGCAAAAACTCAGTGTGTTGTGGCCGGTGAAGCAGCCGGCTCTAAGTTGAGTAAAGCGCAGGCGCTGGGTGTTTCCATTCTGGATGAGGCGAGTTTTCTAGAAAAACTTAAGCTTTGGGAAGCGGAGCAGGCCTGAAGGCCTCTAATGTTGAGAATCAGGCCCAGCTTTCGACTTGAGCATCGTTGATCAGTAATCGCACCAGATCCGTGCGTGAGATGATTCCGAGTAGTTCATTGCGCTCGCCGATCACCGGAATGGCACCAATCGGATACTGCACGAAGATGCGTGCAATCTGTGAAATCTCGGTATCATTAGTGGCTACCAAGATCTGCTTCTGATACACCACGGCTACCGTGACGGTGGAATCCGTTCCATGCAGTAGCACGTCTTGGCGCGAGAGTAAGCCTAGGGGTTCTTCCTCTTCATTAATCACAACCAGATGTGCGATGGCGTGCTCTTCAAGTAAGGCCCAAGCCTGGCGGAGTGTGTTAGCAATCCCCGTGGTATGTACCGGAAACGTCATAATTTGCGAGGCTTTGAGTGTTGGCCGAGGCTTAGGTTTTCCCGCTTTACTGGCTTCTTCATAAGCAATTTGTGCACTGCCGCTGGGGGCACGTTTCGGTACATCTGTCTCTAAACGAATTAGGCCAGAGGTGGAGCCTTGCAATTGATCCTCAAAGCCAGGGGTCGCATTGGCATTTTTGGATTCCGTCAGGCCTTCGACCCCGCGCGGTTTGAAAATAGAGCGCAAGGGGGTCTGAATGCGGTTACCCTGATCTATGATAATCAACGACATATTAAACTCCTCTGCCTACCTATGAAGTATATCGGCCTTTAGCTGAAAAGCATTAAATTCGCCGCCGAATCAAATCGCGCAAAATAAACCGATTGGGGTCCAGACGTTGTGCCAGGTGTCGTGGCAGGGGCCAAGCGAGATCTAACATTTGTGCGGCCAGTAACTCAGCACTTAACAAGCAAGTGGCTAATCCCTTTGAACCATGCCCAAGGCTAACATACAGACCTGGTAGTAAAGGTGCCGGGCCGGAAATGGGCCAGTTTGCATCGGTACGTAGACGTGCGTATTGCGTCAAGTAAGCTGAATAATCACCCACTTGACCGACCAGCGGCAAGTAATCGGGTGTGGAGCTGCGAAAACTGACGCGCCCAGAAAAGGTTTTTGGATCCAATCCCGCGAACTCGGGCAAGACCTGCGTCAGTTGTTGCAGGTTGCTGAGATGATCCGCGTCCCGCAAATTCGGCTCTGCTTGGTGCAGGTCAAAACTGGCTCCAAAGCAGTAGTGGCCCTGCCAAGCGGGAGAAATATAACCCTCTCCACAGATCACCTGGTTGAGTTCGGGTAATCCTTGGGCGGCTACTTCACTGGTTTGGCCACGAATGGCTTTTAACGGCAGGTGCGCAAGCACAGAGAAGTGTTTCGCTTCTGTGGCATTGCACAAGACAAGGTGCGTGGTGCTCCAGCGGTGTTCGGGGGTGTGTAACTGCCAAACCTGTTCACTGGCCAGCCAGTTGACATCTGTAACAGGGCTGTTGAGATGTAAATGAATTCTGGGATGCTGCAATAAAAAGTGACAAAACGCTGGAGGAGACACCCAGCCGGCCTCTGGAAAAAATAGACCGGGAGAGAGGATGTTGCGTCCAGTCAGAGTTTGGATCTGCTCGGCAGACAAAAAATGAACTAGGCGTGGGTCATAGACTGGCGTTAACTGCGTTTGTCGTTCAACTTCTTGAGCGGAGTTGGCCAGTTGTAATAAACCACTGAGGTGAGAAAAGGCTTGGGCTTCAGGCCCTAACGCACGTAGATAGTGGCGCATCCAGCCTAAACCTGTCATTTGTATTTGACTGGCCGGTGTCGGGCGAAGAGGTGGTTTGACAAACAGAGCACCCTGTCGGTTGCCCGATGCGCCCTTAGCAATCTGTGCTGCGGCTTCTAGAAGATGTACCTCTATGCCGCGTTCTGCGAGTAGGCGTGCTAGGGTGGCTCCGGCTAAACCGGCACCGACAATCACCACCTCACGCGGTGGTGTTGCGACGGCTGATGAATGGGTTTCGGGCCAGTAGGCGCACAACATTTCGCGCTTGCGCCCAAATCCCTTACGCTTTTCGACCACAAATCCCGCTTCTGTAAGATGCTGACGGATGGGCTTAGCGACAGTAAAGGTCGCGAGCGTGCAGTTTGGACGACTTAAACGAGCGAGATGTTGAAAAACACTGGCTTGCCACATCTGTGGATTCTTAGCGGGGGCAAAGCCATCTAAAAACCAGGCATCTACCCCCCCTTCGAGTTCGGGCAAGGTGTCGACTAAATCACCCAAGATCAAAGTGATCAGTACGCGGCCTTGGTCTAAAAAGAGTCGATGATAACCTTCTTGTAACGGCGGGTACTGGGCTAAAAAATCTTCCAATATGTCCGTAGCAGAAGCGACTTGACTTAATGCTCGGCGCATATCTTCTAGGCTCAGAGGATGTTTTTCAAACGAGATAAAATGCAGACGTGCCTCAACCGGCGCAATCTCGTGCCACGCCTTTCGTGCGACAAAAAAGTTGAGGCCGGTGCCAAAGCCGGTTTCGGCAATCACAAATTCCTGTGTTGGTGCTAAGTGCGCAAAACGCTCTCTGAGATGATTGCCCTGAATAAAGACATGCTCACTCTCTGCTTCACCCTGATTAAAATTAAAATAGATGTCATCAAACTCGACTGAGCGGGGTTGTTGATCTTGCCAGGTGAGTTGGGCAGGCGTGAGGCGGCTCATGAGGCAGATTGATCCTTGTTAAGCTAAAGATTGCAAATATCGATCCCAATCAAACGCAGGTCCTGGATCGGTTTTACGTCCCGGCGCGATATCACTGTGACCTGTGATACGTTGTGGATTCAATTCTGGATAGCTGTCCATTAACGCTTGGGTGATTATCTGGAGCTGTTGGTATTGTCTGGATGTATAGGCTTGATCATCACAACCTTCGAGTTCGATACCAATGGAGAAATCATTACACTGCTCGCGTCCTTGAAAGCTGGATTGTCCCGCATGCCAAGCCCTTTGATCAAAGGGTACAAACTGCACGACGGAACCTTCACGACGGATGAGAAGATGTGCAGACACGTGCAACCCCGCGATCTCCTGAAAATAAGGGTGGGCTTGCGGATCCAGGCGATTGAGAAATAAATCCTCAATATAGGGTCCTCCAAACTCACCGGGCGGTAGGCTAATGTTGTGGATCACTAACAGAGAGATCTCACCCTGAGGCCGCGCATTAAAATTGGGGGAAGGGCGGAAGTCTGCTTCAAGCAGACGATGGTCACGGATCTTGGGATTCGCTGGCACAGTCGGTTACCGCTGGTTAAAATGCTGAACTATCTTTTAACATCATACCTGAAGCCCTAATTCATGTTGACACTTGAACAGCTGCAACCTGCAATCCTTGAAAATGTCCGTGCTGCACTGGCGGAAGATGTCGGTACGGGAGATATCACGGCCGATTTGATCCCACCCACTGATCTTGCACGTGCACGCGTGATAACGCGTGAGGCAGCGGTGGTTTGTGGGCGCGCTTGGGTGGATGAGGTTTTCCGGCAAGTGGATGCGCGTTTGCATCTGGACTGGCAGGTTCAAGATGGAGATGTCGTGGTCCCCGATCAGTGTTTATTTGAAGTGGAAGGGGCCGCACGTTCCCTTTTGACGGCGGAAAGAGCGGCTTTGAATTTCCTGCAAACCCTATCGGGCACGGCGACCTTGAGTCGTGATTATGCTCAGCGTGTCGCTCATACCGGCGTGCGTTTACTGGATACACGTAAAACCCTGCCAGGGCTGCGTTTGGCGCAAAAATATGCGGTCAGCTGTGGTGGCTGCTTTAATCACCGTATTGGCTTATATGATGCCTTCCTGATTAAAGAGAATCATATCCTAGCTTCGGGGGGTATCGCTCAAGCGGTTTCGCGTGCCCATCAGATGCATCCCGGTAAACCGGTTGAGGTGGAGGTGGAAAGTTTTGAGGAGCTGGAGCAAGCCTTAGAAGCCGGTGCAGACATTATCATGCTGGATAACTTTACCCCTGAACAGATGCGTGCCGCCGTAGCGAAGACGTCAGGACGGGCGAAGTTGGAGGCTTCTGGGAATATCACCGATGCGACCTTGCTGGATTACGCTCAAACCGGAGTGGATTTTATCTCGATTGGCGCCTTGACCAAGCATTGTCGTGCCATTGATCTGTCGATGCGTTTGCAGCACCTTTAAATCAGAGGGTGCTGGGCGGAAAGGTTCCTTTACAGAACTCTTTATAGGACCTTTTACAGGACCTTTTATAGGACCACGGACGAGGACGGCAGCGCACTAGTGCTCGGTGCGCAGAGCCGGTCGCAGCAAATCCAAATCCAGATCATAGAGCTGTGGATGGCTGGAGCCGAGAATCTCTAAGCCACTCTCTGGCAGGTAGAGGTCGCGTGGCGGGAGGTGGGTGTGTTGATCAAGCTGATACACACGCCGAAGATGCAAGGGCAGGCCGTCTTCATCCTGGCGCATTACCAGAGCCAGGCTTTGATCGCTCAGTTTCACCAAGCTGCCAAGAGGATATTTGCCCAGCTGTCGCCACAAAAACTTGACGCTCCCACTGTGATACTTCTCTGGCTGTTGCAATAAATGTCTGAGGCCGGCTAAGGGATGGTAGATGAGATAGCCTTTCTTCTCGATATGGCTGAAGCGATCCAGCGCATTGATACAGGCGCTGAGTTTACCGATTTTAGACAGATGATCCCCCGCCAGTCCTTGTGGCCAGCCTTCACCATCTAAAAGCTCATGGCTTTCTGTGACAATTCTGAGCGCTTCAGGAGTGATGTCACGACACTCTTTTAAGGCTTCGACTAAACGTTGGTGGGCCTTGCGTAAGGCCTGTTTTTCCTCTTCCGCAGCCAAGCCCGTTTGGTAGGTTAAACCTCCAGGGAGCAGACTATAAGCCAGATCATGACAGAAGCCGCCCAGGATTAAACCGGTCAGGGTGGGTGATTGCACTTGATCGGGATACTGGCGCGCCACCACATCCACTAACAGGAGTGCCACACTTAAGCTGTGATCAAAGAGAGGGCTTTGTCGATCACGTCGGAAGCGTTGAATCAATAAGGCTTGGCGATCCTCTTGCCAGGCACGTAAGAGTTGATCGGTCGCATCCAGTGCTTCGTTTAGAGGTAAGGTTTGTCCGGCACGGAATTTTACCGCCAGATGTTTAATGGCGATGATGCCGGCATCGTAGGCCCGTTGTGGCTGAACAGGCGCTTGTGTGCGTGATTTTTTGGTCGCTTCAGGGCTAGGTGGGGCTTTCTCAGCGTTTGTCTCAGTGGTTGCAGCCTGCTCAGTAGCCTCAAGATCCGGCTTCATCTCGGCCAGAATAGTCTGACGTTGAGGAATAAAAAGAGTGGGGGTGCCTTCTAGCGTACCCTGACGCGAGAAATGAATAAAATCACGTTGTAGATCCCCGACTACGCGGTTTAACTGCTGGCGTTGGTGCGCTGAAGGATCGTCAAATTGACAGCCTAGGTAAGAGAGATTCTTGTCGGCTAGATACTCCAAGCGTAAGGGTTGGAGCTTGAGTTCAAAACTTTCACCATTGGGAAAACACAGTAGCAGGCTTAAAGGTTGAGTCAGCACGGCCTCACCTGCAGGTAATTGCCCGCTAAATTCAAGTCGACAACCTTCGACGGAGAGATCACGTAAGCGCCCGGTCATTTTCTCGGTCACTTCGTTTTGTAAATGCGCAATAATATCGAGTAGGGGGCGTACAGGGGCACGGTAGGCGCGCCGTCTTTGCAGATAAAAGACCTCTTCTGGCCAACTGGCTCGGTATTGCAGCTCACCATTCGCTTCAACATGGCTAGTGAGCGTCAGATCAGGGCAAGTTAGGCGGCAACCGTTATGGCGGGTAATGAGTGTGACCAAACGATTGGCCAGGAGGTGACGGCGGTTTTCCGGTAAGGGCGGATCAAATGCCAGATAACCCTCTTCCAGATTTACCTCATTGAGATAGGCGGTTAAAGAGTAGGGCGTGTCAGCCGGTTCCAGTGTGAGTGCGGTAATGCGCTCCGAGACTTGCTTAAGCATCGAAGAGATCTCACGTTTTGCCTGGATGCGTTCCCCTTCTGGTTCCGGCTTAGTGTTTGAAACAATTTCCAGTTCTGGCTTGTCCATTGTGCCTTCCTCTTGATATTTCGAGAGTTTAGCAAATATTCTGAGGTTATAAATCTGTTATTTTCTGCTTTTTCTGTTTTTATTGAAGGCTATTCTGGTACTAAAACTGAATCTCAAGGCCAGAGACGTTACACTGCAAAGTTTAGCGCTATATTGATCTTTTTGAGACCTACTCATGTCGACGCCCTTAAATCCCAGTCTGCGTTTAGATTCGCCCATTTTGCGGGTAGGCATCCTGCTGACGTTGTGTCTGTTATTAGGTTTAATTGTGTGGCAAGCGGCATTTTTCAGTCGCTCACAAGCGCTCTCTGAGTTGGAGCGTAAGGTGGATGCTGATCTAACGCGTTATTTGATTAGCGTGCAGCAGAAGCTCGATCGTTATAAAGATCTGCCGCAGTTGTTGTCGACCTTTTCCGATATGGCCAGCATTTTGCCTTATCCTGAAACTGAGGCCGAGCGTTTGCGTGTGAATCAGATGTTGGAGCAGATGAATCGTATTTTGGGGGCGACCGATACGTATCTGATGAACAGTGAAGGTTTGACGATTGCCGCCAGTAATTGGGGTTTGCCGCACTCTTTTGTCGGTGGCAATTTCAGTTTTCGGCCCTATTTTCAGATCGCGATGCAGGGGCGAGCGGGGCAGTATTTTGCGTTGGGAACCACTTCACTGCAGCGTGGTTACTTCTTTACCTATCCGATCTATGCCGAGGATGAGATTGTCGGTGTGGTGGCTTTAAAAATAGATGTGAATGATGTCGAGGACTACTGGAGTGACCCGCTACAGGATATTCTGGTGACTGATGAGGATGAAGTGATTTTTGTCTCTACCCGTCCAGAATGGAAATTCCGCACTCTGCGTCCCCTGTCGGCAGCCGATCTGCAGCGTATTCAAGCCAGCCAGCGTTATATTAATCAAACCCTTGAGCCTCTGGCTCTGACACAACGCGTCAGCTTGAGTGCGCATAAGCAGATTATCGAGCTGTTAGAGCCTTCGGCCACTCGGGGCCAGGCGATGGAGGCACGCGGGGCCGAGTCTTATCTGAAGATGACTCGTGCTATACCGGATACGGATCTGCAGGTCTCTATTTTGGCTAATCTGCGCCCGGTAGAGCAGAAGATGGTGTTAGCCGCTTTGCAGGCGGCCTTGGTCTATCTGCTGATCTGCCTGAGTGCTTGGATTGTTTGGTCACGCTATCGTTTACGCCTAGAGCGTGAGGCCTATCAGCTGCGTGAGCACCGCGCTCTGGAATCACGCGTGGAGGAGCGCACGCGTGATCTGCGTGAAACCAACGAGCGCTTGTTGGAGGAGATCCAGCGCCATGAAAATACCCAGAATGAATTGATTCAAACTGCCAAAATGGCCGTTCTGGGCCAGATGGCGGCCGGTATCAACCATGAGTTGAATCAGCCGCTTACCGCCATTCGCCATTATGCAGATAATGCTCGAGAGTTTTTGGAGCGTAACCGGTTACAGCCGGTGTCGGAAAATCTTCAGGAGATCAGTGCGCTGACGGAGCGAATGGCTAAAATCATTCATCCTTTGAAAGAGTTTTCCCGCAAGAGTGCCGGTGAAAATGAGATCCTCTGTTTAAAGGCGGTGCGTGATGGCGCCATGTCGATCTTGTCTGGGCGCTTGCGCAAAGAGGAGGTAGAGGTGAGTTGGCCTGAGCGTTTGGAGGAGGTGTATGTTCTCGGCGATACCTTGCGTCTGGAGCAGGTGTTTGTGAACCTCTTGACCAATGCCAGCCATGCGATGGATGCTCTACCGACTAAACGCATTGAGGTACACCTCAGTGAAGATGCTGAGTATTACTGGGTACACTTCCGTGATTTTGGTCAGGGTATTCAGGAGTTAGAGCGTATTTTTGAACCCTTCTACACGACCAAGGCAGTCGGTCAAGGATTGGGTTTAGGTTTGCCGATTTCACAACGGATCGTGAACTCTTTACAGGGCGAATTACGTGCCATCAATCACCCTGAAGGCGGTGCAGTGTTTAGTTTAGGCTTGCGTAAAGCGGTGATGCCTGAGTAAAAAATCAGTGATTAATTGAGGACGCTCCTGACCATGCTCCATCCTGTACTCTTGGTTGATGATGAAAAACATGTGCGCTTAGCGGCGGGGCAAACGCTGGATCTGGCCGGCTATGCCGTACAAACCTGTGCAGAAGCCAGTGAAGCCCTAAGTCAGATACATGAGGATTGGCCAGGGGTCATCATCACTGACATCAATATGCCGAAGATGGATGGCTTGGAGCTGATGCGCCGCGTGCAAACTATTGATCCCGATCTGCCGGTGATTCTGATTACGGGGCAGGGGGATATTTCCATGGCGGTTCAGGCGATTCGTGATGGTGCCTACGATTTTATCGAAAAGCCTTTTGCTTCAGATCTGTTACTGGATGTGGTTAAGCGGGCTTTGGAAAAGCGTACTTTGACTCTGGAAAACCGCCAACTGCGTTGGGAGTTGGAAGCACAGAGCGCACCCGGTCCACGCATCTTGGGAAAATCGGTGAAGATGCAGCAGTTGCGTCGGCTCTTGGCCAGTGTCGCGGACACCTCAGCCGATCTTCTGCTGATGGCTGAAACCGGTTGTGGTAAGGACTTGATTGCACGTTTTATTCATGAGCACAGTGCACGT
Source organism: Nitrincola tapanii (assembly GCF_008368715.1). Classification (GTDB taxonomy): domain Bacteria; phylum Pseudomonadota; class Gammaproteobacteria; order Pseudomonadales; family Balneatricaceae; genus Nitrincola; species Nitrincola tapanii. Next base: position 220,398 of record NZ_SMRS01000005.1, read on the forward strand.
CAGGAAAAAAACTTTGTCGCGATTAATTGTGGCGCGGTGCCTGAAGCTTTAATTGAAAGTGAGCTTTTTGGGCATGAAGCCGGTGCTTTTACCGATGCACGCAGTCGTCGCATTGGTAAACTTGAGCATGCGAACGGCGGCACACTCTTTCTCGATGAAATTGAAAGCATGCCGATGTCTTTGCAGATCAAATTACTGCGCGTGCTTGAGGAGCGCCAGATTGAACGCTTAGGCTCGAATCAAATTATCCCCTTGGATCTGCGTGTGATTGCAGCCAGTAAAGCCGAATTGCGTGAGTTGTGTGAAGCGGGGCAGTTTCGTGAAGATCTCTATTATCGTTTGAATGTGTTGCGGGTAGAGATTCCGCCACTGCGCGAGCGTAAAGAAGACATCCCTCTTCTGTTTCAGCATTTTGCCCTGGTGGCTTCGGTACAGTATGGGCGTGAAGTATTGCCTCTCTCGGCAGAGCGCATGCATCGATTGATGTTGCACGATTGGCCCGGAAATGTACGTGAGTTGCGCAACCTGGCGGAGCGTTATGTGCTTTTGGGTGAAAGTTGTACATTTGATTTTGATAATCGTCCGATCACGCAAACCAACACCTCACCGATGGGATTACATGAGCAGGTTGAGCATTTCGAAAAAACGCTGATTCAGACTGAACTGGCACGCCATGGTGGCTCGATCAAAGACACCCTGGACAGCCTAGGGTTGGCGCGTAAGACGCTGTATGACAAGATGCGTAAATATGATTTGGATAAAAAAGATTTTAAATAAATCGATCTGTTCCAAGCTTTGGCTTCGATTCCAAAGCCTTTCATCACGGTTGCCAGGTGTTTGATCTGCTGGATGGGTGGAGTTCCACCCATCTTTTTTCTGCTCTGGGTGAACTTCCTCTCATTTCTCTCTCTTTCTCCTATTTTCCTTTATAAAAAATCATTTTAAAACATAGTGTTGAGTCTATTTTCTGGTTTTGGCATAACCTGTGCTTAGAAGGAGTATCGCGACACGTAGATGGATGCGTGTTGATAACTATAAATCCAAATGCGCTATACGCCTTCTGAGGTACACCATGTCTGAAACCGATAAATCCCTCGATGCGCTCAGTCCACAAGAGCGTGCGAAGCTCAAAGAGCTGATGGAGAAAGACGCGAAGTCGGAACGCAAACTTCAGGGTTTTTGGAAGCTCTTAGTTGCCGCGCTCGGCGCTTCCATGGTTCTGATTTATTTCTACGGTGCGGGTTTTAAAGCCCTCAGCACTCAGTATCACCTGGGTGTGTATGTATTGATCACCTTCGCACTGGTTTTCCTGCTGTATCCAGCCGGTAGTCGCCCTATGGCGATGTCGCTCTCGGTACTAACCGGTTTTTTACTCTCGCTGCTGCTGAGCTGTTTCTGGGTCTATGAGTCTCCTTATGCCCTTTACCAGCAGGTAATGTTGCTGAAAGAAACGGCAGAGTATGACGGTTGGTCATTGGCCTTGTCTCAGGATCTAGGCGAGCTCTATTGGGTGGCGTTACTCACCCTGCCTTTTGCGGCACTACTGCTGCCTTTAGATCAGTGGTTAGCGAAACGCTTTACCCATGCACCGACGATGAGTGATGTGATCCTGTGCGTCATGGTCAGCGCGGCGGTGATCTATTGGATCAGCCAGTTTGAAAAGCTTAACTACCGCGCAGGGGCTGAGCATGAGCTGGATTATCTAGTCAGTATGGTCGGCTTACTCCTGTCTCTAGAAGTCTGCCGCCGTGTGTTGGGCTGGTCGATCACCTTGATTGGTTTGGGGATGTTGGCCTTTGGTCTGTTTGGCCCTTATTTGCCAGAGTTGTTTGCACACCGTGGTTTTAGCATCGAGCGTCTTTCAACCTCGTTATTCTTGACCACCAATGGTGTGTTTGGCGTCATGGCCAGTGTCCTGGCGACCTATGTGATTTTGTTCATTTTCTTTGGTGCCTTTTTGCAGAAATCCGGTGCTGGGAAATTCTTTATTGAACTGCCCCTTGCACTGGCCGGCCGCTCCGCAGGTGGCCCGGCTAAGGTGGCGGTTATTTCATCGGCACTCTTTGGTTCGGTTTCCGGAAGTGCGATTGCGAACACTGTTTCGTCGGGTGCTTTTACCATTCCTATGATGAAACGTGCCGGCTTCAAACCACAAGTCGCAGGTGCGATTGAGCCTGCGGCTTCTATAGGTGGGATGTTCTTGCCGCCGATCATGGGAGCGGGCGGTTTCTTGATGGCGGAACTCACCGGCACGCCTTACTCCACCATCATGGTTCTGTCGATTGGACCGGCCATCATCTACTTCCTGTCGATCTTTATGATGGTTCACTTTGAGGCGAAAAAGCACAACTTGATTGGCACACCGGGTGAAATGCTGCCGCATTGGAAAGAAGCTTTAAAAGCCGGTTGGTACTTTGCCTTACCGCTGGTCATCATCACCGTGCTGCTTTTATCGGGTCGATCGGCCGGGAATGCTGCTTTCTGGGCGATGTTGTCCTGTATTGCCGTGAGCTGGGTGCGTAAAGAGACACGCATGGGCCCCAAAGAGATCTGGGAAGCGATTCAGATCGGCGCGCGTAATACCCTGATTGTGGGCGCAACCATGGGGGTAATAGGGGTGATTGTTGGGGTGATCTCACTGACCGGAATGGGTCTGAAGTTCTCCGACCTGATTATCTCTATGGCCGGTGGTAGCCTCTTTTTAGCCCTGGTATTGGTGGCTTTGGCGTCCTTAGTGCTGGGGATGGGAGTGCCGGTGACGGCTGCTTATCTCATTGTGGCAGTGTTGGCCGTGCCCGCTTTGGGTGAGTTTGGTGTCGCGGTGATTGCCGCCCATATGATTGTGTATTGGCTGTCACAAGACTCTAACATCACGCCACCTGTCTGTGTGGCGGCCTATGCGGGGGCAGCGATTGCCGGATCGGATCCTTGGAAAACCGGTTGGACGGCATTCAAGTTTGCCAAGATGCTCTACATCATGCCGCTGCTGTTTGCCTTTGTTCCGGCCATGTTGCTCGATGGCTCCTTGACCGAAATCCTGATCGCTTATAGCTCGGCGGTGATGGGAACGATCGCCTTCTGTGCCTTTGCGATCGGTTATGTACGGCGCAAAACCACGCCGGCGGAGTGGGTGCTGTTAGGGGCCGCCACTCTGGCACTTTATTGGCCGAGCCTGATCTCGGATGCCGTGGGCCTAGCCCTGGTGGCTTTGGTCTTCTGGTTGCAGCGTGATGCTCGCCCAGCGCAACCGCTCACCCCCTCTTCAGTCGTGTCTTAAGGAGTCCGTGTTATGGCGTTGTATCGCACCCTTTTATTGGCCACCGATTTCTCTGAAGCCTCCGACTGCGCTGTGCTGCATGCCCTGGAGTTGGCGCGCTTGTCGGGCGCACGTTTGCATGTCTTGCATGTGATCACTGAGCTGACCGATAAGCGTCGTCGACGGTTACCGGCGGAAGTGATGGAGGTGTTTGCGCGGGAAGTGGAAGTGCATGCCATTGAAGATATGAAACATTTTTGTCAACGCCATCTGGCTGCTGCCAGCGCAGAGGGTATTGACGTGACAACGGATGTTGTCATCGGACGTAGTGAAGAGGAGATCCTGCGTCAGGCCAAAGATCAAACGGTTGATCTCATCATCTTGGGCACTGCGGGGCGGACTGGAATTGAAAAGGTTCTAGTCGGTTCTACGGCTGAGCGTGTGATACGCGCAGCCGAGGTGCCCGTTTTGACGGTCAGAGTTTGATTTGTTGTAAGGCTTCAGCCTGTTTGGAGCCTGCTGGGTGGATCCGCCTTGGTAAAGAGGAGCTTTCTGAGCGCGGATTGACTTAAGCAAAAATGCTTGCTCATCATAATTACAAACGAGGTAAACCTTATGTTCACAAAACCGATCTTAAAAAAACAGAGTTTTAAAAAATCTTCCGGTTTCCTGGGTATGGCTGCGGCAGCGGTTGCGGCTATTTCCCTGACTCTCGCACCGGTTGTCAGTGCCCAGTCGGTTCAGCGTTTGGCCTTCTCCGGTGGGCCGGATGGCGGAACCTTCCAGTTTTTTGCCAACGGCATTGCCACCCATCTATCGCGCAATCTTGAGCGTGTGGATGTGTCTAACATGGCTTCTGCAGGATCCGTGGAGAACCTGCGTCGTGTGAACTCGCGTGATGCCGATTTTGGGATTGTCTATTCAGGTGATCTCTATCTCGGTGCTCAGGGTCAATTGACCGAAGACACACGTCAGTACCGTAATGTTCAGGCCATCTCTTATATGTTTGGTGCACCTGCGCATCTCATCGTCTTGGACAATGCCGGCATTACCGATGTGGCTCAGTTGGCTGGTAAAAACGTTGCGGTTGGCCCTGCAGGTTCAGGCGCGGCGGCTTCAGCGCAGCGTTTTTTTGAAGGTGTGGGTTTGTGGGATAAGATCAATCCGCAGTATATCGGTTATAACCAAGGTGCTTCGGCACTGGGTGACCGTCAGATCGACGCACTCTGGGTTTTTGCCGGTTTCCCGAATGCATCCGTGATTCAGGCGGCGACCAGCAACCGCGTACGTTTGCTGCAAGTTCATGAAGCCGCTGAAAAAGGCACACTGTTCCAGGATCATCCTTATTATGCACAAGTGACCATTCCAGCCGGAACCTATCCAAACGTTAATTATGATGTGGTCACCATTCAGGATTCGGCTTTGTGGGTAACGGGCCGTCATATGTCAGAAGCAATGATTTATGACATGGTCAGCAAGGTCTACTCAGAGGAAGGTTTGGCGTTTATGCAAACGGTTTCGAGCGCGGCTTCGGCTATGACCGTGGAAGGTGCTCTGGAGGGGATTGTGAATACTGTCCACCCAGGAGCGGCTAAATTCTGGAAGGAAAAGGGCTTAACTCTGACCGACGCGCAGAAGTAACTTTTACACTTAAATCCTAAGACGCTAACGCCTCGCTTGTTCAAGTTGAGGCGTTTTTTTGCGCGAAGTTTTTTATCTTGGCCGCATCCTGGTGCAAGGGATCGAGCTTCAGCCACTTTTTAGCCACTTTTCAACCGCTTCATTTCGCCTCTGAATTTAGAGCCTTCCTTTTTTGAGTTTTTTGCCTCTGTGCGTTCAGCGCTATCCGATGCAATATCAGCGAGTTACCTTGAGTAAGCGTGACAGAGGGCTTTAAAGCAATAAGTTAAGCTATTGGCATGAATTTTTCATTCCTTTCAAGAAAATTCGTTTCCGATGTCAAGGCAAGGCCATGGGCTATCAAACCTCTCTAGGCGGTACCGGCTACCGATTCAATGATCTTAAAACCCTCATGGCGAAGGCTACACCGTTACGTTCAGGTGATTGCCTAGCGGGTGTGGCGGCGACTGATGCACGAGAGCGGGTGGCGGCTCAAATGACCCTCGCCGCAGTGCCGCTGAAACGTTTTCTTCAGGAGGCCCTGATTCCCTATGAGGAAGATGAGGTCACACGTTTGATACTGGATCGTCATGATGCGGAGGCCTTTGCTCCGGTTGCGCATTTAACAGTCGGTGATTTCAGAGATTGGTTGCTTTCCGAACAAGCCACCTCCGCAAGCTTGCGCAATCTGGCATCGGGTTTAACACCTGAGATGGTCGCGGCTGTCTCAAAAATCATGCGTATTCAGGATCTGATTCGGGTGGCTCAGAAGATCGAGGTGGTGAGTGCTTTTCGCAATACATTAGGCTTAAAAGGCCGGTTATCCACCCGTTTACAACCGAATCACCCTAAAGATGATCCTGCAGGGGTGGCTGCCAGTCTGTTAGACGGTCTGCTCTATGCTAATGGTGATGCTGTGATCGGCATCAATCCGGCGACCGATAACTATCATGCAGTGACGCGCTTGATGTGTTTGCTCGATGAAGTGATTCAACGCTATGAGATTCCAACTCAATCCTGCGTTTTAACCCATGTGACGACACATCTAGAAGCCATCAATCGTGGTATGCCTGTGGATCTTGTCTTCCAATCGATTGCAGGAACCCAGGCGGCGAATGCAAGCTTTGGTGTGTCTTTGTCGGTGTTGCAGGAAGCACAGCAAGCGGCATTGGCCTTAGGGCGTGGGACGGTGGGCAATAATGTGATGTATTTTGAAACCGGTCAGGGTAGTGCGCTGTCTGCGAATGCCCATCATGGCTTAGACCAGCAAACCTGTGAAGCACGTGCCTATGGAGTCGCGCGGCATTTTTCGCCTTTATTGGTGAATAGTGTCGTCGGTTTTATCGGCCCTGAATATCTTTATGACGGTAAGCAGATTATTCGTGCCGGGTTAGAAGATCATTTTTGTGGAAAACTGTTAGGCCTGCCGATGGGGTGCGACATCTGTTACACCAATCATGCGGAAGCGGATCAGGATGATATGGACATGTTGCTGACGCAGCTGGCGGTGGCGGGAATCAATTTCATTATGGGGATCCCTGGCTCCGATGACATTATGCTCAATTATCAAACCACTTCTTTCCACGATGCTCTTTATGTGCGCAAGGTGCTGAATAAGGCGCCTGCCCCGGAGTTTGCGACTTGGCTGCAAAAGATGGGGATTATGGATGATCAGCACAATCTTTTAACGGGTCATACTCTACCCAGTGCCCTGGCTCATTTACAGGCTAAGTTGTGAAGGAGGGATGCGATGTCGGACTTTAATCAAGCGCTAGTCACACCAAATATTTGGGCCAGTTTAAGACGTCATACCCCAGCGCGTATCGGCTTGGGGAGAAGTGGGGTGAGCCTACCTACGCAGGCTTTATTAGAGTTCCAATCGGCTCATGCTCAGGCGCGTGATGCCGTGAAATTACCCTTGGATATTCAGCAGTTGCAGCAGGATCTAGCTGAGCAGGGCGTGCCGAGTCTTAGATTGCATTCACAAGCGAAAGATCGCAGCCTGTATCTGCAAAGGCCGGATTTGGGTCGGCGTTTGGATGCGGATTCTGCCGCCAAGCTAAAACGCCTAGCGACCCTGCCTGGGCTCCAACACAATAGGCGCCAGGTCGTGGTGGTGATTGCAGATGGACTGTCTTCGACAGCGGTACAGCAGCAGGCAGTCCCCATGTTGCTCGCGATTCAATCAGCTCTTCAGGCTTTGAGTATCACGATTTCTAGCGTCTGTGTTGTTGAGCAAGCACGCGTGGCTTTAGGGGACGAGGTGGGTGAGTTATTGGCAAGCCAAGCCGTCATCCTGCTAGTGGGCGAACGACCGGGTTTGAGTTCACCGGATAGTTTGGGCATCTATTATACCTATGCCCCAAGAGTCGGTTTAACCGATGCGGCACGTAATTGTATCTCGAATATTCGACCCGGGGGACAGAGTGTCGAAGAGGCGGCAACTAGACTGATCTGGCTGGTGAAGGAGTCTTTTACACGAAAACTCTCAGGAGTGGCGCTTAAAGACCAATCGGGAGGCTCTGATGCCCTAGAGGTTGCGCAGGGGCGGAGTTTTTTATTGGAGTGAAAGGTCGGAAGTGGTTTGTTAGTTATGTTTGTAGTGATCAGCGCAACCTCTAGGTTTTCTACTTCAAGAGTTATGCCATGCAAGCTGGCTGTTGAGCGCTAGTTATCAGAACTGAAGCGCGGTAATAAGCTCTCATTTTTCAACACCATCAGTCCGCGCCATAATTGCTAGTGACCAATCCATTTGCGGGAGCAATCTGGCCATATTCCGAGCATCATCAATACCTCGGTGCGGTTGGCCTTCGAATGTCAGGGCGTGAAACTTAAGAGCCGCTCCTAAGCCGTTGTGCTTGCGCTCGCCAGTGGTCATTTTCCAGAGGCTCTTTAGGTTAAGATGAGGCAGTCTCATGAAGGTAGGCATGCAGTCTTCACGTGCAGATTGAGCCGCGATATGACGCCTGTCATAGTTGCCCCAACTGGCCCACAGCCTGAGATCCGGCCAGGAACGGAGCCAAGCATCGACTTCGGGTACGACCTCTGCAAAAACGGGCGCTTGATCGACCATCATCTGTTTAATCGAGGTCAGCTGCTGACAGAATGGACTGAGTATTGGGTTGATCTGTGGCCGAACCAAAAATGAGCGACTTTCCAGTATCACCCCAGCGCACGTTGCCACCACACAACCTAACTCAATGATTTCCATTTCATGGACAGATTGGCGTGATCCAGATGGAGCGATTTGGTTTTCCCAGCAGGTGGCTTCCAAGTCCACGATAAGTATCGCCTGTTGCATCGGCTCCTCCTCTATCGTCTTAGGTTTGGAGATGTGGCGACAGATTCACGTGCAAACTAGAGTGGGCGTTAGCTGTATAGGATCTGATTTGAATTCATTCAGCTATAAATTAAAAAGGCAGACCGGTAAGTACCTGATCCGCCTTCTAAAATTTGGTAGCGGGGGCTGGATTTGAACCAACGACCTTCGGGTTATGAGAATGAAGAAGCTAATGTCCCGTATCAGTTATAATTCCCTTAAAGTGACGTAAAATCAGCATGTTGTGTGGGTCGTGCGCGATGTGGTCTCTGGTTTAATACTACTTTTCATCACTTTTCGACAATTGGTTTTGTCACAAATTGAAAAGGTGTTTTTACACATGAAATGACCTTAGGTTGGCAGGTCCGAGGGGGAGTCGAGAAGTGCTCAATGGTCCTGAGCCAGTCAAGGAGTTCAGTGAGCAGTGGCTTGATGAGGTGCTCACAGTGGTATCTGCGTGCCTGTTAGGAATGTAGCGCATGATATGACTGAACACATGCGCATGCAGCCCCTATGTCCAATGAGGGTCACAGCTGCTCAAGTTTCAGGCCCACGCCCAAGCGGCTGAGGTGTAGCCTTGAAAGGACGTCGTTATGTCTCAACATCTGGCCGTAGCGGTAAACTATATACTGCATCAGTCGAGTCGGCTGGCATGCCAGTCAGTGCTTACCCATCAGTACTTCGAGACCATCGGCTGTCAGTACACCTTTCGTCCAGGCATCCAGCTGAGAGGCATCAGCTTGATTTATCAGCTGAGCCACCCAATCAGGCAGGCTACCAAACTTCAATTCAAGCAAAGCGAGGGCTGTTTCACGCATTGTCTCCATGCGACCTTCCATGCGGCCTTCCATCCGTCCACGTTGGACCCCGATTTGCTCCCCTTGAAGGCGCTCTTTCTTGACCAGGTTTTCCAAGTTCTCGGCTAACATGTCTTTATCCTCGACTAAGCTGTTGAGCTGTTCCAGGTTCACATCCGCGCCCAAACGGCTAAGGTGGCGCTTGATCCAGCGAGTGACGATCTTATCCACCCGATCCTTGTGAGGATCAGCCTGAATGATGGCGACTATGCGGTCTACGGCACGCTGCAATGACTCCCAGCTGTCACCGGCATTCTCGACGCTGAACATCCCGCTCAGCGGTGTGGGATGAAGCCCTAGTTCTGCGTCGCTGTAGCGGCCTTCATCCACCAGATAGTAACGCAGATGCGGCTGATAGACTCGCAGAAACGCAGGTGGTTCCGGCTGCACCAGATCATAGATGTCCTGCTTGGCCGTCCAGCGCTGCGAGCCGTTATACAGAACGATTGGCAGCACCGGTGGAAGTCCCTGGGAGGGGGTGGTGTCCTTGTGCTTCAACAGATGATCGTAGAAGCAGGCCACATAGTGCATCAGCCGGATCGGCATGCTCCTGTCGACCTGAGATTGAAACTCCAGCAGGATGTACAGGTAAACCTGTTGGGTGACACCGTCCCAGGTCACTTCGACCGACCAGACCACATCCTCGAACTTCTCCTCGAACAAGGGCGTGATGTAGTTACCGCTGTGGTTTTTCAGTGTACTGAAGTCCATGATCTGCGCAATCTCGGATGGCATGAAGCCTTCGATCAACTGCTGAACGAACTCTGGGTAGCTGAAGACCTCTTTATAGCCGGTATCGTGATGCTGACTTGCCATGGTGACTCCTGTCTGAACACTGATCAGTCTATCACAGAGGTTTGGTGTGAAAGGAGTGATAGTTTTTGCTCTTCTTGCGTCATCAGTCGCTGATGGGTCATCAGAATGGCGAAGCCAGGCTGCATATCATGATCCTCTGGACTCTGTGGGCTGGGCGTTCAATCCTGCACGATCAGCCCCGGTCTGGCCGCCACTGATGATCATGTTGAGTGTCATGGTCGTTATCCTGGGTGATCGATTGCTCAGTGCAGGCTCTCTACTGAAATGTAGTCATTGGGGCGCAGTGTTCTGATGGCTTGGGCACCGGCGCCACTCAAACAGAGCCTGGCTACTTCGCGGGTCATATAAAAATGATGACAGCTGTACTCCCTGCCCAGAGTACGGTAACGACTGCCACCCAGTGTGATGAAGTCGGTTTTCGTGTCATCGGTCTCGCTGCTCAAAACCTTGGAGGTAAGAATCCAGTCACCCGGATCAAACCGCTGACTGAAATCCTCCACAACCGTGGCATGAATACGCATAAAGGGTTCATGGGGTGTCTCGCAACCGGGGAGGGGATGAAAATACAGGCATTCCACATCCCGGATAATCGCGGTTACCTGGTAGGGGGTGGCCTTGCTAACCCTGTTTTCGGTCGAGTCGTTCACGGTTCAAGCCCTTCAGTGCGTGCCAAGCATGCCAATGACCAGTCCATATAGGGCAGCAGCCTCGCCATATTGCAGGCATCGTCAATCCCGCGATGGGGCTGACCCTCAAATGCCAGTGCGTGGTACTTGAGAGCGGCCCCCAGCCCGTTGCGTTTGCGCTCGCCTGTCGTGTGCTTCCAAATCGACTTGAGATTCAGATGGGGCAGACGCATGAAGCCCGGTGTACGGTTTTCACGTCTGGACTGAGCGGTGATATGCCGGCGGTCATAATTGCCCCAGCTGGCCCATGCACGCAGTTCTGGCCAGGCACTCAACCACGTATCCAGCTCAGAAACGGCATCAACGAATAACGGCGCATCATCTACCATCGCCTGAGTGATTGATGTCAGCTGCTCACAGAAAGGACTCAGCACGGGATTGTCCCGTGGTTTGATCAGAAACGAGCGCTTGTCCAGAACTTCACCCTTGCGGGTCGCTATTACACAGCCAAACTCAATGATTTCCATTTCATCAATGGATTGGCGGAACCCTGATGGGGCGATATGGTTTTCCCAACAGGTCGCTTCCAGGTCCACAATCAGTAGCGCAGCATCCATAGCGTTCTTCCTGGATCTTGGTGGTGAAGACACTCGGTCGTCTTTTTTGTGTTTGACGAGGCCATGTGAAATGAGTGTAATGGAATAAACAATTAAGTCCAGTCGAATGGATTTATGATATTCAGAGACATTTTGTGATGGCCAAGCACGACCTCAATATCGAAGAGATGACGATGGATGCCGTGCTGGCGCTACTCAGTTCGAAGCAAAATCCAACCCTGAGCTGGCCTATGATCGGACAGGCGATCCGACGGTTGGAATTATTGGGTTACCCCAAGCAGCGTTCAGGGGGACAGCACTGGCTGGAGCAATTGGTGGAGCCGATCGGAATCAAGCGGACGGCCGCCTGGCGCTATCGTGCTATCGCCAAAGACTGGCCCTGGTTGCGACGAGAGCTGCTCAAGCAAGCGATCGATGCGCCAGTGCTTGATCAGTTAGAGCCAACGGTCAGCGCCGAGCAGGTCGAAATTCTGATCCGAGTGGTGAGAGCAACGCCGCCCGAAATATGGAAAGCCGTGGCCGAGCGAGTGTTACATCGCGCGATTAGTCTGCGTGAAATCCGTTGCATCTGGTCTCATCATCGGCCGGTATTGCGAGGTAAAACCGCGCGTGGACGGGGTTCTCGCGGTTTTGTTGAAAGTGTAGCGGTAGATGAGCAGTTGCCTGAAACCCAAGGAGCACGTTTCAAAGGCCTCGTCTGCCAGCTGTTGGAGATGCACTACCCCGCAATACTGGAACAGCAACTGGCACAGCGACTGCTCAGATACCGCTTTGATTCCAATACTCAGGAACTTGAGGTAATGGGCATTGCGCTGGATGCCGTCTGCAGTGTGCTACCTGACGGGCATCGCCTGCCGCTCATTCACGGCTTTGTGATCATGCAGGATGTCGATAACACGCATGCGTTGTATCAGCGCTTTGCCGCACTGGCACCTTTCGTTGATGTGTTGTGGCTGGTTGCCCCTCAGGCTGTGGAGTTGAATGGATCGGTCGGCTTGATCATCAGTGACGGGGTTCACATCCAGGGGGTGCATGCCTCTGAACCCTCTCATGTACTGGCACAGGAAGCGCTGACCAACCCTTTGGTATTGCGGTGGCAGCAGCGTATGGGAATGCAGATGATGCGTGAGGGTAAGCGCTGATGTTCCTGAAAAAGTCTGACGGATGAATAAAGGGGGAGCTTAGAGCCCCGCCGGGGCTTCTCACCTGTGTGCTGGCACAGGCTTTCTCCAACCTGGAGGCGACTCTGCTTTTCATCTCCGATGGGATCAATTGTCGTTGGCTGGATTGTTGTGTAATCTGAAAGCGATAGATAGCTGTTTGAAAAGGACGACACTACCTCATGGACTACCAGTTATCCCAGAGCGGGCAAACAGCTCATGTTGAAGTCACGCGGCTTCCAACAGGTGATCCTCTCCCCGCACTGATTGAATTAGAGAAAGAGCTGGCAGATCAAAATCTGAGACGGATTGAGCTGTTTTTCAGTGAAGGAGTATCCCCTCCGGTAGATCGCCTGACTCATGCCGGCTATCAGGAATCTGGTTCAGAACGCTTTTTCAAATCGGTACACTATCAACCTTCTGTTCGTTTCTCGATCACTGAAAAGTGCAATTACGCATGCTTCTTCTGCCATGAAGAAGGCATGGAGATGGGCAAAGCACGTGCTGCTGCCCAACAGGAACAGCTATTTGACGTTCTGCGGCAATTCCATGAGTTGAATTATCAGGATTTTACGTTTACCGGTGGAGAGCCTTTGCTCAACCCGAATAAGATTGTTGCCTGTCTCGATTACATGGAATCAATAGGCTATCTGCCTGACATCACGTTTGTTTCCAATGGGCTGGCTCTGACCGAAAAACTTTTGGCCCGCCTGCAAGCTTATCCCGGCAAAATGCGCTTTAACATTTCTATGCATAGCCTTGAAGAGCATGCCTATAACCAGATTGTGCAGGATATACAAAAGCCGAACGCGCCACTTCGTCACAACGAGCACCGCCGCGTAAAAGAAAATTTGCTGAAGCTGCAAACGGCAGGTATCCCTTTCAAGCTTAACTTTGTTCTATTGAAAGGTCTGAATACATCAGATGAAGCCATCCAGGCTGTGTTGGATTACGCACTACAGCTTGGCGCAACGCGGATCAAGTTTTTGGAGCTGCTGTTAACCAAAGAACTGAATCATCTGTATGGATACTTCTACCGGCTGGATGCACTGCGCGAGCGTCTAAGTGACCAGCTGACTCTTACAGAACGGAGTTTCAGGCGTGATGTGTATCGCTATGCAGATACACCGTTGGAGCTTGAATTCCAGCATTGTACCTGCGCCAGAGGCTGCAACACCTGCACCGTAAATCGCGACGCTAACTTTACTGCCGAGCTGAAATACTTTCCCTGTTTCCTGCATTCGGATGAAGACTTTGATTTGAAAACTGTGGCGCTTGAACAGGCAATCGCGCAAGGCGATCAAAAAATTCAACGCATGGCACAGTACTATGGTGATGACAGTCCCATCATTGTTCGTAATCACTATCTGACTCAAGAGGAGCAGTTTTATTACTATCTGGCCTCCTCCAGCGCTATAGAGCAGCTCAAAAGAAAGCTCTCGCTCGAGGAAAGGCTTGAGCGCAGACGGGATTTCAACGAAATCTACCTTACATTGGTAGGTCAAGCGGGCGACGATTTTTCCACTGTGTACAAGCTAAGCCGCAATAGTTACGACCAGCACGCACTGGAAATCGAGCAGGCTTACAGTTTTGATCCGCTCAAGCCAGGATTGGTCACGACGCATTTTTCTGGCGAAAGCCAGAAGGTCATTGACCCGGACTTGTACCTGAAACAGCTGGCAGAGCATGGGTATGAGCAGCGTTTAAACTTGAACTGGTCCATCTTTTTTTACCGTTTGCAGTGGTCCAGTTCTGTGAGGCAATCAGAGTTATCCATCAGCCATAACCCTGAGAGTGGGCTGTTCTTTGTCAGGTCTGATACTCCCTTGGATGATGAGCAACTGAAGCCGATGACAGAGCCACTGGCTTCGTATATCAGCACCAGAATGCGGCTAGCATGAGTACCAACAAATTTGTTTGCAACACAATGACACATAGGTTAGTTCATAATACGGAGCTGACGGTAACGAGATGAAGGGGCAGGTTATGCCAACGACAATGAACGTCGCTAATTCAAATGGACCGGTCGAAAGTGACCATTGGCTGATCTGTGTCGCGGGATCATCCCCGGCGGTTGTGACCGAAACACTCTATTGTCTGAAAGATCGTGAAAATTTCCCGAATAAGGTTGTGATTTTTACCACCCTACTTGGGGCTTTTTTTGCCTGCTCATCAAATTCATTTTTTTAATAGCTAAAACACCTGTCGACGATGTCGAGAAATGTAATTCAATAAGTAAAAGGATTTCATATGAGTATATATGCTTATATGTTTGAGGTCAGAGGGATTCAGTCTTTTCTGTTCTCAAGTGGAAAGCTGAAAGATCTGGTTGCCGGCAGTGAGCTGATTGATTTTCTCTGTAAACAACCATTACGGGAAGCACTGAAAGTATGTGGTCTGGAAGGGTATGACTCTTCGCAGCACAGTCCACGGTGTGCCGGTGGTTCGTTTTATCTGCTGATTGAAGACCGCGATAAAGCTGTGCGGCTGAGCCATATCTGGCCGTTAATTGTGGAGCAGTTGCTGCCGGGCATTGAGCAGGTTGCTGTTCTGTCTGTGGGCAGTACTGCCAAAGATGCTGTTGCAGAGGGACTGAATCAGCTGCGCTCAGCGCGTAATTATATGATTCCGCAATTGCCTGCCGCCAGCCCTCTGGCAAAGCGTAATCCAAGAACAGGCAGTGTTGCGGTGCAGCAAAAAGCCGGTGAATCATTGGATCTGGCCAGCAGTAAAAAGCGCGCGTTTAAACGTCCTGATGCTGCAGACAGTTTAAGTCTGACCGGACGCTTCAGTGAAAACGCCCAGCTTAAATGGCCGGACAATTTCGAGGACACCGGACCGGAAAGTCGCCGCTTTCCTATGGCTGGTGAAAGCCATATCGCTATTGTGCATGCAGATGGAAATGGTCTTGGGGAAGTGCTCAGAGTCGTGAATGCAGCAGCATCCGGTCTGAGTGACAGTGCTTACATCCGCCTGTATCGGAGCTTTTCCGATGGTTTGGAGCAGGCAACTGTTCAAGCTTGTCAACAGGCCTGTGAGTCTGTGCTTGAATCCAAAACAGTGAACAATATTGTCCCGGCTCGTCCTGTAGTGCTTGGTGGCGATGACCTTACACTTCTGGTTCGGGCGGATCTGGCTTTACCGTTTACTGAAGCTTTTACCCAGGCTTTTGAACAGGCAAGCAGTACATTTTTAACTCAGCTGCGCAGCCAGATTGCCGAACACAGTTCTGGGCAGGCTGACGCTCTGCCGCAATGCCTGACGGTGTGTGCAGGTATGAGTTTTATTAAACCCAGTCAGCCTTTTGCACAAAGTTACCAGCTGGCTGAAAGCTTGTGTGACCAGGCGAAAAAAGCATCCCGCAACGCCCGTACCTCAGAGCAAGAGATGATCGCTTCCAGTCTGTCCTTTCATTGGGTGCAGTCTACGTTAATTGAGGATGCCGAGGCTCTGTTTGAACAGGAAAAGGTCGTCCGTAGCCGAACTGATAGCACGGAAAAATTGGCGCTGGGATTGAAAGCTTACCGGATGGGTACCTCAGGTGCAGGTCAGGCGCTGCCATCTCTTAATGATCTCTACGCCCTGGCTGAGTCTTTGTTTACTCGTGAAGGGTTGAACCGGAAGCGTCTGCGCAAACTGGCGACTTTGTTGCATCTGGATCTGGCTGCTGCCGAGCGTGAATATGTCCGTTGGCGTGAGCTGGCACATGAAACGGCTGGAGCAGCGTTGGCAGACTTTGACCGGGCATTAACTTCTCTTCTGAACGAGACTTCCGCCCGATTGCCGGCCAATAAAGAGCACACGCTTTCACCTCTGGCGGATCTGCTGGTGCTGATAAAACTAATTGATCGTTCGCAGGGAGATGGGCATGAATAAGCAAAAAGTCCTCGAGATTGATTTTCGGCACTATTGGCATTCCGGTACCGGCAGCAGTAGTGGTACTCATCTTGATGCCGTTACTGCCAAAGACAGTAAGGGGCTGCCGTTTCTTCCGGGTAAGCATATAAAAGGCCTGCTTCGACATGCTTGGCACAGGGCTGAAACCTGGGGTTGGGTTAATGAACTGCCGTTACCGGCAGGCCCCGCTGAAAACTGGGAAACTCTGCTTTTTGGTAGCCGTGATCTGCCAGCTGGCCGCTTTGAAACTCTGCCGGGCATGCTGTTTGTTGATGATGCTGTGCTGACTGATGCCGAGCAGCAGTGGTTGCAGGCTCAGCCGGAGCTGAAACCCCATCTATATCAGGAACTGTATTCAACAGCCCTTGACGAGCAGGGCAGTGTTGTTAATCAGAGTCTGCGCGGTATAGAAGTTGTGGTGCCTGTGCGCTTATATGCTCAGGTCAGCCTGGAACTTTCTGCTACTGAGCCTGCGCACAGGGCGCAACAGAATAATCTGTTGGCTGCCTCTGCTATCTGGCAAACAATGGACCAGGTTTTAAGCCTGGTTGATCAGCTGGGTGCCAGCCGTTCCCGGGGATTGGGCGAAGCCTGTTTGTCTTTGCATGAAAGGGAGCTTCAGTAATGAAACTGACACAAACATTTAAAGTCACCTTGCTGCAGGATCTGATTCTGAGCGCCCGGGCCGCGACAGAAGGTGGTCATGAAGGCCTGGATTATATTCCCGGTGCGAACTTTCTGGGAGCTGTGGCTGGCAAACTTTATCCGAGCCTGAATGATGACGAGGCTTTTGCTCTGTTTCATTCGGGCAGTATCCGTTTTGGTGATGCTCTGCCGTTAACCGGGGATATGAAGCCCTGCTGGCCGGTTCCGCTTTCCCTTCATGCTTATAAAGGGGAAAGTTATAAAGAGCCCCATGGTGTGAACAGTCGTTTCCGGTCCGGTGTGTTATTTGACCCGGCACTACAGACAGCTGCTGCTAACAACCGTCAGCCTAAGCAGGTACGTAAAGGTTACTGTTCCGCCGCAGGTGATCTGATTGAACCCTTATCCCAGCTGCATGTGAAAACCGCTCTGAATGCCGAAACCAACCGTGCAGCTGAGGGCCAGCTGTTCAGCTATCAGTCATTGTGTGCCGGACAGGAGTATTACCTTGTCCTGCAGGCTGAGTCGGATTATCCGGAGCTGTTTCAGCAAGTGTGTGAATGCCTGTTGGGAGAACTGCGTCTTGGCCGCTCCCGCTCTGCCCAGTTTGGTAAAGTAAAACTTGAAATTTTAGACCTTAAACAGAGCAGGCCTGAATCAGCAGCAGGCCATTCCGAAGAATTGACCTTGTGGCTGTTGTCTGATCTGGCCTTGCTGGATCCGCAGGGACAGCCAACTCTGATACCGGATGCACATTCTTTGGGACTGCCAGAAGGCACTGAATGGCTGGTGGAAAAAAGTTATCTGCGTTCACGCCGTTACAGCACATTTAACGGTTATCGACGTAGTTATGATACGGAGCGTCAGGTGATCAGCCGGGGCAGTGTGCTGCGCTACCGTCTTGCTAAGACTTTGGAGAGCGAGGAACTGCAGCGTCTGCAGCAAATCGGGCTGTATCAGGAACAGGGCCTGGGAGCGGTTGCGGTTAACCCAACTCTGCTGAAACAGAGTGAGCCTGCTTTTGCCCCGTCATCACCGGTTGAACACTTACCCAAAGCACAAAAGATTCAGTTACCCACGGGCAACGCTCCTGAGTTGATTCGTGCTCTGCAGCGCCGTATGCAGGGTTCTGCAGACAGCGAGCGCTTTACCCGTGTGGCAGAGGCGATCTTTACCCGACTGCTGGACATGATTGTCTCAGCCCGCAGCTGGGCAGGCTTACTGCCTGGAGAGCTGTTGCAGGATGCACCGGGCAGAAGTCAGTGGGGCAACATCCGAGCACTGGCAAATGATAATAGAGACCGACCGCAACAATTTGATGAGGCGTTTAACCGCCTGTTGGATGAGCGCTCGGCCTGGAAATTTGAAGTGTCACCAAATCGGAAGTTCAGTAGCTGCTTAAAACGAGCTGTTCATGAAAGCTGTGATGAATACAGCATTCCCCAGGAACAAAGATCTGAAGTACTGGCCCGTGTTGCGGTTCTGGCTGGTTCGGAACAATGGCAGCAGGCACTGGAAGGTCGTTTGCCAAGTGAGATTCAAGGAGAGCCGGTATGATCGAAAGCAAACCTATCTATCATCAGGCACGGGTTGAGATTGAAGCCCTGACCCCCCACGGTGTTCATGCCGGTCATGGGGATACCACACATGATGTACTTCTCGTGCGTGATGCCAATGGTCTGCCCTACCTCCCGGCAACAGGTTTGGCCGGCGTTCTGCGTCATCTGTGCCGTGAAAAGTATGGTGAGCAGCTGGAACAGGAGTTGTTTGGTTACGCCAAAGGTGAGCTGGGGCAGACAAGCCTGGTTCAGTTGACAGCTGGTGTTGTGCATAACCAGCATAATCAGCCCTGTGAAGGCCTGTTAAATGAACCGGGGCATGATGCAGTGCTGGCGCTACTGCTGCAAGATAAACCTCTGGTGCGTCAGCGGGTGCGGCTGAATGAACTGGGTTCTGCAGCCCATACCGGCAAGTTTGATGTGACCTGCATCCCGGCGGGTGTACGTTACAGTTTTTTTATTGGTTACTGGAGTGACGAATCCGGGAGGGAGCATTTTGATCGATTGTTAGCTTTGCTGAGTTCAGCTGGATTCCGTCTGGGGCATGGTACCCGCTCTGGTCATGGTGCATTCAAAGTCAATCAGCTACAAAAGGCAAGCTGGGATCTGACAACAGCGCAGGGGCGGGAAGGTTACCTGCAGCGAAGCCGAAGCCGTGGTTCATCCGAGGGACTGGCAGATTTCATCCTGATCGAGTCAGCTGATAATGCCTTAAAGGCAGAACTTCAGCTCAAAGCGGAGTCAGGCTGGCGCGTTGGCGGTGGCGAACAGGCATTCAGTGATCCCGATGAGCGTGGCAAGGTGCCGGATCTGGTACCCCAGTCGGAAGCTCGTATTCTCTGGCAGGGGGATAAAGCTGTGATCGTCCTTAAGCAGCCGGTTGTGCCAGCCTCGGCAGTTAAAGGCGCTTTGGCACACCGTTTTGCCTATCACTACCGCTGCCTGACTGGCCAGTTTGTAAACTCGGAAGCCAGCGCTGTGGAAATGGATAATCTGCAGCTTGAGGGAGTTAAAGAGCTGTTTGGCTTTGCTTCAGACAGTGATCTCTCCGGTGCTGCGGGTGCTCTGGTAATTGATGATATCTACTTAGACCAACCGGTCGTGGCTCGTCAGACACATAACAAAATTGACCAGTTTACTGGTGGTGTTATCAGCGGCGCTTTATTTGAAGAAGAGTTTTTTTGGCAAACCCCATTAAGCCTGTCGCTCAATATCCTCCGGCCTGAACGCATCTCTGCTCAAAGCCGTGAAGCACTGAAACGGACACTGGAGGATCTGTGCGAAGGCTTTTTACCACTGGGTGCCGGAGGCTCGCGCGGTTTGGGGGCTTTTATTGCCCAGCAGGGCGTTAAATGGAGTGACCAGGGAAACTGGATTGAAGGTTATGACAGCAAGGAGTCCATCGGATGAGCGATATTGCACAAGCTGAAAAAGATTATGCGGCTGCTGTAGAAGCCCTGACCGCCTTGGGGGCAGGTCTGCAATTTAGCGCTCTGTTACCGGTAACGGCAGAAGTCAGCCAGCGTAAGCTGAATCAGGATGAGCTGAAAAGTTGGCTTGCTGATCTGTCTTCGGATACTGAAGGCTGGCTGCAGTATCCATCATCACTGACTGTTTTGCCGGAAAATAGGAGCAAACTACCTTCACAGTTTCCGCTGCAGGCTGAGCTGTTTGTGCAGGGAAAAAGCCAGACGTTGCGATATCTGGGACATTACCAGTGGCAGGTGTGCAGTGTTCAGCTACAAGAAGCAACACCTGAGTCTGCCACTTATTTGGCAGAGACTGTTGAGCACCTGGCTGATCGCCCGCAGCTGGGCCGCCTGTGTTATCAGAAACTGTGGCAGTTACAGCCAGAGGGCAGCCCTAAGCTGGCGCTGAGTTGTTTCACCGGATTTAAAGGAGGTCAGGCATGACCGAGTTATCAGCACCTTATCGTTTTGTGCCTCTGTCCCGCTATGTGTTGATGCCGGAATGGGGTAAGAAAGTCAGCCAGGATATTCCTTTTTCCGATGGTGTAACCGGCGAGCTGCAGATCCGATTAACTGCTCAGACACCCCTATGTGTGGGCGGTAAGCAGAGTCTCGCAAATGATCACACCCCTGGTAGCGTCTACTTCAGTGAGACGCCGGACGGGCATCATGCGATCCCACCAACCAGTATCAAGGGCATGCTGCGCGAAGTGATCAAAATTGCAGGCTTTGGCCGTTTTGATCAGGTGGATGATCAGCAGCTGGGGGTACGTGATATATCCAAGGGTAGAAACTTTTATTCAGAGGCGATGAATCGCAGCCCGGTCAGTACCGGATGGCTCAACTATGTTGATGGTCGGTGGCAGATTACCCCCTGCAGCTATGTCCGTATTGAGCAGGAAAAGCTGATTAAGCATTTTGGTATTTCTGCACAGGATTGGAACAGCAGAAAAACAGCGGCAGAGCGCTATCAGTTGTTAGGTGACACGCCTGCACTGAACTTTGATATTGAGCCTTACAAATACGACTGTAAGCAGCAGGCCTGCCAGCTGGGTAAAGGCAGACACAAGGGGCGGGTGGTCGTAACCGGTCAGCCCGGAGCTGACTTTAAAGGCAGAAGCGGGAAAAAACGTGATTTTGTTTTTTATGCAGAAGATCCTGAACAGACTCTGACTGTTTCGCCTCACGTGATGAAAGGCTTTATCAGTATTCACGAAGACAGCAGCGAATGGAAAAGCTGGAAAGATAAGCTGAAAGCGGATCAGCTCGAGCTGGGGATACCGGTTTTCTTTCACCGTAAAGGAGAAGAGGTTGTCTCCCTTGGGTTGGCGCGCATGTATCGCTTGCCCTATACCAACTCACTGCATGATGCTGTGGCTAATACTCAGGCGGCTCACCTTGAGGCAGGGCTGCCAGATCTGGCGGATCTGCTGTTTGGCTGGATTGATGAGGATGCTGAAGGCGTTTCTGCCAGAGGACGGGTATGGCCGGGCTGGTTGTATAAAACCAGTGAACATGAAGCTGTTTTCAGCCCTGCTACTGTGTTGAGTAACCCCAAACCCTCGTTTTATCCGGCTTATATCAAGCAGTCAGCAAACGGGAAATATACTACCCTGATGGATAGTCGAGCTGAGCTTGCCGGTTGGAAACGCTATCCGGTACAGAAAGACTATGAGTTTCCTCAGTTATCGGAGTTAGTTGCTCGTAACAAAAAAGTTCAAGTACGTTTGCAATATCTACCGAAAGAAACACAGTTTGAAGGCCGTTTGCGCTTTCATAATCTGCGCCTAATTGAACTAGGCGCTCTGCTCTGGGCATTAGACTTTGGTCAGCGGGATGAACTGTCCCACTCGTTAGGTATGGGGAAACCTTATGGTCTTGGGCGGGTAAAGCTGGAAATTAATACAATTAAAATCCGGCCTAATGGTAATCAGGTATCCCTGATGCAGGACAATATTGAAACCGCTGCTCGTTATGCTTTTGAGCACTTTATGGATCAGGTCTGGCAGAAAGCCACTCTGGATAGTGAAGCCCGCTGGCGGCACAGTCCTCAGGCAGTGACTTTGCTGGAATACGCTGATGCAGAGCAGTCATCAGAAAAAGAATTGCGCTACTATGAGCAACCAAAGGCTTTTGTACAAGCCAAGCAGGAAGGTGACGGCCTCAGGTTTTCTCAGCAGGTCGCAGATGTAGAGCTTAAGGATACTGACCTGACCCCAACAGCCTTTGATAACGTGCCTTTGGAGCAGTTAAATGAACTAGCCGCTGAAGCAGAAGCCCAGCGCCGTGCACAACAGCAGGCCATAGCTGATAAAAAACAGCGTGAAGCAGAACGGGCAGAAATGAGCGATGAGGAAAGACTATTTGATGTAGTAAAAACCTATGTTGAATCTGGCTCTGAGCTTAGTAAAACCGAAAAAGATAACCTCGCTAAAGGGATAAACGGTATCACAGATGCCTGGAGCTACTGGCCAGATGATTCTCGGGAGAATGTCGTCGCCTTTGCACAGAGCGAGCTGGTAAAATTCTGTGACGCCCTGGGTTACAAAAAAGTCACCAAAGCGGCTAATAAGCTGGTAAAGCGCATCGAGGAGGGTTGATTCGCTTAACAGGAAAAACAAAAAGCGCCATCTTGCTGTTCACAGCAAGATGGCGCTTTTTATTATCCGCCAGGTCAGATACCTATTTTAATTATTGATGAAAATCTGTTTGTTCTGGTTCGGCAGTTTGATTATGTAGTACTGACCGCCCTTTATACCGGTTTTGGTTTTTCTCCGCGAAGACCGTTCACCTTTAGGCTTAGGATTTGAATTGCTCTCGGCGTTGCGTTCTGCCAGCTCTTCATCGCTCAGCGTCTGATCCTGCTGTTTTGGCACAAGAAGATTAGCCAGATTGGTAGGTAATTTATCGGACAGTGTTTTTTTGATGGCATTACGGTAGGTATTGAAATTACCCCCGGTAAAACCGGTTTTGGCAATGCTGTCTAGGCTGCTCTTCAGGCCGGCATGTTCACCTTCGCGGTCAAAGTCTTCCGCTAGGTTAGTTGAAATCTCTTCAATAGTGTCACCTTTGGGTTCCATGCTGCGAATTTCGCACACCTTTTTCAACAGAACCATAGCAAAAATATCATCCCGGGCTTTGGTGTCCCAAGTGCAGAATTCTTCCCGCTCTTCCGGATCACGCAGGGTATCTTCCAGCAACAATAGATAGGTCGACCAGTGCAGAAGATTCGGGAAGTGTACCCGAGCCATTTCTTCACAGCTATTACGGCTTTTAACCATCAGATACTGCTCGGCAGGGTAGGCGTGCAGTTCCACCTGATCCGGCTGTTCACCAAGGTTGATCAGGTGTGTCAGGAGGCGGAAATCGATATTGTCCTGCATGTTTTTCATCAGCTCAGGAACCAGAGCGCGCTGGCGGATAAAAGGAATATCCGCCAAAATAACAGTGGCATTTTTAGCGTTGTGTTCTGCGCCGTTAAATTCACGTACGATATGATCGTTACGAGTCGGGAAGTAAAAGTCCGGGCAGCGCTCAAACATCTCACTGTTTTCACCCACCAGTACATGAGACAGCTTATCGAAATGTCGGCCAAATAGGCTCATGGCGTAACCTAGATAAAAAGTCATCGTTTTACGGCCACCGGCAATAGAGGCGTGGATGCGAGTATTGTTGTTTTGCGCCTCATTGCGCACTGTGGTCATAATAAAGTTGGCCAGTGCCTCGTGGTCTGCCAGATTTCGGGCATCTTCTACCGGTTTACCTTCTGCATTGGGTACCACCATAATCTGCTCGTCAGAGAAGGGGATCATAGGTTTTCCCAGTTCCTGACACAGTTTTTCCAGCTGCTGATCTTCAATCAGGCCCTTGGCAATTTTAGCTTTGCCTTTGGAGGTGGTAATGATCTTAATCTCTTTTGGCCAGGCACCGCCGTTACGGTCAATACCGTATAGAGTCTCAGTGACTACTGCAGGTGACATGCCTGTAATTGCTAAGAGAAGAGTGCGCTCTGTATGCATATGAATCCCTTCTGGAGTAAGAATTTTAATTGGTCTGCGTAGTGCCATGGGTTAATAAAGCCTGAAGATAGGAAAATATTCTCATAAAGCTTTCAGCAGGCTTATCGACAGAGGGTCATTATTGGCCTTTTAAAAGCATCTGAAAAAAAGCCATAATCTGTGCTTGTCCGCCCCATGCCTGGCGCACATCATTGGCATCCAGAATGCGGCAATGGCCCGTAATGCTGTTACGCTGTACTCGCCAACCATCACAGCTTGCGAGGTCATTCCACCAGAATTCGCCACCCATAGTCGGTGTTTTAACGTTTGGCAAAAGGCCTAGGCGGTTGATCAGGTCGGGACAGGCTGCCAGAATTCCCAGTGCAATTGTAAGAGTCTTGGGGTTCATAAGTCATCTCCTCGGTGTATGCTCAAACAGTCAGGATAGTATTGTGCGCTCTTATCGGTCCCAAATAGGCCTGATAAATTTGTGTGTATCACACTGGATCACGAAGTAACGCTGTCTGCAGCTCTGCAAGATCAACTTCTCGTTCGTGCATTTGGCTGACGAGAAACTGAATGTCGGCTTGATGTTTTTCATCAAGCAGCTGTTGGCAGTCTGCCATCAGCTGGCGAATATCCCGCTTTGTCATATCGGCCAGTTGGTGAGCGAAGCTGTAGCTCTGTGTACTGGCGGCAGGTTCAGAGATACGCGGCTTCGTATCAACGACAGTATCCGGTATCTTGCTTGGATCGCAGACTGCCTTCAACTTGTCATTAGCGGCCTTATCCGGGGCCAGCTTTCTTTGCTTCTGCGAATCGTTCGATGCAACCTCGGCCTGGTTATTCTCTGGAATCTCCGACGGAGTTGAGTCTTCCGGCATTTCTAAGGCCTGAACCGAAGCGCCGGACTTTAAAGACAGTATACGGTCGTACTCTGGCACAGACGGCAGCATGAAGTTCAGGTTTTCACCAACCTGCTTTTGTGTCTGCTTGATCAGTCCCGGAGGTATGAAGACTCCAGTACCAAAGGATTCAATGGCGCGATCAATCTCTGCCCGGATTTTCTTTTTCCGGAATGCTTGTATGTATTCACCCAAGAACTCAGTTTGGCTGGATTCGACCATTTTCATTTCCTCTTCCTTGACACTTTCCAGTGAATTCCGAAAGACTTTAATCAGTTGCTCAGTCACTTTTCCCATGACCTCTATACTGGCTTTCTTGGCATTTGCCTTACGGACCGAACGGGGTATTTCTGTTTGTATGCTCGGTTCAACCCGGTGTTTTTGTTTATACGCGCAGCGGATTTCAGCCAGAAAATTCTCTAAACTCCGGTGATCTGAAGGCGTAGACGACGTAAAGAACACTTGGTCTATCCCCTTGATCGTGACCTTCAAATGATTGTTGGAAGACTTTTCGTAGCGAAACGGAGTCTCCCCTACAATTTTTGCAATCCCTTTTATCGCCGAACGTTGGTAGGGCGTGTAGCTTCGCTTGTTGCACATATCAATTATCCCTTTTGAAATGGCTCAATGGTGTCCCCCAGCGTGCAGGCGCACAGCGCAATGCTGGCATCATCGCCGGTTGTGCCTAGGGTAAAGACATTTGTTACTCGTTTCATGCGCACCTCATGTTGCTGTTGGTGATTAATGACTCTGTCAACGGACAACTCCACTGACATAGCGGGCTTGTGCGTGCCAAAGGTTGATAACGCGTTCGACATACTGTCTCATCCCTGCAGTGCCAAGCGGCGGCTGGCAAGCTTGCCAGCTATCTGTATTGCAGTGCAGGTCGTGTCGCTGCTGGTGAGGGTAACTATCCCACAGGCCATCTGCCGATGGGCGTAAACAAATTTGTGAGACAAGAGACCAGAGGAGTTAGGCCAAAAGAGGCTCGCTCTTGGTTACTGCAAGGATGAACGGAAAGAGAGTTAGCTCTGAAACAGGCAAAATGGCGGTAGGAAAGGACAGTTGCTTCGGTTATCGACAGCTGGCCTGAAGAGCTCCCAGGCCAAACGATGTTTTGCCACCACCATGCAGGGCGAGGCCATTAGCGATTAACGCACCAAACCAGTCTGGAAACGCTTCTTCGCTCTCAATGTGAAAGTCTCCGATAACCCCTGTCAGCGGATGGCGAGTATGCTGGCGGTTGGAGTGGCGAATCCAGGATGAATCCTCAAGCTGAGCTTTAACATGCAAGCCGTCGGCAAAGGTCAAAATTGCCCTGTTGTCTGGTAGAGGCAGTTCAAGATCAAAATGCTCACTGATGATGCGCTGTCGGTGTGCCAGTCCGATCAACACGTCATGGATACCGAATGTTTTGGATGTAAGCGCTTTTCCCTTGCGTTTGATCAGCCACGGCGTTGTCAGCTTCAATTCCAGGTGTGTCAGTCCTGAGGGCAATGCAAGCTTTTCAGCCGACCATGAGTTCAGTACACAAGGGACCAGGGGCGTGCCCAGTCCGTGCTCCAGTCCTTTTGCGAGAGCCTGTTGCACTCCACTCTGAATAACAGGAGACAGGCCAATAAAATGGAGCAGAAAGGAGAAGCATTCGGTGTGTGCTACACGTCTGGAATGATCAAGCGGCGTCAGCAATACCGCCGGAATACCATCCTGGCCATTGCGACGGTAGCCCTCAAACAGATGAGCATACAGGCAATCAGGACGATGGGCAGGAGCTTTTTCACAAAGGCAAAAACGTGATAGCAGTGCGTGTCCCAATACTCCGCGAAGCATACTGCCCGGGTGTTCAGGCAGATTCAGCGTGGTTGATGGCCGCACATCGACTTTCAGACTTGTGATTGCAGGGTGAGGAAAATAGTAGTGCGGTTGAGTTTGTGTATCCATACAACATCGATCCTGATGTCCACTTCGGCCTTGAATCTACCGTTTCCATCAGGGTATGTAAATCAAGCCTTACTTTTCTGGCGTCATCGGCGTCTTAATATGGTTTCAGAGAGCCCGGCTATTGAATCTTCTTCAGAATACGGGGTAATCTACAGGTGCTCTCGGACTGGGAGGCAAACAATGCTCAAGGTTACATCTGGTCAAATATTAGACAACTTGTTGGTCAAAAAACAATCAGTAAAAAGTAGGTTTTATCTGCTTGATTTGGTTGAAAAAATATTTGGTTGGAGTCCGAGAGCTACCCCGATACCGGAGGGGATTAAGACGGTGGCGTATTGCCGCTGTGCTCCCCAGCTAAGTCCGAGAGCTACCCCGATACCGGAGGGGATTAAGACTCTAGGGATAGGGTGTGGAAGTAGCCGCCTCGGTCCGAGAGCTACCCCGATACCGGAGGGGATTAAGACGCGCCGCGATTTTCGACTGTATAGCCATAAATTGTCCGAGAGCTACCCCGATACCGGAGGGGATTAAGACATTTACCTATTCGACGTCTATCAGACACTTGCCGTCCGAGAGCTACCCCGATACCGGAGGGGATTAAGACCTTCAATATTTTTATTATTATCGTAGCTGATTCGTCCGAGAGCTACCCCGATACCGGAGGGGATTAAGACCTTTTGGCGCAGCATTTTCGCTCTGTTTTGCGTCCGAGAGCTACCCCGATACCGGAGGGGATTAAGACGCAGCTTAGACAGCTGTTTGAAGGCCTCTGAATGTCCGAGAGCTACCCCGATACCGGAGGGGATTAAGACATAGCAGATCCGAGCGCCTGCTGCACCGGCGCGTCCGAGAGCTACCCCGATACCGGAGGGGATTAAGACCTGACTTTTACCCTGGCTTTTGTGACTTTTGCGTCCGAGAGCTACCCCGATACCGGAGGGGATTAAGACCGCTACCTAACAATATTGCAGTTTGATGCATTGTCCGAGAGCTACCCCGATACCGGAGGGGATTAAGACTCAGGTTGGTGTCCTGAACCTCTCCCTTCCAAGTCCGAGAGCTACCCCGATACCGGAGGGGATTAAGACTAGCTGAAACAACGTTAGCCATTAATGACAACAAGTCCGAGAGCTACCCCGATACCGGAGGGGATTAAGACCCCTTTCTATCGCGTCTCGCATGTTGGCTGCCGTCCGAGAGCTACCCCGATACCGGAGGGGATTAAGACACGCCGTTGCTAATCATGCCTGATGGACGAGACGTCCGAGAGCTACCCCGATACCGGAGGGGATTAAGACGTCTGGTGACACGCAGTCTGGATGATGAGGTAATGTCCGAGAGCTACCCCGATACCGGAGGGGGTTAAGACTTTGCAGCGGCCATGAATGCCTGGTGAATCCAGACCCCATGGATATATCGACTTGCTGGTGATTTCTGTAAAACTTGCTCCTCAGAGTTGCAGCCCACACAATGTCTTGGCACCTGAAACTAGGTTCTTAATGAGCCAGTAAGATCCACAGGACATTGCTGCCATGAATCCGATTACCTACATTTGCATTGCTTCCGAGTTCAACGTACCTGAGCTTGAAGCCTGCCTTGCTGTTCAGCCTTCGGATCTGGTGTTGATTGTCAGCAACTTTGAAAAAGCCTGCCAAGGTGCCCGGCGGCTTGCATCAACCGTAGAGAGAGCAATTCCCGGGATTAGGGTACATCGTCCAGATGAGCGCGAGCCTTTCGATGGCGAAGACATCCTCGCTGTTCAGCATTGGGTTAGAACCACCCTGATTCCCTATCTTGCGCAGCATATCTCCGCGAACAATCAACAGATTCTGAATTTTACCGGCGGTACTAAAGCTCTGAGCTTGGCGCTGATTACTAACCTGAATTGCCGATATCTGCACTATAAAGGGATGGGTAAGAGCCGTATCCAAGTGCTGCAGCAAGATGGTCAGCAACTGCTGAGCGGTAGTGGTGATATTGAGCCGGTAACGGCAACACCTCTGCAGGTCGCTCAGTTGTATGCAGGTGATGTCAAAATTGGAACAGGGCTGCGGGGACAAGAAGAGCTGACCTCCGCATTAGCCAACGATATCTGGCGGGCATTGAAAGAAGAGGATGCTGGGCTGTTGCAGCTGTTTAATGCGTTGGACCGAATCTGGTCAGAGGGACGTGGTACAGCCGCTTTCTCTGACAGTAGTTTGGCGTTTTCGCTTGATGAATTGCTCCAAGGGCAGGTGCCGGAGTCTACCCTGGTGGGATGGCTGAATCGGTTTGCACAACTGAATACGCATTACTTTTGCCTGCAGCAAAACCGGATAATCATTCCCGGCAATGGGGCCAGAAAGCAGGGGAAATACCTGCGCCGTTGGATCAGTGGTGAATGGTTGGAAGAGTTGGCAGTCAATTGGTTGCAGCAGGGGGGTATGCCGGCAGCGCACATTGCCCGTGGTGTGATAGCGGACAGCCAGGCGAGCAATCTGTCTGAATCCGGCCGTGAAACAGACCTGTTTGTGCACCATCGCGGTAGAAGTTATCTGGTCGAAATCAAGGCTGACCTGCCTCATGATGCCAATATGCGCTCGGCTGAACACCAATTGGCCAGCCTGGGCGATCGTTTTGGTAAAACTCAAAAGGTGTTGTTCATCGGCCCTCAATTGCAGCATAAGCTGATTGAGGATCAGCGCTGGCATCTTATTGAAGCACGTTTCAGTGGCAGTGGTATCCTGTTAGCCTTTGACAGATCCAGTTTGCTGCGAGCATTTGGTCTTGCAGCTGAGTCTGGAGTCTGAGCCATGCCGGCTTTACTGCTGCTTCGTTTTTAAGACAGTTCAGGAACCTCATTTATATGGATATCACCATCCTCTTGCCCGGCGCGCCCTCCCAGCGTCCGCATCACTACATTAAAACGGCAGAGCTGCAATTGGGCCACGAGGTCCACTGTACTGATCTGGAATCTCTGGTTGCATCAGGCCTGACCCGCAATGTTGCCTGCATTATCGCCGGTTTGAAAACCGATGTAGCGCTGCAAGAGAGCGCCTGTCGACTCTGGCCTGAAGCTCGTTTTTTACACCATCTGGGCGATGATCGTTGGTCTACTGAAAGAAGCAGCCAGGTTGCAGCAGACGAAAGCAAGGCTGCTAAGTCAAATGGTGTGGCGCCTCAAACTGAACCGCAACAACCGAAACGATCAGCCATTAATGCTGCTGATGCGAACAAAGAGGCAGGTACAATCGCCTACAATATATACCTGCGCCATGCCTGGGGGGCGAGCCAGAATAAGGCCGAGATTCAACGGCTGATGCTACAGGCAGAGGAGTTGTCCAAGGATGTGAGCAACCTTGATCAGCGCATCCGCAAGGCCATAAGGGATGGCGAGACAGCGTACGAGCTGGGTAACGAATTGGTCAAGCGGCTCCGCGAACAGGGTGCCGATAGTGTCGAGTTCAAGCAATGGTATGAGGCTACCAAAGCGGACTGCCCATCGCGCGTCGCCACACACCTGCACAAGTTGCTCGGTAAGCAAAGGGAACATCTGCAGCAACAGCGTGCCAAAACCCAGCATAACGCCACTTATACCATTAGCACGCCGCCGCTGATCGTGTCTGCTGAGGGTCATCCCAATGCCATTACCAACCTGAACCCATCACCCAGTTGGACGGTCCTAGTCGATGAAACCGGCAAGGCGTTTGACAACGAGGTGGAGGAGTTAAACCTCAACCATAAAGATGTGGGCAAGGTGGTCGCGCTGGCGATTCCGCAAGGTGTAAGTCTGGCTCCACTTGGCGCTGGTTTTCATGCTGTTAATGAAAGTAATGCGCGGATCGAACGCATCTTGAGTGACCTGACGGCACAACCCGTTGGTATCTTTGGTTTTTCCAGTAAAGACCCGGTTGCAGGCCGTTTCAGTTGGCTGCAACAGATTGACCAGCTGGTCCGCTGGGTGCTTCGCTTGCTGCCGATGAAACAGGGGGTGCCGACTCGGGTCAAGTTCAGCATTGAAAACCGTGGCGGCTACAACTCCCGTGTCGACTGGAAGATCCGTACCGAAACGCTGCTGG
Organism: Nitrincola tapanii; assembly: GCF_008368715.1. Classification (GTDB taxonomy): domain Bacteria; phylum Pseudomonadota; class Gammaproteobacteria; order Pseudomonadales; family Balneatricaceae; genus Nitrincola; species Nitrincola tapanii. Next base: position 251,141 of record NZ_SMRS01000005.1, read on the forward strand.
CTGAGTTGCATCAGCTGGACCCCAAACGTTACGCGCAGCTGAGTTTGAGCATTGAGTTTATTGATAAAAACAGTGAACCCTTGAATGGCTATGTGGATACTCTGGCCAACTGCTGGGGCAGCCCGCAAAAAGATAAGAAAAAACTGCTGCGACACTTTGCCTTGCCGGGCCATTGTCTGCTGTTGCCCAGCGGTGAACACGTTTACGAGCGCTTGTTATTGACTCTGGAAGGGGGCCAGGCATTGCGACCCTCTGATTGGTATGCCCTGTTGCAAGCGGCTGTCGATGAAGAGGGGCAGGCATTCACGCTACTGCATAACTGCCTGCAACAGCTGGGTGATACCGTCAAACAGCAGCCGAAGCTATGGGAAGGCTATTTACAGGAAGTCCAGGCACAGCTGCGGCTCAAATCGTATTCACTTGCAGGTTTGCAAAGTACGCTGGACTGGCTGGAGACGCACAAGCCCGACGGCGAAACGCTGCCACCCCTGTTGTCATTGCGCCAACAAGGAGCAAGGCTGGCGCTGCAGAACCACCGTGGCTTTTGTGATATGGCGCTGGTTGCCAGTGCTTTTGAAACAGCCAATCAATTGATCGATGAAGATGCGCCACAAGCCTGCGAGATCATACTGCGCTCGGTTGTGGCGGCTACAAACGCTTTTGACTTCAATAGCATGGAAGGGTTTATCCAACAATGGCTGACACTCCCAGTTGCCAGCGTTGGGCTTCTTAACCATGCCAAGCTGTTATCAACTCAAGGGCAGTTGCACGCTTTCCGGGGTGAATACACCGCAGCGGATGAGTGCTTTGTTAAGGCGATCACTACATTTGAACGCTTGTCCGACCCACTGCAAGCGGGCAGAGAGGTGCAACAGACTACAGCCTATCGCCTGTTTGCCATGCTAAGTTCGCCTGAAACTACATTCGAGGCATTTAACACTCTGCTTGAGAGCTACCTTACTGCGATGCTCCATTGCAGCACTGATCAGTTGCCAGGCAAACTGGCGCGATCAGGCTCGAATTTACGCTTTGCGCATCAACTGTATCTGCGTGCATTGCTCACTTATCCGGATGAGATGGCAGACCAGTGTGCATCCTATCTGGACACTCGGTTAGACTGGCAACAGGGTGAAGATCATCCCTGGCCGTTGATTTTGGCCTACCGTGCCTGGTTGCTCAGTGATGCAGGGCAGCGGAATCAAGCCAGTGAACTATTGCAGCAAGCCGTTGAGCTCTGCGAACAGCAGTCAGGCAGTATTCTGCAATGGTTGGGCTGTGTGATACAGGCTCTTGGTGAGCAGCTACAACTGTCTATGCCCTATCTGGAGCCGTTGAACCCCAAGAGAGAGGCGCTGCGCACTTTGCTGCCGGCAGCACCTCACGCTGAACTGGATAGGGCGCTGCAGATTCAGGCCCACAGCCGCTCCGCTCTGATCAATATGCTCAACCAAACACTGCCGTTTAATTTCCATTAAGTATACGTAGGCCACGGCCTAGAGCTGTGGCTTGCCCCCCTTGTCTCAATCTCTCGCAAACATCCATATCTCCCAAGCTTGCCAACTCAATTTTTTTCACGTTCATTTTTGTATAGTGGTCTTCGTCGGCACAGGGATGGTGCCGCAGCTCTTAAACTGCCAGTAAGGATCAACATGGGAGAGGTCGCATGAAGACTGTTCAGCAATTTTTGATTCATCATCAGCCAGAGCTTTATCGAGCACTGCAGCAGCTGGACGATTTGCCGGTTGGCAATGATGCCCTGACGTTGACAGTAGTCGGTCTGGTTAAAGCCGGGAAAAGCACTCTGCTCAATGTGCTGACGGACAACCTGGAGCAGGAGTTCTTTAAAACGGCGCGATCCCGTGAAACTCGCGAGCTGAAAACACTCCGTGTCGGCCAGATTGACTATACCGATACCCCAGGACTGGATGCGGAAGATACCGATGATCAGGTGGCGTTTGACGGCATTGTGACCAGTGACCTGCTGCTGTTGTGTCACAGCATGGGGCAAGGGGAGTTGGATCAGCCGACCTTGGATTACCTCAGCCGGATCAGTCAGCACAGCCAGCGCCCTCTGGCTGATCGATTGGTGTGTGTACTGACCAAGGCGGAACAGCCTGATGAGGCTCAACACGAGTTTGAGGCGCTGATCGCCAGTCAATTGGTTGAGCTGTGTGGGGGGGAACCGGATATTTTTAGAGTGTCGGCTAACACCTACCTGAGCGGAGTTCGTCAGGCGCAGCCGCTCCTGATCCAGTACAGCGGTATTCCTGCCTTGCAGGACTATTTGCAGCAACGGGTTGAGGTGATGCTGGTCGACAAAGAGCAGCACCGAGCCGAGCAGCGAGAAACACTGGCCAATACCCTGGCAGACCGCTTGCAGGAGATGATTGCCCAAGAAGAGCAGGCCTTTGCTGATCAGCATCAGGCGCTTTCACACCGCGTTGATCAGTTGGGGCAGACATTGAGTCAGGTGCGTACGGCGCTGCAACGGCGGTAAAGGGCTTTTATCCAAAGATTTGAACAGTCAAACAGGAGAGACACGATGCCATTACCTTTGATCTGGGTTGCAGTTGCGGGTGTTATTGCCGCAGGTACCGCAGCGGCGGCTTACTATTCCGATTCGGGTTCCTCTTCCTCATCGGATTCGGATGATCGCGCCGATGAAGAGGCCCGACGCCAACGGGCCGCCAATGCGGAGAAGCAGCGGCAGGCACGAATAAAGCGTGTGCATGCTGAATCGCGTCGGCTGCTGGCCGCTGAGTTGACAGCGCTGGGCGCATCGGGGCACCTGATGACACCTCAGGTAATCGCCTTTGGTAAATCAACGATGGCCAGTCCAAAAGGGAGCGGAAAGCAGCTTATTAATAACTTGACGCACATGGATGTTGGTACTGAATCGGCCCGGATGCAGATGGCGCATTTACTGACACAAATTGACCTTGGTGAGCCTGGGCTACCAGCCATGGAATCTGCTGTAAACGAGCTGATTGCCCGTACGGAGCGGTTGGAACTGATGCGTCAAATAGAGGCGCAACTGCGCAGCGGAGCACGGTTGGACGAATTGTGTGCCGATGCCATCCAGCTTATCCCGGATGTCTGACAGGCGATGGCATGGATATTACCCCTTCCCACTTCTGAGGATCTTGTATGCCACATACTCTGAAAACCAGTGTTGATCATCAGGCTCGCGGTGAGTTTCTGGACAGTTTTAACCAGTTGCAGGCAGCCTTCGCAGCCGTGCAGTCGGAAGTTCAGCAGCAGGAGCGTGCACTGATGCAGGATCAGGCCGATGTGTCGGCAGAGCTTGAGCAATTGGCACGGGCGACACAAGATCAACTTAACCCTGAACATCCGCTGAGTCAGATGTGTGAACAGTGGTTGGCAAATATCGCCGGCGTTCGTCAGCGCTGGCTCCAAGCTGCACAATCCTTTGATAAGGGCACGCGCTTGCGGCAAAAGCAGGGCGACTCCTTGCTGATCTATGTGTACGGCAAGGTTAATGCGGGGAAGAGTTCGTTTGGCAATCATATTGCCATCGGGTGCGCTGAGCCTAATGCTCAGCAGGTTGCCGCATTAGCCGCAAAGGGGCTGCGTTTTGCCATGCACGAAGTCAGTGGCGCAGCGCTTGAGCAGTCACTGACGCAGGGGTTTGAAGTGGATCGAAAGGAATGCACCTCCGCTGTGCAGTACTTTACCTTGCCTGGTCTGACATGGGTTGATTCGCCGGGGTTGCACTCGAAAACAGCTCGTAATGGTGAGCTGGCGCGTCAATATGCACAGAGTGCAGATGTGGTGGTGTACGTGATGAACTCCGAGCACCCCGCACGCGAAACCGACATGAAGGAGATTGGTGAGCTCTTATCCATGGGGAAACCAGTGGTATTTGTGCTGACCCGAGCAGATGAAGATGAGGTTGCTGTTGTAGATGGCCAGCTGGTGTCACGCCCTGTCATGTATTCGCAAGATGATCGACAGGAGCAGGAACGCTATGTCATGCAAACGCTGTCGCGTCATTTCGGCCAGCATCCGGGGTTGGCACAAGCGCAGATCATGAGTGTGTCCGTACGCTGTGCTGAAATATCCGATACACCAGAGGCGCTTGAAGATTCCGGCATACCACATTTTTTGCGCACCATGCAGTTGTACATCAAGCAGGAAAGCGTCCGGATCAAACAGGCAACGCCAAAGCGAAATCTTGCTGCATTCGCCCAGCGCCTGCTTGTCAGCACAGAACAAATGGCAGAGCAACAGGCCGACATACAGTCGGAACTGACAGCACAGCAGGACGAAGTCGAGCGTCGCTATCAGACAATGAGTCAGCAGTTAACACTGCAACTGAGTGATATTATCGCCCGGGCCATGCAAAATTACAGCGGTGATAATGCGGCGTTGAGCAGCCAAATAGCGGCTGACTTGCAGCAAAAAGCCACTGGATTGATCCAGGTCGAACTGGAACAGCAACTTCATGTTCTGGAGCAGAACATGGCATCCGCCATTACCTTTGACAGCTCTGATGCCTTGCCTGGATTCGAGCATGAGTATTCATCGTTCAACTACAGCGACCGTGGCTACAAACGTGCCTGGGGTGGGGCCGGCGGTGGTGCACTTGGAGCAGGAGTAGGTTTCTTCCTGGCTGGGCCTATGGGAGCTGTTGTTGGAAGTATTCTCGGTGGGGCAGCAGGTGAGGGGCTCGGGCGTGCCTTCAGCAAAGATTCGACTCGATCCATCCTGATTGGCGATAACCGGTTTGTAATTGAGCAAGCCGCTTATCAGCTGTTTTCAACGCGCATAGCGGACACGCTTGAGCAGGGTTACCGCACACCGATGCTGGAAATTCTGCAGCAGATGGAGCAAAACATCCGTGATTCCAGACGCCTGCTGGAGCAGTTTTGTCAGCGCTGGCAGCCGTTAACAGAGCCTTTGACCAGCACCGAGCGCGCATAACATCAACGGAATTGGAATGAAAAGGACGATACGATGACAGCCACACAACATCCAATGATTCAGATGCTGAGCACCCATAGCGAATTGCTGGGTTGTTACCTGCAGGACGGTCGTTGCCAGCGGTTTCAGGAGCATCTCGCTGCCGAATTGGTGCGCAACAAACCTACCATCATGATGTATGGTGTTTATAGTGCCGGTAAGAGTAGCCTGATCAATGCGCTTTCTGGGCAAAAGGTAGCAGCAGAAGGGCGCAGTCCTACTACGGAAAAGGTCAGCCGCTATCCGTTTGGCAGCTTCGCCATCGATGATACCCCGGGCGTTGATGCACCTCCTGAACATGAACAAGTGACCCGTGAGCAGCTGGAAAAATCCGATCTTGTGCTGTTTGTAGTATCGTCCTCAACAGCACTGGACGACCTGCATACATACCAGGCGATCATTGAACTGGTTCGCTTAAAAAGACGGGTCATGCTGGTGGTTAATCAGCGTGAAACCTCCCGCGATTGCGCGTATCAGATACAGCTGAATGATGAGCTGCGCCAGCAACTCCAGGAAAAAGCCAGGCAAATGGATGTGCCTGAAGCCGACGCCCTGGCTGCAGTGCCGATTCACTGGGTCAATGCCAAACTGGGTCTGGAGGGCAAGCTCAAACAGCAGCCTTTGTTGCTTGAGTCGTCAGGTTTGCCCGAGTTTGAACAAGCCCTGTCAGATTTTATTGAACAAACGGACTTCCGTCAGCGTGAAGAGCGTCTGGCTGTCGACTTTGCAAGACTTTTGGCTGAAGCACAGGCCGCGTTAAAACTGCAGATGGATGCGCTGGGCACTTCAGGCTTCCAGCGACTGGCAACGCGCCTGCAGCAGGAGCAGACCGGTATCCAAAGCCGTTTGGAAGGCCTGCTGCGACAGCAAAGCCAGTCGCTTGCGTCAGTTTTTAAGGAACTGGCAATGGCTGATCTGGACGACGCACAACGTGAGCTGCAACTCGACCGGCACATGCAAAGCCTCACCCTGGAAGTTGAGCAGCAGTTACAACAGGAACTGAACAGAGCAGCTGATGCCCTGGATCAATTGGTCAATGAGCTCGACCGTGAATTGTCGCCTGTCAGAGCACAGGTTGACCTTCCTGCTGGGATTGAACTGCCCAATTCAAACTCCAAAACATTGACCCAGCCCAGCAGCGAAAGCTTGCTGCCGGAAGGGACGTTGCAGATGTTGGTTCAGCACATTAAATCCGAGCATCTTGTGAGTGTAATGAAGCTCGCCAAATCAGCACTCCCAAGCCTGTTCAAGGGTATTGGTCAGAAAACCATGGAGAAGTGGGCTGAAAAGATACTTGAAAAAATCCGTGTGGGCGGGCCTGTGGTGCAGGTGGGCGTCCAGTTGCTCAGCGGTATTTATCAGCACTATCAGGCGGAAAAAGAGTTGCGTCAGCAACAGGAGATGATGGTGCGTTTTCATGAGGCAGTACGCTCAGGGGCCCAGCAGATTGCCAGTCAATATCAACACTCGGTGAGCCTGTGCATCAGTGAGGTATTGCGTCAGGCGTTGCAGCCGGCGCAGCGTTATATCGAGGATGCGATTGAAAAAGTTGATCGGCAGAGCCTTCGCCTTGCGCAAGATGCCAACCAACTGGCGCAGCTGGAAAGCCAGCTTGAGCTAGCGTACGGCCGGGGAAGCTGAGTAACACAACGAGCGTTATGCCAATTGGCTGAAGTCCGGTGTGCCCAGAATCAGCTTGGTTTTAACGCAGTTCATAATGCGTCGGCGGTAGTGGAAGGCATCACCGCCGGCAGGTTCCACCATTTTTTTCAGTAGTTTGCCCGCCAGGCTGGCATGGATCAGAAAGCGATGACCATTACACTCACGCATGACAAAGTTTTCTGCCTGGTCGGAAAGCTCCATCCAGCCAAAGTGCAGGGCATGCTCGATCAACTGCTTCAACGCTGCACGCGCGCCTTCCGCCCGGGCTTTTGCCAAAGCGACCAACTTCAGTCCACATTTGTATTTATGCAGGGTCAATGCCAGCACGACTCCGTCCAGAACGATCAGGTGCCACTCATCGGTGTCACTAATAAGCTCTTCCTGCGACGCAAAATGCAGGCCGCCCGGAACCGTGCGATAACTCGCATCCAGTAAAGGCCAAACCTGGGGCAGATAAGCACGCTTTTCCTGTTCATTTTTCAGCTTTAAAAACTGCATATCCCGCCCCCCTGTGACCGTCTGATCAATGAATGAGGGCAGTCTAAACCTGAAATAATGACTCGGGGCCTGTTACAAATTTGTCTGCAACTCGCCTCTGATCGGTGCTCAGAGCAATGCCGTTCGGCACTCGGTACAACAAATTTGTCAGCCAACACATTCAAAATGCACGCGCTACTATTCTCTCAAACAGGGCATTGGAGGGATGAGTATGAGCAAGTTGAACCAGTTCAAGCCAGGCCAGCACCTGAAAGTGAGTAGCGGCCTTTACAGTCATCATGGCATCTATGTGGGTAAGGGCCGTGTTGTGCATTACGCCGGAAAAAGTAATGGTTTGTTCGACGATAGTTGCAGTTTTGTACAGGAAACAACACTAGCTCAGTTTGCGGGCCAGCGTACGGTTTATCGTGTGTCTGAACCTGATGCAAAATTCGCAGCTGATGAAATAGTACGTCGCGCCAAAAGTCGGCTGGGTGAAAACCGCTACTCAGTTATCACCAATAACTGCGAGCATTTTGTCAGCTGGTGCATACATGGCGAACACAGCAGCGAACAGGTACAGCGTGCCGGTGTGGTCGTCGCAGCGGCAGCGGCGAGCGCAGGTGCCGTGCGTGTTTACCGGGCCAGCAAAACAACCAGTACAGTTGTTAATGCGGTTCGTTTGGCTGCGGCGTCATCATCATCTTCTCAGGCCGGCTTGCTTGTCTCTGCAGCAAGCGGTGGTGGGGCAGCGGGTGCAACGGCCGCTTTAACCGCTGGTGGATCAGTGGCAGGAGGCTCTGCTGCGACAGGACTTGTAGCGACGGGGTCAACCTTACTCGCAACACCGGCGGCTCCTATAGCTGCTGCAGCCCTGGTTACGGGTGGACTGGTGTATGGCGTAGGTAAGCTCTTTGACTGGTGGTGAGGGTGTAAAGGGCTTGAAACCTGGATCAATACACGGCAAGCTTGAACTGCTCTCGGACCGGGAGGAAAGCAATGCTCGAGGTTACACCTGATCAAATATTAGCCAACTTGTTGGTTAAAAAACAATCAGTAAAAAGTAGGTTTTATCTGCTTGATTTGATTGATAAAAATATTTGGTTGGAGTCCGAGAGCTACCCCGACACCGGAGGGGATTAAGACCTAAAGGTTCTCTCTATTTCTTTTCGTTTTAAGTCCGAGAGCTACCCCGACACCGGAGGGGATTAAGACATCAACTTTAAGTTGACACGTTTACTCTTAGTGTCCGAGAGCTACCCCGACACCGGAGGGGATTAAGACTCCTTCACGTTGTCAAACCAGTAGGGGTTCTCGTCCGAGAGCTACCCCGACACCGGAGGGGATTAAGACTCAGCGATCAGCTCATGGGCGAGCTGTACATCAGGTCCGAGAGCTACCCCGACACCGGAGGGGATTAAGACCATTCTTAATATTCGTTGTTTCACTAATAGCGTCCGAGAGCTACCCCGACACCGGAGGGGATTAAGACCACGGTCAGCGTATGCAAACATGACGATCTTGAGTCCGAGAGCTACCCCGACACCGGAGGGGATTAAGACAGCGCCATACCGTTAGGCATGACCGCCATGTTAGTCCGAGAGCTACCCCGACACCGGAGGGGATTAAGACCACACTCTTTCATTTCTTTGTTAGGTTTCGATGTCCGAGAGCTACCCCGACACCGGAGGGGATTAAGACGCCATCATCTGAGCGAATTGGTTGAACATTTGTCCGAGAGCTACCCCGACACCGGAGGGGATTAAGACGGCCAGTGACTGTGTAGGTGCGGATCGGCGATCGTCCGAGAGCTACCCCGACACCGGACTTACAGGCGACAAAAAACAGGCCAGTGTGCGGATGACACCGGCCAGATCAGGAAGTGATGGCGACGGTTTAAATTTTCAGGCTTTTAAACAGGCGCTGCAGTTCAGTCGCTAAACTGTTTTCATCAGACAGCAGCTTGTCGATCTTCTTATCAGGGCTGCGCACCCCATGTGCCAGGGCGTTGCGGATTCTGCTCAGGGTTTGAAACTCACGCGATCCTGCCTGCAGTGATTTGCTGGCTTCTTCTCGATGGTCACGGGTGTCTGGCTCACGATTTTGATGCAGTTCTTCTGAAATCTTCGCCTCCAGAGCCAGAATGGCCGCGCGCAGATAGTCACCCCGCTTAAAGTATTCCTTCGCCAGTTTTTGTTCTCTATCGTGGCGAGAGCCTTTGCGATGCCATGCGATCCTTTGCTGTAACTCATCGGCAAATAATCGAGCGACGGGGTCCTGATCGATTTTACCCTCGATGCTCCAGGTTTCCAGCTTCTGTTTGGCCTTCGCTGAATTATTGATGCGCTCAAAAAAAGCGGCCTCTTTTAAACAATGACCGGCCTCACCAAGCAGTTCACTGAACACGCCGTAGTCACCGTCTTTGGAGTAGGCATGCATAGCGCTGAGCCAATCGGCCATCTGCAGCAGTCCCTGCAGGTTGTTGACGGGAGTAATGTCATCCTGACGCAGCTCAAAAGCTCCGTACCAGATACCTTCGATGGTTGCCTGTCGCAGGTTACGCAGATACATGGCTGTCAGCAGTGCAATCATCGGCAGGCTGCGAAGCCCATGGGTGATATCCAGTTGCACTTGGTCACCAGTGTCAACGTGGCGGGACATCAGCTCGACCACTTCAATCTGTTCATTCAGCGTAGTCCCAACCTGAATGAGCTGAAGGTGGGTATCAATGCCCAATTTGTCGGCCAGCACGGGTTGAATCTGATCCAGCATGGCTTGAGTGACCCGACTTTCTTCAACAGCAAAAGCCAACTCTAGCCGATCATTTTCTGCATCGTTGCCGAAGTCGATATCACCCTCAAAAAGGTGGTCCCACATACTGCCTGCTGTGCCGAGAATGACGATCCGGTCTGGTTTCAGGTACTGCTTCAGATTGAAGCCGAGAAATGCACTGGGTGGCTGGCGATGTCCATCAATGCTGTACACCGTTTTACGATACCCCTCAGATGTCTTTGGTGTGCGGCCAATAAACGTAATCAATGTAGTGTTCATCAATGCATCCTTGTTAGCTTGGTTGTCTGATACTACCTGATGAACCGGTTGGGTTAAAAATCCATCAATGCTTCCTTGGTGCAGGCGAGAAGAGTTTGGTCCAGCCATGCCTGGCTCACATAAGCTTGCCAAGCACCGCTTTGCAGTGGGTTGCCGCTATCGTGTGTCTCTCGAAGGCAAGCATTTATGGGGAGGCATCATGCGACTAAAAAACAACCGTCCGGTTACTGTACTGTGCCAGGGTATTAAGAATCCGCTGACCGGCAAGCTTCTGGTCGGCTTGGTTTATGAAGACCTTGAGTCGTTATCGGACTATCGCCAGGTTGATGTGCTGGATCCCGTCAATCACTACCGTCGCTTCGTGGCCTGTAAGCATATATCAGTGCTTGAGGATGCCAAGCATCCGGAGTTCGAGGGTTTTCGTCACGTCACGCCTGAGGAGATAAAGAAGATTATCCTCAAGGGGCGGCGGCTGAGCAGCAGGCCATCAACAAGCTCTCTGGCAAGGCGTTATGTCGACATTGATGAGCGCAATAGCTGTGGGCGTTGTGGTGGAGCAGGCTATATATCTGCATATTCACATGTATGTAATGGTGTTTGTTTTTCCTGTGGCGGCAGTGGAACCAGACGTTCTGCATCTTCGGTGGTGCCAGGCCGAGAGGAAAGTACAGAGAAAGCATATCCTGAGCTTCATGATCTGTTTTCATCAGCCGAAATGGGAATCAGCGATCCTGAAGATCGCTGGATGGCTATGGCAACAGAAAGCTCCAGTTAGACGCCGGTTTCTGGCGTTATGCTGAAGAGCCCGGCTTCCGCTAAAAATTGACTTGGCTCACTAGAGTCAGGCAGCACACACACCAGACGTTTGCGTGCCCGCGTCATGCCCACGTAAAAAAGTCTCCGTTCTTCTTCTATCAGCCGGTCACCCTTGTCGTCATCTCTCGGAAATCGGCTTGCTTCCAGCCCGTCCAGAATCACGTTATCCCACTCAAGGCCCTTGGTCGCGTGAATGGTGGCGATCAGCAGGCCATCCTGGTTGTGGTTGTTATTTGCCAAGCTGCTGAGCTCGGTGTGGAGCTGAAGAATCGTCAGGCGCCTGCGGCCAGCCGCGTCCAGAATGACAGCGTCCATCTCCTTTAATTGCTCGTTTGCTTCTTCGGTATCCCCTTCATCCATTAATGCAGCTGCCCAGCCGAGAGTGCTTTGCAGGCCCTTCAGCTTCGGCTCAACCGGTTCGGACGAGTCAATTTGCCTCCACTGCTGCACGCAAGACCAGCGTTGTGCAAAAGGAAGTTGTTGTGCAGGATCCAGTTGGGCTGCAACGGACTCACCAGACTGGCCCTGAAGCAGTTGTAATATCAGACCACGCAGCGTTTCCTTTTTGATCATCAAGGTAGGAAAGCTGAACACCGAAATCAGATCATCAGGGCTGGCTTTACCCTCAGCGGCGATATGCAGCCAGGCACTTAAAGCCTTCATGGGGCGATTGTTGAATAAGCTGCGCTCTTTTGAGCTGACGCGAAAAGGGTAGCCTTTGCCGGCCAGGGATAGCTGCAATGGAATGGTGTCGGCCCAATAGCGATACAGAACCGCACTCTGATCGGTTACACCGTTTTTGTACCAGTCGGAAATCTCATCGGCCATGGCGCGTTTGCCGCGAACGACGCACACCTGTGTTTCCAGTGAGTCGTCATGAGGCGTGGAAACCAGGGGCAGACGTTTCAGATTGTGGTCAATCAGATTATTTGCAGCCGTACAGAGTGACGCCCCGTAACGAAAGGTTCGGGTCAGTGCATGGCGGGTATAGCCCGGAAACTCCTGTGAAAAATGCTCATCCAGCATATAGTCAGGTTGAGCGCCTCGCCATTCATAAATGCACTGGTCCATGTCTCCAACAGCCATCAGTGCCGTATGTTCGGAAATCAGCAGGCGCAGCATTTGAATCTGATCGAGGTTTATATCCTGGTATTCATCAACCAGAATGTGGCTGTAGCCGCGTAAAATGGGTGCTACCAACTCTTGTTCTTGAGCCAATCTCACTGGTTCTGTGAGCATCATGCGATAGGTTATCAGTCCGTTTGCACTCAATGCATCGAGAACTGAGCGTGCTATGTTGAAGCTCATCCACTGATCCAGCCCGAAACGGGACTGGAGTTTGGATTTTAATAATGTGCTCAGCGGCTCGCTCGGCATCGACAGTCCCTGCTCGATCTGCGTGAGCGTTTTTTTGACCAGAATATCCGCTTTGCTGAACAGTTGACGAGCCTTTCGATCCAGCTTGCGTGTGTGGTGCGCAACCCCCTGACGGACATATCGCATCAGATCATGGTTGTTGGCCAGGCTTCGCTTCTCGATATGCCCCAGCTTCGATAGCTGCTCCAGCGCTTTGAAGCCAAGACCGTGAAAAGTCATAACCTCAGGGCTTTCAGCAAATGATAATGTGAAGTCGAGCCGTGATTTAAACTCCTGAGACGCCTGCCGGTTGAACATCAAAACCAGAATCTTTTGAGCAGGCACCCCGGTGTTCAGCAAATATTGCACCCTGTTGATCAGCGTGGCTGTTTTGCCCGAACCGGGGACTGCACAGACCAAGGCATGGCCTTTATCATGCTGGATTACTGCTTGTTGCTCATCCGTTGGCTGCAGCATAAACCGTTAAGGCCCCCTCAGACGATATCGATCTGTTGCAGTGGCTCAGGCAGTGCAATGCCGTAACCCGCACCTTTATGTTTGCTTTTACCGGTGTTGTTGAGCAGTGCGCCATCTTCACCATAGATCTGAGTGGGCAACAGCGCGTTGGCCAGGTTTTTGGGCAGGGCATGTTGCAATGATTTTTGAAGCTGCTGCAGATAGCTGTCAAATTGACTGCCGGTCACGCCTCCTTTCTCGATGATGGGTTTAAAGGTGCGCTCAAGATTGGGGTGCGCATCCACCAACTGGTCATACTGCAACAGCTCGTTGAGCATTTCATTTGCTGTTTCGCTGCGCAGCTGTATGTCTTTAAGAGCAGCCAATTTGGTCGCCATCATTATCGGCAGGATGTCGTCTGGTTTTGACGGCCGGGTAAACCCTCCGCGACCCTGTTCGGGCTGTAACAGCGATTCTTCAAGGATCAGCAGGTAGAGTGTCCAGCTCCAAATACCTGAAAATCCGACTTCGACATCAATGCTCGGGTAGGCTGGTGATGAGATCCTTACGGTCTGGGCTTTGGCATTGACCTGTAGCTTGAGGTGCTTTACGTCTTCCCCCAAGTTGATCTGATCAACCAGCTTGCGAAAGTTAACCCGCTCACCGAATTCTGTCAGCATTTCAGGCACCAACTGACGCTGGCGAATAAATGGAATATCAGCCAGGGTCACTACGGCGTTTTTGGTATCCAGCTTTTCGCCGTCACGATTGGTGATTTCGCGGCTGCTGCGGGTGGGAAAGTAAAAATCCGGGTGGCCCTCAAACCCCTCGCTGACCAATACATGAGAAAGACGGTCGAAATGACGACCAAACAGTGTCATGGCGTAGCCCAGGTAAAACGTCATCGTTTTTCTGCCGCCCGCCAGTGAGGCATGGATCGAAGTGTGGTCGTCCTGCGTGAGGTCGCGCACGGTACTCATTATAAAGTTTGCCAAGGCTTCATGGTCTTCTTCCGAGCGTGCATCTACCACAGGTTCTCCGGCGGCATTGGGTACAACTAAAATATCTTCGCGCGTAATCTGAATCAGCGGCTTATCCAACTCGACGCACAGGTGCTCAAGCTGCTGGTGCTCGACCAGGCCTTGCCATATTTTTTCAGCCCCGATTGAGGTTGTAATGATTTTGATCGACTTGGGCCAGGCATCTCCACGCTTGTTTATGCCGTACAGCGTTTCGGTAATGATGGCCGGCGACATGCCGCTTACGGCCAATAGCATCGTTTTCATTTGCGCTCCTTCCTGATTGCGTTTCCTTGGCAGTCTATGTCTCTCACCTGCAAATCCGTCTGCTGACAAGCTTGCGAGCACACTCGACCCCACACATCGGCTCTATTGTTACACCACATTGTTGCTTCGCAGACATGATCAGCACACAAGAGGTGAAGGTAATGACAACCTGGATCGTAACACGCCATCCCGGTGCGCTTGAATTTCTGGAGCGCCAGGGCATCACCGGTACGTTTTTGCCGCACCTGGACGTTGGCATGCTGAAGGCGGGTGACAAGGTTATCGGTACTTTGCCGGTACAACTTATTCATGCGGTGAATTGTGCTGGAGTGGAGTACTGGCATCTTTGCCTGGAGCAGGGATTTAACGACCGTGGCCGCGAGCACACTGCGGACTATATGCAGGCACTGGGTGTCAGTCTGCGCCGCTTCAGAGTTGTGGAGGGCTGAATGAAAAACTGGCAGGGCAGTCAATATGTTAGCGCCATTCTGCAGGCCGCAGCCGGTGATATTTGTGAGCTGGCAAGTGAAGTGGGCATTGATGGTCACAGCTTGCTGCAGCAGCCCTTGATGGATGATTGTTTCATCAAAGGACGTGCCGTACCTGTGCTCAGCAGCGGTTATAAAGGCCGTTGCTACGTACTGTTTCGAGTCTTCAGAAATCACTCTGGGGAGTGCTGGCCGTATCTGCAGTTTTTTACGTTTCGCCATGGCGGTCTTCAGCGGGTATTCAATGGCTGGCGCTGGCTGCATCACCATCGATACATCGTTGAAACCTCCTTGCCCGATATCAAACCCTGCCAGACAAACCCAGCTGATCATCGGGCAGCGGCATTCCAAGAGGACGATAACCGTGCCCGACAGCGCCGACATGCATCATTACTGCGCCGCTACAACGAAGCGATACCCTTATCGTCTACTCACCCGTGGGTAAAACGGCGTTTTCCCGGCACCGATGGCTCCAGGTTATGGGTGGACTCTGGGGTGCGAGCATGTGGGGCTCAGTTGTTGGTGCCGATCGAGAATAGTGCGGCTGAAATTGTTGGCTTTCACGAAATTACCTTGGGTGCTGAGCATGAGTCCAAGCGGCATTACGTCCAATTTGCGGGTGCGATGAAGGGGGCCTTTGTAAAGCTGCCGGGTCTTGTCTCCGGGCGAGCACAGCCACCCATTATCTGTGAAGGCCTGGCGACGGGACTGACGTTGGCCCTGTGCTCAGGTAATAGCGTTTATGTCGCACTCAGCTCGGTCAACCTCAAGCGAGTGCGGCTCCAACTCGCGGGCGAGCCTCAAGTGATTTTCTGCTACGACAACGATCAATGGTGCCCTGAAGCAGGCAATACAGGGTACAGGGCAGCTCGTCAGGCAAGTCAGCACGATGATCTGCTCTGCGGCCCACATTTCAGCCAACAGGATCATTGGGCAGAGCCAAGTGACTTTAACGATCTACACCAGCTGCATGGACTTGGTGAGGTCGAACGTCAATTAGCGGAGTCTATGCCATGACGACAGCACGGGATTATCTATTCGGATACGACATAGCCGATGACCGCCGTCGGCGCCGAGCGCTCAAGATCTTGCGCAGCGAATGCTTTGGTTATCAAGATTCGGTGTTCGAACTCAATCTGAATAAAGGCCATGCAGAACAATTGGTTGAACGCTTGTTGCCCTACATCGACCCTGAAACCGACAAGCTCTTTTATGTGCGCCTCAGCGTGCAGGAGCAGGCCTGGCAGCTTGGCACAGGCATTATGACCCCCACCGGACAGCTACTGGTCCTCTGTTAGGAGTGGCGCCATGACCCATATCATCATCGATCGACATCATGTGACACTTGAGTACGCAACAGACTGCATGATCGTCAGGGTGCCGGATGAAATACCCAGAACCATACCCTTGGGGCGGGTGGACCAACTCATCTGTTTGCACAGTGTGCATCTGACCACTCAGTTGATAGGACAGCTGTATAAGCGGGGTATCGACCTGATTGTGCTGAACATGCGCTACGAAAACAGCAGTTTTGCGCTGTTTTCTGACCAGCAGCGTCAGGTAGAGCGGCGTTGCCGGCAATATCGCTGGCAACAGAACGATTCCGATCGGTTAGAGTTTGCTCGTGACCTGTGCAGTCATAAATTTAAAGTGATGGCCAAGTTATTGTCGCAGTACCACACCATGCCTGCTTTCAGCGCGTGTAAACGGCTGGAAGAAGCTCGCCATACACTGGTCAGCTGTCACTCAGATGACCAACTGCGAGGCATAGAGGGCAGCTTGCAACGGATGGCATTTGACATCTGGCGACAACAAATACCGTCTTCTCTGGGCTTCGTCAGGCGCGAGCGCAGGCCTCCGAAGGACCCTGTGAATGCGGTACTTTCATTGGCGTATACCCTGGTGCATCAGGATGCAGTGAGGCAGGCCAAACGCTACGGATTGGATCCTCAGCTTGGTTTTTACCACCGCACCGCCTTTGGTCGGCAATCACTGGCGTGTGATCTGATGGAGCCGGTGAGGCCGCATGTGGAGAGTTGGGTAGTGAAACTCTTCAATGAAAGCATCCTCGACAAACGCTTCTTCACGCAATCAGCGCAGGGTTGTTTTCTGGGTAAAGCGGGCAGATCCGAATTTTACGCTGCATTTGACGAAGCGGCCCAGCAGTGGCGGCGGAAACTGGCAGCGGGTGCTCACTGGCTTGCCAGACGGATTGATCATGCGGGAGCAGGCTAATGCCAACCCAGCGACAGCACTGGTCATTGATTGCATACGATGTGCGTTCACCCCGGCGGCTTCAGCGCTTACATCGCTTTTTGCGCACCCAGGCCTATGCGCTGCAGGAATCTGTATTTGCATGGTACGGAACAGAGCAGGCCAAGCTTCAATTACAGGCACGAATGCTGGATTTTATTGATACAACAGAAGATGACCTGCGTGGTTACAGAATGCGCGCGGGCACCGAGATACAGCTATGGGGCAAAAGCCCATTTACTGAAGGCGTGTTTGATACAGGCTACCCACCTCATCAGTGTCATCTGATTGATCCCGAGCTTCGGGAGCCAGATGAAGATCACGGACAGAAGTCGGAAGGGGAGGCAGCCTGAGCATCAACCAACCTTTTTGATCTGCTGTGTAATGGATCTGAAGGAATGGCTTGAAATCGAGCAGATTTAACGGCAATCTGAATCTGCTCTCGGACTGGGAGGCAAGCAATGCTCAAGGTTACATCTGATCGAATATTAGTCAACTTGTTGGTCAAAAAACAATCAGTAAAAAGCAGGTTTTATCTGTTTGATTTGATTGATATAAATTTTCGGTTGGAGTCCGAGAGCTACCCCGACACCGGAGGGGATTAAGACTACTAAGATAGTACGAGACTCGTGAAACTTACCAGTCCGAGAGCTACCCCGACACCGGAGGGGATTAAGACCGTTTCTGAACATTCTCGGCAAGCTCAGTTAGGTCCGAGAGCTACCCCGACACCGGAGGGGATTAAGACCAAGCGCGCTGCGCGCACTGAAATACGAATACGCGTCCGAGAGCTACCCCGACACCGGAGGGGATTAAGACCAGATCGCTTCATGATTTGTGGATTGATTGAAGTCCGAGAGCTACCCCGACACCGGAGGGGATTAAGACAGCTCCCCTTTGAGTGGAATTTAAACGGTCATACGTCCGAGAGCTACCCCGACACCGGAGGGGATTAAGACCTCCATAGCTGCAACGGGTAAGTTAATTGGATAGCGTCCGAGAGCTACCCCTCGCTCCATTCCCGCAAGCTTGCCAGCCCCCTGCCCCCCTCTTCGTATCCCTAAAATCCAATCTGGATTCGGGTTGCGGAGAAAATAGGTGCAGAAAGAAATTCTGGTATTGGCCAAGTCATGCAAAACAGGTGGTTACTGCGTTGGTGGTATCGAGCTGGTATTGGGTGTCGACGGGCGCAACTACCTGAGCAATAAATGGATTCGCCCGGTTACAGTCACGGAAGATGGCCAGCATCAGGGTTGTCTGGGTAAGCACCTGTGCACGGGCTTCTCGGTATTCGATATCATCGAGATCAATGCGGTGCAGGCCGAGTACATTCCTGGTCAGCCTGAAAACTGGCTGCTACAGGATACACGCATTCGCAAAGTTGCCAACCTGTCTCAGCTGGATGTTATTAACATGCTGGCTCAGCAGGCAGGCTCAATCTGGTCTGATGACCGCACCGTTCGTGATGACCAGGTTTCACCGGCAGCGGTTGCATCAGCAGAGCAGCAACGCTCACTGATGGTGATTCAGCCTGAGAACCTGAATCGACCAGCCTTCTGTAGACCGCTCATTAGTTGTAATTGCCAAGCTTCTCATACTCCAGTGGAGGCATGTCATCAGCATGGCTGTGTTTACGTTTAGAGTTATAAAACATCTCGATGTAATCG
>NZ_SMRS01000006.1 GCF_008368715.1 Nitrincola tapanii
ACCAATTCATGCTCAGGAACTATTACATCTCAATGAATATCATTGGGTTGCTTGTCCTGATTAAGCTGTATGCTCAATCTCAACAAGCGCCCACACGCATTACCTGATCGATTGTTAAAGAGCGGCTCGGCCAACTTCCTCAGCGAGGTGTCGTCTCAAGCGAGGTGCGTATTCTAGCGACCTCATCCGAAGAGTCAAGCTTTATTTTCAATCCCGTGTAAGTTTTTTCTTCACCGCGATTGCGCTTAACACTTCCGAAGCAACTTATTCTTGTTTGAAAACAATGAACTAAACTGCCTCTATCGCTGAGAGAATCTCTTTCTCCAACCGAGGCCGGAAGACTTCGTCTCAAGCGAGGCGCAAATATTACAGAGACCAATGAGGTCGGTCAAGCAGTGTTTTTAACTTTTTTGAAAAACTTCCACAAACGCGGCAAAAACAACAGAACTAGCAGCAAGGTGTAACCTAACTGCTCGGCATACCCTGCTCGGACCTGCATCCAATAATGAATCAACACCGCAATAACAGCGATGTAGACACCGCGATGCAGCCTTGCCCAGTTCCTCTTTAAGCGGCGCTGACTGGCTCGATTTGAAGTCATCGCCAAAATAAATAGGATTACAAAGGCAAAAGTACCAACCCAGATATAGGGACGTTCAAGCAACTCCACTTGAATCAAATCCAAACGCCAACCGAGAATAAACGTAAGATATGCCAGAAGATGCAAACATGCATAAGTAAAGGCATAAAGTCCAAACAGACGACGATAGGTCAGGGATAGAGACCTAACCCCCAAAAGACGCAAAGGCGTAATACTTAAAGAAAAGAAGAGAAAATACAGCGACCACATCCCTGTATGTAAAACGATATCTTTACCCGGATCCGCTAAGGCCTGCTGACCCATCAACTGGAAACTCGCCCAGATCATCGGCAAACAACATAACAAATGCCATATAAGACGCATATTCTTTACGGGCTTTAATACCACTGCCTCAGATCCATCCCGGTGTAAAGCGAAGCGACCTCTTCGGCATAACCGTTAAAGGGTTGCGTATCAATAATGTTGGGATTAAATAAGGGTGAAGGTAATCTGCGCTCTGTCGCCTGACTCCAACGCGGATGATTCACGCTTGGATTTACATTTGCGTAAAAGCCGTATTCTTGCGGTGCTGATAGATTCCAGCTTGATGCAGGCATCTCCTCAACAAAACGCATTGAAACAATTGACTTAATACTTTTAAAGCCATACTTCCAAGGCACCACCAAACGCAAAGGTGCACCATTCTGGGGTGGGAGCGCCTGACCATATACACCAACGGCCATCAAGGTTAGCGGATGCATCGCCTCATCTATACGCAAGCCTTCCTTGTAAGGCCAATCAATACTGGAAAAGCGCGCTTTTTGGCCTGGCATCTGCTGTGGATCATGCAGCGTTGTGAACTCAACATACTTAGCCCGACTGTTAGGCTCAAAACGTCGAATCAAATCAGCTAAGGGGACCCCCAACCAAGGTATCACCATCGACCAAGCTTCTACACAACGCAGACGATAAACTCGATCCTCTAAATGAGCCGGTTTCAAGAGGTCTTCCAGTTGATAGCGACCAGGTTTCTCGACCTCACCACTGACCTCTAAAGTCCAAGGCTCAGTTCGCAAGTTTTGTGCATAACGCTTAGGATCTCCCTTGCCCATGCCAAACTCATAGAAATTGTTATGCCCTGTAACCAAGGCATAGGGCGTGAGCGCTTCATCTGCTTGGTAAGCGTCATTACGCAAGCGATTCGAGATTAAAGGCTGCATCCAGCCCGGCCCTGGATATTCAATCGCCACTTGCGCATCCACACCCTGCGCCCAAGCAACGCCTGAAGAGCTCGACAAGGCACTCACTGCCAACGCACCGATCCCTTGCATAAATTTACGCCGGTCACGATAGACTTGCTCCGGCGTAATCTCGTAAGAACGAATGGAATCAGGCTTTTTCAGCAACATGAGAACCTCGGATTATCCTCTCTAACGACTAGACAGTTTTTTTCGACGAACGATCCAGAGTACGGGTCCTGAAATCGCGTAGATCACGACTAGCAACCAAAGGAAAAGTGATGGGCTGATCGAAATAATCGCGATCGCCAGAACGATGGCAGCCAAGATCACAAAAGGCACCTTGCCTTTTAAATCCACATCTTTAAAGCTGTAATAAAGCACATTACTGACCATTAACACTCCCGCCAGCGCCACATACACTGCAATCAAATAATCTATATCCTGTGCACTCCACTCAAACACGGTTGCCACCCAAATCAAGCCTGCAACCAAGGCCGCTGCCGCTGGGCTAGGTAAGCCGATAAAATAACGCTTATCCACCGAACCTATCTGAGTGTTAAAGCGCGCCAAGCGTAAAGCCGTTCCCGCGACATAGAGAAAAGCCGCAAACCAGCCTAACTTCCCTAGGTCCGCTAAAGCCCAGTTGAATGCCACTAAAGCAGGCGCCACCCCAAAGGACACCATATCCGCCAGAGAGTCATACTCTGCACCAAAAGCACTCTGGGTATTGGTCAAACGCGCGACGCGACCGTCTAAGCCATCAAATAACATGGCCACAAAGATGGCGATCGCCGCCGCCTCAAACTGACCATTCATCGAAGCGATGACGGCATAAAAACCGGAAAAGAGTGCGCCAGTGGTGAACAAATTAGGCAAAAGATAGACACCACGATGTGGCTTATTCACATCACTACAGGGAGAGTTATGTTGCTCTGACTCTTTCATAACACAGGATACCTAATTAAAAATTTATCGAGTGACAAACTATACCAGCCCAAAGGCATGGCTTCACTGATAGCTTGAACGGGCTGACCAGGTGGAACGACGCCCAAGATCAGCCTGATGCATCGCCAGCCATCGGTCTGCATGCTCCCGTCCTCGCTCCTTTAATCCCTGAAGAAAACTCTGACGCGTATCAAGCTTACTGGAGCGCTGTAGTGCCGCCAGCTGCTCATCTGGTTCAATGAGATGAATGCGCGTTCTGCGCCAACGTCGCTCTAACTGCCCTAGACGCCAAGGTCGCTTACGCAAATAACCGGCAACACGCTCTATCTCCATCACTTCACGCACAAACGCGGCCTGGAAACTGATATCCGCCATACGATCATTAATTTTGTCGGCACTAATCGGCAGATGTTGACGCGCTAAGGGCTGCAGCATAATACACAAGAGATCCTCCGTCGCACTTTCAATAATCAAGGGGGACAACACCGGATTGCCCGAGAAGCCACCATCCCAGTAGGGCTTACCTTCGATGACCAGCGTTTGATGCAACCAGGGTAAACAGGCGGATGCTAGCAGATGCTCAACACTCAAATCCGTTTCACGAAAGAGCGTTAAGGCTGCTGTATCTACACGTGTCGCCGCAATAAACAGCTTGAGTGGAGACTCTTTCCTTAAGGCTTCGAAATCAACTAAACGCAACAACAAATCACGCAATGGGTTGATGTCTAGAGGATTGATATCGTAAGGCGAAAGATGGTGGGTGATGTGTTTCCACCAATCCGAGGTATTTTGCTGCATCAAAATATCGGGCAGTGCCAACTCTGACCAGAACTGGTTTAACGCATCCTTGGCACCCAAAGCACCATTCAAGCGCCAGCCCTCGGCGAGCATCACCGCATTCATGGCACCGGCGCTGGTTCCACTTAGGCTATCCAGCTCTAGACCTTCAAGCTCTAAGAGTCGATCCAACACCCCCCAACTAAAGGCACCATGGGCTCCGCCCCCCTGCAGGGCAAGATTTAATCGCATCTTGTTTGCCATGCATCGGCTCCTTGCTCTATCTGTGGATGAAAAACCACCTTACTCCACTCTTGTGATAGATCCTAGCGTGCACCCATAACAAAAAACCGCCTGAATTTCTTCAGACGGCTTGATCGATTCTAATAGGTTTCGTTAGAGAGGTGCGGTTTAAGCATGATCTGCAGACACCTGCAACACCTCAACGATTCCAAGTTTAGAGATCTGCTTAGTTCTTAGACTTGTCAACCAGCTGGTTAGCAGTGATCCAAGGCATCATCGCACGCAGCTTGCCACCTACCTGCTCGATTGGGTGCGCAGCATTGTTACGACGACGCGCTGTCATAGATGGATAGTTGGTTGCACCTTCAGAGATGAACATCTTCGCATATTCACCATCCTGGATACGCTTCAGCGCATTACGCATCGCTTGACGTGACTGTTCATTGATGACTTCAGGACCGGTCACATACTCACCATACTCAGCGTTGTTAGAGATGGAGTAGTTCATGTTAGCGATGCCACCTTCGTACATCAGGTCAACGATCAGCTTCAGCTCGTGCAAGCACTCAAAGTACGCCATTTCTGGAGCGTAACCCGCTTCAACCAGAGTTTCGAAGCCCATTTTGACCAGCTCAACACAGCCACCACACAGAACAGCCTGCTCACCAAACAGGTCAGTTTCAGTCTCGTCTTTGAAAGTGGTTTCGATGATACCGGTACGACCACCACCCACGCCGGAAGCGTAAGACAGGGCTACATTTTTTGCATTGCCAGAAGCGTCCTGGAAAATCGCGATCAGATCAGGGATACCGCCACCTTTGACAAACTCAGAGCGAACAGTATGACCAGGCGCTTTAGGTGCAATCATGATGACGTCCAGATCCTTCCGTGGTTCGATCTGGTTATAGTGAATAGAGAAACCGTGTGCAAACGCCAGGGTTGCACCCTGCTTGATATTAGGCTCGATTTCAGCCTTGTACAGCTGTCCCTGGAACTCGTCAGGCGTCAGGATCATAACCAGATCCGCTGATTTCACCGCATCCGCAACATCAGCTACTTTCAGGCCAGCCGCTTCTGCTTTAGCACGTGAAGAAGAACCCGCACGCAGACCTACCGTTACATCAACACCTGAATCTTTCAGGTTGCACGCATGCGCGTGACCCTGTGAACCGTAACCGATGATTGATACTTTCTTAGAGCGGATGATAGAAAGATCACAATCTTTATCATAATAAACCTGCATGAGAGTCTCCCAATAATGCGTTAGATGAAATAAAAGGACATCTGAGATGTCATGCAGGCTACTTTAAGCCATTCACATCATTGCGTAAAATGATATATTTGCAATGATATATTGCGAAAAATGGGACGTCGATATGGACAATAAAAGCCTGCAACTCTTTCTTACACTTGCCGACACACTTCATTTTGGTCGCTGCAGTGCCGTCTGCCATGTTAGCCCCTCCACTCTAAGCCGCTGCATTCAACAATTAGAAGAGGAGCTAGGAGTACCCCTGTTTATTCGCGACAACCGCAGCGTCACGCTCACCCCCGAAGGTCTGACGTTTCAACGCTATGCCCGAGACGCTCTGTTACAATGGGACACGTTGCGCAGTTCACTTTTAGCACAACGCAATGAATTACAAGGCGAGATCAGCATCTACTGCTCTGTGACGGCCAGCTACAGCTTTTTATATGAGATTCTCAGCAGTTTTCGGCGCGATTATCCAAGAATCGAAATCAAACTGCATACGGGTGATCCGGCGGAAGCGGTTCGCAGAGTCCAACAGGGCGAGGAAGACATTGCGATCGGTGCGAAACCCGATCAACTCCCTGTGGATATCGCATTCCGACCCATCACCCGCTCACCGCTGGTGTTTATCGCCCCCGCAGAACCTGCTCAGCTCAGCCAAGAGTTAAATCAAACACCCTCAGCCGAGCGCTGGCGACAAGTGCCGATGATTCTTTCCGAAGCGGGTTTGGCACGTAAACGAACAGACCGCTGGTTTCGACACCTGGGAATTAAGCCTCTCATTTATGCCCAGGTCGCAGGAAATGAAGCCATTGTTAGCATGGTCAGTTTAGGATTTGGGGTCGGCGTGGTTCCACAGATTGTTTTGGAGAACAATCCTCTTGCTTCGCGAGTCATTCAACTCGACATTCATCCCGCTCTAGAGGCTTTTGAAGTTGGGATCTTCACACAAGAGAAAAAGCTGCGTCACCCACTGATCAAAGCCTTCTGGCAGCAACAATCTCTGAAAGATTGAGTTCTCTAGCCACGAACGGCATCCTATCCTGTCTTGGTTATTAGGTTGGAACATCATGACCTTTGAAATGCTGTTTGTTTTTGGGCTTCTGGCCGTCACCATCGCGCTCTTTATCAGCGATCGCCTGCGTATGGATCTGGTGGCCCTAATGGTCGTCGCCGTTTTAGCGGTATCTGGAATCATTAGCCCCACCCAAGCCGTCTCTGGCTTCGGTGACCCGGTCATCATCATGATCGCCGCTCTTTTTGTTGTGGGTGAAGCACTGTTTCGTACCGGTGTGGCGGCCACAGCAGGCAACTGGTTACTTAGAGTGGGCGATGGCAGTGAAACCCGTTTATTACTCTTTCTACTGCCGGTCGTAGCCCTGCTATCCGCATTTATGAGCTCCACAGGTGCGGTTGCCCTACTCATTCCGGTGGTTCTAAGCATGGCGCGCAAATCAGGATTACAAGCATCACGCTTACTCATGCCTTTGGCCTTTGCGGCACTGATCGGCGGCATGCTGACACTGATCGGCACCCCGCCAAATATTATCGTCAGCGGCCAACTCCGCGCAGCCGGTTTTGAGGCTTTTGGTTTTTTTGACTTCACCGCGATTGGTGCCGTCATCCTCTTCCTCGGGGTGCTCTATCTGGTTTTTATCGCACGCTTTTTATTACCGCAAAGCGCCATACGGGAAACCGGCAATCCACATCCAACCCTCAGTGTGTTTACTGAACGTTACCCCACCGCCAAACAACTGCATAAATTGATCATCCAGCCTGGCAGCCCACTAAACGGACAGACACTTTCGGAAGCCGCAGTGCGCAGCCAATATGAGCTCACTGTCTTTGCGGTTCAGCGCCAAGGGCAATTTTTATCGACTTTGCAACCCGTCCTGAGTCAAACGCGCATGCAGGCACTGGACACCCTCATCCTTTATGGCCGCGATGAAGACGTTCACAATTTCTGCCAAGCCCTCCAACTTCGACGCTTAGGCTTTCCTGAAACGGAGATGATGAAACTACAACAACGCTTTGGTTTGGCTGAAATTCTCTTACCACCTGACTCACCACTCACCAACCATACGCTGAAGGAGGGACGCTTTCGAGAGAACTATAACCTCAGTGTCATCGGTGTTCGGCGCCAAGGGCTGGCTCTCGATACTCGTTTTATCGACACACGTTTAGCTGCCGGAGATACTCTGCTGCTGGCCGGTGCTTGGGAGTATATTCGAGCTTTGGAAAGCAAACGTGAGTTGGTGGTTCTAGAAACACCCGCAGAGCTACAAGAGATTCCCGTGCATGCAGGTAAAGCGCATATGGCCTTGAGCATTATGCTGGCCATGCTGATGAGCATGACCCTAGGCTGGTTACCTAACCTGAGCGCCATTCTACTCGCTGCTTTAGCCATGATTCTAACCGGCTGTGTCACCCTAAGCGAAGCCTATCGTTCATTGAATGCGACCAGTCTGGTATTAATTGCGGGGATGCTGCCCTTGGCGCTCGCCATGGAAAGCAGTGGCGCCCTTTCCTTTGTTGTCGACTATCTGATTCGGGAATATGGCAATCTCAGTCCGATTCTTCTGTGTGCTGGCCTGTTTTTAATGACCTCTGTCCTCAGTCAATTCATCTCGAATACCGCGACAACTGTTCTGGTCGCACCGGTGGCACTGATGACAGCACAAACCCTCGGACTGAATCCTGAACCCTTCATGATGTCCGTCGCGATAGCTGCTTCTACAGCCTTTGCCACCCCCATCGCCTCCCCCGTAAACACCCTGGTGTTAGCGCCTGGCAATTATCGTTTTGCTGACTTTGCCAAGGTCGGCATCCCACTTCAGATCCTAGCCTTAGCGGTCACTCTGGCTTTAGTACCCTGGCTCTTTCCCTTCTAGGCCGTCGTCTAATCAGCAAAGAATGACCAAGGAGACCCACAAAAAACCGCAGGATGCCAAACATCTCTGCGGTTCTTTGGCTTCGGAAGCTCAACAACCGAAACGGATAATCGTGGGTCAATCGACTCTTAGATGGCGAGCACCTTTTCACCACGCGCAATACCCGACACACCCGAGCGTACCACTTCCATGATGCTGGCATTGCTGAGGGCTGCAATGAAGGCATCCAGTTTTTCGCTGGAACCGACTAACTGCACAGTGTAAGTATTCGGGGTGATATCGATGATCTGACCACGGAAGATATCGGCAGTACGCTTAATCTCCGCACGCATCTGACCATTCGCCTTGAACTTGATCATCATCAGCTCACGCTCGATATGATCTCCTTCAGACAGATCAACAACCTTCACCACATCAATCAACTTATTCAGTTGCTTAGTGATCTGCTCGACCACACGATCATCACCAATGGTCATGACCGTTAGACGTGACAGGGTTGAGTCTTCTGTTGGTGCCACCGTCAAGGACTCAATGTTAAAGTTGCGCTGTGAGAAAAGCCCCACAACACGTGACAAAGCGCCCGGTTCGTTCTCCATCAGAACAGAAATGATATGTCTCATGATCAAGTTCTCTCCGTTTTGCTCAGCCACATATCACGCATCGAACCACGTGGTACCTGCATGGGGTATACATGTTCAAACGGATCGACTTTGATATCCATGAAGACCAAACGATCTTTCAGCGCAAAAGCTTCACGCATCGCCGCTTCCAGGTCGGAATACTTCTCAACCTTCATGCCAACATGACCATAAGACTCTACCAACTTAACGAAGTCAGGCAGGGAGTTCATGTAAGACTGCGAGTGGCGTGACTCATAGTTCATGTCCTGCCACTGACGCACCATGCCCAAGGACTGGTTGTTCAGACAGATGATTTTGACCGGGATGTCGTACTGCTTACAGGTCGACAACTCCTGAATATTCATCTGAATACTGCCTTCACCGGTAACACAAGCCACATCCGCATCGGGGAAATTCAGCTTCACACCCATCGCGGCAGGCAAACCGAAGCCCATGGTGCCTAGACCACCGGAATTGATCCAACGGTAAGGCTTGTTGTACTTGTAGTACTGCGCCGCAAACATCTGATGTTGACCGACATCGGAACAAACATAAGCATCACCATGCGTGACCTTACTCAGCATTTCAATGACCTGCTGCGGCTTCATCAGCTCAGAATCATCGGTACGGTAACGACCACCGTGGCGTCCACGCCACTCATCAATCTGCTTCCACCAAGCGGCAATCGCTTCCGCATCCGGCTGCTTCTTGCTGGCTTTCACCAACTGAATCATTTCCTCCAGCACCACTTTAGCCGGACCAACAATGGGCACATCCGCCTGAATGGTTTTGGAGATAGACGCTGGATCGATATCAATATGTACAATCCGCGCAGTCGGACAGAATTTATCTGTCGCATTGGTTACACGGTCATCAAAACGCGCACCGATTGCTAAGATCAAATCACTGTGATGCATCGCCATGTTGGCTTCATAAGAACCGTGCATTCCCAGCATGCCGACAAATTGACGATCCGTACCGGGATATCCACCCAGACCCATCAAGGTGTTGGTAACAGGGAAGTTCAGCAAACGTGCAAATTCAGTCAGCTCAGCACTGGCATCACCCATGATGACACCGCCGCCGGTGTAGATCACCGGACGACGCGCAGCCAACAGCATATCCACGGCTTTACGTATCTGCCCCGAGTGACCGCGTGTCACCGGATTGTAAGAACGCAGCTTCACCGATTTTGGATACTCATAAGGGAAACGCTCAGTAGGCGTCGTCATATCCTTAGGAATATCAATGACGACCGGACCTGGACGACCCGTTTGGGCGATATAAAACGCCTTTTTAATCACCGTTGGAATATCTTCAGCGCGCGTGACAGAGAAGTTGTGCTTCACGATAGGGCGTGAAATCCCCAACATATCGGTTTCTTGGAAAGCATCTTCACCGATCAGGTAGCTCATTACCTGGCCGGTAATCACGACCATCGGAATCGAGTCCATGTAAGCCGTTGCGATACCTGTCACGGCATTGGTCGCACCTGGGCCAGAAGTCACTAGTGCCACACCGGGTTTACCGGTTGCACGGGCATACGCATCGGCCATATGTGTTGCAGCCTGTTCATGACGCACCAGAATGTGTTGCACTTCTTCCTGCTGGAACAGGGCATCGTAAACGTGCAGAAGTGCACCGCCAGGATAGCCGTATATGTACTGAACGCCCTCATCACGGAGCGCGCGTACAACCATTTCTGCGCCTGATAATAATTCCACGTAAGTATCCTCTACTCAGCACCGATCTCATGTCGGCAATTAACAGTTTCAGCGTGTTGTATCGGCGCTGACAAGAAAAGGATCTCTAGTCTGTCAGACCTGTATGAGACTTAAGCTGGGTATTGCTTAAAAACGGCCCACCTCACCGGGATTTCCAGGATGGGGTAGACGTAAATCCAAATTTTTGCAAGTTTTGAAATTTGGGCCGTGTATTTTCGCACCGAGTCAAGATGGGATCAACCATATAAAGCGTGTGTTTTCGCTGGAGTAGGAAAAGGCTAGTCTCTAGCCCTATAATGCTAACAAGTGCTAAGGGAGGCCAAACCATGAACAATATTTCTGAAATCAAAAATAAAGAGCGCGTGATCAACGAGTTGATGCGCTTCATTCGCAAGGTTCTGGCGGACCCTCAGATCTGTCCGGTGGCTTTAGAAGTGGCACGCAAGCATATCGACAGCAAGAACGCCGATGTCTTGATTGCCGATGAACTCTCATCCCTAACCAGCGTCAAGATTCCTGTTGAGTTCAGTGACGCCGATAAGCTCTTTTTACAGGTTCTTAAAGACGTGGTGCGCGACGAGCAAGCCCTGTATTAAACAACCCGTCTGCGATTCATGCGCGTGTCGATTTCTCGGGCACGCGCATCACCACCTGCCCTTCGGCACCCGCATCCTGTGCCAGCAGCTGAATTAAGTCCGGCAAAGTCGCTTCCAACTCTTCTTGCAACTGCCACGGCGGATTAATGATTAACATACCACTACCATACATCCCCTGCTCACTCGGCTGACGCACCAAGACTTCCGAACTAAGCTGATGGGGAATCCCGGTGCGGCGCAACGCCTCCAACATCCCAACCCAACGCTTGGCGGGCAGAATGGGATACCAGATGGCAAAACAGCCATTCGGCCAGCGCTTATACGCCGCTTTAATAAAGTTCACCACCTGCTTATACTCCTCCTTTACTTCGTAAGAAGGATCAATCAACACCACGCCACGATTGGGTTTGGGTGGCAAGCAGGCTAAGACGCCCTCATAACCATCACGATGATGCACAGACACTTGCGCCTGCTGGCGGAACTCTTGCTTCAGCGCCAGCGCTTCATTTGGATGCAATTCCATTAACTGGATATTACTCCCCTCGGGTGCCAGAGCAGCCGCTAAGGCGGGCGAACCGGGATAAAACTGCAAGGTCTCCGTTGGATTAAAATGCTGAACCTGATCACGGTAAACTTGCAGAGATTCCGACAACCTCTCTACTGGCCAAAGTCGCGCAATGCCCTGTTGAAATTCGGCGGTTTTTAAAGCCTGCGCATCATTCAGATCATAACGCGCTTTTCCGGCGTGAGTTTCCAGATAACTCCAGGGTTTAGGTTTACGATTCAAAG
This sequence comes from Nitrincola tapanii, assembly GCF_008368715.1. Classification (GTDB taxonomy): domain Bacteria; phylum Pseudomonadota; class Gammaproteobacteria; order Pseudomonadales; family Balneatricaceae; genus Nitrincola; species Nitrincola tapanii. The sequence continues at coordinate 11,659 of NZ_SMRS01000006.1, forward strand.
CTCGTAATAGACATACCAGCAGATGGTGTTTATGCACATCGGCAAAATTGCCGGCATGAAAACCGTGAAGATAACTCAGCATGATCGCTCTTTCTCAGTCAAAATCCGGGAATTATACAGTTTCTTCCACGCTCTTTGGCACGATAAAGCAAACGATCCACCTGATCGACAAATTCCATTGGGTTCTGCCCGGGTGTAGGGACACAACAACCCACACCGATACTCAGTGTGAGTAATTGTGAAACGGCAGAGCCTGCATGTGGAATTTGCTCTTTGAAAATCAAGCTACGACAACGTTCAGCGACTTTACGCGCCGAAATTTCATCAGTTTCTGGGAGTAAAAGGACAAACTCCTCTCCGCCATAACGTGCAAAGAAATCACGCGAGCGAGTGGCCGCTCGATCCAGAATCTGCGCCACTTGCCGCAAGCAGTCATCTCCTTGAACATGGCCATAACAGTCGTTGTACTGTTTGAAGTAATCAATATCGAAGATCAGCAAAGACAGGGGATGCTGCTGCCTGCGTGCACGAATCCACTCCTCTTCCAACAGATTATCGAACATACGTCGATTGGCCACACCGGTGAGAGAGTCCTTGAATGAAAGCTCTTGCAATTCTTGCTGTAGCCGCATGAGCTCATGCTCTGTCTGCTTGCGCTCACTGATATCAAACATAAAGCCGATTAATGACTCAACGTCACCCTGCTCATTCCGCACCACATGCACAACATCCCGAATCCAGACATAGCGCCCATCCTGAGTCAGCGCTCGATAATCCGCTTCATGGTCGCTTCCCGCCTGAGATTGCGCCACACAGAAATTGACCACCCGTTCACGATCTTCCGGATGCATACGACTGGCCCAATCATCTACACTCAACCAGGAATCTTGCTGCCAACCCAAAAGCTGTTCAATCTGCGGTCCGATGTAGGTAAAACGCAGGGTGGCCCAATCTATTTGCCAAGGAATGGCCTTGGTGGACTCCAGTAGGGTTTTATAGATTGTATGATCACCCTCTGGCAGAGCGCTCGGGTTTGACATTTCACTCACCTCAACAGCTTTGATCTATTTGAGCAGCCATCCTGGGCACACCCTATATTTTTATTAAGCTTGGAAGTATAGCCTTTAAAATCATGCTGACCTCAAAGTGAGGATTGATCGCCAGCAACCGCTACAAAAGCCATTTCCACCAGCCAATCTGGGTTGGCTAACTCCACCTTAACACAGGCACGGCTCGGCGCCGTTCCCTCTTCAAACCAGGCATCCCAAACTTCATTCAGGCCTTCGAGATGTGCAAAGTCAGTCAGATAGATCGTGGTGGATAAAATCTGACGCTTATCACTCTGGATACGCGCCAGACTGGCTTCCACCTGCGCCAGAAGCTGTCGTGTTTGCTGGCGAATATCCGCCATCAACTCACCTTCAGGGACTTCAACAAAGTAGGCCACTCCGTTGTGAAGGGTAATATCCGACCAGCGCTGGGTCGGGTTAATACGCTGAATCTGCATGACTGAAACGCCTCTAATATGTTGAAATACTCTATTCGTTTGAACAGCCCACGAACGTCCTGGTGAGAGAATATGAGCCACCCTTTTCAACTGCAAGTCCGCAACCCCGAGACTTACCGTGAAGAAACACGCAAAAGTAATTGGATTATGGTCGCGGTGTTCGCCGTGATCGCCATGACTCTCGCGACACTCAGTGTGCAATTTTTAGGTGAAGAGAATGGGAATAATTTTTACTGGAATCTAGGCGGTGTCTTGGCAGGACTACTGATCACCACCCTGATTTTTCGTTTTATTCTGTGGAATCATCCGCTCATGGACTCAGCACGTTACGGCTGGCAACTGAAACGCAGCCTGATGAGTTTGACCAACATCATGCATCATATCGAAGCAGGCGTAGAAGCACAGAACCCCACCGCCCTCAAAGCCTTACGTTTTTACCATCTGGGCCTGGAGCAGATGCATCGCCTTGAACAAAACGAAACCGCTCTATTGGAAATGAAAGTGACAATGCGCCAGCACCTGGATCGGATGCACGACCTTGGTCTGGAGGCTGAACAAACCCGTTTTGATCCCGAATGGCTAAACACCTTAAAAGGCCTCAAGCCCTAAACCCCAGTGTAACGGCCCCTAGAAAAAACGGGGGGGGGTATCTAGGCCTCTTAGAATCGGTCAATCAAGACTTGGTACCTCGCGCTTTTTGTGATAGCGTACTAGTACATGAATACAAACACTCCCCACACCCAAGAGCTGCTCGAGCACCTTCTCACGGCACAAACGCCCGATGAGATGTTGATGCTTTTGCAGAACCTGCTGACGCCCGCCGAATTCAGCGAAATTTGCAAACGCTTACAAATTCTAAAGCGTTTGCAAAGCGGCATGCCGCAACGCAAGATTGCTGAAGAGCTGGGTGTGGGCATCGCCACTGTATCCCGAGGCGCACGCGCCCTTAAACGCGACCTATAAGAGCCTGCCATGTCGAGCCGACCTAACAAGATTGAACTGCCGCGCAAACCTCACTACATCACGCTCACCGCAGATTGTGATTTTTTCCGTCTCTTTCAAACGATTGAGCAGCATTTTGATGTCTGTTTTATGCTGGAATCCCTCGGCGAAGACAGCCACTTCTCGCGCTACTCCATCATTGGCTTTGATCCCGAACAGCTGATCTATGCCCGGGGTCAGCAATTGACCCTTGAAGATCGAGATGGCCGCTGCCAGCATTTTCAGAGTGACAACCCCTATTACCTGCTACGTGACCTGATGCCACAAGACATCATTTCACGTAAGTATGCCGGTGGCCTGACCGGCTACCTTGGCTATGATGCCATGATGTACTTTGAGCCCAGCCTAAGCCTACAAAGCAGTGACTGGTTTGATGCCTTCCGTTTCGGTCTTTACAAAGACGGCTTGATTCTCGACAAAATGACCGGCGAGATCATCTACTTCTATTACACCGAGAATCGTATGGCGCTGGTCAATGAGCTGCTGGCCGCACCCGCACCCAAAGCGGGTGAGCTTAAAATCGAATTCACCGGTGATACCATGACGCGGGAAGCGCATGCGGAAGCGGTGATGAAGGTCAAGCAAGACATCATCGAGGGCAAGATTTTTCAGTGTGAAGTCGGATTTAAAAAATATCTGAAGATTCAAGGCGATACTCTGCAGCTCTATGCACAGCTCCGCGAAGTGAATCCTTCACCACAGATGTACTACCTCAAATTCCGTGAACAGAAGTTGATCGGGGCCAGCCCCGAGCTGTTGTTCCGCTTGCGTCAGGGCGAAATGGAAACCTTCCCACTCGCGGGTACGACTCGCCGAGGTGCCACCCCCCAAGAAGATACCGCCTTGGCTCGTCGCTTGCTGAACGATCCCAAAGAGATTGCCGAACACAATATGATTGTAGATCTGCATCGTAACGATATCGGCCGTGTCGCTCGCTTTGGCACAGTCAAAGTTCGCAGCCTGATGGATATCAAACGCTTTAGCCATGTTCAGCACATTTCCAGCGAAATCGTTGGCATCATTGCTGAATCTGAAGATATGTTCTCCGCCCTAGCAAGCAACTTCCCAGCCGGCACACTCACCGGCGCGCCCAAAATCGAGGCGATGAAAATTATCGATGCGCTAGAATCCGAAGGCCGTGGCCCCTACGGTGGAGCGGTGGGTAATTTTTCGTTTAACGGCGACTGCACCTTTGCTATTCCCATTCGTACCGTTTTTGCCAAGGGTGAAGACGCGTATGTACAAACCTGTGGTGGCAATGTTTATGATTCCAACCCTGCCGATGAATATGAAGAGATTCAGCGTAAATTTGCCGGCACCCGCAAAGCGCTGGAACCCTTTATTCTGACCTCTGCCGAGGAGCCTAAGGCATGAATGTTCTGATTATTGATAACTACGACTCTTTCACCTACAACCTCTATCAATACATAGGTGAAATCCTGTCCAGTGCCCAGAGTCGTGGCCAGTTAGAGCAGTTCAATGTTTGGGTGAAACGCAACAACGCCATCACTCTAGATGAAATTCGTGCCCTGCAACCGGATCGTATCATCATCTCACCGGGCCCCGGCTCCCCTGATGATGAACAGTATTTTGGCGTCTGCGCCCAGGTGATTCGAGAATTTGGGCCGCTTGTACCAATACTTGGTGTCTGCTTGGGAATGCAGGGTATTGTGCATGTCTTAGGGGGGCGTATCGTTAAAGCACACCTACCCATGCATGGCAAAATCAGTCCCATCAGCCATCGCGGTGAAGGGGTGTTTCGTGGTATACCCGATCAACTTGAGGTAATGCGTTACCACTCATTAATGGCCGAAGCCGAGAGCTTTCCCGAATGCTTAAGCATTACGGCGGTGGTCGGTGATTTGGCGTGTGATCATTTTGATCAAACCGAAATCATCCGCCGTGGCGGCGAGTTCGAAATCATGGGTGTTTTACATCGTGAATGGCCGCTACAAGGTATACAGTTTCATCCGGAGTCCTTTGCTACTGAAGGCGGCAAAGAGCTGATCAGCCAATTTCTGTTTCAATAATTTCATCAGATAAAAGGATGTTTGCCATGAAAAAAACACTGACGCTTGCGATCAGTGCCGCGCTTGTTTCGGCCAGCCTGTTAAGTGGTTGCAGCAACGAGAGTGACACTGCGCAAAAGGCGGCCCAAGACACCGGCTCAGCCTCTCTTACACAACATCCTTTACTGGGCTTTATTCCGGATCACTCGCCCTATTATTTTGCCAGCCGCGACGTGTTGGATGAGAAAACAGCTCTAGATCTCATGCTGCGCTTACGCGGACAACAGATTGAAACCGATCTGGATGAGTTGCGCCTGGCACTGATGCAGGCTCAAGACCCTTGGGAGATTTCGATGCTCACCCTGGCTCTGGGTTTGAGCGAAGCCCTGGTGCAAGCCAATACACTTGAGGAGTATCACGCTCTAGGCCTGAAACCCAATGCGCACTCCGCATTTTATGGCGTAGGTTTATTACCCGTGTTGCGAGTGGAGCTGCATGACAGTGAAGCCTTTAGCCAATTCCTGCTGCCGTTACTGACGGAAAGTGGTTTAACACTGGAAAAAGCTCAGCTCCAAGGCCAAGAATATTTCCACAGCGGTGATGATTTACCGCTGCGTCTGCTGCTATCTATGCACAATCAACAGCTGTTGATGACTCTCGCACCACAAGAAGCGGATGATGCCCTCCTAGAACAACTTCTGGGTATTAGCTTGCCGAGTGCCAGCCTGGCAAATAGCAATCGACTGATAGAGTTGGAAAAAACCCATGGTTTTAGTCCCTATGGTGCCGGCCAAATCCGTACGCAAGCTTTGCTGCAGGAGTGGATGTCACCGCAAGAGGCCGGCAGCCAACAACTCCTCGCTCAGCTCGGCTCTCCACAACTGGCGATGCAAGGCTGTGAAGCCGATGCTCAGCGCTTAGCTCAACGTTTCAGTGGTTTAGCCTTGGGGATGCGCGAACTCTCAAGTCAGCGCATTCAAGCCAATCTGGTCATCACAACAGATGCTGAACTCAGCCAAGATCTGCAAGCTATTGCAGCACCAGTACCCGGCTTAGGTGCAACACAAGGCTTAGCCAGCCTGGGAGTCGGCCTCAACCTGCCCGCGCTGGTGCAAAGCTTCCAGCGCTACAGTAATGAAATTCGTCAACAGCCCTTCACCTGCGCTGCCTTTAGTGATTTCAACATCTCGGTCCAGGAGATGAGCCTGGCACTGAGCAATCCGATTGCATTGATGCTTGGCCCCAACATTCAAGGGCTTAAACTCCGCCTGAACAGCCTCAGCTTAAGCAATCAAGGTGAGCCTGAGGGCACCGGACTGGTGACGCTTGCTTCAAATAATGCACAAGGGCTTTTGGCTGCGGCAGCGGCCTTCCTCCCCCCTGTCGCCAGCTTGGGTTTAACCCCGAATTCCGGAGTGCAGCAGGTGTCTCCTGAACTTTTACCCTATGGAGCACCGCCGCTGTTTGCCAGCATGACGGACAAAGCCATTACGCTGGGTATCGGGATCAGTGATGCCAAACAGCTGGAAGAGGAAACCAAACGTCCGGCACAAGCGTCCTACTTGTTATATGGACATGCTAAGGGTGAGCTTTACCGTGCTCTGATCCCTTTCACCCAGCTGCTGGAGATGGAAGAAAACTATACCGACACAGCACGTATGGAGGAAGCCGCAAACCTCTACCGCAACACGGCTTTCTGGCTCAAAGCGACTCCCGTTGGGGCCGAGCTGGGGATCGATTTAGAACTGAACTGACCGAACTTAAATGGGAGCTGATGAGATGAGGACTTTATCAAAACGCTTGTTATTCACCTTAGGCCTGAGCCTTGTGCTCAGCCTAATAGCTGCCTGTAATACCATTGAAGGGATTGGCAAGGATGTACAGCGCGGCGGAGAAGCGATCGAACGCATCGGCAAACAATAAGTCGGTGGGGGCGTTGCGCAGACTCCTCAATACGGCGCAGATGGCTTGAACCGGACGGGGCTTGAATGAGCCCCGTTTTTTATGCTCCGCCGCACAACCTCTTAACCACTCAACTCCTCGCCCAACTCCCTTCCCAATCATCTAAGCAATAACCCTAACTAAAATCTCTTCAACTTCATCAGACCCTGCATTAGCCTAAGGGCAAATTGATTTATATAAGGGTAATACCTAAGCTCTTGGCTTTTATAATTAATCTAAGAGCCAATATGACCGAGCAGAACAGCACCTACAGCAGTCGGCACAAACCGCGCAGCGAGTTTGCCAGCCGCGCGGAATATCTTGAGCATGAACTCAAGATCATGAATCCCAAACGCTGGCGCCTGAATCTTCCTTTTCGTGACTATCGATTCGAAGCGGAGGATCTTGTACCGGCAACCGCGGCCACCATTGGAAAAATCGTAATGGTGGCGGCCATCGTTGCCGCTTTTGCGGCACCTCTAGGGCTCTCCAATGACTTTGTCGTTGAAAACGTGCGCTTTGAGATGTTGATTGCCGCCGTGCTCTTTGTCATTTTGGTCTCGGGTTTTATCAACCCCACCAGTAACCTGGCCGGTACGCATGGTCCACTGATTCCGCTGATTCCATTGATCGTTGCCTCCGGAGGCCATCCCATGGCCCTAGGCATTATGATCGGCGTCTTAGGCTTTTTACTGGGGATACTCAAAGGCGGCAGTTTATTAGCACGTCTCACCAGTAACGGTGTCTGTGGCGGATTACTGCTGTATCTTGGTTTTATCGGCATCATGGCGCAGATCAAAAAACTCTTCGCCTGGGCAGAAGGTTTTGATATGGCCTATCTCGCCTTTGTCATCATCCTCTGCACCATTCTCATGTACGCCTATCTTGAGCATATCAAAATGCGCTGGTTGGCGATTCCACTTGGCTCAGGTATGGCCGCCGTAATTGCTTTTGCCTTTGGTGCACCCTTTGAGTTCAGCACTGAACCCGGTATCCCTAACCTCAGCCCAAGCTACTGGTGGGGTGAAGACACAGGTTGGCAGCTAGGCTGGCCTGAATTACATCATTTTATTGCGGTGGCACCCTTTGCTGTGCTTGCCGTGGCGATGTGGTCACCCGACTTCTTAGGGCATCGAGTTTTTCAGCAGCTGAACTATCCCCCCAAAGCTCAAAAAGTGCTGATGAATATCGATGACACCATGTGCACAGCCGCAACACGTCAGGTCGTCGGGAGCGCACTCGGAGGCGGTAATATCGCGTCCTCATGGGGTACCTACATTATCCCCGCTTCGATTGCTAAACGCCCGATTCCAGCCGGGGCCGTCTTAACCGGTGTGCTGTGTATTGTCGCGGCGCTCTGGGGCTACCCCATGGATCTGGCGATTTGGCCACCGGTGTTAAGCGTGGCCCTGATGGTCGGTGTTTTCCTGCCTTTGCTGGAAGCCGGCATGCAGATGACACGTGAAGGGAAAACTACCGAATCAGCGGGCATCGTGATTTTCTCCTCGGCACTGGTGAATCCAGTGTTTGGCTGGTCGCTAACGGTCTTACTCGACAACCTGGGTTTGATCGGGTGTAAAGAGCGTGGCCGTCAGCTCGGTCATGTCGGGCGCTGGATCATTCCTGGGATCGTCTTTGTCATTCTCTGCAGTGTGATGGCAGCCATTGGTATGTTCCCAGGTATTCCAGCCCTGTTAGAGTCTTTCCGTACCTTACATTAAAGTCTCTTTGCTGCAATTCTCATCCGGTCTGTGCTTACGTCTATGCTTAGGTCTGTATTAGGTCTGCGCATAGAAAGCCCAGGCTGGATGAGGATTAAAGCGCCCTCTTTCCAGTCCTCTCCCTGAACCGCACAAAGTCTCTAGAAGCTGTTAAAATAGGCTCTAGTGATGTTCAACTCTTGTTATTAACCCTCGGGGAAAGCATGTCCAATATTGTTGTCTGTGCACTCTATAAATTTGTACGTTTGGAAGATTTCCAAACTCTACGCCAACCCCTGCAACAGATGCTGGAAGCCCATGCGATCCGTGGCACGCTGCTCTTGGCGAATGAGGGGGTGAATGGCACCGTTGCCGGTTCACGTGCCGCCATCGATGCTCTCAAAAATTGGTTTGCACAGGATGCGCGCTTTCAAGGCATCGATTACAAAGAGTCGTTTACAGAGGCACAGCCCTTCTATCGCACTAAGGTGAAGCTAAAAAAAGAGATCGTTACGCTGGGTGTCGAGGGCATTGATCCACAGCGGGTAGTTGGCACCTATGTCGAGCCTAAAGACTGGAACCGCTTAATCAGCGACCCCGAGGTGCTGCTGATCGACACGCGTAATGATTACGAAGTGGATATCGGCACCTTTAAGGGTGCCATCAATCCTAAAACCGAAACCTTTCGTGAATTTCCCGAATACGTCAAAACGCATCTGGATCCGCAGAAGCATCGCAAAGTCGCTATGTTTTGCACAGGGGGAATTCGCTGCGAAAAAAGCACCGCCTATTTAAAAGAGCAGGGCTTTGACGAGGTCTACCATCTGCATGGCGGCATACTGAAATATCTGGAAGAGGTGCCGGAGCAGGAATCACTTTGGCAGGGTGAGTGCTTTGTTTTTGATAATCGCGTCACCGTCGATCATCAACTCCAACCCGGGCATTATCAACTCTGTGCAGGTTGCCGCCATCCTTTGTCCGCAGCGGACTGCCAGCATGAGCATTATCATGCCGGTATCTCTTGCCCCTATTGCCATGATCGGCAAACACCGGAACAGCAAGAGCGCTATGCCGCGCGCCAGCGTCAACTGGAATTAGCACGCGAACGCGGAGAAGCCCACCTCGGCAGTGATGCCGTCAGAACCGCAGAGCAACGTCGCGCCGAGAAACTAGCACGCAAACGTGCTCAACAAGCGGCTGAACCCAGATCCGAGGTGACACCTGAAGCAAAATAGACTTCCTGTCTGCCTCCTACTCTTACTCAGCCTGTCTGCTGCGCTACAGGCTGAGCCTGAAATCAGAGCCAAATTACATCAGGGTGAGCATCGGCTTTGGCTGGAAGTCGCCCTCACACCCGAGGAGCAGGCACGCGGTTTAATGTGGCGAACACAGCTGGCTGAGGATCACGGCATGTTGTTTATGCTGGATGCACAACAACCGGCTTGCTTCTGGATGCTCAATACTCCTCTCGCACTCAGCATCGCTTTTTTTGATCAGCAGTGGCAGCTACTCGAATATTTTGATATGACGCCCTGGAGCCGCCAGATTCATTGTGCTCAACACTCCGCACACTATGCTGTCGAAGTGAATCAGGGCTGGTTTCAACAGCGTCAGATTGAAATAGGCCAGCCCTGGCAGCTCAATTGGCTCAACGACTTCTCTCTAAACGATGGATCTCCCTAGACAGTTGATCTCTCTAGCCGACTGATCCAGACCTATCCAGCTCAGCCTGAAAATGAACTTTATCCGCAGTTTAACCTCTTAGTCTAGAATGCACTATTTGAGTGCGATCAAAATCAACCCCTATCCGAGGAGCTTCCTCATGCGTGCACTTCTCTTAGGCAGCAGCCTACTTCTGGCCTCCAGCTTAGCGTTTGCCGGTGGCCACTCCGCCGGTCATGCTCATCATGGTCATGCCGCCTCTGATCCGAGCAAAACTCTGCCCGCTTCAGTCGCAGCCTATCAAGCTGTTAATGACACCATGCATAGCGCGATGGACATTGAGTTTACCGGCGATGCTGATATCGATTTTGTTCTGGGTATGATTCCTCACCATGAAGGTGCCGTAGGCATGGCTCAAGTGGTGCTAGAGCACGGTTCAGATCCAGAAATCCGCGCCTTAGCTGAAGCGATCATCGCGGCGCAGGAAGAAGAAATTGCCATGATGAAGCGCTGGCTGTCTGAAAAAGGGCATCATTAAGCCCTCTCTAAGCCCTCTCTCGTCTGCGAAAGCCGCCCTCGCGCCAAACAGGGGCGGCTTTTTATTGCATTGCACCAAGAATAACCACAAAAGAGATAATCCTTTTGGGATATTGAAGATAAAAACTTAACCAAAAGGAAAACTTTGCCGAGCTGGTGCGGCTTTGCAAAAGTTGGCATAAAAGCTGCGTTAGTCAGGTCACTAACAACCAAATGGAACCTGACCGATGAAACAGCTGAAAAAAACTCTGACTCTGACCGGCTGCACCCTCGCTCTCTCTATCGCAGCCATTACCGCTCAAGCCGCCGAAACTATTAAAGTAGGTGTTCTGCACTCTCTTTCCGGCACCATGGCCATCAGTGAAACTACCCTGAAAGATACCATGTTGATGCTGATTGAAGAGCAGAACAAAAAAGGGGGCCTGCTGGGCAAACAACTGGAAGCTGTAGTGGTTGATCCGGCTTCAGACTGGCCTTTATTTGCTGAGCGTGCACGCGAGTTGCTAGAGCGCGACAAGGTTGCCTCAATTTTTGGTTGCTGGACTTCTGTATCACGTAAATCCGTTTTACCCGTGGTCGAAGAACTCAACGGCTTACTTTTCTACCCAGTACAGTATGAAGGCGAAGAGTCTTCTAAAAACGTCTTTTACACAGGCGCCGCCCCGAATCAGCAGGCGATCCCAGCGGTCGATTATTTGATGAATGAACTGGGTGTGGAGCGCTGGGTACTGGCCGGTACCGACTATGTCTACCCACGTACCACCAACCGCATTCTCGAAGCCTACCTCAAATCTAAAGGGGTAGCTGAAGCGGACATCATGATCAACTACACGCCTTTTGGTCATTCCGACTGGCAGACCATCGTCTCTGATGTCCGTCGTTTTGGTTCCGCTGGTAAGAAGACCGCCGTAGTCTCCACCATCAACGGTGATGCCAACGTTCCTTTCTACCGCGAACTGGGTGCTCAGGGTGTGTCGGCTGAAGATATCCCCGTCATTGCCTTCTCTGTAGGTGAAGAAGAGTTGTCCGGTATTGATACCGCGCCACTGGTCGGCCACCTAGCGGCCTGGAACTACTTCATGAGCGTCGAGACGGATGCCAATGATGATTTCATTGATCAATGGCACGCCTTCACCGGTGACAGCAACCGTGTCACTAATGACCCGATGGAAGCCCATTACATCGGCTTTAACATGTGGGTTGAAGCAGTGAAAAAAGCCGGCACCACCGATCCAAGCGCCGTTCAGGAAGCGATTATCGGTGTCACCGTCCCCAACCTGACCGGTGGCTATGCGGCAATGATGCCTAACCATCACATCACTAAACCTGTACTCATCGGTGAAATTCAGGCGGATGGTCAGTTTGAAACCGTATGGCGCACGCCCAGCACGGTTGTGGGTGATGCCTGGTCGGATTATTTGGAAGGTTCCAAAGACATCATTTCCGACTGGCGTAAGCCTCTGGCCTGCGGTAACTACAACGTAGTAACCAAAACCTGCTCTGGCCAAAACTTCTGATCTAAGGATCGGATCAGGAAACATCCGGCACCTCAAGCCGGATGTTTCCCTGCGACTTGTTTGCTCTCTCTTTAGGAAACTGTCCTATGCTAAAACGCCGGACTTACTCATTTTTCTCCCTGCTGGCACTCCTTTTACTCCTGGCCTTGCCTTTTGCTGCCCAAGCAGCGGAAGACGATCCGGTACTCAGTGAAGTCGAAACCCTACTTCTGTCTTCGGCGCCTCAGGATCGCAATCGTGCCGTCGAGCTTTTAGCCAGCAGCCAGCACCCTATGGCTTTTGATTTCTTTGCCCTTCTGTTAGATGGCAACCTCTATATTAATCGCCAGGATAATCATCTTTACATCATCGAAGCGGTCAGCGTCAGTGCCGGTCAAACTGCACGCAGTTTGCTGACCGATGCCGAGGTGATCGTTGAGCGCCCACGTGATTTCCGCCGTGTCGCCATCAATAACGCTCAACGCACACAAATTCGCCGTGTGATGGCGGAAACAGGCTTAAATGCCGACTCCAGCCGGACGCGTTTAAAAGCTGTGCGTCAGCTTATGTCGGATCCCGATGCCGATTCCATCGCTCTGATCCGCCAAGCCTATACCCGTGAAGACTCAAACCGTGTCCGCGATCTGATGGCCGTAGCTCTCGCCATCGAAACCCTGACGCTGGGCGGTGATGAAGCCGCCATGCGGGATGCCATCGAAACGCTAGGGGATTCTCTAGAGCCACGAGCACGTAATGCCCTAGTGCAATTCAGTCAAACTGCCGAAAACACGGCACTGGTCGCTCAGGCTGACAAAGCACTGATCAGCATCGAGCAAAGCATCCGTTTTTATAAGGGTTTGGAAACCGTATATTTTGGACTGAGCCTCGGTTCAGTTCTGGTGCTGGCCGCGATAGGTTTAGCCATTACCTTTGGGGTGATGGGTGTGATCAACATGGCGCATGGCGAGTTGATCATGATCGGTGCCTACACCACCTTTGTGATTCAACAACTCATGCCAAATCACATCGGACTTTCCGTTCTGGTCGCCATTCCAGCCGCTTTTGTGGTGTCGGGTTTAGTCGGCATTGCGATCGAGCGCGGTGTGATTCGTTTCCTCTATGGCCGACCGCTTGAAACGCTGCTGGCCACCTTTGGTATCAGCTTGATCTTGCAGCAAGCCGTACGTTCTATTTTCTCACCTTTAAACAAAACGGTGGAAACCCCCTCTTGGATGAGCGGCATGCTGGAATTTAATCCGGTTTTTGCCATCACGCTGAATCGTTTGTACATCATCCTTTTCTGTTTATTGGTGTTCTTTGCTCTACTGTTGATCCTGAAGCGCACGGCTCTGGGTTTGCAGGTGCGTGCGGTCTCCCAAAACCGTGCTATGGCACGTGCCATGGGCGTGCGCTCAGAACGTGTAGATATGATGACCTTTGGACTGGGTTCGGGTGTCGCCGGTATCGCCGGGGTGGCACTGTCACAGATCACCAACGTCGGCCCGAACCTCGGCCAAGCCTATATCATTGATTCGTTTATGGTCGTGGTCTTTGGGGGTGTGGGCAATATCTGGGGCACTCTGGTCGCCGGTATGACGCTGGGCGTCGCGAACAAGATCATGGAACCCTGGGCCGGTGCCGTACTGGCAAAAATCCTGGTGCTGGTATTCATCATTCTCTTCATTCAGAAAAAACCGCGCGGACTCTTTCCGCAGCGCGGTCGTGCTGCTGAGGGTTAAGCCATGCTGTTATGGAAGTTAATTAAAGATGATCGCGGCGGCCAGATTCTCCTGGCGCTGCTGGCGATCGCGATCCTGCTGGTCCCCATGTTAAATGCCCTACCTGCAGATCATGCCCTGCATCTGCCGACCTATACTGTCGCGCTGCTGGGGAAATATCTGACTCTGGCCTTATTAGCCCTCTCGGTCGATCTGGTCTGGGGTTATCTCGGCATCCTAACACTGGGTCACGGCGCATTTTTTGCCCTAGGCGGTTATGTTATGGGCATGTATTTAATGCGTCAGATCGGAGATCGGGGGGTCTACGGCCATCCTGAGCTGCCGGACTTTATGGTATTCCTCAACTGGGATAGCCTGCCCTGGTATTGGATGGGCATGGATCAGTTCTGGTTCGCTGCCATTATGATCATGCTGGTTCCGGGTGTGCTGGCGTTTGTGTTTGGTGCCCTGGCCTTCCGCTCACGTGTCTCCGGTGTGTATCTGTCGATTATCACCCAAGCACTGACCTTTGCTTTGATGCTGGCTTTTTTCCGCAATGAAATGGGATTTGGCGGCAACAATGGCTTAACCGATTTTAAAGACATTCTTGGCTTCAGCCTGCAAGCACGGGAAACCAAGGTTGGTCTCTTTGTTGCTTCAGCAGTGGCTCTGGCCATCGGTTATTTAATCAGCCGTGCTGTGATTCAGAGCCGTTTGGGGAAAGTCTGTGTGGCAGTACGTGATGCCGAATCGCGTGCTCGCTTCCTCGGTTATCGTGTAGAAAACGTTAAGCTTTGGATCTTTACCCTGTCAGCCATGATTGCCGGTGTTGCCGGAGCACTTTATGTGCCTCAGGTGGGCATCATCAATCCGAATGAATTTTCGCCGTTAAACTCGATTGAGATCGTTGTCTGGGTCGCTGTGGGTGGACGCGCCACCCTGTATGGTGCGGTCGCCGGTGCGTTGTTTATCAACTACGCCAAAACCTGGTTCACCACGGAACTGCCGGATGTTTGGCTCTTTGCCCTGGGGGCGATTTTTGTTCTGGTGACCTTATTTTTACCCAAAGGCATTGCCGGTCTCTTCCGTCGTAAGGAGGCTAATGCATGAGCCGCCCCTCTTTGTTGCACGAAGTGCGCGATAAAAATACCGTCTTCTCGTTTATGCAGACGCAAGCCTCGCCTGCACTGAATGTAGATAAACAGATCCTGCTCTACCTCGAAGGTCTATCGGTGAGTTTTGATGGCTTTAAAGCGATCAATAACCTCAACCTGTATATCGGAGATGGCGAGCTGCGCTGCATTATCGGGCCAAATGGTGCCGGTAAAACTACGATGATGGACATCATTACCGGCAAAACCAAACCCGATAGCGGTTCTGCCTGGTTCGGCCAAACCATTAACCTCCTGGAGATGGATGAACCGGCGATTGCACAAGCCGGTATTGGACGTAAGTTCCAAAAACCGACCGTGTTTGAGTTCCTCTCCGTGCGTGACAATTTGGTCTTGTCGATGCCGGATGAGCGCAGTGTTTTCAGTCTGTTAAAAGCGCGCATTAGCGGTGAACAGCAGGATCGTATTGATGAAGTGCTCAGCCTGATCGGTCTGGTCGAACAGCAACAGCTGGGGGCAGGCAGTCTATCTCATGGTCAAAAACAGTGGCTGGAGATTGGTATGCTGCTGATGCAGCGGCCACGTTTACTCCTGGTCGATGAACCCGTGGCCGGAATGACTCATCAGGAAATGGATCGTACAGCGGAGCTGTTGATCTCACTTTCCGGTCAACACTCCGTGGTGGTCGTGGAGCATGATATGGATTTTGTCCGCCAACTGGCGGGCAAAGATCGCACCGTGACAGTCTTGCATCAAGGCAGCGTACTCGCCGAAGGCAGCATGGATCAGGTGCAAAACAACCGCAAAGTGATTGAAGTCTATCTCGGAGAATAAGCATGATCAGTATTCAAGGACTCAATCAATTTTACGGAGAAAGCCATACGCTGTGGGATCTCGACCTGGAGATTCAAGAAGGTCAGTGTACCGTTTTGATGGGTCGCAATGGGGTCGGTAAAACCACCCTTCTACAATGCATCATGGGCCATCAAAAAGTGCGCTCAGGACAGATTCTACTTCAGGGTGGGCAGGATCTGGTCAAGGTTTCAGTCGAGCAACGACCGCGCCTAGGCATCGGCTATGTGCCACAAGGGCGTCAGATCTTTCCGCTGATGACGGTGGAAGAAAACCTGCAAATTGGCTTACCCGTGCTGCCACGGGGTCAGCGCAAGATTCCTGAGTATATCTTTGATCTCTTCCCCGTGTTGGCGCAGATGATGAATCGTCGAGGCGGCGATCTCTCTGGCGGTCAGCAGCAACAGTTAGCCATTGGCCGCGCCCTGGTGGTGAATCCTAAGTTGTTGATTCTGGATGAGCCTACGGAAGGCATTCAACCCAACGTGGTTCAAGAGATCGGCGATATTATTCGTCGTCTGAATCGCGAGATGGGGCTCACGGTACTGCTGGTCGAACAAAAGCTACCCTTCGCTCGCAAGGTGGGTGATCGTTTCTGTTTGCTGGATCGTGGCCGTAAGGTCGCCGAAGGGGAAATGGCCCAGTTAGATGAGCAACTCATCAAGCAGTATTTAACAGTTTAAGCCGGAGGGGTGGAAACACCCCTATTTCGCACACTTTTAGCGCAATCAAAACCATGTCGCACCGAAATAATGCGATGCCCGCACTCAAAAAGCCCACCACACCCCCGGAGTGCTCTTTGTTTGAGCATGGCACAGCCCTTGCTAACCCTCAACAACACCTCATCAGCACCCGGCCCTGCGCTGCCGCTGCCGCCACCTATCAGGAGAGGCTGACCTTATGGAACTGACACCACGTGAAAAAGACAAGCTACTGCTGTTTACCGCAGCTCTGTTAGCGGAACGGCGTAAGGCCAGAGGCTTAAAACTGAACTATCCAGAAGCGGTCGCCTACATCAGTGCCGCCATTATGGAAGGCGCACGCGATGGGCGTACCGTGGCTGAACTGATGGATTCAGGTCGTAAACTGCTCGCACGCGAAGATGTCATGTCGGGCGTTGCGGAAATGATCCCTGAAGTGCAGGTCGAAGCCACCTTTCCAGATGGCACCAAGCTGGTCACTGTGCATAACCCCATTGTCTAGGAGCCACTCATGATACCGGGAGAACTCAAAGCCCTAGCAGGTGATCTGGAGCTGAATGTGGGCCGTCCCACCTGCAAAATCCAAGTCGCCAATCGGGGTGATCGTCCTATCCAAATTGGCTCTCACTACCATTTTGCCGAAGCCAACCCCGCCTTAGAGTTTGATCGTGCTGCCGCGCGTGGTTTTCGTCTGAATATTGCGGCCGGTACGGCTGTGCGCTTCGAGCCAGGACAAAGCCGTGAAGTCGAACTCGTTGCGTTTGCTGGCAAACGTGCGGTGTATGGCTTCCAAGGCGTAATCATGGGTGCGTTGGACGGGGAGGAGAAATAAAAATGGCAAGCATCTCAAGACAAGCCTATGCCGAAATGTTTGGCCCGACCACAGGCGATCGTCTGCGCTTGGCGGATACAGAACTCTGGCTAGAAGTTGAAAAAGATTTCACCGTCTATGGCGATGAAGTGAAGTTTGGTGGCGGCAAAGTGATTCGTGACGGCATGGGGCAGGGCCAGAGTGCGTCGAGTGAAACCGCCGATCTCGTCATCACCAATGCCCTGATTGTGGACTACTGGGGTATCGTCAAAGCCGACATAGGCATTAAAGCTGGCCGTATCCTGAAAATAGGCAAAGCCGGCAATCCCGACACACAACCCAATGTCGATATTCTGATCGGCCCAGGCACCGAGGTCATTGCAGGAGAGGGGCAGATTGTCACGGCGGGTGGTATCGATGCGCATATCCATTTCATCTGTCCACAACAGGTGGAAGAAGCGCTCTGTTCAGGCGTCACCACCATGATTGGCGGGGGCACCGGGCCTGCAACCGGCACCAATGCCACCACCTGTACCCCTGGCCCTTGGTATATTCACCGTATGCTACAAGCGGCAGATGCCTTACCCATGAATATTGGATTATTGGGCAAGGGCAACGCCAGTTTGCCCGAAGGTCTGCGTGAACAGATCCGCGCGGGGGCGATGGGCCTGAAACTACATGAAGACTGGGGCACCACACCTGCCGCTATCGACTGCTGCTTAAGTGTCGCGGATGAAATGGATATTCAGGTTGCGATCCACACCGACACCTTGAATGAGTCGGGTTTTGTCGAATCAACGCTGGCCGCCATTAACGGCCGCGTCATCCATACCTACCACACCGAAGGTGCGGGGGGTGGACATGCACCCGATATTATCAAAGCCTGTGGCGAAGCCAATGTCTTGCCCTCATCCACCAATCCGACACGTCCTTACACCATCAATACCGTGGATGAGCATCTGGACATGCTGATGGTCTGCCACCATCTCGATCCCTCTATTGCCGAAGATATCGCCTTTGCGGAATCCCGCATCCGCCGAGAAACCATCGCTTCCGAAGATATTTTGCATGATCTCGGTGCCTTCTCGATGATCTCTTCAGATTCCCAAGCGATGGGACGTGTCGGAGAGGTGGTCACACGCACTTGGCAAACGGCACACAAAATGAAAGTACAACGCGGCCCGCTCCCCGAAGATCAGCAGGGGCACGATAACTTCCGCATCAAACGCTACATCGCCAAATACACCATCAATCCAGCGATCGCTCAGGGCATCAGCCATGAGGTGGGTTCTATTGAGGTGGGTAAACTGGCGGATCTGGTACTGTGGAAACCGGCATTTTTTGCCACCAAACCCAGCTTGGTGATTAAGGGCGGCATGATTGCAACCGCGCCTATGGGTGATCCGAATGCTTCCATTCCGACACCACAGCCTGTGCACTTCCGCCCTATGTTTGGCAGTTTTGGGCAAGCCGTGGGCGCCACGTCTATGCTCTTTTTATCTCAAGCGGCGGTGGCATCAGGAGTGCCTGAGCAACTCGGCCTGAAGAGCTTGATCGGTGTGGTTAAGGATTGCCGCACGGCGACTAAAGACAAAATGGTCCATAACGCCTATCAGCCCAAAATCGATGTGGATCCGCAGACCTATGAAGTACGCGCCGATGGGCAGTTACTCCTCTGTGAACCGGCTACCGAGCTGCCTTTAGCACAACGTTATTACCTTTTTTAACAAGAGTTTGCTAATGATACGACTGACTGAAAAACTTGCCACCCCCATAGCGGCTGATGCTTGTATCAGCCTCAGCATTGATCAGCGCATTCGTAGCCGCCTGAAGGTGGAACTGGATGATGGCCGCAGTGCGGGGATTTTTCTGCCGCGCGGCTTGATTCTGCGCGGGGGGGATTGTTTACGCAGTGACTGTGGCTTGATCGTTGAGATCAAAGCCCAGGCGGAAACCCTATCCTGCGTCTATTGCGACGACCCCTGGTTATTAGCCCGAGTGAGTTACCACCTCGGCAACCGCCATGTGCCTTTACAGATCGAACCGGGTTGGGTGCGTTATCAACACGATCATGTATTGGATGCCATGGTAGAAGGTTTGGGTTTAAGCGTGCAGGTTGAGCAGCAACCTTTTGAACCGGAAGCCGGCGCTTACGCCAGCGATGCGAGCCATAGCCATAGCCATAGCCATAGCCATAGCCATAGCCATGAGCAGGATGCCGAGCATCCCTCCCACTCCAAACACTGATTGCCCTGATTAAAGAGGATTCACCATGAAACGTTTCTTTAGCCTTAGCCTTGCTCTGCTTGCCTTTGCCCCCACCCTGGTCTTTGCGCACGCTGGACATGAGCACGCTCTCAATGGCTTTATCGATGGCCTTCTCCATCCGCTCACCGGCCTCGATCATCTTGCCATGTTACTGGGTCTGGGTGCACTCGGTGCCTGGCAGTCACGGCCACAGCGCATACAACTCTATGTCGGCAGCCTTGGCATTCTCTTCGCAGGCGCCTTGCTTGGCCTGATCAGCGGTTTTGAAACCGGTATTGAGATGATGATTCTGGCCTCTATTTTCTTTATTGCCTTAGCGATCTTCTTCAGCCTACGCGGCCTCTTACCGCTGCTGGCAGCGATCGTGCTGGTGATGTTCCATGGCTGGGCGCACGGCCTAGAAATGCCTGCGGGTGCGATCTTCAGCTTTATGCCGGGCATGTTAATCATGGCCGCCGTGCTGATGGGCGTGGGTTATCTGCTCGGTCGTAAAGTAGAACCCAAGCAACTGGGTGTAGTCAGCGCCGCAGCCGCCGGTTTAATCGCTTGGTTTGGCTAAGAAGATGCTTGCGCAACTGCGTCTCTTCCAGCTGATCAGCCCCTCCTTACCCGTCGGAGCCTTCACCTACTCTCAGGGTTTGGAGTGGGCCGTGGAAGCGGGTTGGATCAAAACATCAGCGGACTTAGGTGACTGGTTAGACAGTGTGCTCAGGCTAAGCGTGTTGCGTCTTGAAGTGCCTATACTGTTGCGCTTGCACCAAGCCTGGCAGGCTCAGGATTTAGACGCCGCTGCGTATTGGACCGAGACACTCTACATCAGCCGCGAAACCTCGGAACTGCGTGCCGAAGAAACCCAAAGGGGTAAGGCACTGGCCCTGTTACTGCCTAAGCTGGGCATAGAGGTTGATCCTCAGGTGCAGCCGCTGTTGCAGACCAGCCAGGTCAGCGGCATGAGTTATGCCGCGCAGCACTGGCAGATTACACCCGAGTCTTTGGCACAAGGCTATCTGTGGAGCTGGTTAGAGAATGCAGTGATGGCAGGGGTTAAGCTGGTGCCTCTTGGTCAGACTCAAGGGCAGCAGCTGCTGCTCGAGATCAGCTCGCGTTTACCCGAACAATTACACTGCGCGTTGCACTGCCAAGATCAGGAGATTGCAGCCTGCACACCGGCCCTGGCTATCGCCAGCGCGCGCCATGAAACGCAATACACTCGTTTATTTCGATCTTAAGCTAGGAACTCGCATCATGAGTGATTACAAATCTCCACTGCGTATCGGTGTCGGTGGCCCCGTTGGCTCCGGCAAAACAGCGCTCTTAGAAGTCCTGTGTAAAGCCATACGTGATCGCTACAGCATTGCTGTTGTCACCAACGATATCTACACCCAGGAAGATGCCAAGATCCTGACCCGCGCCGAAGCCTTACCGGCTGATCGTATTCTCGGCGTGGAAACCGGAGGCTGCCCGCACACAGCCATACGTGAGGATGCTTCGATGAATCTGGCGGCAGTCGAAGAGCTGGCACAAAAACATAAGGATCTCGACGTCGTATTTGTGGAAAGTGGCGGCGATAACCTCAGCGCCACCTTTAGCCCAGAGTTGGCCGATCTGACGATTTATGTCATCGATGTGGCCGAAGGTGAAAAGATCCCGCGTAAGGGTGGCCCCGGAATTACGAAATCTGATCTTCTGGTCATCAACAAAATTGATTTAGCCCCCTATGTCGGCGCTAGCCTAGAAGTGATGGAGGCCGATACTCAGCGCATGCGTCCTGAACGTCCTTATGTTTTCACCAATCTCAAAACCGGGGTGGGTCTGGATGTGATCATCAACTTTATTGTCACACAAGGCATGCTCGATGCGGCTTAATCCGAATCACGCGAGCGCACGCTCATGAACGCCGCTGTACCGCCTGTGGGTGGCTGGCAAGCCCATCTCGAACTGGGCTATGCCGAGCGTGAAGGCGCGACACGCCTAATCCACTCTCAACGTCGTGGCCCTCTAACCGTGCAAAGGCCTTTTTATCCTGAAGGGCCGGTTTGTCATACCTATCTGCTGCACCCACCAGGCGGAGTTGTCGGTAGCGATGAATTGAGCTTAGAGGTGCACAGCCAAACCGGCGCTCAGGTACTCATCACCACGCCAGGCGCCACCAAGTTCTACCGCTCCGGTGGCCGTTTAGCTAGGTTCCAGCAGTGCCTGCGCGTCGATGCCGGTGCCAGCCTGGAGTGGTTTCCTCAGGAAAATATCTTTTTTCCTGGGGCGGAGGTGGAGATGCGCACGGATCTTTATCTGTGCCAGGGTGCGAGATTTATCGGCTGGGAGATGCAGTGTTTAGGACGCCCGGTGATTCAGGAGCGCTTTGACCAAGGCCACATCCATGCTCGCACTCAAGTCTGGATCGATGGGCGACGGCATCTGCTCGAACACTTTGTTTGCAACGGCGTGGATCTGCAACAGGCCGCCGCCGGTTTACGCCAAGCACCGATGCAAGCCAGTTTGTTGATCTATCCGGCCACACCGCAGCTCCTGGAAAGCCTGCAGGCTCTCTTAGCCGAGATCACCCCACCTGAGATCCAGGCAGGTGCGACCTGTTTAGATGAACTCTTAGTGGTTCGCGCTTTAGGCCAACAAACACAACCCCTGTTGAGTCTGTTCAGTGCGCTCTGGGCAGAGTGCCGGCCTCAGGTGTTAGGCCGCCCCGCCTCCACCCCTCGGATCTGGGCAACCTAGTCCGCAGAGGTACAGATGAGTGTGCCTTTTAACTGCTCCTGCAAGCGCTGCAGACAGGGGGTCAGTGCTTGCTCTTCACCCCGCACCCAGGCCTTGACCTGTTCGGCATAATCAATCACTTCAAATTCTAAACCGGCCAGCTCCAACTGATGACGCACCGTGGACTCATAAGCATAATCAAAGGTGATCTGTAACTGCTGTTGTGGTTTGAACTCTAGCCACTGCGCCTGTGCCAGAGGCTCACTGATCGCTTGGCTATACGCACGCACCAAACCACCCGCGCCAAGTTTGATGCCGCCAAAATAGCGCACTACACTGGCGAGCACATTATCCAATCCCTTGTGTTGCAATACATTCAGCATCGGACGCGCCGCTGTGCCTGAGGGTTCACCATCATCCGATTGACGCACCTGCCCCTGCACTAGCAGCACAAAACAGATATGACGCGCTTCCGGATGTATTTTCCAAAGCTCAGCTACCCGTGCCAATCCCTCTGCCTGAGATTGAATCGGCTCCACACAACCGATAAAGCGTGATTTTTTGATCTCCAGTTCGCTATGAACAGGATGCGCCAGTGTTTTCATAAGGTTCTAGAGTCTGCGCAACACCGGTTCTTGCAAGGCCGCGAGCTGCTCACGTAACTGCAAGATATGCTCACCCCAATAACGCTCAGTGTTATACCAGGGGAAATGCATGGGGAAGGCAGGATCTTGCCAGCGACGCCCTAACCAAGCGCTGTAATGTAGCATCCGCAGTGCACGCAAAGGCTCGATCAGATGCAATTCACGCGCATCAAAATCGGAGAACTCTTGATAACCCGACAACACCTCTTCTAGCTGCAGTTCACGCTGCAGACGATCACTGTCGGTCAACAGCATCCACAAATCTTGAATCGCTGGAGCCATACGTGAATCATCAAAGTCGACAAAGTGCGGATGCTCATCCCGCCAGAGCAGATTACCCGCGTGGCAATCTCCATGCACTCGCAGATAGGTGAGATCTGAATAACGTGAAAAAGCGTGATGTATCTGCTTGAGTAGATCTTCCGCCAAAGACACATAGGCGGTGCGTAGGCTCATTGGGATCATCTGTTCAGCGATAAACGCGACACTCTCATCACCAAAATGCTCGGCTGTCAGCCGTGGACGTGCAACAAAGGCCTGTGCACGTCCCACTTGATGAATGCGTCCGAGAGTTTGACCGAGTTGATAAAGATGATCCGGATTATCCAACTCCGGTGCCCGCCCACCGCGACGTGGAAACAAGGCAAAACCAAATCCCTGATACTCAAGCAAGCTGTGTCCCGCGGCTGTACGCAGGGGCGCCACAACAGAGAGCTCCTGATCCACCAAGGCTTGGGTGAAATCATGCTCCTCTTGAATCTGAGCCGGACTCCAGCGCTCAGGACGATAAAACTTGGCAATAATCGGTTGCGCTTCATCCAGGCCGATCTGGTACACGCGATTTTCGTAGCTATTCAGCGCCAGAATGCGTCCATCACAGAGATAACCCTGGGCTTCCAGCGCATCCAATATAAAATCCGGCGTTAAACGCTCAAAGGGATGCGCATTCATCAGCACATTCTCATCATAATGGCTTCCCTGTCAGGACGGCTTGGCCTTTACCTGAGCGTTTGGCGCGGTACATGGCTTCATCGGCCGCACGCAGGAGGTGGTGGGTATCGAGCGCATCCGCTGGGCAGCAGGCGATCCCGACACTGGCGGAGATCTGCGCGATCCCTTCTGCGAGAATGCAGGGTTGGGAGATGGTTTGAATCACCTTCTCAGCGATCAATTTCACATTTTCTTCATCTGCGGTATGGCGTATCAAGATGGCGAACTCATCACCGGATAAACGCGCCACCGTGTCTGAGGTACGAATCACATGCTTAAGACGCTGGGCGATCTCAACCAAGAGCGCATCCCCTGCCGCATGGCCTAAGGTGTCGTTGACCGGTTTAAAACCATCCAGATCGATGTAGAGCAAGGCGAACACCGTTTTGTAACGCTGCATCTCGATCACCGCCTGCTCCAAACGATCATAGAAAAGCACCCGATTCGGTAATCCGGTGAGGCTATCGTGTGTGGCCTGATAGGCCAGTTGCTCTTCTGCTTTTTTGCGCAGTGTAATGTCATCAAACACCATGACATAGTTCGATACCGAACCGTCGGCGCGATACACCGCATGAGCGCGCATCGATAAAATCCGTGTACTTTCCTCCGTTCCGTGCAGGGTCAGCTCAGCCGCACATCGACCTTGTTCCGCCAAAGCTTTGAGTGGCTGCGCCCATCCACGCTCCAGGGTGAGATCACTGGGCAGCTCATTCAGGGCTCGCCCCACAATCTGTTCCTGATCCAGTTGTAAGAGTTGAGTGAAGGCTGGATTCACTTGCTGAACCTGCATATGTCGATCCAGCATGACGATCCCGGTATCGGTAATGGTAAACACCGCCTCGGCTAAGCGCGCGGTTTGATCACGCTCATGGCGCACAATCGCGTAACGAATCGCTTTGCGCAGGGCATGGCCATCACCACTTTTCACCAGATAATCCTGAGCTCCAAAACGCAGAGACTCTCGCACCAAACGGGTATCACTGACACCGGTTAAAATCACAATCGGAATATCGGGGGCACGATCACGCACACGCTCTAAAGTGATCAAACCCGAACAGTCGGGTAAGTTCAGATCCAATAGGATCACATCCGGGTGCTGATCTTCATCCTCAAGGATCGCCAACGCCTCAGCCAGAGATGGCACCGCGACCAAACTAAAGGCATCACTGGCTTTCTCGTTGAGATGGACACGAATTAAAGCCACATCCCCCGGCTCATCTTCGATCAGCAGTACGCGATACCCAAAGTTTTCTGATAAGTGTTCGCTATTCAGCAAAGTTGTTCTCCCTCAGACAGGCGCGGCAGGATAAATTTAAAACAGCTGCCCTGGTTTATTCCAGCCGACTCTGCCCAGATGATTCCACCATGTCGTTCTACTATTTTACGACAAACGGGTAAGCCAATTCCGCTTCCTGGATAGGCTCCGCGTGCATTTAAACGCTGAAAAACCAGGAAGACTCGCTCCAGTTGCGTGGCGTCTATGCCAATTCCTTGATCACAGATACTAAACTGCCAGCCCTGACTCAGCGCCTCGACCTTCAACTCTATCTCAGGCACGCGCCCTGCGGCATGAAACTTTAGTGCATTCGCGAGTAGATTCTGAAACAGCCGCACCCCTTCATTGCGCGCTATCTTTAATTTTGGCCAGTCACCGACTAAATGAATCTGTGCTTGCGTGGCTTGAATTTCTGGCTGCAGAAAGCGCAGGGCTTCCTCAAGCAATACCCGACTTTGAATCCACTGCTCCGGCTCACCACTGCGGCCGACACGAGAATACTCTAGCAGCGAGATCAGCATTTCATCTAACCGCTGGCTACCATCGAGCACATATTCCATATACTCGCGGCTTTCTTGATCCATCTGCGCTTGCAGACGTTGATTGAGCAACTCACTGAAACTGTTAATCATGCGCAAGGGTTGGCGCAAATCGTGAGAGGCCACATAGGCAAACTGTTCCAGTTCATCATTGGATTTTTGCAGCGCCAGGGCTTGCTGTCTTAAGCGCTCTTCCGTTTGCTTGAGATCAGTGATGTCTTGCACCGATCCGCGCAATTCCAATAACTCACCCTGAGGGCTGACACGTGCTTTGGCACGCTCATGCACCCAACGCACCTCACCGTTGGGACGCAGAATACGGTGTTCAACATCATGCCGTCCCTCTTTCTGCGCCAGCTGTTCACTGGCTTCCACTAAGGCTCGATCGTCTGGATGCACGGCTTGCTTAAATTTTTCGACACTGGGCTGTATCGACTTTGACCAACCGAAGATGGTATAGATTTCATCCGACCACCACAGTGCTCCAGTCTTCATATCCGCGCGCCAATGACCAAGTTGCGCCAGTTTCTGCACCTCTTCCAAACGCTGTTGCTGTTCTCGGCGTGCGCGTGCCACACGCTGCTGGTAGAGCAGCAAAACAAATAACACCGCTATCAGGGCACTGGCAAACAAGCCAAAAAAACCAAAACGGAACTGCTCACTGCGTGCAAAACGCTTAAGTTGGAGCAGCTCATCCTCCAAATCCTCCGTGACCACCACCAACAGCGGCCAGGCTTGCAAGCGCTGATACGCCACTTGCCGCATCCGACCATCAATAGGGGCCGCGCTGCGGTAAGCATAGGTTTCTGGAATCTGGCCTTGCAGCGCTGCCACACGCTCGATGTGCATTCCTGGGCGCAGATCAATCATCGGCATACGATAGATCAGCTCTCCCGGCAGCGTCAGTAAGGCCGTGGTCATGCGACTGTCCTCGGTGATACGGCCCAACTCCTGGGCCAGCGTGCGGACATCTATGGCGGCGATCAGCACACCGTCAAATTCGCCCTGAGCATCATAAAGGGGGCGACTCAGGGCAATAAACAAACGTGGACGATCCACACGTGAAAAAGCCGGCGGAGAGATCAGTGAGCGATCCTGTGGATCGTCTCGATGCTGGGTGAAATAATGACGATCCGCCACCCAAGGGGGAGGACCTGGCTGCGTCCAGTTTTGGATACGCCCGGTTTTGTCTAACCAGAGGTAATCGAGCAGCTCGGCACTTACAGAACGACGCGAGAGCATGACCCGGCGCACGTGCTCCTCTCGCAACTCGGAATGACTGGGGTGCTGAATCAGATCGCGAAGGGTCAGCAGGCTACGATCAATTTCGGCTAAACGCGCCGACACCAGCTCACCCTGTGTCAGGGCCAAAGCCTGAGTAGCGGTTTCGATCCGTGTCAAAGATTGCTGCTCGTGCAGACGCACACTGGCAAAATACTGCCAAAGCAAAGCACCCATCAACAAGGACCAGACCGCCAGCAATAGCCCCAGAACATGACGCCCACTTGGATCAAGTTGAGCTAAACCAGACTTCAGCACTTCAGCTCCTCAGCTCGAAGCGCCTCAACCCTCTTGAGCGCTTCTCAAATGGCAGGCACCTCCGCAATCGCTTCGAGGCGGCAAGCCGCAAATTTGAATTCGGGGATCTTACCATAAGGATCGAGTGCAGGATTAGTCAGCAGATTAGCAGCCGCTTCTTGATAGCAAAAAGGGAGAAACACCTGTCCCGGAGCAACACTGCTATCCGCCCGAACACGCAATTGAATTTCACCCCGCCGTGTGCGAATGGACACCCAAGCATCCCCTGGCAAACCCAGCTGCTGCAGGGTGGTCGGCGCAAGATGCGCACGTGCTTCCGGCTCTAAGGCATCCAACACCTGGCTGCGCCGGGTCATGCTCCCCGTGTGCCAGTGCTCCAGCACGCGCCCTGTCGTCAAGATCAAAGGGTAATCCTGATCCGGTAACTCTGCTGGGGGTTGATAGCTCACGGCATGAAAAGCCGCCCGCCCACCGGCTCTAGGGAAGGCATCAGCAAATACGATATCCTGCCCAGGCTGATCAGGACTGGCACAGGGATAGGTGACCGCACTCTCCTGCTGCAAACGCTGCCAAGAAATATGGCTTAAAGACGCCATCCCTTGCTGCATCTCCGCAAACACCTCACGCGGATGACTATACTCCCAAGGCAAGCCCATGCGTTGGGCGAGCGCCTGGATAATCCACCAATCAGGTTTAGCCTCTCCGGGTAAGGGTAAGGCGGCCTGCCCGAGCTGAACCTGACGATTGGTATTGGTGACCGTCCCTTCCTTTTCAATCCAAGCCGAGGCCGGCAGAATGACATCCGCGAGCTGTGCGGTTTCGGTGATAAACAGATCCTGTACAACCAGATGTTCTAATCTGGCCAAGGCTTCACGACTGTGCGCCAGATCCGGATCGGACATCGCCGGATTCTCGCCCATAATATACATCCCGCGCAGCTGACCGGCCTCCATCGCATGGATCATCTCCACCACCGTCAGGCCAGGCTGGCTCGGCAAGGGCGTTGACCAGAGACGTTCAAATTTAGCACGTGCCTGCGCATCGGCAACCGATTGATAATCGGGTAAAAACATCGGGATCAAGCCGGCATCCGAAGCGCCCTGCACGTTATTTTGACCGCGCAAAGGATGTAAACCGGTTCCCGGACGACCGGTCTGTCCACAGGCCAGCGCCAAGGCGATTAAACAACGCGCGTTGTCTGTGCCATGCGTATGCTGGGAGATCCCCATGCCCCAAAAAATGATGGCACTCGCAGCCTGTGCATACAGACGCGCGACTTTACGCAGACGTTCCGGCTCTATGCCACAGATGGGAGCCATGGCTTCAGGGGTCGCCTGTGCCACCGAAGTTTTGAATGCCTCAAACCCTTCAGTATGGGCCGCAATATACTCAGCGTTATAGAGCCCTTCGTTGATGATGACATGCAACAAGGCCGAATAGAGTGCCACATCACTGCCCGGTTTAAAGCGCAAGACCTCATCCGCGTATTCACTCAATGCCTGACCACGCGGATCGATAATAATCAGCTTGGCGCCGCGTTTCGCGGCTTGCTTAAAGAAGGTGGCGGCCACCGGATGATTCACCGCGGGATTACAGCCGGTGAGCAGTATTACATCCGATTGTTCAGCTTGACGGAAAGACGCCGTAACCGCCCCCGAGCCTAAACCCTCTAACAGAGCCGCCACCGAGCTGGCATGACACAGACGGGTACAGTGATCGACATGATTGCTGCCAAATCCGGTACGAATCAGCTTTTGAAACAACCAGGCTTCTTCATTACTGCACTTGGCACTGCCCAAACCGGCCAAGGCCTGCGCACCATAAGCCGCACGCAAATGAGCAAACCCCGAGGCGGCTTTATCCAAGGCTTCCTCCCAGGTGGCGGGACGAAAATGGGTCCAGGGCTGCGCTGGATCAAAATTCGGATCCAGCTGCTTACTCACCCCCTCGCGGCGAATCAGTGGTGTCAGCAAGCGTTGTGCATGGTGGACATAGTCGGCACCAAAGCGCCCCTTCACACATAAACGCTGTGCATTTGCCGGGCCATTACGCCCCTCTACGGCAATAATGCGATCCTCGCGGACCTTATAACTCACCTGACAACCCACCCCACAATAAGGGCAAACAGAGTCCACACTCCGATCAAAAGCGGCGGAGTCTCCGACGCCCTGAGCATCGACCAGTGTTTTTGGCATCAAGGCGCCGGTTGGGCAGATCTGTACACACTCACCACACCCTACACAATGGCTTTCACCCATCGGGTCATACAGATCAAAGACCACCTGGGTCTGCTGACCACGACCCACGAGGCCGATCACATCATTCACCTGAACTTCTCGACAGGCGCGTACACATAAGCCGCACTGGATACAGGCATCGGCTGCAAACTGCATTGCCGGATGCGACCTGTCTGCGACCACCTGTTTCTTCTGCCGTGGAAACTTGCCAACATCAATGGCCAATTCCTCGGCCCAGTGCCAGAAATGACTGGATCTATCCGGGCTTTCGGCACGCGCGGGTTGTTCGGCGGCTAACATCTCTAGGATCGTTTTGCGCGCGGCTTGAGCACGCTGTGAGCCTTGGCTCCAAATCACCAGGCCGGCACTGGCTTCACGCATACAACTGGCAACCAGTGTGCGTTCACCCTCGATCTCGACCATACAGGCACGGCAATTACCATCGGCTCGATAGCCAGGTGCCTCAGAAAAACATAGATGCGGGATCGCATCACCCAAGCGTTGAGCCAACTGCCAGAGGGTTTCTCCTGCCTGAGCTTCTACCTGCTGGCCATCATAGGTTAGAAAAAAAGTTGCCTGCTTATCCACGCTCCACCTCCAACAACTGAATCCGCTCAGGCAAGGCGTGCGGTAAAAACTTCAGCACACTCAATAAGCCATTGGGCGCGGCCTGACCTAGACCACAAATGGAAGCATCCTGCATCACCTGGCTGAGTTTGAGCAGCCAATCGCGATCCCAACGATCCTGGCGCAGATGTGCCAGCAGTTGCTCGGTTCCTAAACGACAGGGGGTACACTGACCACAGCTTTCTTCAGTGAAAAATGCCATGAGATTGAGTAAGACTTCACGCAGATCGTCCTGATCCGACAAAACGATGATCGCAGCAGAGCCGATAAAACAACCATAGGCCTGTAGGGTGTCAAAATCCAAAGGCAGATCCGCGTGTTCGGCACCGAGAATACCCCCCGATGCCCCACCGGGCAGATAGGCCAGGAGCTGATGTCCGGGCAACATACCACCACAGTACTCATCCAAAAGTTCACGCAGCGTAATCCCCGCTGGAGCCAGATGGACACCGGGGTACGCCACACGCCCGGAGACGGAAAAGCTGCGTAAACCCTGGCGTCCATGCCGTCCAGCCTGAGTAAACGTTTCACTGCCTGGGCGCAGCAACTCAGCCACCCAATAGAGGGTTTCCAGATTATTCACCAGTGTGGGACGTTGAAACAGCCCACGCTGAGCCACATAGGGTGGGCGCTGACGAGGTTTACCCGGTTTGCCTTCCAAAGACTCGATTAATGCCGACTCTTCGCCACAGATGTAAGCACCCGCCCCACGCCGCAGCTGGATATAACCTGGCGCAATCCAACCCTCTGTTTCTAATTCGGCAATCGCTTGCGTCAGCACCTGATGTAGCGCCGGATACTCATCTCTTAAGTAGATATACACCGCCTCAGCTGCAATACAGGCCGCGGCAATCAACATCCCCTCCAAACATTGGTGCGGTTGACGTTGCAAATAATAACGATCCTTGAAGGTGCCCGGCTCGCCTTCATCGGCGTTCACCACCAGATAGCGTGGCCCCGGCTGTTCTGCGACCAACTTCCACTTACGTGCGGTCGGAAAACCTGCACCGCCTAAACCACGCAAGCCCGCATGATTCAACTGATCGATCACCTGATCCAATCTGAGTGCTCCAGTACGCACCCGCTTCAGTACGGCATACCCCCCCTGCTGCTGATACGTCTCACAGGAAGGCCAGCTCAAATGTTCAGGCTGGCAGTCACCGGCCAGCCAGTGCTGCACCACACTTTGCACACTGGCTTTAGCCACTGGGAACTGCCCGACTATCGCCACCGGCGCCTCAGCACAACGCCCGACACAGGGCGCTTTTAAGAGTTGTACTTGAGACAGATCTAACCCCTGCTGCAAGCCTTGGTACAAAGCCTCGGCACCGGCCAGCTGGCAAGAGAGGGATTCACAAACACGAATTTTGAGTTTCGGTGGCGGTGTCGCGTCCGTTTCAATAATCTGAAAATGCGCATAAAACGCAGCCGTTTCCAACACCTCAACGGCGGGAATATTTAACCAGGCCGCTAAGGCATGCAGTTGATCCAAGCGCAAAGAGCCTTGAGCATCATTCAGGCAATGGAGATATTCCAAAAGCAGATCACGTTGTTGAGGAAGGTGGGCCAGCTGTTGCTGTACCTCTGCTAAAGCCTGCGCATTCAGCACACGACCTCGCAGCGGTTGAAAACGCTGAGCGTCTCGGGTCATGACAGGGATTCCAATATTCTTAGTCTTTTTCCCAACTTAACATGACCCGCCGACTCACACCATATAGCCAAGGAGGTATCTAAAAAGAGGCACTTAATCCAAACGATAGCCCTGTGCCTGCAGATGAAACAGTTCCGCATAACGGCCATTGGCGGCGAGCAGCGAGGCATGTGTGCCCTGCTCCTGAATTTCACCATGACGTAATAACACGATGTGATCGGCCATACGCACGGTCGAAAAGCGATGTGAGATCAGGATCACCATACGCTCTTGGCTGTGCTGACGGACATGCTCAAACACCTGAGCTTCGGCTTCAGCATCCATCGCTGCGGTGGGTTCATCCAAAACCAAAATATCGGCGTTGCTGCGCATAAACGCACGGCTTAAGGCGATCTTCTGCCACTGCCCTCCTGATAGTTCCTGCCCACCCTGAAACCAGCGCCCCAGTTGTGTGTGATAGCCGCCAGAAAGCTGACGAATAAAGGGATCTGCTAAGCCCAGCTCACCGGCTTCACGCCAACGCTGTTCATCGCTAAAGGCCGCCACATCCCCAACGCCAAGATTCTCTCCGACGAGAAATTGATAACGCACAAAATCCTGAAAAATCACACCGATACGCTGGCGCAGGGTCTGTGGGTCCCAATCCCTGAGATCACTGCCATCCAACAAAATGCGCCCTTCGGTCGGTTGATAGAGGCGAGTCAGGAGTTTGATCAGTGTGGTTTTACCCGAACCATTTTCACCCACGAGCGCTAAAGATGTTCCCGGTGGGAGATGGAGGCTCACCTGCTTCAGTGCGGGTTTGTCAGCTCCTGGATAGACAAAACTAACGGACTCAAAACGAATACCCTCCTGCGGATTCACACCTTGCGTCAGGGTACCGCGCTCCAACTCCACCGGCTGTTCCAGATACTCATAAAGATTGGATAAATAGAGGTTATCCTCATACATTCCACTGATCGCGGTCAGATTGGTACTGATCGCACTCTGCCCCTGCTTAAAAACCAAAAGATACATGGTCATTTGACCCAGTGTAATAACTCCCTGCACCGTCTCCACCACAATCCAGGCATAGGCCGCATAAAAAGCTAGGGTGCCCAAGAGACCGAGAATAAATCCCCAGAGATCACGGCGGATGATGAGGTGTCGCTCAGCCCCAAATAACGTGTGAAAAATCGCCTTATAACGATCGAGCAACAACTGCCCTAGGCCAAATAAGCGCACCTCTTTAATACTGTCTTCACGCGCCAACAGGGTTTCAAGATAGAGCTGTTTACGCAACTCAGGTGAGCGCCAGCGTGACAGTTGAAAGGCATCTCCAGAGAATTTGGCTTCAGACACAAACACCGGTAAAGCCGCCAAAAACAACACCAACAAAACCCAGGGTGAGAACTGCACCAACAAAATGGCAAAGCTCAACAGCGCAATGGAGTTCTGTAACAGGCTAAAGGTTTTGTTGACCAAAGCGAGAGGCCGAATCGAGGCTTCCCGCCGTGCTCGCGTGAGTTTGTCGTAAAACTCAGAGTCTTCAAACTGCGTCAAAGACAGGGTTTGTGCCTTCTCCAAAATCATGACGTTGACGCGCTGGCCCATCAAAGCACGTAAAATAGATTGCTGCGCCGACAAACCACGCTGGGCCGCAGCGAGTAAGATCAGCACCAGAGCTTCCCAGAGCAACCAACGAAAAACCGCGCTGTAGTCGCGAGTAGTCGGATCCTGCGCCGCTTGGGTGACTACCTCATCCACAATCAACTGCCCAATCCAGGCCGCAATGGCCGGTAACACCCCCGCCAAAAAGGTCAGCGCCACTAATCCAAGTGTGAGCAGCGGCGATGTGCTCCAAACCAATTCGAGGGCACGACGACTGTAACGAAACACGGAAAAAAAACTTTGCCGTAAACGCTGGGTTTCTGTGGTCACAGTGGCTGAACTCAAAACAAAACTCCTTGGTCACTCAGCACAATTGGATTGCGGTTCAATATGTTATGCTGACCTTGAAACTCAAGACAGCGCATCAACCTTAAAGGATCTAGCCTATGCACACTCAGGTTAAAGTTTGGGATTGGAGTCTCCGTGTGTTCCACTGGAGTCTACCCATCTTACTGTTTTTACTTTGGTTCTCGGCCACCCAAAGCAGCAGCTTTGATCGTTTAGAACATCACATGATTCTGGCCCAAATCCTGATGGGACTGGTGATTTACCGGATTATCTGGGGTTTTATCGGCACCCCCGCCGCACGTTTCTCACGTTTCCTCTACGGCCCCGGGCGCATCGGGCGTTATGCGCAATCCCTGCTACAACGCCAACCACAACACTATCTCAGCCACAATCCTATGGGCGGCCTCATGGTGTTGGTGCTGCTCGGCGTGCTGGCGTTCCAACTTCTCACCGGCCTATTTACCACCGATGACATCCTCTTTGATGGCCCGCTGGTCGCCGGGACCGCTCGCGAAACCGTGCGTTGGATGAGTGGCTGGCACCGTACCTTCTTTTTTGATTGGATCTTGCCGCTGATTGCTCTACACCTATTCGCCATCTTACTGCATAAGCTCCTGGGCGAAGGCTTGGTTAAAGCCATGTTTACCGGGCGCAAACCTCACACCCCACACACGCAAGATGCTCAAAACCTCTGCCCTGAATCGGCAGCTTTCCCTTGGGCGCGTTTTGGTCTCGCCGTGATCCTGGCCGTGGCTCCAGTGGTGTATATCTTTCACCTGAGCTAAACCGAGGTCTGAGAGTCCGGTGCCGCCTGTTCAACGGAGCCGGACTCAGGATGCAGCAAAGAGTAGATCACCGGCACCAGAATCAAACCCACCAGCATGGAGAAGCTCAACCCAAAGACAATAGCCACTGCCAAGGGTTGTAGCATCTCCGAACCCTCGCCCAGGCCTAGCGCCAAAGGCAACATCCCGGCCACGGTCGTTAGAGTGGTCATCAGAATTGGGCGTAAGCGTAAGGCCGCAGCATGCACGATCGCGGCATCACGCGCGACACCACGATCTCTTTCCAACTCGATATATTCGACCATGACTATGGCATTGTTGACGACAATACCGGCCAACATAATCATCCCCAGCCAAACCGGCATAGAGAGTGGCATACCCAAAGCATTTAAGCCACTGGCGACACCTATGGCACTAAAGGGCACACTGAGAATGATCACTAGAGGGTTGCGCAGGGATTCATACTGAACCGCCATCACCACAAAGACTAAAAAGAGCGCCAACAACAAGAGTAAACTGGTCATTTGTTGGCCTTCCTGCAACACCTGCCCCGCACCGCCATCATAACGGCTGTAACCCTCCGGCAACTCCAAATCTGCTAAAACCTGATCTATCTGCTGCAAAACACTGCCGAGCGCCGCGCCCGACATCAGATTGGCGCTGATTTCAACAATTCGCATCTGACTGTCACGACGAATCGTGCCCGGTGCACGAATGAGGCTGACTTCAGCCACCTCATGCAGATAGACCGGTTCAGTCTGACGTGGGAAAAGCAGCAAGGCTTCGAGCGCCTGTGGATCCTGCACCTGCTCACGCGGCAAACGTAAACGAATATCAACACTGCGTCCCTGATCAAAAAACTCGCTGACCACTCGCCCTTCTAGGGCATATTGCAAGGCTTGAGAAAGATCCATCACTTCGACCCCTAAGCGCGCAGCCACTTGACGATCGAGGCGTATATCCAGCTCTAAAGCCTCCTCTTCTGAGGAGTAGGCGATGTTCTGCACACCCGAGACTGCACGCAAACGGCTTTGTACTTCACGCGCCAAACGATCCAATACCTCCAGATCCGGCCCTTGGATACGCACACTAATATCGTCATCACTGGTACTGGTACGGATGCCACGTATCCCCTGCTGGCGCATCCGCACCTGCACCCCGGCCAGCTGCAGTTCACGAATCTCTGCATTCATCTGGTTGATCCACTGCTGCGACGTCAGTGCACGACTCTTTAAAGGGCGTAATTGCACCGTCAGAGTGGCTTGATTCGGCGTTTCGCGTGCCGAACGACCAAACACATTTCCACCGGCCACAGTGAAGACCGTTGCCACATCCCGGTGCTCTGCAAAAAGGGCTTCGATACGACGCACCTTCTGATCCATTGCCTCTAGGGTGATATCGGTATCCGCGACTAAACGCACCTGTATCTGTCCATCATCCAGCGTGGGCAAAAAGGTTTGGTCAGGACTGAAAAAAGTGGGTGCACTCGTGGCCAAAGCCAAGACAAAGATCAAAGGCACCGGCCAGCGCACACGCAAAATACGTTGAATTAAAGCAACATACAGACGGCGCAGTGCATTCAAGCCTCGATCAAAAATCTGCCGGAAACGCCCCTGACGCTGCTGGGTTACACGTGCCGAGAGCGCTGGTACCAGGGTGAGGGCGATCACCATAGAGGCTAGAATCGCGGAGGTGATGGTCATGATCAATTCACGAAACAACAAACCCACCAAACCACCGACAAAGAGGAAGGGTAAGATGGCAGCCAGGTTAGTTGAAGTGGAAGCGACTATGGCACTGTTCACTTCTGCGGCGGCTTGGGCGGCATCGTCATAGGAAGCTTCACCTTTACGTTGATGCCGATAGATGTTTTCCAGCATCACGATGGTATTGTCTACCAACATCCCCACACCCAGCGCCAATCCGCCTAAGGTCATCACATTCAGGGTTAACCCGCCTAAACCCATCAAAACAAAGGTCACCATCACCGCGATCGGGATGGCACTGCCGATGATCAAGGTGCGACGTAAATTACCAAGAAACAGATAGACCACGGACATGGCCAACAGGGCACCACTGACCACCGCTAGCACCGAATTATTCAGCGCCTGACGCACATAGATCGACTGATCCGCCACCGGCAAGATTTCAATCGACGGCGGAATCAGCGCCTGCTCTTGTAACCAAGCTAACCGCTGTTCAACTAGATTGGCGACCTGAATCGTGTTGGCTTCAGGCTGTTTTTGGATGGAGAGTTTAATGCCGGGGACACCATTGGCCCGAATCCGCAGAGTTTCTTCCTGATGAGTGTCCAACACCTGCGCCAACTCAGCCAGCATCAGACTGTGCCCATCGCCAATGGGGATCGGCAGAGTGGCCAGCTCTTCCACACTGGCAAAGCGCCCAGAGATACGTCCGGCCAACTCCTGGTTAGGCTGGCGCAAGCGCCCAGCAGGGTCTTGGCGATTACCACGCGCCAAGGCATCGACTAAATCATCTAGTGTTAAGCCCACGGCCGCTAAGCGTTGCGGGTCTGGGCGTATCTGCACCTCTCGCTCTAATCCCCCACCCACCTCCGCTGCCGCCACCCCAGGCAGATTGATAAACCATTTCGCAAAGACGTCATCCGCCCAGGTACGTAACTCCACAGCATCCATTAAATTCGAACTGATCGAATACTCCAGCACCGGGATTTGTGAGGGATCACGTTTAAAAATCACCGGCTGCTCGATGCTATCAGGCAGAAAGCGCCGCGCTCGGTCCAGGCGTGTACTGGCATCACGCAGGGCGAGATCGATGTCCTTCCCATAAGGAAAAGAGAGATCGACCACACTTCGTCCAAGCTCACTGGAGGATTGGATGCTGATCAAATCTTCCGTTATTGCCAGTTGCTCTTCCAAATAACGGGTGACACGATCCTCCATGACCAGAGCCGGCACACCGGGATCTGTCACTGAGACCCGAATTTCCGGGTAGATCAAGCGCGGCAGGAGATCAACCGATAAGCGCCCTAGGCTGAATAAACCGAGCACCACCACGGCTAGGGCGATCATACAGACCCCTACCGGATGACGAATCGACCAACCGGCAAGTCCAGCACCGTGACGCAGCGGGGCTTTACTCATCCTCAACCATCCTATTATGGCGACTGCTCAGGCTGACCTTTTGTCCAGGCCTGAGGCCAAAAAAGCCACGCACCACCACCTGCTCTCCCGGCTCCAATCCACTCAGCACTTCGATCTGATCGGCCAAACGCAAGCCGGTCGTCACGGGACGTAATTCCACTTCCGACGCCGCATTTAAAACAAAGACCTGCGTGCTTTCTCCCTGACGTAAGGCCGCAAACGGGATTACTCGGCGTGGTTGGGTTGCCGCCTCGATACGAACCCGGGCAAATTGCCCCACACGCGCCCCTTCTGGCAAGGGATCTAAACTGATTTCCACACGCCCTAAACGCGTGCGGGGATCAATTTCAGGATAAATACGTGTGACCCGCCCAAGATGCTCAGTACTCCCCAATGCATCGATCTGCACCTGCACGGCATCACCCCGCTGCAAGGTCTGCAGCAACTGCTCGGACAGATTGAGATCTATCAACAAGGAGCTGGGGTCCATCAGACTGAGCACGTGGGTGTTGCGTGCTACAAAAGTATTCGGCTCAGACAAGCGCTCACTGATCACACCCGTAAACGGGGCACTGATCCGTGTATAACTTAAGCGTGCGTCGAGCAATTCAAATTCTGCCTGTAGCACAGAAAGCTCAGTTTCACGGCGCTGCCGCTCCTCAACCGCGATTAAATTGCGTTCACTCAGCGTACGGGCCCGCTGCAGATCCTGCTGGGCTTGACTTAATTCGGCACTGACACGGCGGCGCTGTGCACGCAATAAACGATCATCCAAACTCAGGAGCAGCGCGCCCTCCTCCACCCGATCTCCTGGGTAAAAGGGCAAGGCCGTGATCACCCCCTCTTCCTGACTGAGAATCTGAGCCGAGCGCAGCGCACGCAAAGTACCACTGCGTTGCACAGCTAGAGCTAAACTTCTCTCCTCCACCTCAGCCACTTCCACCCAATGAATAGGCGCTGCACGCGTTGTACTGACCGGGGGACTGCCTGATCCCGTATCACAGCCGGCTAAGAGCAGCAGAGCACCTGCCAAGATCCATCGTTTCATAGCTAACCTTTTGTGCTGGAACGAAATTCAATCAAGGGTGGAAAACGTGCTAAATACACATTTACCGCTAAAGAAAAGAGTATCAGCGCACCGCCTAAACTTAAGCGCAGCAGATCTGCTTCACGATTCCAGATGAGCAGATTGACCAACAAACCTGCGGGAATCAACGCATTGTTCATCACCCCCAGCGTACCGGCATCCACTTGAGTCGCTCCCTTGTTCCAAGCGAAAAATCCCAAGCCTGACGCCATCCAACCCAACCAAAGCAAAACCGCCCATTGCACAGGGGTCGAGGGCAGCTTGTCGGGTTGCCCTAAAATCAGGTACGCAGGCAAAACCCATATCAGTGCACCCAGGTAAAAGAAACCAAAACTGCCCCAGGCGGACACCTGAGGTGCCTGGCGCATCAAATGTGCATAACCTACCTGTCCGGCCGCAAACGCCAAATTGGCCAACTGCAAAATCAGAAAGCCGGTCAGGAACTCTGCGCTCACCTGATCATAACGGATGATTGCCGCCCCGATAACGGCTAAGGCCGTGGCCACCCAGGGTGCCAGAGTCAAACGCCGCTGCAAAAGATCATCGATCAAGGCCACATACAGCGGCGTAAAAATGGTAAAGAGTAAGACCTCAGGCACACTGAGAAATTCAAACGCGCGATAGAGGCAAACATAGGTTACACCAAACTGTAACGCCCCCACTGCGGTAATGCCCAACATGATCCGTCCGGGGATCGCACGCCACTGGATAAAGGGAATAAACAGTAACCCGGCTAACAGAACTCGCGTCAGTACCGCAAAATAACTGTCGACCTGACCGGCTAAAAACTCACCAATCAAGCTAAACGAAAAAGCCCAGAGCAGGGTCACCAGAATCAAATAGGGCATCACATCGACTCAATAAAAAAGGGTGGCGTTTGTCTGCGCCACCCTATCGTGCTTCCTCAGCAAAATGCTGAAGGAATCAGGATTATTTTACCTTCACATCCAGCTCACCGGACTCATAAAGATCGGCCATTTTTTCCAGGGACACAGGCGTGATTTTGCTCGCATTGCCTGCGCTACCAAAGGCCTCGTAACGTGCAATACAGATCTCGCGCATCGCATCCATAGTAACCTTCAGGAATTTGCGTGGATCAAACTCAGCCGGATGCTCGGCCAGGAAGCGACGCACAGCACCGGTAGAGGCCAAACGCAGATCGGTATCGATATTAACCTTACGCACACCATGCTTGATGCCCTGGACGATCTCTTCGACCGGCACCCCATAGGTTTCTGGAATCTCGCCACCATATTGGTTGATCACCGCCAACCATTCCTGAGGCACCGAAGAGGAACCGTGCATCACCAAATGGGTGTTTGGAATACGTGCATGGATCGCTTTGATACGCTCAATCGCCAGGATGTCGCCTGTTGGTGGACGCGTGAATTTATACGCCCCGTGGCTGGTGCCGATCGCAATCGCCAGCGCATCCACACCGGTTTTGCTGACGAAATCAGCCGCTTCATCCGGATCGGTCAGCATCTGATCATGGGACAGTATTCCTTCCGCACCGATACCATCTTCTTCACCGGCTTGGCCCGTTTCGAGCGAGCCCAAGCAACCCAACTCACCCTCAACCGAGACACCACAGGCATGCGCCATCTCGACCGTACGGCGTGTCACCTCGACATTGTACTCATAGGTGGTCGGCGTTTTACCATCGCTGCCCAAAGAACCATCCATCATAACCGATGAAAAACCCATCGCAATTGAGCGCTGGCAAACGGCTGGGCTGGTACCGTGATCCTGGTGCATACACACCGGAATCTGAGGAAACTCTTCAATCGCCGCCAAAATCATGTGGCGCAAGAAGTTGGAACCGGCGTATTTACGTGCGCCCGCAGAAGCCTGAACAATCACCGGAGAGTCGGTTTTTGCCGCCGCTTCCATGATCGCACGCATCTGCTCGAGGTTGTTGACGTTAAACGCCGGAATACCATAACCGCGCTCTGCTGCGTGATCCAACAGCTGACGCATTGACACTAAAGCCATGAGAACACCCCTTATTTAGAATATCGTTCCTGTAATACTGCCACCGCAGGCAGTACCTTACCTTCCACAAACTCCAGGAAAGCGCCACCACCGGTCGAGATATAGGATACCTGATCGGCAATATCATATTTATCCACAGCGGCCAGCGTATCGCCGCCGCCAGCGATCGAGAATCCCTGACTCTTAGCAATCGCCAGTGAAATTACACGTGTCCCCTCACCAAACTGATCAAATTCGAACACCCCAACCGGGCCGTTCCAAATAATCGTACCCGCCCCTTGCAGCAGTTCCGCCAGCTGTTTGGCCGACTCAGGACCGATATCCAGAATCATTTCATCCTCAGCCACTTCATCCGCCGATTTGATCACGGCTTCAGCCGATTCGGAGAACTCCTTAGCCACCACCACATCCACGGGCAGAGGAATGCTGACTTTTGCCATCAAGGCCTGCGCCGCTGGGATCAGATCATGTTCACACAAAGACTTACCCACCGGCTTACCGGCGGCCGCCAGAAAGGTATTGGCAATCCCACCGCCGACAATCAATTGATCGCACTTCTCAGACAGTGCATTCAGCACTTCCAACTTCGTGGACACCTTTGAGCCACCCACAATCGCCGTCATCGGGCGCGCCGGATTGTCTAAAGCACGTGCCAAGGCCTCCAGTTCACTGGCCAAAAGTGGGCCTGCGCAGGCCACCGGTGCAAAGCGCGCGACACCATGCGTTGAAGCCTGAGCGCGATGTGCGGTACCAAAGGCATCCATCACATAAACGTCACAAAGCGCAGCCATTTTTTTCGCCAAGGCTTCATTATCTTTCTTTTCACCGGCGTTAAAGCGCACGTTTTCCAGCAACACAACATCGCCTTCCTGCAGCTCAAAGCCTCCGTCCAGCCAATCCTGAATCAGTGGCACTTGACGCTCCAGTAGACGAGAGAGATGAGCCGCGACAGGGGCTAAAGAGTATTTCTCTTCGTACTCACCTTCGCTCGGGCGACCGAGGTGAGACATCAGCATGACCTTGGCACCGGCCTTTAATGCCATCTGAATCGTCGGTAAAGACGCACGAATACGGGCATCTGAAGTCACCTGTCCGTCTTTGACGGGTACGTTCAAATCTTCGCGGATCAGGACACGTTTACCGGCCAGATCCAAATCGCTCATTTTCAGTACATTCATGCTGAAAAGTCCTGTGTAAAGTTCAGTTAGTCAAAATCATTTTTCAGGCTTAACCAATGCTGGGCAACATCCAGCATACGATTGGCGTAGGCCCATTCGTTATCAAACCAGGCCATTAATTTCACCAGCGTGCCACCCGATACCCGTGTTTGTGTGCCATCAATCACAGCTGAACGCGGATCGTGATTGAAGTCTACTGAGGCATGCGGCTCTTCGGTATAACCTAAAAGTCCGGTCATCGGCCCCTGTGCCGCCGCCTGCTGAAACAGCTGATTCAACTCGGCAACACTCGTAGCACGCTGCAGATTCACACTTAAATCCATCAAGGACACATTCAGCGTCGGCACACGCAGATGCAGACACTGGAAACGTCCGGCCAGATGCGGCAGCAAGCGATCGATACCCCGGCTTAATCCAGTATCGACAGGGATCATCGAGTGTAAGGCACTGCGCGTCAGGCGCAGATCGGTGTGGTGATAGCTATCGATCACCGGCTGATCATTCATGGCGGAATGGATGGTGGTGGTGACACCATTCTGAATACCAAACGCCTGATCCAGCAGATGCAAGACCGGAATCAAACAGTTGGTCGTACAGGAGGCTGAAGAAACGATACGATGCTCGGCTCGTAGCTCCGACTGATTTAGACCATAAACGATGGTGGCATCGATCTCCGCTTCTGCAGGATGGGAGAACAACAAGCGTTGAGCGCCAGCATCCAGATGCCTCTGCGCCTCGGCACGACTGGAAAAGGTTCCCGATGACTCCAGCAGCAGATCTATCCCCAGCGCGTGCCAGGGCAGATCTTCAGGCTGTGGATGACTCAAGACCTGGATGCGATCCTCGGCGATACACAGGTATTTTCCATCCTGATGCACCGGCAAAGGGAAGCGGCCATGCGTCGTATCATAGCGGGTAAGATAGGTGAGTGTTTCCAGATCGGCCAGCTCATTCAGCGCCACCACCTGCAGTTGTGACTGCAAGCCACGCTCATAGATAGCGCGCAACAGACACTGTCCGATGCGCCCATAGCCATTAATTGCCAGCCGATAACTCAAGGCTTAGCCACCCTCACAGCAAGCCGCGGGCGGCATTCACCACCGCTTCGCGGGTAATGCCAAAATGCTTAAACAACTCACCCGCAGGCGCTGATTCTCCAAAGCTACGCATGCCGATGATGGCACCTTGCAAGCCAACATACTTGTACCAGAAGTCCGCCTGAGCCGCTTCCACCGCCACACGTGCGCTCACCGCTGCGGGCAGCACCGCTTCTTTATACGCAGCGTCCTGCTTATCAAAGCGCTCGGTGCAAGGCATAGACACTACACGCACCTGCTTACCGTCTGCAGCCAACTCTTGTGCAGCCGCAACGGCCAGCTCCACTTCCGAACCTGTCGCCATCAGAATCAGCTCGGGCACACCGCTGCAATCCTGCAGGATATAAGCACCGCGGCTAATCGCTGCGATCTGCTCGGGTTGACGTGGCTGATGCGGCAGATTCTGACGCGAGAAGATCAGTGCACTCGGGCCATCCTGACGCAAGACGGCTTCTTTCCAGCACACGGCCGATTCCACCGCATCACAAGGACGCCAGGTTTCCATATTCGGGGTGTGACGCAGGTTAGAAATCTGTTCGATCGGTTGATGCGTGGGGCCATCTTCACCCAGACCTATGGAGTCGTGGGTGTAGACAAAAATCACGCGCTGCTTCATTAGCGCCGCCATACGCACCGCGTTACGTGCATACTCCATAAAGACCAAGAAGGTGGCACCGTAGGGGATAAATCCACCATGCAGCGCAATACCGTTCATCATGGCACTCATGCCAAATTCACGCACCCCGTAGAACAGGTAGTTGCCCGAAGCCTCTTCACGGCTCACCCCCTGGGCACCCGACCAGAGTGTCAGGTTGGAACCGGCGAGATCCGCCGATCCACCCAGGAATTCCGGCAACATCGGCCCCAGCGCATTGAGCGCATTTTGCGAAGCTTTACGTGAAGCGATGGTTTCACCCTTGGCCGCCACCTCGGCAATCCAAGCATCCACCTGGGCTTCAAAATCAGCCGGTAACTCACCACTTAAACGACGTAACAGCTCTGCCGCTAATTCTGGATAGGCGTGGTGATAAGCCGCCAGCTGCTCATTCCAAGCATTTTCAGCATGTTGACCCGCTTCTTTGGCATCCCAATCGGCGTAGATGTCGGCCGGAATCTCAAAAGCCGGATGCGGCCAGTTCAGCGCTTCACGAGCCAGTGCGATCTCAGCATCGCCTAAAGGTGCACCGTGGCACTCTTCTTTACCCTGTTTGTTCGGTGAACCAAAACCGATAATGGTTTTGCAGCAGATCAAGGTCGGCTGTTCGGTGTTTTCGCGCGCCTGTTCAATCGCGGCGCGAATCTGATCGGCATCATGGCCATCTACACCGGCAATCACCTGCCAGCCATAGGCCGCAAAACGTGCCGGGGTGTTATCGGTAAACCAACCTTCGACTTCACCATCAATCGAGATGCCATTGTCATCCCAAAACGCAATCAGTTTGCCCAGGCCCAGGGTACCCGCCAGTGAACAGGCCTCGTGTGAAATACCCTCCATCAAACAACCATCGCCCATAAAGACATAGGTGTGATGATCGATGATGTCGTGACCTTCGCGGTTGAACTGCGCAGCCAGCACTTTTTCTGCGATCGCCATCCCCACCGCATTGGTGATGCCCTGCCCCAGAGGTCCTGTGGTAGTTTCCACACCTGGGCAGTAGGCAAACTCAGGATGACCCGCTGTTTTGCTGTGCAACTGACGGAAGTTTTGCAGATCGGAGATGCTGACATCATAGCCCGTCAGATGCAGCAGAGAGTAGATCAGCATGGAGCCATGACCGTTGGACAGAACAAAGCGGTCACGATCAAACCAATGCGGATTCGCCGGATTATGCTTGAGGAAGTCGTTCCAGAGGACTTCAGCGATATCGGCCATCCCCATCGGGGCACCCGGATGACCGGATTTGGCTTTCTGGACAGCATCCATGCTCAAAG
Source organism: Nitrincola tapanii (assembly GCF_008368715.1). Lineage (GTDB taxonomy): Bacteria > Pseudomonadota > Gammaproteobacteria > Pseudomonadales > Balneatricaceae > Nitrincola > Nitrincola tapanii. The sequence goes on from NZ_SMRS01000006.1 coordinate 56,324, forward strand.
CCCGGATGGCATTGGCAAGTTCACGGCGAGAGGACATTCATCAACTCCTGGGTCAAACCCATCTTGAGGTTGCATCAAAAATTCAGGCGCTGATTTTCGCCCAGATGCCGCCGCGCATCAAATCGAAATCAGGGAAAAGCGATAATTTCATGCAAAAATGAGCAAAATTCCGTTTCGCAACGTAAATGCCCCATGAAATCGACGCGCTCTGCCGCTAAAATGGGCGGCTATTCCATTTTTGCGCGTTGACCCAACTTGAGGATACCTCCCGGTTATGAGCGAATATTCCCTGTTTACCTCTGAGTCTGTGTCTGAAGGCCACCCAGACAAAATTGCCGATCAGATCTCCGATGCGGTGCTGGATGCCATTATTGCCCGCGACAAACATGCCCGTGTTGCCTGTGAAACACTGGTCAAAACCGGTGTCGCCATCGTCGCCGGTGAAATCTCAACCAGCGCTTGGGTCGATCTGGAAGAGCTAGTGCGCAAGGTAATCTGCGACATCGGCTACACTTCTTCCGATGTTGGGTATGACGGCGAAACCTGTGGTGTGCTCAACCTAATTGGCAAGCAGAGTGTGGATATTGCCCAGGGTGTGGATCGCAGCAAACCTGAAGATCAAGGTGCAGGTGATCAGGGTTTGATGTTTGGTTATGCCACCAATGAAACCCCTTCTTTTATGCCTGCACCGATTCACTATGCACATCGTTTAGTTGAGCGCCAAGCCGAACTGCGTAAAAGCGGACTGCTGCCTTGGTTACGTCCAGATGCCAAAAGCCAGGTGACCTTCCGTTACAACGAGCAAGGACAACCCTGCGCGGTAGAAGCGGTGGTTCTGTCTACACAGCATGACCCCGAGATCAATCAGGAAGATCTGCGACGCATGGTTCGGCGTGAAATTATCGAAGCCGTCATCCCGGCAGAATGGTTGTCTGCGCAGACCCAGTATCACATCAACCCTACCGGCAAATTTGTGATTGGCGGCCCTGTAGGTGACTGTGGTTTGACTGGACGCAAAATCATCGTTGATACCTATGGCGGCATGGCACGTCATGGAGGGGGCGCTTTCTCGGGTAAGGATCCTTCTAAAGTGGATCGTTCAGCCGCCTATGCCGGGCGTTATGTGGCCAAGAATATTGTCGCCGCTGGCTTGGCTGATCGTTGTGAAATCCAAGTCTCGTATGCGATTGGTGTGGCCGAACCGACCTCAGTGTCGATCAATACCTTTGGCACCGGCAAAGTCAGCGACCAGCGCATCGTTGAACTGGTGCGCCAGGAATTTGACTTGCGCCCTTATGCCATCACCAAAATGCTCGATCTGCTTCACCCCATGTACCAATTGACCGCCGCTTATGGCCACTTTGGTCGTGAACCTTTTGAAGCTCAGTACCACTGGAAGGATGTAGATGGTCAGGAATACTCTGAAACCTTCACCGCCTTCCCTTGGGAAAAAACCGATCGTGCGCAGGCATTGAAGCAGGCAGCGGGTCTGTAATCCTATGCGCATCCCACGCTTTTATGAGCCGTTACTCCAGGCAGGAATGGATCAACTCGAACTCAGCGAAAGCGTGGCGCAACATGCTTTAAAAGTTCTACGGATGCGCGAAGGTGAGCGCCTGCGTTTGTTTAATGGTCAGGGCCTGGAGTTTCTCGCGGAACTCCTACCGGCCAGCCGCCGCAGTGCGCAAGCACGCCTGCTCGAATCCATCCCACAACATAGCGAGTCGTCTCTGCGGATCGAGCTAGGCCAAGCGCTGTCGCGGGGTGAGCGTATGGACTTCGCCATCCAAAAGGCCACGGAGCTAGGCTGCGCACAGATTACCCCCCTGTTTACTGAGCGCTGTGAAGTGCGCCTGGATGCTCAGCGTCAAGATAAGCGTCAACGCCACTGGCAACAGATCGCCATCAGTGCCTGTGAGCAATCACAACGTCAAGTGATCCCTGAGATCACTCACCCTGTGCCGTTACAGGATTGGTTATCTGACTGCCAAGCCGATCTGAAGCTGGTGCTCGATCCGCACCAGGCCTTAAGTCTAGGGGAGCATCCACGTCCGCAATCCATTGCCCTGTTAATTGGCCCCGAAGGGGGACTCAGTGCAGAGGAGATTGAATTGGCACGCAACCAAGGCTTTTTCCCGCTGACGCTCGGGCCACGGGTGTTACGTACCGAAACGGCGCCAGTCGCAGCCTGTGCAATTTTGCAGTATCTTTGGGGTGATCTCAGCTAGTCCTTTGACTAGCATCCCCGCATCACCCCCCCAACCAAGGAGCCAGAGGATGAGTCTACGTATCGGTATCGTCATGGACCCGATCGAAAAGATCAGTTACAAAAAAGACAGCTCTCTCGCCATGCTTTGGGCTGCACAACGCAAAGGCTGGTCACTCTATTACATGGAACAGAGTGATCTCTTTCTGCGTGATGGCGTGGCCATGGGCCGTATGGCAACACTAGAGGTCGCCATGAATCCAGAGCAGTGGTTCACCCGTGGCGAGTACCAAGCGCTCCCTCTGAGCAGTCTCGACGTGATTTTGATGCGCAAAGATCCTCCATTTGATAATGAGTTCATCTACTCTACTCACCTCCTGAGCCTCGCCGAAGCGGAAGGCGTTTTGGTGGTGAATCGCACCGATAGCCTACGTGACTGCAACGAAAAGCTGTTTGCCACACACTTTCCAGAATGCTGTCCACCCGTTTTGGTCAGTCGTCGTGCCGATCTGTTGCGCGCCTTTCATGCCGAACATCAAGATGTAATATTTAAGCCTCTGGATGGCATGGGCGGCGCCTCAATCTTCCATATCCGTGAAGATGGCCGCAATCTGGGCGTGGTGATCGAAACCCTGACGCAGCATGGCACCCAGATGTGTATGGCGCAGAAATATCTTCCCGAAATCAAGGATGGTGATAAGCGCATTCTGATGATCAACGGTGAACCGCTGGATTATGCCCTAGCACGCATTCCCTCTGCCGGCGAAACACGCGGCAATCTCGCTGCGGGCGGACGCGGTGAAGGCCGTCCTTTAACGGAAAGAGATCGCTGGATCTGCGCTCAAGTCGGCCCAACACTGCGAGAAAAAGGCCTGCTCTTTGTCGGCCTGGATGTCATTGGGGATTACCTCACCGAAATTAATGTGACCAGCCCCACCTGTATCCGCGAACTGGATCAGCAATTTGGCCTGGATATCGCAATGCAGTTGATGAACGCAGTGGAACAACAACTCGAGCAAAGATGAAGCCAACACCGCGCCGCGCCGAAGCTTGGAATGCCCCCGGGATGGATCGTCTCGGGTTCTACGCATTTCTGGCTTTGGCGCTGCACGGATTGATCCTCTTGGGCATAGGGTTTCAACTCCCCACACGCACACCGCCGCAGCACACGCTGGACATTACACTGGCTCAAGAGATCTATGAAAAACCGCCAGAGCAGGTGGATTTTCTGGCGCAAGCGCATCAGCAGGGAAGTGGTGAAAGCGAAGAAGCCTTTATCCCCTCCACCCCAGAGGAAGCCCCTGTCGCCGCCGAAACCCCCAGCCAACCGGCCGCTGAGCCGCAAGTACAACCTGTCGCGGAAGCTGAGGTAATTCCACCCGCACCCAGCCCAGAAGTCGCCGCCGAGCCGGAAGCGGCACCCGCTGTACAATCGGGCGCACAAGCGCAGGTGACCACCCAAGCACCCCAACCGCGCCAAGCGCCAAAACAGACCCAACAAAAACCGGCCAGCCCTCCCCCTCCAGCCACGACAGGCAGCGCGAGCTCACTCTTTGCACGCAGCATGGAGATGGCCAGCTTGCAGGCGCAACTGGAGATGGAACAACAAGCACTCGCACGCAAACCTAGGGTCAGACGCCTTACCTCCTCACCCTCCACCATGGCTCAGGATGATGCCATCTACCTGGATAACTGGCGGCGCCATATTGAAACGGTAGGTAACCTTAACTACCCCGCAGAAGCGCGCCAGCAGAACATCAATGGCAGCCTGCGTTTGCTGGTTGCGATTCGCCCTGATGGCAGTGTTGAAAACATCGAAATCCTGCAATCCTCTGGTCATGCCGTTCTGGATAATGCCGCCATACGTATTGTACAACTGGCCGCCCCCTTTCAACCTTTTACCAACGAAATGCGCCGGACAACCGACGTATTGGAAATTATTCGTACCTGGAAGTTTGAGAAACGCGCTCAGGTGTACTAATTCTTAACATACAGGCGGCGGTCCAGTTCCCTGCCGATCAGCCAAACCTGGAGGTGATCCATGTCTGATGCAACCAGTTTGCGCGACCACTTTTTGATCTCTATGCCGCATCTACAAGATCGCCATTTTGCTCAAACCCTGACCTACATCTGTGATCATAGTGAATACGGTGCAATGGGGATTATTATCAACCGCCCCGCCGGTATTCTGGTGCACGATCTATTTGAACATATCGAATTGGACTACAGCCGTGTGGCGATCGCACCTACCCCTGTGTTTAACGGTGGGCCGGTACATGAGGATCGTGGGTTTGTCTTACACCGCAACGATGGCCGTAAATGGCTCTCCACCTACGCCGTCACAGCTGAAATCAGCCTTACCACCTCCATGGACATTCTGGAATCCCTCGCCGTAGGTGAAGGCCCTGAACAGTTTCTGGTGGCCCTGGGGCATGCCGGTTGGGGCCCGGGGCAGTTAGAGCAAGAAATGCGCGATAACAGCTGGTTAAGCTGTCCGGCAAATTCAGATATACTGTTCCGGTTACCAGCTGAGGAGCGACTGCAGGCCGCAGCGGCGAGTCTGGGCGTCAATTTACAATTACTGACTGCTCACGCCGGCCACGCCTGACCGATAAGTGATGAACCACCCAACTCAGACAGCCCTGGGCTTTGATTTTGGCACAGGGCGCATAGGTTTGGCCTCAGGCCAGACTCTCACCGCCACCGCCACACCCTTAGCCACTTTAGCGGCCCGTGATGGTATTCCCGATTGGACGGCACTGGATGCTGTGCTGCGGGAATGGACTCCAGATCTACTGGTCGTCGGCATCCCCCTGAATATGGACGGCAGTATCAGCGAGATGGCACGTCGCGCCCGTAAATTCGCCAACCGCATTCAAGATCGTTATCGCCTGCCCTGTTATTTGATGGATGAACGCCTGAGTACCCAGGAAGCCAAACAGATCCATTTTGCACAGGGCGGCAGCCACCACTTTAGCAAAGATCCGGTCGATAGCCTGGCCGCACAATTAATTCTGGAAAGCTGGTTTAACTCCTCAGCGCGCATTCCCAGCCATACCCCACTGGAGACGCTCTATGATATCGGGCAATCTGAATCTTGATTCCCTGTTAGACAAAATGACCCGTGAACTTCAGGCCTGGATCACCCATCGCGATTTAGAAGACCCGATGATGATTGGCATTCACAGTGGCGGTGTCTGGATTGCTGAACACTTGCACTCAGCCTTGGGGCTCAGCACCCCTCTGGGGACACTTAACATCTCTTTTTATCGCGATGATTTTACCCAAATTGGCCTGCAACCCAGCGTCCAGGCTTCCCAGCTGCCGGCGGCAACAGAGGGACGTGATCTGATTCTGGTCGATGATGTGATTCTCTCTGGACGCACTGTGCGTGCGGCCATGAATGAACTTTTTGACTATGGCCGCCCTGCTTCTATCTGCTTGGTCACCCTAGTCGATCTGCAACGCCGCGAACTGCCGATTCAACCCGATATCTGTGGTGAGTCTTTACACCTAGGTCCGGATCAACAGATAAAATTGACCGGCCCCGATCCACTGCTTCTTGAAATTCGCCACCGCCCCTTATCCTGAGCGAGTCTGTCAACATGCTATCTCCTACTCCAGCCGATTCTATTCAGCTCACCGCCGATGGCCAGCTGAAACATTTTTTAACCACCGAAGGTTTACCTCAAGCCTTATTAACACAGATTCTTGATACCGCTGATTCCTTTGTGGATATGGGTGAGCAGCAAGTCAAAAAGGTGCCGCTGCTACGCGGCAAAACCGTTGCCAACCTTTTCTTCGAAGCCAGCACTCGCACTCTATCCACCTTTGAATTGGCGGCTAAACGTCTTTCAGCAGACGTGCTGAATCTGAATATCAGCACCTCCTCAACCGCCAAGGGCGAAACTCTGAAAGACACCCTCATGACCTTGCGTGCCATGCACTGTGACATGTTTGTAGTACGCCACTCTGCCAGCGGTGCCGCTCACTTTATCGCCGAGCAGGTCACCCCCGATGTCGCGGTGATCAATGCTGGCGATGGACGTCATGCTCACCCCACTCAAGCCATGCTCGACATGTTAACGATTCGACGTCATAAAGGAGAATTTACCCCTCTCAAAGTGGCCATTGTCGGTGATATTTTGCACTCCCGTGTAGCCCGCTCTCAGATTCATGCCCTGCGCACACTGGGCGTCGCTGAAATCCGTGTGATTGCCCCGATGACGCTGCTTCCGCGCCACATTGAAAGCTTAGGCGTGAAGGTCTACACCGAAATGTCACGCGGGTTACGTGATGTCGATGTGGTGATGATGCTCCGTCTGCAGAAAGAGCGGATGCAAACCGCGCTCCTACCCAGTGAATCAGAGTTCTACAAACTCTACGGTTTGACGGAAGCCAAACTCGCCTACGCCAAACCCGATGCGCTGGTGATGCACCCAGGCCCGATCAATCGAGGCGTCGAAATTGAATCCGCCGTGGCGGATGGCCCACGCTCACTGATCCTCGACCAGGTGACAAATGGCATTGCTGTCCGTATGGCAGTGATGTCTATGGCCATGAGCGGCCAACTGACCCAGCAAAACACCCTCACCTCCTCCGCTGCAGCCTACGAAGCTTGAGACACGAAGATGAAGATTAAAATTCAGGGCGGGCGCGTGATAGATCCCGCACAAACACTTGATGAAATCACCGACCTCTATATCCAGGAAGGCCAGATTTTGGCTCTAGGTGAGGCACCCGAAGGCTTTATCCCCGAAGAAGTGATTCTGGCAGAAGGCAAGGTGGTATGCCCCGGTCTCATCGATCTGTGCGCGCATCTGCGTGAACCAGGTGAGACACAGAAAGGCACGATCGCCAGTGAAACGGCCGCCGCCGCAGCCGGGGGAATTACCACCCTCATCACGCCTCCTACAACACGCCCTGTCGTTGACACACCCGCAGTGGCCGAGCTGATTCAGGATCGGGCCGCCGATGCCGGCTTCTGTCGAGTCTTACCGATGGGCGCCATGACACAGGGTTTAAAAGGCGAACAACTGGCGCCTTTACATGCCTTGGCCAGCTCCGGCTGCATCGCCTTTACCAATATGCGCTTAGCCTATAGCGACTCTTTAGTGCTACTACGCTGCCTAGAATATGCCGCCACCTTTGACCTGCTCGTGGTGTTCCAGGCCCAGGATGCCAGCCTAGCCGCCAAGGGCTGTATGCATGAAGGTGCCAACTGTACACGCTTGGGCTTAAACGGCATCCCAGAAGCCGCAGAAACCATCGAAGTTGCACGCTGTTTATTACTGATTGAGCAAACCGGTGTCCGTGCCCATTTTGGCCAACTTTCCTGCGAGCGCTCCGTGCATCTCATTGCTTCTGCGCAAAAGCGTGGTCTAAAGGTCAGTGCCGATGTAGCGGTACACCATCTGCTGCTGTGTGATGAACAGATCAGCGGATTTGATTCTGCCTTACATCTACAACCCCCGCTGCGGGGTGCCTTGGATCGTGCTGGACTGCGCCAAGGACTCGTCACCGATATCCTGGCCGCGATCTGCTCCGATCATCAGCCTCAAGATCTCATTTCCAAACAGGCGCCCTTTGCAGAGACGGCGCCGGGCATGAGCGCCCTGGAAACCTTACTCCCTTTGAGCTTGCAGCTGGTCGAGCAAAAATTACTCGAACTGCCACAATTGATTGAAAAACTCACCCTCGGCCCAGCTCGTATCCTGGGTTTGGATGCCGGCAGTCTGGCTCCGGGCAGCCAAGCCGATATCTGTATTTTTGATCCAGAGGAGAGTTGGGTGGTGAATGAGGAAACCCTACGTTCAGCTGGCAAGAACACCCCCTTCTTTGGCCAGACGCTGAAAGGCCGCGTCTGCGCCACCCTAACGGGTGGTAAGGTAGTCTATCGGCGCCATTGAGAGAGATGTTCTGACATTGAGAGGGCTGTTCTGCAAAGGATGGATAAAACAGATTGGGGAGCCTAGACTCCCCGATCACTTACATATTTTTCACTTCCACACTACCACCCATATTGAGGTTGTCATCCTCCTCCTGCAGCGTGAAACTTAAACCACCGAGATCACGACCTTGACGTGATTTGGCATTGGTTTCTTCATTGAGCTTGATCATCAAACGCAGATCATTCGCAGAGTCGGCATGTGCCAACGCTGCTTCATAGGTGATCACTTCTTCTTTATAAAGCTGGAAGAGTGACTGATCAAAAGTTTGCATCCCCAAATTCGTTGAGCTCTTGATCACATCCTTGATTTCATGCACGGAGGCTTTGCGAATCAGATCCTGAATCAATGGGGTGTTAATCATTACTTCAATCGCGGCACGACGCCCCTTTCCATCGATAGTAGGCAGCAGCTGCTGGGCCACGATCGCTTTTAGGTTCAACGACATATCCATCCAGACCTGATCATGATGATCTGGGGAGAAGAAAGAGATAATACGATCCAGTGCTTGGTTCGCGTTGTTTGCGTGCAGTGTCGCCATACAGAGATGGCCTGTTTCCGCAAACTGCAAACCAAACTTCATGGTTTGAGCATCACGAATCTCACCCATCAGAATGACATCCGGTGCTTGGCGCAGAGTATTTTTTAGCGCGATTTCGTAGGAGTCCGTATCCAACCCGACTTCACGCTGAGTCACGATACTTTTTTTATGGTTATGGATGTACTCGATCGGGTCTTCAATGGTGATGATATGACCGGCATGATTTTCATTACGATAATCGATCATCGAGGCCAGGGAAGTCGACTTACCGGTTGAAGTGCCACCGACAAAGAGGATCAACCCGCGTTTTGTCATCGAGAGTTCTTTTAAAACCGGCGGCAGATTCAGCTCATCCATCGACGGAATATGAGTATTGATGCGGCGCATTACCATCCCCGGTGTGTTACGCTGCAAAAACGCACTGACACGAAAACGGCCTATGCCGGGTGCACTGATAGCAAAGTTACACTCATGTGAACCTTCAAACTCAGCCAACTGCTTGTCGTTCATGGTGCTATACACCAGCTGACGCGCCTGATCCGCACGCAGCACCTCCTTGGTCAGAGGTTTAATGGTGCCATCCACCTTGATCGCAGGTGCCGCACCGGCCGTGACAAAGAGGTCAGAAGCCCCTCGATCCGACATAACTTTTAATAGTTGAGTAAAATCCATAATCGTCGTCCTTCAACCCGCATCAGAAGCTAGCGGGGTTTTTCGATTTTTCACGTGCCACTTCACGTGAAATGATTCCCTTCTGCACCAGCTCCGTCAGAGATTGATCCAGGGTTTTCATGCCAAAGGCCGCACCAGTTTGAATCGCCGAATACATCTGTGCCACCTTATCCTCACGGATCAGGTTACGAATCGCCGGGGTACCGATCATAATTTCATGCGCAGCCACACGCCCACCCTTGGCACGCTTGAGCAGCGTTTGCGAAATCACACCCTGCAAAGACTCAGAGAGCATAGAGCGCACCATATCTTTTTCCGCTGCCGGGAAAACGTCGATGATACGGTCAATCGTTTTAGCGGCGGAGGTCGTATGCAAAGTACCAAATACCAAATGACCCGTTTCAGCCGCCGTCAGCGCCAAACGTATGGTTTCCAAATCACGCATCTCACCGACCAGAATAATATCAGGGTCTTCACGCAAGGCCGAACGCAGTGCATTAGCAAAGCTGTGAGTATCTCGGTGCACTTCGCGCTGGTTGACCAGACATTTTTTACTTTCGTGGACAAACTCGATCGGATCTTCGATGGTCAGAATATGATCTGAGCGTGTGTCATTAATATAGTCGATCATAGCCGCCAGCGTGGTACTCTTGCCCGAACCGGTCGGGCCGGTGACCAAGACTAAACCACGGGGCTTTTCCGAAAGATCTTGAAAAACCTTACCCATGCCCAGATCTTCCAGAGTGAAGACTTTACTGGGAACGGTACGGAATACCGCGGCCGCACCTCGATGCTGGTTAAAGACGTTGACACGAAAACGCGAGAGTTTGGGCACCTCAAAAGAGAAATCCGCCTCTAGATTCTCTTCATATTCCTTGCGCTGTTTATCGTTCATAATGTCATAAATCAGAGTATTCACCTGTTTATGATCCAAAGCTGGCAACTTGATACGACGCACATCACCATCGACACGAATCATCGGGGGCATGCCTGAGGTCAGGTGAAGGTCGGAAGCCTTTTGCTGCACAGCAAACGAAAGAAGTTCAGTAATATCCATGAGTTAGTGCGCTCGTAGATGCGTTCAGTATAAATCAGAGGTCGACAAACCCCTGTGGCCTTTTCCTCAGAAAGAATTAGGCATAAGGATAAAATCAGACGATGACAAGAATAGCAGAGAATGTCCAGAAGGTTCGTGCGCAAATCCTTGCCGCTTGCCAAGCAGCAGGACGTGATCCCCGCGAAGTTCAAATTCTTGCGGTGAGTAAAACCCGTACGCATGAGGAGGTGCGGGAGGCCTTCGGCACAGGCTTAAGGGCATTTGGCGAAAACTATGTCCAAGAAGGGATCGAGAAGATTCAAGCGCTGCAAGACCTGCCACTGGAATGGCATTTTATCGGGCCATTACAGTCGAACAAGAGTCGTCTGGTGGCTGAGCATTTTGATTGGGTACACAGCCTAGATCGTTTGAAAATAGCCGAACGCCTCTCCGCACAACGGCCTGAACACCTCGCACCTTTAAATGTGTGCTTGCAGGTGAATATCAGCCATGAAGCCAGCAAATCGGGATGCTCTGAGCAGGAGGCACTGGATTTGGCGCGGTCCATCGCAACCTTACCAAGATTACGCCTGCGCGGTCTCATGGTGATTCCAGCCCCAACGCAGGATGCCGCCGCACAACAGGCGATCCTGGCCCAGGCGCGCCAATTATTTCAGCAATTAAAACAACATCTCCCTGCGCTCGACACGCTATCGATGGGGATGAGTGATGATCTCGAGGCCGCTGTCGCCGAAGGATCGACCCTATTACGTATCGGGACCGCCCTCTTTGGCCCCCGCCCGTCTAAACCTTAAGGATTTTTTCGTCATGCAAACCTCTTTTCAGATCGCGTTTATCGGTGCCGGCAACATGGCACGCGCCATTATCGGTGGCTTACTCGCACAAGGACTGCCAGCACAGCAGATTATCGCCTGTGAGCCGGATCTCGAACGCCTACGCGATTTAGAAGCACAAGGCATCCAGATCCGTAGCGATAATGCCAGTGCCGTGCGCCAAGCTGACCTGGTGATTCTAGCCGTCAAACCCCAAATCATGCGTGACGTGTGCACGCCTCTACGCGCTGCTGCAGCGGAAAAGCACCCTGTATTCCTGTCCGTGGCGGCAGGCATTCGTATTCAGGCACTTGCGGATTGGTTAGGTGCGGATCTCGCACTGGTGCGCTCTATGCCCAACACCCCGGCATTGGTTGGCAAGGGCGCTTGTGGTTTATTTGCCAATGCGCAGGTCACAGAGCAACAGAAACAAGAGATTAGCCAAGTCATGCAGGCCACTGGCTTAACGCTCTGGGTGGATAAAGAAGATGAGTTAGATGCCGTCACCGCCGTCTCCGGCTCTGGGCCCGCCTATTTTTTCTTGATGATGGAAGCCATGATTGCCGCCGGTGAGCGCCTCGGCCTGAGCCCCGACACGGCCAAAGCCCTGACGCTGCAAACAGCAGCCGGTGCCGCCGAAATGGCGCTGCAAAGCGAATGGGATCCGGCAGAACTGCGTCGCCGTGTCACTTCGCCCAAGGGCACCACCGAACAAGCGATCCTGTGTTTTCAACAGGGTGGCTTTAGTCCGCTGGTCGACCAGGCTCTGCAGGCTTGCCACCAACGCGCCGTAGAATTAGCCGATGAGCTGGGAAAAAGCTGAGCGAGGTTCATTCAGCTGGCGAAAGTCTCTATACTTTCGCCCATGCCTTTAACTGTTTAAAAAAGGACAGGTCATGGATCCGGTTTTTTTGATTATCCGCACCTTGGGTCAGCTTTTTGTCTTCATCTGTTTGCTGCGTTTCCTGATGCAGGCAATGCGCGTGGACTATTACAATCCGATCTCTCAAGCAGTGGTGAAATTCACTCAGATCCCCTTAGCTCCTTTGCAGCCTCTACGCCTCAAGCTAGGCCGCACAGATCTTTCCCCCCTGCTCTTGGGTTATCTGATCAATCTCGCCGTGTTGTTTTTGCTCGTCTCCCTGAGCAATGCCAGTGCGGGCCTCGCCACGCTGCTGGTGCTCTCGTTAGTTGGCATATTGGATATGCTGCTGACCATTCTCTTCTGGGCCACCATCGCTTCCGTGGTGATCAGTTGGGTCGCACCCGGCTCACACCACCCAGGCCCACAGCTGATTCTGCAACTGACCGAGCCTATGTTTGCATTGGTCCGACGGGTGATTCCTCCAATTGGGGGTCTGGATTTATCCCCAATTGCCATCTTCTTGGTCATCCAGATTATTCAATCACAGCTGCCAAGAATGATGTGACCTGAACCGACTAGCGTTCCTGAGTGTTCAGTTCATTCTTAGCGAGAGACCTATGCCTGTTGAAATTCCACACGACTCGGTGGGTTTAGTCAGCCCCAGAGTTGAACATTTTGATACCCCTCTAGAGCTGGCCTGTGGGCGCGCTTTGGAACAGTACGATCTGGTGATCGAAACCTATGGTGAGTTGAATGCCGAAGCCAGCAATGCCATTTTGATCTGCCATGCCTTATCCGGCAATCACCATGTCGCCGGTTATCACTCTCTGGAGGATCGTAAGCCCGGCTGGTGGGATTCCGCCGTAGGGCCCGGCAAGTGTATCGATACCCAACGCTTTTTTGTGGTGGCGCTGAATAATTTGGGCGGTTGCCATGGTTCCACTGGGCCAAAAAGCCTCAATCCGGCCACCGGCAAACCCTATGGCCCGGATTTTCCGATCATCACCGTCACGGACTGGGTCAACAGCCAAGCTCGTCTGGCGGATCGTCTCGGCATTCAACAATGGGCGGCAGTCGTCGGCGGTAGCCTCGGAGGCATGCAGGCTCTGCAATGGTCAATCAGCTATCCTGAGCGCTTACGCCACTGCGTGGTGATTGCCGCAGCTCCCAAGCTCAGCACCCAAAATATCGCATTTAATGAGGTCGCACGTCAGGCGATTAGCAAAGATCCGCAGTTTTTTCAGGGTCATTATTACGAACAGGGTGTGGTGCCCAAAACCGGGCTGATGCTGGCACGTATGGTCGGGCATATCACCTATCTGTCTGAAGATGGCATGCGCGAGAAGTTTGGCCGCGAACTGCGCTCAGGAAAAATCAATTTTGATTTCCATCCGCAGTTTGAAATTGAATCCTACTTACACTATCAGGGTGAGCAGTTTTCTACAGTTTTTGATGCCAATACCTATCTATTGATGACCAAGGCCTTGGATTATTTTGATCCCGCTGCCGAGTTTGGGAATGATCTTACCGCCGCATTAAGTCAGGTTAAGTGCCGCTTTTTTGTTGTCTCCTTTACAACCGATTGGCGCTTTTCTCCAGAGCGTTCGCGTGAGATCGTCGATGCTTTAATCGATGCCGGCCAGCCTGTGACCTACAGTGAGATTGAGGCGGCACATGGCCACGATGCCTTCTTAATCCCTATTCCACGTTATATGGAGGTCTTTAGTGCCTATATGCAACGTGTTGCCGCGGAGATAGGAGAAGAACATGCGCGCTGATCTCGACCTAGTCAAAGATTGGATTGCTCCAGGCAGCCGTGTTCTCGACCTCGGCTGTGGTGAGGGTGAACTCCTGAATTATTTGGTGAATGAAAAACAGGTGCGCGGCTATGGCATCGAAATCCATCCCGAAAACATTCTCTCCTGTATTGAAAAAGGGGTGAATGTGATCGAAAAAGATATCGATCAAGGGCTGATGAGTATTCGCAACAACAGCTTTGATACGGTGGTGATGAGCCATGCTCTGCAAACCATGCACCGCCCTGATCTGATCGTGGATGAGATGCTGCGTATCGGTAAAGAGTGTATTGTCACCTTCCCTAACTTTGCTCATTGGCGCGTGCGCAGCTACCTGTTTTTACGCGGCAAGATGCCCGTCTCCAAGTTTCTTTCCTACACTTGGTACAACACGCCCAACATTCACTTCTTCACGTTCAAAGATTTTGAGGAACTCTGTGTTGAGCGCAATATCCATATTCTCGATCGCACCGTGGTCGACCACGAACATCGCCACCGCTGGTGGATCCACCTCTGGCCGAATATGCTCGGAGAGATCGCGATCTACCGTATAACGCGATGATGACAACAAGAAGAGGATAACGACATGAAACGCTCACTTGTACGCTCCAGTTTGACCGGCTTTTTACTGGCCCTGCTAAGCCTCGGATTGAATCACGCCTCTGCCGAACAGATGTTTAGTGATGAACATTATGAGATCCACTACAACGCATTTAACTCAACCTTTGTGCCGGCGGATGTCGCGCAACGTCATGGCCTAACGCGCAGCGGAGTACGCGGATTACTCAATGTTGCGGTTCTGAAGAAGCTAGAAGATGGCAGCACTCAAGCGGTTGAAGCCAACCTGACGGGTGAAGTCAGTAATCTCATCCAGCAGAAGCAGCCACTCACCTTCAAAAAAATTGAAGAAGGGGATGCCATCTATTATCTCGGTGAGTTTCGCTTCAGTAACGAAGAACGCCTGAATATCAGCCTGCAGGTTCAGCCTGATCCCAGCCGTCCCGCTTACCGCATTCAACACGAACAGACCTTTTACGCGGACTAAATCAGCTTGAATATACGTCAAATCCTGCTGGCCAGTAGCAACGCGGGCAAACTGCGTGAGTTTGCCGAGATGCTGGCCAGCGAACAGATCGAAGTCTTACCACAATCCGCTTTCCAGGTCAGTGATGCCGAAGAAACCGGTTTGAGCTTTGTTGAAAATGCCATTTTAAAGGCTCGCCATGCCTGCGCTGCCACCGGGTTACCCGCTCTAGCCGATGATTCCGGTCTGGAAGTGGATGCCTTGCAGGGTGAGCCTGGCATCTACTCGGCGCGCTACTCAGGCCCCGGGGCCAATGATCAACGTAATCTTGAGCACCTACTCAAGCGTATGGAAAAGGTGCCTGATGGACAGCGCCAGGCGCGTTATCAATGCTTACTGGTGTTTATGCGGCATGCCCAAGATCCGACTCCACTCATCTGCCAAGGCAGCTGGCAAGGTGAGATCTTACGTCAACCACAAGGACAGGGCGGCTTCGGTTACGATCCTATCTTCTGGATTCCAGCGCTTAAACAAACCGCCGCAGAACTGAGTGCGGAAGAGAAACATCGCCTCAGCCATCGAGGCATCGCGATGCGTGCGTTCCTGCAACTTTTTAAACAGCGCTATCTTTAATGCCAACACTGCCACCCTTGGCACTCTACCTTCACCTACCCTGGTGTATTCGTAAGTGCCCCTATTGTGATTTTAATTCACACGCACAAAACCAGCCTTTACCTGAGGCTGAGTACCTAGATGCCCTGTCTCGCGATCTGGCTCAGGAGCTGGCACGCTTAACGCAGAAACGCCCGTTACACAGCATTTTTATCGGGGGAGGCACGCCCAGCCTATTCCACCCGGATAGCCTAGCAGCGCTCTTAAATGAAGTAGATCGTCTTTGGGGCATCCCCAGCCACACAGAGATCACCCTAGAAGCCAATCCCGGCACCTTTGAAATGGAGCGTTTTCAGGGCTTTCGCCAAGCAGGCATCAACCGCTTATCGATCGGGGTGCAAAGCTTTCACACCCCTGCTCTGCAAGCCCTAGGGCGTATTCATAATGCACAGCAAGCGCTTGCAGCCGCCCAGAGTGCTCGTGAACTCTTTCCCAGAGTCAACCTCGATCTGATGCACGGCCTGCCTGGACAAACGCCCGAACAAGCCTTAGCGGATCTGCAGCAAGCAGTTGATCTGGAACCGGATCATCTGTCTTGGTACCAACTCACCATTGAGCCGAATACCGAGTTTCATGCCCGCCCTCCGCAACTGCCCGTGGATGAAGCCTTGTGGAGCATTCAAGAAAGCGGCCAGCAACTTCTAGCAGAACAGGGATTTGTTCAATACGAAATTTCTGCCTACGCGCGGGCTGAGCGTTACTCCCAACACAATCTTAATTATTGGCGTTTCGGGGATTATCTCGGGATAGGAGCAGGGGCTCACGGTAAAGTCAGTCGCCTTGTGGAGGGCCAACTCGAGATTGAGCGACACCATAAACTGCGCCAACCTAAAGCCTACATGCAAGCCCTGAATCCAGATGCCGGACGGGAGCGCGTAGCCCCTGAAGACCAGGCCTTTGAGTTTATGCTCAATGCCCTGCGCCTGACCTCAGGGGTCGAAAGCTCACTGCTGCATGAACGCACTGTCTTAAACTCTGAATCCTTAACCAAAACCTTACAGCAGGCACGTCAACGTGGGTTATTAGAAGCCGATCCAGGGCGTTTACAACCCAGCGCACAAGGGCGTTTATTTCTAAATGATCTACTGGAGCTGTTCCTGTGAATCTTGCTTCGTCTAGAGGATCTGACGTTTAAGTGCTCTAGCCTGCAACTGAGCGATCGCATCGGGCAGATCCGCGAGACTGCGGATTTCGACATCGGCAGGCCGCCCACCTGGCCAAGCCTGCCCACTTAGATTCACCCAGACCGTCCAGATTCCCAGCGCTTGCGCGGCTTCCACATCATTTACGGGATGATCTCCGATATGCACCACTTGGGTCGGATTGAGCTGCAGATAGGCCAGCGCCTGCTCAAACATTAAGGGATGCGGTTTGGCCTGCCCGACCTGATCAGCATTTAATTGAAACTCAAACAGATCCGCCAAGCCGGTGCGTTTAACCTCCGCATTACCATTACTCAAAGCACCTAAACGCAAACCTTGGCGGTGCAAGGTTTCTAGACTCGTGCGAGCATGTGCAAAGAGTGTGACTTGATGGCGCGCTTCCATAAACGCGGTAAATGCCTGAGCCGCCAGTGTTTGCGCATCTGCGACCGGATAACCCAAATCCGCCAACGCGGTTTCCAGCAGCTTCAATCGAATCAAGGTAACACTGTGCGCTATTTCTGGGTAGCGGCTTAAAACCTGGGCACGTAACGCAGAACCTTCTGCCAGATCACTGAACTGATAAGCTTGGGTAAAACGTGGAGCACGCTCCTCCAACCAACTCCAGAGCGTTTGGTTGGCCAACTCAATCACCGGCTCAACGGCCCAAAGGGTATCATCAAGATCAAAGGTCAAAGCTTGCAAGGTCATTCTGTATCCTCTTGATCAGAACGCTTACGCGCACGCGGGTGGGCCTGCTCATAAACGCTCATCAAATGCTGAAAATCGAGATGGGTATAGACCTGGGTCGTGGAGATGTCGGTATGGCCCAGTAATTCCTGAACCGCACGTAGATCCTGGCTGGATTCTAAGAGGTGACTGGCAAAGCTATGACGCAAACGATGGGGATAGACACGCCCGTCCATCCCTTGGCGCCGCCCCCAGTAGGCCAAACGCTGTTCTACGGCACGGGTGGTTAAACGTCCACCCCGCTGGCTGATAAACAAGGCGGGGTTATCTAATTTTTGCCAATGAGTGCGTACCGCTAACCAGGCTTTGAGTGCCTCGCAGGCATAACGCCCGATCGGCAGATCACGCACTTTACGCCCTTTACCCGTCACTCGCAGTGCACGTGCCCCTAAATCCAGATCATTCAGATCCAAACCCACCAGCTCCGAAACACGTAAACCGGAAGAGTAGAGCAGCTCCATCATCGCAAAATCACGCAGCGTTATAGGCTCGGCATCGGGTGCCACTAACATCTGTTCTAAGGCATCCACATCCAGCGTTTGTGGCAAGCGCTTGGCGCTTTTCGGTGCCTGCACTGACAACACCGGATTTTGCTCCAGCCAACCTTCCCGTGCCAAAAACCGATAAAAGCTGCGCAGTGCGGAAAGCACACGCTGCAAACTCCGACCGGATTGCCCTTGCTGATGAGCATACCCCAGAAGTTGGCGCAGATGACGAGGCGTTAAGCCTGACCAACTGGGCAGAGAGGCCTGCTGCGCCCACACCTGGATCTGGTCAAGATCACGTTGGTAGGCTTTCAGTGTATGCGCCGAAAGTTGGCGCTCTACACGCAGATGATCGAGAAAATTCGACAACCATTCGGATTCATCCGGCGGCTGGCGTGACATCTCAGTCTTCCGGATGCTGCAACCGGTGCATCAGCACGCGGCTCAAGACTTCACCAACATAACTCAAAAAGAGTGTGCCCTGGCTACTCTGGAAATAATCGGGATCAAAGCTTCCGATCGCCAAAAGCCCTAGGGTTTCACCTTTGACTAAAGGCACCACGGCGGCGGACTGAACACGGGCGGCTTTATCCGGGAAGAGAAAACGGGTCATCGCTTCACTCAACTGGCCACAACTGGGCAAGCTGGTTTCAATTAAAGGTTGCACCAGTGAACAATCGGCACGCGATAACATACGTAAGTTATTCACATTTAACGGCTGCTCACTGAACAGGATTAAACGGGCATCATCTCCATAAAAATCCTGGCACAGACTTTCTTCGATGGCGATCGCAATATCATCCAGCGTTTGTGCTTCCAGCAGTGCCAACACCATACGTTTGGTTTTATCAAACTGTATGTCGTTATGGCGGGCAATTTCGATCAACTCCGAGAGATGACCGTGGAGTTTCTGATTACGCTCACGTAATAAGGACGTCTGTCTTTCCACCAAAGAAACGGTAGTGCCGCGCTGATGCGGCACATAGAGCTTTTCCAGTAACCAGGTGTGCTCCGTGAAAAAATCCGGATGTGCGGCCAAATACTCCGCCACCTGCTCGGCACTCAAGGCCGCACTGGGGGCGGTTTTGCTGTGAAGTTCGTTCATAAGAAAATCTGCCCTTCATAAACATGAGTGGCCGGCCCCGTCATATGCACCGACTGGCCCTCACCCGCCCAACGGATCCGCAAGGTGCCACCCGGCAGGCAGACCTCTACCTCTTCATCCAACCAGCCGCGCAAACGTCCGGCGACCACGGCAGCACAGGCTCCCGTTCCACAGGCTTGAGTTTCACCCGCGCCTCGCTCAAACACACGCAAAGCAATCTGTTGGCGTGAAATCACCTGCATAAACCCAACATTCACACGCTTAGGAAAGCGTGGGTGGCGCTCCAACAGAGGTCCCAGTGTCTCAACCGGGGCTTGGTCGACATCCTTCACCGCAAGGACAAGATGTGGATTGCCCATAGAGATGGCAGAAATCTGCACACTTTGCCCTTCGACCTCTAGATCATAGACTGCGCTCTGCTGCTCAGCCGCGAAGGGGATCTCCGCAGGATTCAGAATCGGCGCGCCCATATCCACTTCCACCTGACGATCCGGGCGCAAATAAAGCACGGATTGGCCACGTGCCGTTTCAACATGGATCTCATCCTTGGCAATTAAGCGCTTATCACGCACAAAACGTGCAAAGCAGCGCGCGCCATTGCCACAATGTTCCACCTCTGAACCGTCCGCATTAAAAATTCGGTAACGGAAATCGACATCCGGGCGCGTGGGTGGCTCCACCAATAACAGCTGGTCAAAACCAATACCGGTATGACGATCGGCCAGACTTTTCACCAGGGTTTCATTGAGACGCACACGCTGCGACACCCCATCGATCACCATAAAGTCATTCCCGAGGCCATGCATTTTACTGAATCTGAGAAGCATGCTGACTCTCCGCTCAACGATCTGCTGGGAGGGTATGCTCGCCTTTCATCAGATCACTTAGGCGCTCACGTTCACGCACAAGATAAAACTGATTATCATCGACCATCACTTCCGCAGGCTTACAGCGCGTGTTGTAGTTGGATGCCATCACAAAACCATAGGCTCCCGCAGAACACACGGCTAAGAGATCACCTGGCTCTAAGTTCAACAAGCGATTTTTGCCCAGGAAGTCACCCGTTTCGCATACTGGCCCGACTAGATCCCAGGCTAAGGCTTCACCCTCTTCGCGCAGGGTTAAGGGCACGATCTCTTGATAAGCGTTGTAGAGAGAGGGGCGGATTAGATCATTCATCGCGGCATCTATGATCGCGAAGTGTTTATCGCCCGTGTGTTTAAGAAATTCAACCTGCGTCAGTAAGACCCCGGCATTCGCCACAATCGAGCGACCAGGCTCAAAAACCAGCTTGATCTGACGCCCTGCCAGTTTTTCCAGGACGGCGGCCACATACTCATCTGGCGAAGGCGGCTGCTCGTCGGTGTAACACACTCCTAAGCCCCCTCCCAGATCAAGATGATGAATCGAGATGCCGTCTTCTGCCAACTCATCTATCAACTTTAGCAGGCGCTCCAGGGCATCTAGAAAAGGTCTGATTTCGGTGAGCTGCGAACCTATGTGACAATCCATACCGACCACTTCGACACCGGGCAGGGTGGCCGCACGGCGATAGACCGCACGCGCATGATCGATATCGATACCAAACTTGTTTTCTTTCAGCCCAGTCGAGATATAGGGATGCGTTTTAGCGTCAACATCCGGATTCACGCGGAACGAAACCGGGGCCACCTTGCCCAGTGCCAAAGCCACTTCATTGACACGATCCAACTCGGCATCCGATTCAATGTTAAAGCAGAAGATGCCCACTTCCAGCGCACGCTGAATCTCGGCGGGCTGTTTACCCACACCCGAGAACACAATCTTGCTTGGATCCCCGCCGGCACGCAGTACACGCTCCAACTCACCTTGGGAGACGATATCAAAGCCGGCGCCCAGGCGAGCTAAAACATTCAACACGGCCAGATTGGAGTTGGCCTTCACTGCAAAGCAGACCAAGGCATCCTGGCCCTCAAGGGCTTGAGCATAACTGAGATAAGCTCGCTCGATCGCATCACGCGAATACACATAGGTCGGAGTACCCAGGCTTGCCGCAATTTTTTCCAGCACGACTTCTTCACAACAAAGGCGGCCATTCTGATAGGTAAAGCTATCCATGTTCTGTCTCATTCTGCCTGCTGTGCCTGTTCAGTGTGCTGCGGTAGATACAAAGGGCCTTTGTTCCCACAGCCGGCCAAAAGCACAAGACTTAGCAACAGCAGGGGCCAAATATATCTGATCATGGGCAAACACCTCAGGCATCAAAAAGGGATGGAGCCTCAGCGTTCGGGATCTGAAGCTTTTATAAACGAATTAACCCAGCATTATAGCCTGAGCAAAGGGAGCTTGGGCAGACCTGAACTTAGACGAATGCCGGGGTTGGGCTCAGGTGAAGATGTCGCTGCTTGAGATCGCGTGCAAATGCGTCACTGGCGAGCCAGTCATACTCCTGGCGCCGCGTCAGAGCCATGCCCGTTTGCGCGGGTGACAAAGCCCCCGGGTGACACATAATCAACGTCCCCTCTGGCAGAGCCGTCAACCAATGACCCAAAAGCTTAGGGAAATCGGCTTGCGGATTCAGCGAATAGAGTCCGGCAAAATGCGCCGAGAGTCGAAAACCGGCGGCTTGTGCCTGAGCACTAAAGCCCTGCCCAAGCGCACGCAAGACAAGGGCTTTTAGGGTCGCATCGTGTCCACTGAGGGAGGGGTTTACCTGGCGTAGCCAAGGCTTTTGATTGGGATAGCGTTGCTGCAAGCAGTGCAAAAGCGTTTCACGAATACCCCGAAAGATATGTACATGCTGATGACCATCAACAAAATCCGGTGCCCGCCCCCAAGCCTGCTCAAACGCATCCAACTGCAACAACAACGCCATTTCAACATATTGCTGATCAATACGACCGCTGAACGACTGTTGCATCAACTTGACCAGAGGGATCGGCTTCTGTGTCTCGGTCAGATTAAAGTGCAATCCCACCGCCACCTGATTAGCATAAGGTTGCAGAGCCTGAGCCGCCTCCGGCCAAGCAGCCCGATCACTCATACAGCTCACCGCACTCAAACGTCCCTTGGCCACCAGATCCAAGATGCCGCGATTCACCGCCTCGGAATAGCCAAAGTCGTCGGCGCAGAGTACGTAGGTTTTCATGCGGCAAAGGCCCAATAACGACTCAGTACAAAGGTCAGCGCAGCGACTAAAGCCAACACCAACAACAAAGCCCACTGGTAACCCAGAGGGGTCCAGGTCAGTAAGATCGCATACAGACTTTCATTCACTAGAAAACTTAAACCCGCCACACTGGCAAAGCGCGGAAAAGTTTGTCGATGCGGGATCGCCTGCGCACCAAACGTCAGAATACGATGCCCAAAATAACTGACCTGAAATGCCAACAAAAAGGCAAAGACATTCGCCACCAGCGGTGCCATCCCGAAAGGCACCAGCAGCAGCACCACACACCAGTGCAGCACAAGCGCCGTCATCCCCACTCCACCAAAACGCAGCAACTGCCTGAGCATCTAGTCAGCATCCTGAACGGGGATCGCGGCAGGTGCGGTCATCTCGGACTGCGCAGAAGGCGTTTTTGAGGAACGAATATAATCAGAGACAAGATACACCGGACGCCCTTTCACTTCGGCAAAGATACGCGAGATATACTCACCCAGAATCCCCACCGAAAGCAGCTGCATGCCCCCCAAGAAGCCAATACCGGCCACCAAAGTAGGCCAACCCGGCACATCACTGCCAAGCAACAGAGTGCTGAGCACCACCAGCAAAGCATATCCCATCGCCAAGAGTGAAATGATAATACCAATAATCATCCAAATTCGTAGGGGCGCACTGCTAAAAGCGGTAATTCCCGTCAAGGCCAGAGAGGATAGGCGTCTTAAACCAAAACTGGTCGCACCACTGAAACGTGGATTAACCTTAAAGGGCACGCCGATACTACGAAAACCGACCCAAGCAAACAGCCCTTTCATCATACGCTTGCGCTCTGGCAGAGCGCGTAGAGCTTTCACCACTCGCGCATCCATCAAACGGAAATCACCCGCATTCGCTTGAATCTCAACCTCAGCGCTGCGGCTCAGCGCCTGATAAAAAAGATGGGTTAAACGACGTTTCAGCGGATGCTCATCGGAGCGGTCGGCACGTATGCCATACACCATGTCATACCCCTCTAACCAATGCTGGTAGAAGACCTCCAGCATCTCTACAGGATGCTGCATATCCGAATCCATCAAGATCACCAGATCACCTTCGGCATGATCCAGCCCGGCACTCATCGCCGCTTCTTTGCCAAAATTGCGCGAAAGCGCCAGTAAAGACACCGGATACAGATCCGACATGGCGACCACTACGCCTGCGGTGGCATCACGACTGCCATCATCCACGACCAGAATTTCAAAGTCGCTGGATAGGTTAGGCAAAACCTCACAAAGCAAGGGCACCATCTGCTGCAAATTTTCCGCTTCGTTATAGGCCGGCAAAATACAGGTGATACGAGGTGGTCGCTCCAGCTCACGAGGTTTTAATAACGCATTGAGGGCTTGGGATCTGATCTCTGACATCCGCTTATCCGATAGGCATTCCGCTTAAGAAGGATAATGGTAAACTATATTCTTTGGCTTAGCACCGCATCGATCATGAGGAATTCAAGGGTTTGAATCGATTTATCTATACGCTGCTCTGGCATCTTCTGATCCCTGGCCTAGTGCTTAAACTCTGGTGGCGTGGACGTCGCGCCCCAGCTTACCGCCAGCGCTGGCGCGAGCGTTTTGGAGGTGCCGGGAGCGGCCCTCTTCCACACCACCCCCTCTGGATACATGCCGTCTCGGTGGGTGAGGTGATTGCCATTCTGCCTTTGGTCAAACGCCTACTGCAGCACCAGCCCAATCTCCCTATTCTCATCACCACCATGACACCCACCGGCGCCGAACGGGTTCAAGCCGCCTTAGGCTCGCGTGTCTGCCACCGCTATTGCCCTTATGATCTGCCTTGGGCTTTACGAGCCTTTATCCGGCGCAGCCAACCGCGTGCCTGTTTGATCGTCGAAACCGAACTCTGGCCCAATTTATTACACGCCTGCCGCCAGCAACAGATTCCCGTGATCCTTGCGAATGCACGCTTATCCGAACGTTCGGCGCGCGGTTATGCTCGTTTTGCAAAGCTCACACGCCAGATGCTGGAAAGCCTCACGACGGTAGCGGTACAAAATGCTCAAGATGCCGAACGTTTTTACGCGCTGGGTTTAGCACCCGAGAAAAGCCAGATTACCGGTAGCATCAAATTTGATTTGCAGCTGAATCCTGAATGGCTGCAAACCGGTGCCGCTTTACGCCAAGCCTGGGGGGCTGAACGCCCTGTTTGGATCGGCGCGAGCACCCATGATCCAGAAGAAAAACAACTCTTGCAGATTCATCAAGAACTCCTGCACGAGTTTCCTGATTTACTCCTGATTTTAGTCCCGCGCCATCCCGAGCGCTTTGATGCCGTAGCAGAAGAGATCACGCGCGTAGGGCTATGCGGACACAGACGCAGTGCAAATTTACCCCTTAAGCGCGAGGTTCAGGTCTATCTTGGGGATACGATGGGCGAACTCATGAGCCTCTATGCCGCCAGTGATCTGGTGTTTGTGGGTGGCTCCCTGATTCCGCATGGCGGCCACAATCCGTTAGAGCCGGCACTCTTGCAAAAACCTCTGCTCTGCGGAGCCCATACCTTCAACTTTGCCGAGATTACCCAGGGATTGATCGAGGCAGGAGGTTTGCAAGCCTGCGCTTCAGCCAAGGAACTCTGTGCTCACCTAAGGCAGGGGTTACAAAACCCCGATGCCGCTCAAGCAGCAGGGCAGGCAGCGGCTCACTACCTAGCCAAGCAGAGTGGCGCTTTAGCCCGTTTAGAAGCTCTGCTGCAGCCCCATCTTAATCAGCAAGCAAACGCTTAAGGGCAATGACGGGGTGGCATTAACGCCCAATGCAGTTCCAAAGGTGCGGCACGACCACGCGGCCACTCCAGCTCCAGCACCCCTTGAGCAGGTTCAATCGCTGCAGGGGTTTGTAGCAGAGAATCTTGTAACAGGGCCTGCAGCGCAGCGGGCTGCTCCGCCTGGCCTTGCCAAATCCAAAGCACCCCCTGTTCAGCAATGCGCTCCGGTGTAATCCAGGGCGAATAGGCATACTGGCCTTGAATCCAGACTGAGGGCCTCGCCTCTAAACGCAGAGAAGCCAAACCCGCTAACCAATAATCCCCGGCCACCACTCCCACACGGGTACAGCCTGTTTCCGCTTGCCAGACTGAGGCTAGGGCTTGAGCCATCGCTTTATCCGGCCAACCGGTACGTGAAGGCTTAGTTTTGAAATGGGGCAGGAGGGCATGCACGAGGGTATAAAGCAAGAGCATCAGCAACAGATACAGGCTCATGACCTTCAGCAATTTCTGTCCGCGCTCTATAGACAAGGGTAAACGCCACCAACACACCAGCAACAACCCAGACAGGTTCCACATCGGCGTGCCCCACATATCACGCAACCCATTGCCGCCAAACAGCGCCCAAAGCACAGTAAAAAAAGCCGGCCCTAGACCCAACACCCAAAGAAAGCGGCGCTCATCTGCGGCACTGGCGTGACGAGACCAGAGATCACGCGTGAACAATCCGGCCAGTGCCAAGATCAAAAACACCGGTAGATGATCCAACAACTGCACCAATAAAAACTTGGCCGGAGAATAGAAGCGCTGCGACCAGGTCAAGGCCTCGCCAGAGCGCTGCGACATATAGGTTAAGGGCAAGAAATCATTCTGAATCAACCAGACCAGATGGGGTGCAAACACTGCCAAAGACAAGAGCACACCCGTCCACAGAGGCAACCGCTGCAACTGCACACGCGCCTTCGGCGTGATCAACAGATATAAACACATACTCGCCAGCAGCATGACCATGACATACTTGGTCAGCATGCCTAACCCCACGACCAGACCTAAGGCCAGCCAGTCACGATAAGCACCCGAGTGAATCCCACGGTGAAACAACCAAACTGCCGCCGCCCAAAATGGCATCTGCGCAATGTTATGATTGTATTCAGGCGTTGGCCAAATAAAGTAATAGACCCCTAGCGTTAACAAAATCCCCAGCCAGGCCGCCTCAGCCCCGAGTAAACGCCGCCCCAACAAACCCACAAACAAGAGCGTGAACAAAATAGACAGCTGACTGAGAAAGAAAGGGCCATAATCCCCTAGCCCCATCCAGGAAAGCTGGATCAACCAAGCGGGCAAGGGGGGATGTTTGTAATATCCCCACTGCCACTCCTGCCCCCAGAAGAGACCTTCGACTACATCCAGAGGTAGGCTATAACCTGTCCAGGCGGGAATCAGTGTCCAAAGGCTGGCATGTAGCAGCAACAAGCCTAGAATAATGCGTGGATAGCTCGATGCCAGTAGAGGCTGCTTCATGCACCTTCCTCATTAAACTGCATCCGATACAACTTGGCATAACTGCCATTCTGCTCTAACAACTCTTTATGGCTACCCTGCTCAACCACTTCGCCCTGCTCCATCACCAGAATACGATCCGCACGCTCCACCGTCGATAAACGATGGGCAATAACCAGAGTACTGCGATTCGCAATCACCCGCTCCAAAGCCGTTTGAATAAAACGCTCAGACTCGGTATCCAAAGCCGAAGTGGCTTCATCCAGGATCAACAGCGGTGCGTCTTTTAATAAAGCTCTGGCAATCGCAATGCGCTGACGCTGCCCCCCCGATAGGGAGAGGCCATTCTCACCGATGATGGTATTCAACCCCTCCGGTAAACGTTGCGCGAACTCACTGACCATCGCCGCATCCGCCGCCGCTTGAATCTGCTCAGGCGTTGCACCCGCCAAAGCACCATAAGCGATATTTTCAGCAATGCTGCCTTCAAACAAGACCACATGCTGATTAACCAAAGCAATCTGACTGCGCAAACTCGATAGGGTGTAATCCGATAAGGGATGACCGTCAAAGAGAATCTGCCCTTGTGTTGGCTCATAAAAACGCGGCAACAAACTTGCCAGGGTGGATTTACCACTTCCCGAACGCCCAACCAGTGCCAGGGTTTCACCCGGGCGAATTTCCAGATCGATCGACTTTAACGCCGCCGTGTCACTGCCAGGATAGGTGAAACTGACCTGCTGAAGTTGCAGATGTCCGCGTGCTTGCTGCAGATGACGGGTGCCGGTATTGTGTTCCGGCTGCTCATCAAACAAAACAAAAAAACTTTCTGCGGCCGCGATGCCCTTCTGCACCGTGCTATTGATTTCGGTCAACTGACGAATAGGTTTGGCCATCAAAGAAGCGGCCGAGATAAACGCAATAAACTCCCCGGTTGACATAGACGCCAGCAAGCTCGGTGACATAGCAATATAAGTAAGGAGCGCCACCACCGCCGCCACCAACATCTGCACCACGGGCGTAGAAATAGACTGGGTCACCACCATTTTCATATATTGCTTGCGGTTACGCTCTGACACCTTATGAAAGCGTTCTCTCTCCGCTTCGGCACCACCAAAAATACGCACCACCTGATAGCCTTTAATCGCCTCTGACGCGGCAGAAGAGATCCCCCCCACAGAGTCCTGAATGCCGTGACTGAGGCGACGTAAACGCTTTGAGGTCAGCCCCACCACGGCCCCGACCAGAGGTGCTATTAGCAGGAATAACAGAGTCAGCTTCCAGTTCAGATAGAGCATGTAACCAAACAACCCGACCACCGTCAGCCCCTCTCGCACTGCGGTTTTTAAGGCATCGGTGGCGGCGCCCGTCACCTGCTCAACATTGTAGGTCAGGCGCGATAAGAGCTCAGCCGAAGTATGGCGCTGATAAAAAGCACAGGGCAGCACCAAGAGATGCTCAAACATCTGACAGCGCAGACGATTGACCACCGCACGTGCCACATAGGAGAAACCATAATTCCCCAACAGCGTCCCCAATCCTCTGACAAAAAAGATCAGAATAATCGCCAAGGCCAGCCAGCCGCGCTGATCCAGATTGCCGGATTCGACGGCATCAATAAAATGCTCCAACCATTTTGCGGCGGCGGTTTGGGTGCCGGCATAGAGGGCAAACCCGGCAAACGCCACGATAAACATCGGCCAATAGCCACACACATAGGCTAAAAGTCGACGATAGACACTCCACCCTGTTGGCTGATCACTTGTACGTTTTGACTGCATACATCTCTCTGTGACGGTAAAACGGAAGGCGTAGTATAACTGCACCTGATGTGGATAACAGGTTAGAATGCCCCGGTGTTAGGAGAAATTGAACGAGGTTCAGCAGAAGAGGCTATGCAGAAAGAAACCCCTCCCTCACTGCGCCATCCCAAGTACTGGCTGACTTGGCTCTGGACGGGCGTGCTACGCTTACTGGTGCGCCTGCCTTATCGCTGGCAACTCAAAATTGGCCAAGCCATCGGCTGGGCGCTGTATCACCTCGCGCGCGATCGCCGCCATGTCACCGAGGTAAACCTGCGTTTATGCTTCCCCGAATGGACAGAAGAAGCACACACACAGAGTGTGAAAGAGGTGTTTCGTCACAACGGCATCGGCTTGTTAGAAGCTGCGATGGCTTGGTGGGCACCAGCCAATCTGTTCAAACAGCGTTATCTCCTGAAAGGACGTGAACATTTAGAAGCCGCGCTGCAACAGGAGCGCGGTGTGATTCTGCTGGGTGCGCACTTTTCCACCCTGGATCTCGGCGGCTTATTGTTTAGCTTTGAATACCCGGTAGACGCCATGTACCGTCGAAATAACAACCCGGTCTTGGAAAAGGTGATCACGCAGGGACGTTCACGCTTTTTTGGTCAGGCGATCGAGCGCTCAGATATCCGCAGCGTCATCCGTAATCTGAAAAAGAATCATATTATTTGGTATGCCCCGGATCAGGATTTTGGTCTGCATCAATCCGTCATGGCACCTTTTTTTGGCGTGCCTGCCGCCAGCATTACCGCCACGACACGCATGGCCAAACTGAATGGCTCCCCCATTCTGATGCTGGCACAGCATCGTTTAAACGACGGCACTTATGAGCTGGAACTCTTCCCGGTGCTGGAAGATTTCCCCAGCGGCGATGAGGTCGCCGACGCCACCCGCATCAACGCGGAAATTGAAAAAGCGATACGCAAAGATCCACTGCAGTATATGTGGATGCACCGGCGCTTTAAGAGCCACCCTAAGGGGAAGAATTTTCTTTATCAGCGCACGCCTTCAAACTAGTGGACGACTTTACTCAGAGTCTAGCAACCAGCTTAAGGGCTCAACCCGCTTAGGCGGTTGCCGCCCAGCGTGTTGCAGAAATAGCTTTTCCCAGATGGCCAGCTGCAGCAAGGCTGCCAGAGGTTCAACCACCTGTTTGCTTAACAGCGGTGCTTTCTGCAAATACGCCTGCACCACCGCCAGATCAAATCCCTGCTGAATGAGCTCGCTACGCTGGAAAACGTACACCATTTGCTGTCGGTTTAAGGAACGCACCCAATCCACAACCGGTACACTAAAGCCTTTTTTCCGCCCCGTCGCATTCACACCCGCCTGATGTTGCGCCAACCAAGCTCGCGGCACCTGCTTACCCAAGCGTCCTTGAATTTTCAACGCCGGAGGTAAAGACAGCCCCCAAAGTGCCAGCTCCGTATCCAGATAAGGTACGCGTCCCTCCACACCTTCCACCATCAGCATGCGGTCGGCTTTGACCAGTAAATCATCGACCAGCCAGGTGTGTATATCGGTCGATTGCATGCGTTGCAGATGACCAAGATGACGCGCTTCATGCCAACTGCGCTGAAAAGGCTCACGCCAATGTTGCTGCAAAGATTCACGTAGCTCTGGCCGCATCCAGGCCAGCAAGGCTTTGCGATCAAAACGCCCACGCGTGCGAAACCCGCCACTGCCCGGTGCACGCAGAGCATAAAACCAACGCTGCACACTCGACATACGATAACGTCCATAGCCTGCAAAGACTTCATCCCCACCTTCACCGCTCAGCACCACTTTATGGCTCTGACTGGCCGCCTCTGCCAAAACCAAGGTAGGCAGGGACGCAAAATCCCCCATTAACTCATCCGCCGCCCAGGTGGTGTAAACCAAGCGTTGAAATAAATCGATGGGATTCACACGAATCAACTCCAGCTCTAAACCACTGGCCTGTGCTATCTCTGCAGCGGCTTGCGCTTCATCTTGCACACTGTCGGACTCAAAACCCAAACTCCAAGCCTTGGGGCGACCTTGTTGTGCCGGCAAGCGTGCCAACTCTGTCGCCAGTATTCCAGAATCCACCCCTCCCGAGAGAAACAACCCTACCGGCACATCCGAGCGTAAATGGCGATTTAATGAGGCTTGTAACTTCTGATCAAACACTTCAACCGCATCGTTCAAGCTGCCTTTGAACGGCGTTGTTCGCGCTAACTGCTCGGTTAAAGACCACCAAACTCCCTGCGTGATGCGGCCTTGCGCATCCATATGTAAATAACCACCCGGCGGCAGACGCTGAATCCCCTGAAATGCCGTCTTCTCTCCCGCATTAAAGTTAATCTGTAAAAAGCGTGCGATCGCTAGGGAATCCACTTGCGGCGTCGGTAAGCAGGGTAAAAGCGCTTTAATTTCTGAGGCAAAAGCCAAGCCTGGCTGCAACAAACAATAATACAAAGGCTTGATGCCAAAACGATCGCGCACCAGAGTTAAACTTTGGGCCTGACGGTCATAGAGGGCGAACGCAAACATCCCTTCAAGAGCCTGAGCCAAGCGCTCCGGTGCTTGACCTGCAAAGGGTAAGATCGCTTCACAGTCCGATCCACTTCTAAAACGATAACCCTGTGCCATTTGATCCGCACGCAGTTCAGGGGCATTGTAAATCTCACCATTGGCAACCAGCACATAACGCTCATCCTGACTGAATAAAGGCTGCTGCCCCTGCTCAAGATCGATGATCGACAAACGCGCATGCCCTAAACCCACCGGCCCCTCAAGGAAGCGTCCCTGACCATCGGGACCACGATGCGCTAGGCGCAGCAACATGGCTTCAATCCATTGTGGATCGGGTGTTTGACCCGGTTGAAACACACCCAGGATGCCACACATGGTTACAAACTCCGCGATAACAGTTTTTGATAAAGGGCTTGGTAAGCATCCAGAATCGGCTGCTCTCCATAATGAGCCTGTAAATGAGCATAAGCTGACTCGACCCAATGCGTTCGCTCCAAGCTAGGCAGCTGTAAGCAGGCATCTATCTGTGCCGCCATCGCGTCAGGACGATCAATATCCACCAAGGCCCCGCTGACGCCCTCTTCGATCAACTCTAAGGCACCACTGCTGCGCGTTGACAGCACCGGGATTCGATGTGCCCAAGCCTCCAAGATCACATTGCCTAAAGGCTCATGCCGCGAAGGGCAGACAAATAAATCGGCTAACTGAAACCAGGGTGTCGGGGAACTTTGCCAACCCAACAAATGGATACGCGCCTGCGCATTCGACAAGGCCACCTGTTGCTCTATTGCTGCACGTAAAGGGCCATCTCCAGCAATTAAAAGATGAAGCCGACGGCCATTCACCTCTTCAGGCAAGCGTGTGAAAGCATCAATTAGAGTATCAAAGGCTTTATTCTCATGCAGACGGCCCAAAGCAAAAATCACGCTGTCGGCTTCGGTCAATCCCAGTTGGCGTCTGTATTCAACCAAGCCCTCCTCGGATACCCAATCCGGTTCTGGCACAAAATTACTGATATAGAACACCCTATTGGCAGGAAACCCTTGCTCCAATAAATACTGACAAATGGCTTGGGTATTTCCGATCCAAGCATGGGCATGACGATACTGACTGGGATTATAAAATCCGCCTAAACGTGCAACATGGACAGGGCCTTGCTTCGGATCCAACTTAACTAAGCGCGTCGCACGACCCATCCAGGTTTGCACCAGATCCGGCTGCTCCTGTCGGATCAAGCGACTCAAACCATATTTCGAGAAGGGATCAAACACACTGCGCATGGCGCTGGTACGATAAGGCTCCGCCAAAGCTGCAAGCAGCTCGCTTTTCGGCGGCACAACCGCTAAAGACGCTAAATCCTGTCGCGACTGAATCGCTTGATGCAAACGCATAAAAAAACTTTCTGCGCCACCTAACTTCCGACTTCCGATGATTTGCAGACTGCGAATAGCCGACATGCCCCGCCCCAGATACACCGAGACTTGCGCTCGGCCAGTAATCAATTGAAAATGGCCAAAGATTACAACAAAGCGCCTGCGCATCCCAGAAAAAGCCAAACTCATGACTACAACCAAGCTTCCCATCAGCGTTACCCTGATCACTCTTAACGAAGCCGATCGTGTCGAGCAGGCGATTCACAGCGTCCGCGATTGGGTAGATGAGGTGATTGTGATTGACTCCGGCAGCCAGGATGGAACGCAAGCCGTCGCCGAATCCGCCGGAGCACGCGTGATCTTTAACGCCTGGCCAGGTTATGGGCAACAGAAGCGTTTTGCCGAAGACCAAGCACAGAACGACTGGATTCTGAACATTGATGCCGATGAACGCATCCTAGCAGAGCTGCGTGACGAGATTCTCAGTCTGTTTACCTCAGGAGCACCGGCCGCAGACGGCTACTTCATGGCCATCCATGATCGCCTTTACCTCACCGACCAGCTCAGCGCCTACACGCCCTATAACCCCGTGCGCCTCTATCGAAAAAGCCGTGGCCGCTACAGCGAAAGCCCTGTTCATGATCGCGTCATCATGCAGGAGGGGGCAACAACGACACAGCTCAAAGGCCGTATTGCCCATGACTCGCTGCGCTCTTTTTACCATCGCATTGAAAAGATGAACGACTATACCGAGGCACAAGCCGCCGACCTCCTTGCACGCGGACGTAAAGCTTCCCGTTTTCGTATTCTCACTGATTTCTGGACATCTTTTATCTCTGGATATTTTTTCCGTGGCTACTGGCGCGGCGGTCTGATGGGGTTTATCTACGCGATGAACTTTGCGTACAGTCGGTTTTTGCGGCAGATCAAGTGTTATGAACAAAAAGTACTCAAATCACAAAACACCGAGAAAAAAGACCGATGAAATATCTAGTCACAGGTGTTGCGGGTTTTGTGGGTATGCATACCACGTTACGTCTACTACAGGATGGGCATGAGGTCGTTGGCATTGATAACCTTAATCACTACTATGCATACGAGCTTAAAGAATATCGACTGCTGCAGTTAGAAAATAATAAAAACTTTCGCTTTATTCGGCTCGACATTTCAGACAGAGATTCCATGTCTGAAATATTTCATAAAGAGAAATTTCAAAGAGTTATTCATTTAGCAGCGCAAGCCGGTGTACGTTACTCTTTAGAAGCTCCTTTCACCTATGCTGATAGTAATTTGACAGGCACTCTCACGATTTTGGAAGGATGCCGCCAAAATTCGATAGACCATCTAGTTTTTGCATCATCAAGCTCAGTGTACGGCATGAATAGCAAAGTACCTTTTAGTGAACAAGACTCTGTTGATCATCCCGTTTCACTCTATGCGGCCACTAAAAAGTCAAACGAACTGATGGCTCATGCCTATGCTCATCTATATCAGATTCCCGTAACAGGATTACGTTTCTTCACAGTATATGGGCCTGCCGGACGTCCAGATATGGCTCCTTGGCTGTTCACCGAAGCCATTCTCAATGGCCGCCCAATAAAAGTGTTCAACCATGGCAAAATGCAACGTGATTTTACCTATATCGATGATATAGTTGAAGGTATTATCCGCATTCAGGCTCGACCACCACAAGGTAGAGAAGGCGACCAAGCTCCCTATCGAATTTGCAATATTGGTAATAATCAGCCGATAGAGCTCAGCCGATTTATTCAAGCGATTGAAACCGCTTGTGGTCGAAAAGCAGAAAAAATCTATCTGCCAATGCAGCCCGGCGATGTGCCAATAACCTATGCTGACACTGCGCAGCTGGAGCAACTGGTGCACTATAAGCCTACCACTACGATTGAGACAGGCATTCAGGCATTCGTCGACTGGTATCAGAACTTTAAAAAGGTTTTTTAATATGATTTTTTCCATTCTCCCTTACAAAGAATCATACTCTGAAGAAAGCTCTGGAGCGATTGCTCTTACTGTTGAAAATTTCATTAAGACTAGTGACAACCCTGAAGAAACTATTGTTATAACGGGAAAGAAGCCGAACAAGCCTAACACTCCAAAGTTCATAACATGTAACTCCAAGGGGATTTTCAGCTTTAGCCGCACAAAAAAATATTGTGAGGAAATATTAAAAATCATCAAAAATTACCCAGATGCCATACTAGAAATACACAACAGACCATCTTATGTTGAATTTTTCAGAAAACGCTGCAAAAACAAGATAATTCTTTACTTACATAATGATCCGAACGAAATAAAACTACTTAAATCGGTCGCCCTAAGAGAAAGAGCGCTTAAAAACTCTGATCATATTATCTGTGTTAGTCAATATATAAAAAACGAACTCACAAAAGACATCAAGAACGATGAGCTCATAAACAAGAGCTCCGTAATTTACAACATAAATAACAAGTATTACGAAAAGAAAGAAAAGAAAAATCAGATTATTTTTGTCGGTCGCCTAACCGAAGAAAAAGGAGTGATAGAACTTTGCCAAGCTCTAGATCATTTCTTTGCAAAAGATAATGAATGGACTTCCTTAATCATCGCACATTATTCGAACACTACGGACAAGGATAAATCTTCAGCAACACTGAATAATCTCATAGAGAAATATCCGAGCAAAGTGCGCCATATTTCTAGATGTTCCAATCAAGAGGTATTAGAGCACTTCTCCGAATCAAAAATAGCTATTCTACCATCGAAGTGGAACGAACCATTTGGCCTGACCGTACTAGAAGCGATAAATACTGAGTGCGCTTTAATTTCAAGTAATCGAGGCGGCATACCTGAAATAGTTAAAGATGCGGGCATACTATTAGATGAAATCACAGGTCAAAGCATATACCAGGCAATAGCAAACCTGACAAGTTCACAAGAAGATATCATCAAGTACCAAAAAAAATCTTCAGATAGGGCATTAGCCTTCTCGGAAATAAAACCACAGGAATTATTAAAATCATTAAGAGACAGGCTGAAAAACAAACCAACCAAGATATAAATCCATTTAGATAAAAAATTAACTCCAGGTCCTGAATGAAAGCAATAAAATCCATTGACTACACTTCATATGCAAACACCCTATTGTTAAGTTGGTTTTTTATTGCAATAGTTGCATTCGATCAATCAATTGCCACATCCACATTACTAATACTTTCATTTATTTTTATCATCCCTACAGTCAGAAATTTAGATACTGCATGGCTTAATCATGGATCATGGATCATGGCTCTAGGGTTTTATGGATTAACGCATATTGTTTTTAGAATCTTAGATGGAAGTTCTGACATCAGTAGTTATGAACGTCCATTTAGATTTATACTTGCAATCGTTTTATTTTTATATCTTCTACACTTTGGGTTTAAAGAAAGCTGGTTACACTGGGCTATCTTACTAGGAACATTATTTGGTGTAGGATTTGCTATACATGAAGCCTTCTGGCTTAATAAATCAAGAGCTGATTTGGGCCATAACGCTATTGCCTACGCAACCCTTATGACTACATTAGGCCTTATCACGACTTGCATAGCTTGGATAAAAGAAAAACTTTCTTATAAACTAATTTTTCTTGGAACTGGACTACTTGCATTTTTTGCAGTTATTTTATCTGGAACAAGAGGCGCTGTACTTTCCTGGATATTTTTTTTCTCACTACTCACCCTACTCTTTATACTTAGATCAAAATCACCAAAGAAAAAGCTTGGTGTTGTATTCTTTTCAGCTATTGTACTGATATTAGCCACACAATTACCTCAAGTACAAATGCGGTGGCAGCAAACAAAATGGGAGTTTCAGCAATTTGAACAAGGAAACTCTCATACCAGCACGGGACTGAGAGTTCAAATGTGGCACACTGCTTGGTTCTTAGGGAAGAGGTCTCCAATTTTAGGATCAGGGCAAGACCTAGATGTTTTACGAGAGCTCTCACATGATTTTATTTATGAAAACAACTATCACCCAGACTTACTATCCATGTTTGATCACTTTCATAATGAATATATGGACTCATTCGCCAAACGGGGTTTGCTTGGAGTTTTCGCCTGGTTGGGGTTGCTAATCGGTGCAATGTATAGCTTGAAAGGACGATATCTTGTTGCAAGTTCGCTGGTTGTAGCGACTTACTCTATAGGTGCGTTAACAGAGACATTAATGAGCACAGGGCGTCTTATATATTTATATATTTTTCTCATCAGCGTAATACGCTGTGCTGCAACCCAATCCAAGTTAGCTAAAGATACATAAGCAATCACAACAAAATAAAGATAGATTCCAAAACAAAACCGGAATCTATCTAATAAAATATAAATGGTCACTTATCCCTTTTTTCCCTTTCACTTTCTTAACAAGACTTGCTTTCAAGTTTACTAAAACTGCTTTTATAACTGAAAGCACGCCCCATCTCTTGAACCACCAATATGGCCTTGCAAACCACAACTCTCTAGCTTTAAACCATCTTTTACGGTCTCGCTCTCTTTCGTTCGAGCGATCTCCAAAAGAGTCGATAGTCGAGTCAAATACATTAGTAATAGCCAAACCTGGAGCCAGGCTATAATTCGGAGCGCCATACTCCCAAACTCTTCGAAAATCTTCATCTATAGCACGAAACCTTTGCATTCTATATTCCAAAAAACATTTTGCTCCTCTTGGATGAACGAGATACGCACCCATATTATTTGGTATACGCCAATGCTCTCCCAAAGAACCAAAACTAAAGTCTTTAATCAGCTTGAATGCACTTTTTGTCTCGTTACTTAACCGAACAAACCCCCAATCGTCAGGAAGATTTTCGACAATCAGATCAATATTGGAAAAACCTTCAGTAAGAACAAGATCATCCTCCATGATGAGCAAGACTTTATTTTCGGTTAAGGACTTTTTAATCAACGATAGATGTGATGCGTAACATCCAATCTCACCGGGTTTTAGATCAGCATATCGATGACCTGCCTCATCATAAAAAAAACCTTTTAGCCAATCAGGCAGCGATGAGGGTGTA
Source organism: Nitrincola tapanii (assembly GCF_008368715.1). Lineage (GTDB taxonomy): Bacteria > Pseudomonadota > Gammaproteobacteria > Pseudomonadales > Balneatricaceae > Nitrincola > Nitrincola tapanii. The sequence continues at coordinate 93,528 of NZ_SMRS01000006.1, forward strand.
ATTGCTGAGAACCTATTGGGCATTAAATTATACTTACCACATTGCTCTAGCATATGAGCATATCGCTCTGGAGCCTTGTCTAAGTTAATAACATGCACTTCATACATTTTTGGCTACACTCATTTCAGCGTATAAAGATAAAGTTTTATTACACATATCCTGTAAACTGTATAGAAGCAAATCCTCTTTCACTTCCGCTCCAATAGCACTGAAGGCTTTGCACTTTGGGCTTTCATCAATAGAAACCAAGCCTTCAGGATAAAACTGAGTTAACAATTCCCCCACCCCACCATGATCATAACCCACTACAGGGGTTCCAATACTCAGCGCTTCCAGTACGGTTCGGCCAAAGGACTCTGGCTTGGTGGATAACGACAACACCACATCCGATACCGCATAAATCTCTTTCATATCACTACGATTACCGGTAAAGGTAATCTCTGAGTCCAACCCCATCTCTTTGACTCGCTGGTAAAGGGCTTGTGCATAGGCTCGGCGTTTGGGGTCTTCCCCCCCTACGATCAGCCCTTGTACAGCCAGACCATCATTTTTCAACGCCTGAATCAGATCTAAGAAATCATGGTGGCCTTTTAAACGGGTTAAACGACCGGGCAGAGTTAAAACTTTTTTATCCTTAAGCTGTGGGTAACTTTGATACCAAGCCTCTAACCAGGCTTGTGATGGTTGATAACCATAAGGAAACTCTTCTGGATCGATCCCGCGCTGAATCACTGTCACCTTGTTCATATCCGTATCGGGATAATGATCGCGAATGTAGTGGTAAACGGTATTGGATACCGCGATGACGCGTTCGCCACGACACATGATCGAGCTGTACTTAGAGACAGAATATAGACCATGCACGGTGGTGATAAAGCGGGGTCGGTCTTCGGCGGGTAAGCCTTTCCAAGCATACCAGGCGATCCATGCGGGCATACGCGAGCGCAGATGCAAGATATCGGGCTTTTCTTTTTTCAGCCAACGACGTAATGCCCAGATATGGCGAAAAGTCATCGGGGATTTTTTACCCAGATCCCAGGTGACATGGCGACTGCCCTCGCGTTCCAGTTGTTCGACTAGGCGTCCGCCTGCAGAAATCACAATCGATTCATGGCCGGCGGCAACAAGGCCTTTAGCGATTTCGAGTGTGCCGCGCTCGACACCTCCGCCATTTAGGTCGGGAAGAATCTGTACCACCTTCATGTTTTACAGCCTCATATCCACACGGTCGGCAGGCAGTACATATTTCAAATCATAGAGTAGATGAGAGGCCTTGCCCCAGCTGCGGATGGTGTCGACACCTAAATCAGAGAATAATTGGTGGCCGACGGCCAAAAGAATCGCGTCATAGGTTTGAGCCTGTGGCTGCTGAATCGGTGTGATGCCGTATTCCGCTTGTGCTTCTTCAACTTCAGCCCAAGGATCATAGATGTCCACCTCGGCACCATAACCCAAGAGCATATGTTGAATATCCAAAATGCGTGTATTGCGCAAATCCGGGCAGTTCTCTTTAAAGGTTAAGCCCATAATCAAGATGCGGCTACCGGCAACATGAATGCGTTTTCTTAACATGCCTTTGACCAGCTCATCCGCAACATAGGCACCCATGTTGCTATTAATGCGCCGCCCGGCGAGGATGACGTCGGGAATGTAACCGGCTGCCTGTGCCTTGTAGGTCAGATAATAGGGATCAATACCGATACAGTGGCCTCCCACTAATCCGGGACGGAAAGGCATAAAATTCCATTTAGTCCCTGCCGCTTCCAAAACTTCCAGGGTATCGATGCCGAGCTTGTTAAAGATGATGGCCAATTCATTCACCAAAGCGATGTTGAGATCACGCTGGGTGTTTTCAATCACCTTGGCTGCCTCAGCCACTCGAATGCTGCTGGCTTTGTGGGTACCGGCGACAATGATCTCGGCATAGAGCGCATCCACCAGATCCGCAACTTCAGGCGTGGAACCCGAAGTCACCTTTTTGATCGTTGTGACACGATGCACCTTATCCCCTGGATTGATGCGTTCAGGGCTGTAGCCTGCATAAAAATCCTGGTTATATGTCAGGCCTGAGATGGCTTCGATGACCGGAATACAGTCTTCTTCCGTCGCCCCCGGATAAACGGTGGATTCATAGATGACAATATCGCCTGTCTTGATCACTCGGCCCAGCGTCTCGGAAGCACGGATCAAGGGCGTCAGATCAGGCTGTTTTTGGCCATTAATCGGTGTGGGAACCGTCACGATAAAGACATTACAGGCGCGTAAGGCTTCAGGATCGGAGCTGTAACTCAGATATTGGGCACTGGCCAGCTCTTCGGCTTCGACTTCAAGTGTGAGGTCTTCTCCAGCCTGTAATTCCGCAATGCGGCGCGTATTGATATCAAAGCCGACCACGGGGCGGTATTTACCGAACTCCACCGCCAAGGGTAGCCCAACATAACCTAAGCCAATTATCCCTAAACGGATCTGATCTAATGTCATCAGGCTCATAACCACCCTCTTGTTAAAATATGTTGAGCACAGCGACCGGCTTCATCAAAGGCTTGCTCAGGTTGCGGCAAGGCTGCGCCTGTCCAGTGTGAAAAAAGCGTTATTATCCCCGCATCGGCAAGCTTTTGCAGCCCCTGGCTCAAGCGGTTGCGTTGCTTTTGTGGCACTTCCAAGACACCGAGCGCACAACCGGCTGTTAGGGCTTCATAGACCATGGAAACACTATCCTGAGTGACCCAGCAGGTTTGCGTTTGCGCCAACTCCTTGGCCAACCATCCCGGCGGGGTCTGCTGCGCGGGGTAGAACTCTATATTTGGCCAGTGCGCCAGTTTCTCAGAGGTGGCGTCAGGGGTACGTCGAGAACTGGTGACACGCAGTCTGCCGGGTGTATGGCGCTGCAGAGTTTGTAACTGAGCGAAAAACTCCGCTTCATTCCAGGCGCTGTGTCGTGAAGGGCCGCCGACCAAAAGCAAAGTGGAATCGGGCTGTTTTGGCCCAGGGCGCATCGGGTTTAACGCACCGAGGGTCGGCAGGATTCTATCCGACATCGGCGGCTGATCATGCTCAGGAATCAAACAGAGATCAAACAAGGCCCAGGGCAAGCTGGGCTTCATTAACACCAGGGTTTTGCAGCCCAAGCGCCACTTTAAATAGATCAGCGTGAGATGTGTGGCATGGCCGGCGGCGATCACCAGTTTGGGGATGCCGCTCGCCAAGGCCTGCTGATAAGCCTCTGGCCAAGTGCGTTGCAACCCGTCACGAATTTTTAAGGGGGGAAGTGAGTGCATGACAAGATCGGGTTTTAGACGCGCTAAGGCTTGGTATAAGCCCAAAGACTGGTTGAAATGCCCAGGTTTGCCATCGGAGATGATCCAGATCTGACTCAAAGCGGTAGATTCCTCTTGGTAAACGAGGCGAGCATCGGAAAAGCTGAGAGCGGAAGCGCTTTAGCCGGGGATTTCACTTTCGGGCAATTCCCTTTATTCAGTGCGATGTTTACAATCATGCCTCACTAAAAGACCCGTGTCGCCGGATCTTTGTAACTTTTTCACCTTGAGGATATCTACATGGCTGCTGCATTTGGTACCGTTTTTATGCCGGAAATGGCAATCTCCTGGTTCGATGGGTCAGGTTGGAGCCCGGCAGAAATGGTATCCAGCGACAGTCTGACTCTACATCCCGGCGCCCATGTTCTGCATTATTCCAGCACCTGTTTTGAAGGGTTAAAAGCCTTCCGCCATGAAGACGGCTCCGTGAATATCTTCCGCATGGATCGCAATATTGAGCGTTTAGCTCAGAGCAGCGAACTCCTGGCACTGCCGGCACTGGATAAAGCCATGGTCGCGGAGATGATCAAAACCACGGTGGCACGCTTTGCCGATGAGGTTCCAGCACCACCAGGCTCTCTATATATTCGTCCTACTCATTTCGGAACTGAACCGGCCATCGGTAAAGCGGCGGTTCCCTCTTTAACTTCCTGCTTTTATGTTTTGGTTTCTCCCGTTGGCGATTATTTTGCAGGCGGGGATCGTGCTTTGCGTTTGTTATTGGAAGATGAAGGGATGCGCTGTGCGCCGCACATGGGCATGATTAAAAGCGGGGGTAACTATGCCAGCGCTCTGCGCCCGATCATGCGTGCCCGCGAAGCGGTTCAGGCGGATCAGATTCTCTTCTGCCCAGGCGGAGATGTGCAGGAAACGGGCGCGGCGAACTTCTTATTGATCGATGGTAACGAGATCATCACCAAGGCTTTGGATGAAAGCTTCCTGCACGGCGTAACCCGTGATTCCATCCTGACTCTGGCACGCGATTTGGGTATGACGGTTTCCGAACGTGAATTAACCGTAACTGAGCTGCTAGAGCGTGCCGCCAAACCGGGCTGTGAAGCCGCGCTATCTGGTACTGCCGCCGTACTGACACCGGTCGGCACCCTGATCTACAAGGGCCAAGAGCATGCGATTGGCAAGGGTAACATCGGCAGCACCACGCTTAAGTTACGCCGTGCGCTGAATGATATCCAGTGGGGCAAAACTCCCGACACGCACGGCTGGTTAACACGCGTGTAACAGAAAATTTTGATCGATCAGGGGAGCTTCGGCTCCCCTTTTTTAGGCTGACTTGTCTAAGCCAGCCTGGATCAAGAACTCAAACCTCCATCCAAGTTTTCCACAGCTGCGCCACTCTTTGCCGATAGGCGGTGAGGTCGGCATCGGCCAACACGGAATTGGATTGCTCCTGCAAGGTTTGTCGATGCCCGACGGAGCGGAAAGCCTTATAAGCTTCGCGCAAGAAATCAGCATCTTCTGCAGGCATCAGCTGATTGGCTTCTATGGCATCTAAAATGCGGATATTATCAGTGTAGGTGAGTAAATCCGGATACTGATGCGCTTGTGCCAGCACCTGATACTGCACCATAAATTCAATGTCGACGATACCGCCTGGGTCTTGTTTGAGATCAAACACCCCTTCACGTTCTGCCGCCGGAGTGGCCAGATGTTGGCGCATCTTCTCGCGCATCTCTCGTACCTCTTTTTTGAGCGCCAGAGGTTCACGTGGCTGCGCCAAAATCTCACCACGCACCTGATTAAACCGCTGCGCCAGGGCCGCGCTGCCCGCGACCACACGCGCACGCACCAAAGCTTGGTGCTCCCAAGTCCAGGCCTCTTTGTGCTGATACTCTTTAAAGGCCTTAAGGCTGCTGACCAATAACCCCGAGTTGCCAGAAGGGCGCAGGCGCATATCGATCTCATAAAGAGAGCCGGAGGGCGTGAAGGTGCTAAGGATATGAATCATGCGTTGACCGAGGCGGTTAAAAAACACCGGATTGGGAACCGGCTTTTCACCATCGGTATCCAGATTCATGTCGGCATCATGAATAAAGACCAGATCCAGATCGGAGCCATAAGACAGTTCTATCCCCCCCATCTTGCCATAACCGACCACTATAAAATCTGGATCACAGGCCACCCCAGGCTCACGTTGCGGCACACCATGCTTGGCAACGAGCCCCTTCCAGGCGCTGTCCAAGACCGCATCAAGCAGCACTTCTGCCAGCCAGGTTAAGTAATCACTTACTTTCATCAGAGGCAGAGCGCCGGTGATATCCGATGCGGCCACACGCAAGACATGCGCATGGCGGAAGTAGCGCAAGGCTTCCATCAACTGCTCGGTATCCTCTTCTGGGATGCGCAACAACTGCTGCTGCAGTTCAGAATGCAAACGCGCTTTATCGGGAGGCGCAAACAGCGTGCGCGGATCGATCAACTCATCCAGCAGCACCGGTTGTTTAGCCAACTGCTCGGCAAACCATGCACTGGCTGAGCAGAGGCGCACCAGCTGCTGCAGCGCACCGGGATTTTCTGCCAAGAGCACTAGATAAGCGGAGCGGCGCAGGATGGCTTGAATCAAGCGCAACACGCGCTCTAGGGTTAATTCAGGATTCGGCACCCGACCGCAGGCAGCTAACAAGTTAGGTAACACCTGCCAGAGTCTCTCTAAAGCGATCTGTTGCAGCATCTGCATGGGGCGAGATTCACGCAGGTTTTGTAGATGCTGCCAAGCTTGATCGGCTTGCGCAAATCCCTGTTCTTGCAAGAACAGACGTGCCGAGCCCTCCTCCATCTCCCCCTGACAGAGCGCGCGCCAATCGAGCTGGGTTTGCTCCTCTTCGGTCGCTTGCTCCTCCTCTTCGGGAGCGATCACCTCGGCAAAATGGCGCGAAACGGCTTGCCGCCAATGCTCCAACTCGGCCGAAAAGCTGGCCCAGTCGGCAAATCCCATACTGTAAGCGATGCGTGCTTGCCCCTGTGGATCGGAAGGCAGCTCCTGCGTTTGTTTATCTGCAACCGCTTGAATCGCGTGCTCTGTGTTGCGCAAAAAACGATAGGCTGACATAAGTTCGGTCACCGCCTCTTCCGGCATCCCGACCTTATCCGGTAACAAGGGCAAAATATGGCGCAGCTCACGCTGTTGCAGATCCAGATCCCGACCGCCACGAATCAACTGGAAGGCTTGTGCGATAAACTCGACTTCGCGTATCCCGCCCGAGCCCAATTTGACGTTCTGCTCCAGACCCTTGCGACGCACTTCACGATTGATCATACGCTTCATTTCGCGCAGGGATTCAAACGCGCTGAAGTCGATATACTTACGGTAAACAAAGGGGCGCAGCTGTTTAAGTAAGTACTCACCCTGCGCATAATCGCCTGCCACGGTACGCGCTTTGATCATCGCGTATCTTTCCCATTCCCGCCCCTGCTCCTGGTAATAACGCTCCATGGCATCAAAACTGATCGCCAGAGGGCCGGCCGAGCCAAAGGGGCGCAGACGCATATCCACCCGGAAAACAAACCCCTCGGGCGTGAGATTATCCAAAGCCTGAATCAACTTCTGGCCCAGGCGGATAAAAAAGTCCTGATTATCCAAGCTGTTTCTAGGATGATCGGTTTCGCCGCCTTGTGGATAACAAAAAATCAGATCGATATCGGATGAAAGATTCAGCTCATGCGCACCCAGCTTACCCATGCCCAAGACGACTAGGCGTTGTGGCTGAGTGTTTCCCGCTTTATCCGGCCAGCTCTGTGGCACTCCCCAGCGCTGACAGGCACGTTCATACAGCCAGCTCAGGGTTTCATCAATACAGGTATCGGCAAGATAGGACAGCTCTAGGGTGGTTTGCTCCATCTGCGCCTTGCGCGTTAGGTCACGCCAGATGATCCGTACCATTTCGTAGTTACGATACTGGCGCAAGAGCCCTGGCAGTTGAGATTCATCACTTAAGGCTAGTAAGCGCTCACCTAAGCGCTGTCGATAGTCTGCTTCGCTCCGCACGCGCTCCAGATCCCCCTGCAGCAAGCTGTGTAAACCATGCGGATGACGCAGGAGTTGATCGAGAACAAACTCACTGCCGGTGATGACCGTCAGCAGTTCATCCAAGGGTAAGGCCATCTCAGACAGGCCTTGAGCACTTAGCGCCTGCTTCAGTCGCTCTAGGGCTTCGGCACTGCTGTCACGCAAACATTCGGGTAGCTGCTCTAAGGCTTGGCTTTCGATCACAAGATGCTCCCATCGACTAAACTCAAGATGAATTGAGCATATCAGACTCAATACCCTGGCGTGGAGTCATGCCTCCGGGGAATTTGATATATGACATCTCCATGTCTTTTTTATGACACTTTGACTACATAAATACACCACCCAGACTTATACTTGACGACTCTTTTCATGGTGGCCCGGTCACCCAAACGGATAGGAAACGCAGATGGTGAGCAACAACCCGATCCTGCAAATGTTTGCACGATCTCCGTTCAAGCCAATGCAGGAGCATGTCGTCAAAGCACAGGAAGCTGCCGCTCAACTTCCCGATTTTATGCAGGCCCTGATTGCAGGAGACTGGGAAGAAGCCGCTGAATGCCAGCGCCGCATCGCCCTCCTTGAGGGGGAAGCCGATGAGATGAAACGGGCCATTCGCCAGAATCTACCCGGCAACCTCTTCCTCCCTGTACCGCGCAACGACCTGTTAGAGTTGTTACGTATGCAGGATCGTATCGCCAACCGCTCTAAAGATATCGCCGGCTTGATGCTCGGTCGCAAGATGGAAATACCCGCCACGATTCGTGATGAGCTGGTGGAGTTTCTGGATTGTGCCGTGAAAACCACCGAGCAAGCGGTGGTCGCCATGAATGAATTGGATGAATTACTAGCCACCGGATTTCGCGGCCGTGAAGTGCAGTTGGTCGAAAAGCTCATCGATGAGCTGGATCGACTTGAGCATGACACGGACGAGCGTGAACGCCGTTTGCGTAACTCACTGTTCCAAGTCGAGCGCGAACTTTACCCCATCGATGTCATCTTTCTCTATCGCATCATCGATTGGATCGGTGATCTCGCCAATCGTGCACAGCAGGTGGGTAGCCGTCTGCAGATGTTACTCGCCCGCTAATTCAAAAGTTCGAGAATTGCTATGGACGTTATTGCTCAGTACGGCACGCTGCTGATTGTCATCGCCTGTGTCTTTGGTTTTTTTATGGCCTGGGGGGTCGGCGCCAATGATGTTGCCAACGCCATGGGAACGTCGGTCGGCTCAAAAGCCATCACCCTGAAACAAGCGATCATTATCGCGATTATCTTCGAGTTTGCAGGAGCGTATTTGGCGGGAGGAGCGGTCACTGCAACCATCCGCAGCGGCATCACCGATGCCGGATTGCTCGCCGATAACCCCGATCTTTTAGTTTTTGGCATGATGTCCGCTCTGTTAGCAGCGGGGATCTGGCTACTAGTGGCCACTCACTTCGGCTGGCCGGTTTCCACCACCCACTCCATCGTCGGAGCAATTGTCGGTTTTGCCGCCGTAGGGATTTCAGTGGAGGCTGTACACTGGAATAAAATCTGGACGATTGTTGCCAGCTGGGTGATTTCCCCAGTGAGCGCCGGTTTCATCGCGTATTTCTTATTTCGCAGTGTCCAGTACCTGATTCTCGGCAGTGAGGATCCCTACCGGAATGCCAAGCGTTATGTACCCTACTATATCTTCCTGGTTGGTTTTATCATCGCCATGGTGACCTTCACCAAGGGCTTAAGCCATGTCGGCCTGGACATGAGCTACGCTCAGAGTGCCGCCGCGTCTCTTGTTATCGGGCTGATCGCGATGGCGGTGGGGGTTCTGATGATCAATCGGATTCGTTATGTGCCAAGTGATGACAAGGATTACCACTTCACCAATGTGGAAAAGATTTTTGCCATCCTGATGCTGTTTACCGCCTGTGCGATGGCTTTTGCCCACGGCTCGAATGATGTCGCCAACGCCGTTGGCCCACTCGCCGCCGTTGTCAGTGTGGTGCAATCCGGGGGAGAAGTAGCCGCACGCTCAGTGATGCCCGCCTGGATTTTATTACTCGGTGGCGGCGGTATCGTCGCCGGTTTAATCATGTATGGCCATAAAGTCATCGCCACCGTTGGCCAGAATATCACGGAATTAACCCCGAGCCGTGGTTTTGCTGCCACCCTGGCGGCGGCCGCAACAGTAGTGGTTGCTTCCGGGACCGGCCTCCCCATCTCCACAACACACACGCTGGTGGGTGCCGTATTAGGGGTGGGGTTAGCACGCGGTATGGCCGCGCTGAATCTACGGATTATTGGCACCATCTTTATCTCTTGGATTGTGACCCTGCCTGCCGGTGCCATCCTCTCCATCATTATCTTCTTTATTTTGAAAGGCATCTTCCTCTAAGGCATAGCCCTCACCCTAGACCTACTCCGGTAAAGGCTGCATTATAGACATCCGTCTGGCCTTTCACCGGAGTGGTTTTATGTCCTCTGCACACGCCGATATCCTTAAAATGCTGAAAGCCTTGATCGGCACAGCCTCGATCAGTTCAACCCATGCCCATCAGGATCTCAGCAATCTGCCTGTGATTGAACAACTGCATCCTTGGCTGGAAGCACTCGGCTTTGAAGTGGAAGTCATGCCTGTCCCTGGGCACCCAGGAAAATATAATTTGATTGCCAGCCTTGGGCAGGGCCCAGGGGGGTTGGTGCTCGCTGGCCATACCGATACCGTGCCTTGTAACCCTGAACTCTGGAACAGCGACCCTTTCCAACTCACTGAACGCGACAATCGTTTTTATGGCCTTGGCACCTGTGACATGAAAGGGTTTTTTGCTCTCGCGATTGCTGCCGCCGCACGCTGTCATCAACAACCCTTTAAACAACCGCTGATTATTCTCGCCACCGCCGATGAAGAGACCTCCATGTCCGGGGCGCGGGCGCTGGTCGCAGCAGGGCGCCCTTTAGCACGTGCAGCGGTGATCGGTGAACCGACAGGCTTAAAGCCGATCCGAATGCATAAAGGCATGATGATGGAAGCCGTGCGCATTGAAGGACGCTCAGGCCACTCGTCTGATCCCAGCCTGGGTGCCAACGCGCTGGATGCGATGCACGGTGTGTTAAGTGAGCTGATACAGTTTCGTCAGGAGTTAGCGTCCAAATACCAAAACACTGATTTCCGTGTCAGCGTGCCGACGCTGAACTTGGGCTGTATTCATGGCGGGGACAATCCCAACCGCATTTGTGGACGCTGTGAATTGGAGTTTGATCTACGCCCCCTCCCTGGCATGTCACTGGAAGGCTTACGTGAAGCCGTACATCAGCGCTTGGATCCTCTGGCCGAGCAGTTCGGTGTGCAACTGGAAACCTTTTCACTTTTCCCCGGGATTCCACCTTTTGCGACCCCAGCGGACAGTGAATTGACCCTGACTCTCGAGCGCCTGACCGGCCATCGCGCCGAAGCCGTGGCGTTTGGCACCGAGGCACCTTTTTTACAACAACTCGGCATGGACACTCTGATTCTTGGCCCCGGCTCCATCAATCAGGCACACCAACCCGATGAGTATCTTGATCAAGCGCAGATACAACCCTGCGTGGATCTTTTGGAAAAACTGATCATTCACTACTGCCTGACACCGGCACGCACCTAGATAACGCCCAGCTGGATCCACATCATGACTCAAGAGTTCACTCAACAAACGGATTATGTGCAATGGTTTCGCCATTCTTCGCCGTATATCCATGCCCATCGCGGTAAAACCTTTGTTCTCATGCTCAGTGGCGAAGCGCTAGCCGATGCTAACCTGACCAATACCGTGCATGATATTGCTCTGCTCAACAGCTTAGGCGTGCGTCTGGTTTTGGTGTTTGGTTCACGCCCCCAGATAGAAACGCGCCTGGCACAGGCCGGACTCACCTCACGCTTGCACCACCATCAGCGTGTGACCGACACGGCCACCTTGAATTGTGTGATTGAAGCCACCGGCTGCTTACGTACCCAATTGGAAGCGCTCTTCTCCATGGGCTTGTCTAACACCCCCATGCACGGTGCCCGCATCCGTATCTGCAGTGGTAACTTTGTCACCGCGCGCCCGGCTGGGGTCGTAGACGGTGTCGATCTGGGCCATACCGGTGAGCTGCGACGCATAGATCACAGCGCGATTCGTCAACAACTGGAGCTAAACAATCTGGTCATGCTACCCAACCTGGGCTTCTCCCCTACAGGTGAGGTGTTTAACCTATCGGTTGAAGAGGTGGCCACACGCACCGCGATTGCACTGCAAGCAGACAAGTTGATTTTGTTTGGCAGCGAGGAAGGCATTCGTGACAGTCGCGGGGATCTGCGCAGTGAGCTTCTGGTCGCCACGGCACGGCGTATGGTCAGCCATTATTTGGCCAGCCTAGAAGACCCCGGCCAGCCCCACACCGAAACGGCGCGTCTGCTGCAAGCGGCGGCCGATGCCTGTGAACAGGGCGTGCCACGCTGCCACCTCATCAGCTATCAGCAAAATGGTGCGCTGTTATCCGAACTCTTTACCCGCGATGGCACCGGCACCATGGTCATTCGCGAGTCTTATGAGCAGGTGCGCCAAGCCAATATTGAGGATGTCGGTGGCATACTGGAGCTGATTGCACCACTCGAAGAGAAGGGTATTCTGGTGCGACGCTCCCGTGAGCGTTTGGAAGCGGAGATCGAACAATTTGTGCTGGTGGAGCGCGATGGTGCCATCATCGGCTGTGCGGCGCTCTATCCCTTTGCCGAAGAAGCGATGGGTGAGCTGGCCTGTGTGGCCATCGACAACAATTATCGGGGCGGTGAGCGCGGTGATCGGCTTTTAGCCGCCGTTGAACAGCAAGCACGCTCTCTCGGCCTGCAGGCGCTCTTTGTACTGACCACCCGCACCGCCCACTGGTTTATCGAGCGTGGCTTTCAAGCCAGTGGTTTTGAAGCCCTGCCTCAAGAGAAAAAAGCGCTGTATAACTTCCAGCGTAACTCCAAGGTGTTTGTCAAAACCCTAGCCGGTTAAACGAGCCACTAGGGTTTTGGCAACATCAAACGGAAGCGTGCACCGCCGAGTTCAGGTGAGTTGTCCGCTTCCAGCCCACCACCGTAACTACTCAAAATATCCACCGTCACCGCCAGGCCAATGCCCTGCCCAGTGGTTGAAGTATCCATCCGCTTACCGCGTTCCAGAATCACCCGTGACTGCTCCGGCATAATGCCATTGCCATCATCTTCGATGATCAACAGACTGCCATTACGGGTTTGAATCGAGCTGACACGCACCTGATGACGCCCATATTTAAAGGCGTTTTCCAAGAGATTGCCGAGCAGCTCTAGCAGATCTCGCTCATCACCAAAAAACTCGGTTGTCGCTAAAACCTGGTTTTCGCCCAAAATCTCTTTTTCGGCATAGACCTTCTGCAAAACGGCCATTAAGCGTTGCACCACCGGTGCGATCGGAATGGGTTTGGCCAAGACTCGCCCTTCCGCTTTCACCGCCCGTGAAAGCTGATACTGCACGATTTGATTCATGCGTTGCACCTGCTCTTCCACGCGCTGCTGGTAAGCCTCAAAACTCAAAGATTCATTCACCGCACCGGACATCACTGCAAGAGGGGTTTTCAAACTGTGGGCTAAATCGCCCAGCGTATTACGATAACGCTCCCGCTGTTGGCGCTCGCTGCGAATCAACTGATTCAAACTGTCGGTGACCTGTTGCAACTCCAGTGGATAACGCCCAGATAACTCCTCAGCCTGGCCTTTCTCAATCCGATTCAGATCACGCGCTAAACGATAAAGCGGACGCAAGCCCCAGCGCAGAATGAGATACTGCACCAGCAGTGCCAGAACAAAGATACCGCCTAACCAAGCCCACAACTGCGTCTTAAACGCCAAGAGTTGAGCCTCAACACGCTCGTCACTGCGGAGTACCGAGAAACGCAGATAATAATCCTGCCCCTCACTCTCCCAGATCACCGGATATTGCAGTAGAAACATGCCGCGATCGCGTAAATAGAGAAAACGGCTTTGCCCAGGCTCCAACAGGTTTTGCTGCAAGGTCGAGCGCCAGCTTTCCGGTAAGAGCGCGGCCGACTCCGAACGCCAAAGCCAATCACCCTCACGATCGCTGATCACCCCGTAGACACCCGATTCTGGCTGGGCAAATCCTGGTTCTTGTAGAAACGCCGGTAACATCGGTTGTCCCTGCTGAATTTCAGCCGCACCCAACAAGAGGTAGACCTGCAGCTGCGCCTGACTGCGTTCAGAGGCGATCAGACTTTGCAGATGTGCGCGTTGCAGCATCATCGCCGCCGCCGCGATGATTAGGGGTAAAAAGAGGATCGAGGCTAAAAGCAACCGCGTTTGTAAGGAGCGTGGCAGCAAGGTGGAAATGATTAGGCTCCTGTTCCCAATTCAGGATTAAAGCGATAACCCAAACCACGCACCGTTAGAATCGGCTGCAAACTTTGATCGGGGTCGAGCTTCTGGCGCAAGCGTCGAATAAAGACTTCCAAGACGTTGCTATCACGGTCGAAGTCTTGGTGGTAAAGGTGCTCGGTCAATTCCGCTTTGGAGATGGTTTTGCCCGCATTCAGCATCAGATACTCTACAGTGCGATACTCGTAACTGGTCAGGCGCACTTCTTCGTCATGCAGAAACACCACCCGGCTCACCGTATCCAGTGTCAGAGGCCCAAAGCTGAGTTTAGGCTTGGCATGACCCGCCGCTCGACGCACCAATGCATTCAAGCGCGCCAGCAACTCTTCGGGTTGGAAGGGTTTAACCAGATAATCATCGGCACCGGCTTCCAAACCTTCTACCTTGTCTTGCCAATGCCCACGTGCCGTCAGGATCAGAATCGGAAAGTCACGCCCCTGGGCGCGCCAGCGACGAATCACTTCCAAGCCGGATAAACCGGGCAGCCCTAAATCCACCACGGCCACATCAAACTCATATTCTAAACCCTGGTACACCGCTTCCTGACCTTCACTGCACTCTTCTACGGTGTAGCCTTTATTCGCCAACAGGCCACTGAGCTGGCGGCGCAGATCCGGTTCATCTTCTACCATTAAAAGCTTCATTGCAGGCGCCTCCCCTCAACGCTGTACGATCTGGCCATTACGGGCATCTATCCAGACATCACGCACCCGCCCCTCACGCACCATACGGATATGGTAGACCGGCTGCTGGTCGATTTCGGTTTGCTCAGCCTTCACCACCTGGCCGCCATACAGCTGCTGCGCTAAACGCGTAGCTTGCTTTAGATCCAAGCCGACTTCATTGGCCCACACAGACAAGATCAGCAAGGCAGGCAAGAGGCCGGCAAGTAAGATCATCAAGCGTCGACGCAGACGCTGAACCGGCACAGGTTTCGGCAACATAAAGCAACTCCTCCGCGCGGCTGTCGACACAGCCGAACACCAGAAAATAAATAGTGGGGAGAGACTAGCGCGACTGAGATGAATCCTTTCTGAACAAAGCCCAACAAATCATCCCAGACACGCCTCGGTTTGATGGTGCCCCTAGCCTTTGCGTGCATTGCGTTGTGCTTCCTGCGCCTGTTGCTCACGTAAAGAGCGCACCGACAGGATGACAAAGCGCACGTTGTAGATCAGACCGATCAGGATGGCGAGCGCGGTGCTGAACATAAACACCATGCCCAGCAGAGGTGAACCGAGTGTTTGCCCCAGCCACAAACTGGCAATCGCCAGCACACTCAGCGGAATACCGGTATACATACAGATGCGCAGCAGAGCATCCTGACGAATTTTTTTCTTATCAAGTTTAATAGTCATCAGTCAGCGATCTTTCAGATTAGGATTGTAAAAATACGGCCTGTGAGCATAAAGGCAGGCTAGCCGATCTTCAAGCCAAGGCGCAGTCGCACCGGTCTTACCCAATCGCGCAGCTTGTTGAATCTGATATACTGATGCTCATTCACTGCAGTCCACATCCATCTTAATTCGTGTGAAGGATCCAAGCATGCCCACTTATCGCTCACGCACCACCACCTCTGGCCGCAACATGGCCGGTGCTCGCGCCCTCTGGCGCGCAACCGGTATGAAGGATGATGATTTCCAGAAACCAATTATTGCGGTCGCCAACTCGTTTACACAGTTTGTGCCTGGCCATGTCCATCTGAAAGATATGGGCCAGCTGGTCGCCCGTGAAATTGAAAAAGCCGGCGGCGTCGCCAAAGAATTTAATACCATTGCCGTGGATGATGGCATCGCGATGGGCCATGACGGCATGCTTTACTCTTTACCGAGCCGCGACATCATCGCTGACTCCGTTGAATATATGGTGAATGCGCATTGTGCCGATGCGCTGGTCTGCATCTCCAACTGTGACAAGATCACACCGGGTATGCTGATGGCTGCAATGCGTTTAAACATTCCGGTGATCTTTGTTTCCGGCGGCCCGATGGAAGCCGGTAAAACCAAACTGTCTGAGCACAAGCTGGATTTGGTCGATGCCATGGTGTTGGCTGCGGATCCGAGCGCTTCGGATGAGATGGTTGCGGAAGTTGAGCGTTCAGCTTGCCCAACTTGCGGCTCCTGCTCAGGGATGTTTACTGCCAACTCAATGAACTGTCTGACCGAAGCACTGGGCCTGTCTTTACCCGGTAATGGCACGATGCTGGCCACGCACGCAGATCGTGAACAGCTGTTCAAACGCGCCGGTCACCTGATTGTTGAACTGGCAAAACGTTACTACGAAGGCGACGATGAGCGCGTGTTACCACGTTCTGTGGGTTTCCAGGCGTTTGAAAATGCGATGACGCTGGATATCGCCATGGGCGGTTCCACCAACACCATTTTGCACCTTCTGGCGATTGCTCAAGAAGCTGAAATTGACTTCGGCATGAAGGATATAGATCGTCTTTCCCGTGTAGTTCCTCAGCTGTGTAAAGTGGCGCCGAATACGCAGAAATACCATATCGAAGATGTCCACCGCGCCGGCGGCATCATGGCGATCCTCGGGGAGCTGGATCGTGCAGGACGCCTGCACACCGATGCTCCGACGGTACACAGCCCAAGCATGAAAGCTGCGCTGGATCAGTGGGACATCATGCGTAACCCAAGTCCAGAAGTGATCGAATTTTATAAAGCCGGGCCTGCCGGTATTCCGACCCAGACAGCTTTCAGTCAAGCCACACGCTGGCCAACGCTGGACGGTGATCGTGAACATGGCTGCATCCGCAGTATTGAGCATGCCTTCTCTCTGGAAGGCGGCTTGGCCGTTCTCTATGGCAACATTGCTCTAGATGGTTGTGTGGTCAAAACCGCTGGGGTGGATGAGTCGATTCTGGTGTTTGAAGGCCCCGCTCACATCGTGGAGTCTCAGGACGATGCCGTGCATCATATCCTAGAAGACCAGGTGAAACCGGGTGACGTGGTGGTAATTCGTTATGAAGGCCCTAAGGGCGGCCCAGGCATGCAGGAAATGCTCTACCCCACTTCTTATCTGAAATCCAAAGGCCTGGGGAAAGCCTGTGCATTGCTGACCGATGGTCGTTTTTCCGGCGGAACCTCCGGTTTATCGATCGGCCATGTCTCTCCAGAAGCCGCCGCCGGGGGTAATATCGGCCTGGTGCGCCAGGGTGATCGCATTCGTATCGACATTCCTAACCGTACGATTGAAGTGCTGTTATCGGATGAAGAGCTGGCGTTACGCCGTGCCGAGCAAAACAAGCTGGGGTGGAAACCGGCCGCTGAGCGTCCACGTAAAGTTTCCGCGGCCTTAAAAGCCTATGCCAAATTGGCCACTTCCGCCGATAAGGGTGCGGTACGCGACCTCAGCCAGCTCGATTAACATTTTTTAAACAATAAGGCTTCTGGCCCACACTAGCATACAATTCTCAGATAGCTAATGTGGGCAGAAGATTTAATCTTTTGTCTATATTTGAGCCTTTGAACGGAGACATACGTGGCGAGCAAATCCTCTATCAAAAAACGCCACTCTAAATGGTATGAGCAATTATTATTAAACAAACTAACACCTTGGATACTAGGCTTATCTATCCTAAATCTAGCCATAATAACGGTTCATGAAGCATCAGAAATAGAAAAGATTTTTTCAACAATTCTGTTTACAAACACTTGCTTCACTTCAGCTTACATATGGTATCGACAATCCATAAAGTATCCTGGCACACACACTCTCTCTGTTCTTTTACCAGGACTTTCTCTAAGCACCCTAGCGATATACTTAACCAGTTTTTGGATTACATCCTACCAACCAAAAATAAATGAGACCATATCTATTCTGTTATACACTCACATTTGGTTCTTTTGTGGCTTTGTTTTAGGCCGCCGATTTAGAGTAACTAAAGTGGCATTAATTCCTCTGGGAAAAGCATATGAATTTACGGGAAATGATAAAACCGATATCAGAATTTTAAATGCACCCTATATCAACAACACGCGATTTGATGCTATTGTCGCAGATTTACACTCCGATGAACTAACAAGTGAATGGGAACGATTTTTGGCTGAATGTACCTTAGCAGGAATACCTGTATATCATTACAGTCACATCCAAGAATCTTTAACGGGGAGAGTACCCATTCAACACTTAAGAGAAAACCTTGATGGACATCTGTCAATCTCTCAACAATACTATTTCATAAAACGAATAGTAGATTTCACTACAGCCCTTGCACTTTTACCTGCACTTATATTTATACTAGCGATTCTAGCTATAATTATTAAAATCGACAGCAAAGGTCCCATTTTTTTCATCCAACCGCGTGTAGGCGAAAACAATCGAATTTTCAAAATTATAAAATTACGATCCATGCACACAGGAACAAAAGAAACTCATTATATACATAATATTCATGATCCACGCATCACTCGCTGCGGTCGGTGGCTAAGAAAATACAGACTGGACGAATTACCGCAGATTTTTAATGTCATTATTGGTGACATGAGCTTTATTGGACCACGTCCAGAATCTCAACATCTTGCTAAAATATACGAAGAAAAAGTACCATTTTTTAGCTATCGACATTGCGTCAAGCCTGGAATTTCGGGCTGGGCACAGGTTAATCAAGGACATACAACACAAGTGCATGAAATGATGACAAAATTGGAGTACGACTTTTTTTATATTCGAAACTTTTCGCTTTGGTTAGATCTTCTAATTTCAATAAGAACAATAAAAATTATTATTACTGGAAATGGCGCAAGATAAAGAAAGCTGTATTATTGATATTTTCCAAATAACAATAAAATCAACATATAAAAACACTCTAATTTTTTTCGTCTAATGTCAAATATATTTCTTATTAGGAAAAAACGTTCGTTTCTAAAGCCAGACTTATCATGATCAGAAAGCAAACTCACCAAGAAATTTACGTGTTCAAAATACCAACCGTTAGAGATCTGATCAAAACGAGCAAGCATCCCGCCCAATCCAACATTCGCGCCTACTTGATTATTATCATGTTGACGATAGTATACCATTGGAACACTATCTATTTTCCATAAAAATCCCTTGCTCCGCCCGATAGCATAAATCAACCAATCATGTCTCTCGAAGTTAGAAACATCACTCCAACGATCAAGCAAAAACTTTCTAATCTCCAAAAAAGATCTGATAGGGAATACAAATGTACATCCAGCCCCACCGGACTCAAAGTAATAATCATAACGACAAAGAGGCTGGGATTTTTTAATGACTCTATTCTTCCCATTTGACCAGAAGGCAATCAAATCTGAAGAATATGCATCTAAGCCCTCATTTACAATACAATCTATAGAGTGTGAAAGTTTACTTTCAAACCAGATATCATCTTGATCTGAGAAAGCAACATAATCAACATTATCGAAATTAACCTCTCGCATTAATCGGAAGAAATTAGGTCCAGCACTGCCAAACTGACAACCATGCGGAAGTACGAATATATTAGCATGGGAAGCAGACAACTCATCCACAAAAGCTTCAGTACCATCTACGGACAGATCAACACTGATGAAGAGCTTGATACTAACATTCTTTTGATTCAGAATAGAATCAATTTGCTCCTTTAACCAGTAGGAGCCATTATGAGCGGCTAACAATATGGCTACACACGGTTTTTTATCAATCATGTCTTTGCTTTAAACCATCCAATGCACACATGACTCCCTCCTGCCAATTATTATAAAAAATTATCCCTGGAATTTTCGAGTCACTTAAATCAAGACAAGTAAATAATGGTCGAGTTGCAGGAGTTGGATAGCTTGTTGTAGGGATTGCTATTACTTGAGGTATGACACCAATCATTTTTTTATCAAATGCAGACTTAAATATCACAGCCGCAAAATCATACCAACTACAATAAGGCTGACCGCTAAAATGATAAATACCACTTCTTCGCCCCTTAAGCAGAAGTAACTGTAAAATAAAGAAGGCCAAGTGTGGAGCGTAGGTTGGCCCACCCAACTGATCCTTGACAATCGAAAGAGTATCTCTTTCGCTGGCCAATTTAAGCATTGTTTTTAAAAAGTTATTCCCAAACTCACTGAATACCCAGCTAGTCCGTACAATCAAAGCGCTAGGGCACTTTTCAACAACGACTAACTCGCCATGATACTTGCTAAGGCCATATACTCCCAGAGGTGCAACGGGTGCATCGATTTTATAGGGTTCACCTGTCAATCCATCAAAAACATAGTCTGTTGATACATGAACGAGAGTCACACTATGTCGAGTACATAGACCGGCCAAAATACCTGCACCTAGTGCATTCACCTCAAATGCTTGCTCTTTTTCAACCTCTGCCTTGTCAACCGCTGTATACGCAGCTGCGTTGATAACAGCATCTGGTTGATTCTTACCGAATGCATTTTCTAATGCAGAGATATCTGTGATGCTTAATTCTTCTTTTGTATAGCAAAGCAACTCTATACCTAATTCGGGGTGCTCATTCACAACCTTTCTCAGAGACAAACCAAGCTGTCCATTAGAACCTATTAGCATCACTTTTAAATTTGGTTGCATAATTAAGTGATCAACTCTCTCAAACTAGGATAGGCTGCATCTTTCACGGACAGAACAGGGTCTTGAACTGGCCACTCAATTCCTACTGTGGGGCAATTCCACGCCAGCCCCCCCTCATCTGTTGGATCATAATAATCAGTGCATTTATAATAAAAATCCGCAAATTCACTTAAGACACAGAACCCATGCGCATAACCTGGAGGAATCCAGAGTTGCTGCTGGTTGAGTTCGCTTAATTCAACACCAACATATAGGCCAAAAGTAGATGAATTTGGATCGATGTCCACAGCCACATCAAAAACGGATCCACGTGTAACACTTACCAACTTTCCCTGAGGCCGTGTTTTCTGAAAATGAAGTCCACGCAATACCCCACGAGCTGAGCGTGAATGATTATCTTGCACAAAAGCAAGATTAATACCTACCTCATGAAGATAACGCCTCGCACTGAAAGTCTCCTTGAAAAAACCACGCTCATCACCGTATACATCTGGTGTTATCATTTTAACACCTGGTAGCTTTGTTTCTGTAACATGCATCAACTTACTCCCTCACTTACCAGGCGTAATAAATACTGACCGTAGCCAGTTTTAGATAATCGCTCACCTTGAGCCTGAACCTGATCAGCACTTAACCAACCATTACGATATGCAATTTCCTCCAAACAAGCGATTTTTAATCCTTGGCGATTTTCCACGGTCTGCACAAACATGCCTGCTTCTAATAAGCTTTCGTGAGTTCCTGTATCCAGCCACGCAAACCCTCGTCCAAGTAACTCAACATTCAAGTCTCCTCGCTCAAGATACGCCTGATTGACACTTGTAATTTCTAACTCACCACGTCGAGAAGGCTCTACTGCCTTGGCAATTTCTATAACGCTATTGTCATAGAAATACAAACCTGTAACAGCATAATGAGACTTAGGTTGAGCGGGCTTTTCCTCAAGACTAAGCACCCTTCCCTCAGGATCGAACTCAACCAC
Source organism: Nitrincola tapanii (assembly GCF_008368715.1). Classification (GTDB taxonomy): domain Bacteria; phylum Pseudomonadota; class Gammaproteobacteria; order Pseudomonadales; family Balneatricaceae; genus Nitrincola; species Nitrincola tapanii. The sequence continues at coordinate 114,818 of NZ_SMRS01000006.1, forward strand.
TCCAAAACGTTCTGGATCACTGACAAGATACCCAAATACCGTTGCCCCTATGCTACGAGAGGCCGCTGTTTTTAGCTGTTTACCAAAGCTTTGGCCATAGAAAATATTATCCCCGAGTACTAAACAAACATTATCAGAGCCAATGAATGATTCACCAATAATAAATGCCTGGGCGAGACCATCAGGTGAAGGTTGCTCAGCATAACTTATGGATATGCCAAACTCAGAGCCATTACCGAGTAGTTTTTGATACTGAGGAAGATCTTCAGGTGTAGAGATAACTAATATCTCACGAATACCTGCCAACATGAGTACAGACAGAGGGTAGTAAATCATTGGCTTATCATAAATGGGCAATAATTGTTTAGATACCCCCTTAGTGATTGGATATAAACGTGTTCCAGATCCACCCGCAAGAATAATACCTTTCATTGTGCCACACCTGATACTGTCTGATTACTACCCAATCGTGTAAGAGAGTACTCTCCACTCAAAACACGCCTCCACCACTGCTGATTTTCCAAGTACCATTGGACAGTTTTAGCCATTCCAGATTCAAATGATTCTGTTGGAGCCCAACCTAAAGATTGCGCCATCTTACTCGCATCAATAGCATAACGACGATCATGTCCTGGGCGATCTGTAACATGCTGTATTAAAGTACGGTATCCACCCTCGCGTGGCATGAATTCTTGCAGACAATCGCACAAAGTATGGATCACATCGATGTTCTGCCGCTCATTATGACCACCTATATTATAGGTTTCGCCTATTGCTCCCTGAGTCACAACCAAATAAAGAGCCCGAGCATGGTCTTCGACATATAACCAATCGCGGATCTGATCACCTGCACCATATACAGGCAAAGGTTTACCCTGAAGGGCATTCAAGATTATATGTGGCACCAATTTTTCTGGGAAATGATAAGGGCCATAATTATTTGAACAATTGGTGATGAGTGTAGGCAACCCATAAGTACGCTGCCAAGCACGTACAAGGTGATCTGAGCTGGCTTTAGATGCAGAATAGGGACTGCTAGGAGCATAAGGTGTCGTTTCAGTGAATAAATGCTCTAAAGCATCTACCTGCTCATTGGGATGTGGCAAATCTCCATACACCTCATCCGTAGAAACGTGGTGAAAACGAAATTGCGTTTTACGTTCGCTCTCCAAGGCTTGCCAGTATTTTTTTGCAACTTCAAGCAACTGATAAGTTCCAACGATATTCGTTTCAATAAATGCCGCAGGCCCATCGATGGAACGATCCACATGGCTCTCAGCAGCCAAGTGCATCACAAGGTCTGGCTGATGGACTTCAAAGACACGCTCTAATTCAGCTCGGTCACAAATATCTACTTGCTCAAAAGCGTAGCGTGAAGAGTCACTCACTGATTCGAGGTTTTCCAAATTCCCCGCATAAGTCAGTTTATCAAGATTAACAACTTGATCTTCAGTATCATTGATGATGTGACGTATCACGGCAGACCCGATAAAGCCCGCACCACCAGTCACCAAAATCTTCATAACAGTCCTCGGTACCTATGAGTTAAGCCAGCATTCTACCCGAACTAGCTTAGCTATTCACAATATAGAAATCCGTGCTTAAGCCTTCAAAGATCTAGACAGTTTTGATCATGCTCGAGGGGAGGCCTAACAGCTGGATCACCATAGGCAACGAAAGAAGGATTTAGAAAATTCTCATCTTGACGCCCATAAGTAAGCTCCTCCCTCGTATCTAATCGAATCAAGAAGCCACCGGCAGCACGCAGTACAGCATGCGCTGCAGCAATATCCCATTCACTGGTATGTCCTAATCGTGGATAAATATCTGCGCTCCCCTCAGCAATCGCACAGATCTTCAATGAGCTACCCATTGGCTCTGCTGTATAAGATTCTAAATAGCTTAAAAACGAAACTTCCGACTGTGCATGAGAACGACTGACGACTGCTCTCCAAACACTTCCTAAATGATTATAGGAAACATGGATCTCTTCAGAGTAGCCATCGTCTCGCCACTTACGAGCAGAAGAACCGACAAGACCCGAATACCCCAGACTAAGAGCCGGTACATAAACCACACCTAATACTGGCTCGCCATCAACGATCAAAGCAATATTCAATGTGAACTGACCATTTTTATGAATAAATTCTTTCGTACCATCCAAGGGATCAACCAACCAGAAACAACCCTCACTCAAGCTCAGCGAAGAACATGTACAATCCTCCTCTGAAACGATTGGAATTGAGAGACCTAAACTGGCTAAACCTTCAACTATAATATGATGTGACGCTAAATCCGCCTGTGTCAGCGGAGAGCCATCTACCTTCTCCACCATACTGATGTCATGAGAATAAATTTTTTTCACCACACGACCAGCAGCTCTGATGACATCCTCAACCAGCTCAACAAGCTTTTCTTCAATTACAATCTTCCCTCCAGAAATAACATTATTCATCACTCAGCACTCCCTCAGAATATAGCATAGCCATAATCTTATTGACTGACTCATTGGGTGATAAAATCATGGTATTTAATGTCAAATCTGCACAAAGAGGTTTTTCATATATTGAATCTATACCTGTGAAATTTTTTAACTCCCCCAAACGAGCTTTTCTATATAAGCCTTTTGGATCTCGTCGTTCAGCTTCTGAGAGAGTCACATCTACAAAAATTTCAAAAAATTCTCCATGCTCAAACTTAGACCTCGCTACTTCACGCTCACTTTTGAATGGCGAGATAAATGAGGAGATCACAATCAAACCTGCATCAACCATAAGCCGGGATACCTCAATAGCACGCCTGATATTTTCCACCCGATCTTCATCAGTAAATCCCAAATCTCTATTTAAACCATGACGAAGATTATCTCCATCAAGTAGATAAGTATGATACCCTTCTTGATAAAGACGCTGCTCTAACGTATTCGCAATTGTTGATTTCCCAGCACCAGACAATCCGGTCAACCACAACACACATGGCTTTTGCTTTTTCAAAGTCGATCTAAGTTTTTTATCTATAGCTATATGCTGGAGATGGATATTACGGCTACGCCTTAATGCAAAATTAATTACACCTGCGCCTACAGTCTGGTTAGTTGAACGATCGATAAAGATAAAACCACCTAGGCTTCTATTACTGGAATAGGGCTCAAAAGGAACATTTCGATCCAAACTTAAATTACATACTGCAATCTCGTTTAACTCCAGAACTTTAGCGGAAAGTGTCGTAAGGGTATTGACATCGACCTTATGCTTAATCAAGGTAATCATGCCATTTACTGTTAAAGATCCGAATTTAATCAGGTAGTTACGTCCAGGCATCAATGCCTGTTCGGACATCCATGTAACATTCACTTCAAACTGATCAGAAGCCTCAACCGGTGTATTTATCTCACAGATCAGATCCCCTCTAGAAACATCAACATCCGTATTTAAAAGGAGTGTCACACTTTCATCACACTGAGCTTTTTGCTTATATCCATCAAAGGTATAAATTGCCTGTATACTTGACTCAACACCTGAAGGATAAATTCTAACTCTGTCCCCTACACTTACGCTCCCACTGATCAAGCTACCAGCATATCCACGAAAAGAAGAATTAGGCCGGTTCACCCACTGCACCGGCATTCTAAAAGGCTTTTTTAAGTCCTCGATAACCTTGGGTGAATAAGTATCCAATATATCCAATAAACTCAGGCCTTTATACCAAGGCATTTTATCACTAAGAGTCACTAAATTATCGCCATTCAGTGCTGAAATGGGCAAATAGTCCACCTGACTTATAGCGACTTTAGTGTGAAAGTTATTAAACTCCTCTCGAATAGAATCAAACACCTCTTCGCTATAGCCTACTAGATCCATCTTATTGATTGCCACAATGACACGATTAATACCCATCAACCCCATCAAATAACTGTGTCTTTTAGTTTGAGTTTTCAAACCTTTTGATGCATCTATGATGAGAACAGCCGTATCTGCGTTCGATGCTCCCGTAACCATATTACGAGTATATTGCTCATGCCCTGGTGTATCAGCAACTATATAATTTCTTTTCCTTGTTGAAAAATAAATATGAGCAACATCAATTGTAATTCCCTGCTCACGCTCAGATACTAAACCATCAACTAAAAGTGCAAAATCTAACTTAGCGCCTTGAGTCCCATAACGCTTAGATGCCTCTATACCAGCCTGAATCTGATCTTCATAAAGACTATCTGTTTCAAATAGCAATCGACCAATTAATGTACTTTTTCCGTCATCAACGCTACCACAAGTGATAAATCTAAGAATATCCTTAGCAGCATATTCTTGAACCACCTCAGTTGCACTAAGAGTTTTTTCAGCTATAAATTCCATCACTAGAAATAACCCTCTTGTTTTTTCTTTTCCATCGATCCCATATTATCATGATCGATCAAACGACCTTGTCGTTCGGAATGTCGAGTAGAAACCATCTCACATAAAATATCTTCCAACGACTCAGCATTAGACTCCACTGCAGCTGTAAGCGGGTAACAGCCTAATGTTCTGAAACGCACTTTTCTTAACATTGGTGTCTCACCAGATAACAATGGCATTCTATTATCATCCACCATAATTAACTGCCCTTTCCGTTCGACCACAGGTCTTTCAGAGGCAAAATACAGCGGTACAACCGCAATGGACTCTTGATGAATATAGGCCCAGATATCAAATTCAGTCCAGTTCGACAAAGGAAAAACGCGGATACTTTCTTTAGAGCTCACACGAGTATTATAAGTACGCCACAATTCAGGTCTCTGAGATTTTGGATCCCAGCGATGCAGACCATTTCGAAATGAGCAAATACGCTCCTTGGCTCTTGACTTTTCTTCATCCCTACGCGCACCACCGAGTATAATATCAAACTGATACTTATCTAAAGCCTGCTTCAATCCCTGGGTTTTCATAACATCTGTATGAACTTCAGAGCCATGATCAAACGGGTTGATATTATGAGCAACTCCTTCAGAATTTACATGAATAATTAAATCAACGCCCGCTTCTCTTGTCGTTCGATCTCTGAATTCATACATCTCACGAAACTTCCAGCCCGTATCAACATGTAGCAACGGGAAAGGAATGTTAGCAGGAGCAAAAGCCTTCCGAGCAAGGTGCAATAAAACACTACTATCTTTACCTACCGAGTATAGCATTACAGGTTTTTTTGCTTCAGCAATGACCTCTCGAATAATATAAATACTTTCTGCTTCTAATCGCTGAAGATGCGTTAACATATTTAGTCCTAATTACAATCATTTGCCTTTGTCGATTTATTCTGCGTGATTCCAATCACGAATAGCAATTTTACAACCCATTAACGTCAGGTACCGGTGGTCATAGTCGCCATTATCACGCATTCTCTTTATAATTCGTTTGTGACGTTAAAAACACTCATTAAAATTTGCGACAACACACCTTATGAGGTTCTGCTTAGATGACACAAGAAGCCTGGATAGCTATTGTCACCACCTTATCAGTTCTTGGTTTACTGGCAGCTACTCGAATCTCAGCCGATCTGATTCTTATGGCCGCTTTAACCGTCTTACTCATCACAGGCACACTCACTCCAACGGATGCCTTATCTGGCTTTAGCAATTCAGGCGTTCTGACCATCGCAGCGCTCTTAATCGTTTCAGCTGGGCTGAAACAAACAGGCTCTGTTCAGTTTATAACGACTTTCATACTAGGACGTAGCAATCATATACCAAATGCACGAATGCGGCTTGTCGCCAGCGCCTCTCTCCTGAGCGCATTCATGAACAACACAGCTGTTGTCGCCATGCTTATACCGACAGTCCAAGACTGGTGTCAACGCATGAAAATTCCCGTTTCTCAGCTCTTACTCCCTCTGAGCTATGCTGCCATCCTTGGGGGCACCGTCACCCTCATCGGTACGAGTACTAACTTAGTAGTATATGGACTATTACTTGAGAATGGTGAGGTATCGTTGAACATCTTCGATCTGGCTTGGGTAGGCATTCCTGTGCTCATATTAGGAGGTGGGTTTATGCTGCTTTTCTCAAACAAGCTTTTACCTCTCCGACAGGGCATGGTGGATCGTATTGATCAGGTTAGAGAATACGAGGTGGAAGTACTGATAGACGCCAATAGCCCCTTAATTGGAAAAACGATCGCGGAGGCAGGTTTGCGCAATCTACAATACACCTATCTTGCTGATATAGAGCGTCATGGGCGTATTCTGACAGCCGTGAGCCCAGACACAGAGCTGTTCGCTCAAGATCGTTTACACTTTATTGGCGCACCGGAAGGCGCGAAAGAATTAAGAGCCATCAAGGGATTACAGCCTGCTGAGCGCGACATTCTTAAACTTAATCTTGCTCATCATCAGCGCTGTTTGGTAGAAGCCATCGTTGGCTATGACTTCCCATCTCTCGGCAAGACTATCAAAGCCTCACGGTTTAGAACACGTTATAAAGCCGTTATTCTTTCCGTTTCACGCGAAGGCAATCGATTACCAGGCAAGCTTGGAAATATCACACTTCAAGTTGGAGACACTTTACTTTTAGAAACCAGCCAATCGTTTATCGAACACTATCAGTTTCGCAAAGATTTCTTATTAGTCAGCGCCATTAACGACTCAACACCTCCCGATTTTCAGAAAGCACCCAGAGCCATTTGCATTCTCACAATGATGGTCTTAGCCTCTGTTTCTGGATTACTGTCTATTATGGAAAGTGCTTTTTTGGCAGCAGGTACGATGATCGCTTTAAAGTGCATGACAGCCAGCCATGCTCGTCGGGCACTGGATCTTCAGGTTTTAGTCGTGATCGCTGCATCATTTGCACTTGGCAAAGCCATGCAAACGACAGGCGCCGCTGCAATTCTGGTCGAAACACTACTTAACCGCCCAGAGGAGATGATGGCACCCTGGATCGCTCTTGGAATAATTTATTTACTCACATCCATTTTTACGGAGCTGATTACAAATAATGCGGCTGCCGTATTAATGTTTCCGATCGCACAAGCGGTTGCCAGCCAGCTAGGGGTCGACTTACTTCCTTTTGCCATCACCATTATGTTTGCAGCATCTGCAAGTTTTGTCACTCCACTGGGCTACCAAACAAACATGATGGTGTATGGGCCGGGCGGATATCGATTCACAGACTATCTTAGACTTGGCCTCCCTGTGAACTTTATCACCGCGATAACTGCAATCGCACTGATTCCTCTCATTTGGGGCTTTTAACTTCTTTCACCCCTCCACGAAACTCGATAACCTCATCAAAAAAAGGATGCTCAACATAGATTGGCATCTTCTTTTTCATCTCATCAGGTACCGGAACGCGCAACTGCCAATTCAACTGCACAGCATGAGTTCCAGATGCTAATCCTTCAAAACTATAATCATATACATGCGCAGAATGAGCCCCCTCCTCCCACCACCAAATACGCACCCCGTCGCGGGGCACTATTCCCAAGGAGCTGTCTTCGCCGGTTCCTAGAAGATTACTCAACACAAAAACACTTTCAAACGGAGCGACGGTTCGCTCTTCAATCAATGTCCGAGCATGCTCCTGACCAACCACCAACTCCAAAGCACCATAGCTTGCCGTATTTACATTGATAAAAGCATTACCATCCACACGAAATCGTTGCAAAATCCAAGCATCTGAACGCTCTGCTAACACGTTATCCCAGGCCATCACGTCTCGTAACTGAAGCGGTGTTTTCAACGCACCATTCGCAGGAGGCAACCGCCCAATGAGCTCATATTCTGTCAGCTCAGCTCCCTGTAAGCGACGGAAGTGATCCTCATCTAAATAATCCATCAATGTATCTCTCAAACGCTGAGGACTCACACTATGGTCTGACTGTTGCGCCAAAGACTCAAAGACCGATGAATTGTTTAAATCGGTCAAACCGATCAAGCCCCCTCGGTCTTGGACAACCATACGGAGTTGACCCAATGCATGCACAGAATCATCTAAACGGAGAAAACCCGCCTCCGTTCGTGCTTTTTGTTTAGGGGGTGCTCCACTCAAAAAATCATCCAGGCTGTCAAACATTAATGACTCATCATCTTTAACGTCTCCCGCAGCCGGCCAAGGAACACCTTGAACACCTCCTGAAGCGGTAATTCGAGTAAAAAGAAGCGCCTGAATTTGAGAACGCGCTTGAATGGTTGTATTCAAAGACTCTTGCTGTGCCATAGCCTGACGCACAGAGTGCTCTACCCATGCAGAAAACAAAGTCGCCGCCATTGTCATAGCGACAAGTAACCAGAGAACAGAAACTAAAACAAAACCCTGCTCAGAGGGCCGAGGATATTTATTGTTCATCGGGTTTCGGTGCTTGATAAGGCAGAGAGTTGCTAGCGATATGCACAACCCAAGTCAGTGGAAAACGTCCGCCCTCCACCACCAATTTAACGGCATCTGGTAGCTGTAGATTAGACCCTAATGACAGCAAAGTTTGTTCTTCGGGAAAACGCTCTCGCCATTCACCTTGAGAAAAATAAGAAAAATATCCATGCGTTCCTTGCCATTCACCCACCTGGAACCAGGGCCCCGCTTCTCCTCCAATATGCAGCTCACGGTAATAAACGCGAACATTCCTTTCATCCTGTTCGATGCGCCAAACTACCTCCACAGGGCGCGCCACCCCCCCGCTATAACTGAGACCCGTAGCAGTCAAACCTTGAAAGGATTGGCGCTCTCCTCGAAACGTTCGTACCGAAAAGCCCTCTCCGTCCACACCGTTTACAAGACTACGAGCCGAATCTTGAAACCATCCTCGCTGCAACGCAATCTGCGCCAATGCTTTTTGACGTCGTTCAACACTACCAAAAACTCCTGCCATATACAGAAAACTCTGCATTAAAACTGCTGCGATCAGAGTCGTTAGCATCAAAACAACTAGCATTTCCAGTAAAGTAAAACCACGCGAACGGGGCTTGCAATCAATCAAACAAGACATCGGTCACACTGCGCTCCTGCGACAAAGCCAAATGCCACATCTGAAACTGAGCCAAAGGGCGCTCCCCCTGTGAGACCTGAATCTGCACCTGCATCAAGTGTGCATCATTCACTGATCGAGTCCCACCCTGACCTAACATAGGTGCTCGATACTCAGTAGGTACAAAGCTCCATTCAACCAAAGCTTCCCCTAGTTGGATTTCTCCTTTTGGAAATTGCCTAGGGTCCAGTGCACTCACCCACTCTACAGCGTTATCCACATTTACCACGGCGCGATTAATGGCATCCACACGCTGCAAGGTTAATAAGCCCGTGTTAATCCAGGCATAAATTGCCATCGCACCGATAGAGAGAATGGCCAAGGCAACAATCGCTTCCAGCAATGAAAATCCTTGCTCACGCATCAGGAAAGGACCATTGGAGTTGACACGCAGGAGGTGCTAAGTATGCCGAGTAGGTTCGCCCCTTTAACTCAATGACGATCTCACCCCCAAAAGGGCAAAAACCCGAAGCGCTAATAAAGACAGGTGGATCCGCTTGAACCTGGATATTCAGCTCATGTAATTGCTGCATCCAAGCGGTCGTATAGTTAGGATCTGGAAGTTGCTTCACTAAGAGCGGCTGCCCCTGATCACGCACGCTCAATGCCAAACCATTCATCAACAACTCCGCTTCACTTAGCTCAAGAGAGCGCTGCATACTGCCCCCCATTCGCTGTAAAGCAGGCCAAGCTAAAGCCGTAACCATACCTGTAATTAAAAGAACAACTATTAGCTCAAGCAAGGTGAAGCCACTTTGAGAGCTTTTATTATTGACCGGGCAGGTAACCGATATCGGCATCTAAACCCTCCCCACCACGCTGACCATCCGCGCCTAAGGAATACAAACTAAATCTTTCTGTGGCACTCGCTTGTAAACTGTATTCATAAGGACGATTCCAAGGGTCTAGTGGAACCGATCCATCTAGATAGGGGCCCTCCCAAAAAGCGGAAACTCTTTCATCCGAAGGTGCACGCACCAATGCATTCAACCCCTCTGCTTCTGTTGGAAAACGACCTACATCCAAACGAAACGCATGCAATGCTCCTCGGATCATACTAATTTGTGTTTCAGCCGTTTGAACCTTAGCTCGATCGGCCTGACGAAATAAATTAGGACCCACAAGACCCGCTAAAAGCCCAATGATCACTAGCACCACAATCATCTCAAGCAAAGTAAAACCGCTTGCTCGGAAAGGATGTTTAGCGGGTATGCGATGTACTTTCATGAGCGCTTTTTCCTCTTCAACTTAAAATGCTAAATCATTTGCACTGGTGATTGCCAAAATGATGGCAATAATGAGCGTACCGATAGCGCCCCCAATCGCCAAAATAGCAATCGGTTCAATTAACGCTAAGGCCTTTTTCATGCGTTGTTGCCCCTGACGCGTATATAACTCCGACAAAGATTGCAGCATTTTATCCAGAGCACCTGTTTTTTCACCCACACGAACTAAGTTATAGCCAGTCTCATTCAGGCAATGCTGCTGCTCCAATGCAATAGATAAATGCTCTCCCTGCTTCACCGCCTTTGCTGCGTTCAAAAGTCGCTGACGCCGCCCTGGTAAACGTACAACCGAAGCGGCTAAGTGCAGGGCTGTCATCAGTTCAACCCGATTACGCATCATAGACGCCATGATCGCAGCCCAAGCCGCAATATCGGCTTGTATCAACCAACTCCCAACTACAGGCACCTTCTCCAACAAGGTCATCACTGATAGACGCACAGAAGCCAATCGCCATAACGCAATCGGAACAACCAAAAACATGACAAATAAACCAATTAAGACGATCCAATGATCATTCGCCCAACGTCCAGCCGATAACACCGCCCAAGCTAGCCAAGGCAACTCATTCGACTGGTCCAGCAGATTCGTAAAGCTTGGTACCACATACACAAACATCATCACCACAGCTAAAATACCAGTTAACACCAGTATGGCTGGATAGATCAAAGCATTGCGAGCTTCAGCACGCATACGTAATGCATACTCCATCTGCTCACAAGCATCTGCTAAGGCCTCCCCGAGATTTCCCGTCATTTCGCCCGCCTTAACCAACGACACTACATACTCAGGTAGTTTCAACTCAGCGCTTTCTAAACCAGAAGAAAAGTTACCGCCATGACGCAGAGTTTTGAGCATCTGTTTAAAGGCACGCCGTAACTGTGGATGCGCTGCTGAAAGCGCTTGAGACTCAACAGCCTCCGCAGCACTCACACCTGCCACCAGCATCGATGCGAGTTCATAGAGCGCCGTTAATGTATCGCGCTCACTTAAACGCTTCGTATGACGATCACCACTTTCTAGCTCTTCTGCCTGGCCCTCCAATAGAGTTAAAGGGACTAGGTTACGCGCATGAAGCTCCCGTAATGCTTGGCGTCGGCTATTCGCTTCGAGCTGTCCAGATACAGATTTTGTATCCTGATCAAGCGCTGTGTAATTAAATTTAGCCATTACTCCCCTAAACTCGTAACACGCAGGACTTCATCCACACTCGTCAGCCCCATGCGAGCTTTGAGCAGGCCATCAATGTAAAGGTTCCTAAACCCATCCATACGTGCTTGGCGTTGCAACTCACCTACCGAGGCACCCGCCAATACCTTCTCACGCAAACCTTCAGAAACCTCGACTAATTCATAAATGCCAACACGACCGCTAAAGCCTGTATGTTGGCAAGCCGCGCAGCCCACAGCCTCACGCCAATCTTCTAGTGACTCTGCTTGAGAAGATTCTAACCACTGAGATACCAGCATTTGTATCTGTGCGCTCGGTGTAGCTGGAACACTACAACTTGGACATAAGCGCCGTACTAAACGCTGTGCCTGCACAGCTATCACCGGCGTCGCCGCTAAAAACGGCTCGATACCCATATCGATCAAACGCGTAAACGCACTGAGTGCATCATTGGTATGTAAAGTTGAAAGCACCAAGTGCCCAGTCAAAGCAGACTGAACAGCAATCTCAGCCGTTTCCAAATCACGAATCTCACCAATCATAATCACATCAGGATCTTGTCGTAAAATAGCACGAAGTGCGCGAGCAAACGTCATTCCTATATCCGAGTGCACTTGCACCTGCGTCACATGCGGTAATTGAAACTCAACCGGATCCTCAACAGTTATAATCTTGCGCTGGCCGTCATTAGTTTCATCAAGTGTCGAATACAGCGTAGTAGATTTACCCGAACCCGTCGGACCCGTTACTAACACAATACCATGTGGACGATGCGCCCAACTGCGGATCAACTGCAAGTGATCAGGCAAGAAGCCCAATCTATCCAACTGCAACTCTCGTCGCTCTTTAGGCAACAAACGCATCACAATTGATTCACCCTGAACCCCAGGCAAAGACGACACACGAATATCCATTTCCTGACCATTCACGCGCATACTAATACGTCCATCTTGTGGTAAACGGCGCTCAGCGATATCGATACCCGAAACTAACTTAAGGCGCGAAGCCACTGCATGATAGCGTGATTTAGGTAAAGTTCGACGCGTATAAAGCACCCCATCAATTCGATAGCGAATATCAAAGGTATCTTCCTCCGGTTCTATATGAATGTCGGATGCGCGCTGCTCCATCGCCAAAGAAAAAGTATTATTCACCAACTCCACCACAGGTGCTTCCTCAGCCAACTCACGGAGATGTTGAATATCGGCCTCTTCAAACGCAGTTGAATCCTCCGTACTCATCAACGTCCGCAAGACACCCAAACAGGTCTCAAGCAGCTGACGCCGGCCTAACACCTGAATAACAGGCTGAGAAAGATGATGTAACACTTCATTTAACAAGGGTGCGAAACAGTCTTGAGCAAAACAATACAGCTGATCATTATGCAGCCAAACAATCGCCTCCTCCTGCAGCCACCATCCCGGATCAAATGCAAAACATTCCAATCCTGAACGTATTTCGACATCCGTTGGAATAGGCAAATCCTGCTCAAGCAATGGCAAGCCCAGTTGCAACCTGAGGCCTTCTAAAAGCTGTGTCTCAGAAACGGCACCAGAACGTACCAGCAAGGTCCCCAAACGTCCGCCCATTTCACGCTGTGCGACTAATGCCTTATCTAGATCACGCATATTAATAGCGCCGGCCGCTAACAAGACCTCACCAATTAATGCACCACTGGCTGTACTCATGAAACACTCTGACTGGCTAAAGAATAGACATACACCCTAGCACGCAAATTAATCACCTTTATTCTTATGCGGAAAGGGCATCTTAGGTAGGGGTTTGTGGAGAAAATCACACAGAGCTTTCCAGCCCGCCTCCTGCTCAAAATTGAGCTCAAGAAAATTTTCGGCCCCCTTAAACGCGGCACGCACCGCATTATTGTGCGCAGAGTAGCGCTGCAAATAACGCTGCTCATACCCTATCGGACTCGCCGCATCCTCACCATAAATCAGTGCTCGCATCGGCGTTTTTTGATGGCCGAAATAACGCACTGCGCTTGAGAGCCAACGATCAGCTTCACGCCAAGTCAGGATAAAACGAGCCTTAGGATAGGATGCTCGCAAAGACTCCCAAAGTAAGGGCCAAGGATTATCTTGGAAGGCATCATAGGCCTCAATCACACTGAAAGCACGCTCTTGTAACTGATCAAGACTCCGGCATACCTGCTGATCCTGAGTCCAAGCGGGGCCATGCACTCGGTAACCCAACTCAGTTAATGCCGCCGCAAGTGACTTTGTCCCGGTTTTATGGAAACCGATACAAAATATCTTTTCTTCAGGCTCAATAGAGCTCATAGCCAAACGCCCTCATCTCTTCCTGGCATAAATCCCCTAACACCTCTCGCTCATCATCCTCCCACATATGTGCACTGACTTGACGAACACTCTCTTTAGTACACCACAGGCTACCGGGTGCTCGTAAAGACCAGCGTAACCGCCTGAGCATAGCGGAGGGATTCTCAAGTATATCTTCATACTTCCAGAGCTGAAGAGAAGCCTCATGCCACAGCAACGTCCTCGCCAACATCCGCCAGAAAAGCACTCGGCGCACATGCGCTTCCTTTTCAGCCAGCAACTCCTTGATCGATTCACGTTGCCAGCCCTGCCATCCCGAATATTCAGGATTCGCCACCGGCAAAGTGTCCAATGTCACCTCACGTAAGTGCGCAAACGAGCGCTTCCAAGATCGCAAGGTTGGTTGGGGATGACGGACAAGTGCCACAATAGGCCAACCCAGTTTAGATAACTCAGGCAAAGCAGCCATATACGCCAACGTATTTTTACTGCCTAATCTAAAGTTCGCTGAGTTGAGTTCTGGATGATAAAAACTCCGTCGATCATCTGCCGCTGTATCATTAATAACACGGCCAGCATCCACCTTATTTTCAATTTCATCACCACGCAACAAAGCTTCACGTACTTGGCGATGCAATAATGTGATACCGGTTGCATCTTTACGCTGTGTCAGCTGGGAAAAAACCTCTCTGGGTTCATTAAGCACCACCCAATTTTTTTGGGCATCCAGTAACTGAGCCACAAAACTGGTGCCGCTGCGTGGAATGCCTGTAATTAAAAAATCATGGCGCCCGCTCCTTCCTGGCATACCCCCCAAAGCAGGCTGTAGCAGAGGCTTCCAGTTTGGAAAGCTGTACGCTAAGCGTTCGATTTGAGGCAAGGCTCGGCAGGCTCTTACAAACACATCGCGTAAGCGCGGCTCACGCAAGATCACTCCTGGACTGTGATAATGGCAAAGATGCACCCCTTTTTCAGGCAACGCCTTAAGATGAGCTGGAAAATTCCAACCCTCATTTAACACTTGCAGCGGTCCTTGGCTCATCAAACAGGGCGCTAAGGCAATTTGATCTAACCAAGGATAGCGCTGACCAAGATCTAAATCAGGATCGGTCAGGGTTCGAGTAGCCGCCTCCCAACGCTGAGCAAAGACTTGTGGTTGCCGCACCGCGACCAACCCAGCATTAAAATAGGGGAGCATTAAGTCCCCACTGACCGTCGCACGCACTTTTCGGCCACGCAATGAAACCCCTAAACGCGCATACACCCGCTGCCACCGTTCTGGTGAACCCCAAGTCGCCAAGTCAGCCGGTTTTGCAGCCCCTGAAAAATCCTCGGGTAATAGATTAGATAAAGGCTCTGCAGTGAGGCAGAGCATATCAGAATCCAGAAAGACAGCCGCTTCCTCTGCAGGCAAGAGCCCTAAAACACGTACCTTATTTCCGATCGGATATTCCGGTGCAAAAGGCGGCTGAAATCCTAGCGTTTTAACCCCTAGAACCTGCAAAGCCGAGCGTACCTCTGCACTCAACTCACCCCAGTCTGAGTACTCGGGAATCGCCGCAAAAAGGCGAGCCTCAGGATGCCGCTGGCGTAAAGACCAGGCCAGCAGCAACCCTTTCAGAGCTAACTCACCCTTTTGAACCACAAACACCACATTCATCATACAACCTAGTGACCCCATACAACTCTGTACTAATCATCAGAAAGGGTCTTTTGATTCAAGTAACTTAATAAAGCAAAAAGTTCATCTACGCTTTCAATGACAGGCAACTCAACTTTATAACGGCCTTGCACTACAAAAGCCGGTGTCGATTGAATTGCGGCTAACTGTGTCAGCATGTACGAACCGATCAAGCGGCGCTCCACGGCTTCGCTACCCCAAGCCTCCCAAAAAGCTTGTGGATCCACGGCATATTGCTGCAAAAATGCATTGATGCGATCTGCGCCTTGTAGTGACGTATTTTGTGCCTGAAACATCTGATATCCGATGGAATACTTAGCCTGCTCACCAATAACCGCCAATGTGTGAAAAATACGCGCAGCATCGACTAAATCAGTTTGTGAGTGCACAGGCACCCGCCCCAGCGCCACAGCCTCCGATTGACTCCACTGCGTAATCGCGTCGGTCAACTGATAGCATGTCGTGCAACCGTAATAAAAATATTCCAATACCGGTGCAACGCCTTCTGGCAAAGGCTGCGCAAGCTGGGTGTAATGTTGGTTCTCTTCAAACACATACAGAGGTGCCTGTACTGGAGTGGTTTCTTGTCCGGCACAACCCACCAGCAAAATAAGGCTTAACAATCCAAGCCCAAGCTTTTTATGCATTCCGACTCTCCTGCATCGACAGCCTCAAGATTTGGCCTGTCGAATGAAATACTCAAAATCTTTATGATGAAACACGAATCGCGCAACAAAATCATATTTTTTAGTTAACAAAAAAGCTCCCGAAGGAGCTTTTTATAAAGCACTCAATTAGCGAGTGAGCAGTAACTCAACTCAAGCAATTAGTTGCTAGAGTTAGAAGTACCATTCGCACTACGGTTGATCAGGTCATTCGTAGTTACAGCACCGCTGTAAGTTGTGCTTGTTACGTTAACCAGTGTTCCGTTCGGGCTACGAACCAGACCCAGAGCTTCACAAGATGGGAAAGCACCGTTCAGGACGATACGTGCACGACCTTCAGTCAGAGCCGCTAATTCTGGCAACTGGCCTGGCAGGTAAACACGGTTTGCATTGTCAGCCAGGTTAGCATTGGTGTGCAGAATCGCTGTACCATGCGCTGGGATAGAGATACCCAGATCAACTTCAGCTGACTGGTTACCCGCCTCATCATAGATGAATGCGCTGACAGGGCCTGGCAGTTCAGAAATGTTGCTCAAACGGATGAAGGCCTGATCCTGTGCACTTGGGTTAGGCACGTTGAACAGTGTCACTTCACAGCCGTTACGCACTAACTGACCGAATGGGCCGGCATTACCCGTAGAGTCCAGGTAACGTGGGTTGAAGTAGTTAACCAACAAAGTAGCAGCGCCAACACTGAAGTTTGGCATCTGGTTTACACCATCAGCAGTGAAACACAGATCATAACCTGCCTGCAGAGCAGAAGTTGTCTGGCCCTGAAGGTTGAAGTTAACCGTTGTACCGTTCACAGTTGTTGCGCCCAGCGGCAATGCATTGTTAACACAGTTATCTTTAGACAGGTACAGAGAACCAAAGGCACTGATGTCTGTAGAAGTGGTCAGAGAAACATTGATTTCATCTGAACCCTGGAAATCAAACTCGTCACCATTTTCTTTACGAACGCGACGCCCATTTTCATCCTCTGTACGAACAACAGCCAGAGTACCCAATTTAACAGTATCGACGTTACCCGAGGCATCAAAATCAACGAATGCCAGATCACCCACATCGCTTGTGAAGCTCAACAGGTTGTCCGCTGAGTCGATTGCAGGACGAACGGCAGAAGAAGTCTGAGTAGAAGTTAAATCCACACCCTTCTGAGACTGCAACACAACCAGAGCCTGAACTGTGTCTGTTACATCCTGTGTTACGTTACGGAACTCACCACCGAGGCGCACCTGGCCGATAGAGCTGCCTGGCTCCAGAGCATCTTTCAGGTTGAATACACGGAACTGGCCTACAGTTGCAGAAGCAAAGTTACCCGCACCATCAAACTGAGTAGTGTCAATCTTGAAGGTCACAGTGTTGTCATTTACTGCTCCGCCCTGATCAACAGTAATTGCTTGGCCAAGGTTGTTGTTCAGACCAGCTGGGTCTTCAATAGTGTCACCATTGTTATCGATGACGTAAGTCAGTCCACCGATCACAAAACTCAAAGTAGTTCCAGCCTGGAACCATTTCTGGATATCTGAATAATCTTCAGAGAAAACGGCACCTGCATCCAGGGTATACTTAACAGTCAGAATATTACCGAGTGCGTAAGTATTGTTGGTAGTCGCTGTAAAGACAGTCGTTGGTACAGCAACAGCCGTAGCATTAGAGCCTGTACCAAAAACTTCGTGGGCCAGAGTGTTTACAAAAGAGCCTGGTGCAAAAACATGGGTAGCAGCTGTTGCGTAGCTAACAGAACCTGCTGTGATTGCTACTGCCAGAGCAGACTTCTTCATCATCGCATTAATTTTCATTCAGATTTCCTTCCGTTGTTCTTACGTAAGTTTTAACGTTTTTGGCTGCAAAGCCCCTAGGAAACGTTTGTTATCAAAAGCTCCAAAAGTAATGATAACTTTAGCATTATAGAATTGCCCAACCTGGCCAAGCAAGCCCTTAATGCAATCATTTACTTAGCTTTTTAACTTAACCCAAGGCTTAACTCTATACTTTAGTTTCAATTTCAGATAAGACGTCAGAAACTTCCAATCCCCATATCACCTAACTGTATAGTTTGTGAGCAATCTACTGTGCTTCTGACGCTTTTGTCAAACACTCTTTTATCATGGCCAAGGCTTATCTAGGACTATATTGACGCGAATCAGATTCAATGGGCTCAATAAAGCGCAAACGACTGCGAAAGCTCTCTGTCAACTGCTCAGCCTGACGGCCATCTCGCACTAAATAGGGTACGATCAGCACCATCAACTCTGTACGCCCACCCTGTGTACTATCTACCCGGAAAAGCTGGCCTACACCCGGCAGATCACCCAAAAGAGGCACTCGCGAATCCCCTTTCGTTTCACTCGACGAGATCAAGCCGCCCAAGAGCACCGAACTTCCATCCTGTAAACTTAAACGCGTGTTGACATTGCGAGTTAAGATTGTGGGCGAGTTAATGTTACTCGTTTGGGTGGGCACCGCTTCACTCACCTCTTGGCTGATTTCAATATCGATACGCCCATCGGAGAAGACGACAGGACGCACCTGCAGTTGCACCCCGGTTGAACGGAACTGGACATCCTGAATAATGGCGCTCGTGCCTTCGACAGTTTCATCACCGGTTGCCTGTCTCGTAATAATGGGGACCTCGCTTCCCACTCGTACCGAGGCCTCCTCACCGCTGCGCACCAGAATACGCGGGGTTTGTAAAATAGACACTCGATTACTACTCGCGAAAGCATTCAATGCCAAACGCGTATTACCAGAACCACTGATCGACGCCCAACTCAAACCCCCTGAATCTAAACCCGCACCCGGTGCACCGGATCCAAACACGCTGCTCAGGCTCCCTACGGCACCGGCTGCAGAGATTTCACGTAATGCCCATTCAATACCAAAGCGAAACTCATCACTCAGGGTGACTTCAGCCACAACCACTTCGATTAGCACTTGCTCTGGCGCCACATCCAGCTCGCGTATCAAGGGCAGCAACTGCTGCCAACGATCCGACTCCCCATGAAAGAGCAACATATTACGCGCCTCATTCACGACAAACTGTCCAGACTGAGCTGTCTGAGCACCCTCTGGAGAACGCCCCTGGAGTCGTCGATCCTCGTCTGTCTCTCGGACTCCACCCACCTGTCGACCGCTACTCATTCCATTCAGGGTTGCAGCTAAATCTGAAGCGGTTGTATTCCGAACTCGATACCAAAACAAACCCTCTTTGCCCTGCTCACCCGCACGCGCAACTTGATCAAGCTCGGGAATCCACTGACGGATCAGGCTCAATATGCTCTGGCTTGGTGCAAAAACAAAAAGTGCCCCTAAGGCTTCAATCGGCACTAATGCCGTGTTGTTCGCAGCCGTTCCGATATCATAACCCTGCGCCTTTAATGTGCTGCTGAGTCGTTCAGCCAAGAGTTCAGCACCGATAAACTGTGGCTCAATACGCAGAGTATGGCGGCCACGCATCAAGGGCTGATCGAGCATATCCAAGACTTCTGCCGCCTGCTGCACGACTTCAGGAGGCCCCTGAAACCGCACAGCATTACGTGCGTTATCGCGCTCTATGGTGATGCGTGAATCTCGCTCAAAAATCGAGCGCAACATTCCATAAGCCTCGGCGTTTGTAATCACCTCCAGTCCACGAATAAAGATCACCGGGCGGTGACTTTCCGGCACACTCGGTAGTGCAGCACCCGTAATGATTAAGGGAGGTTGCGACGTCGCTTCCGTTTTGCCTAAGACAAAACGCAGATAGTCGCCCTGCCGAACTAACAGCACGCCATAAGATTCAAGAACTCCACGCGCTAATTCATAAATACCCTGTCGATTACGCGGGTTCGTGATACGCACGGTGACTAAATCTGTGCGGTCTGAAACATCGGGAGCCATTTCAAAATCCAGCTCCAAAGCATTGCCAAACACCTCATTGATAAAGGTTGGCAGAGGCAAGTTATGGATACTCAAAACGATGTCTTCCACTTCATCCTGTGGAAAGATACTGACAGGGGCTTTGGCTATTTCTCGTGTAGCGACGGGGCTTGCCGGCATTGGCAAGCCTGTAATCCGCCGCTGACGGACAACAGGCTCTGTTTCCTGTTCAGCTTGCAAAGCACCGGTTTCTTCATCTTGAGCCGCGCCTGGAAGCGCCAGGGGTGGGGGGGGTGCCAGATCTTCAGCGGGGATTAAAGTACATCCCGACAAGCTAAACAGTACTGTTAAAGAAAGGATTCGCATAGGCCGCAGTAGGCTCAAACTTTGGTGCGTGCGCTGTTTAGCACCCATACATCAAGGCTCCGTAGGATCGAATTCAGCTGATGGAAAAAGATTAAGTGTAAAGTAGGCCTGAGCTTCAGGTGTATTAGAAGCGATTTCTAAAATCAATCGATCTGCTCGAATATCCTGTATACGCCAGTTACTTTCAGGTATCACATCACCGGGATACAAAACTTGCACAACACTTATCTCTGCCGCTTCAGATTGAGGGCTGAAGATCACTCGCCAGCCTTCTTGATAAATAATTGCTTTAAGCTGTTGACGCAACTGGGTGACTTGCTCCTGCGTCAGCGCCTCGGATGGCTGATCAACAGGTGTATGCTCGACAGTTTCGGATGTGGAGATTTCAACGATCTCACCCCATACGGAACTGGATAACACACGATCCAATGATCCGAAACGTTGCTCAGGCAGCCCTATCAATGACCAGGTGTCTTGGGTATTTTGATGCGATTCTGGAAAGGGGTGATACCGATGAGCGACCATTAAAGCCCCGTTCACCAGTAAAATAAACAGTGCCAAGAGTGATATTAAACGCGGCTTGCTCATTCAGGCACCCTCCCCAAATCAAACCACGCACTGACACCCAAGCGGTAAATAGGACGACGAGGATTATCCCGGTTAATCATTTCAAAATCGATCAAGACAGGTGGTCTATCTTGTGAAATGGCAGAGACAAATCGTTGCCAGTTCCCAGGCGAATAAGGGCCGCTGAACTCTGCTCTCACCTGTGTAAGCTCGATCACTGCATCATAATGCACACTTAAATTGATTCGATCGAAGGTGATCTGGTGTTCGCGGGCGTGGTTTTGCAGTTGATCACGGAGACGTGCTTGCGCAGCGCCCTCGCTCGGCGCCTGCCACAAATGGGCGCGTAGCGCTTGCAGCGTAGTTTCGAGCTCATCCCTGCGGGACTGCCACTCAGTCTCGGTCGCGAGCTGCTGGAGATCAACGAACCGAGCATGATGCTGTAAAGCGGCTTGCTTATGCTGAATACGCCAAGCACTCAGCCCCTGATAGAGAGCAATCAGCATAATAACGAGAACAGCGGCCACTAGTCTTCTGAGCCGGTGATTGGTTTGCCATTCACGCTGCCACTGTATGAGTTGCTCATTCGATACTCGCATCATTGCGCACCCAATACACCGGCGTTCAGAAGAGCCTGAGGATGAGTATTCAATTGAAATAAGATTCGATGATGATCTGCTCGCCGCCAGGGTTCAACATTTACATTTTCTATGCCTTGTCCACTTAGTGCTGTCACTAACGCGAACACCTCTGTGAGCTCTGCTCGAATCACCACTTCAACTCGGTTGCCTTGCCTCTCCCATAAAATGACTTCGTACTCTAATTCAGGTGGCATCTTTTCCATAAAAAGCTGCTGAGCGGCAATCGGATCTGGCTGATAAAGCCGCGGTAATAGCTGCTCAATATCACGACGCTGTCTGCGTGCTTCTCCACGCAGACTCTGTACATCCATTACCACACCCTGTAACTGCTGACTCTTGGCCTCCAACTGCTTTGCGTGAAGCATCCAACTAAAACCCAGAGTGGCTTGGCTCGTGAAAAGAAATACCGCAAACAAAGCTGCAACGATCACTAGGGTATTCTGTTGCGCCTGCAACCAGCCCAGTGCTGAAGGGCGCGCACCTAACCAAGGCTGAATTTTTGTAGGCAGCTCAATCAGTTGTGCTGTATCAATTGCCGCGATTCCTTGCGCCCGACAAAACCATTGCACATCGGGCATACTAGGCATATGTTCAAACCACCGACTAGCAAGCAAGATCCCTTTGTTCCAATATTGCAGGTCATATCCTCGTGCACACTCAGCAAGATAGACACCATCCTGATCAGGCTTTGCAAAAAACACCATTTCAGGCAGTAAGCGCGTTAAACTTTGCGTAGGTAACACTTTCAACAACTGCTTGATAACATCTTGATTCCAAAGCCATACCTGCGCGGTTGATCCTTGCCAAACCGCACAAAAGCCAACTTCAGACCAAGGGCTTTTACTTTCCACATAGTGCTTGAGCGCTTGCGAGCGTTTAGATGAGGGAACTTTCGCTAAGTCGACACTGATAAAATGACAAAGATCACGACCCACCACCCATTCTTTCAATAGGCTGCAAGAGGCATGCGTCGTGAGCTCCGAAGCAGTCATCAAGGTACGTGGCGCGGCAAATCGTGCCACAAACCTATCCCACCATTCTGTAAATCTAGAAAGTACCAATGCAGCTCTCGAACATTAAGGGACGCTATATAGAATGAATACACAAAACGTCGACGTTTAATGGCTACTATAACAGAGTCTATGCCCCTCCTAACAGAAGGGGCCAGGATTCGCTCGAACCAGTTGCTCTAGCGCTCTTATACAAGGAATTGATTGATCTCGGAAAAAATCCAAACCGCCCTCGAACTCAGACCATTGGCTGACAAAGACAAAATCCAGATCATATGCCTGAGCAACTTCGTAATCATATCGACTATCGCCGATGAAAAGAATCGAAGAGGCAGGAGAGCCTGCGCGTAACAATTGCGATAGGATCATCTCTTTGGTATCTGGACTGCCATAAATGCCGATCTGAAACCAGTCCGCTATGCCTTTTTCCCGAAACACCTGGCGAAGTTCATTTTGATCACCGCCTGAAACAACGCCCCAAGATGCATCGGGAAATGTGCAGCGTAAAGTTTCTAATGATGGCTCAACTTGTGCTTGAAGAAGCCCTTCCATCACATGCGCTGCATAGGTGTGGACCAAATCATTGAATAGATTTTCTGATGGTGGCTGGTTGAGTATGTCAGTTAAAAAATATTTGAGTTTGACATAACGTGAGATGCCACCATGACCCACATGATACTCGACTAAGCGTGTAGCGAACTCTTCACCATAGGGCAGGGCCGTTTGGTAAAATGCTTGTGTTTTGATGCGATTGGAGTCGAGTATGACGCCATCACAATCAAATAAAACCGTCTTGTACTGGGAAAAATCTAACATTATTGGCTACCTATTGCTGCTAAAGCTGACTCAACCAGAGAAATATCACCTGGCACATCTACTGCCAAGCTACCTTTGGAGACAGGTACCATTTTTATAGACTTCCCCAACTCTAGAAAGCGCAAAATCTCTATGTCTTCGCTAAACTCCAGTGTGCTTTTGCGCCCAAACGCTGAAAAAGCCAGAAGTTCTTCTTTGTTGAAAGCATAAATGCAAACCTGCTTATAATAAGCAGAAGGTGCGTTTTTTATGTCTTTAAAACCAGGCAACGCTTGTCTTGACATATAGACCAAATTTCCTAATTCGTTAAAAATAACTTTAGGTAAATTAGGATTGTGAGGATCTTCAGAAGAAGAGATGGGTGTATAAGCGTTAATGACTTGATCCGGCGACTGAATCTTCTCAGCAATCACCCGATGAATATCCGTAGGGTTGAGCATAGGCTCATCACCCTGTACGTTAACGTAAATATCAGCATGAATCTGGGCGGCCACTTCCGCTAAACGATCCGTTCCTGTCGCGGCAGTTGAAGAAGTCATCGCCACTGGATAGCCTGCACCTTCAACAATAGAGGCGATACGCCTATCATCTGTTGCGATACAGATATTTTCTAGACCTACCGCACGCGCAGCAAGCTCTGCCACCCAAAGAATCATTGGCTTACCCAGCAACAAAGCTAAAGGCTTACCCGGAAAACGTGAAGAAGCATAACGCGCAGGAATCACAACCAATACTTTCATATCATTTATAAGCCATAAACCGATTGAATAGATAAGTCAAAGCAAGTAGGTGTTAGAGACACCAATTCGGGAGCACCTGGAGTGGATTGGTATAGATGCAAAAGACGAGCGATTTCCGTTGTTCTAGGATCATTATTTCCATAGCCATCTAAACCAACTAGATAAACCTTAGAAGACTTAGCGCCCGCAGCAACAGCCAGAGCATAAATTAAAACCAGATTAGAAGGGAGTGTACAGTTTACTGATCTGAAATCAAACGTATTCTCTTTCAACTCTATGCCATAATCATAGACTTCTTTACGGCTCAATAGGCTTTTGATTTCAGGCGTCAACATCGAAACAGAAGTAATTAGCGGTTGCGAAAAGCTAAGATACTCTTTGAAATCTGCAAGTAATCTAATTGGATGACATGCTGCACGCGCATTGATTAAAGAATCATCTAACACTTTCTGAGTATTCAAACCAATTACATAAGGCTTATACTCACGAATAAATGCCTCAATGGCCAATTTATGTTGCAGCAGTCCAGGACCATTACCCAGTACTAATACCTCACGGCCATGAACCGTTTGTTGTGGTTGCCAAGCCCCACCTGCCTCTCCTTGAAGGCTTAAACGTGAGGCTTCTAAAGACTCAATACTGTATTTACGTCCACCTGTATTACGCAAATAGTTCAATGCTGCAAGAATATCATCATCTGAATAACGGCTATCAGATAGCATCTCTTGAACATAGGTTGGATGTATTTCATATTTACCACTTAGGTAATAGAATGGATTCGTCCCCCACTTATGCTGTAACTGCATGGGCTTAAAATATTTACGAATAGTATCCAAAAGTTTGGAAATATTTCCTTTTCGAGCTCTCAGATCACTAATTGCTTCGACTAAAAACTCAGTTTGTACATTACCCGGCCCTCGTCCCATACCTGTTACAGTTGAATCAACCCACTCTACGCCTGCATCAATAGCAGCAAGTGTGTTTGCCATACCTAAGCACATGTTATCATGAGTATGTATTCCCAAAGATCCTTGCCAGTAAGTACGCAACAGAGAGATAATTTCCTTGACCCCACAAGGATCTAAACTCCCCATACTATCCGCGAAGTACAACACATCAATAGGATAGTCATTAGCCATCTGTGCTAAATGTAAGATTTTATCTGCCGTTTGACTGGCTATCTGCATGAGATTGAAACCAACTAGGTAGCCCTTTTCATTAAGCCAACTTGCTGCAGGCAAACATTGCTCGAATTCATGGACATGACAAGCAATTCTAACTAGAGTCACCCTTGACTTATCCGCTGGTATAAATAATTTTTCTAGGATTTCATTCATCGAAACAGATGGGTGTAATAATTCAGCGCCATTTACCATCACAGCGAGTCTTTTTTCCAATACTTCTGGAACCTGTATCTGCTGCAAAAAACGCTCGGTAGAATAAGCACAACCGCCACGGAAACCCTCACCCACTCGTGGCATGGCTCTCAGTCCGATCTCAACAAAATCCACATTTAAAGCTGCCATAGATTGCAGATAGTTTTGAATTAGTTCATCAGGAAAATCCCAATTTGTATAATAACCACCATCACGCAAGGTGCAGTCTAAAATATACGCACTCATTTTTAATCAACCCTAAATAAATTATAAAAATCATCGTCTATAACGCGCTAATGGATCGTTGAGAGAAAACGATCTAATTTCCTTAAAGTAGTTCGGGTAGCGTTGAGCGATGATTTTTCTATTTCGGCTTTTTTGTTCAGACTGCTCATCAGCAAAACTGACCCCACCGATATGCCCAACAAAAACATTAGGCTGAACAACATGGATATAACCTTGCATTCGTGCCCTTAAGCAAAAGTCAACTTCTTCCGAGTAGCCACGTCCAAAACTCAATTCATCAAAAACACCGACTGATCTTAGAACATTTCGACGTATATACATACAAAAACCATGACCCACCGGAACCACAGGGAGTAAGGAAAATGATGTTTTATGAAGCACCGAAGTTTTTTGATCTACATAAGAAATAGCATCTTCAATCGCCAAACTTTCACCTGGAGGATTGGGTAATGAAAAAATACTTGCATTATTAGAAAAAGGCGTAACTGTTGCAATCTTTGGATGACTATAAGCTGCAAGGCAAAGTTGTTCAGCAAAATTTTCAGCTACTATCGCATCACTATTCAGAATAATAACATCATTCGCATCACTCAAGCCAAAACCAAAATTTACTGTACCCACAAAACCAATATTTTCCTTATTAACAAACACCTTTAAAAAATCACTAGCTCGCTCAGATAGTTCTTTTATAAAAGCTGTCACGTCCTCAAAAGGACTAGCATCGTTAATCACTATTAATCGCATACGTTTAGAATCAATCGAGCTTAACACAGCCTCAACGGCAATACGTGTTATTCCTGCATCAGCATAAACAGGCATGATGATATCGATCTTAGGGAGGCTACTGCTATCCAAATCCCACTCAGCCAATTTAATTTCTCGAAAGCAATATTCTGGAACCTTTCCATCAACATTAGCAATGGATGCATTATGATTATGTACTCGATTTGAAATCAACTTAGAGAGTTCCGGTATGCCTCTACCCTGATCAAAAGGAAAGATAGAAAACAAGACCGAACTAAATAAACTGAGAAGATACCGTTCTCCAAAGGCCAACCTTGAATCAAAATCCTCTTTACTTAGCGCACTTCTCAACGCAGGAATCAAACAGGAGCGTGAATGCGCCTGATATGCAAACCCCTTATCTGTTAAATCATTATAGGTAAGCGTGACAAGCGGGATTTTTGACAATACACATTGTGCAACTGCCGTAGTCGTCAGAGTTATACAGACATCAGCTGTCGCGATTAATGAATTAATTTTGCCATTTTGAGTCACTAAAATATCTTGATTTTTTAGACTATTATATGCACCAGTATCAGCCGGATGCGGCTTTATAATCAGCAAAATCTTGTCATCAAGCCTCTCAATGGCCTTACAAACATCTTTCACCGCATCATAAGAAGAACGATAGTAGGGTGAATGATATTCAAAAGTCGCTGAACCAGAAAAAGCCACACCTGAGCCATTATCATTTCCACCCACAAAAAGTAAAACCTTGCCACCTTTCTGCTGATGCTCAGAAATCTTACTTAAAATAGACTCATCTGTATTATACTCTGAATATGCCACATGATTTTGCTGTAATAGGTAAGAGCGTATGCTAGACAATTGCGCTTCACTGTGCTCTTGAGCATAAGCAACTTCTTTAGCATACTGAATAGCATGCGCACCATGATAAAACTGACCTACCAAATCAGCGTATAAGGTACCCGAAAAATGACCTCTTTCTAAAATAATATATGGAATATTGAGCTCTTTGGCTATATATATCTGCAGACGACTGACTGGGCAAGTCGAACCCCATACAATAATACAGCCGGGCTTATTTCGTAGAAACGCATCCTTCCAGTAGCTGTAAGCATTATTAATATTTGCCTCTGACTGGGAGTGAATACTTGGATTTGAGCTCCAGCGCTCGATTAGAAACTTAAGCTCACTCAATAGCAGAGCCGGAGGCCGATATGAAACATTCGCTTTAGGCACACCATGCAAATAAATATTGTATTTCAAAGCATGAACAAATTCATTTTCCAACAAATGCGATGACGAGGTAATAACAAGCGTCCTAAAACCCTCACATTTTAAATGTGCCACCAGTTCAAGAATTGCATCATAAATTGGCTCTTTTTGATTCAACCAGCAACATAAATAAACATCAACCCTATCAAGACCAATTGAAGCTGAAGCTATTGCTTTTGCCTTTCTAGCATTATCTTCAGCTGATTTACTGATAAATCGACCTTCGCGATGCCCATGTAACAAATAATGAAGAATCGGATCCTGATCTGACTTTCTTACATCGGCATATTTTGCGAGATAGTACCTTCTATCAAAGCGATTACTCTTAACCAAATCATAATATCGCTTTGCAAGCTTAAGAAACTTGATCACCTTGACCTTGACGTTCATTTGTGAAAAATCCTTTTGACTACCTTCACAACAATTCGAAACAATCTAGTATAGCGCCAACTACGAGTAGTATGGATAGAAACAATTTCGTGTATCAAGCTCGATATTTTCCTATCCTTTTCTGAATTCTTCTCTAATAAGTGGTTATTTTTTCTGTTCAACTCATCTATTTTATTTTTATTTTCTTTATATTTATCCAGCTCATTCTTTAAATCTTTATTACTTCTTTCCAGTGTATCAAGAGATCTCTTAAGCTGAAGATTCAACTCTCTTTCAGCTTCTAATGCATCCTGCCTACTTTTGCATTTTTCTTGAAGACTTCTAACATCATTTTTTAGCTCAGCGATTCTATTCTTATTACTGACTAGCTCAAGCTGACCAGATTTATATTTTTCTTGTAGCCTACGAATATCAGTTTTAATTTCACTGATAGTGTTTTTAGTCAAAATAAGAGCATCGTTTTTCTCTACCACAAGCTCTTTAAAGTTAAGATGTAACTTTTGTTCTTTGCTATATGCTTCTTTAAGCTCTGAAATTCTTGCGTTTTTTATATCAATTTGATTTTTCAATTCATCAACAAAACCAACGGTATCAGCTCCGTAGAAAAAAGAAGCATGCCTAATATAATCCGACCTTATTTCATCTATAACACCAGTATAAAAATTTCTATTATTTAACTCAATAAAGAGTTTTTTTGTGAACTCAGGCACCTCATTTGAATAATCAGATTTCTTATATGTATGATGTCTTAAGCCTGGATCAACAAAGGATTCAATGCATTCCCTTAAGCTATCCTTATTCACCGCCGTATCTATATATGGTGGCTCCAGCACTTTTGCTTCTTGTAGAACTTGTACGGGACTTGTAAGAAAATTCTCATACGGAAATATATATCTCTCCTCTCCACGCGTCTGAAATTCAGACTCCAATATACTTGAAGTCCAAAGCAAAATACTTTTTTCAGGAGAAAATCCATTTCTCTTACGCAAGGAGCTTGCAATCTCTAAAGGATGTCTATATGGGATAAGAATCTTAATTTTAATTGAGAGTTTTTTAAGCGCTCTCAAATACAATGGTAATAAGTGGCAAATTCTGGGTTCTTTAATGTAAAACGTGCGAACACCATAAAACTCTTCTCGAATCAACTGAATAAGCTCATCGATATATTTATCAAATAATATATCTCTCACACTCAGCATTGGGTCATCCCAGGTTGCACCCGACTCTTTAAGAACTTTTTCATTAAATCTTAGAACAGATAAATTTTCGAAATGCCCTTTTTTATTGTCATCACTTCCTGGAAGTAATTCATTTCCGCCATATACGCCAATTTCATTTAAACATCCAGCAACAGATGAAGTACCGCTCCGATGCATACCAAGTACTAAAATACAGGCCTGGTTCATGCGTTGTCCTTTTGTATTTCTTTTATATTCGCCTTTTTAAACAAAGAGGTCAGCCCTGTATTGTTCACCGACTGATAGGATGTTTTACATACGTATCCATCCAGCACTCTATGCAGAAACACTAACTGATCATCTACTATGGATCTTACTCCTGCCGATATAAAGATCATTTCTGTATTAAATAAGTTTTCAAATTCAAATTGAATTAAATATTCTATTTTTGGATCAATTTCTAAGAACTCTGTCGTAGCGGGTGTCACATAACCTGCAAGTGAATGACCTTTTTCATCACGAATTTGTGTTGCAAAACGAGCTTTTTCTACATGACCTTCGAACTTTACTTTGTATTCAATTAGATAACCTAATCCAGATTTCAGGATATTAACAACTCTTCCTGAATGATCTCTAACCTGCAGATCATATATTTCTGCACCAATATTCTGATATGAAATTGTTGATTTTGGTTTTAATTTTTTATCGTAATACCCTGGTGCTTTTACATTTAACGCTTCATTTTTTTGATCTTTAACATTCGAAAAAAGCGCTTTGTATAACTTATTCATCTTTTCGCAGCAAAGATCTTTATCATTTATGTGCTTAGAATAAAGCCCAACCACTTCTTTTGGCTGGCCATCCAACACATATTGTCCATTTGATAACCAAATAGCTCTATCACATAGACTGATAATGCTAGATTCGCTGTGAGATACAAACAAAATAGTCGTACCTTTTTGCTTCAACGCTTCAATTTTTGCAAAACACTTACGTCTAAATGAAATATCTCCCACACTTAAAGCTTCATCGACAATCAATATATCCGGATCAAAATTTATAGCGAGCGCGAATGCTAGTCTTGCTTTCATCCCACTACTGTAGGACTTTACTGGCTGATCTATATATTTCCCCAGATCTGAGAACTCCACAACTTTCTTCACAACATCATCTTTATCTGCCTTTTTTATACCATTTATAGTGTTGAACAAGTGTATATTTTTTAGACCTGACAACTCTTGATTTAACCCAGCGCCTAGTTCTAATATTGCTGAAACACGACCTTTGACCTGTATACTTCCTGATGAAGGCCGAACTACCTTTGCTATAATTTTAAGAATAGTTGATTTACCACAACCATTTTTTCCGATAATACCAACTGTTTGCCCTTTATACACTTTAAATGAAATATCATCTAAGGCTTTATGAATACGATGGTATTTTTTATTTGAAAGAGATAGGGATTCTTTTAATCTATCGTATGGACTCGCGTAGAGCTGATAGCTTTTCGATATATTATTAACACTTATAACAACCTCTGATTCTCTGTTCATAACATATCCGCAAAGTGTGCTTTCAAACGTCTAAATAGAAACAAACCCAATGACAGAACCAACAGCACCCACATCAAGAAAAATAGATTTTGCGTTACGTTCAGCAACACCCATTCATTTTTAAATATACTTGACCTATATCCATCAATGATATAATGAAACGGATTGATACTCAGCAATATTTTAAATCTCTCCGGAACTAAATCCGTGCTCCAAAATATTGGCGTTGTCCAAAACAAAAACTGCATGATGATAATAACTATATTACTTATATCTTTAACAAAAACTCTTAGCGCAGAGAGCAGAAAGACAAAACCGCTTACAAGCAAAACCCCAAGAATCATAAAGTATGGAATCTGCACCCAATATATTGTTGGGTATATATCATTTACCAAAAGGGCGAATATTAAAATTACAAACAAAACAATATGTGTCATGCTTGCTGCTATAACACTGATTATCGGTAAATACTCAATCGTAAAGCCTGGCTTTTTTACTAAATAAGAACTTCTAACGACGCACTCAGCTCCCTTTCGTATACTTTCAGAGATAAAAAACCACACTATAAGACCGAGTAGTAACCATAATGCAAAATTTTCATTATTCTGGGTCAAATTGGCTCGCATACCTAGGGTCAACACAAACATAATTACTAACATGTAAAAAATAGGCTGCAAAAAAACCCAAATAACTCCAACATAACTCCCTAGATATTGCTTTTTGAATTCATAAAACACTAAGCCAATCAGCGCCTCTTTATCATTTATTATTTTTTTCAAGTACTTTTGAACTTTATTTGGCATAAATCAATCGCTTTTTCAGTCGAGTTTTCTACCATTATACATGATGCATAATTTCAGTTACTCATCGCTTGCAGAACCTGCTCTGCCCATTTCAAACTGTGCCGATAGGCCACTTCGTAAAAAGGTTTTTCCACCAGATGGTGCAGGGATTCAAACTCGCCTCGCTCGTAAATCTCTACCTCTTTCAACAACTTACCATGCTCGCCTAAGCGTCCTAACAGCGCATCTTTGATCGGTTGCTGCAACGGCACCTGAGTCATCAGGGTTTCCATATCGGTGTCCATCAGTACATCTAACTGGGACAACAAACCCACGATAAAATAATCCAAAGGCTCGGAATGCTGAGTCAGTTCTGCCAGGATTTCACACATACGCCCACGCACCAGCATATTGCGTGTCAGCTCATCGGGTTTACCGTTGTCACTTTTGCTGAGAAACAGCATCACCCAACGTCGGATCTGATCCATACCCAAAAGCGCAATCGCATGGGATAAAGAGCTGATTTCGCGCTGCATATTAAACGCCGCAGAATTCACGACGCGCAGAATTTTATAGGTCAGTGCAGCATCCTTGAGGGCGATCTGCTGCACCGATTCTGCAGTCGCGTTCGGACGTTGCAACTCGGTTAGAAGCTCCAGCAAGATCAACTTATTCCCGGTGATTTTGCGACCACGCACCAGTGTCGGTTTACTCAGGAAGTAACCCATGTAGAGCGCAAATCCCATCTCCAAACACTGGCGAAACTCATCCTGCGTCTCCACCTTGTCGGCCAATAGCTCAAGGTTAAAAGGTTTCAGCTTCTGCACCAAGCCAGGGATACGCTCCAGGCCGATCAACTGGATATCCAGCTTCAACACGTGGATGATTTTTAACAGCGGGAAGAATTTATTATCGGCGGGGTCAAAACCCGAAAGCGCCAAACGATATCCCGCCTGAGCCAACTCTTGTAAACGCTTGATCAGTACCGGTGTGACCTCAGTATGCGAAAGGAGCTCGAGGACAAAGCGGTGACGCGGCAGATCTGGAATCGACTCACTCAGCAGCACCTGATCCGTCACTTTCAGAAAAAAGGGTACACTCTCAGGTTTACCCTCTTTACTGATACCTGAGTAGGTATTCAACAACACCTCTAGGGTGGCATCGTCATCTTTAAGACCTTGGACAAAATTTCCCTCTTCGTCACGGAACAACAGCTCGTAAGCAGCCACATCCTGACTTTTGGTGTAAATAGGTTGCCGTGCCATTAACACGGGCAGTTGAGTTGCTTCAGAGGTCTGTGATGCTGCGCTTGCCACGTTTAACTCCCTTGCTAAACCTTGCTGCGAATGAATACCCATGAGGTTTTTGTTGAGACAGTCGCCTAGCATAAACAAAAGAAACTGGATAAGTCATCCATCCCGTTCAGACCCTTGGGTGTTTTTTCGTTATACTTCTGCCCCTCCAGATCTCTCGCTTAGGAGTCGCCCGTGTTTTCGAGTCTTGAGTTTCAGCCTGCTGATAAACCCGCTGGACGCATTCGCCAACAAAATGAAGCCCTGATTCTAAGCGCCGCAGAAATCGAGTTTGCCACTTGTGGATTTAAAGGTGCGAGCATCGGCAAGATTGCTCTGCGCGCCGGCCTGCCAAAAGCCAATCTGCACTATTACTTCAAAAATAAAATCAGTCTCTACATTGCCGTACTCAGCAACATCTTTG
The DNA here is from genome assembly GCF_008368715.1 of Nitrincola tapanii. GTDB lineage: Bacteria > Pseudomonadota > Gammaproteobacteria > Pseudomonadales > Balneatricaceae > Nitrincola > Nitrincola tapanii. The sequence continues at coordinate 148,175 of NZ_SMRS01000006.1, forward strand.
AGCTTTGGGATTCCACCCTAAGTGAACTACGAGCCGAGGACGAGCCGGCAACGGCTCTGCGTGAATATCTGCGCCAAAAAATCGAATTCTCACGTTTACATCCGATCGCTTCACGCATTTTTGCCAGCGAGATTCTGGCCGGTGCACCGCATATGCAGCGCTATTTCCATGAAGACTTTCAGGCCTGGTTTGAATCCCATACTCAGGTGTTTAAGACCTGGATGGATCAAGGCAAGATGGATCGAGTGGACCCGGCACATCTGATGTTTTTGCTCTGGTCATCCACTCAGCACTATGCTGATTTTGCCGTACAAATCGCCGCAGCGCTGGGCAAAGAAACGTTGGAAGATGAAGATTATGAGCAGGCTCTCGAAACCTTAACCCAGGTCTTGCTTAAGGGATGTGGCCTCTCCCCCTAGAGCACCCATCCCGCCATCCATCGAATCGAGCCGTTTAAGGCGCATCACTGCGCCTTAGCTGTGCGATCCAGCCTGCCAAGAGTGCACGCTCAGCATCCGTCATGCCTGTCTTGTTTAAAAACGGCATATCCTGAGTATGAATGCTGCGTGCTTCAATTCGATCGATAAGGCGCAGAATCGATGCTTGATCATGTAGGAAAATACCACCCGGCGAGACTCGAAAAATATCATCCGAAGGCGTAGGGCTATGGCAGGTCGCGCAGCGCTCCTGCACGATAGCCACCGCTTGTTGATCACTGACATGCACCTCACCCAGATCCGGCAGCTGTATCGGTGCCGGTTTTGCCCACCAGGCCAAAGCCATAAAAGCGCAGAACGCTGAGATCAGTATCCAGGGTTTGACGATGCCATGATGACGTAGATTAAAGAAATGCCGTGCCCAGGCACCGATCAACATTAAAGCCCCTAGAATAGCCCAGCCGTCTGGATGGGCATAGGTCATCGGAAAGTGGTTACTGAGCATGATCAGCAAAACAGGGAGGGTGGCATAGTTGTTATGAGTGGAGCGGCGTTTGGCTTCCAAACCATAGCGGGGATCCGGCGCTTCACCACGCGCCACCGCCGCCACCAGCGCACGCTGAGCCGGCATGATAGACCGCCAAACATTGCCCGCCATACAGGTTCCAATCAAAGCCCCGATATGGATATACGCAGCACGATCCCCCATCACTTGGCTTAAAGCCCAAGCCAAAGCGGTCAATAAACCCACGCAGACCAGCCCCAATTGCCAGCCCCGATGCGCCAGAGGCGTTCGACACAGGCCTTCATAGACACCCCAGCCTCCCAGAATCGACAAGACACCGATCAGGATCACCGCGCTTGTCCCAAGATCGGTTTTACTTGGATCAATCAGGTAACTACTGGCACCGACATAATACATCAGCGTCAGCAGCAACATGCCGGTGATCCAGGTGGAATAGGCCTCCCATTTGAACCAGTGTAGATGCTTCGGCATCTGCTTCGGCGCTAATTGATACTTGGCCACTTCATAAAAACCGCCGCCGTGAATCGCCCAAAGATCACCTTTAATCCCTTTTTTCTGTTTCCAGGCGGGAGGCGTTTCGAGCGAGTTATCCAACCAGACAAAATAAAAGGAGGCACCTATCCAGGCGATGGCCGTAATCACATGCAATAAGCGCAGTAAAAGATGTAACCATTCACTCCAATAAGGATCTAGCATGTAACCGCCCTCTTCCAAGCCAGCTCACCCAAAATATAAGTGGCGGCAATCACTCGATCATCACCGAGCAGATTCAACATAAAAAGTGTATCGGCTATCGATTGGCTCTGTGCATAACGCTGCGCCAACAAGGGCGTTGCTTGCGGATCCAGAAGAATAAAATCAGCTTCTTGCCCCGGTTGTAAACTGCCCAACTGCTGCTCCAGTGCTAGGGCGCGGGCACCGCCGAGCGTGGCCAGATAAAAGGCCTGCATCGGCTCTAACAACTCACCCTGCAACTGCTGCACTCGATAGGCATCCCCTTGTGTTTTTAACATGGAAAAACTGGTGCCCGCGCCCACATCGGTGCCAAGACTGATGCGAATACCCTGCTCCTGATAACGTCGCATCGGGAATAAGCCCGAACCCAAAAACAGGTTCGAGCTGGGGCAGTGCGCCAGCACCGAAGAGGTACGAGAAAGTTGTTGGCAGGCGCCCTCACAGAGATGAATGCCATGAGCCAAAACACTGCGCGCCCCGAGCAGACCAGCACGTTCATACACATCCAGATAATGCTGAGCCCCTGGGAACAACTCAGCGACCCAGCGCACTTCAGCTGTGCTCTCCGCCAAATGGGTATGTAAATAAAGACTGCTGTCGGCCTGTAATAAGCTTCCCGCCACGTCTAGGAGTTCCGGGGAGCAACTGGGCGCGAAGCGTGGTGTAACGGCATAGGCTAAACGGGCTTGGCCATGCCAACGCTGAATTAAATCCTGTGAGGTGTGATAGGCGGTTTCAGGCTCTTCACACAAGCCCGCTGGGGCGTGTCGATCCATCAAAACCTTACCGGCGATCATGCGTAACTTGCGTGCCTGTGCCGCGGTAAAAAAAGCCTCGACCGAAGCCGGATGGACGGTCGCAAAGACTAAAGCGCTGGTGGTGCCGTTGCGTAACAGCTCATCTAAAAAAGCCTCAGCGATCTGCAAAGCATAGTCATACTCGGCAAAGCCTAGCTCGGTGGGAAAGGTATAGGTCTCTAGCCAATCCAGCAGTTGTGCACCATAGGAGGCGATCATCGGTAACTGAGGATAATGCACATGGGTATCAATAAATCCGGGCGTCAGGAGATAACCCGAATAATCAATGATCTCCACACTCGTTGGCAGCGTCGGTGCCAGCTGCGCATAATCACCGACCTGCCGTACCCGACCGTTCTCGACCCAGAGTAGCCCCTCTTCATGGTACCGATAGGCCGCCGCCCCGACACGTGCCGGTTCATCTAGACAATACAAGATGGATGCTCGATACGCTTGAGTCATCATGATCCCCGATAGGTCGAGTAACCAAAGGGACTGAGTAACAGCGGAATGTGGTAATGCGCGCCGCTTTCCTCAACACAAAACTCTATCTCCACCTGTGGATAAAAAGTCCTCTGCTGCTGCGCCTGCCAATAAGGACTTAATTCAAAGCGCATCCGGTAACGTCCTGCAGGCAAACGCTGTTCTGGCAGTAACAGATCCATTACCCGACCATCGGTATTAGTGATGCCCAGCGCCAAAGGATGCCAAGCCTGCTCTCGGTGTTGCAAGAGATGCAAAAGAATACCCTGGGCAGGCACGCCGCGGGCGGTATCCAAGACGTGGGTGGTGATCTGGCCGGGCGCACTACGCGCTGAAGCCAAGGCCTGCAACAGGCGTAAGCGTGTAATTTTGCTTTGCTCTGCCGCTGCCAATCTCAATTCATCTTCACTCGAATGCAACAGGCGTGCACGCAACAAGGTCAACATCTCCAGCGCACTTTTTCCCTGCGCACAGACAATAAAGATGTAACCAAATCGATCCAAATACTCAGCATTGGCAGCGGCTAGAGCCTGCAACACTTCAGGACCGGCACTTTGCACAGCGCTCTGTTCAGCCGCAGCCAAGGCTTGGGTCTGTGCATAACGGGCCTGTAAAGAAGCCAAATCTCCGATCTGTGGATGCCCGGTAAAGGCTTCGAGATAGTCGGAAGCCTCCAGCTGCAACCAGATCTCTGCGGCTTTGACCAACAAATCATCTACATTCACAAAGGGTCGGCAAGCCAACATCGTTTGAATCCAGGCACGACTGACACAGCAGTTCGCCAGCAGCTCACGGGCTGAATCGGTCTCTGCTTGATTAAATTCGGCTAAGGTCATTTTGTTTCCCAATCCAGTAAAGAGGTGTGTTGTAGCTGCGTCCAGAGTGCTAAGTCCGCCGCCTCTAACCCCGCATGGCGGGGTTTCTCTGCCGCTGCGCTTTGGTAGTTCTGAATCAATTGACCGGCTATCGAGACCGCCACCTCCATCGGACGTTTACCGGCCACCTCAGGCAAGCCCACCGGACATTGCCAAGAAGCCAGCTGCTGCGTCTGGATACCGGCATGCCGAAAACGATGCCGAAAACGTGCCGCTTTTGTGCGTGAACCGATCAAACCGATCCAGCCCGGATGTGAGCGCTTTAAGAGCTGCAAGCACAGGTCATAATCCAAGTCATGGCGATGTGTCATCACCAAAACCGAATCCTGGGCGTTTATCTGATCCAGCAGATCCAATACCCGTTCCGGACAATGTACCTGCACTCCAGCAGGCAGCACCGCTGGAAACTCGGCAGCACGACTGTCGACCCAATGCAGACACACCGGCAACTCCGACAAGATCACAGACAAGGCACGCCCCACATGCCCCGCACCAAATAACCAAAGCTTGGCCTCAGCCGGAAAGACTTCAAACAAAAGTGTGGCTTGTCCACCGCAACACTGGCCTAAGCTGGCGGCCAGTGGGAACTGCTGTAAGCGCTGACACGCCTGTCCCGCTTGTAACAAAGTGCGGGCATAGGCCAAAGCACGGTATTCAAGATGTCCCCCGCCAATCGTATCCACCGCTTCATCGCGACTGACCAACATCTTGCTACCCGGCTCGCGTGGCACAGAACCATCACGGCTGATGACGCTGATCAGTACATGCGCCTGGCCCAACTGCTGATACCTAGCTAACGCCTCACTCCAAGGCTTCATGCGACACCGCCTAAGCGCCGCTGCAGATCTTCAATCGCCCAAAGGACTTTTTCCGGGGTCGCGGGAGGATCAAGCTCCGGGCTAAGGCGATAATCACTCAGGCTGCTGATGGCATCACGCAAGGCACTCCAAACCGAAATCGCTAACATCAATGGCGGTTCACCCACCGCTTTTGAGTGATAAATGCTGGCCTCGGGATTCGGACAGGGATAGAGGGCGACCTTAAAAATCGGCGGGGTATCCGAGATGGTGGGAATCTTATAGGTCGCCGGTGTATCACTGAGTAAACGCCCCTGGTCATTCCACACCAGCTCTTCAGATGTCAGCCAACCCATACCTTGAATAAAGCCTCCTTCGATCTGCCCGATATCCAAGGCCGGATTCAGACTTTCACCCACATCCTGCAAAATATCCGTGCGCAAAACACGATACTCTCCGGTGAGCCGGTCAACCAAAACTTCCGATACCGCAGCGCCCAAAGCAAAGTAGAAAAAAGGGCGGCCTTGAGCCTGAGCCCGGTTGTAATAGATTTTCGGAGTACGGTAATAACCGGTGGCAGACAGGGAGATGCGTGCCTGGTAAGCCGCCTGAACCAGCTCGGTAAAGGAGAGAGCTTGATCTTCGCCCCAAAATACCTGGCCCTGACTCCACTGGATCGATGTCTCAGGCACGCCTTGCGCCTCTGCCCAAAACTCGGTCAGGCGTTGTTTCAACGTCAGTGCTGCCGCTTGTGCCGCTTTCCCATTTAGATCGGCACCACTGGAGGCTGCAGTCGGGGAGGTATTCGGCACCTTATCGGTACGCGTTGCGGTGATCTGTATGCGTGATAAAGGTATGCCAAGCGTGCTGGCCACCACCTGCGCAACCTTGGTATGCAGTCCCTGCCCCATCTCTGTACCGCCGTGGTTCAGCTGCACACTGCCATCGGTATAGAGATGCAGCAAAGCACCCGCTTGATTCAGATGCTGCAGAGTGAAAGAGATACCAAACTTCACCGGTGTCAGCGCTAAACCTCGGCATAAACAAGGATGGGCTTGATTCCAACGCCTGATCTCCTGACGCCGCGCACGGTAATCACTGCTCTGCTCCAGTGCCTCGATCAAGGGCAGTATGGGCTGTTCGACCTTTTGGCCATAGGGCGTAATCTCACCTCGAACACCATAGAGATTACGCTTGCGTACATCGAGGGGATCCAGCGCAAGATGCCGGGCGATATCATCCATCGCACGTTCGATGATCAGCATTCCTTGAGGGCCCCCAAAACCTCGAAAGGCGGTATGCGACACACAAGCGGTGCGCACTCTATGGCCACGTATGCGGACCTGAGGCAAGTAATAAGCGTTGTCGGCATGAAACATCGCACGATCGACAATCGCATCGGTCAAATCCGGTGAATGCCCGCCATCTCCGATCACTTCAATATCGGCCGCCTGAATCTGTCCTGCGTGATCCATCGCCACGTGATAACGATTGATAAAAGGATGGCGTTTACCGGTCATGCGCATATCCTGCTGACGCGGTAGCCTCAGTTTCACCGCTCGGCCTGTTTTCTGTGCCATTAAAGCCGCCAAACAGGCCCAAGAGGCCGCTTGCGTCTCTTTTCCGCCAAAGCCTCCCCCCATACGTCGCACCTCAACCGTGACCTGACTAAAGGGGATCGCCAACACCTGAGCGACCAGCATTTGTACCTCAGTCGGATGCTGGCTGGAGGTAAAAATCAACATCCCACCCTCTTCGGTGGGTTGCGCTAAAGAGACCTGCCCTTCCAAATAAAAATGCTCTTGGCCACCTGCGTGCATCTCGGCCTGGAGTTGCCGCTCACTCTGCGCCAACACTGAATCTAGGTCTCCGCGTTGCATCTGATGACTCGGGCGTAATAACGCCTCTTGTGCCAGCGCCTCAAGCGGATCGAGCAAGGGTGTCTCGGGAGCATAGTCGATACGTGCCAATTGCGCGGCCTGGCGTGCCCGCCATTCAGACCGTGCGGCAACCAACGCAATGGGTTGAGCGTAATAGGCGATCTGATCAGATGTCAGCAGAGGATCACCGGGAAAGACCGGGCCAATATCATTCTCTCCAGGCACATCGGCCAGGGTTAGCAGAGCCTCCACATCCGGCGCTTGGCGCACAGCGTCCAAGTCCATCGACATGATCCGACCCTGCGCAATCTCACTGCAGATCACGGCCGCATAGAGTGTACCGCGCGGTTCAGGCAGATCATCCACATAGAGTGCTTGGCCGGTGACATGGCGCTGGGCACTGTCATGTGCGACCGCCTCCCCGACCTGCCCCTGCGGCTCATCAAGTGCTGTGTTGGCGGGTTTAGTCAACTGTCGCATATTGATCCACCTCCATAGAGTGGCCCTGCTCATACTCCAGCAACGCACGCTGCAAAAGATTTTGTACCAGTCGCAAACGATACGCCGCTGAAGCACGGACATCACTCAAGGGCTCACAGCTTTCCGCCAAGGCCTGCTGTGCCGCTTGCACCGCTGCCTGATCAAACACTTGCCCTTGCAGCGCAGACTCCGCGGCATAAGCACGAATAGGGGTTGCCGCCATGCCCCCCAAGCCGATTCGAACCGCAAGAATACGCCCCGATTCCAGGGTCAAATTCAGCGCCAGACAGACAGCAGATATATCATCATCCCGGCGTTTAGAAACCTTATACACGCGTTGAAACTGGCTCTGTCCAGGTGCCAGTCGGGGACGTGGAATTTCGATCCGCAGCAACAGCGCCGAAGGGGGTAAAGCGGTGCGCCGATAGGCCACAAAAAAGTCTGTCATCTGACAAGAAGCTTCTTGCCCCTGATGCCAAAACACCAATTTTGCCTCTAAGGCCAGCAGCACCGGAGGCGTATCTCCGATCGGGGAGGCATTCACGATATTGCCGCCAAACGTCCCGGCATTCCGTATCTGGCGAGAGCCCAAGCGTGGCATCAGCTTGGCCAGCAGAGGCAGGTGTTGCGTCAAAAAGGCATGCGCTTGCTGGTAGGTGACGGCGGCTCCGATCAAGAAATACGCCTCATCACAGCGCAGTTGCTGCAGGAGGGCTAAACGTGAGAGGTCGATCAGAGAAAAGGCGCGTAATGCTTGGGTTGTTTCCAAAGCCAGATCCGTTCCTCCGGCCAAAAAGCGGGCGTCTGGATGAGCCTGGCAACTCTGCTGCCACTCCTCCCAATCACGTGGCTGCAAGAAGGCCCGATCCTCCTGGTGTAGAGCGCCCATATGTTGCTGACGCCAATGCCACAAATGTTCGGCCACCTGGGCCTCTGCCTGGGTGAAGTGATCGGGTTGTTGCGTTAATCCCTGTGCCGCCGCCAGAATCGGGCGATAACCGGTACAGCGACAGAGGTTGCCAGATAAGGCTTCTTCCACCTCAAGGCGACTCGGTTTCGCCTTTTCTTTATCCAACGCAAACAAAGACATGACAAAACCCGGCGTACAAAAACCGCACTGCGACGCATGCTGCTCCACCATCTGTTGCTGGACCGGATGTAACCGACCATCCGGGGCTTGTAAGCCCTCAACCGTGATCACCTGGCAACCATTCACCTGCCCTAGATAGGTGATACAACTGTTAAGACTGCGATAGTCTAAACGCCATCCTCCTTGCCCCTTTTTTACAGGCTCAGCTAAAACCAGCGTACAAGCGCCACAATCACCGGATGCACACCCTTCTTTGCTACCTCGATGCATAAGATGAGTGCGTAAAAATTGCAGCAGTGTCATCTCCGGTGCAACATCATCCACTTCGATCCATCGCTGATTGAGAAAAAAACCGATCATGCGCGTCGCCTCTCCTTGAGATCAGGGCTGCTCAGCGGGGTGTGCTGGCAAGGACTCAGTGTTATGTTATGCAGTATAGTTGCCAAGATGTCGAATCCGAGCGGATGCTTGCAGGAAAATCAACACCATGAGTGATACAGCTTACCCACGTGATCTGGTCGGTTATGCCGGTCAACCGCCTCACGCCCAATGGCCTGGTCAGGCGCGTCTTGCGCTCAACTTTGTTCTGAATTATGAAGAAGGCGGTGAAATGTCGGTGCTGCATGGCGATGCCCATGCCGAAACCTTCCTTTCCGAAATGGCTTCACCCACGCCTTACCCTGATCGTCATCTGAGCATGGAGTCTATCTATGAATACGGTTCGCGAGCCGGGGTGTGGCGCATTCTGGCCGAATTTGAACGCCGTCAACTGCCCTTAACCATCTTTGCGGTGGCCATGGCGATGCAACGCCATCCTTCTCTGGTGGCAGAGTTTCAGCGCCTAAACTGTGACATCGTCTGTCATGGTCTACGTTGGATTCACTACCAGCAGATGCCGGAAGCACAGGAGCGTGCGCATATGCAAGAAGCCGTGCGTATTCTGACCGAACTGACCGGCCACAGCCCGCTGGGCTGGTACACTGGACGAGACTCCCCCAACACACGGCGCTTACTGGTTGAGCAAGGTGGTTTTCTCTATGACTCGGATTATTACGGCGATGATCTGCCCTTCTGGACAGAGGTCAGCCTGAGTGATGGTTCTCAGAAACCTCACCTCATCCTGCCCTACACGCTGGACTGCAATGATATGCGTTTTTCCTCTTCACAAGGTTTTGCCGAGGGTGATGAGTTTTTCCGCTACTTAAAAGACAGTTTTGATGTGCTCTATGCAGAAGGGGCAGAGCGCCCCAAGATGATGTCTGTCGGCTTGCATTGTCGTTTGATCGGTCGCCCTGGACGTTTCCGAGCCTTGCAACGCTTCCTCGACTATGTGCAATCGCATGATCAAGTGTGGGTGACGCGCCGTCTTGAGATTGCCCAACACTGGCAGCAGACCCATCCCTACACCGGCACAGAAGCCGGTTGATTGACACCCTGAGCATGGCTGCCTAGTATGCAGCCACACTCAGCTTGCGCTTGAGTCTCCACCTCCAGCTCTAAGGATTGCCCGCCATGACCGCTTCCGATCAAGACCTCAGCCAAGAACTGCAGAGCCTCCGCGATTACATCCGTTGGGCGATGAGTTGTTTCCAACAACATGGGATCTATTATGGTCATGGCACCGACAATCCTTGGGATGAAGCAGTCCAGCTTGTGCTGAATGCAGTGCATCTGCCCTGGGATGCCAATCCGGGCGTGTTAGATGCGCGTTTGACCCAAGCCGAGCGTTTACGTGTGCTGGAGTTTATCCGCCGCCGTACCGAAGAGCGTTTACCTCTGCCTTACATCACCGGCGAAGCCTGGTATCTGGGCATGCCCTTTTATGTGGATTCGCGGGTGCTGATTCCACGCTCACCCATTGCCGAACTGATTCAGAACGAGTTCAGCCCCTGGTTGCGCCCCGGTGATGTGACACGCATTCTGGATCTGTGTACCGGTAGTGGCTGTATCGGTATAGGCTGTGCGTATGCGTTTCCAGAAGCAAAGGTCGATCTTGTGGATATCTCCCCAGAAGCCTTGGACGTGGCTGAGCGCAACATTCAGCGCCATGAACTTGGCCAGCGTGTAGTCGCTATCAAAAGTGATCTGTTCCAGGCTCTCAAAGGCCGCCGCTACGATCTGATCGTCAGCAATCCGCCCTATGTGGATGCCAAAGATTTTGCTGAGATGCCAAAAGAGTATGGCCATGAACCGACACTGGCTCTGACCTCCGGTGAAGATGGTTTGGAATTAACCCGCCAGCTTCTGCGCGAAGCCTCCGACTATTTAGAAGAAGATGGATTGCTGGTTGTGGAAGTGGGCAACAGTGAAGCTCATCTGCGTGAAGCCTATCCTGAAGTGCCTTTTATTTGGGCGGAGTTTGAGCAGGGTGGCAACGGTGTGTTTATGCTGGAAGCCCAGACACTGCTGGCCTATCGCCATCTTTTTTAAGCACACGCTGCGAGATATCCACCCATTCTGTCGAGTCTTGTAAAGCGCGACGCAAAATAGCGTAGAGATCGAGATCGAGGCGCACAGCCGCCTCAAGAGGGATTTGCTCTGGCAGCTGCTCCGCCTCAATACGCCCCAGGTAACACCATTGATCTACCAGGTGCCAATGATAAGGCCCCTGACCTTCACGCCAGGCAATCGCGCCCGGATAGGGCCAGACCGCTAACTGCAGACTGGCCAGGGCCTGCGCTAAGCGCTGTTGATGACTGGCCAGGCTTTCCTGCTGGCAACAAGCCCCTCGGCAACGGCCTAAAGCATAGGCAAAACAAGCACCACGGCTGTGCTCCAAACCACAAAGCTTAGGGCAGAGCTGATCAGCTTCGATACGCTGACGCAATGCAGCTTCTGCCTGCTGCGGTCGGCGGAAGAGACCAAAGTGCTGACCGGCATGCTCGATATAGGCCTGTGTCAGTTCAACCAATTTTGGCGGTGCATCGACCTCGGCTGACCAATAATAGGTGTAGAGACGCGAAGTGCGGCGTAAGCGTCGGTTGAACAGCGGCATCCGTGCTTTCACCAGTTGCGCTTCACGAATCAAGGCACCCACCTCACCCGCCGTCTCTTCCCACTCGATATGCTGTACCTGCTGCGCTAAACGCATCTCCTTGTCATGGCGAAAATCATCGGCAAAATGTGACAGAATACGCGCCCGCAGGTTGATACTCTTGCCGACATAAAGAAGTGCCGAGTGCTCACCGTAAAAAAGATAAACACCCGGTGTTTCCGGTAGGGCTGAATACAACTCGCGCTTGAGCTGAGCAGGCCAACTGGGTAAACGTCTTTGTTTATCCAAAGCGGCTTGCCACATCTCTGGCGCAGCCTGTTGGCGTAAACTCTGCCAGTCGTGGAAAAGTGCCAAGGCCGCGGCGTCTGTCCCCGGCGCTTCAAACATCGTAGTGGTGGGAGACCGCACCACAGAGGTGAGATTTAGCTGGTTTTTTAAACGCGTGTAACAGAGGATATCGCGAGCCTTAAGATCATCACCACGTAGGCGCAGTGCATTACGCAGAAACGCTAAAGTCAAACGTGCATTGCGCGCCACCAAACGCCGCCCCAATAAACGCACCATCAGCTCATGCGCTTGCTCCCCGGATAAGGCGCTCGACGCATGCAGATCCAGCTGCCATTGCGCGACCCGCTGATCATCATCGACCAGCACCAGCGCCAGAGAGCGGATGCGATCACGTGTCGGCCTTGGCCCAGAAAGGGCCAAACTGATAAAGGCAAAACGCTCTTGCATCCCTCTCCTACTCGCCCCTTACGCCTGTTATCAGAGCAGGTTTATCTAGACAGTTACATAGAAAGTTACGTAGAAACTCACTCGGCAAGCTACGTAGAAAAGCAGGACTCAGATTAGGGCTCTTCACCCTCTTGTTCAGGATTCAGCGCTGGAAGTGCCAAACCCCGCTCGCTGAGATAGACACGCGCAGCGGTGAAGCCTTCCGCAGCAGCTTGTTGCATCCAGTGCTGTCCCGCCATCTGATCCACTTCCACCCCTTTGCCTTCGAATAAGGCCAAAGCATAGTGATAACGTGCCAAAGAGGTGTAAGGCCCCTCTTGCTCCGCACCTCGGCGCATCAGTTCGGTTGCATACACAAGATCCTGGGGTACACCGACTCCGGACTCATAAATCTGAGCTAACCAGATCATCGAATACACGTCGTCCCAACGCGCAATACAATCTTCAAAGATTTGGATTGCCGTGGCGTGGTCACCCGTTTTTCCTGCGACGTAACCATAGAGACACTTAATCCGTTTATCCGAATCGATATACTGACTGTACTGTGAGTCCGCCTGAGCTTGAACCGCACCTAGGCCGCACAGCATCAGCAAAATAAGCAAGCGCATCCTCATCACCTCATGGAAAATCTATGATGAGTTCTAGTTGGCTGGCACTCAAGACGCAAGTGCCAGCCCAGAGAATAGGCGGGATTCAGTACCTTTTCAGCACCTTTTCAGTAGCTACTCAGTACCAACGAAGGAGCCTAGTGCGTGGGTTGTGGCTGGGTAGGCTGAGTACCGGAAGAGGACTGTGCAGGCTCCAGTGCGGACAGCTGATGTAACGCTTCCCAAGCCGCAAAAGTACTGATAAACACCTGCCCTTGCAGCGAGGGTAACAGCTCGGTATGTTGTAGACGATCCATCACCGGCCCCTTCACCTCGGCCAGATGCAGCACCACACCGGCATCTTTTAGGCGTGCATTGATGGTTTCCAAGCTATCCAGAGCCGAAGCATCAATATGATTGATCGCCTGACAGGCCAGTACCAGATGTTTTAATTGTGGCTGCTGCGCCACCAGATCCATGACACGATCCTCAAGATAACGCGCATTAGCGAAATACAGGCTCTCATCGATGCGTAAAATCGCTAGATGAGACTCCGTTTCCACCTCATGGCGCTCAATGTTACGAAAGTGTTCACTGCCCGGCACACGCCCAATCACAGCACTGTGTGGCTGGCTGGTGCGGTACAGATGCATCAACAGAGAGAGTGTCACACCGACCAAAATACCCGCCTCAACCCCTTCGATCAGCGTCACCAGAATCGTTGCCAGCATGGAGGCAAAATCACTGCGTGAATAATGGAAGGTATGCTGCACCGCTTTAAAGTCCACCAAGGACAACACGGCCACAATAATGGTGGCGGCCAAGGTCGCAATCGGTAAGTAAGCGATTAAAGGCGTCAGAAAAAGCGCCGCCAACAAAATCCCCACAGCGGTAAATGCACCGGCTAAGGGGGTTTCGGCACCGGCATCAAAATTGACGACTGAACGTGAAAAACCGCCGGTCACAGGCATACCACCGGTGAAAGCCGCACCGATATTGGAAGCCCCCAAACCGGTCAGTTCCTGATTTGGATCGATGCGCTGCCGACGCTTTGCCGCCAGCGTCTGGCCGACAGAAACCGACTCCACAAAGCCCACAATGCTGATCAACAACGCCGCTAAAAACAACTGCTGCCACAAGCCCCACTCCAAACTGGGCAGAGTCAAAGGCGGCAAACCCGATGGGATCTCACCCACCACCGCCACCCCCTGTAGATCCAAACGCAAGGCATAGGTCAGCCAGGTCGTGACCGCCACCGCTAGAATCGGTGCCGCTTTGGTTAGGAGATCCGCCAAGCGAGCACCCAAACCGAGCTTTAAGAGTGCGGGTTTGAGCCCTAAACGTGCGGCATAAAGAAACACCAGGCTACCCAGCCCCAACACCAGTGTGGGCGCGTTCACCTGGTCTAAAACCGCAAACAAGCTCAGCAACAGCTCCAACAGATTATGGCCATTCGCTGAGACCCCCAAAAGATGTTTGAGCTGACTGGCGGCAATAATTAAACCCGAAGCGGTAATAAAACCTGAAATCACCGGATGGCTCAGAAAATTGGCCAGAAACCCTAAGCGTGCTAACCCCATAAGGGTCAGCATTAGGCCCGACATCAGGGTTAACACTAGGACAACACCGATATACTCACTGCTGCCTTGTACCGCCAGATTTCCGGCCGCCACAGCCGTCATCAATGAGATGACCGCCACCGGCCCCACCGCCAGAGTTCGGCTGCTGCCAAAAATCGCATAGAGAAACAGCGGCGTGATGCTGGCGTAGAGGCCGACTTCAGGCGGTAACCCGGCCAGCATCGCATAGGCGAGAGACTGTGGAATCAGCATGATGGTCACGATCACCGCAGCCAGCAGATCGCTGCTGAAGGTGGTGCGCTGGTATTCGGGCAGCCACTGTAGAATGGGTAGATGGCGCTTCCAATTCATCTGCGATGTCTCCAACCTAAAAAGCCTAGAGTCTGGCCACCCTGGCCAGACCGGATTCTGATCTCTCGATAGACTGAGTCGACAAGGGCTTAAAACAGATTGATCGGTACTTTTAAGTACACCTGACCATTCTCTTCTGCCGGAGGCATCTCACCCGCGCGCATGTTGACCTGCACCGAAGGCAGAATCAGACGTGGCATGTCGAGAGTGGCATCACGTTCCGTGCGCATCCGCACAAACTCCTCTTCACTAATGCCTTGGTGCACATGGATATTCTGTGCACGCTGCTCTGCAACGGTCGTTTCATAATGGTACTCATCGCGCCCCGGCGCTTTATAGTCATGGCACAGAAACAAACGTGTCGTGTCTGGCAAAGACAACACCTTCTGAATGGAGCGATAGAGCACACGTGCATCCCCACCTGGGAAATCACAACGTGCCGTACCATAGTCCGGCATAAACAGGGTATCCCCGACAAAAGCAGCATCCCCGATCACATAGGTCAAGCAGGCCGGTGTATGGCCCGGGGTATGCAGCACATCGCCTTGCAACTGCCCAATCTGAAAACGATCACCTTCAACAAAAAGACGATCAAACTGGCTACCGTCACGAGCGAACTCCGTGCCGGCGTTAAAGGCTTTGCCAAAGATTTCCTGTACGGCCACGATCTGTGCACCTATGCCGGTTTGACCGCCGAGGTGCTGATGCAGATAAGGTGCGGCTGACAGATGGTCAGCATGCACATGGGTTTCCAGAATCCACTCCACTTCGAGCCCTTCTGCGCGTACAAACGCGATGATGGCATCGGCTGAACGCACATCCGTGCGCCCAGAGGCATAATCAAAATCCAGTACCGAGTCGATGATGGCACAGGCCTGAGAGTTCGGATCTCGCACAACATAACTGAAGGTATTGGTTGGCTCATCAAAAAAAGCCGTCACCTGTGGGCGGCTTGAAGATGCTTGGCTCGGGTTCATAGGACCTCCCTACAGATTAAGTTTGAGTTATAAGATTATTTCTAATAGATATATGATGCCAATTGCCATTTCTTATATCAAGCATAGTGTTCATAAATGCACCGCATCGATCGACCGCCTCATCCACCGCATCTTTTCGCTCACCCCTTTTCTTTAAGACGTCACTTCTCTTTAAGACATCACCTCTTCCAAGACCAATCACTAAACCTGCTAGATGTTGACATGGCTGCTGTTTTCCCTAAAAAAACACAGTTTATGCACATTCTCCACAAGGCTTACACACAGCTTCATCCGCTTGACACCTGAGGTATTACGCCTGCTGCCCGCATTAAGACTGAAATTTTACATTTTTGGTCCGATCAAAGATGTGGATAAGTGTTTATGCACAAATTCACTGCATAATCCTGTGAATAAAGCGGGGACAGCTCGGGGGAAAAGAGGCCTAAGCCCGACTCAGGCTTGGCTGTGGGAAGTTGTTTAAATTTTAACCAACTCTCTCTTCATCTCGCGCACTCATCGGTCGCTTGGTTAACGTCTCGATTCCACTTCACTTGGCCTACCTTCCTCATCGGTGCGTCTAATGAAAAACCTTGCAATTACACAGGGCTAAGGCGAGACTTTTTCAAAATAATAAATCGAGGGGGTTGCGATGAAAGGTATGGTCTTCACTGAGTTTTTAGAGATGGTCGAAACCACCTTCTCGGCCGATATGGTGGATGACATCCTTGAGGATGCCGATCCTGCATCAGGGGGGGCTTATACGGCGGTGGGCATTTACGATCATCAAGAGCTCGTGGATATGGTGTTGGCTTTGGCAAAGCGCACCGGCAACGCACCGACTGAATTGGTTCAGGCTTTTGGTCGCCATCTCTTTTCTGTTTTTTATCAACGTTACCCTACTTTTTTTGACGGTGTGGAAGATGCTTTTAGCTTTCTTGCCCAGGTGGAAGACTTCATTCATCCAGAAGTCCTGAAACTCTACCCCGATGCGCAACTGCCACGCTTTGATTGCCAGCGTGACGGCGATCAGTTGGAGATGATCTACCACTCATCGCGCCATTTTGCCGACCTGGCAGAAGGGTTAATTGCAGGCTGCGCTCAGCACTTTAAAGAACAGATCCTGATTCAACGTGAAGAACTCAGTGCCGATTCCACACGCTTCCTATTAACTCGCCCATCTACCCCCTGAGTTTTACAGTCTGATGCTGGATTTCAATACGGAACTAGAAAAGCTGGAAAATCGCTGGGCCAAGCGATTAGAGCGCGAGCGTCGTGCACGTAAAGAAGCCGAACAACTACTGGAAGCCAAAAGCCTAGAGCTGTTTCAAGCCAATCAGCGTTTACAACACCTGGCTCAAGAGTTGGAAGTCCGTATTGCCGAGCGTACCGAAGAGCTCTCTACGGCTTTGAGCCGTGCTCAACAAGCAACTCAAGCGAAAAGTGAATTTCTCGCCACCATGAGCCATGAAATCCGCACACCGCTTAACGGTGTGCTAGGTATGACCGAACTGCTCAAGTCCACCCCGCTCAATTCTGAGCAACACCATTATCTGGACACACTGACCAGCTGCGGCCAAACGTTACTGTCCTTAATCAGCGATATTCTGGATGTCTCCAAAATAGAAGCCGGCAAGCTGGAACTGGAACAGATCCCCTTCCGTCCTGGGCAGCTCATTCAAGAATTGCAGGCAATTTTTTCCACGCAGATCAAGCAGAAAAATCTCCGCTTTACATTAGATCTCAGCCCCAATTTACCTGAGTGGTTACTAGGTGATCCTACCCGCCTGCGGCAGATTTTTTTTAATCTGCTGTCGAATGCGATCAAGTTTACTCATCGTGGTGAAATTACGCTGGGTTGGCATCCCGATCATCATTCACCCCAGTTTTGGCAGGCCTATGTGCGAGATACGGGCATCGGCATCGCACCCGCTCAACGAGAGCGACTCTTCCAAGCCTTTAGTCAGGTCGACAGTTCTATTTCACGCCGTTATGGGGGGAGCGGCCTAGGTTTGGTCATTTGCCGCCACCTGGCTGAAGCCATGCAGGGGGAGCTGGGCTTACACAGCCAGGCCGGTGAAGGCAGTACCTTCTTTTTTTCTTTTCAAGCAGCCCAAGTACAACCGCATTCCGACAACCAAGATTCCGCACAAACCTCCACACCTAATCTCGATCAACTGCGTGTCCTCCTCGTCGAAGACAACCCTGTGAACCAAATGCTGACATTAAAGTTATTGGAGAAGATGGGGATTCAGGCCCGGCTCGCTGAAAACGGTTCAGAAGCTATCGATCAGATACAATCACATTTTTTTGATCTGATTCTGATGGATATGCAAATGCCGGTCATGGATGGCTTGGCCGCCACCTATGTGATTCGCCGTCTTGAGGATATTCATCAGCCAATTATTCTCGCCTTAACGGCGAATGCATTTGCCGAAGACCGTGAAAAATGCCAGCAAGCGGGTATGAACGGTTTTCTCACCAAACCGATCAATTTAAAAAGCTTACAACAGGAAATTCTTCAGCATTTTCCAGCGGCAACCCAGGGATAGGCCGCTACAGAAAAAGGCCCCGTAGGGCCTTTGATGGAGGGCAAGGGTTACAAACTTATTTCTTTACATGCTCAGGGCCAAACTCTGGATAGGCGTGCATACCACACTCATGCAGATCCATACCGTCGGCTTCTTCTTCATCGCTCACTCTCAGTCCCATGACTGCCTTAATCACCAAGAGTACAACAAAGCTCATGCCGAACATCCAAGCAAAGGTGACCAGGGTGCCAATCAGCTGTGCCATAAAGGTGGCATCTGGGTGGGTTAAAAGCACCGCAAAAATCCCCCAGATCCCAGCACTACCATGCACTGAAATCGCCCCTACCGGATCATCCAAACGTAGCTTATCCAGCGCCAACACTGAGCAGACCACAACCAGTCCGCCGACAGCACCGATCAGGGTCGCCAGTCCAGCAGAAGGCAACAAAGGCTCAGCCGTGATCGCTACCAGACCTGCAAGGGCGCCGTTGATGGTCATGGTCAGATCCGTTTTACCAAACAGAATGCGAGCAAAGATAGCCGCCGTCACCATCCCGGCTGCAGCCGCCGCATTCGTATTCACAAAGATTCTAGCGACCGCATTGGCTTCTTCCAGATTCGCGATTTTGAGTTCCGAACCGCCATTAAAACCAAACCATCCCATCCAGAGGATAAACATCCCCAGCGTCGCCATAGGTAAGTTGGCTCCGGGAATCGCGCGCACTTCTCCATTCGGGCCATATTTGCCCTTACGCGCACCCACGAGTATCACCGCAGCCAAGGCCGCCGCGGCACCCGCCATGTGTACAACCACGGATCCGGCAAAATCTTGGAAGCCCATTTCATCGAGGAAACCACCCCCCCATTTCCAGTAACCTTCCACAGGGTAGATAAAGGCCACCATAAAGACGGCAAAGACTAGGAAGGGCCAGAGACGCATTCTTTCAGCCACGGCACCGGAGACGATCGACATGGTTGCGGCAGCAAACACGGCTTGGAATATAAAGTCCGCCATGTTGGAGTAATAAGGTGCATCTTCACCGGCCATGATGTCCTCAAGGCTGTTGTCTTCACCTAAAAGGAATCCCCAACCCGGAATCACCGAGCTGATCGGATTTTCTGGATACATCACGTTGTAACCCACCGCGAGATAGACCATACAGGCCACACCGTAGAGCAGCGCATTTTTGTTCAGAATTTCGACTGTATTCTTGGCCCGCACCAGACCGGATTCGAGCATGGCAAAACCTGCTGCCATCCACATCACCAGTGCCGTACACATCAAGAAATAAAAGGTATCGAGGGCATAACCCAACTCCAGTACCATGCTTTCCATCGTTCACTTACTCCTGGTTAAGAGAGCTTTCAGCACCCAAAAGAGGGGTTAGCACCTCTTTTATTTTTACTGAAAGGATATTTAATTTCCTTTAGGGAATAAGCAAAGAGCAAGCCAGATTATACTTGTTATTGTTTTTTATAGGATTTTTATAAGAATCTTGATTTTTGGTGCCAAAAGAGAGCAGAAGAGGTGCATGCGCGAGAGCAGCAAGCACCTGATTGGCGCAAACGCTCATTTGATGGGCTCGAAAATAAAGATATTGGTGATTGAAAAAAGTTTGTGACCAATAGGAACGATGATTTGAAAATACAGGAAGGAAGTTGAGTGACTCAGCAGTCTATTGAGCCACTCGAAGAGGAGGGTTCACCTAGACTGCTTCCAGCGCAGCGCAGGCCTCTAGCGTATTCTGCAGCAAACAGGCAATCGTCATGGGGCCGACTCCACCGGGAACGGGGGTGATCGCGGCGGCGGTTTGACGTGCACCGGCAAACTCCACATCCCCGACCAAAGCTCCAGAAGGCAAACGGTTGATGCCAACATCGATCACCACGGCGCCGGATTTTAACCACGTCCCTTGAATGAATTCAGGAATGCCAACGGCGGCAATTACAATATCCGCCTGTGCCAATTCGGCAGGCAAATTTTGTGTTTTCGAATGGCAGATGGTGACGGTCGCTCCCGCCATCAACAACTCTAGCGCCACGGGGCGGCCAACGATATTGGATGCACCCACCACCACCGCTTTTTTGCCCGTCGGATCGATACCATACGCCTGCAAGAGCCGCATACAACCATAAGGCGTACAGGGTCTTAAGGTCGGGGATTTCGCTGCTAAACGCCCCAGGTTATAGGGATGAAAACCATCCACATCTTTTCTGGGATCGATCTTTTCCACCACAGCATTCACCGAAATCTGCTCAGGCAGCGGCAACTGCACCAGAATGCCATGTATCTCTGGGTCTTGGTTCAGTTGTTCGATCAAGGCCAATAAGGAGGCTTGATCGGTATTTTTCGGCAGGCTGAAGTTACGCGATAAAAAGCCCACTTCTTCACAAGCACGTACCTTACTGCCGACATAGACTCTGGAAGCGGGATCTTCTCCGACTAACACCACTGCTAATCCTGGGACACTAGCCCCGCGCTCTACCCGCTCGGCCACCTGCTGCGCGATGCTGGCACGTAAACGTGCAGCCACCGCCTTACCATCAATGATTTGGCTGTCCAAAAGTGTCTCCTCTCCTACTCGATTCGCGAGACGGCGGCTCATGGAATCTCCTCCCGAGCCACCGCAACCTGGACTTATAAGTCTGGACTTCTTAAAAACCCTGACCTGGAATCCATTGCGTGCCAGCCAAAGGTACGCGCGCCATAGCCGCCGACTCCACGGTGAGTGCCACCAGATCTTCCGGCTCCAGGTTACGCAAGTCATTTTTGCCGCAGGCACGTGCTAAGGTCTGAGCTTCCAATGTCAGTACTCGCAGATAGTTGGCCAGCTTGCGTCCCCCTTCAACAGGATCCAGACGCTGGGACAACTCTGGATCTTGGGTCGAGATACCCGCAGGGTCTTTACCCTCCTGATAATCATCATAGAAGCCTGCTGCTGAGCCGATTTTGCGGAACTCTTCGTCATATTTCGGATGATTACAGCCCAGTGCAATCAGCGCCGCGGTGCCGATTGCCACCGCATCCGCACCCAAGGCCATGCACTTAGCCACATCCGCGCCGTTACGTATGCCGCCCGAGACGATCAGCTGCACCTTACGATGCATGCCCATCTCCTGCAGTGCCTGCACCGCCTGTGGAATCGCGGCGAGAGTCGGAATCCCCACATGCTCGATGAAAACATCCTGCGTGGCGGCCGTTCCGCCCTGCATACCATCCACCACGATCACATCCGCGCCAGCCTTCACCGCTAGTTTGACGTCATAATAGGTGCGGGTAGCGCCCACTTTAATGTAGATAGGCACCTGCCAATCGGTGATTTCACGCAGCTCCAGAATCTTGATCGCCAGATCATCTGGGCCAGTCCAGTCCGGGTGACGGCAAGCTGAACGCTGATCGATCCCCTTAGGTAGATTACGCATCTGCGCGACACGATCGGTGATCTTCTGGCCCAGTAACATACCGCCACCGCCAGGCTTGGCGCCCTGCCCCAGTACCACTTCGATGGCATCCGCTTTGCGCAGATCATCGGGATTCATGCCGTAACGTGAAGGTAGGTATTGATACACCAGCGTTTTCGACTGGCCGCGCTCCTCTGGCGTCATGCCCCCATCCCCCGTAGTGGTTGAGGTGCCGGCAATCGATGCACCACGCCCTAAGGCTTCTTTCGCATTCGCCGACAGGGCACCAAAACTCATCCCCGCGATGGTGACGGGGATATCCAGCACCACCGGTTTTTTGGCAAAGCGTGTACCCAGGGTGACCGAAGTGTTGCACTTCTCGCGATAACCTTCCAGGGGATAGCGTGACATGCTCGCCCCGAGAAACAGCAGATCATCAAAATGCGGCAGCTTACGTTTTGCACCAAAACCACGAATATCATAGATACCGGTTTCCGCAGCCCGACGTATCTCCGCCATGGTGTTGCGATCAAAGGTGGCCGATTCACGCAGCCCAGAAGTCCAGTTAGTCTCATTGCTCATGATCTTTTCCTCTTGCTAGCGCGGCTTAATAAGCAGACACATTGTCGACTTTGAAGTTATACAGCTGGCGAGCCGAACCGTAGCGTTTAAACTGCGCCGGATCTTCATCGATCCCAGCACGATTGAGTAACTCAGCCAGTTCTTCCAAATGCTCAGGACGCATCTCCTTGGCGATACAATCTGCACCCAAGGATTTCACCTCCCCTTTGACATAGATGCGTACTTCATACAGTGAATCGCCCAGCGCTTCTCCGGCATCACCACACACCACCAAACGTCCGGACTGCCCCATAAAGCAGCTCATGTGACCGACACTGCCTTTCACCACTATGTCCACCCCTTTCATCGAAATACCGCAACGGGCACCGGCATTCCCTTCGATGACCAGCAGCCCGCCTTGTGCGGTCGCACCGGCGGCTTGTGAAGCATCCCCCTTGATGCGCACAGTGCCGGACATCATGTTCTCCGCCACCCCCTGACCGGCATTACCATGCACCGTGATATGGGCCTTTTTGTTCATCCCGGCGCAGAAATAACCGGCATGTCCACGCACCTCGACCGACAAATTCTGATCGATACCCACCGCCAGGTTATGCTGACCCTTAGGGTTTAAGACCTCCCACTCACGCTCCAGACATTCACTCGCCTGATCATGCAGGGCTTGGTTCAGTTCACGTACCTCAGCAACAGCTAAATCTATGCTTTTCATCAGATAACTCCTTAGGCATCCCTTTCCCAGATGTAGAAAGTAGCGGGTTCAGGTTCCCAAACTTTGGCATTTTCAATCCCAGGCAGGGTGGTTAACGCCTGATACTCAGACGCCATGGCCACATAATCTTCTGTTTCCGCCAGGACGGCGGGTTTGCACGCAATCGGATCCCGCATCACCGCAAAACCATTACGGGTGCCGATGGTGAAGGTGAAGAAACCATCAAGATCCTGTAGAGCGTGTTCCAGTGCGGTTTGCAGACTGTCGCCCTGGCGTAAACGCCAGGTCAGATAACCGGCCGCTACTTCTGAATCGTTCTCGGTTTCAAAACGTATGCCTTCACGCTTAAGGTTTTCACGCAGGCGGTTATGGTTCGACAGCGAACCGTTGTGGACTAAACAAAGATCCATACCGGTTGAGAAGGGATGACTGCCCTCCATGGTGACCGCCGACTCGGTGGCCATACGCGTGTGGCCAATGATGTGGCTGCCCTTCATCTTGCGCAGTTGAAAAGTTTCCGCAATCTGCTCGGGCAGGCCCACTTCTTTCAGAATTTCGATCGACTGGCCGACACTCAGAATCAGCACACTTGGAGCCTGCTCCGACAAATACGCACGCAGGCTTGCTTCATCACTGGACACTTTAAAGACACTGACATTGGCATTTTGGAACCAGTCCAGCTCCACACCCAGATCCGCTTGCATGCGTGCCGCTAAGCCCGCCCAATCAAAGCTGGCCTGTGGATGCCGCAGCGTCAGTTTGGTCCAACCCTCACCCACTTCATCCCCGTAGATGGCAAATCCGGCACTGTCTGGCCCACGATCGGTCATCGCGATCAGCATGGGTTCAAAGAGTTCACCGAGACGGCTCTCTAACGCCGGGTTCTTTAAATACAATCCAACAATTCCACACATAATTTTGATCCTCTTCTCACCCGCGCAACACGCGGGTGATCAACGCTCCAGGCTTAGAAAAATTCCGCGTAATGCTTGAGTTCCCAATCGGAAACATGGCGGCTGTATTCAATCCATTCCGTGCGCTTTACCTTCAAAAACTCTGAGACTATCTCTGTCCCTAATTTCTGAGTGATGAGGGTGTCGGCTTCCAAAGCATCCAATGCCTCATTGAGGTTTTGTGGCAGAATACGCACACCCTTCTCTTTGATTTCAGCCAAGGAAAGGTTGTAAAGGTTGAGATTCACCGGATCACCCGGGTCCAGCTCACGCTCAATGCCATCCATCCCAGCGGCAATCAACGCAGCGTGCACCAAATAGGGGTTACAACCGGAATCCGGCAAACGGAACTCCAAACGTCCGTAAGGGATACGCACCATCGCAGAACGGTTGTTATCGCCGTAACAGATATAAGCAGGTGCCCAGGTGGCACCTGAGGAGTTACCCCCCACGACTAAACGCTTGTAGGAGTTGACCGTCGGTGCCGAGAATGCACAAAGTGCCTGCGCATGTTCCAAAATCCCGGCGATGAAGTGATAGGCCATTTTTGACAGCCCCATACCGTTCACATCACTGGGGTCATGGAACAGGTTAGTGCCCTGCTCATCGGTGATGGAAAGATGGAAGTGCATACCATTCCCGGTCCGATCTGAAGCGGGTTTGGGCATAAAGGAGCAAACCATGCCCAGCTTGTTGGCGATCTCACCGGCGGCCATGCGCACAAAAGTGAAACGATCCGCCGAGGTCAGGGCATCACTGTAGGTGTAGTTGATCTCGAACTGGCCATTGGCATCTTCATGATCGATCTGATAGACATCAAAATCGACCTGTTGCAGAGCATCCACCAACTGCTCGAGAAACTCGCGTGAGCGCGACAGGCCTTTATAGTCATAACAAGGTTTGGCCAGCACATCGCTTTCATCTACCGGCGTCAGGGTGCCATCGTCAGCACGATTGAACAGAGAGAACTCTGGCTCCAATCCTGAATTCAACGTCCAGCCCTGCTGTTCAAGTTGCGCCAGCTGTCTTTTCAGGACGACTCGGGAGCAGTAAGGATGGGGTTTGCCACTGACATAACCATCACACGCGATACGCGCATAACCCGGCTGCCAAGGCACAGGGCTAAAGGTGCTGAGATCACCTCGTGCCATAAAGTCTGGACCATGTGGCTCCATCCCTAAGCCCCAGACGGCAAAACCGGCAAAACCTGCGCCCTTCTCCACCACGTCCATCAGACAGTTGGCAGGGACAGATTTGGTTTTGGCGACACCGTGAATATCCACAAACTGCGCCAACACATATTTGATCTGTTTCTCTTTCATCACGCGATCGATTTCGGCAGGTATCATGCTGCACCTCCTGTTAAAACATCTGATGGGTTCACGCACGCTGCAGACTGGGTTTTGCCTGCAGGCGATAAACCTGCATTCAAATCAGCCACTACCTGCTGCAGCGTCGAATGCAGGTAATGTTGATAACTTTGATCAAAGCCGATCAGGAGTGCGGCGCTGTCGGCTTCGTAGTAGAGCCAGCAACCGACACCTCCGACCTGAGCCATCAGCCATTGTCCGGGCTGGAGTTGGCGAAAGTCGTAAGCACACACCTGTGCCATCACCTCGATCCAATCCGGCCCCGACAGGCGCAACAGCGTTTCCGTGCGGGGGAAACACCAGTGTCCATGCAAACTTGGGCAGTGCGGCGGCTGAATCACCATGTATTCATCGCGCCCGCTGCGCGCCACCAGCACACCGTCTTGGCACACAGCACTCATTAAGTCTTGTGCGGGTGTTAAGCCAGCGGCGATCAGATCGGCTTGGCTGCGCGGCCCGGTCAGGAGATACACCTGCCAACCTTGCAGGAGGCTCAGCTGTAGAAAATCTCCGGGTTCATGTACTGGGGTCGACATCAGACCACCTCCGTCAAATCAGCGGTTTGCCGAAGACCTTCGGCGTCATAGAAGGGTAAAGAGCAGACTTCGATCTCAACGAGCGCGCCCCCATCCACCCGCACCTGTAGAAACTTGCTGCTGTTTGCCCAGGGTAGATCCACCATCGCCAGACCGATCACGCGGCCCAGTGCCGGGCTAGGCGCAATACTGGTGATGCGACCGATGATCTCGCCCTGTTCGATCAGAAGATGGCACTCTTTGGGGATAGGGCCCTGGTAGTGTGGCGGCAAGCAGAAGCCAATCAGTTGGCGCTGGCATAAGCCCTGTAAACGCGCCAAAGACGCCTTGCCGGTAAACCAGGCTTTGCTCTTTAAGGGCACTGCCCAGGCCATATTGGCTTCATAAGGATGGGTCAAACCATCGGTATCCTGGCCGACGATGATGTGGCCTTTTTCCAAGCGCAGCACCCTTTGTGCCTCGACACCAAAAGGACGGATACCGGCAGGCGCACCGGCCTGCATCAAGGCATTCCATACCTCCAGTGCGGCCTGAGCAGAAAGGTGAATCTCATAACCCAGTTCCCCGACAAATCCGACGCGAATCAGACGGACCGGATGCCCGAGCAACTGCCCTTCACGAATACCTAAGTAGGGAAAGGCCGCTTCACTCAGATCGATATCCGTGATACCACTCAAAAGCTGGCGTGCGGCACGGCCGGCTAGATTCATGGCGGCCAGAGAGCCGGTGCGATTGACCAGGCGTACCTCTAAGCCCAGCTCAACCAGCAGGCGTGACAGGGTCTTAAACGTCGCATCGGCATGGCTGGTCGTAGCGGTGACGTAGAATTGATCTTCAGCCAAACGCCCGACAATACCGTCATCCACAATGACACCACTCTGATCCACCATCAGCGCATAACGTGTCATGCCGATTTTCAGCGTCGACATCTTCATGGTGTAGACCAGATCGAGCAGTCGTGCGGCATCCGGCCCCAACACCTCGATTTTTCCGAGCGTCGAGACATCGATCAGACCCAACTGCTTACGCACCGCTTCGACTTCTTGGAAAATCGCTTCTTCACGCGATAAGCCAGGGCGCGCGTAATACTCAGGACGCAACCAAACACCGGCTTCCATCATTTTGGCCTGGTGTTCCAGATGCCAAGCATGCATCGCCGTGCAGCGCTCAGGGCGGAAACGTCGACCCGCCAAGGCAGAGATGGGCACCGGATGAAACATAGGACGTGCTGTGGTCGATCCGGTGGCATCAATCGATTGCCCACGAATCTGAGCCAGGATACGAATGCCATTCATATTGGCGTGTTTACCCTGACTTGGTCCCATGCCGTTGGTTGAGAAGCGTTTGATCAACTCAATGTTGTCAAAGCCCTCTTTTGCCGCGTTATACAGATCCTTAAGCTGGAGATCCTCGTCAAAATCGACAAAGTTCTTACCCTTAGGGTGTGCCACGATTGGCCAGGGATGACTGTGTGCTTGGCTATCCCGATAGGTTGCCAAGGCGTCTGTTTCCAGGCGCTCACCGCGCAGCTCTGCCACCGCCGCTTGCGCTGCGCGTTTGGCATCGGCTAAGCGCTGGGCCAGGGTGAACGCACCGTTGACACGACCACAGACTTGAATCCCAGAGGGAAGGCTTACCGGTAGCAACTGCTCTAGTGTCGTGTCATAGGCTAACTGAGCTTTGGCCTGGTAAAGCAACTGTGCTGTGGGTGCCCAACCGACACTGGTCAGCAGCAGATCACAGTCTAGGGTTTGGGTCAGGCCGCTATCACAGTTGCGACCATCAAACGGCGCCACTACCACGGCCTGCAGAGATTTTTTGCCACAGGCTTCATACACCGCAGAATGATCCAAGATCTTCACGCCACGGTGACGCAGATCTTCTGCCACTTCACCCCGTGTCTGACTGGACGCCAGATCAACAATCGCCGCAATCTCTACCCCGGCGCGTAACAGATCCAAGGCCGCGCTATAGGCTTCCGCATTCCCGGCAAGAATCACCGCTTTTTTGCCCGGTTTGATCGCATAACGTGTGATCAAACGCTGTGCAGCGGAAGCCAACATCACACCCGGCAGATCGTTATTACGGAAGACCGCAGGCTGTTCCATCACGCCAGTCGCAAAAATGACCCCCTGCGCGCGCAGTTTGGTGATGCCCTGAGGCCCAACCAAAGGCAGGTAGTGATCGGTGTACCAACCACACACCATATGCTCACTGAACACCCGGATACGCGGATGTTGATACACCTGCTGCTTGAGCTGATCGCGCAGAGACGCCGCCTGTGCATCCTGGGCATATTGATAGTCGAGGCTGCCGCCAAGGTGAGGATTTTCATCCGCCAAGACCACATCAGCACCCGCCTCAGCCGCCGTTAAAGCCGCTTGCAAGCCACTGGCACCCGCACCGATCACTAACAGATCACAGAAGGCATATTGTTTCGCCTGACGCTCAACACTCCAGGCGGTACTGATGCGCCCTAAGCCGGCTTTCTGACGAATTATCTTTTCCCAGAAGGGAAAAAACTTCTTGGGCTTATGGAAAGTTTTGTAATAAAAACCCACCGGCAAGAAGCGCGAGAAGGCGCCCAACCAAGCATCTTTATCTTGCTCCAGACTGCCATTGGCATGACAGGCACGCAGATTCATACCGGCCTGAAGTGGCACCACATCGCCCCGAATATTGGTTGCTTCAGCGCTTTCGAAGAGTGCATTCACATCATGATTGGCCAGGGATAGGACCGAACGTGGCCGATGGTATTTGAAACTACGCCCTAACAGGGTTTGCCCTGAGGCCAGGAGTGCAGAGGTGATGCAGTCGCCTGCAAAACCCTGCACGGCACGCCCTTCAAACTGGAAATTAAGGGTTTCGGAACGGTTAATCCATTCCAAGGGTTGAGGATCAAGCCGGCAGCTCATAACGCACCTCTTGAATATCGATAAAACGCAGAACTTCATCCTTAAGCGTGTCACGCTCCATCACATACCAACGTCCTGTTGGGCGGTGATACCACCATTCACGCAACACTCCGGGTGCACCGGCACGGTTGAAGACAAAATCACTCCACACGTCTGGCGCAACACTGCCATCGGCCTGGACTGGAGGGCGGCGCACCTCACCGAAGTAATCAAACTCACTGATCGGGCGGCGGCCAATGACGGGGCAATCAAATAGTTTCATAGGTGAGACTCCCTTAATGCCCAACCGAAGCTGCGCCCTTCTCGCCGACTAGATCAAAGTCGGCAAAACGGCTGTAGCGGAAAGGTTGAATCAATTCATGCATCTGATCATTGGCGACTGTCCAGGCCATGGTTTTGCCGCTGATGGGTGTGGCCTTAAAGCCCCAGGTGCCCCAACCGGCATCCAGATAAAAACCTTCGACGGGGGTTTTACCCATGATCGGTGCGAAATCTGGGGTGATATCACTCATCCCCGCCCATTGACGCATCACTTTCATGCGGCTCATGAAGGGGAAAAGATCCAGCATCTTGTCGGCCAGACCTTCGACAAAATCGAAACTGGAACGGGTAGAATGCAGGACCGATGGATCCACTGAAGCGCCCATCACCAGCTCACCGCGTGAGGACTGACTGACGTAAACGTGCAAACTGCCGGAAACCACGATGGTGTCCATAAAAGGCTTCACCGGCTCAGACACACAGGCTTGCAACGGGAAGATCTCAATTGGGGTGCGCAAGCCGAGCATTTCGGTGATGCGCGGGGTGGAACCGGCGACCATTGAGATAACTTTCTGGCATTGAATCGGGCCACGATCGGTGTCTACCCCCACCACACGACCTCCTTGCGTGCGTATCGCGGTGACACGCGTTTTCTGATGGATCTCCACACCACGCTGATAAGCACCGCGTGCATAACCCCAAGCCACCGCATCATGGCGCGCGACGGCACCGGGCGCGTGGTAAAGCGCCCCCATCACCGGACTGTGGCCAGCACAATCCAGATCCATATAGGGCACTTCTTGGGCGATGATCTGACGATCCACCACTTCACTGTCGATGCCATAGTGTTTATTCACTTCGGCACGCCAGCGCATGGTGCGTAGAGCACTGTCGGTGTGCGCTAGGGTGAAATGGCCACGCGTTGAGTAAAAGATATTAAGATCAAAGTCATCCGCCAGATCTTCAAACAACTTAACGCTGGCATCGTAGAATTTGACGCCTTCAGGGGTGAGATAATTGGAGCGTACGATGGTGGTGTTACGACCGGTATTGCCCCCCCCTATATATCCCTGTTCCAACACCGCGACATTGGTGATGCCATGCTCCTTGGCCAGGTAATAAGCACAGGCCATTCCATGCCCGCCGCCGCCAATAATGACCACATCGTAATGGGACTTCAGCGGCTTACTTTCTGGGAAAAAGCGCGGCTCGTGATGACCGCTTTGTAAACCGTATTTCAATAAACGCCAGGGCATGCTGCTCTCCCCTTGCCGGATCAGGCAAAAACCACAGTTTTATTGCCATGCACCAACACCCGGTCTTCCAGATGACAGCGCAGACCGCGAGCCAACACCGCTTTTTCCACATCCTTACCGATGCGTACCATGTCGGTGGTGGTGTTGTGATGCGTGACACGATGAACGTCCTGCTCAATGATCGGGCCGGCATCCAGCTCGGAGGTGACATAGTGGCAGGTGGCTCCAATCTGCTTCACCCCCCGGACAGCCGCCTGGTGATAAGGACGAGCGCCTATAAACGAAGGTAGGAAGCTGTGATGGATATTGATGATGCGTGATGGGTAGAGATCACAGAGCTCTTCCGGCAAAATCTGCATATAGCGAGCCAGCACGATGGCATCCGCTTGAGCGGCAGCGATCTGTTCACGCACCGCACGGAAATGCGGCTCCTTGTCGGCTTGATCCACCGGCAGGTAGATAAACGGAATACCATGCCATTCCACATAACTGCGCAGATCTTCATGGTTAGAGAGAACACAAGGAATCTCGAAGTCCATATCTCCGCTGCGCCAGCGATAGAGTAGATCCGACAAACAATGAGCTTCTTTCGACACCATCAGCACCACGCGCTTTTTCACCGAGGCATCGGTGATCTGCCAGGTCATGTTGAATGCTTCCGCGATGGGTTCGAATTTATTTTTCAGCACATCCAGATCAAACGGCAGGGAATCTGCAAGGATTTCGTAACGCATAAAGAACGTGCAGGTTTCCGGATCCGCGAATTGATGCGCTTCGCTGATCCAGCCACGATGTGTGGCCAGGAATTGGGTCACGGCCGCTACGATTCCGTAGGTGTCCGGACAAGAGACCGTAAGTCGGTATTTACGCGCATTCTGAGTTTCAATTGCCATAACCTTGAGCCCTATTTTCTCTTCAGGAAAATTAATTTCACTAAGGTAAAGCAATCTCTTTGCCAACTTCATCGTTGGCGTGAATTTTTAGTAAGTGCTCAGGCTAATTCTTTGATTTTAACGAGATTAAGAAATAAAGTTTCCTTACAGGAAACTACGCTGAGCCACCGCCAGAGCAAGGGAGAAGGCTATGCCGCCTAAAAATGCACCATCCAGACACATCAGCGCACTGAAAAAAGGCGAGATCAGCATGGATCGGGATATCGATACCAAGCTGAAACTGGAGCAATACATTGCGATGCGCGTCAAAACCCGGCGTACCGAACAAGCGCTGAAGATCACCGATGTCGCGCGTATCGCCGGTCTGAGCCAGGGTATGGTGAGCAAAATTGAGAACGCTCAGGTCTCTACCAGCCTGGATACACTGGGGCGCTTGTGTGATGCGATTGGCCTGCCGATTTCACAGCTCTTTAGTGACTATGACCGACCCACCGGCAGCGCACAGCTCACCAAAGCGGGACAAGGGATGGAAGTGGTGCGGCGCGGCACCGAGAAGGGCCACACCTATCAGTTACTCAGTTATCACCGTGGCAAAAAAACCACCTTGGAGCCTTTCTTGATCACCATGGATGATGCATCGGAAGTGTTTCCTACCTTTTCGCACCCAGGTGAAGAGTTCATCTATCTCTTAAAGGGTCGCATTCTCTATCGCCACGGCAATCACCTGTATGAGATGGAACCGGGTGATTCCCTCTCGTTTGATGCGGAGATCCCCCACGGGCCGGAGCAGCTCTTGGAGGTGCCGATCCAGCTTCTCTCGGTGATCCATTACGACGATCATTAAACCCGCTGTGGGGCTCTGATCAGACACAAAAAAGGGTGGCACCTGGCCACCCTGTTTGCAAGATTCCCGAATCTTAGTCGGATAGATGTTTATCAAACACCGCCTTTTCGTGACGGATAATGGATACGTTGAGGTACACAAACACCCCGACTGCGGCGGCTAAACACACCGCCATCGCCAGAGGATTATCGGCAAAGGTAAAGTAGGTGGTGGCACCTTCCCAGCTCGTAATTGGACTGCTCATCTTCGACTCCCGTGTGTGAAAAAATAGATCAGATCAAGCGGGAGGCTAGGCCTCCCCTGTGTTACACCAATTTTTCTTGGCCCGGTTCCAGGGTGTTTTCCACCACCTTGTAAGCCGGAACCGTTTCTGGATAGGGCTTGGCCGGTATTTCCACCAGATCCAGACCCAGAACCTCCACCTGAGGTGGTACGCGCAGAGCATTAAACTTCTTCAACAGATACGAAATGCCATAACCCGGGATAAAGCCGACCAGAGCCATGACAATCGCACCCAGCAACTGTCCAGTGAAGGTGATGTTTGGCAGATCAGCCACGTTCGGATAACCGGACGCGATGACACCCACCAGAACCACACCATAGAAACCACAGAAGCCATGCACCGCAACAGCCCCTACGGCGTCATCAACCCCCAGTTTCTCCAGCTGACGTCCCACCAGCGGCATCAAGGCGCCACCACTGGCCGCCAGAGCAAAGGTTAAGCCTGGGTAATAGAGATCAAGACCGGCAGCAACGGTAATGATGCCGGCTAATCCGCCCGACATGGTCCAGAAGGGTTCACGCGATGTTAGATAAGCGCCGATCACACCGCCGGCAAAGCCCATCAGTGTATTGAATCCGAACGCGGATAGGTTTGTCGGATTACCATAGATGGTGGTCCAGCCGGTTTCCCCTCCATTGAAAATGATACAGCCGCCGAGAAAGCCAAAGAAACCGACGATAATCATCATCAAACCGATCAAAGACATGGGCAGGTTATGAGGCGGAATGTACATAGCCACCCCATCTTTGTATTTACCCACACGCGCGCCAAGATTCATCAGCACCCCTAAGGCAAAGAACCCGGCCACCGCATGCACCACACCGGAAGCCCCCACATCGTGATAACCGAGTTTGGTCAAGAGCCAACCTTCTGGATGCCAACCCCAAGCACCGGCCAGAATCCAAACACCCGAGCCCAGAATCACGGCCAGAATTAAAAAGGCACTTAAACGAATACGCTCAATCACGGCACCGGATAGAATCGAACCGGTGGTCGCCCCAAAGAGCGCAAAGGCCGCAAAGAAGATACCGGTGCCCATGTCTTCAACATCCGGCCCCATGCTGAGACTCCAAGGCAAGGCCTCAGAGGCATCGATCGGAATCAAACCATTCGGGAAGGCGTTGTAGATCCACCAACCAAAAAAGTAAAAGGTGGGAATAATCACCGATAGGGTCAGGATGTTTTTCATCCCAGAAGTGAGAGCGTTCTTAACGCGTGATGCGCCAATTTCATAGGCTAAAAAGCCAGTGTGAATCATGAACATGATGGCTGTACACCACCAATAAAACACTTCGACATTCATCGCCTGATGCATCTCGAAGGTGCTTTGCAGCGTTTCTATAGTCATCCGCTTATCCTCGTGTATCCAGCGTTATATCAGGGTCAGAACCGACTGTTCAGGCAAGTGTGAGCCGGTTTTTTAGGGGCGATCTTATTATTAATGAAAGGAAATTATCTTTCCCTAAGAGAATGCAACCTATATGCCAGACCTTCCGCAGAATCGGCTTCAAAACCGCGTATTGCTTGGCTTTTGTGGCTATCTCTCTGTTTTTTCTTATGTTTAAAAATTGATCAAATTTCAAGCGGGGCATGGCTTCTATTAGCGCAACCCGAAGAGGCTTGCTGCAGCGCACAATAACGATCATTTGGCACCTGCACATGCACTCAAAGTGTTCGTTTTTTAACCGCATCAGCTGCGCACTCTGAGGCGTTCAGGATCATGGAAGGGCAGATTCACCAGCTCACCAGGCAAACGCTTTTGCAGACCGTCCAACTGCCCGACCTCAAGACGCTGCCCCGCCTGTGCATACTCCGGTTGCACTCGAACCAGCGCCAGGGTTTTACCCAACAAGGGTGAGCGCGTCGCACTGGTAACTTGACCGACGGGAAAGCGTCCGGCGTAGAGTCCATCCCCGCTGTGCACAAGATCCTCACTCTCCAGAATCAAGCCCATCAACTGTGGACGCGCACTGGCGGGAATACGCTCTAAAGCGGCACGCCCGATAAAGTCCTCCTCCTTGGTTTTCAAGGGAACCGTGAAGCCGATCCCTGCGGCATAGGGGTCTGTCTCTGGACAAAACTCATAACCGGCAAAAATCAGCCCCGCTTCGATGCGCAACATATCCAAGGCTTCCAGCCCAACGGGCGCCATGCCGAGAGGTTCACCGGCCTGCCAGATCGCATCCCAAACGGCTAAGGCATGATCAGGATGGCACCAAACCTCAAAACCCAGCTCGCCGGTGTAACCCGTGCGTGAAATCATCAAAGGAATGCCCGCCGGGCCCTGTAAGCGCCCGAGCGTGAAGTGGAACCAGGCCAGATTGGCGATCGAGGTCTGACACTCTGGTGTCCAGATTAATGTCTCCAAAAGTGCCCGGCTCTTTGGCCCCTGCACGGCCAAATTGTGTAACTGGTCGGTGGATTCGGAGATACGCACGCGCAAGCCCTCACGCAGGGCTAATTCGCGCAACCAGATGCCGCTGTAAGCATCCCCACAGATCCAACGGAAGGTTTGCTCCCCAAGGCGAAACAAGGTGCCATCATCAATCATGCCGCCGGTGGGCTGGCACATGGCGGAATAGACCACCGCTCCGACAGCCAAACGCCGTACATTACGCGTTAGGGCTTTTTGCAGCAGGGCTTCCGCATCCGGGCCGGTCACTTCAAACTTGCGTAACGGAGAAAGGTCCATCACCGCCACACGCTCACGGCAGGCGAGGTATTCGGCACGTGCCCCCCAACCGGCATATTCGGTGGCCAGCCAGTAACCTCGATATTCACTAAAATGCTGGGTTAAGGCGGAAGTCCGTGGATGAAAGGCCGTAGGTTGTGTCATACGTGCAGGCTCCTGGGGTAAATTGCGATAGGCAAGCGCGCGCGGAAATTCGGCCTGCGCAGGAAAAATACGGAGATGTATTTCAGTCGGGGTCCAGCCATTGGCCGGATCGATATCATCAGGGCAAGCGGACGAGACACAGAGCAGATCTCGACTGGCGCGTAACAACACATAATCCCCCGGACGCGACCAGGGTTCATCCATGCCGATCTGTCCACAGGGCTCAGCGTAGGTGTTAAAAAAGAAATTAATCGCCGGCCAGCCTGCGCGGGGCGCGATGCCATACTCCGCCAAGGCATGGTTAAAATTGGTGGTGCAGCTGATATGCCCAAAATAACCGGCATCATCGTAGTACTTCGGCGTACAGGCGAGCATAAAGCTATCATGGCGACCGACGGTGTCCTGCACCAATTCCAGCAGCGTTTGCATCTTCTGATCCGCAAAACGTGAATAGAGCCCAGGCTGCGGCAGGGCATGGCCAGCGAGTGTCCGTGTCGCCGCCGCATCCAGTGTCAGCTCTTCTCCGGCTTGTAAAGCTTGCCAATCAAAAGCAATAAAGTCGGAGCACTGTTTACCCTGCACATCACTGATCTGAATCCACTCACCGGCCTTGACCTGATAGGCTCGTGCACTGGAGTGAGGGATACGTATCTCAAGGCGCGGCTCAGGCATTTGCGGCTTAGGTGAGTAAGGTAGCGGTAAAGGTAATTCCTGCGCCGATTCATGCGTTACCAACAGCTCACCCGCAGCAAAGGACTCATCCACCGCCATATCCAAACCGGCCGCAATCAGAAGCAAAGTCACCGCTTCCCCCTGCACGGGGCACTGCCAACGCCAGGGTAAGGCGGCGGCAGGAAGCTGAGTCGTCAGCCCCTCACCCTGCCATCCCCAAAGCGCCAGCCTATCGGCTAGGCGTTGCGCACTGCCCGAGCCGCTGTGTAGCTGTTGTGCATAGACTTCGGCCAGAGGCCAAGCCTTAACCGCCTTTTGCCAAGCATCGCTTGGCTGCGAACAGAGAATCTCACAGATCTGCTCTGCGCCTGGGGATTCGATAGACAGCCAATCTCCAGGACGTAAGCACACCTGTATCGCCTGCTGCGCGCGAACCGGATACTGGCGCTGGTAGGTCAGCGCCGCTTGAGGGTCGGGCGTAAGCATTTCCCGAGCCGCTAAGCCCTGTGCGATCGCCTGCATCTTCTATCTCCTCTGGAAATGGGTTGGAGAGGGAAAGCGTCCTCTGCGTGCCGAGCACAAGCCTCATCTAAGGGCAAAAGAGCACTGCTCGTACAGAAGACGTACCAGACTGGTGCAACCTCAAACCAACACCTCTTGCCGACTTCAGCCGCCGACAAGAATTACTATTGAGAAAAAATCTTTACTTACAGGAGATAAGTAAACAATGCGCCCAAGGGGTTATCTCTTTCGAGGTAGGCGCTGAAGGCTGGCACGCTTACTGCTTTACTACCGCTATCTTTTACGCGTTTGCGTGGCCAGAAAAACAGGAGATTCTCGTGACTCAACCCAGTTTAGAGCAGGCCAACTCTCGATTTTTTTCCGATCTACTGCTGTGGATGCGCAAACTGCATCCACTGGCCGGCACGAGCCTCGACACCCCAACTCGGGTTGCAAGCCAGAAAGCTCGGCCTCACAGCTCTCCACTCTTCAGCTTAGAAATTGCCCGCTGTGAACACTGGCAAGTTGAACTCGCCGCTTGTTTAGCGCCCTGGTGGCACCATCTTTCGCTGCCGGATACCAGCCAAGCCTGGCTAGGCTTACCCTCTTCCCCCTGTGCCCAGGTTGGATCCAGCCTGCTGCCCTTGCTCACAGCGGCCCCTGAAGCCAAGCTGCCGCTTCCTGCGAGCTGGTTAGAGGGTTTGCAAAGCGTCCCTGCCGAGCAGCAGCGCGTGGAAGCTTGCTTTGAGACCAGTACGAACACAGGCAAGGCCCTATGGGTACAAGCGCAGGCGCTCGATCTGCCACAAGGGCGACACTGGTGGCTGTTAATCACCCCCCAACCGCTCAGTCAGAGTACTCAGCTCGCTCTGCACAACTTTCTGGATAATCTCGAAACCGGGTTGCATCTATGCCAGCTGCAAGAGTTGCGCCTGCAAGCCGCTCGTGATGAAGAGCGGCGCTGTCATGCGGCGGAACTACATGACTCTTTGGCCCAGATGCTGGCCTATCTGCGTTTACGCACCAGCCGTCTGCAAAATCAGCGCCCAACCTGCCCGGTTGCAGAGCAGGCGCTGGTTGACGATATTGCGCAACATACACGCCACGCTTACCGCCTCACTCGTGAGTTGATCAGCCAAACACGCATCGGCTTGGAATGTCCGTCTTTACATGCGGCGCTGATGGAGTTGGTGGCCGAATTCGAAAATCAAAGCGCTCTGGTGTTTGAACTGGATGACCGCGCTTTAACCCAACATCCCGATGCCCGAATCACACGCCATCTGCTAATGATTGCCCGTGAAGCACTCTACAACACGCTGCGCCATGCCCAGGCCAGCCATGTCCGCATTCAGCTCTTACCCTTAGCGCCACAAGGCTTGCATCTGAGCATTGAAGACAACGGCCAAGGCCTGCACGCCCGTGAACCGCGTGCCGACAGTTTTGGTTTACAAATCATGCGTGAGCGAGCGGAAAAAATTGGCGCTCAATTGCATCTAGGAGCTGGACAGTCCGGCGGGACACGCCTGGATCTTTATCTGAATAGGCTGGATCTGTGATGACCAAGAACACACTCTTCCCAGACGTAGCACGCGTGATTCTGGTGGATGACCACCCCTTGTTTCGCCGCGGTGTCGCGGAGCTGTTAAATGACAGCGGTTGTTTTCAGGTGCTTGCGGATTTTGATTCGGCTGCCGCTCTGCTGGAGGTCTTACCCGATCTGGAAGCGGACCTGGCGCTGCTGGATCTACAAATGCCCGGTGAAGATGGTCTATCTCTACTCAAGCGCTTGAAGCAGATGCGGCCTGACTGGCGCGTGGTGATGCTCAGTGCCTCGGATGATCATCACCATCTGGTGCAAGCGATGGAATCCGGTGCCGATGGTTATCTGTTAAAAGAAACCGATGCACAGGAGATCTTGCGCCGTTTAGAGGCGGTTTTAGCGGGCAAAATCGCTCTGGATGATGAAGCCTTGCTGCGCCTGACCCAAGGGCTACGCCAACGCCAAACCTCGCCTTCTAGCGCTTTAGAAGCACACCCTCTGCACAATGAGATGACGCAGCGTGAAAACCAAACCCTGCAGTTGATCGCACGTGGGAAAAGTAACAAGTTAATTGCGCGTGAACTGGGCATCAGCGATGGCACCGTCAAGGTCTATGTCAAAAGCCTGCTGCGCAAACTCAATCTACACTCTCGCCTGGAGTTAGCGGCTTGGGTACATGCCCATCCTGAATTTCAATCGACAGGATTATCGGAGGAAGCCACATGCGCCGACTCTGGGCAGGTTTAAGCACTGCGGCGACGACGCCGCACGAGGATCTTCCTCTGCAATTGCTCGACAGCCTCGATGAAAGTGTGTTGCTGCTGGATGCTCAAGGGCAGATACGTTTTTGTAATCAGCGCTGGTGTGAGTGGATTCAGCAACCGCCGCAAGCCCAGCAACGCTTGAGTGACTTTTTGCACCCCGCCGACCTCGCGCGTTGGCGTGAGATGCTGGCCGAACATGCCGCAGGCAAACGCCAGACTCCAGTCTGGCTGCGCATGGTATCGGGCCCCCAACTCTACTGGTGTGAACTGAGGATGCAGGCGCTCTACCCTGAATCGCTCTGGCCAATCAGTGTCAGCCTCTGTGATATCACCTCTCAGGTGCAAGCCGATCAACAACGTGCCGCCCAGCATCGTGGCCTGCATCAGCTGGTGAATAATCTTCCGATGATGCTGTACCGAGCACGCAACAATCTGAGTTGGAGCATGGAATATGTCAGCGAGGGTTGCCTAGATCTGACCGGCTACTCCGCCGATGCTTTGGTGAATCAGCCTCATCTCAGCTATGGAGAGCTGATTCACGCCGAAGATCGTGATGGCGTCTGGCAAGCGGTACAAGATGCTCTGCAGCAGCAACAATCTTTTCAACTGCGTTATCGCATTCATCATGCCAGCGGTACTTTACGCTGGGTCAGTGAGAAGGGCTGTGGTCTCTTCTCTTCAACCGGCACGATTCTCGGTGTAGAAGGCGCGATTCTCAGCTTCAGCGAATAAATCTCCCGCGTTTTCTACCTCTTTTTACCTACCCTCAACGAGGAATTATCCCCAGAGTTTAAAGGCCTTAATTTAAGTCTCAGAGCCCTGCTCCAACGCAGGCCGCTTGCATCTTAATGACGGGAGAGACTTATGACCCAACGTGTTGCGATTATTGGCGCGGGCCCAAGCGGGCTAGCACAGCTACGTGCGTTTCAATCGGCTCAGGCCAAGGGCGCGGAAATACCGGAACTGGTCTGCTTTGAAAAACAAAGTGACTGGGGCGGACTCTGGAACTACACCTGGCGCACAGGCCTAGATGAGCATGGTGAGCCGGTGCATGGCAGCATGTACCGCTATCTCTGGTCGAATGGGCCCAAGGAGTGTTTGGAGTTTGCGGACTACACCTTTGAGGAACATTTTGGCAAGCCCATTGCGTCCTACCCCCCACGCGAAGTGCTCTGGGATTACATTAAAGGGCGTGTCGAAAAAGCCGGAGTACGTGATTACATCCGCTTTAACTGCCCGGTCCGCCAAGTCACCTATGATGCCAACAGCGGACAGTTTAATGTCACCGCACATGACCATAACACCGACACCCTAACGACCGAGGTATTTGATTATGTTATCTGTGCCAGCGGCCACTTCTCTACCCCCAACGTCCCCGAGTTTCCGGGCTTTGATCATTTCGGAGGGCGTATTCTGCATGCACATGATTTCCGGGATGCTCTGGAGTTCAAAGACAAGGATATCTTAATTGTCGGCGCCAGCTACTCCGCAGAGGATATCGGCTCCCAGTGTTACAAATACGGTGCACGTTCGATTACCAGCTGTTATCGCAGTGCCCCCATGAACTACAAATGGCCGAAGAACTGGGAAGAAAAACCGGCGCTAGAAAGCGTCGATGTCGATCACGCCTATTTTGCAGATGGCAGCCATAAAAAGATTGATGCAATTATTCTCTGTACCGGTTATCTGCACCACTTTCCGTTTCTCGAAGAATCCTTACGCCTAAAAACCAATAACCGTCTGTGGCCGTTAAATTTATATAAAGGTGTGGTTTGGGAAGATAACCCGAAACTCTTTTATCTCGGCATGCAGGATCAGTGGTACACCTTTAACATGTTTGATGCTCAAGCCTGGTATGTGCGCGACATCCTACTCGGGCGCATCCCCCTGCCAGATCAAGCCAGCATGCGAGCCGATAGCCAAGCCTGGCGCGAGCGCGAACTGCAACTGACGCATGCCAAAGAGATGTACGAATACCAAGGCGCTTACATTCAGGAACTGATCGAGGCGACCGATTACCCGACCTTTGATATCGCCGGCGTCAACCGTACCTTCTTGGAGTGGAAACATCACAAGAAAGAAAACATCATGACCTTCCGCGATTACTCTTACACCTCCTTAATGACGGGTACCCCTTCACCTGCTCATCATACCCCTTGGCTGGATGC
Source organism: Nitrincola tapanii (assembly GCF_008368715.1). Lineage (GTDB taxonomy): Bacteria > Pseudomonadota > Gammaproteobacteria > Pseudomonadales > Balneatricaceae > Nitrincola > Nitrincola tapanii. Next base: position 188,513 of record NZ_SMRS01000006.1, read on the forward strand.
ACTCGATGATTCGATGGAAGCCTACCTAGCGGACACCCCCTTAAACACAAAAACTCGCAAAGCGAGTTAAAGGTTCAAGGTGCCGGTTTTGCCGGCACCGCTTTTTTGACCTTAAGCCATCCCTTCACCAAAGAGTTTCAGCCCCACCACGCCGGCGATAATCATACCGATGCAAGCAATACGCAAAAAACCGCCGGGCTCTTGCATAAACAAAATGCCCACTGTGGCCAAAGCTGTTGCCCCTATCCCCGACCAGACCGCATAGGCGGTGCCCACCGGAATGGTGCGCATCGCCAAGGACAGGAGCAGCAAGCTGATGACGATGAGCAGAGCCGTAATCAGTGATGGCCACAAACGCGTAAAACCATCACTGTACTTCAGGCCTAAAGCCCATAGACACTCCAACACGCCGGCAATAATCAAATAGACCCATCCCATTCCCATAAGCACCTCAATTTGCTGGATCGAATTGAGCCAACCACTGCACCAGTGTCGGATGAAAACGGCTCAAGCCTTTGTATTCCACCAGTTCAGGTGGCAGGGTTTTCATCACACGATGCAAACGCTTAGCCCAGTCAGGACGTGTCACCAGATCCTGCATGCTGATCAAATAGGTGCGAATGCTGAACATCAAAGCGTTGCTACGCGGCATCCGATCCAGCACCTGTAGCTCAACCCGCAGATAGACCTTCTCACCCACATTGTCGGGGGTGACACTCGCACGATCCATGCCCCAAGCGGGATAGGTTTCTGGCGAGGTGTCCATACGAGCATTAATCGTCAGCGTCCAGTTCAAACGCCGCACCGGACGCCCTACCGGTATTGCCACCAGATACTTCAACGCCCGATCAAACACACCCATTTCATGCGCCAGCGGCACCGGACCATGCCATTCCGAGAAACTCATACCGGCATCAAAAGCCAGTGACCAGTCCGCCGGACAGGTCACGATCCCGGCATCCATAAACAGATCACCTTCGCGCTGATCGAGCAGGGCAAAATCTCCCTGCACCTGCCGACCGATATATTCCATCGGCGGCAGAGGCAAAGTCGAGCTGTCGCCAAAGGTGAACTCATCACGTTGATTTAAAAGTTTGTTCTCCCAGATCCAGTGATTCCCTTCACGAGTCAGGGCAAAGTACTCTGGATAGTCAGTCGCAAACGCCACCATGACACGTTCGATCATGTCCCAACAGGCCAGATCCATATGCGGCATTGCCAGGCAACGTTTCGGATTCTCCTGCAACACCAGGTTACGCTCCGCCATCTCCGATAGATAATGTTCATCTATATCGAATAGATGCTCATAGACTGAGCCTTCAGGGCCGGGCGTGAGATGAGGTTCGATATTCACCGAATAACGGTACTCATCTTCAGGAAAGGGAAAGGGAAAACGCGCGATGGCACCGGGGCTGTTGCTGTAGGTGAAATCATCACGAAAGGTTTGGATAGCTTTGGGGGCAATACGCATGCTCAGCTCCTAGAGATCCAGTTTAAGATGGTGCCCCTGGGCACGAGAGACACAGGGCATGATGCAATCCTGACGCGATTTTTCCTCTGCGGATAAGAAGGCATCTCGATGCTCCACAGCACCTTCCAGCACCCTCGTCACACACTGACCACAGACACCGCCTCGACACAGATTGGGCAGATCAACGCCCGCACCCTCCAAGGCTTCGAGCAGGCTTTCTTCCGGCTCTACCGCTAGGGTTTGCCCGGAGCGGGCCAATTCCACGGAAAATGCCTGGCCGGGTTGCGCGGCAGTAAAGGTCTCAAAATGTACACAACTGCGCGGCCAACCCAGTTCTTGAGCTAAAAAGGTCACGGTATCAATCAAACTCTGTGGGCCACAGATATACACATGAGTGCCTGGGCTTTGCCGGGCTAAAAGCGCGTGAAGATCACAGCGCTGCCCCTGAGATGAATCATAGAGATGCAGAGCCTGGCCTAGGCCTTGACGTAAGCTGTCACGGTAAGCGCCGGTTTGTTGGCTGCGAAACAGATAATGCAGCTCAAAATTTTGTTGGCGACGCACAAACTCCGGCAAAAACGAAAGAAACGGCGTAATGCCTACCCCTCCGGCAATCAGCAGATGTTTTTTAGCCGGCCAGTAGGGTGCAAAAAGATTGGCAGGCGCTGAGATGCGCAGGTTATCGCCGCACTGCACCTGTTCATGCATAAAACGTGAGCCCCCTCGTGAGCGCTCCTGGAGGCGCACAGCAATACGATAATGACGGGCATCACGCGGATCACTCAGCAGAGAGTAGGCATTACGATAAGGCCGAGGCCGTGCCGGCATCTCAACTAGGATATGGCTACCGGGTGAAAAGCTGGGAAGACTTCCCTGTACCGGCTCAAAACAGAACTCTCGAATCATCGGGGCGACTTCTTCTATCGCCGCAACCCGAACCTCAAACATGGAGTGGCTCATGTCAGCGGCTCCTCTTCTGGTAAATCGGCAGGGTCTTCCACATTAATCTGTACCCCGACATAGGCACCGTGCAGTCGGGAGAAATGATCACGCACCAACAGAGGACGCGCGCATCCCGTACAAATCACGGGCGAAAAACGCACCCCTTCCATCAAGCTGTAGCAGTGGGTACAAAAGACCCGACGTTGTCCCTGCAAAGGTGGGGCAAGATGGATCTGCTCATCCACCCAGCCCTGTTGTCTGGCCAGGTTTCGTACATCCCAAAGGAAGGCCTCCTCACCCGCGACATACAGAGCGCTGGCCAAGGGCAAGCGCGCCAATTCCGACTCAAGCAACGACCTCTCCTCTGTTGAAGCTAAACAACAAAGTGCACGCTCGCTTTCAGCCAATGCCTGATAAAGCGCATCTAAGCGCGCATCGATCGTGCCTTGATGCACAAATAGATGCATTTTCGCACGCTCATCACGCCTAGGTTGCGCATAGATCGGTCGGCTTTTAATCATCGCCATCGCGGACATGGTCACCTCCTCTGGGTTAGTGGAAACCGCTCAGAACGCGGACGGAATCAGGCATCACCCTGCAGACGCTGGCCGCAGAAGAAACCTAAACCATAACTGTCTGTTTGGAAGGTAATGGTGCTGCCTTGCTCGAAATAGAACACATCTCCGACCTTAGCCTGCGCCACATTACCCGCCTCATCGGAAATGGTCAGCTCACCTTCAACGATGATTTTCATCTCGTGATAGTGGTAGTAGTACTCCAGAGGCTTGTCTGATTTCTCCATGCGAAAGAAACCCGACACGATGGTTTTCTCCGCATCGGTAGACGCAACAAGATCATCTAGGAAGGCATTACTGCCGGGTTTATTCATACTGGGCAGTGGCATTTTGGTGGCCTGCTCGAAGTATTTCATCGCCATTTTGTCTCTCTCCTGATCGGATTTTAATTTACTTAAAGGATATTTAATTTCCCTTCAGGAAAAGCAAATGACGCGCCAAAAAATGCAAGCGGTTGATTTTTAAACAATCAACGCGTTAATCGCAGAAAATGAAATGTTCAGATGTACCAGAGATGTGCATCCCCGGCATAAGGCGGGCTGAATTGAGGCACGACGCTTCAATTCAGACAACAGGCTCAGCACACTCTGCGCTCTAGGGCGTGGATGGCTGCGAGTGCTCGACAAAAATCAACGACTCTGTTGCAAAACCTAAGGTTTGAGCTTTTGTCACAAAATCCTCAAGAATTTCAGGATCAACCTGTGGTGTTCTCGATAACAGCCAGAGATATTTGTGACTGGGGCCTGAAATGTAGGCATGTTGATACTCAGGATCGAGATCAAAAATGACATACGAGCCATAAAAAGGGCCAAAGAAAGAGACTTTTAAGTAAGCCTTATCCCTGTCACCCACAAAGTAGGCACGACCTTCCGCTTCCTTCCAACGCTGCTCAGCTTCAGAAAAACCACGATTTAAAACCCGCACCCCGCCGTCACTGCGCATTGAATATTCTGCTGTGACTTGGCTTAATCCTCGTTCAAACGAATGATCTAAGCGGGCAATTTCATACCAGGTACCAAGATAACGTTGTAACTCAAACTCCGCGACAGGTTGAACCGACTTCGGCATCCCGGAGCAGCCCAAAAGAAAAAGCAGACTTAAGCCTAAGAGTAGATGTTTCATTGTGAACTCCAGACAGATGATGAATGCACTCTAGACGACGAAATAAGAGGATTGGATCTTAAAACAGCAGGAACTAGCCTCTTCGCCGGGTCACTCCAATGTTATTGCCTTTCTTCCTCTCACCTCATTCTCAACCGATACACCCAAAACCCCAGCCACTCATGTATCGCCTGAGCACTCTGGCGCGCATGATAGGCCGTGGGGATCCAGCCGATCCAACCCTTAGGTGGCGGTGTGGTGAATTGTATGGGCGCGGGGATGACCTCTAAACCCTGATGCTCAAACACCGGCACAGCACGATGCAGATGCCAAGCTTGGCTGACCAGAAGGACAGTTTGAATCTCTTCGGCTTTAAGCATTTGCGCCGTGTAAAGCGCATTCTCATAGGTGGTTCGGCTGCGATCCTCCAGCCAAGCTACCGGTAGATCAAAGCTGGCCTGCAACAACTGTTGCATTAACTCCGCTTCACTCTGTGCCTCGTTATGCACACGACCACCGGATACCAGAAGTGGCAAGCCCGTCTGTCGATGTAAAAAAGCACCGTAGGTTAAACGGCTCAGGGTTTGCTCACTCGGGGCATCGGGCCATCCAAACTCGGCGCCATCAAACGCACGTCCACCCCCGAGTACCACGATCGCCTGCGCCTCCACTGAATCCAGATTGAGTGCCGGATAGATCTCCAATGAGCGTTGCAACGGATGGCTGACCAAAGGCAAACCGAGAAGCCAAAGTGAAGCTGCACATAACAGCAGAAGCAGGAAGGCACTGATACGACGCCCAAGGCTCAGAAGCAACAGCGCCAATACCAGCATGAGCGCCTGAACCGCTGGGGGTAAAAATAGATACTTGAGTAGACTCATATGCAGGCCTCCCAACCGTCAGACACTCTCTTCGCACTCACCCATAAGTTTTACTTATTAGTTCATACATCACTTCTGACATCCTACCTGCTAGCTCTAGGCGAACTCAACGCGTAGAGTCGGCTGTTTGTTGAACGGATAGTATTGGATGTCTTGCTGCACGCGCCCAACGGCTTCTTGGTTGATCATTTTTTTACCCTTTGCCTTGGGTTATTACCTATCTTACCTGCTGCGCACCGTCAATGCGGTGATCTCTCCTGATCTGACCAGCGAACTGGGGCTGTCTGCAGCAGATTTAGGCCTACTCACCAGTGTTTACTTTCTGACATTTGGCCTCGCACAAATTCCATTGGGCATCGCCTTGGATCGTTATGGTCCTAAACGTGTGCTAGGCAGCTTACTCTTGCTGGCCGGCATCGGTTCTATCGCATTTGCACTGGGCGATACGCGCCAGCATCTCACTCTCGCCCGAGGGCTGATTGGACTGGGGGTTTCGGCCTGTTTGATGGCAAGCCTTAAAGGATTCGCCCTCTGGTATCCGCCCGAGCGCCAAAGTTCCATGACAGGTTTTATCATGGCCGCGGGGGCTTTAGGCGCGCTCACCGCGAGCACGCCAATGGAGGCTCTCCTGCCTCACTTAGGTTGGCGCGGTGTGTTTGGGTTAATTGCCGGATTATCCTTTGCTTTGTCTATCACTGTTTTTATCACGCTACCGGGCGATGCCGAGCACCGATCCCATGACACACTCAAACAAACTTTACGCTCAATCGGGACGATTTTTTGTTCCCCCACTTTTTTGCGCTTTGCCGGTTCCGCCACGTTTTTCACCGGTGGATTTATGGCGCTGCAAAGCCTCTGGGCCGTGCCCTGGTTAATGCAGGTCAATGGCCTCTCTCTCAATCAAGCCGCCTATTATTTGATGACGTTGAATCTGGGCATGCTTCTTGGCCAACTGAGCATCGGATTCTTTGGCACACGACTTAGCCAAGGTGGTGTCACGCCCTTAAATCTGATGCAGTTTGGTTACGCCGCGATGCTCGGCGTGCAATTGCTGATACTCATCCAAATCGGCCCCACCCTTCTGCTCTGGTTTCTCCTCGGCATACTGTCCGCCGCCAACGCACAAACCTACATTGCTACCGCTGTTCATTTCCCGAAATCTGCTTTTGGGCGTGTCAGCACCGCAATTAATTTGATGGCATTTGCCGGTGCGTTCATTGTTCAGTGGGGATTAGGTATCGCATTGGATACCTTACAATCGATGGAGTATTCGATGAGCCTAGCCCTCAAGATCGCTTTTGCCGGATTGATGCTGATCCAAGCTCTGTGCTTGGTGCCTCTTTGGGTGCGGAGTGCTCAAGCAAAACAGCAATAGATAAACAAGGTTAGGTGATACGTTTTATGAGAGTACCCAAAAGATTACAGCCATTAGTGGATGATGGCATGATCGATGAAGTGATCAGCCAGCTCATGAGCGGTAAAGAGGCCGACGTCTATGTCGTGCGCTGTGGTGATGATGTGCGCTGTGCCAAAGTATTTAAAGAAGCCAGTCAGCGCAGCTTCAAGCAAGCAGTGCAATACCAGGAAGGTCGCAAGGTTCGAAATAGCCGCCGCGCTCGCGCCATGTCGAAAAAAACGCAGTATGGGCAAAAAGAACAGGAAAGCGCCTGGTTAAACGCCGAAGTAGAGGCACTTTACCAGCTGGCTGCAGCCGGAGTACGGGTACCTAAACCCTATGGGTTTATTGATGGTGTCCTGTTGATGGAGCTGATCACAGATGCCGAGGGCTTTGTGGCTCCACGCCTTGACGATGTAACACTGAGCGCAGAAGAAGCCAAAATCTGGCACCAGCAGGTGATTGAAGAAATTGTTCGCATGCTCTGTGCCGGGCTGGTACACGGCGATCTTTCCGAGTTTAACGTACTGCTGGATGCACACGGGCCGGTGATTATCGATTTGCCTCAAGCCGTCAATGCTGCGGGTAATAACAGCGCCAGCATGATGCTTGAGCGGGACGTCAATACTATGCGTGCCTACTTTGGACGCTTTGCCCCCGAACTCTTGAAGACCGAATTTGCCCGTGAAATGTGGTCACTCTACGAAACCGGCAAACTCCACGCCGACAGCCAACTCACTGGCACCTACGCCTACAGTGATACCAACACTGACGTAAATGAGCTGATGGCCGTCATCGATGCCGCCAGCGAAGAAGAGCGTGAGCGCTTAGAACGCCTGCGCGCTGAATGATGGGTATGCTCAATCAGTTGACCTCCCCCATAAGTCACCAAAACGCTCTCGATGGCACAGGTACAAGCGCAGCTCGAATTCAAGTTGATGGTACTCGGGTTCCATGTAACAACAGAGCTTGTAAAACGCTTTGTCATGCTCTTTTTCACGTAGGTGCGCAAGCTCATGGACGAGTATCATTCGTAAGAACGCCTCTGGAACCTTGCGAAATAACGATGATATACGAATCTCGTTTTTCTTCTTCAACTTAGCGCCCTGCACCCGCGACACATAGGTGTGAAGGCCTAACGCATTATTAATAATGTGAATTTTATCATCGTACACCACCTTGCTGATCGGTGATGAGCTGCGCATATACTGGTTCTTGATGCCCTGAGCATAGTCATACAAGGCTTTTTCTGACACCAGCTCATGCGCTTGAGGATATTTTTTCTGTAGCCAAATGCCCGACTGGTTGCTCTCTAACAACGCCAGCACCTGCTGCTGAACCTGTGGGCTGTAACCACTGAGGTAATTGACGATTTTTGGCTGACTCATAACCGGTGTATTACCACCCTAAAAAGAGAGATTGAGGTCAAAGGGGTTAGACGCTGAAGCAATTCACGCTCGATGTCACAGAAGTCTACGACCTTCTTGTTACGTTGAGTATCTATATTCTTCTGTTCAGCGATCACGTCCGGCGCAAGCGCCGATTTGTAGCTGCGAAAGCGGCGGAAAAGCGATCGCGATGCAGCCGATTGTTATCTTCAGACCGTATGCTTTCAGCCGTTAGTATTCTCAAGCATATAAGTACGCAGTTGCCGTTCTTCTCTCATTACATAGAGGATTAGGGCTTGTTTGCCATCTTCTCGATAAAAAATCCGGCAAGGTGGGGCTACTAATTCTCTATAGATAGAGTTGGGAAGTTCAGATGGAGTACGACCGGATTTAGGAAAGCCTTCGAGACGTTGGGTTATTTTGAAAATGGTACTGACCAAATTACGTGCTGCTGCGGGATTATCTAAGGCAATGTACTCAGCGATGGCCTCCAGTTCCTGGAGGGCTGGCTCCGTCCAGACTATTTCAGCCATTTACTCATCTTCTCCTTGGCCTCACTCTGGCTGTACGTTCTTCCCTCAAGTACAGCACGCTCTCCCCGTGAGAGCCCCTCAAGCAGCTCAAGCCGACGCTGCATGAATTCGTAATCTTGCACATCAACAAGATAAGCTGATGGCTGACCATGCTCTGTGATCAGTACCGGCTCTTTGGACAAGCGCAGGTCTGCCAGAATCTTTGTGGCCTGGAGCTTAAGGTTCGTAACAAGCTCAACTTTCATGGACTAACCCTGAATCAGACTAATAGTGACACTATAGTATCACTTTCCGATTGGGGCAATCACAGCTAATGCCCGGCACAAGGGCGGCCAAATAAGCGCAGCGTTTTGGCTGTCCCAGCGACCAACGGGAGCGATTGCTGCGCATTGTTATGTTTTTTTACCCATGCTAGAGTGTGTATAAACAACCTATCAATACACACCAACAGGTGATTTATGAGAACCAACATAGTAATAGACGACAACTTGATGGAGGCGGCCCTCAAAGCATCCGGGTACAGCACTAAAAAAGAAGCCGTAGAACAAGGGCTTAAGCTACTTGTCTTACGAAGCCAGCAACAGGAAATTCGCAAGCTGCGTGGCCGAGTGAAATGGGAAGGAGACTTGGAAGAAATGCGAGGCGGCAAGTGATTCTGGTCGATACCAGTGTTTGGATCGACTACCTTAACGGAGTTCAGAGCCAGCATACCGATGCCCTGGATGCGGGAATTGTCGCGGGTACCGTCGCCATGGGTGATTTGATTTTCTTGGAAATCCTTCAAGGCATCCGGAACGACAGCGAATATCGCCTGACCAAGCAGACATTGATGACCTTGGACAGGCTTGAGTTGTTTAGCGAAGGCATGCCTGAAAAATGTGCTGAGAATTATCGTGCGCTCCGTAAAAAAGGAATCACCGTCCGCAAAACCACTGACGTCATTATTGCGACTTTCTGCATCGAACGACGAATGCCGCTGCTATTTATTGATCGAGACTTCATTCCGTTCGTTGACCACCTTGGTTTGATCTCGGCGCTGCCGGAAACATAACAGTCTGTCAATAAGGTCTTCGACCTCATAATAATTATTAGCGGGTATACCTTTTAACCCCACTCTTCCGCCCACAGCCTTTTATTCTAAATAAGATTTTTATCCCGACAGCAACATAAACAGGTAACCGAACCCTCAAACCATGCCGCAATCGGGTAAACACCTTACGAACATAGAGGAGGCACTTGCAGGGAAGGAAATGGCGTACTGATGAGGGTACACGAAACCGCTACTTGTGCCCTCACCCCGTCCAAGCGCTGGAAAGTACTTCAGCCTGTTTAAGGATCAGCTCGATCACGCAAGTATTAATTGCTAGCGCTCATCAACATCTGTTGCCTTAACCACGCCAGCATCAGTCCCTGCAGTTCATTGGCGATCTCGGGCTTGGACAGATAATCCATTGCCATGCCCTGCTGTGTATCCATACGCGCGATTACGGCAGCGTCCATGGCCCTGGGGAAGTCGCCGTTCATCACATAAGTATCGTCGGGGTTATATCGGATCTGGTCCATAACACTTTCATTTTCGCTCAGCTTGCTGGCTAGGCCCTGTACAAAGTCGAGTTTGTCGCCATCGGTGGTTTCGGTGCCGAACAGTTCGTTCATCTTCTCGACGATGTGTGACAGCAGGTCGTATTCGCCTTCCTTTGGCTTGCCGGTGCCCACGGCGGTGGTGCCGGTGATGTATTGGCCTTCACCGTCCTTTAGCTTGAGGTCCTGAGTGCGTTTCTGCTTCAGGTTGTAATGACTCAATGCCACGGCGGTGAGATCGATTTCGTCCTCTTCGATCACTTCCTGACGCAGCAGCGGCAGCAGGTGGCGGCTGTAAACGTTGAGCTGTTCCAGAGCCGGGTCTTCAAACGGGGTGATCTGGCTGATGAACTCGTAAAAGCGGATATAGCTGTTCACGTCTTTCTTGAACAGGTCCAGACTGTCGCGGGTTTCCTCTGCGGCTTTTACCGAGCGTTCGGCGTTCGCCCGCTCGCTGTCGCTGCCGGATTCGATCAAGCGCTTGAGCTGTATGCGGGCATCGCGCAGCACTTCGTTGGCGTGGCGGTAGCGCTGGATAATGCGATCCACGGCAGGTTTGATGTAGCCGGTCAGCGCCTCGGCGCCGCGCTTGGGGTCGAAGTAGGCATCGGCAAAGGCTTCCACTTCATGCCACTGCAGGATGCTGTTCTCCAGCAGCTTGTGCTGCAGGTCGTAGACCAGATTCGGGTCCGAGGTCTGATCGAGCTGAGCGGTTTCAAAGTATTTCTGGAATTCGGCCAGCACCTCCTGCGGGTCGTTGGTGAAGTCCAGCACATAGGTGGTGTCCTTACCCGGATAGGTGCGGTTGAGCCTTGACAGGGTCTGGATGCAGTCTACGCCGGTCAGTTTCTTGTCCACGTACATGGCGCAGAGTTTGGGCTGGTCGAAACCGGTCTGGAACTTGTTCGCCACCAGCATCACCTGATAGTCGTCGGTATCGAACGCCTTGCGCATATCACGCCCCTTGAGGTCGGGGTTCATATTGCGCTCGGTGAAGGGCTCGGGGCCGCTTTCCAGATCGTTGACCTCACCGGAGAAGGCCACCATCGCCTGTATCCGTTCATAGCCCTGATCCCGAACGTATTTATCGAACGCCAGCTTGTAGCGCACCGCTTCCATGCGGCTGCCGGTGACCACCATCGCCTTGGCTTCACCCGCCAACAGGTGCATCACATTCTCGCGGAAGTGCTCGATGATCACCTGTACCTTCTGACCGATGTTGTGCGGATGCAGGCGCACCCAGCGTGACAGACGGGTTTTGGCTTTCTTGCTGTCCACCTCCTGATCGGCTTCCTGCTGCATCGCCAGCTTGTAGGCCAGCGCGTAACTGGTGTAGTTGCGCAGCACATCGAGGATAAAGCCCTCTTCAATCGCCTGACGCATGGAGTACACATGGAAGGGATGGGGCGGGTTGTCGTCGCTGATCGGCATGCTTGGGTCTTCGGGGCGACCAAACAGCTCCAGCGTTTTGGCCTTGGGCGTGGCGGTAAAGGCGAAATAGCTGATCTTGTCGGAACCGCCACGGGCCGCCAGCGTGGCATTCATCACGTCTTCGGCAGACAGTTCCTCCTCGTCCTTCAGCTGCTCGGCCATCAACACCTCACGCAGCTGGCGCGCGGTGCTGCCGGTCTGGCTGGAGTGGGCTTCGTCGGCGATGACGGCGAAGGTGCGATCCTGCAGGCCGGTGCTTTCTTGTATCGCCTTGAGCACATGGGGGAAGGTCTGGATGGTGACGATGATAATCGGCGTGCCCCGGCTCAGGGCATCGGCCAGCTGGGCCGACTTGCTGCCGTCGCCTTCCTCGCGGTTGATGCGGCTGACCACGCCGGATTTATGCTCGAACTGGGAGATGGTTTCCTGCAACTGGCTGTCCAGCACGGTGCGGTCGGTAATCACGATCACCGAGTTGAACACCTTGTTGCCCTCGGCATTGCACAGGCTGGAGGCCTGATGCGCCAGCCAGGCGATGGAGTTGGACTTGCCGGAGCCTGCCGAGTGCTGAATCAGGTACTTGTGGCCGGTGCCTTCCACGCGCACGGTATTGAGCAGTTCCTGCACCACCGCCCACTGGTGGTAACGCGGGAAGATCATGGTCTCTTTGGTATGGAGATGGCCCAGCTCGTCGAACACCTCTTTCGACTCCAGGTGCACAAAGCGATGCAGCAACTTGAGCCAGTTGTCGGGCTGGAACACCTCGTTCCACAGATACTCGGTGGCGTAGCCCTGTTTGCCATTAACACAGTCAGGCTGATCGTTACCGGCACCCCCCGCCGCCGTGCCCCGGTTGAAGGGCAGGAAGAAGGTATCCTTGCCCGCCAGTTTAGTAGTCATCGCCACTTCAAACTGGTTCACGGCAAAGTGAACCAGGGCGCCGCGCTTGAACTTCAGCAGCGGCTCGTCCTTGCCGTTGGTTTTCGGCTTGCGGTCGTAGCGGTACTGCTTCTTGGCGTTCTCCAGGCTTTGCTTGAAGCAGGATTTCAGCTCCAGCGTGGCTACCGGCAGGCCGTTGACGAACAGCGTGAGATCGATGCGGCCATCGTAGCCGTGGTGGCTGTAGATCAGCTCCGGCACCACGCGCAGACGGTTGGCGGCATAGCGCTGTTCCAGCTCGGGGTTGAGGCTGTTGTCGGGCTTGAAAGTGGCGACCTTGAGGCGCACACCGCGATCTTCAATCTGATTACGCAGCAGCCAGAGGGTGCCCTTGCGGCTCAGACTGCGCTCGGCAGCGTTGAGCAGGTGATGCTCCGGCTCGCGGCCATAGATCTTGCAGAACTTGGCCCAGGCATCGGGCTGAGTTTCCTGCACATAGGCGATCAGATCTTCGGGATAGAGAGCACGCTCGCGGTCGTAATGGCTCGACTGCCCCACCTGCCAGCCCTGCGCCTGCAGCGCGGCGATGATATCGTTCTGAAATGCCAGTTCGCGGCTGTCAGCCATGACGGTTCCTCTTCCATGTATCGTTTTTTGATTGTTTTTTATTACTCTGTACTGATCATCACAATGGCTTCAGCCAGCTTTGCGATGGCGCGTCTGCCCGGATTCCGGCCCGGATTCCGTGTGCCGACACGCCGTAAATCCGTCCCTGGAGGCTCCACGGCGCCATCCATGGCGCCGAGGGTCGGCCCCCGGAACACCGTGCAGGCGCTGATGTTTGGGTGCCGCCCTTTGGATGCATCGACTGAATGCCTTGGTTAAACATGGTAGCGCCCGGCTTGCTCGGCGGCCATAGGTAGATCGGGTTCATCGGATTGGGTGCTGGTGTTTGGCTGCCAGTTGCGTACATCGATCTTGCCGGTGACTGCGGCGGAGATTAGGGCGGTGCGGCGTTCTTTCATCAAGGCTATTGCTTGCTGGGCAGACTTTTCTACCTGACCAATACGCAACATTTGAGCTTCGATCATTTCGACTATTCGAAGCTGCTCTTTCCAAGGTGGAACAAGCTGTTTTAGGTACACCAATCGTTCAGCTTTGATGCCAAGCGCTGTTGATCCTGTAGCATATGTCTTGAGCCCTTGCTGAAACGCCTCAGATTGGATGAAGTATTTCAAGAAAGCGTTGCTGAGTACTTCAGTCTGGCCCCGGAACTTGATGATACGCTGTGCAAGTGCAACTGAAACATCATCTACTTGAGCAACCTCACCCAGTGGGGCTTCTGTTGTGAAGAGCACATCACCAACCTCTGGCTTTCCTCTTCTCATCACTTCTTCATACTCATCTTCAGATATGAATTCCTGCGATAAGCTATAATTCACAATGCCATTTTTGATATTGCGCGCAGTTACCAAGAAAACGCCAGACTCTGTTTTGTTAGGAGTTTTACCACGGTAATCCACGATTGATGCCAGATACTTTTTAAAGCCTGCAACTACCCAATGCTCCGGCACCTGCCCCAGCCACTCTACGCCGGAATCTTTCATCGGCACATTGGGATCAAGGCCCTTTGTGACGGCATGAGAGATCACCGCCTGCCGCTTCTCCTTCAGCAACTCGATCAGCCGCTGCTGCTTTTCGATCAGCCGGTTGATACGGGCGGTTTCGTGGTCCAGGAAGGCGGCGATGGTGCGTTGTTCTATACCACTTGGCAGCAAGAGCGTGACATTTTTTAAAATTTCTTGCGTAATACTAAAAACCTTTACCCCTTTAACTGCGAGCCTAATCTGGTTTCTGCTTTCAGGAGCATCGAAAGCATACGCTAGAAATCGAGGGTCATGCTGCACTTTGGGCCTCAGGATGACAGTATGGTAGCCAGCAAAAAGCTGTCCTTCGCCAATAAACTGAGTGAAATTTCCTGCACCATCAATGTCTTCTGAAGTATCAGCGAATACAAAGTCACCTGTGGTCAATAAAGAACGTTGAGAAGTACGGAGATAATCACTGCTGACACATTTCAGCGCATGCTGGCTTGGATTAGCCTCAAACCCAAACTTAGAGTGAACCTCCCCGTAACTCAAACACCCGACGCCAGTATCTTCAAGATCTGCTTTTGTGATGTTGAGGCCACGCCCAAAAGAAAAAAGATAGTTAACTTTCTTAGTTGACCAGTGGCTCGGAATTGCGCCGAAGCTACTGTCTCCCGAGTCCTTATAGTCCGGATACGCCTGATATTTGCCGCTCATGCCCAACCTCCTTTCAGTGCGTTCAGGGTATAAAAATCCTGACCTGATGGGCGTTTGCTTCGGATGGAAATTACCTGATGTGCTTTGGGCAGATGTGACAGCAGCACTGTAGAAATGAAAAACCCGCACGATTTGAGCATACCAACCGGGGAGGGCATAGGCTTGGCGGGTGTATTAACCGGGAAAGAGTAACCCGCCGGTTTGAGGATGCTGCGGGCAGCATAGCCTTGGCGGGTGTTGTTGTAGAGCATTTTGGCCTGCAAGGCGCGGAAAGTAAACGGTCGAGTAGTCATCACGGGCGCACCTCATTCAATAGGTCCAGTCCCTTTTCGCTAATACGGTAAGCCTGATGTTTGTGAAACCTTACGGGACTGGACAGCGCCGCAATCAGGCTTTTCGGTAGCAGAGCAGTTGGCTGTTCTCTATCCTGCTCCAACTTATCCGTATCCGGCACCAGCCTGTCCGCATTCCCGCCCAGCCTATCCGAATTTGCCTGTATAAGTATCATTCGATGCCCTCCATGGAGCCAAACGCCTGCTGCCAAAAGCTCAACTTCTGCCATTCATCAGGGAAGCCCATATGCGTGCGGGATACATTGGGAAAACGCTCCATCAACTGCTGCAGCTTCACCGCCCAGAGGCTCTGCGGGCTTACCACCTGCAACAGAGCTTCGATCACCACAACCTGCGCATATAAACGCCGCCGTGGGTCAATCTGCTGTTCAGGATGATAGCTGGAGTGCACAGGGATCGAGCTGGGTATCCCCGGCCATGGCCGATTTACCTTGCGCGGAATTTCTGGGCGGCTGCCAAATTCACGATTCCACACGCGGGCATGGTGGGCACATGAGTTCCTCAAGTCTGACAGGCTGCGAAACCAGGACTTGAGCACTGGATGCTTCCAACCGAAATGTGCTTCTATTCGTTGCCTGTCATCCGGTTTGCGCAGGTTCGCAAACAGAATTGATACTTCCTTGAATGACAATATCTCGACTGCCATCCAAATCGGTGGTTGAGCCGGCGCCGCTTTGTAGCGGGTTCTGTAATGGGTAAGGAAGGTTTCAGCCAAGGGTCCGTCAGCAGGCTGGGCCAGCTTTTGATACAGCCAGGTGTAGTTGTAACGATCATTGAATACGCCTTCCTGCAGATAGCCATGGGCGCCATGATGTTCTGCCAGAGTGTTTGCCAACTGACTCCGCAGAGCAACTTCTATGCGTTCTATCGCGTCCAGCAGTAACAGTCTAAGTTCTCGGTCGAAGATGTAGAGATCCAGAATGTCGTCAAAGCAGGTACCGGGACGAAATTGATGGCTACCACCCGACCGGTAATATGCACGGGTATAGGCCGATAGCCTGAAATAACTGATATTGGAGAGGTAATGACGAGCGAGGGATTCATCAGGAATATGCAAACCCCGCTCACTCAGCAAGTGAAGATGCTGATCTTGGGTCAGGGCCGCTTTGTCATAGGTTGTCATTACTGACCACCAAAAACAAAAAACCCGCCAAAGTGTGCTTCAATGAGAGGCATGGCGGGTGTGTTACGGGCAATGCTAGGCAGAGATCCTGCCCCTGTCAAGCTCACACTTGTCTTCACCGTATCAAAAAAAGCTTGAGTGACCATCACGAATGCACCTCCGCCAGTAGTTCCATGATCTCGCGGCTCACCTTGTCCAGATCGGCGTCGATCTCTTCCAGTGAGCGCGGTGGCTGGTACTGGTAGAAGTGGCGGTTGAACGGGATCTCATAGCCGACAATACCCACCTGGCCATCCTTCTCGTCGCATTTGCTCTCGTCGATCCAGGCATCCGGCACGTGGGGCAGCACTTCGCGGGCAAAGTAGTCGTGAATGTCTTCGCCCAGCGGTACGTTTTCGTTGTCGCGCAGGTTCGGGTTGGGTTCGGGTTCACCTTTTGTTTTGCAGACTTCCGCTTCGTCGTCCTGCTCGCCGATCTGCTTGCACAGCAGCTTAAACGCGGGTGCGGGCAGTTTGATTTCACCCAGCAGCGCGGTGAGCTGCTTTTTGAACTGGGTGCGTGACAGCAACCGGTCCTGATCGAATCGGCTCAGGGCGTCCAGAATCGCACTCTGCAGGCTGGCGTCCAGCTTCTCCCAGGCTTTGTCGGCCTGCAGGGCGGCGATGCGCTCGGCATCTTTCGGGTAGAAGGCCAGTTTCAGCGGGCGCTCGACGGTGATACGGCGGTAGCCGAAGTCGGTGGTGTTGAACACCTTGGCAATGCCGGAGGCTTCCAGCTCGGCGCTGTCGTAACGGCTGTAGAGGCCGACGATCTTTTCCAGTGCTTCGTCGTTGAGCTGTTTGCGTTTGGAGCCCAGCGACTTGCGCATGGGGCTGTGCAGGTCGGTGGCATTGATCAGCAGCACCTTGCCCTTGCGCTCCACCGGTTTGTGATTGGACAGGACCCAGATATAGGTGGCAATACCGGTGTTGTAGAACATATCCGTGGGCAGGGCGACGATGGCATCGAGCAGGTCATGCTCCAGCACGTAGCGGCGGATCTCGCTTTCACCACTGCCCGCACCGCCGGTAAACAGCGGCGAGCCGTTGAGGATAATGCCGATACGGCCACCGGGGTTGGTCTCAGTCTTGGGTGCCATCTTGCTGATCAGGTGCAGCAGGAACAACAGCGAGCCATCGGACACACGGGGCAGACCCGGACCAAAGCGGCCGTTGAAGCCCTGCAGTTTGTTCTCGTCCTTGATCGCCTTCTCCACCTTCTTCCAGTCCACGCCGAACGGCGGGTTGGAAAGGCAGTAATCGAAGGTATGGCCGCGCAACTGATCGTTGGAGAGGGTGTTGCCGAGCTTGATGTTGTCGATCTCCTGACCCTTGATCAGCATGTCCGCCTTGCAGATGGCGTAAGACTCGGGGTTCAGCTCCTGACCGAAGGTTTTGAGGCTGGCGCGTTCGTTCAGCTCCAACAGATACTCCATGCCGCTGGAGAGGAAGCCGCCCGTTCCTGCTGTCGGGTCGTAGATCGTTTTGATGATGCCCGGCTTTGTCAGCGCCTCATCGTCACCGCTGAATACCAGCGAGGTGGTCAGGCGTACGATATCACGCGGGGTAAAGTGCTCACCGGCGGTGTCGTTGGCGCTTTCTGCAAATCGGCGGATCAGGTCTTCAAACACCAGACCCATCTGGTAGTTGCTCACCGCCTCCGGCGACAGGTCGAAGTGGGCGAACTCCTGCACCACGCGGTACAGCAGGTCGGCTTCATCCAGCTTGTCGAGGCTGCTTTCGAAACTGAAGTGCTCGAAGATCTCCCGCGCATCCTTGGAGAAGGCGCGCACGTAGCTGTCCAGATTGTCGAAAACATGGGTTTCGCCCAGATGCGCCAGATCCAGTTTGGAGGTGTTGTAAAACGCCTTGTCGGCGGCATGGAGCAGCACTTTATGGCGAGCTTCATCCGGCATCGCTTTGCTGCTTTCGGCCAGCGCCAGCACTTTGTCCTTGGTCGGCGCCAGCACGCACTCCAGGCGGCGCAGTACAGTAAACGGCAGGATGATGCGGCCATACTGCGACTGCTTGAAGTCACCACGCAGCAGATCGGCTACCGACCAGATCAGGCTTGCCAGCGAGGCGGTGGAGGTGTTCATGGAAGCAGGGTCTTTGGGCAACATGCGGCGATCCTTGCAACAGGCCGGGGCGGCCCGCTCGGTTAACGGTTGAAAACAATGCCACGCATCATACCAAATTGGATGGATGAGGGAGGTATTAGATGGGTATCAGCGTAGTGGGCTAATACGACAGGTTTTGTCGTGTGTATGGGTATTTCGATGGATTAATGGCTTGTTGCTACGTGCTGATATTCATGCCTTATGGAACCTTGGCATGATCACAGTCAATCCTGATACTGGCAAGGTTATGATTGCTGAAGAGGTACTGAGAAGCTGCTTTGAGCTGGAAGGGATTGCACCAGCGACACCTATCGCCGGATTCTCACACCCATCAAAAGAAGCACATCAGCCAAATTTTGAATAGACGAGACTCAATATTCCAAAGCCTGTGTGATCAGATTGTGACCAGACTGGATTTTAATGGATTGCGGGTGCTGATTTAACAAAGGGAAACCAGCATGGTAACTGGATTCCCTTCAAGGTTTGATGCTGGATGAACAACAGTGTTCGACGCTGTTGCTCAGGTAAAGCATATCAAGCTAAATGATATGATCAAAGGTAGGGCTATATCAATATGATAAAAAGCCCTTTAGTATCAGATAAAAATTTATCAATCAACAGCATTAGCTGTTAAGAATAAAGATTTCTCCAATGATGTAAAAAAATCCTGATAATGCTTTGGATCTTCAATTGGCGTAACGTTGAATTGCGCATTTGCCCTAACAAGGGTCTGTGTCTCGCCTCGAGGGCGAAGAGATACTGTAATTCTGATTTGATAACCATCCAATTTTAACGCCGTTACTGTGCCTAGAACAGCATCAGCTCTTTCAATAACAAAACCCAAATCCTGCAGGGTAGATAAAGTTGCCCTCATCACCATTTCTTGACTATTCGTATCAAAGACACGTGACTGATAGCTTCTTGTTTCCAGTTGGGAAGCACTACTATCAAGAACCCTCTGATTACCAGCAACACACCCAGTAAGAAAAAACATCAATAACAATATAGAAATATATTTCATACTTTTTGTGCCTCAAGAAATACTGATTTAGACAGCTGTTCAAAGAACTCTGTATATAGCTCGGGATCATCTAAGGTTTGCGCAATCGCTGAACCATCAGACCTTCTAATTACTCGCTGAAAAGTAACTCGAACTAGATGCCTATCTTCAGCAAGAACACCTCCCTCATATAACTCTGGACGGACAACAAGAGACACTCGTATTGTTTGATCTTTACTAATGGCCATATTACCGCCACCTAATGCAGCCACAAGAATTGCAACCGCAATTTCTCCAGCATTAGTTGCATCACGATCTTTTCTTGCTGTTAACAACCCAACCTTAGATTCAGAATTCTCAAGATTGAAACCAAGATCTTGTAGAACATTAGAACTTGCAATCAATATATCTGTTTCTGAAATACCTTCAAATCGTCTTGTCGACAACTGTCGTTGCTCTAACTGAGCAGATGTTACAGAAAATGTATTTTCTGGAACCGTTACACAACCAGATAATGCCAATACAAAAACAAGTGCTATTAATTTACGCATTATTAAAACCTTGATGTATGATATGCAAAATCACGGACAAGCTTATTCTCGTCAAAACGAATAATAACCGTAAGAGTCCTCTGACTAGTTGATGATGCGCCAGCTGATGAACGCGTTCCGAAACCCGATCCTCCAACAGCACCAGAACCAAAACCAAGTATCAAAGCATCAACACCACCACTGCTTGTAGAGTAAGCTTTATCTGTTGCAATCTTGTCGTAAATCCAAACCTCTCGACGCAACTCGTCTGTTGAGACAATATTTGGCGAGCCTAATGCTTGCGCCACATCAGCTCCACTCATACCAATTTTAATTTCTTTTTGAACAGTTCCGACTGTTACACGGTCAGAACTATCATCTTGGACGTTAGCTCTATGCTGCGCTGCAGTTTGGCAACCAGAAAGCACAACAAACGAACTAAACAGCAAGGAGAGTGCTAAGGACTTGCTCCATGTATTTTTCATACACCACCTCGTTGATTTCCCTATAGAATTCTTTTTTACTGCCTGTAGGGGATTTAGAATTAAACCGTCGCGTGATTATGCAGTTTGCTCAAGGAATGTCTAGAGCTCTTAAGCAACCTGAACCAAAAACTCTCCTCCGGTCCCTTTCCACCCTCCACTGTGACCAGATTGTGCCACTTTTCTACCCTGAACCGGAGAAGAATAATACAACTATGTTGTCACAACAGCTTAAAATTCAATAAATCATAACCAATTGATATTAAATGATTTACGACCTATCCATGTTGTAAAAAGGTTGTACTTTTGTTGTATGAAGAATCACACTCTGAAAACGCTCTAAAAAGCATAAATTCCCTAGGTAAAAATCTGCCATAGGTTCAATGGATTGCAAGGTAAAGAGCTTTCGTCATTGCCGTCCCCATTCCTTTCCACCCATTTCTACCAACCGAGACGCGGCTCGTCGAAAGGAAAAGGCGAGATCATTGGCGGCCGATAATTGTGCCAGTGACACGCCACTTCGACCCGTCGCAGACCACTCAAATTCTTCACCCTCTTTGGTGCGAATCATGGTCGTCGCAAAGGAACTCGAGTTTCCCCCCTTCTCACTGACAAACAACTCTTCATTTCCATCACTGCTTTCAACTTGCGCTTCAAACTCGACAAATAATTCATCGAGCGGGACTTTTGCCGCTAGCACCAAGCGGGTGCGAGATTCATAACACACGTCAATGAGGGTCACGAATCGTCGCGCTTCGTCGAGGTGATTGGCGTCTAATTGCGGCACCCGGTCCATGATGAGGACCTGAAATCGGTCGCAGAGGGAAATATAATCGGCCGCGCCGAGTGGTTGGTAGCATAACTCGGAAAAGTCAAACCAGGCGCATCGGTCATTCAATCGGGCGACCTGGACGGTGCGACCGAAGGGTACGTGAATGGCCTCGGCCTCAGTTCCGGATGCAGTGCCACCAAATATTTCTTTCAACTGCGCCTGCATGTTGTTATCACTATTATTATCGCCGTGAACATCCTTGTTTGACCAAAAATAGGATTGACCATCAGCTCGAGTTTCGAGTCGATAATCCTTGGCGGAATCCTCCATGGAGATAATGTCGAACGTGTGTTTTAACATGTCTATGAATGGCAAAAAGAGGGATCGGTTAATGCCTCCCTCATACAAGGCATCGGGGGAGCGATTCGAGGTGGCCACCACCACGACATTCCAATCCAATAATAATAAAAAAAGTCGTTTCAAAATCATGGCATCGGCAACGTCTGTTACTTGAAATTCATCGAAACAAAGGAGTTGGGCTTCCTGTGCCAATTGCTGCGCAATGATGGGTATCGCATCATCTCGTGGGTGCTTCTGTTTGTAGACAAAGATTCGATGATGGACGTCTAGCATGAATTCATGAAAGTGGACGCGGCGTTTGGTAATTTTTACGTGTTTGAAGCTGTGGCTGTCATTATTACAGCAAGAATCATCAGGAACATTAACCGACGCGTAAAAGAGATCCATTAGAAAGCTCTTGCCGGCCCCGACCGGTCCATGAATGTACATGCCTCGCGGTGGTGGAGCAAAAGACCACAAATGGAATTTCTTTCGAAGAAAGGACTGAACGGATGCCAAGGATCGCGTCAGTAACAGCGGACTGCTGCTTGTAGAGCTGCTCTCTGTCGGTCTGTCGGTGCGCACGGGTACTGGTGGGAGCGAGGTAAGAGACTCGTGCAGGGCATCGAGTTTTGCCGCCAGAGCGACTTGCGCGTCATCTCGTCGCACCTCCCCCGCATCCACCTTGCGTTCATACGCCGCTGTCACGGGGCCTGTCGGGAGGGATCGCCGAGCGACGCGATGTTGTGCTGCCATATTCTTCATCACCGTCTTCATCATCAACCTGATGAGTTTATCAACATGGTAAGGAAAGTACGATCAAGTCGGCTTCTTCCCGCTTTTTTCGATTGTCTCAGGTCTAGGGATTTATTCGCAATTTACTTAGTAAAAATCCATTGTAAGATCCTAGGGTCAATATGAAGGGTAGCAATGCCAATAGATCAATTATTGATCAAATGCTAAGGGACCAGCGATTAAAACATCTAAATTTTTAAAACAACTTAAAAGAGATCACCCCGATTTTGCGCTCAAAGAATTTGTACCAAGAGATATTCGAAGAACGGTCAAGACTCTTATGGGTAAAGCTGGGCTTGGTATTGAAATTAGGAATCGCCTTCAGAACCATGCGTTAACTGATGTAGCCTCTGTACGTTATGATCTCTTCCATTATTGGAAACAGAAGAAAGAGGCCTCTGCAATTTGGGAAGACTGGCTTATCAAAAATGTTGTCGAGCCATCGACCAAGCTACCCGAACCTGTTAAGAATGGACAGCCAATGTCTTTCGGTTTGCGTGATGACGCGTTTGATAAAGGATAGGAGTAGTTTTCCTCAAAGGGGACTCATGAGGGGACTAAATTCTGGGGAGGGAAATTCCCCAAAAAAAATACACCTTTGAAAACAATAATTTATGGCGCGCCCGGAGGGATTCGAACCCCCGACCAACAGGATCGGAACCTGCTACTCTATCCAGCTGAGCTACGGGCGCATAAGGTGGGTGACACTGGGCGCACAGTTTACGCATTCACCCCGATCTTGCCAAGACCTACGCCCTAAGAACTATTTACTACGCATTTCCGTAAGGGCATTTTGTCGGTATAATCCGCAGTTGATTTTTTAAGCAGTCCTGTCTCACCCTTACACGGCATTCAGCTCAGGGGACTCTGACAGACACCGCTGCAACCCCATTTATTACGAGTGATGAGGTCTAAAACGTGAACACTTTCGCTGCTAAAGCTGCTTCTGCGCTATGCACTCTGGGATTGAGCGTGGTTCTGGCCACCTCTGTATATGCGGCCGTTGACCGTGATGCCATGATTGAGCGCATCAAACCTCACGGGCAGGTCTGTGTTCAGGGTGATGACACCTGTGGTACAGCCTCTGCTGCGGCACCTGCTGCGGCGGCCGGTCGTTCTGCTGCCGATATCTACAACCGCTCCTGTGCGGCGTGCCATGCATCCGGCATTCTCGGATCCCCTAAGTTTGGTGACGGTGAAATGACCACCCGCTTGAACGAAAAAGGCATGGATACACTGTTGGCGCATGCGATTGAAGGTTTTAACGCTATGCCACCACGCGGAACCTGTGCAGACTGTTCAGACGACGAAATCAAAGATACGGTTCAGTACATGCTGGATAACGATTAATTCGTATCCTGGTACTGCAAGAGGCGGCCCAACTAGATGGCCGCCTTTTTTATGTCTCACGTTAAGAGTTTACGCCGCATGAAGCTGCAAATCACCGCGCTCAGAAGTCGTCTAACAGGCTTTTCAAACTATTGAGGGTGGCACGTCCGCGCACGCGGTTACTTTCTGCAGATCCTTGGCCGCGCCCTTCATGTTCCAGATCTTCGGCAGGCAGCTCATCCAGAAAACGGCTCGGTGTACACTCGATCGCTTCACCAAACTGGCGGCGCTTTCGGGCTAAGGTCAAGGCCAGAGTTTGCTGAGCGCGCGTAATCCCCACATAGGCTAAACGCCTTTCCTCTTCAATGGTGTCCGCCTCGATACTGTTGCGATGCGGCAGCAGATCCTCTTCCACTCCCATCAAGTAGACATGCGGGAACTCCAGCCCTTTTGAAGCGTGTAATGTCATCAACTGGACTCGATCTGAATCATCTTCCTCTTCTTGGCGATCCAGCAGATCTAACAGAATTAAGCGTGCGATGGTTTCTTCAATACCCGCGTCTGAGTTCTCTTCTTGCAGGCGCTCCAGTGTGGATTTTAAGGAATCGACCAGAAACCAAACGTTCTGAATACGCTTTTCCGCCGTGGTTTCACTGGCACTGTTCTGACGTATCCAGCCTTCATAATCGATGTCTGAAATCATCTGCCGTATGGCTTCGATGGGATCACCCTGCTGACAGGTTTGATACAAGGCTTGCATCCAACCACAAAAACGCTGCACCCGCTCCAGAGCCTGACCACTCAGGACTTGCGCCAAGCCCAGCTCTAATCCGGCATCAAACAAAGCCAAGTTGCGAGAGGAGGCATACTCACCCAATTTCTCCAAAGTGGCCGGACCAATTTCACGACGCGGCAGGTTAATAATGCGTAGGAAAGCGTTGTCATCTGCGGGATTGACCAACAACCGCAGATACGCCATAAGATCCTTGATCTCGGCACGCGCAAAAAAGGAGGTCCCCCCACTGAGTTTATAAGGAACTTGGTAACTCTGGAGCTTCATTTCTAAAAGTCGTGATTGATGGTTGCCACGGTACAGCACCGCAAAATCACGAAAGGGGATGCGTTGGCGCAGATGGCGATCCAGGATATCGGTCGCAATACGATCCGTTTCGGCCTCCTCACTGGCCGTATGAAGAACGCGGATCGGCTCTCCAAAGCCTTTGTCACTCCACAGCGTTTTTTCAAATACATGCGGGTTATGGTTGATCAAGATGTTCGCGACCTTCAGGATGCGGCCGGTGGAGCGATAGTTTTGCTCTAACTTCACCAGATGTAAGCTAGGGAAATCCTGTTGCAGCTGTGCCAGATTCTCAGGACGCGCTCCGCGCCAGGCATAAATCGACTGATCATCATCCCCCACGACCGTGAGCGCACCGCGCCAACCCACCAATTGGTGGACTAAACGATATTGGGAAAGATTAGTGTCCTGGTACTCATCCACTAGAAGATAACGGATACGTCGTTGCCATCGCTCCAAGACTTCGGGCTGTGTGGCAAAGACTCGCACGGGGAGCAAAATCAAATCATCAAAATCCACTGCATTATAGGCACGCAGATGGCGCTCATAGGCTTCGTAAGCCCGTGCTGCCAAAATCTCATTTGGCATACGTGCCTGCTCCAGCGCTTGCAGGGGTGTCCACATCTCATTTTTCCAATTGGAGATCTGGTGCTGCACCGCGCCGACTTGATCCGTGTCCTCGTTATGATGCATCAACAGATCACGTAACAACGCCTTGGAATCCTGATCATCAAAGATAGAGAAGGTCGCACGTAAGCCTAAACTCTTGTGCTCTTTACGCAGGATGTTGAGCCCCAAATTATGGAAAGTCGAAACCGTTAAGCCACGCCCTTCACGCCCTTGTAACAATTGCATGACACGCTCTTTCATCTCGCGAGCGGCCTTGTTGGTAAAGGTCACCGCTGCGATATGGCGGGCTTCATAACCACACTCTTTAATGAGATAAGCGATTTTTCGGGTAATCACGCTGGTTTTGCCTGAACCCGCCCCCGCGAGCACCAGCATGGGGCCGCCAATGTAATGCACTGCTTCTGTTTGCCGAGCGTTCAGTTGGGTCATGAGTTTTTAGAAAAGCTAAAACAAAACAAGTGTTTGAATTGAGAGGACTGCATGGTAATCTCAGCCGTATCAACCTTTAGTCGTGATTATGACACGGACTTTGCACCCAGCGGAGTGTGGCTGCACAGGATGCGCAGACAGTACAGGGGTATCAGGCCTATGCCTAGTGAAATTGTGCCGGATGAAGATATACCGCAGCTACATCTCATTTTGGTCGATCCGCGCAACCATCAACGCTCGCTGGAAGATGTCTCCGCACATCTACCTCTCGGCCTCGCACTCAGAGGCTGTCACTCCTTAGCGGCTGCCGAAACCTACCTAGCTCCGTCTGGACAAAACTACCTGCTTTTGCCGGTGAATAAAAATGTTTTTAGTACCCTGCATCAGCTACAAACACACGATCCTTTAACCGGTGTCGGCAATCGACAATTTTTTTATAACCACCTGCAACAGGAACTGCGCCAGCTCGACATTCAACACTCCCTGGCCCTGATTAGCCTCGATATTGATAACTTCTCATCGCTCAATCATCAATATGGCCATGATGCCGGGGATCGCTTGGTCGCCGCCCTAGCAAAGCGTTTGCGTAAATGTAAAAACGGTCTTTACCTCTCCCGCATCGGTGGGGATGAATTTGCCCTGCTGCTGAAAACACCCGCAGGTGATCTGGCGCGCCGCAGCGTCAAAACCTTTATCGAAGAGATCATCAGTCGTCTGTTGCCAGCCTTTCAATTAGATGAACGGGAAATCCCCCTCTTCTGCAGTATTGGCGTGGCCCTGGCTCCGCAACAACAAACGGAATTTGATGCACTGATTCGCTGTTCCAGCCTGGCACGCAAACGCGCCAAACGTTTGCGCGGCCACAGTTATGCCATTTTTGATGACCGTCAGGATCATACCAGCCATCATCTGATCGACCTCGAACCCGAACTCTGGAAAGCCTTGCAACAACAGGAGTTCACCCTGTTCTACCAACCTCGGGTCTGTCTGCGTAGTGGTGAAATTTGTGGTGCAGAAGCCCTCATTCGCTGGCAACATCCGGAACGCGGCCTCATCACGCCCGACACCTTTATTCCGATTGCTGAGCGTAGTGGTTTAATCGTGCCGATCGGTTATTGGGTGATTGAACGCGCCGGACGCGACTTAAAGCGCTTAACGGCTGCCGGGTTACAAGGCCATCTCGGTGTGAACCTCTCTTTCCGACAGTTCCAAGATGGTTATCTCGCGAATACGATCGAACGCCTGATTCAGCAACAAGACATTAATACGAGTATGCTCGAATTTGAGCTGACCGAAACCGCGCTGTTTAGTGATGAACATCATGTTCGCCAATGTATGGAAACCCTAGGCGCACTCGGCGTGGAGTTTTCTCTGGATGATTTTGGAACAGGTTACTCCTCATTTTCCATGCTGCAGAAGCTGCCGATTAGCACCTTAAAAATCGATAAGTCCTTTGTGGCGGGCATTGGACAAAACTCTGATGATGAAGAGATCGTGCGAACCATCATCAGCCTGGCCAAGAATCTGCAAAAAAAGGTGATTGCCGAGGGTGTCGAAACGCCTCAACAACTGGCCTTTCTACAACACCTTAACTGCCCCTTGGCACAGGGTTATGCCTTTAGCCCTCCCGTGGATCTCGACACCTTCCTTGAACTACTCAACCAGCCGAACCTCCTGGCGCAGTGCCTCTAAAAGCCAAAGCCTCAAGCAGGTGGTGGCGTTGAATCTCGGCCGCAGCCTCTAGATCGGCTAGTGTTCGTGCCACGCGTAAAATTCGATGGCAAGCACGTGCCGACAAGCCTAAACGTTCAGCCGCCTGAGCCAGCAACAAGGCCTCGGTGGCTGCTAGCGCAGCATGCTGATATAAGTCAGCACCCTGTAAACCGCGGTTACTGTAACCCTGGCGCTGCAGCTGCCGAGACCAAGCCGCGACCACGCGCGCTCGCACCTGAGTGCTCGATTCCTGACCTGCCGCCGCCTGTAACAAACTCTTCGCCGGTAAAGCGTTGACCTGGATTTGTAGATCAATCCGATCCAATAAAGGCCCAGAAAGACGACCCTGATAACGCCGAATCTGCTCCGGTGAACAGCGACAGCGGCCTGTGCCATCTTGAAAATAACCACAGGGACAAGGATTCATCGCCGCTAACAACTGAAAATGTGCCGGAAAGGTCACCTGACGTTTAGCTCGGGAGATTAAAATATCCCCCGTTTCCAAAGGCTGACGCAACACATCTAAAACTCGGCGCGGAAACTCGGGTAACTCATCCAAAAATAAGACGCCCAAATGGGCTAAGCTGATCTCGCCTGGGCGAGGAATGCCCCCACCGCCCACTAGAGAGATGGCGGATGCGGTGTGATGCGGCGCGCGGTAAGGACGTACACCCGCGCAGACGGCACTCACGGGCAACCCGGCAATGGAATGCAGACTGGCAACCTGTAAGCGCTCGGCGGGTGTCAGCTCTGGCAAGATACCGGGCAAACAGGAGGCCAATAAACTCTTACCACTGCCAGGCGGTCCGCTCATCAGAAGATTATGCTGTCCAGCCGCAGCGACTTCGAGAGCACGCCGAGCCTGCTGCTGACCACGCACCTGCTCCATATCTGCACCAACATGCCTGACACATCCCATTACCGGCTCGATGGTGGTTAAGCGCTGACGTCCTTGTAGGTGATCACAGACCTGCAGGAGATGGGAAGCAGCCAGCACGGAGGTGTCCTGCACACAACCGGCTTCCTGTGCATTATCTTGTGCCACAAGCAGCTGCCGACCCGCCTTTTGCGCCGCCAACATCGCGGGCAAAACTCCGGTTACACCACGCAGTTCACCGGATAAGGCTAACTCCGCCAACCATTCATATTCGTGTACAGGCACTTTTTTCAGTTGTTGTGACGCACAGAGAATACCTAAAGCGATCGCCAGATCATAACGTCCCCCCTCTTTGGGCAGATCTGCTGGAGCAAGATTAATGGTGATACGCCTTTGTGGAAATTCAAAACCTGCCGTTAATAAGGCACTACGCACCCGATCTTTGCTTTCACGCACCGCCGTTTCGGGTAAACCTACGATAGATAAAGACGGTAAACCGCCGGAGAGATGAACTTCGACCGTCACCAAGGGTGATTCCGTGCCTAAAACCGCACGGCTATAGAGAATGGCAAGTGACATAGTTTTCTTCCCTGATTTGAGGGCATTCGATCCTTAAATGCCCTGTGTTATGCCGCAACCCTCAGTCTGACGCCGGTTCCTGAGCCGATCTTTCTACCTGCAACTCAGCCTCCAGTTGCGCCACAGTTTCTTCCAATGCTTCTAATTTTTCACGCGTTCTCAGCAAAACAGCTTTTTGCGCTTCAAACTCTTCACGCGTGACCAAATCCAAACGATCAAAGGTTTGCTGCAACAAGGCTTGCACCTGATGCTGGAGGGCCTTCTGGCCTGGTAACTCAGGTGCTTTACTCAATAACTGGTTGAATTGCTGAGATAAACCCTCGGCAAGCTTATGGGGAATCATGCTTATCTCCATCTCTTAAATTGACTTGCTTAAAAGCTTAACCCATCGCCGTCTGGCCTGCATCTCAGAAATAGCGCGAATCTTCGCACCATAATAGTGCGTGCACATTTTTTGTGCACTAAAAGCGCGGCACTCCCCTTTGGTGCACTGCGATGATCGCCTGACCAAAGCGTCAGATTTTATGTAAGTCAATGTTTTATATTGGTTTGTTGTTTTTGGCACAGCTTTCGCTTTAATCCGACCAAGCGATCCCAAGTTGGTGCCAATACTGACCCAACCTGGAATCAGCCTTTTTCTATCTTAGGGAGACATACAGATGAAACTGGTTTCAGCAATCATCAAGCCGTTCAAGTTGGACGATGTGCGCGAAGCACTCTCCGATATCGGTATTCAAGGTATCACCGTGACCGAAGTAAAAGGTTTCGGTCGTCAGAAAGGCCACACTGAGCTCTATCGTGGAGCTGAGTATGTCGTGGATTTCCTGCCTAAAGTCCGTATCGATGCAGCCGTCGCTGACGATGTTGTGGATCAGGTTGTGGAAGCCATCAGCAAAGCCGCCCAGACCGGAAAAATCGGTGACGGCAAGATCTTTGTGATGCCTTTGGAACAAGTGATCCGCATTCGTACCGGCGAATCGGGCCACGACGCTCTTTGATCTTTACGCTTTAGAATTACGCCTGATGGAGGGCTGAATAATGGAAGATTTAATTCTTACCACCGCTGAAGAGGTTAAACACCTCGCGTATGCGATAGATACCTTCTACTTCCTGATCTGTGGTGCACTGGTCATGTGGATGGCTGCAGGTTTCGCGATGCTCGAAGCCGGTATGGTGCGTGCTAAAAACACCACTGAAATCCTGACCAAAAACGTCGCACTCTTTGCCATCGCAGGTACCATGTACCTGCTGTGTGGTTACTATCTGATGTACAGCTCGGATGAAGCCGGCATCATTCCAAGCTTCGGTGCTCTGATCGGCGATGAAAACAGCCTCGCGGATGTACTCTCCGGTGATGAAGATGCGCCTTATTATTCTATGCGCTCTGACTTCTTCTTCCAGGTTGTGTTCGTAGCGACCTGTATGTCCATCGTTTCGGGTGCGGTTGCTGAGCGTATGAAACTCTGGGCGTTCCTGGCCTTTGCGGTTGTCATGACAGGCTTCATCTACCCAACCAGCGGATACTGGACTTGGGGCGGTGGTTTCCTGGATGACGCAGGTTTCTCTGACTTCGCAGGTTCCGCTATCGTTCACATGGCAGGTGCTTCTGCTGCTCTGGCCGGTGTTCTGGTACTGGGTGCACGTAAAGGCAAATATGGCAAAGACGGCCAGATCAATGCGATCCCAGGTGCGAACATGCCACTGGCTACTCTGGGTACCTTCATCCTATGGATGGGTTGGTTCGGCTTCAACGGTGGTTCTGAGCTGAAAATGTCTGACTTTGACTCTGCCAACAACGTGGCTCAGGTGTTCGTGAACACGAACGCTGCGGCAGCAGGTGGTGTCATTGCGGCTCTGATCTTTGCTCGCCTGTGGTTCAAAAAAGCGGATCTGACGATGGCGCTGAACGGTGCACTGGCAGGTCTGGTATCGATCACTGCGGAACCTCTGGCGCCAACGGCTCTGGGTGCTACCATCATCGGTGCCATCGGTGGTCTGATTGTTGTCGCCTCTATCGTGACTCTGGATAAACTGAAAATCGACGATCCAGTCGGTGCTATCTCGGTTCACGGTATCGCAGGTATCTGGGGTGTTCTGGCTGTGCCTTTCACCAACGAAGACGCTACTTTCGGTGCTCAGATCCTGGGTATCGTTGCCATCTTCCTGTGGGTGTTCATCGCAAGCTTGGTGGTGTGGTACATCATCAAAGCCATCATGGGTATCCGTGTCAGCGAAGAGGAAGAGTACGAAGGTGTGGATATCACAGAATGTGGTATGGAAGCTTACCCAGAGTTTGTTTCTACTAAGAAATAAGACTCTCGCTTCCTGCAACACCCCATAAAAAAGAAGAGGAGCCCAAGTGGCTCCTCTTCTCTTTTGTGCGTATGGCCAGGTTTACAGGTATACTTTAGTTTTTAGACTTAACTGAACACTGCTGCTCTATCTCAGCAGTTATCTGAGGAGTTTTCCATGAAGCTGATCTCTGCTGTCATTAAACCGTTTAAACTGGATGATGTGCGTGAAGCACTCTCCGATATTGGCATTCAGGGTGTCACCGTCACTGAAGTGAAAGGCTTTGGCCGCCAGAAGGGTCATACCGAACTTTATCGTGGTGCGGAATATGTCGTGGACTTCTTACCGAAGGTCAAAATTGAAGTGGCTGTGGATGATGATATGCAGGAGCAAGTCATCGAAGCCATCAGCAAAACGGCCAATACGGGTAAGATCGGCGACGGTAAAATCTTTGTCACCCCTCTTGAGCAGGTCGTGCGTATTCGTACTGGCGAAACCGGTCCCGACGCACTCTAAGTGTTCGCGACAGAGGCCGCAATCTAGCTCGGCCTCTGTTCATCAACGGATTGAGTCTTTTAAATCCGGCAGATACAAAATCACACGCAACCCACCCTCCTGCGGATTCTCTAATCGAATCTCTCCGCCTAAGGCTAGGACGGCACGCTTCACAATACTCAACCCTAAACCATAACCTTCACCCGTTGAAGCGGCCCCCCGAACAAAGGGCTGAAACAGCTGCTCTAACTGCGCTTCGTCAACACCGGGCCCCGTATCTGTCATCGTGACTTGGCAACCTGCTTGTGATGGCAGTGCCTGGATCTGGATCTGCGTGCCCGCTGGAGTATGTTTTAAAGCATTATTCAACAGATTGCTCAAAATGCGCTTGAGTAGCAGGGGCGAAGTGTAGCTGTTTAAAGTTTTTGGCTGCACCTGAATACTCAGGTGGTGCTGAGGATGTGTGAGCGCAGCATCCTCTTGTAACTCACTCAATAACTCAAACAATGAACAGGACGCACGCTCTTGCGCTTGCTGCTCCAATCGTGACCAAGACAAAAGCTCATCAATCAACTGGGTTAAGACCTGACATTCACGATTGATCTTATCGACCCAAGGGTTAGCCTCGGCGCGCTGCTCCAACAAACCGGCCGCCAGTTGTAAGCGTGTCATGGGTGCGCGTAATTCATGCGAAACGTCCTGTAACAAGCGTTGCTGTGACGTTAAGGTGCGCTCAACATAGTCAGCCATCCGATTGAATTCACGCGCCAATTCTCCAATTTCATCTTGGCGCTGACTCAGGTGTCCCTGGGCGCGACTGCTGAGATTTTGTTGATCGTAGAGATTCCGGGCGTGGCGGCGCAGTTGATTCACGGGGCGTACAATTAAAATACTGACCAAAAACGCCATCAAGGCGGCGACCAGCAACACCCAAAGCATCTGCAAAGATAGGGCAAAACGCATCATCTGCTCCATCTGAATGCGTTCAGGTGGAATACGTAGCTCAACGAGGTAGCTTTGCCCCGAATCCGATTCCAAAGCAAAACTGCGGAGTGCAGGCACGGCATCTAGGCCGCGCAAGGGCTGGATCACTTCACCGGAATCCAGATGGGTAATTTGCATGGCGAGACGTTGCCGCATCATTTCTCGATCCTGGCGCTCACGCTCATGGCGCATCTCGATTCCCGAACCTCGGACACCACGCTCATACCGCTCGATAAACAACTGCGCCTGATGCGCTGCGCGTGCATCCAACATATCTCGCGAATGCTGATTGGCATTGCTTGCCAGCAATAGCCAAAACAAACCGCCCATCAATAAACTGGAGAGCAACCAAGCAGATAAAAAAATCTTCCAGAAAAGATGCTGATACCATTTCATGTGCCGGACTCCAACACCCAAAGATAGCCCTGACCACGTACCGTTTTGATCAGTTCGGCCGCTGGTATGCCCGCCTGATCCAACTTCTGGCGCAGACGACTGACATGCACATCCAAGGCTCGATCATAAGCGGTCAACTTCCGATGCAAAACACGCTCCGTAAGCAACTCTTTGCTCAAAACCTGGCCCGGATGACGCATAAACTCATGCAACACATTAAACTCAGCGCTCGTCAATTCCAGCACCTGGCCATGACACAAGACTTCACGACGCCCTGCATCTAACGCGATACCGTGACTGCACAGCACCGAATTCTCCTGAACGGCCGGCTGGCTCCGGCGCAACACAGCACGCACTCGGGCTAACAGCTCACGTGGATTACAAGGCTTCGGCAGATAATCATCCGCGCCCATTTCCAGCCCAAGAATACGATCTATCTCTTCCCCTCGCCCCGTGAGCATAATCACTGGCGTTTGGATGCTGGGACGTAAGCGCTGCAAGAGTTCTAGACCACTCATGCCGGGCATCATGATATCCAAAATCAGCAAGTCATAACTTTCGCCCTGCTGTAAGCGCTCTAACGCCGCCTGACCACTCTGCACCGCAGCGACTTGATAGCCTTCATGTCGCAAGTATTCGCTCAACAGCTCACCTAACGCCAAATCATCATCAACGAGTAACAGTTGTTCTGGTTTCATCTACAGCACCTCTCTAAAGACATGATATAGCGAAATCTGTAGCGCCTCAGGTTCTTTACTCAACTTTACGCTTTGCTAACCCTACTTTGCAGGCGGACTCTGCATACTTAATCCATCAAAACACAGGAGAAAACACCATGAAAAAGTTACTGATGACCACCACCGCCCTGCTGTTGAGCGGATTGATCTTGAGCCCTTTAAGTTTTGCCGAGAGCACTCAAGACACACGCCAGCAAAAACATCTAGAGCAGATGCAAGAGCGTTTACAGTTAAGCGCAGAGCAGACCGGCAAGATCCAGGCGCTTTGGCAGAGCAAGCAGGCTGAGCGCGAAGCTCATCGCCAGCAGATGCAAAACAAAATGGCTGAGATCCTGACCCCTGAGCAGATGGAAAAAATGCAAAATTGGCGTGAATCCGGCTATTCAGGTATGGACGGAAAAGGTGGCAAAAAAGGCAAGATGATGCGCGGTGACTGTGACGGTGAACGCCCACAGATGCGCCAGCGCATGGGAAGAAGTGCTGAGTAATCGCACTGAATCGGGAGGCTTAAGCCTCCCGATGGGTATTAAGCGATACGCGTAAAGATCAAATCCCAAACACCGTGGCCCAGTTTTTCACCACGCGCTTGGAATTTTGTCACAGGCCGCCAATCAGGCTGAGGTGAATACTCTCCACTTCCCGCAGCATTAGTGTAACCCTCAGCCGCACTCATCACCTCCATCATATGCTCGGCATACGGCTGCCAATCAGTCGCCATATGAAAGTGTCCACCGACTGCCAATTTCTGACGAATACGCTGGGCAAATTCAGGCTGAACAATCCGGCGCTTATGATGGCGCTTTTTCGGCCAAGGATCGGGGAAGAAGAGCTGAAGCCCCTGCAGACTGGCATCGGGAATACACCGCTGCAAGACCTCAATCGCATCCTCGCAGTAAACACGTAGATTCGTGATACCCTCTTCACCGGCACGCGCAAGTAAACGTCCAACCCCTGGGGGATGCACCTCGATGCCAATAAAATCTTTTTCAGGCATCTGTCGTGCCATTTCCAGCAAAGAGTCTCCCATACCAAAACCGATTTCGATCACCACTGGAGCTTGGCGTCCAAACACCTGGGAAAAATCCAACATCCCTTGTTCCAGGGTCAGCCCATATTGCGACCAATAGAGCTGCATCCCGCGCTCCTGACCTTCCGTCATGCGCCCCGCACGCACCACAAAGCTGCGCACACTTCGGCGTTTAGGTTCAGTCGCTTCTGCGTTGGGCGTATGGGTTTCTATCTCTGTATTCATCTGGCTACTCATGCACGCGTGATCAGACTACTGTCCAAGGGAGAAGAGGCACTGGCATAACGCTTACGCGGCATACGCCCAGCCAAATAGGCTTCACGTCCCGCTTCAATCGCTTTGCGCATCGCCTGAGCCATGAGCACAGGTTTTTGTGCCGCCGCAATGGCGGTATTCATCAACACTCCAGCACAGCCCATTTCCATCGCAATCGCGGCATCGGATGCGGTGCCCACACCGGCATCGACAATAATCGGCACCTGTGCATTTTCTAGGATGATTTGAATATTATGTGGATTCAAAATACCCAAACCAGAACCAATCAGTGATCCCAGTGGCATCACCGCAACACAGCCCATCGCTTCCAGCGTCTGTGCCACTATCGGGTCATCGTTGGTATAGACCATCACTTTAAAGCCATCAGCCACCAGGGTTTCAGCTGCTTTGAGCGTTTCCACTATATTGGGATAGAGAGTTTTGTCATCGCCCAAAACCTCAAGCTTCACCAGATCATGGCCATCCAACAGCTCTCGTGCCAAACGGCAGGTTCTCACGGCATCAGCGGCGGTATAGCAGCCGGCGGTGTTCGGCAAAAGCGTGTACACATCCGGTGAAATGACATCTAAA
This sequence comes from Nitrincola tapanii, assembly GCF_008368715.1. GTDB lineage: Bacteria > Pseudomonadota > Gammaproteobacteria > Pseudomonadales > Balneatricaceae > Nitrincola > Nitrincola tapanii. Next base: position 223,961 of record NZ_SMRS01000006.1, read on the forward strand.
AGATTCGGCTCACCTGGATTCTGGCCAATATTGGTACGACGCACCGCAACGGTGACGATCTCAGCGCCACTGGCCGCAATGGCCGCACCGGTTTCTGCTAAATCTTTATACTTTCCCGTACCCACCAACAAGCGTGATTGGTATTCGCGGCCGGCAATCACCAGCGCATCGGACTGCTCTAATTCTGTCATTTGATTATCCTGTTGGTTGTTCTGTGAGGGGCTTTAGTTAGAAGAGCACAAAATTGTCGTGCCCGCACCCACCTTAACCGCCGCCAATTGCCTGCACGACTTCGACCTGGTCGCCCGGCTGTAACCGAGTGGTCGCATGCTGGCTACGTGGAACTATCTCTAGATTCAGCTCAACCGCTACACGTTTCCCTGCTAATCCCATGCTTTCCAGCAGAGTGCTCAGACTCGTGTCTGCCGCTAACTCATGATCCTGTCCATTTAAATAGATCTGCATCCTAGTGCTCCTGTCGCCACTGAGAGAGTGCAAGGAACACCCAGCCCAGAATAAAGGCTAGGCCTCCAAAAGGCGTAATGATACCGAGCTGACGCCAACCTGTCAGCGTCATTGCATAGAGACTGCCGCAGAAGAGCAGCACACCCAGTAGAAAACTGATACCGCTCCAGAGCAACCACCGGTTCGCTTGACGCTGAGCCAAAAGCGCAACGGCCAGCAGCGCCAATGCGTGCCAGAACTGATAACTGACAGCCGTTTGGTAGACCGTTAATTGCCGTGCATCTAGCACCGCAGCCAGGGCATGGGCACCAAAAGCACCCAAAATGACCGCGAGCATCCCCAGTAACGCTGCGATGATTAGAAAACCTCGTGCCATCTTTTTCCCCTCAAAAATCGAGATTATGCGACTCGAAAAACAGGCCTCTAGAAAAAAAGAAAGCCGCTCGATGGCGGCTTCTGAGGCGGGTTACAGCGTCAAGCGATGAGCGTAATCGCCTCACGTACCTTTTTCATCGCGTTTTTTTCGAGCTGACGAATACGTTCGGCCGACACATCATACTTGGCTGCCAGGTCATGTAGTGTTGCCTTCTCATCTGCCAACCAACGCTGTGCCAAAATGTCTCGGCTACGTTCATCCAAAGCAGAAAGTGCCTGATGCAGCTGACGCTGTGCACTCTCTTCCCAGTTACTGGCTTCCAGTTGAAGTGCCGGATCGGCCTCTTCATCTTCTAAATACTGCGAGGGTGACCAGCTGCTCAGCTCTTCGTCTTCACCCAAGGGCGCATCGAAGGCCGTATCAGTTGCCGCCATACGGCCTTCCATCTGACGTACAACTGCACTATCAACCCCTAAATCCTTGGCGACGGCATCGACCTCATCATTGCTCATCCAACTCAAGCCTTTTTTCTGCGAACGCAGATTAAAGAACAGCTTACGCTGGGCTTTAGTGGTCGCCACCTTGACGATACGCCAGTTGCGCAGAATGAACTCGTGCATTTCTGCTTTAATCCAGTGCACAGCAAAAGACACCAGACGCACACCCACCGTTGGATCAAAGCGTTTCACCGCTTTCATTAAACCGACATTACCTTCTTGGATCAGATCACTCAGTGGCAATCCATAACCTGAATAAGACTTGGCGATGTGCACAACAAAACGCAGGTGGGACAAAACCAACTGACGTGCCGCCTCCAAGTCATTCTGGTAAAACAACCGCTCTGCCAGCGCTCGTTCCTCTTCTGCATTCAGAATCGGAATAGTGCCCACAGTCTGAACATAAGCATTCACGTTGCCACCCGGTGACAGTTGTTCTACAACACGCAAGCTTGTGCTCATGAATTATGTAACCTCATTTAATATTCAGTTTTACCGCCGCTTCAGACCACAAAAATCTGAGAAAAGTTCCCCAGATGTATCGGATCGCGTTTTAAGCTGACGCTGAAAAATAGCGGCCTCGTTGCGGAAATGCAAGCCCTTAAGAGGGCTCGATTTCGCGTAGATGGCGTCCTGTCGAAACAAACGCACCTAACCAACCCAAGGCAACACCTATAGCGATGAGTGTTGTCAAACCTTGAGCGCCCAAACCTTGTAAGCTGAAGCTGCTCATGTACAACTGCGCTAAACGATCCACAGGCGCTCGAATCATTTCCATCGCTAAAAACACCAGCACAGACGCCAGTATCGCTCCACACAGGCCTAACCAGAAGCCCGTATAGAGAAACGGACGCCGCACCCAAGCATCGGTTGCGCCCACCAGTTTGGTCACGATAATTTCATCTCGGCGGCTTTCTAAGGTCATACGCAGTGTATTGCCGACAATCAACAAGACCGCTAAGGCCAAGAGACCACTCACCACCCAGGTAAAACGTTCCAAGACATTGAGATAGGCTCCTAAGCGCTGCAACCACTCTAAATCGAGTTGCGCCTCTTGCACTTCAGGCAAGACGGACAGTTCCTGTTGCAAACCCTGTAAGGCCAAAAGCGTGTGATCTGTCGGCAGCACCAGAATCACAGCCGGTAAAGGGTTACGTTCAAACAGGCTGATCAGATTGGCAAATTCGGAATAGCGTGCAAAGTCTTGTAACCCCTTATCACGATCGATCAGCTCGACACCGGATAAACCCGGGTGCAACATCAGCTCCAAGCTCATCTGCTCGGCACGCTCATCACTTACCTGCTGATGGAGATACAGGCTAATCCGTGGATGCGTATCCCAGCCTGCGGCAAACTGTTGCACATTATGCACCACCGTCCACATAAAACTGGGTAAGGCCAGAGCTATGGCCAACACCGCCAACGTCATAAAGGACGCTAAAGGGGTTCGTAGAATACGTTGCAAGGACGTCAGGGCGACGGACAGATGGTGACGTAACCAACTGCTGAGACGATTGCGCTGACTGACGCGATGTACTTGAGCACCCCGCCGCGCGACGGTATTGGATTTCTCAGCCACCCGACACCAACCTTCCGCCACGTAGAACCAGAGTTCGGCGCTGCATGCGGTTAATTAAAGACAAATCATGGCTGGCAATTAATACCGTCGTCCCGATCCGATTGAACTGTTCAAACAGACGCATCACATCTTCCGAAAGCTGAGGATCCAGGTTACCGGTTGGCTCATCCGCGAGTAGCAATTTGGGCTTGTGCACTATGGCACGGGCAATCCCAACGCGCTGCTGTTCACCACTGGACAGGGTGATCGGATTTTGCTTCTCCCGCATCAACAACCCGACTTTATCCAAGGCGGCACGCACACGACGCGCCGCATCTTGTGGATCATAACCCGCGATCTGCAAAGGCAGGGCAACATTGTCAAAGACACTGCGGTCGAACAGCAGCTGATGGTTCTGGAACACCACGCCGATACGCCGTCTGTGCCAAGCGATCTGATGCCGGGGCAGCACATTCAACTCTTGATCTCCGACCCAGACCTGCCCACGCGAAGGGCGCTCCATCAGCATGATCAACTTTAGAAGCGTACTTTTGCCGGCACCTGAATGTCCGGTCAAGAAAGCCATTTCACCCGACTCTAGGGTGAAATCCACGCCGATCAAGGCATCATGCCCCTCAGCATAACGTTTGCCGACATTGGTAAAGCGTATTTCGGCCATAGATTCGCCGCTCCTACTGCGGTTTAGTCGAACAGCGCTTGCACAAACTCATCGGCGGAAAAGGGACGCAAATCATCGATCTGCTCACCCACCCCGATAAATCGGATTGGCAATTCAAACTGTTTGGCAATGGCGAAAATAATGCCGCCCTTCGCCGTACCATCAAGCTTAGTCAGAGTAATGCCCGTCACCCCTACAGCTTCACGGAACTGTTTAGCCTGGCTGATCGCATTTTGACCAGTCCCGGCATCCAACACCAACATCACTTCATGAGGCGCCTGTGGATCGAGCTTTTTCATCACCCTAACCACTTTCGACAGCTCGTTCATGAGATTGTCTTTGTTTTGTAAACGACCGGCAGTATCGGCGATCAGCACATCAATGCCTTTGGCCTGAGCAGACTGCAACGCATCAAAGATTACGGATGCGGAATCGGCTCCGGTATGCTGTGCCACCACGGGCACCTGATTACGCTCACCCCAAACCTGCAACTGCTCAACCGCCGCCGCACGGAAAGTGTCTCCAGCCGCCAGCATCACTGACTTGCCTTCAGCCTGCAAACGCTTAGCCAGCTTACCTATGGTTGTGGTTTTACCCACACCATTCACACCTACCACTAAAATGACCTGAGTCCCTTGACCGCTGACTAGGTTCAGCGGCTGCTGTACCGGCTGCAGTAAAACAGACAACTCACGTTTCAGAGCCTGCTGCAAAGCGGCAGGGTCTTTTAATTCGTTTTTCTCAACGGCTTCGTTCAAGCGCCCGATAATTGCCGTGGTGGCCTCTACCCCCACATCTGCCATCAACAGCAATGTTTCCAGCTCTTCCAGCAGATCTTCATCAATACTTTGACTGCTGCCGAACAACTCCCCGATTTGAGTTGTGAGGCTGGCTTTCGTACGGCTCAAACCGGAACGAATACGCTCAAACAACCGCTGCTTACGCTGCTCCGGTGCTTCGCTCGGTGCGGCAGTCACCACAGGGGCCGCCACCGCTGGCTCTACAGGTGCTTCCGGTGCCGAAGGCACTGGTGTAGCGGGTTCGAACTGTTTCGTTTCAGAGGGTGCTTCAGCCACCTCAGTTTCAACCGCAGGGATTTCAAGCTCTCGTGCCGGTGCCACGGCAGCAGAGGTTTCCAGGGTAGCCGAATCGGCAAACGCTGCATCAGTCGCTGTGACGTCTTGGCGTACTTCTGTGACAGGCGTGGCGGGGATTACAACCTCTACTTCCGCAAGCCTAGACGTGCTTTCCGCAGCCACTTCGGCCTGAACACTGGTCTCTGGCTCAAGAGGTGCCGCTGCTATCTTCTCCTGGCTGACAAGGTCTTGCACCTCTGGCAGCGTCTCAGCTTCCTCAGCGGGGCGCGCGGGCGGCACCACCGACTCATCTTGCGTCTGTGCATCCGCCTGAGGACTCGGCTTTAAGAAAACATAAAGCGCGATCACTAAAACCAACGCCAGACCACCGGCGATATAAGGCAAAAGGGCAGGATCTAAGCCCATACCCAGCATCCAGTTATACAAAGATTCCATAGACTTTAAAGGCTCGTCAGTTGCAGAGTAGATAGTGTTAATTCATTTCGGCTATCTTAACACAGAGCGCGCGCCATCAACCAAACGGGAAACGTTATGTCTGTATCGGATTACAAACCTCTATTCAATCGCCGTTATCTCTATTGGTTGATGTGGATTGTGGCCATTGCCATCGTGCTACTCAACATTCCAACCGCTGAGAAAGAAGATGCGGGCTTTACCTTCTACTATCTCCAGGAAGCCGATCTCTATGGCATGCAAACGCCTGCAAGCGACACCGTACAGATGGAGTGGCTGCTACAACTCCCTCCGGCTTTTAATCGCGAACAACGCTTATTACACGCCGAGCTGCAGGCTAAATTACAACAGATCGAAGCAGATTGGCTGATCCGTTATAACGCCCTATCGGGCCACTGGGAAAAAATTCAACGTGCTGAGACCTTAGGCCTACGTTGGCGAGGCAATGTTTCGCTCAGCCCTGAACGGCTCCAAGAACTCAGTGATGAGCTGGCGGAATCCTTTCAAAGTCAATCCATTCAAGATGAACGTTGGTATGCGCAAGCCGCCGCGCACATACATCTAGATCTGCAAAGCCCGGAAAATCGTCTATTAGCCGAGCTGGGCAACTGGCTCCAACCGGCTTGGCAGGATCAAGATTTGCAATGGTTACGTCTATACAGCGCGGCAGAACGCCCCGCTGCAGCTGAAGCCCTTCCAGCACCACAGACCCACTCAACACCCCACACGCTTGCCCCGCATTCAGGTGAGATGCAGGGTTATCAAAATCAACGCTGGTGGCTAATAGCCTGGCCCTTAGCGACCCATCCTAGCCCACAAGAACTGGCTCTCAGCCGTCTCGCTGCGAGCCGACTTCAGCGCTATTTGGAGCAGGAAACAGAGATTCAGCACTACCGTCTACTCTGGCAACCCAATCAACGCCAAGGCTATCTGGCCTTGATCTTAAGCTTGCCGGAAAGCAGTGATCTCTCGACAGAGGAATGGCTTGAGCAGCTCAGACACAAGATTGCTGATAGCCGTCTCGATGAACACTCTGCTCGCCTAGGCGGCTTAGAGGAAGCCACGGCAGCACGCCAAGCGCTGGAATTAACTGCTCGATTTCGCTGGAGTCTCGACAGCTACCCTCTGTTTCAGGATACTTTGCGCACCCATTCATCGGATGAGATACAGGCTTGGCTAGAAGCGTTGCTCACTACGCCTGCCGCGGTGCATTGGGTACTGAACCCCTATTAAGCTCAATTCGAGTTGAGCACAGCGCACAGGATTTTGCATTTCATGAGTCGCCACAATCGTGCTGCACGCCCTCGCCCCCAAGCAGCGGCGGCAGAAACGTCGAGCTTAAGAATCATTGGTGGCCTCTGGCGCAGTCAGAAACTACCCTTCCCCGAAATTGAAGGCCTACGCCCAACACCGGATCGTGTGCGTGAAACCCTATTCAACTGGCTGCAAACTCTGACGCCTGGTGCACAGTGCCTCGATCTTTTTTGTGGTAGTGGTGCCCTGGGGTTTGAGGCGCTATCGCGTGGCGCAGCATCGGCTACCTTTGTGGATGCCTCACCTGAGGTGATTGCTCAGATTCGCCGCAATCTACAGCGCTTAAAAGCCCAAAACGGAGAGGCCCACTGCCGCTCCGCGTTAGATTGGTTAGAGGAAAAAATGGCGGATCAAGAAGCCACTTATGATCTTGTTTTCCTCGATCCGCCTTTTCATAAAGACCTGATCCGCCCGATTGCGACTCTACTGGAGTCGCGAGGCTTGCTCAGCAATGCCGCGATGATCTATATCGAAACCGAAAGAGATTGGACGCCACAAGGTCTACCCGATAACTGGAGCCTGTATCGTGAGAAACAGGCAGGGCAAGTAGCTTACCGGCTGTACCAACGTGAAGATCTTGGCTTGGAAATGACCGATCTTAGCCCGCTGCCAAGCCTCTGATCAGCGCCTGAATTAAATGCTCAATCGCTTCCGGTAGTTCATAGTCTAAGACGTCAGAGCTGTGCTCCTCGGCTGTGATCTCCTGCAGCGGCGATGGCTCAGCATTCGGGCTGAAAAGGGCCGGTTGAACGGCTTCGCGCAACAGAGCATGCAGAACCGCCGCCAGACTCTCTGCAAAAGGCTGAGTCGAAAACTTCTTTTTCAGCAGTTTCTTTTTCCGTGCCTGCTTCAAAAATGCGAGTAAGTGGCTTAAGCACAAGGCCTGATCCGCTTGCAGCCGCGCATAAACGCCGGCCAACTCAGCTTGATCCGGCTGCAACCAAAACAGCCGATAGGTCAGACGCAATGCCGGTCGACTTAATACCGCGCGCAACACGCCACGCAGGTAATCGGCCAAAGCTTGCACAGGATCCTGACGGATAGCCTGCTGTTGCTCAACAAACTGCTGTTCAAACGGCATCTCGTGATGAAAATACAGACTTTCTAAAAGATGATCACGGTTACGAAAGTGCCAATACACAGCACCATGCGTTACCCCTGCCTGAGCCGCGATCTGCTTGAGAGAGACCTGGTGCAGACCTTGCTGGGCATACATGCGTAACGCCGTGTTTAAAAGATTCAAACGGGTTTGTTCCGCTTCTTCGGGAGTTCTTCTGGGCATGACTTTTCCTGATTTATCCTTGTTTTTAACCAACATACCTGTGTGAGGGAAGGTATGACTATCCGTTTTTCTCATCTGCTTGCAAGCCTTGGACAGTCGATTTCATCAAATCGTCATCTTCAGTGTAGAAAGATTCATGGCAATTCCCTCAGAATTTATATAACTATATTTTATGCTAAAACTATTTTTTATTCTTTTTTAGAAAATACTCATGCACTTTTTGTATTTGTACCATCTCTCTGATTGGGCTAAGATCCGCGCACGTATTCAGCTGATACTTCTGGGGATATAAATGAACACGGCAGTGTATCCCGGCACCTTTGATCCCATCACCAATGGCCACACTGACCTTGTCGAGCGTGGCTGTAAGCTATTTGATTGGGTCGTGGTGGCCGTTGCAGAAAGTCCAAAAAAACGCCCATTACTGCCTTTGGCGCTGCGTGTTGAACTGGCTCAACAAGCCTTGTCACACCTGCCCAATGTGCGCGTGGTCGGTTTTAACTGCTTGTTGGCGGACCTTCTGCAGCAAGAGCAAGCGAATATTATTTTGCGCGGGCTGCGCGCGGTTTCAGATTTTGAATATGAGTTCCAATTGGCGAATATGAATCGCCGTTTGAGTCCTCAGATTGAAAGCCTGTTCCTGACACCTGCGGAGCACCTGAGTTATATTTCGTCTACCCTGATCCGTGAGATCGCCTCTCTCGGTGGCGACGTAAGCCAGTTTGTTCACCCTAAGGTCTCTGCAGCGTTGGATACTTACCTGCAGCACACCAATTGATAACGAGTTAATGAGGTAGCCGTCATGGCCTTGATGATCACCGATGAATGCATCAACTGTGATGTATGTGAGCCTGAATGTCCGAATGAGGCCATCTCTCCAGGCGAAGAAATTTATGAAATCGATCCCGGCAAATGCACCGAGTGTGTCGGTCACTATGACACGCCCCAGTGCGTAGAAGTTTGTCCTGTGGATTGTATCCCGAAAGATCCTGAACATGTCGAAACTGAAGAGCAGCTTCTGATCAAATATAAGCTGCTGACCGGTCAAGACTGATCAAGAAAATCTGTACAGCCGTTGACCTCGGCTACAGAGAAAAAATAGGCCGCATCGCGGCCTATTTTTATGCACAACGCTGCGTGTAGCGTTTAAATCTGTATCGCCAGTTCATGCAGAGCGAACTCAGCATCCAAACGCTGACCGATCAGATTTTCCGCGACCAGATGATGCGCATATTGCATATGCAGGCAACGCACCTTATCCCATTGCGCAATGCCACCAATTCCCAGTGTATTAAAGCGTTCAGTAAAGCCTTGAGCCTCGATCACGGCACGATCTTCGGCAGTCATTAACTGCCAGCGCAGATCCACGTAGGCTTGTTGTTGAGCATGAAAGCGCGCACGTAACTGCGCATCCTGCTGCAGCTCCTCTTCCATCGATTTAATCCAGCCACTGGCCTCAATGCGCGCCAAGGCTTTATCCAGATCCTGGCTACACAGCCAAAATAGCGTGGGAAAGGGTTTACCTTCCATCAAAGAGCGCATCTGCAAAACAACAGGAACCCCATCAGGTGTTGCATAGGCGATCGCGGCCAAACCACGCGGTGGACGACCGAGTTGACGTTCGATAAGGGCAAGCTGCTCAGGGGTAGGCTGCATCCGGTACTCCAAAGTCGGTTCCAAAAAGGTTTCCGAGTGGGTTCACTCAAGAAGGCGATTATACCTGAGCGTAGGCTTCGCTGCTGCCCATCCAGCGTCGAATCAATGCCTCGGCTTCCTGTGGCGTTTGCGCCAGCATCTGCTCGGCCAAAACGTGCAACGTCGGTATCCAATGCGCATCACGGGTGAGATCTGCAATACGAAACTGCATCATTCCGGTCTGACGTGTCCCTAAAACCTCACCGGGACCACGCAGCTCCAAATCCTTTTCCGCGATGCGAAAACCATCTTGGGTTTCGCGCATCACCGCCAAGCGCTCACGCCCCGCTTGCGATAGAGGGGCGTGGTACATCAACACACAATGACTCGCCGCTGTGCCACGCCCGACACGTCCACGTAACTGATGTAACTGGGCTAACCCCAAACGCTCCGGATTCTCTATAATCATCAGACTGGCGTTCGGCACATCCACACCCACCTCAATCACCGTCGTCGCCACCAATAAGGCTAACTCGCCCGCTTTAAATGCTCGCATCACTTCGGCTTTGTCTGCTGCTTTCATCCGGCCATGCACGAGACCTATCGTCAGTTCAGGTAAACGCTCAGCTAGCTGAGCCGCAGTAACCTCTGCCGCCTGACACTGCAGCGCTTCCGATTCTTCAATTAGGGTACACACCCAATAGGCTTGACGCCCTTGCTGGCACGCCTCACGAACACGCTCAATCACCTCATCGCGCCGTGTGTCGGCCAGCACTAAGGTCTGGATAGGCGTGCGTCCGGGCGGCAGCTCATCGATGATCGACACATCTAGATCCGCATAAGCACTCATAGTTAAGGTGCGCGGAATCGGTGTCGCGGTCATAATGAGCTGATGTGGCATGCGCCCCTCGGCACAGCCTTTTTCGCGTAAACTTAAGCGTTGATGCACCCCAAAACGATGCTGCTCATCAATTACCAAGAGCGCTAAAGAAGCAAACGCCACCCCCTCTTGAAACAGGGCATGTGTACCCAACACGACCTGAGCCTCACCGCTGGCAATGGCCTGTAATTGCTGGTGGCGAGCCTTCCCCTTGAGTTTGCCGACCAGCCAAGCGACCTGGATACCCAGCGGCTCCAACCAGGCCGAGAAGTTACGATAATGCTGTTCTGCAAGAATTTCCGTAGGTGCCATCACGACCGCTTGCTGCCCAGCTTCCACCGCCTGCAACACTGCTAAGGCGGCCACCAAAGTTTTGCCAGAACCGACATCACCCTGGACCAAGCGCAACATGGGGACCTGTGCGGTTAAATCCTGGGCAATCTCTTCCCCTACCCGCTGCTGAGCAGCCGTCAGAGGAAAAGGTAAACGGGCTAAGAACTGTTTCTGTAAGGTTTGGGATCGGGGCAAAGACAAGGCACCCGGCGCTCTTAATACCGCACGTACTCGCTGTAAGGAAAGGTGGTGTGCCAGCAGCTCTTCTAAGACCAAACGTTGTTGCGCTGGATGCTGGCCACTCAGTAGTGCTTGCTGGTCCACGTTTGGAGGGGGTTGATGCAGAAATCTCAAGGCTTCGATCAAACCCGGCATGCCCTGACGTTGCAACCAGGCACTGGGCAGGAGATCCGGTAAAGCTTCTGGCGTGAGATAAAGCAAAGATTGCTCCAGCAAACGTCGGATACGTGTTTGCGGCAATCCTTCGGTTAAAGGATAGATGGGCGTTAATGCCGCACGTTCTACCGGCAGCCCGAGATGGGGAATCACACGATATTCCGGATGAATCATCTCTAACCCCGCCGGGCCAGGACGCACCTCACCAAAGCACTCTAGACACACGCCCGGTGTTAAAGACTTCATTTGACCGGCGTTGAAATGGAAGAATCTCAGGGTCAATGAGCCGGTTCCATCCTGAACTCGACATAAAAAGCTCGGACGCCGCCCCTGAGCACGATCAGCTAACACCACCTGCACCTGTACCAGCGCTTCATCACCCGGCTGCAGTCCGGCTAAAGGCAAAAGCCGGGTACGATCCTGATAACGCAGAGGCAGATGCATCCAGAGATCTTCAATACTCTGTAAGCCTAAGCGTTGTAACTTAAGCTCTAGCGCCGTACCGACCCCTTTAAGTAGTTGCAGTGATAGCCTGCCGGCCACATCAGGACTCCAAGAGACCAGGCTTGGATTGGCAGGACAGGATGGCTTGGATCAGCACTTCGATCGCCTGAGGTCGTGGAAAGCTGGCACGCCAAGCGACGGCTACCGTGCGCATTGGACGAGGGGCTTTAAAAGGTCGTACCTCAACCAAGTGGCTGGAGGGATGATTCTTAATCGCCGACTCAGGTAACACACTGCAACCCAGTCCAGACGCCACCATCATCCGAATGGTCTCTAAGGAGCTGCCCTCGGTGACGGTATGCTGATTATGGAAAGATTGATTCAGGGTTGGGCAGGCCTCTAACACCTGATCACGGAAACAGTGCCCCTCGCCCAAAAGCAACATGCGCAGATCCCCAATCACACTTGGATCCACCTGCTTTTCACGGCTCAGAGGATGGCCTTTAGGCAAGACCATTTCAAAAGGTTCATCATACACGGCTCGGGTTAACACATCCGGCTCTTGGAAAGGTAAAGCTATGACGATCGCATCCAATTCACCGTTACGAATTTTACCCCGTAAGGTTTCTGTCATATTTTCTTCGATATAGAGCGGCATCTGAGGTGCGAGTTTTTGCACTTCGGGAATCAGTGACGGAAACAGATAAGGACCAATGGTGAAGATCGCGCCCACACGCAAGGGGCTGGCCAACTGATCCTTGCCCTCTTTTGCTAACTCACGGATCGCTTCAGCTTGTTCGAGCACCGTCTGTGCTTGACGGACGACCTTTTCACCGACGGGAGTCACTCGCACAGCACTTTTACTACGCTCAAACAACGCAACCCCTAGCTCATCTTCAAGCTTTTTCACGGCAATCGACAAGGTCGGTTGTGAGACGAAGCAACGCTCAGCCGCGTGACCAAAGTGTTGCTCTTGCGCCAGGGTGACGATGTAGCGAAGCTCGGTCAGTGTCATGTAAATCCTCGGTTTAAATTCAGCGCCTTGCGTCTAATATAAACCAGCTGACCCTTGGCAGCTAGGGTGGATGCACTCTGAGAGTGCATCCCTAGCCTTGACCGACTCAGTCTTAAGTGGTTTAGAGGGTCGCGAACTCTTCCATCAGAGCATGCTGAGCACTGAAGCGCTCCTCCCCCTCCTGGGGTTGTAACAGGGTATAACTTCCATCTGAATGCAGTGCCCAAGCCTGGCAATTATCACGTAAATAATAGTCCAGTTCATTTTTGATACGCTCCGCATTTTTGCCGGTCAGCTGGAATCCCGTTTCAACACGATTGAGCATATTCCGCTCCATCCAGTCGGCACTGCTGCAATACACCAAAGGCTCACCATCATTGGCAAAGTAGTAAACGCGGGTATGCTCAAGGAAGCGTCCAATAATCGAGCGCACGCGAATGGTTTCCGAGATCTCCGGTAAGCCTGGGCGTAGACGACACATACCACGAATGATCAAATCAATCTCCACACCGGCTTGTGATGCTTCGTAGAGAGCTCGAATCAACCGCGGCTCAGTCAAGCCATTCACCTTAATGGCGATATAGCCCTTACGCCCAGCCTGGACATGGCGAATCTCATTCTGAATCAGCTCCAACATGCGCGCATGTAGGGTGAAAGGCGCATTATAGAGTTTCTTCAGTTTCTGAATCTTGCCCATACCGGTGAGCTGCTGGAATACCTTATGCACATCTTCGCCGACATCCTGATCACAGGTCATGTAACTGTAATCGGTATATAAACGTGCGGTCCCTGAGTGATAGTTACCCGTACCGAGATGACAATAACGTACCAGGTTGTTGCCTTCACGACGGATAATCAACATCATCTTGGCATGGGTTTTATACCCTACCACGCCATACACTACGAGGCAGCCGGCTTCTTGCAAACGACTGGCGAGTTGCAAGTTACTCTCTTCATCAAAGCGTGCACGCAGCTCTATTACAACCGTGACCTCTTTGCCGTTACGTGCCGCTTCGACCAAGGAGTTGACGATGTCGGACTTCACCCCAGTACGATACAGCGTCTGTTTGATCGCAATCACGTCGGGGTCTTTGGCCGCCTGACGCAACAGATCGATCACAGGTGTAAAGGATTGGAAAGGGTGCAAAAGCAACTGATCGTTTTTGCGCAGGATGCTGAAAATATCTTTATCCGTTTTAAGCTTTCCAGGTAGACCCGGAGTAAAAGGCTTCCAGCGTAGATTAGGACGCTCGACTAGATCACGAACGGCCATCAACCGGTTCAGGTTGACGGGGCCATTCACACGGTAAACCTGGCTGTCATTGAGATTAAACTCTTCCATCAAAAAGGCGATCAACTCCTCCGGCGTGCGCTGATCCACTTCAAGACGCACCGCATCGCCATATTTACGTGAATGCAGTTCACCGCGTAACGTACGTGCCAAGTCTTCGATCTCTTCGAAATCAAAACTTAGATCGGCGTTGCGTGTGATACGGAACTGATAACAGCCCTTCACCTTCATGCCGGGGAAGAGTTCATCGGCAAATTCATGGATGATAGAAGAGAGGAAGATCAGATTATCCCCTCCCTCACAGAGTTCATCCGGTAAGCGAATGAGGCGTGGCAAGGAGCGTGGCGCTGGGATAATCGCCAATCCGGTTTCCCGACCAAACGCATCCTTCCCTTCAAGCTGCACAATAAAGTTCAGGCTTTTGTTGATCAAACGTGGGAAAGGGTGAGAGGGGTCTAAGCCGATCGGGCTGATGACAGGCACAATTTTCTCTTCAAAGAAATCTTTGACCCAAGCGCGCTGTTCAGGCGTCCACAAACCACGGCGTACAAAACGTATGCCCTGTACTTCTAAGGCAGGAAACATAATCTCATTGAGGATCTTATATTGACGATCAACATTGATCTCACAGATCTCACGTATCTTCTCTAAAACCTTTTGTGGATGCATCGCATCCGGCCCCACATCTTCACGTCCATATTTCAGCTGACGCAACTGCTCGGCCACACGAATTTCAAAGAACTCATCTAGGTTACTGGAGAAGATGAGCAGGAACATCAGGCGTTCCAATAATGGATGCCCCTCATCCAATGCCTGTTCGAGAACGCGGACATTAAACTGGAGATGGCTCAGCTCGCGGTTGATGTAGAGTTCAGAGGCCTTGAGATCAACCGGAACCTTCTCAATCGGCTCGATGGTCGGAAGAATTTCGCGGCTTTCCAGCAAAGCCGCTGCCGCCGCCTCCGCCGCCGCCGCTTCAGCACTTAAGGTTTCCGTGTCCGGATCCGTTTGATGGGCCACGGCATGCAACACCTCTTCACTCATGCAACTCTCCTCAAGCATTCAGTTCCTGTGCGGCACGCACAGCAAAATAGGTCAAAACTCCATCCGCACCGGCGCGCTTAAACGCCAGCAGAGATTCCAGCATTACACTGCGCTCATCCAACCAGCCTTGCTGAAAGGCCGCCATGTGCATCGCATATTCACCACTAACCTGATACACAAAGGTCGGGGCTTTTAACTCATCCTTCACACGACGCACGATATCCAGATAAGGCATCCCTGGCTTCACCATCACCATATCAGCGCCCTCTGCTAAATCCAACGCCACCTCATGCAAAGCTTCATCGCTGTTGGCAGGGTCCATTTGATAGCTGTATTTGTTGCCTTTGCCCAGATTCGCCGCCGAACCCACGGCATCGCGAAAAGGCCCATAATAGGCACTGGCGTATTTAGCCGAATAGGCCATGATACGAGTATTCACGAAGCCACTCTCTTCTAAAGCTGCTCGAATGTACCCGATACGGCCATCCATCATATCGCTAGGTGCCACCACATCTGCACCCGCCTCGGCATGGGACACAGCTTGAGCCACAAGAGTTTCAATCGTGCGGTCATTTAAGACATAACCCGTTTCATCGATAATACCGTCCTGCCCATGCGTGGTGAACGGATCAAGCGCCACATCTGTGATCACACCCAACTGTGGGCAAGCATCTTTAATCGCCTTAACCGCCCTTTGGGCCAAACCATCCGGATTGCTCGCCTCTTCCGCCCACTCAGATTTAGCACTGGCAGGGGTTACAGGAAACAGCGCCAGCGCAGGAATCCCCAAACTCACCAGTTCTTTAGCCTTGGCCACCATCAAATCAATACTGAGACGCTCAACCCCTGGCATAGAGTGAATGGTTTCACGTGCATTCTGGCCCTCAATGACAAACGCTGGATAAATCAGATCGTCCGGTGTCAGTCGATTCTCTCGCATCAAACGCCGCGAGAAATCATCGGCTCGCATACGACGCATACGGGTTTCTGGGTAGTAACGCTGACTGTTATTAAAGGCCACTTTGAACTCCTTGGTGACTGCGCGTATTGGACGCTATTCTGATGACAAAAGTATGACAAAGCTTCTGGCAGAACTCGACTCGCTTTTTGCTTTTCCTTAATTTAGGAAAAACTCCTATAGGCATGCCTGAAAATATCGGGATAATAACGCTTATGGATCTCCTGTTCACGGAACGAATCAGAAGGATGGCCAGACAGCAGATTAAGGATGCGGGAAGCAGAGCTTAGGCTTGGATTTGCACGGAAAGGGATACCAATGAAGGCGAAGATACGGATTATCTTCGCCTTTTTTATTGCCTTTTGAAAGGCGTTTGGATGCTTTTAGAGGTTTGAGTGGCGACTCTAGCCCATCCTTTATTACACCTGCACAGGCAGATGCGTAGCTTGCCATAACCTTTGCGCCAAAGATTCTGCAGACTCTTGAGCCCCCGCCTTCAACCAAGCCACCACCTCGTCTGCCACCCTTGGGTAAACCGCCGCTGGCCAATTCTCTGTGCGTAACCAAGCGCGCAGGCTGTCTAAATCAAACTGATGTAAAATCTGTGCACGCCCCATTTTTTCTAAAACCGCTGCATTAGACTCCTGCTCTATCTGGCCGGATAAGGGGCGTGTGAGTAGCTTCTTACCTAACAAAATCGCTTCACTGCACAATCCAAAGCCTGTATTACAGATCACGCCCTGACAGCGCGCCAGATCCTGCGGAAAGGTTTCACGACACAAGGAGCGAACCTCTACATTCTCAACGGCATCTATAGGACTTTGTGACGTGTAGACTCGAAACCTCTGCTCCGGACACTGTGCTAACCAGGTACACACCTCGGTTAACGCCTCAAAAGGCAAATAGACCAGAATAAAATTCTGTGCGGTATAGGGTTGTGTTGGTAAGGCCGGAATCATCGGTGGCAAGACACCACACTCAAAACTTTGCCAATGAATTCCTAAAAGAATATTAGCAGGCGCAAAGTTTCGAATCGCAGGTGCCAGCCAAAAGGCTTTTTCTGTTCCGGGGATAGGATGCACTAGAGCGTACTGATGCGCCAAACCAATGCAGGGCACTTTTTGTCTTCGCGCAGCCCAAGCCGAAATGGGTTCGAAATCAGTGAGCACATAATCGTAGGTCGAGAGATCAAGCGCACGCACATCACGCCAAAACTCGATCAAATCGAGTGTCTTCAAAGTTTGCCAGGGCTGAATCTTGCCTGCACATGATTGCAGCGTAAAACCTTTACGTGTCTGGTACTCGGCAAAAGGCTGCATATCAAAATAAGCCTCTTCCGCTCGACCACTAAAAAGATAATCTACTTCGATTCCCGCCGCAGCTAAGGCGGGCTGCATCACTCGGGCACGGGTGATGTGTCCATTACCTGTCGCCTGGACACCGTATAAAATCCGCATCAAATCAATCCCTGACCCCAAAGTGCCAGAAGCGCCATCAGGCTTCCTAGGAGTGCTCCGGCCAGAATATCACTGGGATAATGCACCCCCAACAACACCCGAGAACAACCCACTGCCCATGCAAAACCGAGCGCCAGCCAGGTCCAATCTGGATAAACCACAGAGATGAGAGTGGCAAACACAAAAGCCGCCGCCGCATGACCGGACGGGAAGCTGAAACGATCTGAAGGGCGAATCAATGCCTGGAAGTCTTGATGTCGATCACAAGGGCGATCACGTTGAATGGTATTTTTCAGCAATAGATATGCAGGCAGTTCCAAGGCATAGGCCAGGAGACCTGTCTGCAAAAATAGCCAACCTAAGGCTTCTTCATGTAACGCCAGCAGAACACCTAAGATCGCATATAAAAAACCATCCCCTGCGCGCGAGCAAAAACGACTCGTCAGCCCGATTAAAGGCCGATGGCGGTAGCCCGAAATCCAAAAAAAAATCCGAGTGTCCGCTGCTGTTAAGCGTTCTAATCTAGTCATCTCATTACCTGCCGCTCATCCTTTTCTGCATTTTTCGGCAGCGGGATGACAGCCAGATGACTAGACAGTGAAGCCTTTATGACACGTATGACACGCGCTTAAGCGCTGGCAAGGGAGGTGTCGGCCTGGGGGAGGGTTTGATGAAACCAATCTGCAACCGCTTGGATCAATAGCGGTGGATTATCCCAAGGGATCATATGCCCCTCTCCCGGCAAAACACGCAGCTGGAAGGGATGAGTCATCCCCGCAATCACTCGCTCGGTATACTCCAGCCCCAGCACCTCATCGCGATCGCCTTGCAGGATACACGCCTGGAAAGGATAGGCCTGCTGCAACGCACCACAACGATGGGTAAACAGGCTCGATAAGGTGCCAAGCGGGTAATCAAACACGACTCGCGGATCTTTATTGATCTCTTCACTGGCTGGGTGCCCAGCCAACAAACGGTCATAATCGATAAACGTGCGCATCGGTAGGCTTAAACCCGGAAAAAACAGCGCACTACTCCAAGTCCAAGCCCAACCAAAGCTGTGTAAAACATCCGGCGGCATCTCGGTGACCAATAGAGTGCCACAGAGCAAGGATTGAATGCGCGGCTCCTGCTCAGCCAAAGCCAAGGCCAATAAACCGCCGATTGAGTAACCGTAAATGCCGACCGGGCCGGTGAAACGCTGCTGCAGGCAATCTAACACCTGGCGTAGGTCATCCACTACCTGATCAACACGATACTCACCGCGCGCACCACCGGAGTAACCATGGCCTCGCACATCAATACCCACCAGAGTAAACCCCTGACGGGCGATTCCAGCCAAAACTTCCGCATAAAGTTCGGAATAGGTGCCAATGCCCGGCAAAAAAAGGATGACCGGCGCACTCGGGTCTTGGCTGTACACTTCACAATGGATGCCATGAGGCCCTAAACAGAGGACTTCACGTTCCGCTAGAAAAGGCAGCAACCCCAGTTTCTCTCTTAAGCGCTGGCGCTGCTTGGGATCTTCTCGGAGCGAATCCGCACTCCCTCCTGGATAAAAACACTGGCTATTCATCTGACCTCAATTTATTTTCAACGCTGACATTGCGGACAAAACACACTGCTGCGCTGACCGATACGTACACTTTTTAACAGGGTTTGGCACTGCTTACAGGCTTCACCTTCGCGGCCATACACATAAAGTTCTTGCTGAAAATAGCCCGGTTTACCATCCCCTCCGACAAAATCACGCAAGGTCGTACCACCACGGTGAATGGCATAGGCCAGAATTCTCTGAATTTCAGCATGCAGCCGATGTAATCTCTCTGCTGAAATGCGCCCTGCCGCTCGGCGTGGATCGATTCCTGCCGCAAACAAGGCTTCACTAGCATAGATATTCCCCACGCCCACTACATGATGGCTATCCATAATAACCGCCTTAATCGCCGCTTGGCGCTGCTTGCAGACCTGGATCATGTGCTCGGGCGTGAATTCAGCACTCAAAGGCTCTGGACCGAGCTTAGCCAGTAGCGGGTGTACCTCACTCCGTGGCTGCCAAAGCAGGGCACCAAAACGGCGTGGATCGGTGTAACGCAAACGCAGCCCTGAACTAAAAACTAGATCAAAATGGTCATGCTTTGCCACCGCTTGTGCGTTATTTAAGACCCGCAGAGAACCTGACATGCCCAAATGAATCAACAGATCACCCTGCTCCAAACCGAGTAGAATATATTTACCACGGCGCTTCACCTGCTGAATCACCGCACCTTCCAGCCTTTGTGGTAACTCAGGATCGATCGGCCAACGTAAACGCCAATGTCGCACCTCAAGCGCCGCAATCGGATGCTGCAGAATATGTGGTTCAATACCGCGACAGGTGGTTTCAACTTCAGGTAGTTCAGGCATAGCTTCTTATACTCGACTGACAGGCTGACGTAATGCCATATAGACTCCACTCACAGCTAAGAGGATACCTAGCCAAGCCCAGGCCTCTAAGCCCTGATCAAACAGCCACCAGCCCTCCAGAACAGTAAGCGGTGGCACCAGATAAAAATAAGTCGCTACTTTCGCGACAGCACCCTGACGAATCATCCACATTAACAGCAAAATTGCGGTGACCGATAATCCCAGTACTAACCAGAGTAAGGCTAGGATCAGTTGCGGATGCCAAGTGATCTCTCCCTGCTCAAAGCTTCGTGCCAGAATCAACATCACCACCGCTGTAGATAAATACTGATAAAAAGATCCGGTTAAGAGATCTCCCCCCTGACCAAAGCGCTTCTGATAAAGGGTGCCCAACGAGATGCTGAGCAGCGCCAGGATAGCCGCCAACACGGCCCAAGGCTCAAGCACAAAACCCTGCCCCTCTAAACCACTCAGCAAAACCAAACTGACGCCGAGCAAACCGACACATAAACCCAGCCACTGGCGCCGAGCCAGCTGCTGACCCAAGCAACTCCAGGCTAAAAGCGCCGTTAACAAAGGCTGTAAGCCGACAATCAAAGCGGTCACCCCGGCTGGGAGCTGCCATTTGATGGCAGCAAATACGCCACCGAGATAACCGGCATGTACCAGCAAACCCACCACCATCTGATGAGCGGCCTGTGTGGCACCGGGCCAAGGGGCATGCCAGAGTTTAATTAATACAAGAAAGACCACTAGAGTCAGCAGCATACGCAAGAACAGCAGATGAAAGGGCTCTATCCAAGGCAAGGCGTAGGCCGCCCCTATAAAACCGGTACTCCAGAGTAGGACAAAGAGCAAAGGTATCCAGCGCAACATTTTAGCCTTCCTTCTCGGGGTTGATCTCCATCGATCCCCAAGTTTTAGCTTGCCTTAGAAATGCAAAAGCCCGGCACTTAAGTCCGGGCTTTCAGCAACAACCAAGTAAAATTACTTGATCTTAGCTTCTTTGTAGATCACATGCTTACGAACAACCGGATCGTACTTTTTGAATTCGAACTTGTCCGGAGTATTACGCTTGTTCTTGTCAGTTGTGTAAAAGTGGCCGGTACCTGCAGAGGAAACCAGTCGAATCTTTTCACGTGCGCCTTTAGCTGCCATCGTCTAGCTCCTTATACCTTTTCACCACGGGCACGCAATTCAGCCAAAACTGAATCGATACCTTTTTTATCAATAATACGCATACCTTTTGAAGATACACGCAGACGAACGAAACGGTTCTCGCTCTCTACCCAGAAACGGTGCCAATGCAGGTTAGGGAGAAAACGACGACGAGTTTTACGGTTAGAGTGGGAAACGTTATTCCCGGTAATCGGACCTTTGCCCGTTACCATGCAAATGCGTGACATGACGAATTACCTGAATTCTTTCGGTTAATGTGACTCTATCCGATGTTTATTGAGAGCTAAAACAGCCACTCTCTCAGGCGGAGCGTCCAGTGAAACGGACAAAATACCGTACCATTAAGGGATAGAAGGGCGCAGATTATACCCCCTTCTCTGCCAAATACCAGTTTTTTGATGATTTTTTCACCAATACGACGGTCTGGAGTTAAATCCAGCCCCGCTCAGCAAACGAAACGACTTCGTCATCACCGACAACCATATGATCCAGCACTCGGATATCCACCAAACCCAGAGCTTGCTGTAAACGCTCGGTGATCTGACGATCTGCTTGTGAAGGCTCAGCAATCCCAGAAGGATGGTTATGACTGAGTATGACCGCCGCTGCATTCACACTTAAGGCCAACTTCACCACCTCTCGTGGATAGACACTCGCCGCATTAATGGTGCCGTAAAATAACGCTTGATAACGAATCACACGATGATGATTGTCGAGGAATAAACAGGCAAAGACTTCACGGGCTTCATGGCGTAACTGGGCTGATAAATAGCGCCGAACCTCCCGAGGGCTTTCCAGCACCGAGCTGCGTTTGAGATGGGCTTCAAAATGGCGTTTGGACATCTCCAACACCGCCTGCAGCTGCACATACTTCGCAGGCCCGAGGCCGGGTGCCTGACAAAAGCTCTCCAGATCACTTTCAA
Source organism: Nitrincola tapanii (assembly GCF_008368715.1). Taxonomy (GTDB): domain Bacteria; phylum Pseudomonadota; class Gammaproteobacteria; order Pseudomonadales; family Balneatricaceae; genus Nitrincola; species Nitrincola tapanii. Next base: position 245,643 of record NZ_SMRS01000006.1, read on the forward strand.
ATAATGCACGCAGGCTTTGAAAGCGCTGCAAAAGATCACGTGCAAGATCGACTGCACTTTTACCGGGTAAGCCGGTGCGCAGAAAAATGGCTAAAAGTTCAGCATCCGATAAACTCTCAACCCCTTGATGTAGCAGCTTCTCACGTGGTCGTTCGGCCTCTGGCCAATCTCGAATCGCCATGGCTACCTCCTTGTAGTCCTGGACAAATGCTGTCCTCTACGCAAAAGGGCAGCAAAATGCTATCTTATCGCCTCATTTGCACAGATGGAACAGGCGGAAAAAGCTGATGAAAACTCTCAATCAACGCCGGATTTTATTGGGCATCAGTGGTGGAATTGCGGCCTATAAAAGTGCCGAACTCACGCGCTTATTGATCAAAGCCGGTGCCGAGGTTCGTGTGGTGATGACCGACGCGGCCTGTGAGTTTATTCGCCCACTGACCCTGCAAGCGCTTTCTGGCCACCCTGTTCATCAACATCTACTCGATCCGGAAGCGGAAGCGGGCATGGGGCATATTGAGTTAGCACGCTGGGCCGAATTGATTTTGATTGCCCCGGCCAGCGCCAATCTGATTGCCCGCCTCTGTCATGGTTTTGCAGATGACCTTTTAACCACACTTTGCCTGGCCAGCCGTGCGCCGGTCCTACTCGCTCCAGCGATGAATCAAGCCATGTGGCGACATCCACAAACACAAACCAATGTTGCGCAGCTACAGCAACGGGGTGTGCAGATTTTAGGGCCGGACTCGGGCGAGCAAGCCTGTGGTGATCTAGGCCCGGGGCGCATGTTAGAACCCGAGGCCCTCGTGGCTGCGATCCGCCCCCCTGAACAGAACTGCGCAACCGCAAGCTCCTTACGCGGTCGTAAAGTGATGATCACCGCCGGCCCCACCCGCGAAGCATTGGATCCGGTACGTTATATCTCTAACCACAGCTCAGGCAAAATGGGTTATGCCCTCGCGCAAGCGGCTCTTGAAGCCGGTGCTGAAGTGCATCTAGTCAGCGGCCCCGTCCATCTGCAAACGCCTGCGGGCGTGGTCTATCACCCAGTGGAAAGTGCCGAAGAGATGCTGGCGGCCTGTTTAGCGCAACTCAAGGCCTGTGATCTATTTATTGGTGCGGCCGCCGTGGCCGACTATCGGCCGGTGGCTGTGGCCGAACAGAAGCTCAAGAAAGGGGCTGAAGAGCTGATGGAGCTGCGTCTGACCAAAAATCCCGACATCATTGCCCAGGTGGCCGCCCAAACACCCAAGCCCTTTACCGTAGGTTTTGCCGCTGAGACACAAAATCTGCTGGCTTATGCGCGCAGCAAACTGGCACGTAAAGGTTTGGATATGATCATTGCCAATGATGTCTCCGCACCCGGCATAGGATTCAACAGTGATGAGAATGCCGTGACCCTCATCACCGCCGACAGCGAAACCCACTTTGCCACCCAATCCAAATCGATACTGGCAAAAACACTGATTGAATATATTGCGGCACAACTACCATCGCCCTCCATTAAGAGCTAACGTCAGCATGATCAATTTACAAATCAAATGTCTCGATCCACGCCTTGGCCAGGAATTTCCCCTGCCGAGCTATGCAACCCCCGGCTCAGCGGGTCTGGATCTGCGTGCGTGTTTAGATCGCTCCATCACCCTTGAACCTGGAGCCACTCAACTCATTCCAACCGGTTTAGCCATTCATATTGAAGATCCTAATCTCTGTGCCATGATACTGCCGCGCTCTGGCCTCGGGCATAAGCACGGTGTTGTCCTGGGTAACCTGGTGGGCTTAATCGATTCAGACTACCAGGGCGAATTGATGGTGTCCTGCTGGAATCGTGGCCAAACCGCCTTTGAAATTCAGCCCGGTGAACGCATTGCACAGATGGTCTTAGTGCCGGTTGTGCAGGCTGAGTTCGAGATCGTCGCAGAGTTTAGCGACAGTGAGCGCGGCAGTGGCGGCTTTGGCTCTTCCGGTCGACACTAATTATCAACACAGGACATTCAAGCCATGGATTACCCTTTAACCTCCTTTGATCCAGAAGTGTTCCGTGCTTATGACATACGCGGCATCGTTGGTACGGCACTGACCGATGCTCTGGTCTGGCATCTCGGGCGTGCCTTTGCCACAGAAGCTCAAGCGGCCGGTATCCAAGAGGTGGTGGTCGCGGCCGATGGCCGTTTATCGGGGCCGGAGTTAAAGACCCTGTTGATTGACGGCTTACGTCAAGGCGGCTGTGACGTGGTGGATATCGGCTATCAACCGACCCCGGTACTTTACTTTGCAGCGCATCAACGTGCCGATAAAACCGGCATTATGATCACGGGCAGCCACAATCCTGCAGACTATAACGGTTTCAAAATGATGCTGAATGGCCACACTCTATCTGGAGACGACATTCAAGCTCTCAAACACCGCATCCAGTCACAGACCTACTCTCAGGGTACGGGGCAGTTAAGCACATGGGATGTTGAACCTCTTTATCTGCAGCGGATTCTGGATGACGTCAAACTGCAGCGCCCGTTGAAGCTTGTCGTGGATTGCGGCAATGGCATTCCGGGCAAGCTAGCCCCCGGGCTCTTGGCGCGCCTCGGTTGTGAAGTCATTCCACTCTTCTGTGAAGTAGATGGCCGCTTCCCCAACCACCACCCCGATCCCGGTAAATTACAAAATCTGCAGGATGCAATTGCGGCGGTGAAAACGCATCAAGCCGATCTGGGCTTAGCCTTTGATGGTGATGGGGATCGTGTGGGCGTGATCACCTCAAGCGGCCATGTGATCTATCCTGACCGTCTCATGATGCTCTTTGCGGAGGATGTTTTATCCCGCAATCCCGGTGCTGAAATTCTGTTTGATGTGAAATGCTCACGCTTACTGCCCCAAGTGATTCGAGCAGCCGGTGGCCAGGCCACCATGTGGAAAACAGGCCATTCACTGATTAAACAGCAGATGAAAAAGAGCGGTGCGTTGCTAGCGGGAGAGATGAGTGGTCATATCTTCTTCAGCGAGCGCTGGTTGGGTTTTGATGACGGTTTATACAGCGCCGTGCGCCTACTGGAAATTGTTGCGGCGGGACAAGAATCGTTGGATCAGATCTTTCAAAATTATCCTGAGGATCTCAGCACACCGGAGATCAATATTCAGGTGACGGACGAAAACAAATTCCGCTTTGTGGCCGAAATGCAGAAGCTGGACTATCCGAATGGACAGGTCAGCCTGATTGACGGTGTGCGCGTAGACTATGCCGATGGCTGGGGCTTAGTGCGAGCCTCGAATACCACCCCCGTCTTGGTTTTACGTTTTGAAGCCGAAAATGCCGAAGCGCTGACACGTATTCGTCAGGAGTTTCAGGCTAAACTCTACCAAATTGATGCCAGCCTGAGCATTCCTCAGGATTTACACTAACGTTTGCAAGGATCTCTTCTTATGCCTTTATCCCGTGAGCAAGCGATATCGACTTCTCGAGTTCTGAGTGAAGCGATGCCTTATATCCAACGCTTTGTTGGTAAAACTATCGTCATCAAATACGGTGGCAATGCCATGACCGATGAGAAGCTGAAAGCCAGCTTCGCTCGTGACATCGTGATGATGAAACTCATCGGCATCAACCCCATTGTTGTGCACGGTGGCGGGCCACAGATTGGCCAGCTACTGGAACAACTCAAAATCGAATCGCATTTCGTGAACGGCATGCGTGTCACCGACTCCAAAACCATGGACGTTGTGGAAATGGTCCTCGGCGGGATGGTGAACAAAGAGATCGTGGGCTTGATCAACAGCGCTGGTGGCAAAGCGATCGGCTTGACCGGTAAAGACGGTGAGCTTCTGCGTGCCCGTAAATTGAAAGTCAAACATAAAACTCCCGAAATGGAAGCGCCGGAGATTATTGATATCGGCCATGTCGGTGAGGTGGAAACCGTTAACGTAAATGTTTTGGATATGTTGGTGAATTCCGACTTTATTCCTGTCATTGCACCTATCGGGGTGGGCAATGATGGCCATGCCTACAACATTAATGCTGACTTGGTGGCGGGCAAGGTCGCAGAAGTACTGCGTGCAGAAAAACTGATTTTGCTGACCAACATCGCAGGCTTAATGGATAAAGAAGGCAAGGTACTCACCGGATTATCTACCGCTCAGGTGGATGCTTTGATTGCCGATGGCACCATTTATGGAGGCATGTTGCCGAAAATTGACTGCGCCCTGAGCGCGGTGAAATCCGGCGTGAATACGGCACATATCATTGATGGCCGTGTTGAGCATGCCTGTATGTTGGAAATCTTCACGAATGAAGGGGTCGGTACGCTGATCACCAATAAGAACCTGTGAGTATGAGCCCTACGCAGGATAAGCTGTCACGGCGCGAGCACATTCTTCAGGCGCTGGCCCAGATGCTGGAAACGCATCCGGGCCAACGCATCACAACTGCCGCTCTCGCTAAAGAGGTGGGAGTGTCTGAGGCCGCGCTTTATCGTCACTTTCCCAGTAAAGCACGGATGTTCGAAGGACTGATTGGCTTCATTGAAGAAACGCTTTTTTCGCGGATTCAGCGCATTACGCACTCGGAGATCAGCGGTATTCGTCAATGCGAGCAGCTTTTAACGCTCCTGTTGGCATTTATCGACAAGAACCCAGGCATGGCGCGCATTTTAACTGGCGATGCTCTCGCCGGCGAAACTGATCGTTTGCGTATACAAGTAAATCAACTGTTTGAGCGCTTGGAAACCGAGTTACGGCAAATTCTACGCAACACTGAACTCAAGGAAGGTATTCGTAGCCAGATCCCAGCCGGTGCTTGTGCGAATCTGATGCTGGCCACAGCAGAGGGACGGATACTTCAGTTTGTGCGCAGTGAATTCAAACGCCGACCCACCGAGCATTGGCCAGAGCAGTGGGCGCGCCTAGCGGAAGGCCTCTTTCGACCGCGCCTCACTGAGTAAAGTAGATCGATCATCCTCTAATGTCTGCGCTTGCCAATACGCCTGCAAGCGCAGACGATCAGCCTCCTGCATCAAAAACGCAGAAGCCGCGACCAGCTGTATACCCTGCTCATCTAAAGTGGGTAGCGCCTGCTGCAAATAATCGAGGGTGACCGGATAGGGATGCCCAATCACGATCGCATGACCGCGCCGCTGCGCTAATTCGACTGCGCGCTTAAACTGCTGATCAACAAAGGCCTCGGTGATTTCATGGTCCAGGAAAATATCGCGTACTAAAAAAGGGATCCCTTGCTGCTGAGCCGCACGTGCCGCTTGGCTCTGAGCACTGGTGCGACTGTCGATAAAAAACAGATCACGCTGTGCCGCCACTTGCATCACCCAGCTCATCGGCTCGGCCAGCTGAGTCAACAAACTACCCATATGATTATTTAAACCCAGAACACCCGGTAGGCTATCCAGATTCGCCTTTAGGGCCTGTTGTAGTTCCGCTTGTGATTGATGCGGATACAATCCCCCCGGCCCGATCGGCAGATCGCTGATGTTGGCCATAGGGGCATGCAGTATCACATCCTTATTAACGGCTTGAGCAGCCTGGGATAGGGTTTGAGCATGAGGCGTCCAAGGCAAAATCGCACAGGTGATCGGTCCTGGAAGATCGACCACCCGTTGCCCTGCTGGCAGGCTTTGCCCGACATCATCAATGATGATGACTAACCGCGGTGGTAGGTCTAATTCAGCTTGGGCGGGCAAGGCCTGAACATTCAGGCTCACCGTGCACAGAATTAAAAAAACGAGGAGGGTGCCACGTAACACATGTCACCCCTGATTTGGCGTTAAGATACTCAAGGCTTTGAGCAAATTCAGTGCCTCATAAAGTTGATAATCCTTTTGCGCTAGGGAATCTTCTTTCTCTGAGGATTGACCGCGTGTTTGACCATCAAGATGACCCGACAAATCGCGCTCACGCAGGCTGCGTGGTTGCTCAATACTGGTTAAACGCGCGTCCTCGACCAGAATATCCGGCTTGATACCCTCCGCCTGGATCGAGCGCCCTTGTGGGGTGAAATAACGAGCCGTTGTCACTTTTAAGGCTCGATCACTGCCTACCGGCAGGATAGTTTGTACCGAGCCTTTTCCAAAACTATCCGTTCCCATCACGACCGCACGCCGATGATCTTGCAAAGCACCGGCAACAATTTCAGATGCTGAAGCGGAACCTGCGTTGATCAGGACCACCATCGGCAGATCGGCATTAAGCGTCTCGCGACTGGCGCTAAAGCGTAGCTCGGAATTCGGTAAACGGCCCTCGGTGTAAACAATCAAACCTTCTTTTAGGAAGGCATCACTCACCTCCACTGCGGCTTGTAACACTCCACCAGGATTATTACGCAGATCTAAGATCACACCCTTGAGCGGACCACGTTTTTCTAGCTCATCCCAACCCTTACGTAACTGTTCAAACGTATTGTTCTGGAATTGGCTAATACGAATCATCGCATACCCCGTTTCCAGTAATCTCTGACGCACACTGGTGACATTAATCACCGCACGTGTAAGGGTCAGATCAAAGGGTTTTTCCACCCCTTCACGAACAATCGTCAGCTGAATCTGGCTGCCCACTTTTCCACGCATCTTCTCCACAGCGGCGTTCAGACTCAATCCTTGGACGGACTCTTGATCAATTTTTGTGATCAAATCACCCGCCTGAACCCCAGCTCTGTGGGCCGGTGTATCATCAATCGGCGCAATCACTCGAATAAATCCATCTTGCTGCCCGACCTCTATCCCCAAGCCGCCAAATTGGCCACTGGTATTCACCTGCATGGCTTCAAAAGCTTTGGGATCAAGATAAGCGGAGTGTGGATCTAAACCCGATACCATGCCTCGAATCGCATCCTCAAGCAGCTTCTGATCTGTCACCGGTTCAACATAGGAGGCTTTTATGCGATCAAACACCTCGGCAAAAAGACGTAGTTCTTCTATTGGCAGCTGCTGCGGTGCCTCTGTCTGAGACAGGGATACGCCACTCCAGCTCAGGCTCAGGCCAACTCCCAGAAGCATGACTAGGCGCTTGGTTTTGATCTTCATAACGCTAGAATCCTTATATGTCTAAGGGTTAGACAACCACTGGGCGGGATTGACGGGTTTACCATTGTGGCGAACAGCAAAATAGAGACCGGTTTCCTCATGTCCACCGCTGTTACCCACTCGCGCTATCGTTTGCCCAGCCGTGACCCAATCTCCCGGTTGACCGGATAAGCTTTGATTATGGCCATAAAGGCTCATATAACCACTACCATGATCCAGAATTAACACTAAACCATAACCGCGCAACCAGTCAGAAAACACCACACGGCCAGCATGCACGGCCTGCACCTGTGTACCGGCACTCGCTCCAATCAGCATGCCATCAAAAGCGACACCACTACGTTGCTGTCCAAATCGGTGCAGAACAGCCCCCTTCACCGGCCAAGGCAGCTTGCCGCGTAATCCAGCAAAACTTTGATTATCGCGCGCTAAACGCGCAGCCTCTAAAGAACGCTGAATCTGTGCCATCACGCCTTCAAGCTGCTTTTGATCCTGCTGCAAGCGGCTCAAACGCTGCTGATCCTGCTGCTGACTTTGCCGCAGGGTTTGGATGGCGCTCTGTCGACGCGCACGTGCTTCGCTAAGGCGTTGTTGTTCAGTCGCCAGTGCGGTGCGCTTTTCACGAATGCTGCCCTCTGTACTGCCTATTTGTGTCCGGGTTGAGTTTAATTCCAGCAATTGTGCCTGATAAAGGCGCAGCTGCTGGCTCAATCCCTGACTGAACTCATCATAATAACGCAGCATACGATCGAGCTGCTCTGGATCTTCCTGTTTTAATAACAGCTGTAAGCGCGGCTGCCGACCTTGTCGATACTGCTCATGTAACAACTCGGCAATCAACGCCTGGCGTTGAGCCAGTGCCTGCTCCAACTCATCACGGCGCCCTTGTAGACCAGACAGGTTTTCATCCAAACCCAGCAGCTCTTGATCTAAACTACGAATCTGCTCAGTCACTCGACCTATGGCACGCTCCGCCTCGGCTAAGGCCGCCTCTTCCGTTTGCTGCTGACGGCCACGTTGCTGAATACTGGACTGCAGCGTTGTAATCTCTTTTTTCAGCTTGTCCAACTGCGCTTGAGTGGCTTTCGCATCGGCGGCCGCCCAAGCAGGCAGCCCCCAGACCACTAAGCACAATCCCCAAACTAAGCGCTTCATGAAGACCATATGTTATGCGAGATGTACGAGCGAACGACCGGTCATCTCTGCGGGCGTGTCTAGGCCCATCAAGCTCAGTAGAGTCGGCGCAAGATCACACAAAGCACCATCTTCAAGCTGCACGCTTGCGGCACGCGGTCCATCATAAATCAAGGCTACAGGCCAAAGAGTATGTGAGGTATGTGCCTGCCCAGTGCTGACATCAACCATCATCTCAACATTACCATGATCCGCTGTAATCAGCGTTTCACCCTGAACCTGAGCCATGGCTTCCAATACGCGACCTAGGCAAATATCGATCGCTTCAACCGCCTTAACTGCTGCATCAAATTTGCCGGTATGACCCACCATGTCACCATTCGCAAAGTTACAGACGATGAGATCATATTGACGACTCAAGATCGCCTCCACCAGTTTGTCGGTGACTTCAAAGGCGCTCATTTCCGGTTTTAGGTCATAGGTAGCGACTTGAGGTGAAGGCACAAGAATACGGTCTTCTCCGGGATAGACTGCCTCCTGCCCACCATTAAAGAAGAAGGTGACATGCGCATATTTTTCGGTTTCAGAGATGCGCAACTGAGTACGGCCTAAGGAGGAGAGGTACTCACCTAAATCATTATGCAAAGCTGTGGGTGGATAGGCGCAGCTGGCTGGAATATCGGCCGCATACTCCGTCATCATCACATAATCAGCAAGCGCTGGGCGCAACTTACGCTGAAAGCCAGTAAAACTATCCCCCTCAACGAAGGCACGCGTGATTTCACGTGCACGATCGGGGCGGAAATTCGCACAAATCACCACATCTTGATCCTGTATCACCCCTTTGGGATGACCGGCCATGTCGGTGATGACCGTGGCTTGAACAAACTCATCATTTTCACCCCGTGTATAGGCTTCCGCTAAGGCCTGCTGCGGGGATTGTGCGTAGTGTGATGCTTCACCTGAAGTCATCGCCAAATACGCCGCCTCAACACGATCCCAACGATTATCTCGATCCATCGCAAAATAACGTCCGGTCACTGTCGCAATGGCACCGACACCCAGTTCCTTTATGGCCGCTTCTGCCGCCGCGATAGAAGGCTCTGCAGAGCGTGGCGGCATATCACGACCATCAAGAATTGCATGCAAGTAGATCTTACGCAGACCTTTTTCGGCAGCCATACGCATCAAAGCAAACAGATGTTCTTCGTGCGAATGCACGCCACCGGGTGACAATAGACCTACAAGGTGCAAAGCAGAATTCGCGGCTAAGGCTTTATCCATCGCGGCCACTAGAACCGGATTGGTGAAGAAATCACCGTCCGTGATAGCTTTAGAGATCCGCGTGAAATTCTGATACACCACGCGCCCAGCACCAATATTCATATGGCCTACTTCGGAATTCCCCATCTGCCCCTCTGGCAGACCCACCGCCATCCCTGAAGTAGCGATCCGTGAGTTGGGGTTCTGTGCCAATAAACGATCCCAGACCGGTGTCTGCGCGGCATCAATCGCTGAAGAAGGTGTGGATTCAATACCGAATCCATCGAGAATAATCAGTGCTTTGGTGGCTTTCATAATTGACCGTCTGTACTCGAGGTTAATCTTAAGCCACATTTTACTGAGTCTGGACGCGTTTAGCTAACACCGGAAACCATGCAAACCCTTATCCCTTGAGCCAGTCCATTGTATACTTGCCGACAAATTTACCTTTATCAGTCTTTTTCGATCGGAATCCCTAATGGAACAGTTATTTGAATTCATCAGCAACCACCCTTATCTGGTGGCCGCTTGGTTTATTACCCTAGCCTTACTGCTCTGGACCGAGAAAAATAAAGCCGGTCGTTCTGTCAGTCCAGCTGAAGCAACACGCATGATCAATAAGGAATCGGCCTGCGTAGTAGATATTCGGAGCAAAAAAGAATGGGATACTGGTTACATCGCGGGTTCGAGAAATATTCCTTACGCCGATCTTGATAAGCGTTTAGTCGAACTCAATAGTTTCAAAGACAAACCCATTATCCTGGTTTGTAATCTCGGCCAAACGGCGGGAAGTGCCGGTAAAAAACTCAAAGCCGCCGGTTTTACCCAAGTGACCCGCTTAATGGGTGGCATCACTGAATGGAAAGCACAACACCTTCCAATTGTTAAGAAGTGAGTAGCATGGCACAGATCACCATTTACACGACCCCCACCTGCCCTTTTTGTCATCGTGCAAAGTATTTGCTCGATCAGAAAAAAGCCGCTTATACCGAAATTGATGTCAGCCAATCCAATGCGTTACGTGAAGAGATGATGCAGCGTAGTGGACGCCGTACCGTACCCCAAATCTTCATAGATGATTTCCATGTGGGCGGTTGTGATGATCTGATAGACCTCAATTTAGATGGTAAACTCGATCCTCTCTTAAAATCATAACGTCAGATCTAGGACCTAATCATGGCTGATAATCAAAATGCGCCGCAGTTTGCGCTACAACGTGTATTTTTAAAAGATGCTTCACTGGAAACACCTGCAGGTTCACAAGTCTTCACTTCACAGTGGAAACCCGATGTTAAACTGGATCTGAATACACGCACCACACCCCTGGATAACCATCACTATGAAGTGGTGCTGACCTTGACCGTAACGGTTAACAATGCTGAAACCACTGCTCTTTTAATCGAAATTCAGCAAGCCGGTATCTTCTTAGTGAATGGCTTAACAGAAGACCAAATGGGCCATACCCTGGGTGCTTTCTGCCCCAACCTGCTTTTCCCTTATGCACGTGAAACCATTGACAGCTTTATGACACGTGCCAGCTTCCCTCCACTGATGTTGGCTCCCGTGAATTTCGATCTCCTCTACGCTCAGCAATTACAGCGTAATGCTCAGGAGCAAGAAAGCAGCACTGAAACTCACTAAGTCTTGAGTGAATGGCCGTGTGAAAAAACCGACTTATGTCGGTTTTTTTTGTGCAGACCCAAAGGTAAAGGGCGCTTTAGCGCTCAACCTAAGCGGATTAGGATACATTATCCGGTAAAAAGCGACCTTTAGAAGCCGCATAACGTTGATTAAACAGTGCAAAATTATGAGCTAATGCCGCAGCGGCTGTTTCATCACCTAGCTGTTCTAGTACCGCCACGGCGATCTCGGCAGTACAGAGATGATGTTCTGGACCTGAACTCCGTAACTGATAATGACTGCCTCTTTCCACTTGAGGCTGGAAAACAGGAAGCTGCGCGAGATAAGGACTATGGCGAAACATACGTCGTGCCTGGCGCCAAGTACCATCCAAAATAATGAACAGTGGTGTATCACCCAGTGTTTCCAAATCTGTCACTTCTCGATGAACGTAATCAGATTCAATGGGGAAAACTAGGCAGGCATTGTGCTGACGCCTTTGTAAAAGCAACTCAAAACTTTCCGCCATCTGCAAACGCGCCCATTCTGAACAACCACTTTGCGGAAAGGTTTTTAAAATCAGTTGCCCGGTGTTACTCGGTTTATAAAACTCATCATGGTGCATCAACAACCAGAAATCAGCGATGCTCTGAACCTGTTTATAGTCCTGGCACGCACAAAAAGAGATCGCCAACTGACAAGCAGGACAGCGCTTGACCTTTGAGCCACGCGCTAAAAAAGGGCGGCGTGCAGGCATCATCTTGCTTTTGTCGATATTCGACACACTTTCCCCTTTAGCGTCGTTTCTAGACTTTTCAGAATAACCTTCAAGCATAAAAAAACCCCCACCACGAAGTGATGAGGGTTTCTCGTATTAGGTGCCTGGCGATGACCTACTCTCACATGGGGAGACCCCACACTACCATCGGCGATGACGCGTTT
>NZ_SMRS01000007.1 GCF_008368715.1 Nitrincola tapanii
TAACCTTGCTCTGTGATCTGCTTAACGGCTTGGATCTTAAATTCTTCGGTAAATCGCTGATTCATTGTTCCCCCTAGGACGCTCAATTGTAAATCAATTAAGTGTCTAGAGAAGGCTGGTCGATTCAAACATTGATAAAGAAATCTCTAAAGCGCACCTGAGCGCTACCGGTTGGAGACTGAATGATCATTTCAGTGGCAACCCAATTGAAACACATGCCTGCTTCTATCTCATCGACACGATGAGCGACAAAATCGCTATGGCAACTGCCTCAAAAGAGGCGTTTGATAGTATACCCGTAAACAATACAGCTGAGTCCTTCGCTAGCATTATTCAAGAGTCATTTAGGAAAAACTCTGACAGTCTTTCTCCCGACATTTGCGACCCACTGGTAGGTTACATTAAAGCTACACAGGTTTACCAACTGTGGTTAAAGCAACACCCTGGTGAACGTATGCACGTCGTGCTGCTTATGTACCACTCTGTAATGCGCCCAGCCATAATACCCTGGCACAGCACAGTGGTTGATCCGGAGAGCCTTCAGCTCATCGCTGCGAGGATCATGGCAGCAGACAAGCAGCGCCACCCCGAATTGTTTTAAAGCCACAAGTCAGCCAATCTGTGGCAGATGGTAGTTACAGGAGGTGTTTGTTTAGCTCATCTCGGTTCGCCAGCGTAAGTTGGTGTGCAGCAGGGTACTGGAGGGTTTGCTGGCGCGTGCCGATCCTGAGCTCAACGGCCATGTATTTGACCAGTGGGGCACGTACACTCACCTTAAGCTGTTGGTCTGGCCCCATGGCGTAGTCGTCTGCTACTAGCTGTTGCTGTTCCGGGTCCAGCGCCGGGTTTGGAATCAGTACCATCTCGACCGTTTTAAACCACTCCTTATCATGTTCCGGGTTTGCCATTTCCAGCCGGTCGCTGTCGATCTCGGGTATCGATACAAACCGATGCAGCATAAAGTCCTTAAATTCCTGGTCTTTCTCGCAGAAGGCCCGCACATGCCAGCGGCCAGCGGCGGATACCAGTGTGTGCGGTGCGATTAAGCGCTCGGCACCGTCAGGGTTGGAAAATGATCGGTAGCAGACTGATATCCGCTGCTTGTCACGAACCGCTTGCATGATCACGCGCACAACGTCCGGATCAACGGGGCGGGTAAGTGGCTGCAGTCTGTCGATCGGAGCCTGACCAGTCTGTAAGGCGTAAAAATGGCTGTTTCGGGAGCTGTTACTGTGCAGTAGATCTAGATATTCATGTACCTCGCCGTGACTGAAGCACGGCTCAAACGCAGTGTCAGGTACATAGCCCCGGGTCTGGCTGCAGTGGAAAATGTTGCCGGGTGCTGCCTGCTGGTATGACTTGAGGATCTCCGAAGCCTTGTTCCGGCCAATCGAAAATGCCTCTTGAAGGTGATTGCTGGTCAGCCGACCCTCCCAAAGCGCGATCACTTCGATCAAGTGGAACTGAGCCATGCGCTCCCAGCTGAGCGCTGTATTGATGTTTGCATCCATATAAACACCTGAGTCTGTTTGAAAATCGGACAGATTGTAAACCCGTTCAGTATCGCATGATTAACTGAACTTCGGCATCCTCAATAGTATTGTAATTTCGAGAGGGATGTGCGTATGACGCAAGTACTAGCACAGGACAGTATCGGCCTGTCGGCCGTGACATTGGATCGTGATCTTCAACAGATACTGGTTTACCGCTATCGCGTGATTATCGAGTCGGGCTTTGGTGAGCAGGACTTGCCAGTGACGCAAACGCGAAAAGTGGCAAGGCTTGCGGCGCGTCGAAATGATTGGAAGCCAGTGACGGATGTTGCACATTTCAGTGTGGCATCACTGCAACCATTGGATAACCTGAATATCGATGCCTATGGCTGTAAATGCACACTTGAGTTTGAGGCGGAGGCGGTGCTTGAAGCAGCCGTTGATAATGATCGCGAGGCGATTGAACGCCTGCTTAATCAGGATCTTTACCGGGCTGCCTGTCAACTGGCGCAGAAGCGGGATGCGAAAGGAGGGAAGTCACTCAAAGCCTGCCGTTATGCCGGATGGGCAGAAATTGAAGAGACTCAGCCTTCTGAACGGGTCAGTGCTAGGTCGGAGTATCTGGAACTGTTCAAAACCCTGCGTCTGACTCCAGAAGTGCTGCCTGATGGCCACGTCATATTGGGGCTCTCGGTGCGCCATAAGCTCTGTGCACGTGATGGTATTACGCTCGACTGGGTTATCAAAAAGCGACCGCAATGGATGAAGGACATACAGCGTGTACGTCATCGTTACACCGATCAGGGAAAGGCTGCAGCCGTAGCGGATCTGCACGGAGTGGCCGAGGGTAAAACGGCTGACTCGCTGGTGCCAGGCACGGTACAGAGTATTTATGAGTATCACAAAGCGAGAGGTCGAGTCCCGCCAGTGGAGTCGAACAGCATTCGTAACAGCCAGGTGGTGCGTGTCAGCTATGGTAATAAGGTTCAGTATGAGCACCTCGCAGGGCTGCTGGAACCCATGTTTGATTTTGAAACTCTGCAGAAAATTGACAGCCCGTTGCTCAACCGTATTGCTCGAGATCTCAAATGGCCCGTGATGGACCGCCTGAAAGCCTCCGCTGAGATGGTTAAAGGGCTGGTTCTGCCGGGCTTTGTGGCCAGGGTGGTGCCGCTGAAGTCATCCGAACGGGCTGTCGATAACCTTCGACCAAGATTCGATTTGCGCTTTCACAATGGCCGTACCGGTGAAACTGAGAAAGATGTCCTGAATTGTAAGGCCTTCCGGGGTATGACCCGCACTCAAGTGGTATGCCTTGCCGTCGGAACGAAAACTTCGCCAGAAGCGTTGAGCACCCATTTCCAGAAATTGCAGTCGGCTTGTCAGCAGTTGTCCGCTGAGCCGTTGCCGACATGGCGAGGCGTTACATCGGTCAAGCCGCTGAAAAATGCTTTTGAGCTGGATGCGCGCCTGAGCAAAACACCACCTGAAAATACCCTGCTGGTGATTGCCATCGACAAATCGATCGACAAGGCTGAGATCCGTGACGTGGCCTTTCGTCACAAGCTGGCCTGTCAGTTCATGCTGACCGACCACTATGCCAAAACCTACAGCCCTAACTATTACGCTAACCTGGCGGCTGGAGTATTCAGCAAAGGCGGCGGCTTGATTTGTGCCTTGGGGGAGATGCCCGGCGAAGTGGATCTATTTATAGGTCTGGATATGGGGGGCACTTCACAAAGAGCCCCAGGGTCAGCCTTTCTGTTTACCCGCAACGGCGCTCAGCTGGGTTGGCAGCTGGCGGATCTGCAAAGCGGCGAGCGCCTGGGTGACGAAGCATTGGCCAGTTTGCTGCACAAAAGCATTCAGGAATATGCCCGGCACCACGACGGCGATGTGCCGCGCAGGATTACCCTTCATCGAGATGGTCGGTTCTTTGAAAGCCTTGATGTGATTCAAGCGGTTGAGCGGCAATATGACCTCAGTATCAGCGTACTGGAAGTGATCAAGAGTGGTGCGCCCATCATCTTCCGCAAGTATCGACATGCTGGCAAGGCGCTCTACAAGAATCCTGAAGTAGGGGATGTCTACCGTTACGCAGGTCTGGATGAGCTGATTCTGGCGACCTACAGCGGCCAAGAGCTGGGTGCTTGGGGTGACAAGGTCAGCGTACGCCCTCTGCGCCTGCGCAAGCGATATGGTGATGAGACTCTGGAGACTCTGGCTCAGCAAGTGCTACTGCTAAGTCGCATCCACGGTGCTTCCCTGTACCGTCATCCGCGTCTTCCGGTTACGACCCATCATGCGGACCGTTTTGCGACCCTGAGGCAATCATGCAGCCTGGAGGCGTTATCGCACATGGATCGAACCTGTCCGGTGTATTTGTAAGTTCTACAGTGAGATCTTTAGCCAGAACTTCTATCATATGACCGCTTGCTAGGTAAAATGCGTAGCATCAACGATCTAGTCCCGATTAAAAGGCATTACTGCAATCATGACGTTTGATCCTTATAACCGCCATGCGCACAAGTTTTTCAACCAATACCAATCTGTTACTTGTGAGCGAGTTCATAGCGATTGGCTGCATCTTTTGCAAAACAAATCAGGCTTGGCTCTGGATGTCGGTGCAGGAAGTGGCCGCGATGCATTAGCATTGGCAGAGCGTGGTTGGGATGTTGTGGCGGTGGAGCCTGCTGTAGAGCTGCGTCGACTAGGCGAAAAAATTACCGCTCATACCAGTGTCCAGTGGTTGGATGATTCTCTCCCGCACCTGAATGACACTCGTAAACTCAGTCATCGGTTTGATCTGGTTTTGGTATCTGCCGTCTGGATGCATCTTCCGCCGAGTTCACGTGAGCGCGCGTTTCGTATTTTAACGGAGTTACTGGCACCCTCTGGTCTGTTGGTTATTACTTTACGGCATGGTCCGGGTGATGGGAAGCGGGTGTTCTACGAAGTGACCAAAGCTGAATTGGATCGTTATGCGCGTCAGCGTGCTGTTGTACCCGTGACACTAGAGCACACTTCACATACCGATGAGCTTAAACGTGAGGAGGTAACTTGGGAAACCGCTGTTTATCGGTTACCGGATGATGGTACGGGTGCATTACCAACTTTGCGGCATATTATTGTGAATGATAATAAAGCCTCAACTTATAAGTTAGGACTGCTGCGAACCTTGGTGCGAATTGCGGACAGCGCGCCTGGGATGGTGTTGAGTCGCTCTGATGATTGGGTTGAATTACCCTTGGGAGCACTGGGTCTTTTCTGGATTATGTTATATCACCCTTTGGTACTGAAACATCAGTTGCGGCAATCGCCAGGCGCGCGGGGATTAAGCTTTGCGGGGGAGGATTTTTATAAGTTGGGTCAGGTTTCGCCGCTGGACTTTCGAGTGGGGCTAAGGCTTTCAGCCGATTTGGCGCCAGTGGTGATGCGAGCAATTAAATTAGCTTCATCCAATATTCTCAAGAACCCTGCCCATTTTACCACCTGGCCAGGTACTCATCGGCAGATTTTCGAGGGTGCTCTGAGCCGTATGGTAGTTCGCCATGAAGCGGTTCGTTTAGATAAAGAGACACTGGCTCAGTTCGGGACATTCCGTGTACCGTCCATGCTTTGGGATACTTTCAGTCGATACGCTTGCTGGATAGAGCCGGCTATAGTGAACGAATGGATTAACCTAATGAGTGGATGGGAAGCGCGTTATTCGATAGAAACTTATCACAAAGCTTTGCAGTGGTCTGAAGGGCGGCGTGACACGACCTTAGTGCGCAAATTAGTGGAGCATCAGCTTTCAGTGGGTTCAGTGGAGTGTGTATGGACTGCTCGAGATCTCTCTCGTAATCGTTATGATATTGATCACTGCTTTCCATGGTCCCGTTGGAATAATAACGACTTGTGGAATCTTTTACCTGCCACTCAGAGTGCTAATGCAGCAAAATCAGAGAAGCTTCCTGCGGATTTTCTGCTCAAGCAGGCACGGCCTCGAGTAATGAATTGGTGGGAGAATGCCATTATGGGGACAGAGCGAGAACAGCAGTTTTTTGCTGAAGCTGAGGTTGCGCTACCCATGCTCGGTGAAAATCATAAGGTTGAGGCTGTTTTTGAAGGTATGCTTCAGCAACGTTTGCGCCTTAAAACTAACTTAAGGTTGGTAGAATGGTTGGGAATGTGACAACAGATTCACGTGCAAACTAGAGTGGGTGTTAGCTGTATACGATCTGATTTGAATTCATTCAGCTACAAATGAAAAAGGCAGACCGGTAAGTACCTGATCTGCCTCTTAAAATTTGGTAGCGGGGGCTGGATTTGAACCAACGACCTTCGGGTTATGAGCCCGACGAGCTACCAAGCTGCTCCACCCCGCATCAACGTGGGGCGTATATTATAGATGGCCCCTGCCCTTGTCAAGGATTGTTGCAGCTGCGCTGACGTTTTATTGCTGCTTTTTGGCAAGCTAGAATGAAACGTGATAACAAACGCTCCTCGAGTTCACTCAAATCTTGTAGTTCGCCGGCGTACGCCCCGGATTTCATGCGTAACAAATGTACTTGGCACAGAATTTTGACCTCACGATCCTCCAGCGCAAAGCGTAAGCAGGCTTGATGGATTTTTCCTTCCAGCTCATGAGCGGAGCTGAAAGCGACTCCATTCGCAGAGAGATCTTGCAGTACCACGGGTTGATCATCGATCCAGAGAGAAACCGGATCTTCCTGGACAGGAGTCATGCGAAAAGCACGGCGTCCTGTCTCTTCATCATTAGGCAACACGATGATCGGCTTCATAATCTTGGCAGCTCTTTTTTCTCTAAGACAAATTCAATGCGTCGATTGGCCGCACGACCGGCTTCAGTAGTGTTCGACGCTAAGGGAAGGGAATCGGCATAACCGCTGGCGCTGGCTCGCTCAGGCGGCAACCCCCCATCAATTAAAAAACGTAGAACGGTTGTTGCACGCACAGCGGAGAGTTCCCAGTTGGAAGGAAAGATGGGCGTGCTAATAGGGGTGTTGTCTGTATGTCCCAGAACTTCCAACTTGTAAGCGGGATTGGCTAAGACCAACTCTAACAAACTGTCTAGAATCGGCATCATAGCGCGTTTAATTTCAGCTGAACCGGGTTCAAAGAGCAGAGCGCCGCTAATCCGCAGCGTTAAACGTCCGTCTCTGGGTTCGCCAATCTCGACCCAGCTCCCCATTTCTGAATGGGCGAGGCTGCTTTCCAAATCTTGTACGATGTCCTGTAATTCCAGATTCGCGGCATCGACTAAGGCTTGGCGTAGGCGGAACTCATCGGCCAGTTGTGCATCGGTGGGGTAGGGGATAATCGGTGTTTCCAGTTCGGGGATGCGCGCGGTATCGGGTGCCGGGGCTTCTAGGGGGATCAGGCTGCTTAGAGCGGTATCACGTGACAGCGCGATATTGAGAGAGCGTGCGGTCTGTTCAAAGGCTTCTTTTTCGATATTCGAGACTGAAAAGAGCAGTACAAAAAAGACCAGCAATAGCGTCATGAGATCGGCATAGGTGGTGAGCCAGCCTGGCCCTTCTTCATCCATGAGTTGCTGCTTACGACTACTCATTTAGAGGCCTTTTTTGTATTCGCCGTATCGGCTCCTTCGCTGCTTTTCCCCATACGTAGGGGTTTGCGTGAATCCTCAGGTAAATAAGAGGACAGTTGTTCATAGACATGTGCATAGTGATCGTTAGTCAAAATGCTGATGCAACCCTCACGAATAATCTCGAGGTTTGTGACTTCCACTAAGGTGCGTGCTCTCAGTTTACCGGCAATGGGTAAAAACACCACAGTCGCTAACAAAGAGCCATAAAAAGTGGTGAGCAAGGCGATTGCCATGGCCGGGCCAATACTTTCCGGCTCGCTCAACACACTTAACATTTGGATCAAACCGATCAGTGTCCCGAGCATACCAAACGCCGGCGCGTACATGGCCATTTTCTTAAAGACATCCTGTACAGTGAAATGACGCGCGATTAAAGAATCGATCTCATTTTGCAAGGTGTTTCGAATCACTTGCTCTGAAGCAGCTTCGGCTAAAAGGTTGGTGGCGCGGCGTAAGACGTGAGAGTTGGTTTCAATATCCCCGAGTTTGAGGAGGCCATGGCGATGACTGATACGGCTAAGTTCTAGCATGGTATCAATCATCTCTTGTGGATTGGTTTTGTCGCGGGTGAAGACGATCCAAGCGGCTTTGAACGCGTTGAGCACGTCTTTAAATTGTACCGTTAACAGGGTGGCCGCGATGGTGCCCCCAGCCACGATCATTAACCCCGGGATGTTGACAAAGACATCGGCATTACCCCCGATGATGATGGCGGAAATAATCAGCGCCAATCCGGAGATGATGCCAAGCAGTGATGCAAAATCCATGGGTCACCTCATCGAGAGCGCAGCAGGTTAATGAAGAGCGTTGGGTTGCGCCAGTGTAAACGCCGGAATCGGTGCTAGGAAGCCTTCATGGTTCTCTAAACAGTGCATTTTATAGTGCCCCTGCATACTGCCTACACGGGTAGGCAAAACAGTGCCACTGGTATAGCTGTAGCTTCTCCCTGGCTCAATAATCGGTTGCTCACCGACAACACCTTCCCCTTGAACTTCCTGGGTTTGTTCATTGCCATCGGTAATCAGCCAGCGTCGACTCAAGAGTTGCACGGTCACAGGGGCGTGATTGGTAATCGTGATCTGGTAAGAGAAGACAAAACGATGGGCATCAGGATCCGATTGCTCCGGCAAATAGGCGGTTTTGATATTGATATCGATCTGTTCTGCGAGGTTGTGTGCAGTCATCGGGACAAGCCTTATCCGAAATTAAACTAGATGATCACTGATTCTAACAAATTCTGCGACGCCAAGGCGCTCGGGTCTTAAGCCTGGATCTATACCTAAGCTTTCCAAGGCTTCGGCAGAGATCAGCTCTTTCAGATTGTTGCGCAGTGTTTTACGACGTTGATTAAAGGCGATACGCACAACATCTTGGAATTTTTCCAGATCCTTAGCGACAACGGGTAGCGTTTTGTGCGGAATTAGACGCACGATTGCCGAGTCCACTTTGGGCGCAGGATGAAAAGCTTCCGGTGGGACGAGGAAGAGGTTGTCTACTTGGCAGAAATATTGAGCCATGATGCTGAGGCGGCCATAGTTATTCTCGCCGGGCCCTGCTGCTAAGCGTAACACGACCTCTTTCTGCAGCATAAAGTGCATATCTTCAATCAGTTCATTGAAGCTCAGGAGATGGAAGATCAGCGGTGTGGAGATGTTATAGGGCAGGTTGCCGACGATGCGCAGACGTTGTTGGTCTTGGCACAGGCTACGGAAATCAAACTGCATGGCATCGGCTTCGTGAACACGAAATTGATCGCCATAACGGAAAAATTTCGTCCGTAGAATTGGTACAAGATCACGATCCAGTTCGATCGCATCTAGATGCCCGGTGGCCGCGAGTAACTCTTCTGTCAGCGCACCCAAACCTGGACCGATTTCGACCAGATGCTGTTCAGGTTTGGGGGAGATGGAGCGCAGAATACGGCGGATAACATTGCCATCTTGTAGAAAGTTTTGTCCAAAGCGTTTGCGGGCTTTATGCCCGGGGTGCGAATTGCTCATGCGTGTAACCTTAATGAGTAGAGGCGAGCGCCATCTCGATCGCACAATTGAGTGCGGTGATTAAACTGCCTGCGTCGGCCTGTCCTGTACCGGCTAGATCTAACGCCGTACCATGATCGACCGAAGTGCGAATGATCGGCATGCCGAGCGTGATATTCACCGCACGTCCAAAACCTTTGTATTTCAGGACAGGCAGGCCCTGGTCATGATACATGGCGAGTACGGCATCCGCCTGAGAGAGATATTTTTCGTTAAACAGCGTGTCGGCAGGGAGAGGGCCGATTAACTGGGCACCCTCGGCTCGAAAACGTTCCAAGACGGGAATGATGACATCGATCTCTTCACGTCCGAGATGTCCACCTTCGCCAGCATGAGGGTTGAGTCCAGCGACCAAAACACGTGGATGCTCAAGTGCAAAGCGCTGACGTAAATCCTGTAATAAAACCTCAAGGATATCAGTCAGGAGCCTGGGTGTAATGGCATCGGCCACTTCACGCAACGGCAGATGTGTGGTCGCCAGCGCGACACGTAGACCTTCGGTCGCCAGCATCATCACCACTTTAGGACTCAGTGTCAGCGCCTCTAGAAACTCGGTATGTCCACTGAACTCAATACCGGCATCATTAATGATACCCTTATGCACGGGTGCGGTGATCAGGGCATCAAAGCGATGCTCTAAACAGCCCTTTCCAGCGATAGTCAGCGTTTCCAGAACATATTGGGCATTGAGTACATCCAGTTTGCCGGGCTCGACCTTTGCAGCCAGAGAAACAGGTTCTATCCACAGGTGTCCGGGAGGGGTGGCTTGTGCAGGTTGTGAGTGATCCAGGGGGATGAGACTGAGCGGAAGCCCTAAAAGCTGAGCACGTGTTTGCAGCAGATTAGGGTCGGCGATGGCGATGAGTTGGTGCTCAGAACCAAGTTGTGCAAGTTGAACACAAAGATCCGGGCCGATTCCCGCAGGTTCACCTGGGGTCAAGGCTAAGCGCAGGCAAGCCGAATTCATCGGCCTGCCTTAATTTCAACGTAAGCCTGTGAGCGCAGCTCGCGTAACCAGTTATCCAGCTCTTCGTTGTATTTGCGCTGACGAATGGTGTTGCGCGCCATATTTTCACGCATTTCATTTGTCATATCCTGAGTACGGCGTTCAAACACGGTCAAAATATGCCAGCCGAAGCGTGATTCAAAAACCTCAGAAATTTGCCCCGGCGCAGTGGAGTTCATCACCTGCTCAAACTCAGGCACCATTTGGCCGTTTTGAGTCCAGCCAAGATCGCCTCCTTGTGAGCCACTGCCTGGGTCATCGCTGTAACGACGTGCTAAGACATCAAAAGGCTGACCTTCAAGCAGTCGAGTACGTAGGTCTTCGGCGAGCGAACGTGTCTGAGCGGGGCTACGAATCTCATTAGGAATCAGCAGGATATGGCTGACGCGTGTTTGCTCAATTAGGGCTAGGGCATCACCACGCTGCTCGCGCAGTAACAGAATATGAAAACCACCGGGTGTGCGGATAGGGGGGGTATACTGGCCAGCCGTCAAACCGCGCAAAGCATTCCCCAGAGTCTCGGGCAGTTCATTCTGGTTACGCCAGCCTAAGTCGCCACCGTTCAGGGCATTGGGTGCATTGGAGGCACTCACTGCCAGTTCAGAGAAGTTGGCGCCCTGCTGCAGTTGTTGATACACCTCTTGTGCTTTACGTTCCGCTTCTTGAATCATCTGCGGTGAGGCTTGTGAGGGCAGGGCAATCAGAATATTGCTCAGAAGATATTCACTTTGCCCTTGGCTTTGTGCGGCTTCAGAGTTGAGGAAGTTGCGAACTTCCTGCTCAGAAACTTGAATGCGGCGATTGACGTTGCTCTGTTGCACCTGGGCGACCAGCATTTCACGGCGAAACTCTTCACGTGCCTGAGCATAATCTTGACCTTCTGCCATCAAAGCTTGACGGAACTCATCCAGGCTCATGCCATTTTGTGCGGCGATATTTTCCATCGCTTCGTTGAGTTGGCGATCAGAGATACGCAAGCCTTGGAGTTCAGCGACTTGGGTCTGAATACTGTCTAGGATCAAACGCTCTAGAACCTGCTGCTGCAAGATGTCACGAGGTGGCAGTTGCACGCCTCGCGCCACAATCTGCTCGGCAATCAGTTCGGTGCGACGGCGTAATTCGCTCTCCATAATGATGTCATCGTTTACGAGCGCGATAATTCGATCCAATTGTTGTGCTTGCACAAAACTGATGGGGCTGAGTAGGCAACCTAGTGCCACTAAGGTGCCTAGGCCGCGCTGAAGACGGCGTTTAAAAATTGTCATGGTCTTTTTCTCTGAATCCGGTGACTTCTTCAATTAATCCTCGACCCCCTTCCGAGCCGAAGCTGCCTAAGCCTCGCAGTACAAACTGCAGGAAAAGGCCACGATCATATTCGGGTTCTACGTTAAGCCTGTTTGAACTTGAAAGCCATTCACGCGCGGTCAGACGCATTTTCCAACAGCAACTGCCATATTCGACGCCCAGAAGCGTATCCAGTTTCCGAGATTTCTCAAGATCTTGCTGCCAGCGCCCAATTAACCCCCATTGTGGCGTTAATTGCGAACGGAATGCGATATCAGATTGGCGAATACGTTCAGGGTTTGCGAGTGCTGTGTTCAAACGGTCGCGGTAGCTGAAGTAGAACATATTTTCGTCATCGGGTAGCCAGGTCAGACGATAGTTCTGTTCCTCAAAGCTGTAGTCGTTACGATCGATTTCTGAATCGTGGGTCAGGCGCAAGAAGGGCGTGATGTTCCACTGGGCTAACAGCGCAAGGTTGGAACTGGATTCAGTTCCATCCTGATCGCCTGGGCGCAAATCGGATTTTTCACGATCACTAAAATAATGTGCCTGTGCTACACCAATGCGTGCCAGCTCCAGCCCTCTTTCTGAATAGAGTGCGGATGAGACACCCAGAGTGGCTTGCTGGGTTTCCGATACGCGGTCATTACCACTCCAACCATAACGATCAAACAGGTTGTAGTAGTTAAAGCCCAATAGAGAGGAATCAAAGTAATTGAACTGGCTGGGTAGGGGTTGATCCTTGTCGCGGTTGACGCTTAAGAGCATCAAGCGCGGCTCTAAGGACTGAGAATAGCCCTGGCCTGCGGCACTAAATTCACGGTCTAGAAAAAGCCCCGAGTCTAAGCTGGCAATCCCGGCTGTGACTGAAGTGGGCACTAAGGAGAGATCGGCTGGAGAGCTAAAATCATACTGGCTGTGCCAGAGTGTGAACTCAGGGCGTAAGTAGGCTCCAGGATGGGTGTAATCATAATTCAGTGTTGAACGCAGATGTACACGATCGGCAGTGGTACGGTTGATACTGTCGTCACTGAAGAAGTTCAATCGATCACGCTCAAAGCGCACGAATTCAGCCGCATAGTTCAAATCTAAACCTGGAAGTAGACCCTCTTGGCCAGTAAACAGAAGTTGCGGCACGCGTTGGTAGGGTGAAGCAATGTTTTCATTGAGTGTCTGGTATTCATGTAAGTTGGCGAGGAACTGCCAAGAGTTGGCAAGATAGCGCAGCTGCCAGCGCTGGTCGAGGTGCTCTTTGCGCTCGACTTCTAGGTCTGTCCCGAGATCCGCAAAATAATCCACATCACTGACGCGGCTGTAATCAATCGAGGTTTCCCAAGCATTAGCCAGTTGTCCTGAATGACGTAAGTTCAGCAACCAACGATCATCTCCTTCATCCCGTTTATCATTGCCTAAATAACCGAGATTCAGCTCATTCATCGACCATTCATTGAGATAGCGAAACTCATTTTCCAACAGGAGTCCACGTTTCTCTATATGGCGAACTCGCAGAGTGTCATCCATATTTTCGGCAATATTAAAGTAATAAGGGACGCTCAGATCAAAACCGTCACTTTTTGATACTGCAATACTCGGGTAAAGGAAGCCTGATTGGCGACGATCATCCGTGGGGAAGCGGAACCAGGGCAGATAAAGTACTGGAATATTGGCAATCCGGAAGGTCGTATGCCGTGCAACACCATAACCCTGCTCAGGATTCAGTTCGATCTCTTTAGAGTGAATTGCCCAAGCATCATTACCGGGTTCACAGTAGGTGAGTGCGCCCTGCTCCATTAAAATGCGCTCATCACCATAACGGGTAATGCGCTCGGCTGAACCCCGAAGATGCTCTTGATGCATGACATATTCGGCCTGAGTGAAGCGTGATTCCCCAGTATCAAAATCGGTATCAACACGCTCACCCACCATCAGGAGACCCGCTTCACGAAAGCGCACCTCTCCTTGCAGAAACGCCGTACGATTGTTTTGGTCGACTTCACCGTAACGACTGGAGAAGCTGCGACCACCTTGACGTAGATTGACCCCACCGCTGAGTTGGGTCAGACCGCTTTGCAGATTCGAAGTAGAGTTGATGGCATCAGCAAAGACCGTTTGCAGGGCGAAAGGAGAGGAGGCATCGCTTTGCCCTTCCATTTCAGGTTCAACATAACGCCCCATGCACAGCATCGTGCCGGGAGCACCGGTATGTGGATACCAGTCCAGGTAGGCATAAGGGTTATCGAGTAGACGATCACTTTGGCCTTGCAGCGCGACATCGGCGGCGTAACGCCCCGTCTGCGCCAGACTCAAGGCGGGTAAGCCTTCTTCACACACCCATTGCCCATCACTGCTCGCACGGCAATCAAATGCATCGCCGCTGCGTGCACGAACAGATTGCACCGTGGCAGTTTGAGCTTGTGCCTCTAAACGCGGAGGTTCAGGCGTCTGCTCACCGACATCCTCTGGAAACACGTTGATCGGGGCGACGGGCTCCGCGGCTTCTATTTCCGCCGGTGCTTCGATCTCAGGGTTGAGCGTCGGTGCAGGCGTAGTTTGCGCTTCTGGGCGAACATCGGGTGTTGAAGCACTGGGCAAGCTGGGCGCGACCGGCGTGCTGATGAGATTCTCATCCACCTCACAATCCCACTCACCGCTGGCGTTGAGATTACAAGTCCATAAGCGCTGATCAGTTTGCGCCAACGCCATGTGCGAGGCGACCACCGCTGCAATGGCGAGAGAAAGTTGGAAGGCAGTGCGTTGTTTAAAAGGCATCAGATCGCTGTCCAGTTGCGGTCGGGGATAGGCATTTCGTCGCCTCCCGGAGTCTTGTACCATAAAGACCGCATAATAAAGCATTCACCACGCATAGTGCCAGAGGAAGCGAAATGGCGGGAGAAAGAGTCAAGGTCGATCGCGCGCAAGCGCTAGAGATTTGGGGGCGAGAGGCCTTAGCGCATCTGGGGGTTGAGCAGAGCGCAGAGCTGTTATGGCAGGCGGTATCCGGTGATGCGAGTTTCCGGCGCTATTTTCGTTTGTCCGGTGCCTGTGGACAATGGATTTTGATGGATGCCCCGCCTGAGCATGAGGATTGTCGCCCATTTTTACGTATTGCCGATACTTGGTATCAAGCCGGTATCCGAGTGCCCCAGGTGTTGGCTAAGGATCTTGCGCAAGGTTTCTTATTACTGGAAGACTTTGGAGATCAACTTTTACGCATCGATCTGGAGAAGCAAGATCCTCTATTGGCCTATCAAAGCGCATTCGCAGAGCTGGCGCGGATTCAAACCCTTTCTATGCCCAGTTTGCCAGAATATGATCGAGCTTTGTTAAGGCGTGAAATGTCGCTTTTTCCCGACTGGTTTCTGTCGCAGTTGTTGGGGCTAACGCTCACTCAGGCCGAGCAGGAGATTTTGCATCAGGTGGAAGAGCGCCTGATTTTGGCCGCTCTGGCTCAGCCTCAGGTCGTGGTACACCGAGATTACCATTCACGTAACCTGCTGAGTCTGCCAACGGGCGCAGTTGGAGTCATCGATTTTCAAGATGCCGTTATCGGTGCCTTGACGTACGATCTTGTTTCCCTCTTAAAAGACAGTTATGTGGAATGGAGTGAAGCCCAGGTAGCGGCCTGTGTGGATCTGTTTTATCAGCAGTATTTACCGGCTGCTATGCAAGCACAGGTCTCGCGTAACGATTTTCACCGCGCGTTTCATTGGATGGGTATGCAGCGCCAGTTAAAAGTGTGTGGCATTTTTGCACGTCTTTACTTGCGCGATGGTAAGGCCGGTTATCTGGCTGATATCCCGCGCACACTGAATTATCTATTACGTGCCGCCAGCTCTTTCCCGGAGTTTGCTGAGTTTTCGCATTGGTTAAGCGCACGCGTGTTGCCGGCTTTGCAACAGCACCCCCTCTATTCGGAGCAGGTTTGGCCTGAAGGCTGGGCAAAATGAAGGCGATGATTTTGGCGGCAGGTTTGGGAATGCGTATGCGCCCTTTAACGCTCACTCAACCCAAACCTCTCATCCCTGTTTTAGATAAGCCTTTGATTGTATGGCATCTCGAAAAACTCGCAGCGACGGGTATTCGAGATGTTGTGATCAATCACGCTTGGTTAGGCGAGAAAATTGAAGCCTATTTAGGCACGGGGCAGGCTTGGGGATTAAATCTTGAGTATTCTGCTGAAAGTGAACCCTTGGAAACCGGCGGCGGCATTCTGAAAGCCTTACCTAAACTCGTTGAACAAGAAGAAGAGTGTTTTTTCCTGGTCAATGCCGATGTTTGGTCCGATTTTGATTACTCCCGTTTCTTAAGAAAACCTCTGTTGCCAGAGGACTTAGGCTGTTTGGTCATGGTGGAGAATCCTGATTGGCATCGACAGGGGGACTTCCGTATGGATGAGCGAGGGCGCTTGCATCCAGAGCAAGGTCGAGCGCTCACCTACAGCGGGATAAGTTTGCTGCGAGCAAGTTTATGGACGGGCCAGGTGCCGGGTGTCTTTCCCTTGGCGCCTATTTTGCGCCAGGCGATTGCAGCGGATCGTCTGGTGGCGGAGGTTCATACCGGGCATTGGTCGGATGTCGGGACACTTGAGCGCCTCACGCAGCTGGAACAGCAAGTTCGACAAGAGGTATTGCTATGAACCATGAAGCTTGGGGCCAGACATTGGGTCAGCGTGTCAAAGTGGGTAAGACGGGGATCTTGCTGGGGGCCTTTATCGGTCTCTTTAGCGGGGGGTGGGTCGGCCTGATTTTAGGTGGGCTTACGGGCTATTTTATCGAGCGTTTTTTGCGTAAAGCTACCCGTCTTGCGCCCCAACAGCTGTTCTTTCGAGCCACTTTTTGTGTCATGGGTAAGATCGCTAAAGCGGATGGGCGTGTGACCGAGACCGAAATCGAGTTCGCACGCGAAGTCATGGCACGTATGAATTTGAATGAGGCGGCGAAGCGACGTGCCATTGAATATTTCAACGAAGGTAAGCAGGCTGATTTTGATTTAGCCAAGGTGTTGCGACCTTTGGAGTTGGTTTTGCGGACACGTTTTCCACTGCGGGTGATGTTTCTAGAACTGCAACTTCAGGTCGCGCTGGCAGATGGTGAAATGTCAGCGGCGGAACTCAAAATTATTGAAGAAATTTGCCATCTGTTGCGTTTTTCACCCCTTGAGATGCAGCAGGTTGCCGCACGGATTCGTGCGGCGCATGCTTACGCACAACATCATTATGAGTGGCATCAGCAAGCGGGGGCAGCGTTTGATGAGCGACCTCTGCTTCAGGATGCCTATGGCATACTTGGGGTCAATGAACAGGCCAGTGAAGCGGAAGTGAAAAAAGCTTGGCGGCGGTTAATGAGTCAGCATCATCCCGATAAGCTTGTTGCTAAGGGGTTGCCACAAGAGATGTTGGAATTGGCCAAAGAAAAGACTCAAGAGATACAGTCCGCCTATGAGCGCATTCGCAAAGCACGTGGCTGGCGTTGATCAACGCCGGCCTGGAGGGCGTTGATCATTGGGTGTTTCGGCGGACTCTGCGCGTTCAGCCTGTTCTTGAAATGGGATCAGGATCTGTTGCTCGATTAAGCCACGGAGCTGACGTTGCAGCCAGGGCATCTCCTCTTGCCAGCCCGCTTCCAAAGAAGCACGCAAACCTTGTCGATGGTAGCCGGAGACTTCATGGCGTTGTGCCAAACGTTGACGGCTACGCGCTGCTTGCTCGCGCTCCTGACGGTGAAGGTCGATGACAACCCCTTCGATCTCTAGTAGATATTGATCCAGCGTTCGATCTCCACTGATCAGCTCTTCAGCGTCGAGTAGAATTAAATGTAAGGGTCGATTAGCATTTTGGCGCTCGGTGACAAAGCGGCTGGCTGCACTGCTGCTGCGCCCAAACGCGATGACGATATAAATATCTGGGTCAAAGGTCGTAAATTCATTCAGGGCATTCTCTAAACGTTGCAGGCTACTTTGCTGAAAACGTTCAGTCACGGCCGCTAAATTTTCTCCTTGTGTGAGTGCATCAGCAGGGCGGTGGGGTGGGGCAGGCGGCTCGACCACCAGTGTTAGCCAGCCCTGCTCGGCCAAATATCGGCGCAGAGCATGGGTTTGTAATAACCAGTGGCGTTCACTAAACGGATCGGGTAACAGAATAATACCACCTAAAGCCTGCGCTCGCCCCGGTTGCTCGAGAAGTTGGTAGTAACGCATTTCACCTGTTTCGACCTCTAAAACCTCTGTATCTTTAGGCAAACTCAGGACTAAACGCTCGGTCTGATTTAAGGCAGGTACCTGTGAGCGCTGGAGGGTCTGCGCCACTAAAGAGTTGGCTCCTAGGGCGATCAAGAGACTAAGACTTAAACTGAGCTGAGCAAGAAACTTTTTTCGCAAGAAGGTTTACCTAAGTAGGCTTCAGGTCGGAAACCTGAGGGGCATAGGGTACAATAACGCGCAGTGTAACTATTTTTGGATGCAAAGTTTATGGCCGATTTCTTAATAGCCCCTTCGATCCTGTCTGCTGATTTTGCGCGTTTAGGTGAAGAGGTTGAAAATGTTCTCGCAGCCGGTGCAGATGTTGTGCACTTTGATGTGATGGACAATCATTATGTACCCAATCTAACCATCGGCCCGATGGTGTGTAAAGCCTTGCGACAATATGGTATTCAAGCACCGATAGATGTCCATTTGATGGTGAAGCCGGTGGATCGATTGATCGGTGATTTCATCGAAGCAGGCGCCAGTTGGATCACTTTTCATCCTGAAGCTTCTGAGCATATCGATCGTTCTTTGCAGATGATTCGTGATGGAGGCTGTCGTTGTGGTTTGGTGTTTAACCCGGCAACGCCGCTGCATTACCTCGACTATGTCATGGATAAGGTCGATATGATTCTGCTGATGTCAGTCAATCCAGGGTTTGGTGGCCAGCGTTTTATTCCTGGAACACTCAATAAACTTCGTCAGGTCCGTGAGCGGATTGAACAAAGTGGGCGAGAGATTCGTTTGGAGATCGATGGTGGGGTAGGCATTCAGAATATTGCCGAGATTGCGGCTGCGGGTGCCGATACGTTTGTAGCAGGCTCGGCGATTTTTAATACGGAAGATTATGCCGCAACGATTGCGCAGATGCGTGCGCAACTGGCTGGAGTTAAGGTGGATGCGTGAGAACTTTGCTCAAGGGCGCCCGGCGGCTCTGATCTATGATCTGGATGGCACTCTGGTGGACAGTGTGCCGGATTTGGCACGTGCCGTGGATCAAATGCTTTTGGCGCTGGGTGCGGATATGGCGGGAGAGGCTGCGGTGCGTACTTGGGTCGGCTTAGGTGCCCAGCGTTTAGTCGAGCAAGCACTCGCTGCCAGTGCAGCATTTGACTCTCAGAGTGCTGAAGAGATTTTTCCTGTAGCCTATGAGCTTTTTCTTTCTGCCTACAGCCAGTGCAACGGCCGTTTGAGCCAGATCTATCCTGGAGTGCGCGCGTTTCTCGAGCATTGGCACGCAGAAGGCATTCCGCAAGTCGTGGTTACCAATAAACCTGCTGCGTTTACGGAACCTCTGTTAGCGCAGATGCAGTTGCAGCATTTTTTTGTTCAGGTGGTTGCTGGCGATCATTTAGCGCGTAAAAAGCCCTATCCCGATCAGCTGAATTGGGTGTTTGAGCAGTTGCAGTTGCTTGCGCAAGAGGTGCTCATGTTGGGAGATTCACGCAATGACATTCAAGCCGCGCGTGCTGCGGGCTGTCCGGTGATCTGTGTGGACTATGGCTATAATCATGGCGTGCCCATCGCTCAGGATCAGCCAGATCGAGTGGTGAAATCTTTGCTCGATCTACTTTAAACCTGATCTATTTTCACACTTAGCTTTAAAAAGCGGCTTCAGCCTGTAACGGTCAAGTCTGGGAAGACATTCGCCTAGAAGCTCGGTTCCCCAAAGCGAAGCTTTTCTTGATTTGCATCAAGTGAGAGGAGAAAGCTTTCTGTTTTTTCTGATTGTTATTCGAGGTTTCTTTGCTAAACTCCTTGCTAGTACTCGAACCCATGAAGGGTCAATCAGGGGGCAATATGATGAAAAAAACAACCTTGTTGTGTGCAGCTATAGGTTTGGCTGTGACAACGTCCACCGCAATCGCCGATCCATTGCGTGATCGAGCGGCCGCTTTGTTCAGCCCGATTCCAACGGAAGCGCCTGAGATTAAAGGCAACAAACTGACGGATGAGAAGGTCGAATTGGGCAAAATGCTGTTCTTCGAACCACGTTTGTCTTCCAGTCATTTGATCAGCTGTAACACCTGCCATAACGTGGGTATGGGTGGACATGATTATCTACCGGTATCGATCGGTCATGGCTGGCAGAAAGGACCGCGTAACTCACCTACTGTCTTTAATGCGGTGTTTAATGCGGCGCAGTTCTGGGATGGTCGTGCAGCGGATTTGGCTGAGCAGGCTAAAGGTCCTGTGCAAGCAGGTGTGGAAATGAGCAGTACGCCTGAGCGCGTTGTCGCAACCTTAAAATCCATGCCAGATTATGTGGAGCGTTTCACCGCCTCTTTCCCAGGTGAAACGGATCCGGTAAGTTTTGACAATATGGCGCTGGCGATTGAAGCCTTTGAAGCGACTTTGATCACACCTAACTCCCGCTTTGACCAATATCTTCTGGGTAAAGCCGATGCGATGAGCAACGAAGAGAAAGAAGGTCTGGCGTTGTTTATGGATAAGGGTTGTGCGGCCTGCCACTCTGGTGTCAACTTCGGCGGTCAGAATTACTTCCCATTCGGTCTAGTCGTGCGTCCGGGTGCGGATATCCTGCCGGTTGGGGATAAGGGGCGTTTTGCCGTGACCAATACAGCATCGGATGAGTATGTCTTCCGTGCAGCGCCTTTGCGTAATATCGAGCTGACTGCACCTTATTTCCATTCAGGTGCTGTCTGGGATCTGGAAGAAGCTGTGGCCGTCATGGGAACAGCGCAGCTGGGAACAGAGTTGAACGAGGAGCAGGTGAAGAAAATCACCGCCTTCTTGCGCACGCTGACCGGCGATATTCCTGAAGTGGTTTATCCGATTCTGCCGGTGAGCACGCCAGATACTCCGCGCCCAGTGGATATGGTTGACTACTAAGTTCGAGTTGAATCGGCTTCTTGCCTCTAAGGTAAGAAGTGAGCAGGCAATAAAAAAGGGTCGATGATCTCGACCCTTTTTGCTTTCTACCTACCTGAGCGGATGCGGTGTCCGCTGTGCTTTAGGCGTTCAGGTCTACTACTACGCGTCCACGCACCTGGCCGTTCAAGAGTTTTTCGGCAGTCGCAATAGCATCCGCTAGTGGGATCTCTTGAGTGATCAGGGCCAGCTTGTTTGGATCTAAATCCTGCGCTAAACGCTGCCAAGCGATTAAGCGATCTTCGCGTGGACACATCACACTATCGATACCGACAAGGGTGATACCCCGCAGAATAAAGGGTGCGACGGTGGCCGGGAAATCCATACCACCGGCTAAACCGCAGGCCGTGACAACACCGCGATAACGCATGCTGGCGCAGACGTTGACCAGAGTTTGGCTGCCTACGACATCAATGGCAGCGGCCCAACGCTCGCGTGCTAGGGGTTTGCCAGGAGAGGAGAATTCGGCTCTATCTAGAATCTCCTTGGCCCCAAGGTGAGTTAAGAAGTCACGCTCCTCAAGACGCCCACTGACGGCCACGACCGAATAACCGAGTTTGGCGAGCACGGCGATGGCAACACTGCCGACGCCGCCTGCGGCACCTGTTACCAGAACTTCGCCTTGATCAGGGGTAATACCTTGGCGTTCCAAAGCCAGAATGCAAAGCATGGCGGTGTAACCTGCAGTACCGATCGCCATGGCCTGTTGTGGGGAGAAGGCTTTAGGTAAAGGGATGAGCCAATCACCTCGCAAACGCGCCTTCTGAGCTAAACCTCCCCAGTGGGTTTCACCGACTCCCCAGCCGTTGAGCAGCACCGCATCACCGGCTTTAAAGTTGGGGTGTTGGCTGGATTCCACCGTGCCCACCAGATCGATGCCGGGAACCATCGGGAATTTACGCACGACGGGGCTGCGCCCACTGATGGCTAATCCATCCTTATAATTAAGAGTGGAGTGGCTGACAGAGACGGTCACATCTCCTTCGGGGAGTTCCGCATCGGTCAGTTCTTTTAGGCTGGCACGATAACCGGCATCATCTTTTTCGATCAAGATTGCTTTAAACATCTTCCCTCCGCGTCAGATTTGACTGCTTTAGAGACCCTCCCCAATATTTAGCTTGGAGGTGGTCTCTGAGTGTTTATTTTTATTTCGGGAGTAGAGCGTCTAGCTTGGTTTTCAACAGGCCTTGCACCTGTCCAGGATTGGCTTTGCCCTGGGAGAGTTTCATCACTTGGCCCATAAAGAAGCCAAGCATTTTGCCGCGTTTATCCGGTTCTGCTGCAAGGTATTGCTCAACCTGAGGTGTGCATTGGGCGATGACTTGATCGACCGCTGCTTCAATAGCACCCGTATCGGTGACCTGTTTTAAGCCCTTGGCATCGATAATGGCATCGGCATTGCCGCCTTCGCTCCAGAGGATTTCAAAAACCTGTTTAGCGATCTTGCCGGTGATGGTTTCATCCTTGATACGCACCAGCAAACCGGCAAGTTGTGTCGCGGAAACTGGACTCTGACGTATGTCGAGATCTTGTTGATTCAGATTCTTCGCCAATTCGCCCATGACCCAGTTCGCGGCCAGTTTGGCATCACCTGTTTGTTTAACTAGGGCTTCGTAATAATCCGCTTGTGCGCTGTCTGCGCAGAGTACACCGGCATCATATTCAGAGAGCTGGTATTCGGTGATAAAGCGTGCTTTGCGGGCATCAGGCAGCTCTGGCAGGGTTTGACGAATCTGCTCGATGTAAGTCTCATCAATTACGACCGGCAGCAGATCTGGGCAAGGGAAGTAACGATAATCGTTGGCTTCCTCTTTAGAGCGCATGCTGCGCGTTTGATTGCGATCCGGGTCATAGAGACGGGTTTCTTGTACCACGCGTCCACCGTCTTCAATGAGGTCGATCTGACGGGCTACTTCGGTTTCGATGGCGCGCTCGATGAAGCGGAAAGAGTTGATGTTTTTCAGCTCAGTGCGCGTACCGAGCGTCTCGCTGCCTTTAGGGCGAATCGATACATTACAGTCACAACGCATTGAGCCTTCGGCCATGTTGCCATCGCAGATGCCCAGTGTGGTCACTATGGCATGAATCTTACGCGCATAGGCTGCCGCTTCTTTAGCGCTGCGCATGTCGGGTTCTGAAACGATCTCGACCAGTGGGGTACCAGCGCGGTTAAGATCGATTCCGGTCATGCCATGGAAATCTTCATGTAAAGATTTGCCAGCATCCTCTTCAAGATGCGCATGATGAATACGCACGCGACGCGTACCGCCTTCTTCGGTTTCAATATCAATATAGCCCGGCCCTACAATCGGTTCAGCCAGCTGCGTGGTTTGATAGCCCTTAGGCAGATCGGGATAAAAGTAGTTTTTACGTTCAAACACCGAGCGTTTGCCGATTTCCGCATTGACCGCCAGACCAAACATCACCGCCATGCGCAACGCGTTTTCGTTAAACACGGGGAGGGTGCCGGGTAAAGCCAGATCTACGGCGCAGGCTTGGGTATTCGGTTCAGCACCAAAAGCGGTACTGGCACCGGAAAAAATTTTGGTCTGAGTGGAGAGCTGAACATGAATTTCCAGCCCGATCACGGTTTCCCATTCCATCACTCTGAATCCTCTTAAAGCTTGACGGGCGACTGGGTATGCCAGTCAGTGGCTTGCTGGAATTGATGTGCGATGTTCAGCAGCTTGTCCTCGGCAAAATAGTTGCCGATGATCTGTAACCCAACGGGTAAGCCTGCGACCTGTCCACAAGGAATCGACATGCCGGGTAGGCCGGCAAGATTCAAAGACAGGGTAAAAATGTCTTCCATATACATCGCAACTGGATCGTTATTTTTCTCGCCGATGGCAAACGCCGTGTGGGGTGTGACAGGGCCCATGATGACATCGACTTCTTTCAAGGCTTCGACAAAATCTTGCTGAATCAGGCGGCGAATCTGCTGTGCTTTGCGATAGTAGGCGTCGTAGTAACCGGCGGAGAGAGCGTAAGTGCCGATCATGATACGGCGCTTGACTTCGCGACCAAATCCCTCGCCGCGGCTGCGGGTGTAGAGATCCATTAAGTCCTTGGGTTCTTCACAGCGATAACCGTAGCGCACTCCGTCAAAACGCGAGAGATTAGAGGAGGCTTCTGCGGGTGCAATAATGTAATAGGCAGGGATGCAGCGTGCTGTGTTGGCTAAGCGAATAGGTTTGCAAGTCGCACCGAGAGCTTCAAATTGGCGTAAGGCTTGTTGAATCTGGGCGGCGATTTGGCTGTCTAGGCTACTGGAAAAATATTCATCCGGCAGACCGATGCGTAAGCCTTTTAAGGGTAAATCGAGTTGTGCTGTGTAATCAGGCACGGCGACTTCAGCACTGGTGGAGTCGCGTGGATCATGTCCTGCCATTACTTGCAGCATCAGAGCCGCATCTGCAGCGGTGCGAGTCATGGGGCCTGCCTGATCTAAAGATGAGGCATAGGCGATCATGCCGTAGCGTGAAACACGGCCATAGGTGGGCTTTAAACCGGTAATCCCACAGAGTGCAGCCGGTTGCCGGATGGAGCCCCCAGTGTCTGTCCCCGTGGCAGCGGGGGCGAGGCGTGCGGCGACAGCGGCTGCCGAGCCGCCAGATGAACCGCCGGGAACACGAGTGGTATCCCAAGGATTGCGCACGGGGCCGTAATAGCTGTTTTCATTGGAGGAGCCCATCGCGAACTCGTCCATATTGGTTTTACCCAGCATCACGGCACCTGCAGTATTAAAACGCTCGACCAGTGTCGCGTTGTAGGGGGCAATAAAATTATCGAGCATTTTTGAGCCACAGCTGGTTTTAACCCCTATGGTGCAGAAAATATCCTTATGGGCGATGGGTAAGCCGGTAAAGCGGCCTGCTTGGCCGGCGGCACGTTGAGCGTCAGCCTGTGCCGCTTGCTGTAGCGCCAACTCCGGAGTCAGAGTGATATAAGCGTTATACTGTGCGTCTTCGCGCTGAATGCGCTCGAGCCAGGCTTGGGTCAGCTCCTGGCTGCTAAAATCACCCCGCTCCAGCCCATCAGCCAGTTGAGTGAGTGTTAGATCAAACATGGTCAGAAATCCTTAAGCAGATGGACAGAGGGTTATTCAATCACTCTGGGAACCAGGAAAAGACCGTCTTCAACGGCCGGTGCGCAGGTTTGAAGCGCTTCGCGCTGATTGACTTCACTGACTTCATCCGCGCGCAGTCTTTGGACGCTGTCCAATGGATGAGCTAGAGGTTCAACACCTTGGGTGTCCGTGGCTTGCATGGCATCGACCAGGCTGAGAATACTGTTCAGGCTGGAGGCGAATTCGGAAATTTCGGCGTCACTGACCTCAAGGCGGGCCAGGTGAGCAATACGGGCAACATCGGAATGGTCGAGAGACATGCTCTGTTTCTCACTCTACTTGAATAATTTTGGATCACTGCCTAACTTAACACATTTGTTCCTTGCTCAAAATCCCCGCCATTGTTAGAGTTACTAGCTTTCCAGGATTGTCGGCCGTCAGGCTAATCGCAGGGTACCCACTTCCATGTTTAAAAAATTCAGAGGTCTTTTTTCCAGCGACCTGTCTATAGATTTAGGCACGGCGAACACACTGATTTATGTTCGTGATCGTGACATCGTTCTTAATGAGCCCTCAGTGGTGGCAATTAGAACCGTCGGTAATCAGAAGAGTGTGGCGGCCGTTGGCACTGAAGCCAAGCGCATGCTGGGTCGTACCCCTGGAAATATCACGGCCATCCGTCCGATGAAAGATGGGGTGATTGCGGATTTTCATGTCACTGAAAAGATGCTGCAGTATTTTATCAGTAAAGTGCATGACAACAGTTTCTTAACACCCAGCCCACGAGTATTAGTCTGTGTGCCCTGTAAATCGACCCAGGTTGAGCGCCGTGCGATTCGTGAGTCCGCGATTGGTGCCGGTGCGCGTGAAGTCTATTTGATTGAAGAGCCGATGGCGGCCGCGATCGGCGCCGGCTTGCCTGTGGATGAAGCCACAGGTTCGATGGTGGTGGATATCGGTGGGGGCACTACGGAAATCGCGGTGATCTCGCTGAACGGTATCGTGTATGCCGAATCAGTACGTATTGGAGGCGATCGTTTTGATGAATCGATCGTGACCTATGTGCGTCGTAACTACGGTAGCCTGATCGGGGATGCAACGGCTGAACGCATCAAGCAAGAGGTAGGTACGGCTTATCCCAGTTCTGAAATTCTGGAAATCGATGTGCGCGGTCGCAACCTGGCCGAAGGTATTCCACGTAGTTTTACCCTGAACTCCAATGAGATTTTGGAAGCTTTGCAGGAGCCTCTTTCTGCAATTGTTCAGGCTGTGAAAAGCGCTTTGGAGGGTTGTCCACCTGAGTTGGCGTCCGACATTGCTGAGCACGGAATTGTTTTGACCGGTGGCGGCGCTTTGTTACGCAATATTGATCGTTTGATCAGTGAAGAAACCGGTTTGCCGGTTATTACTGCAGAAGATCCTCTGACCTGTGTGGCCAGAGGCGGTGGCCGCGCTCTGGAAATGCTTGATAACCGAGCTTTCGAGATACTGACCCACGAGTAAAACATGTTTGCTTGGCTGCGTCTTCGTGGACATCTTCTAAACTCGGAGGTGTCCCATTAATCCTATCTTTCGACGCGGCAAACCCCGTGCGCTTTTCCTTGTATTGCTGATCGCTGCGCTCGTCTTGATTGTAGCGGAGTTAAACTGGCATAAAATGAAGGATGGCCGCGTTTATCTTTCCTTATTGATAACACCCCTGCAATGGTTAGTTGATCTGCCTTCACGCGGAGCAGATCGGCTTTCTGATGTCGTGGTGGATCGTGCCACACTGGTTCGCGATAACGAGCGCCTGAGAACTGAGTCCCTTGAGCTGCAGCGCAAAGCGCAGTTGATGGCGGCGCTGACGGAAGAAAATCGTCAATTGCGTGGTTTGCTGAATGCGCGTGAACGCATCGAGGCTCAAGTCACCATGGCTGAGCTGATCGGCATCAATCCAGATCCTTTCTTGCATGAAGTCATCATCAACCGAGGTTTTGAGGAAGGGCTTTACGCCGGACAGCCAGTGTTGGATGCAGGCGGTGTGATGGGGCAGATTATATCTCTCACGCACTATACCAGCCGAGTGATGCTGGTGACGGATGCGCGTACGGCCATACCCGTTGAGGTCAATCGTAATGGTTTCCGTAGTATTGCCCTAGGGCGAGGTGTTTTGGGCGAGTTGGAGTTAAGCCATGTCCCAGA
Source organism: Nitrincola tapanii (assembly GCF_008368715.1). GTDB lineage: Bacteria > Pseudomonadota > Gammaproteobacteria > Pseudomonadales > Balneatricaceae > Nitrincola > Nitrincola tapanii. Next base: position 26,825 of record NZ_SMRS01000007.1, read on the forward strand.
TACGGCGGATATTCAAGAAGGCGATCTGTTGCTCACTTCAGGCTTAGGTGGACGTTTCCCGCGGGGTTATCCGGTTGCGGTGGTCAGTGAAGTGATTCGTGATCCGGGCCGCCCTTTTACGCTAGTCAAGGCGACCCCTTCGGCGCGTTTGGATCGTAGCCGTCATCTGTTGGTGGTGGACTATCGACGCCCTGATGCTGAGCGTGTATTGGATGAGGCCGAGTGGCGTCATGAGTGATCAGTTAGGGGGAGGTCGACTGATTATCCTAGGTACCTTCCTCATCGGCTTGGCGTTGAGTCAGTTGCCTATTCCCGATGGCTTTGCTTGGTATCGACCTGAATGGGTGGCCTTGATCCTGATCTATTGGGTGTTGGTGTTACCGCATCGTGTTGGCTTGCTGAGCGCGTTTGCTCTGGGACTCCTTCTCGATTTAATCCGTGGCAGTGTCTTGGGATTAAATGCCTTATCTTTATTGATCATCACCTATCTAACCCTACTTTTATACAAACGTTTGCGCATGTTTCCACTCTGGCAACAATCTATGATGGTGATGGTGCTGATCGGGATCAATCAGCTGCTCTTTTTCTGGATGCAGAGCATGACCGGCACGACGGGAACGGGTTTAATGTTTTTGATGCCCTCCCTGGTGAGTGCGTGTCTTTGGCCTTGGTTGTATGTCATCTTGCATGGCGTGCGCCGAACCTTTCGAATCGAGTAAACGTTATGTCTGCATTGCCTCTGATTCTAGCCTCCGCTTCTCCCCGTCGACGTGAATTATTGACCCAGATTGGTGTACCACATCAGCTACATCCTGTGGATATCTGTGAAGCGCCACAAGCCGGTGAGGAGGCGAGCGCCTATACTCAACGTCTTGCTTTAGAGAAGGCTCAGTCGGCTCAGAATCAGCTTACCTATCCAGCCTGGATATTAGGCTCGGATACCACCGTGGTGGTGGACGGTGAGATTCTGGGTAAGCCGGAAAATCAGGCCCAACATCAGCAAATGCTGCTCAAACTTTCAGGACGGCGACATCAAGTTGTGACCGCCGTGGCATTGGTTGGACCGGATACGCAGGCGCTGCGTTGTGTCATCACCGAGGTGGAGTTTGCTGATCTAAGCCTTGCACAGATCGCAGCCTATTGGCAGACGGGAGAGCCACAAGATAAGGCAGGTGGTTATGCCATCCAGGGGCTGGCGAGTGTTTTTGTAAAAGCGATTCATGGCAGTTATTCGGCTGTAGTGGGTTTGCCTCTATTTGAAACGGCTCAGTTATTAAGCGAATATCAGATCCCCATGTGGCATCAAGCGCAATCCTAAGGAAAGCATCATGGCAGAAGAAATACTGATTAACTTCACGCCGATGGAAACGCGTGTGGCGGTGGTCGAGAATGGTATGCCGCAGGAGATCTATGTAGAGCGGGCCAGTCGTCGAGGTATTGTGGGCAATATCTACAAAGGGCGTGTGGTGCGTGTGTTGCCGGGAATGCAAGCGGCATTTGTAGATATCGGTTTAGAGCGTGCGGCCTTTATTCCAGTGGATGAGGTCGTTGAGCCTAATCCAGCGCCCGGTGTGCGTAATAGCATCTCCATTGCTCAGGTTTTAAAAGAGGGCGATATACTTCTGGTTCAGGTGGTCAAAGATCCGATTGGAACCAAGGGCGCACGCCTGACGACACATCTTTCGATCCCTTCGCGTTATCTCGTGTTGATGCAGGGCAACCCTCATATCGGTGTTTCACAACGGATTGATGATGTTGAGGAACGTGAGCGTCTCAAGGGAATCATTCAAGCTTTGCAGAGCGAAACCTGCCCTCAGGGTCTCCCTACGGAGCAGGATAATGGTTTTATTCTACGCACCGTTGCGGAAGGGGCGTGTGAGCAAGAGTTAAAAGAAGATCTTATTTATCTACGCCGCCTTTGGGCGAGTTTACAAGCGCGTTTAGAGCATTTAAAAGCCCCAACCATTGTTTATGAGGATCTCCCTCTGCATATGCGAGCTTTGCGTGATATGGCGCACTCAGGAGTTGAGCGTATCCGTATCGACTCACGTGAAACCTATTTGAAAGCGCAGGAGTTTGCGGCGGCTTTAGTGCCGGAAATCGTCGAGAAGCTTGAGTATTATCCGGGCGAGCGCCCACTCTTTGATATGTTTAATGTAGAAGAGGAGATGCAGAAGGCACTCGGGCGTAAGGTTGAGTTAAAGTCGGGCGGCTATCTGATTTTTGATCAAACCGAAGCGATGACGACCGTGGATGTGAATACGGGTGCTTTTGTCGGGCATCGTAATCTCGAAGAAACCATTTTTAAGACTAATTTGGAAGCCGCAACTACCATTGGTCGGCAGCTGCGTTTACGCAATTTGGGTGGCATTATCATCATCGATTTTATCGATATGCAGGATCCCGATCACCAGCGCCAAGTCCAGCGGACCTTGGATCGAGTGTTAGAAAAAGATCATGCTAAGTGTAAAGTCACTGGTGTGTCTGAATTAGGCCTGGTGGAAATGACGCGTAAACGTACGCGTGAAAGTTTGGAGCAGGTGTTGTGTGAGCCCTGCCCTATGTGTCAGGGGCGTGGATCTGTCAAAACTCCGGAAACGGTATCCTACGAAATCTTCCGTGAAATTCTGCGTCAGCATCGTGCTTATGATACCGATAGTTACCTCGTTCTGGCGGCAGAGTCGGTTGTCAGTTACCTGATGGATGAAGCGTCTGATCATGTCGCGGAATTAGAGGCCTTTATCACCAAAACGATACGTTTCCAGGTGGAGAGCATTTATAGCCCTGAACAGTTTGATGTGGTTTTGCGTTAGGAGCTCAGCGCATGGACGCCACACAACTACTTAAACGCCTCATTTCTTTGCTCAAATGGCTACTGATCACGCTGGCGCTGTGCTTTGTCTTGTTGCGTTTGAGCCTACCCTGGATGAGTCAGCAGCAGGCACGCTGGTTGCCTAGTCTGATGGAAAGTTCTGGGCTGGATCTTGAAGTGTCGAGTTTAACACTGCGCATGGATGGTTTTCTGCCCTATCTGGCCCTGCAGGATCTGCGTGTGCAATGGGGGGAAGCTGGGTCGCCGCATCTGTCTTTACGTGCTCAGTCCCTGGAATTGTGGTTAGATCCTTGGCGCAGTTTGCTCTTTCGAACCCCAGTCTTACGTTATGCCCATCTCAGTGATGCGGATCTGCATTGGCAGGAACAAAAAGAGGCCTGGTTACGTTCGCAAGCATCCTTACCTGAACCTGACGCCGATCCTGTAGCGAAATGGATGCGTTGGTTGCTATTACAACCTGAGTGGGTTGTGGATAACCTCAGTGTAGGTCTAAAAGCTGAAGAGGGGGATCTGCTGTTAATCGCCCCCATTCACGCGAGTTTTAAAGGGGAGGGGCAATCCTATGCGGTGCAAGGCTCCTTACAAATTCCACAGCTTGGGCAGGATACGCAGCTAGCATTTGCCCTGCAAGGACAAGAGCTGGATCTGCAGCGGCCTTTATTCGGGCAATATGAGTTCTATCTGAGCAGTGATGCCCTAGGGACCGATCTGCTGCGTTTTATAGATCTACCGCTTCCGATTCAATCCTTGCATTTGGGAACAGAGATTTGGGGGGCTTGGCAGGCGGGGCAGCTCACACGGCTGCAAGGTCAGATTAATCTCGACAGGCTAGACATCGACTATCCGGGCTGGCCGAACTTACAGAATTTCTCAACCCGGTTTGATTTACAGCCTCTTGTTGAACCCTCGTTAGCTCAAGAAAACCTTTATCAATTACACCTTTTCAATACGCAATGGTCTTGGCAGGAGACGTTAACCCCGTTACCGGATCTGGTGGTGAATGCCAAATGGCAAGAAGGTCACTGGCCCAGCTTACAGCAGCTTTTCGTCACTGAGGTGAATCTTGAAGCTGTCTCCGGTTGGCTGCTCACACAGCCAGATCTCCCGACCCCAGCTCAATCTCTTATTCAAGACCTAGGGTTACAAGGCGCTCTAGAGAATCTGGTCTTGGATTGGACGCAAGAGCGCGCCTTAACCGACCCGCTTATCTACGCCGAACTGGCCGGAGTGGCTATAGCACCTTGGCAAGATGCACCGGGAGGAGAGGGGATCGAGGGGTATCTAGAAGCCTCCTTAAGTGCCGGCCAGGTTTGGTTAGACAGTCAACAGTTTCAGTTGTATTTCCCTGAATTATTTGATGCGCCCTGGCAATATCAGCAAGCTCAGGGGCTAGTTGCATGGCAGCTTAGCCCCGAATCATTGTTGATCCAAAGCCATAACCTGCACTTAAAAAATGCCGCCTTACAGGCGCAGGGTCGCTTCAGTCTCTATCGTCCTTTTGATCTCAAGGAGCAGGCTGAATTTACCTTAATGATCGGCTTGCATCAGAGTGATGCCCTGCAAACGCCCTATTACCTCCCCGATGTGCTTAACCCGTCCTTGCGGAGTTGGTTGAGTGAGGCGGTTCATGCTGGGCGTATCGAGGAGGCCGGTTTGCTCCTGCATATGGGCTTGCGCTCCGAGGTTGAAGCGCGCTTACCTCTGAGTTTACAGATGTTTTTTGCCTTGGATCAGGTTGACTTTGACTATCAACCGGGTTGGCCACGGGTACAAGAAGCTAAGGCGAAGATGTTGTTGCAGGGAGAAAGGCTGGATCTGAATATTGAATCGGGGCGCTTGTTGAATACTCAGGTTACAGAGGGTCAGGTGATTTTGCCTGAGGCCGGTGCGCCTCTAGAGGTTTCTTTACAGTTGCAAGGACCATTACAGGATCTGGATCAGTTGTTGAAAAGCCCGGTATTGGATACGTTTTTGCCGGATGAGTTAAAAAATTGGCAGATGCAGGGACAGGCACAAACAGCGCTGTCATTAAGTTTGCCATTGGAGGCAGATGCCGTGCCTGGGGTGCAAGTCAAAACTCAGATTGAACAGGGGCGTATGCAGGCTGAAGCCTATCGTATCCAGATCGATCAGATACAGGGAGCACTAGAATACGATTCTGCGAAAGGTTTAGAAGCGGAAAAATTAACCGGGCGTTTCTATGGTGAAGAGGTTCAGGCTCGGATAGGTTCGAACGATCCTTCCAGTGTTGAATTAGTGTTGAACAGTCGCCTCAGTCTAGAAAACCTAGGGAACTGGTTAGAACAACCTCTACCGGAATTTCTTTCGGGTCAGTTGAACTATCAAGCAAACCTAGAGTTTTGTGCAGATCAGCAGCGCTGTCCTTTGATTCTGATCCGCTCAGATTTGAGAGGTATTGGAATCGATCTTCCTTTTGAGTTGGGTAAAACTCCAGAGCAAGCCGCCTCAACCCGGATCGATTATTATCCATTGCATCAGCGCGCCTATATTAACTATCGCGACCAGGCTCGCGCGGTTGTGGGATTAGAGACGACACTGCGCGGGCATGTACGCTTGAATGCGGGGCCTTTGACTTTGCCCGTGAGTCAGGTTGGAGAGGCTTGGCGTTGGCAATTGGAGAGCGATGAGTTCAGTGGCGTGATTCGCCGTCGTGTCGACTCACCTGTGATTCTGGCTGAGATGGCGCATATAACATTACAGACTGCTGAGCGGTCTGCTCTGGTTGTTGAAAGCGAAGTGGAAGTGTTGGCGCCAACCCAGCGTCCAGGGGATTTTCCCGCTTTAAATCTACAGATCGATGCTTTGTCTTGGAATCAGAAAGATCTAGGACGTTGGCAGCTTGAGATGCGTCCACAGGGTAACCATCTACTCTTGCCTAAAATACAGGCAGATCTGCAGGACCTCCGGCTTGAAGGTCAGGGGCGTTGGATAGGCTCCCGCACGGAGCTGAATCTCACTTCACAAGGCCAGGATCTTGGTAATCTTTTACAGCGCTGGCAGTGGGGGCATCCGATAGAAACCCAGAGTGTGATGGCGCGTGCGCAGATGGAGTGGCCGGGTGCACCCTGGCAGTTTCGTTTGGCGAACTTATCTGGTTTTTTCAGTTTTGAAGCCTTGGATGGGCGCTTGATTGAAACCAGTCAGGGTGCCAATTTGCTGAGAGTTTTTGGCATTCTTAACCTCAGCACCTTAACGCGACGTCTACGTTTTGATTTTAGTGATCTACTGAAAAAAGGTGTGGTCTTTGATCGTCTAGCGGCCAGTTATGACATCACCCAAGGGATAGCACAGACGCAAGAGCCTTTAAGCTTAAAAGGTCCTTCAGCGGATATCCAGATGCAGGGACAGATCGATTTAGTCCAGGGGCAGCTCAATAAGCAGATCGAAGTGGCGATTCCGCTCGGCAGTAACCTGACGCTTGGTGCGGCCCTGTTGGGAGCGCCGTATGTCGCGGGCGCAATTTTTATCGTGGATCGAGTCTTGGGCGACCGTATCGAAAAAATGACCAGCATTCGCTATCGCTTAAGCGGTGATTGGTCAGATCCACAAGTACAATTACTCAACACACCTTAAAGGCCTCGTTTAACGAGGCTTTGTGAACATCAGATTACTCTTGCTATGCAGGGCTTTGTTGAGCTACTCGGTGGCGTTCTCAGCCGTTTCGCGGATAAAGCGAAAGAGCTTACGAAAGTAGGTGGGCGGGCGTTGGGCCTGCTGCTCTTTCTGAGCATTGCGAATTAACTGGCGTAATTGTTGAATGTCAGTATGAGGGTAATGCTGGATAAAGCTCTGAAGCTGACTGCCATCTTCATCCTGTAAAAGCTTATCGCGCCAGTTTTCCATAAGATGAAACTTTTGATTATGCAGCTGGCTGGCGGTATCAAATTCGTCTAAAGCTGCCTGAATAGCTTCAGCGTCCGCTTGACGCATTAGGCGTCCGATATATTGAAAGTGACGGCGACGAGCACGATGCGATGCAATGCGACGGGTTTCCGCGACGGCCTTGCGTAGTGTTTCATCCATCGGAATGCGCTCTTGCTGATCGGGGCGCAGCTCAGTGATTTTTTCGCCCAGCGCCTGCAGGGCTTCCATTTGACGTTTGATTTCCGAGCGGCTAATCAGCTCGTCTTCATCTTCCTGCACCGCAGGATGGTGGCGATTCATGGTTTATTCCGCTTCATCAAAACGATTGTTAATGAGGGCTTCTAAAGCCAATAGAGCGGCTTCAGCATCTTCCCCTTCAAAATGAAATACAAGTTCTGTGCCCTGGCTGGCGGCCAGCATCATGACAGCCATAATGCTTTTGCAATCGACACGGCGTCCGGCTTTTTCCACTTCAATACGGCAGGCAAAACGCCCCGCTTCAGCGCTGAGTTTGGCTGCTGCGCGTGCATGTAAACCAAGTTTATTAATGATAGTAAGCGGGACACTGATCATGCTGATTCCAGAATAAAGCACTGAATGCCATCTTAATGCAGTTCGCGATGGCGCAGGTGTACATTATCCATATGCTGCTTGAAATAACCAGCCAGCTGCTCTGCGACATAAACGGAACGATGTTGGCCGCCGGTACAACCTATGCCAATGGTGAGATAGCTGCGATTATCACGCTGAATGCGCGGTAACCAGCGCTCAAGGAACTGTGTGATATCGGCAATCATCTGTTTCACCTCATCACTTTCTTTAAGAAAGTCGATGATGGGCTGGTCTAAGCCTGAAAATTGGCGGAGTTCCGGAACCCAGTAGGGATTAGGCAGAGAGCGTACATCAAAACTAAAATCGACGTCTAAAGGTAGGCCATGTTTGAAGCCAAAGGATTCAAACTGCAGTGACAGGGCTTGCTCCTTGCGCTGAGCGATACGCAGTTTAATGCTGTCTCTCAGCTCATAGAGACTCAAGCGTGTGGTGTCGATACGAATATCGGCTAAGACAGCAATGGACTCTAGGCGAATCTGCTCCTCCTGTATGGCATCTTGCAGGCTTTTAACGGCGTCCGTCAGTGGGTGTTTACGTCGTGTTGCATTAAAGCGCTTGAGCAGCGTGGCTTCTGCCGCATCCAGATAAACGACTTCATAGGTCAGCTCAGGAAAACGTGCCAGTGTTTTTAATACCTGAGGGACTTGGCGTAAGTTGCTGCTGAGGTTACGTGCATCAATACTCACGGCCAGTTTGACCGGGCTGTCAGGAGCGGCGAGCATCTGCTCAATCAAATTGGGAAGGAGCAGCGCTGGGAGGTTATCAATACAATAAAAACCGATATCTTCCAGCGCTTGCAGAGCCGTACTTTTACCAGAGCCGGAGCGTCCGCTGAGTACGATGAGTTTCATGCCTTAACTCGCTTGCGCCAATTGGCGTATGCGTTGTAGCAGGGCATCTGAGCTTTCGGCTTGACGAAAGGCTTCACGCAAGCTGGCCTGGCTGAAAAGTTCGGCTAAACCAGCAAGTGTCTGCAGATGCTCAGTTGCCGCATCTTCAGGCACCAATAAGCAGCAGAGTAGGTCGACAGGACGACCGTCTATCGCATCAAAATCGATAGGGGATTTCAGAGTCATCAGCAGAGCGATGGCATGACTGCAACCGGCCAGACGGCAGTGAGGAATGGCAACGCCATCCCCTATGCCCGTACTGCCGAGGCGCTCACGATTAAGAAGTCCACTGAAGATTTCATCGGCTTCCAATCCGTCCATATCTGCGGCAAGGGATTGGCTGGCCAATTCCAGAACGCGTTTTTTACTGACCGCCTCGACTTGGTGGAGGACTCGAGAATCGGTGAGCAGCTCGGAAATATGCATGATGATCGCTATCGTATCGATTATTTATGAGATTTCAGTTTTTCCTTATGTTTAATGATCTGACGATCCAATTTGTCGATCATTGCATCAATTGCCGCATACATATCTTCACTTTCAGCCTGAGCAAACACTTCTCCACCGGCAATGTGCATGTCCGCTTCGGCTTTCTGGCGCAGTTTTTCGACGCTCAGGGTCACCTGGACATTGGTGATATTGTCAAAATGGCGCTCAAGACGTTCAAACTTAGTATGCACATAGCTATTTAGTGCATCAGTCAGTTCTACATGATGGCCAGTGATGTTGATTTGCATGAGGTATCTCCTTAGTGCTGGTCAGACCTCTGTGTCTGACCCATAGGTTAATTAAAGCAGACGCTTGCGCTCATTAGAAGGCGGAATGTTGAGTGCCTCACGGTATTTTGCAACGGTGCGTCTTGCGACGTTGATGCCTTGCTCCATCAGGAGCTGAGCAATTTTATTGTCGCTAAGGGGTTTGGCTGGATTTTCACCGGCCACCAGTTTTTTCATTAAAGCTCGAATGGCGGTTGAGGAAGCACCTTCGCCATCCGCAGTATTCACCTGGCTGGAAAAGAAATACTTGAGCTCGAAGATGCCGCGCGGGGTATGAATGAATTTCTGTGTGGTGACACGGGAAATGGTTGATTCATGCATTGAAACCGCTTCGGCAATATCGTGTAAGACCATCGGCTTCATCCCTTCTTCACCGTATTCAAGAAAATCACGCTGGCGCTCAACGATCTCGGTCGCCACACGCAAAAGGGTATCGTTACGGCTCAACAGGCTTTTCAGGAACCATCGCGCTTCTTGTAAGTGATTTTTTAAATAGGTGTTGTCGGCGCTGTTGTCGGCACGGCGGATGAGGTCAGCATACTCGGAATTGATCCGCAGACGTGGCGAAGTATCAGGGTTTAGGCTGACTAACCATTCATCTTTAACTTTTTTCACCACAACATCGGGAATCACATACTCAGAGCGCGACGAGACAATCATGGCTCCGGGTTTTGGATTCAAGGACTGAATCAGGCTAATGACTTCCGCCAACTCCTGATCACGCAGGCGCAGTTTGCGCAGCAGCGTTTTGTAGTCGTGATTACCCAAAAGCGGTAAAAAATCACGAGCCAGACGTAGTGCTTCAGTGCGCCAGAGCAGTGTGTCGGGTAATTGCTGGAGTTGGATGCATAAGCACTCACTTAAATCACGTGCGGCTACACCCGGTGGATCAAACTGCTGCACACGATGCAATACAGCAAGGATTTCATCCAGTTCGATGTCGGCAAACAGCTCAGAATCTTGCTCGACAAACTGCTCAAGGAGCTCTTCAGCACTGATCTGAAGATAGCCATCCGTATCGATACCGTCGATGATTGCTTCCGCGACCAAGCGATCCTTGTCGCTCATTGGAGTCAGATTAAGTTGCCAGGTCAGATGATCCTGAAGCGTTTCTTCATGGCTGTCGTTTTCATTGTCCATCCAATCGCTATCGGCATTGGAACTGCCGCTGGATTGATGCTGGAAGGTGTCTTCCCATTGGCTGTCTGTTGGCAGATCTTCGGGAATATGTTCGTTCCACTCATGCTCCATTTCGGCGTCATCAGACGTGTAGTCCTGCTCCTCATTGGCAGAGGAGAGCCGATTGTCTGGCGGGTTTTCCTGAGGAGACTCTAAATTACTTCCCGCTTCGACTTCTTGATCATGCTCGTCTTCACTGATCTCAAGCAGGGGGTTGCTTTCCAGTGCTTGTTGGATTTCCTGTTGCAGATCCAAGGTGGAAAGTTGCAGAAGACGTATTGCCTGCTGCAGCTGCGGCGTCATGGTCAGGTGCTGGCCGATCTTTAGATGTAACGCTTGCTTCATACCGGTCAGATTATCCAGGGTTGGCAGAAATAAAAGACAATATTAAAGAGAAAACTGCTCGCCTAAATAGGCTGCACGAACCTGTTGATTCGCCATTATGTCAGATGGGCTGCCTTCTGCAAGGATTGTCCCTTCACTGACAATATAGGCGCGCTCGCAGATATCCAAGGTTTCACGCACATTGTGATCGGTGATCAAAATGCCGATGCCACGAGCTTGCAGATGACGGATGGTTTGTTTGATGTCATTGACCGAGATGGGGTCTACACCCGCAAAAGGCTCATCTAACAGAATAAAGGCGGGTTCTGTGGCCAGAGCGCGCGCAATTTCAACACGGCGTCGTTCACCTCCGGACAAAGCCATGCCTAGGCTGTTGCGTAGGTGAGTGATATGAAACTCTTCCAGCAGTTCATCAAGAAGCTGCAAACGCTCGTTGCGCTTGAGTTCCTTACGCGTTTCGAGAATCGCCATAAGGTTATCGGCGACACTGAGTTTACGAAACACAGAGGCCTCTTGGGGTAGATAACCGATCCCTCGGCGGGCGCGCCCGTGCATGGGTAGGCGTGTAATGTCATCGCCGCCGATGCGTATCGCGCCCTGATCGGCAGCGATTAAGCCGACGATCATGTAAAAACAGGTGGTTTTGCCTGCACCATTGGGTCCCAGGAGGCCGACTATCTCACCTTGACGGATACTCATCGAAACATCGCGTACCACCTGGCGGCCTTTGTAGGCCTTGGCTAGATGCAGTGCTTCCAGTTGTTGGGTCATTAGTTGCTAGCCTTAGGCTGAATAATCATTTCCACGCGCTGCCCACCACTGCGTTCGCTGCCGAAAGCATCGACGATCGACTTCTCCATATTGTAGACGATCCGCTCACCTGTGAAGTTATCTCCAGCTTGTTCAACTCGTGCCTGTTCGGTGATGGTGATGAGTTGGGCGTTCACCCGATAATCCATCTGTAAACCATAGGCTTTGGTGACGGGCTGATTCTGTGTCGCCTGTTGCTGGAAGTGGGCGGGGGAGCCGGTGGATATAATGCGTGAAATATTGCCTTCTTTATCACGGTGCATCTCTACCCGTGCGCCGGTTAGCAGCATGCTGCCCTGGCGAATCTCCACGTTACCGGTGTAAACCGAGATGCCGGTGGTTTCGTTCATACTGGCTTTGTCGGCACTGACACGAATCGGCTGGTTTTTGTCATCCGGGAGAGCCTGAGCGCTGGATGCCAGGAGGAGCCCTACACAAAACAGGGCACGTAGAAGGTTAGTTTTTGACATAAGATCCTCTTACCTCGGACAGCAGATCAACACGGCGCTGGTCTAACCAGGCTTGCATGCCAATCGCATCGGTACGGCTCTGGCCTCGAGTCACCGTGACTGGGGCATCCGTTTCAGCATAATTTTCTGGAGGTAGCAGGCGTAGCACTGAGGTGGTTAAGCGTGTCTCTAATCCAGTAGGCGAATTATCGATAACCTCTACGTGACCTGCAAGCTCAATCTCGCTTTCGTCATCCTGCATAATGCCGTGATCGGCACGGACGCGTGTGGGTTCACCCTCGGGTTGGGGGAGTCGCAGTAAAGGCTCGGTAAGATGCAGAACATCTTGTCCAGGTTTGTGCACCACAAGAGGGGAGTCCAATTCGCGTGCCAGCTCACCCATGGTGTTAAATTGTTGCATCTGAGCATTGACCATAAAAAAGTCGATACGCTCTGGATCGTTTGCATCGCTGAGCCGAGTTTGACCGGGTGTGCCAAACAGCCCCCAATAAATCAAAGGCAGGCTGACGAAAAATAAAGGGAGCAGCCAGCGCAGCTTTAACCCGCGTACCATCAGCGGAAAGCCTCAAGAAGTGATTGAAGTTTGCCTTGCGCGGAGAGAATGGTTTCACAGAACTCGCGCGCGGCACCTTCGCCACCGGAGCGACGTGTACACCAGTCCGCTTCCGCGCAGACTAAAGGGTGGCCGTTCGGGACACTGGCACCAAAAGCCACAGTCGTGATGGCGGATAGATCGGGGAGGTCATCGCCTATATAAGCAGTGGTGCGTGCAGATTCACCACTCTCTTTCCAGATTTCAGTCAAGGCATCGAGCTTGTCTTCACGCCCTTGTAAAAGATAGGTGATGCCTAAAGCTTTAGCACGCATGGTGACTTGGGATGAGCTGCGGCCGGTGATAATGGCGGTTTTCAAGCCCGCTTGATGCAGGAGTTTGATGCCCAGGCCATCTAATGTGTTAAAGGTTTTAATCTCTTGGCCATCCGGTAGAAAGAGCAGCTGGCCATTGGTGAGTACGCCATCGACATCAAATACGACCAGTTTAACCGGTTGTAGGCGTTCGATGAGCGCGTTGGAGAGAGGTTGTGACATACACAAGCATCCTTTTAACAGAGATCAGATAACACCGGCTTTTAATAGATCGTGCATATTTAAAGCACCGACCAGCTGTTGTTGCGCGTCGGTAACCAGCAGGGCGTTGATTTTACGGCTCTGCATTAACTCTAACGCCTCGGCCGCCAGGGCACCGGAGGCGATGGTTGCGCCGCCTCGAGTCATCACTTCCGCAATGGCCGTCTGTTTTAGATCCAGGTTTTGATCCAGGGTTCGACGTAAATCACCATCTGTGAAAATACCGACCAACCGGTTGTCGCGATCGACGACGGCGGTCATGCCTAAGCGTTTGCGCGTAATTTCTAATAAAGCCAGATGAATCGGAGTGTCGGCTTGGACGCGAGGAATCTCTTCGCCGCTGTGCATAATATCGTCGACACGTAAGAGTAAACGTCGGCCTAGGCTGCCACCTGGGTGGGAAAACGCAAAGTCCTCTTCGCTGAATCCGCGTGCTTCTAACAGGGCAATGGCCAGAGCATCCCCCAGTGCCAACTGTGCCGTGGTGCTGGAGGTGGGTGCTAGGTTTAACGGGCAAGCCTCGCGCTCGATCGGTAGATGTAGATTCACATCAGCAAAGCGTGACAGGGTGGAATGAGGATTGGAGGTGATGCTGATCAAAGGCGCTTTCATGCGTTTGATCAGAGGCAGGATCGTCACCAGCTCGGAGGTTTCTCCCGAGTTGGAAAGCGCTAAAACCACATCCTTAGAGGTAAACATGCCGAGATCACCATGGCTGGCTTCCGCGGGGTGAACAAAAAAAGCGGGTGTGCCGGTGCTGGCGAGGGTGGCGGCGATTTTATTGCCTATATGGCCAGATTTGCCCATGCCGGTGACAATAACGCGCCCTTCACAAAGGATTAAGAGACGACAGGCGGCGGCAAAATCACCATTCAGTTGATGAGCCAGGGCTTGAATCGTGTCTATCTCGATCGCTAGGGTGCGTTGAGCACTGGATAAAAAATCAAAATCGATGTTCGGGCGTGTCATGGGCAGGCGAGCCTTGTGTTCACATCAGGGATGAATAAACCTTAAGTTTACCCCACTCAACCGGCTTACGCATCCACGTCTGGATCCAGTCCTCAGGCATCTTGTGCAAAGCTTAAGCAACTTCGTTTTATTGTTGGTCAGGCTGATGGTATATTTGGCAACTTTATGGCTGTAAATCTTGAAGTAGGTTAAGTGAATGGATGCCGAAAAGCGCGCTTCCGTCTATCGTCCATCGCCGCAAGACACCATCATCGAAGTCACCGACATGACCTTCTCGCGTGGATCGCGCAAGATCTTTGATGGCGTGAGTCTGCGTATTCCTAAGGGCAAAGTGACGGCTATTATGGGGCCGTCGGGGACTGGAAAAACCACCCTGCTGAAGCTGATAGGTGGTCAGCTTTTGCCTGATTCCGGTGAAATCCGCCTCGAAGGCCAGAATATTCCTGGCCTGAGCCGACGTGAATTATTTGTCGTGCGTGAGCGGATGGGCATGCTCTTTCAGAGCGGTGCTCTGTTTACCGACATGAATGTATTTGACAATGTTGCCTTCCCGATTCGGGTGCATACTCAGCTGCCCGAAGACATGATTCGTGACATAGTGCTGATGAAGTTGAACGCGGTGGGTTTACGCGGCGCGGTTAAACTCATGCCCAGTGAGTTGTCGGGCGGCATGGCTCGACGTGTGGCCCTGGCACGTGCGATAGCGCTCGATCCCGATATTGTGATGTACGATGAGCCTTTTACCGGACAGGACCCAATCGCAATGGGCGTGCTTGTCAACTTGATTAAACGTTTGAACGAAGCGCTGGGGCATAGCAGTATCATCGTCTCTCACGATATACAGGAAACCCTTTCGATCGCTGATTACATTTACCTCCTATCCGATGGCAAGGTCATTGCCGAGGGGACACCGGAGGAGTTACGCCAGGTGGAAAGTGAGAAGGTGCGTCAGTTTGTTGAGGGTTTGCCCGATGGCCCTGTGCCTTTCCACTATCCGGCACCGGATTATGTGGAGCAGCTGATGTCGACAGGAGAAACCCGGTGATAGATCGTATTCAACGACTTGGACACAAAACACTCTCCAAATTGGCGGCTTTTGGCCGTTCCGGGCAAATTCTATTGCAGTCGGTTGTAGCGCGTCCGGCACCCTTGATGATGTTGCCGCTGCTGATTAAGCAGATCTATTTTGTCGGTGTGCTGTCTCTGGTGATTATTGTTGTCTCGGGTGCATTCATCGGCATGGTGCTGGGGTTGCAGGGGTACACCATTCTGGTGGACTACGGCTCTGAACAGGCCGTGGGGCAGATGGTCGCACTGAGCTTGTTGCGCGAGTTAGCCCCGGTCGTGACGGCACTTCTCTTCGCCGGCCGTGCAGGTTCTGCGCTTACAGCGGAAATTGGCTTGATGAAAGCCACCGAGCAGCTGGCGAGTTTGGAGATGATCGGCGTGGATCCCTTGCGTCGAATTATCGCGCCACGTTTATATGCAGGGTTTATCTGCATGCCCCTGTTGTCGATGATTTTTGCCGTGGTGGGCATTTGGGGTGCTGCGGTGGTCGCGATTGACTGGTTAGGTATCTACAGTGGTGCTTATTGGGCAAACATGCAGCAATCTGTGGATTTTTGGAACGATGTGGTCAACGGACTGATCAAAGCGGTGGTCTTTGGTTTTGTCGTGACTTGGATCGCGGTCTACCAGGGTTATGACTGTATCCCAACTTCTGAGGGGATCAGTCAGGCGACAACGCGTACCGTGGTTTACTCATCCTTGGCTGTTCTTGGGCTGGATTTTATTCTTACCGCTTTGATGTTTGGAGATTTTTAACATGCGTATGCGTACCCTAGAAATCAGCGTAGGCGCTTTTATGCTGATCGGTTTTTTGGCTTTGATCGTACTGGCGTTGAACGTTAGCGGCCTGAACATGGCACCTAAAAGTGGCAGCTATAAACTCTATGCAAATTTTGAGAATATAGGTGGCCTGACCACGCGTGCTAAGGTCGCGATGTCGGGCGTGCAGATAGGTGAAGTGCGTGCCATACGTTTGGACCCACGCCTGTTGATGGCCGAAGTGGAATTAGAAATCTACGCCGATGTTGATTATCTCAGTACTGACAGTTCGGCGATGATTTTGACTTCCGGTCTCTTGGGCCAGCAGTATATCGGCATTATTCCAGGCGGTGATGAAGAGGTTCTGGGTGAGGGCGACTTCATTTTTAATACCCAGTCGGCTCTGGTGTTAGAAGATCTGGTGGGCAAGTTTTTGATGAATCAAGTGAGTGAATAAGATGACCTTGAAAAAAAGCTATTTTGGCTGGTTTCTGGCGGGACTGGTAACACTACTCAGCAGCCAGACGCAAGCCGCAGATGAGTCTTGGCAGGCGGCCAGTCAAGTGGTTGAACAAACCACTGAAAAAATGCTGGTGTTGATGGACGATAAGTCTTTACGTGCGACCAGTAATCGTGAGCGCCTGCAACATGAGATTGAAAGCATCGTGACGCCGGTGATTGATTTCTACGGTTTCGGTCGCGGTGTCATGGGGCGTTTTGCACGCACCGCGACAGAGGAAGAGCTTACGCGCTTCTCTGATATCTTAAAAACGACGTTGGTACGTACCTACTCGATTGCGATGAGTGATTTTTCAGTTAAAGAGTATCGTATTCTGCCACCCCGTGCGCCAAGTCCACAGCCAGATATGCAGGTTGTGAATGTGGTTTTGACATCGGGTAACAACAAAACCTTTAACGTCATGTACTACATGCGTAAGGTTGAGGGTAACTGGATGCTGGTTAACGTTATGGTGGAGGGGATTAACTTGCGTTTAACCTTCCAGAACCAGTTTGCAGACATGTATCAGCGTAGTCGTAGTATTGCCGCTGTAATTGATAATTGGGAAGAACGTGTGGCGAGCACAGTCGCTCAGGTCATTGAAGATGTCGAAAGTTGAGTTGATGGCTGCGGGGCAGATACGCGTTGAGGGAGATTTGCTCTTTTCAACCGTTGTGCCGATACGTGAGCAGCTGGTACGTCTACTGCGCGATCAAGCAGGTGAAGTAAAAGTGGATTTTTCGGCAGTTGGTCGCGTCGACAGCTCCGCCCTTTCGTTATGGTTATGTTGTGAACGTCAAGCTAAACAGCAAGGGCTTAAGTTGAATGCTCAGGCCGTTCCCCAGGATTTGATGTCCATCGCACGTTTAGTGGGTTTTGAGACAGATCTCCACTGAAGCTGTATTCTAGGGTCGAATTGGCGTAATGCCTTTTCGACCCTTTTTCGTTATGATTCCCCACCTAGATAAGAACTGATCCTTCCGGAGTAAAAATATGCAGGCTGCAGAAGTGAAGCAGATTATTGAAAATCAACTCGAAGGCTGTGAAGTTTTGACCGCAGGTGAGGGTTGTGATTTTCAGATTACCGTTGTCGGTGACATCTTTGCCGGCTTAACACCCGTGAAAAAGCAGCAGTTAGTCTATGGCTGTTTGAACAAGCAGATTGCCAGTGGTGCGATTCATGCGGTGACCATTCGTACCTATACCCCAGAGCAGTGGGCTGCGCTCAACGCATCCGCTTAAGTCCCTCAGATTAGGAAACCGGAATGGAAAAGTTATTGATCGAGGGCGGCAGTTGTTTGAATGGCGAAGTGCGTATTTCGGGTGCTAAGAACGCAGCCCTTCCCATTCTCGCGGCGACTTTGCTTGCAGAAGAGCCTGTGCATATCAGCAATCTTCCCCATTTGCATGACATCACGACCATGCTGGAGCTGTTGCGCCGTTTAGGGGTCGAGCTAACTCTAGATGAAAAGCTCAGCATTGAAATTGATGCCAGCCAAGTGCACTCGGTGGTTGCGCCTTATGATTTGGTCAAAACCATGCGTGCCTCCATTCTGGTTTTAGGGCCTTTATTGGCACGTTTTGGTCAGGCAGAAGTTTCTTTGCCGGGGGGATGTGCCATTGGTAGCCGTCCTGTGGATCTGCATCTGCGTGGTCTGGAAGCAATGGGTGCTGAGATCGAAGTGGAAGCCGGGTATATTCGTGCGCGTAGCTCTGGGCGCTTGAAGGGTGGTCGTGTTTTCTTTGATACGGTGACGGTCACTGGCACTGAAAATATTCTGATGGCAGCAACCCTCGCAGAGGGCGAAACCATCATTGAAAATGCGGCGCGCGAACCTGAAGTGGTCGATCTAGCGAACTGCTTGAACGCCATGGGAGCCGATATTCGGGGTGCTGGCACGGATACCATTGTGGTCAAGGGTGTTGCTGCCCTTAAGGGCTGCCATTATCCAGTGATGGCCGATCGTATTGAAACGGGTACTTTCCTGGTTGCGGCCGCAGCAACCGGCGGACGGGTTCGTACCAAAAATACACGTCCAGATACGTTGGATGCTGTGTTGCAAAAATTAAGTGAAGCCGGTGCCGAGATTACGACGGGTGATGATTGGATCGAGTTAGATATGCAGGGGCGTCGTCCGAAAGCGGTCAATCTCACTACAGCACCCTATCCAGCTTTCCCAACGGATATGCAGGCACAATTTGCCGCCATGAACACTGTGGCCCTTGGGGTAGGGATTATCCGGGAAACGATTTTTGAAAATCGCTTTATGCATATGCAAGAGATGCGTCGTTTGGGTGCAAACATCAATATTGATGGTAACACCGCGGTGATTGAAGGCGTAAAGCGCTTGAAAGCGGCACCGGTGATGGCTACAGATCTGCGTGCTTCCGCCAGCCTAGTGATCGCAGCGTTGGTTGCCGAAGGGGATACCCTAATAGATCGTATCTACCATATAGATCGTGGTTACGAATGTATTGAAGAAAAGTTCCAATCATTGGGTGCGCGCATTCGCCGTATCCCAGGTTAAGAGAGAAGTCGATGTCACAGCAGCTTACGATCGCTCTATCTAAAGGGCGTATACTTGAAGAAACCCTGCCGCTCTTGGCTGCGGCTGATATTTTTCCGGCTGAAGATATATTCAAGAGCCGTAAGCTGACGTTTGAGACCAACCATCCTCATATACGCTTATTAGTGATCCGCGCAACCGATGTGCCGACTTATGTCGAATATGGCGGCGCGGATATGGGGGTTGCGGGTAAAGACGTATTAATGGAACACGGCGGAGAAGGTTTGTACGAACCTTTGGATCTGGAAATCTCGCGCTGTCGTTTAATGGTGGCGGGCTTAAAAGATGCGCCGCGTGTGGAAGGCCGGATGCGAGTGGCGACCAAATTTGTCCGGATCACTCAGGAATATTATGCCCGTTTAGGTGTCCAAGTGGATCTGGTGAAGCTGTATGGTGCGATGGAATTAGCACCGATCATGGGATTGGCCGATCGCATTGTCGATATTGTGGACACGGGTAACACTCTGCGTGCGAACGGTTTGGAAGCCTTTGAACACATTGCCGATATCAGCTCACGCTTAGTGGTTGGGCAGCCCTCCATGAAGATGAAATATGCATTAATTCAGCCAATTTTGGATAAGATTCAAGCCGCTGTGGTGGCAAAGCGTGAGGGTAATTTATGAGCCGTATAGCGATTCGTCGTCTCAACTCCCGTCAGTCAGATTTTAATCTTCAACTCGATCAGTTACTGGCTTGGGAGAGTGTCTCAGATACCCGTGTAAATGCCGTAGTGGATGAAGTCATCGCAGAAGTGAAAGCACGTGGTGATGAAGCCTTGATCGAATACACCAATCGTTTTGATCGTATGTCTGTGGATTCGATGCAAGCGCTGGAGATGGGAGCTGAACGTTTACAACAATCTTTAGCTTCCTTGCCCGATGCCCAGCGTCAAGCGTTAGAAAAAGCGGCGGATCGCATTCGGGTCTATCACGAGCGCCAGAAAGGTGAGTCTTGGACCTATACCGAAGCAGACGGCACACTGCTGGGTCAGCAGGTAACACCAATGGATCGAGTCGGTATTTATGTTCCCGGAGGTAAAGCGGCTTACCCATCCTCAGTATTGATGAATGCTTTACCCGCTAAGGTGGCGGGAGTCAAAGAGATCATCATGGTGGTGCCAACCCCTGATGGTGTGGTCAATGAACTAGTCTTGGCAGCAGCGGCCTTAGCCGGTGTGGATCGTGTCTTTACGATAGGGGGGGCTCAGGCAGTAGCGGCTCTTGCTTATGGCACTCAGACAGTTCCGCGTGTCGATAAAATCGTAGGCCCAGGCAATATCTATGTGGCAACCGCTAAGCGTGCCGTATTTGGCGCGGTTGGAATTGATATGATTGCAGGCCCTTCAGAGATACTGGTGATCTGTGATGGCCAAACCGATCCTGATTGGATTGCGATGGATCTCTTTTCTCAGGCGGAGCATGATGAGGACGCACAGTCGATTCTGATCTGCCCAGATGCCGCCTTTATTGATCGGGTTGAAGAGAGTATCCAGCGTCTATTGCCGACGATGGAGCGTGCCGAGATTATTGCCGTCTCGATTCAGAATCGGGCGGCTTTAATCGAAGTCGCTGATCTGCATGAAGCGGCTGAGTTGAGTAACCGTATTGCACCTGAGCATTTGGAATTATCGGTTGCCGATCCGCAGGCGCTGTTGCCGGAGATACGTCATGCGGGTGCTATTTTTATGGGGCGTTACACGGCTGAATCACTGGGGGATTACTGTGCTGGACCTAACCATGTTCTGCCGACATCCGGTACGGCACGCTTCTCCTCGCCATTAGGGGTTTATGACTTCCAAAAACGCTCATCGCTGATCATGTTTTCGGCACAGGGAGCATCGGAAATGGGTAAAGTTGCCTCTGTCCTGGCGCGTGGCGAGAGTTTGACAGCTCATGCACGTTCTGCAGAGTATCGAATTTTAGATTAAGGATTCTGCTCTCTATTCTCTGCTTTGCCGCATAGGTATTTTTTGCACAGAGCAGAGATGCTTCTGGATTAGGTGCTTCTGGATTAGGGGTGCCATTACCATTAGGAGTGCAACAACCCAGCCTCAAGACCTATCGGGATTGAGGCTGGGGTCGTTCTTGAGTGGTGGCGACAACCGATAATGCTCGACCATTACGAACCAGCTGTAAGCGTACTGTGTCATTCGGCCTTAAACGTGCGATGCGATTCATCAGCACACGCGCACTATTCACTTCTTCACCATTAATCGCGATGAGGATATCACCGGGTTGAATGCCCGCTTGATGGGCCGGACCGTTGCGAAAAATACCGGCGATGATCACACCCTGGCGACTGTCCAAGCCAAATGATTCTGCTAAGCGCGGTGTCAAATCTTGAGTTTCGATGCCCAACCAGCCACGAATCACACGTCCATGTTCAATTAGGTCTTGCATCACTTGGCGAGCCACGCTGGCGGGAATGGCAAAGCCTATACCATGCGAGCCGCCAGACTGAGAAAAAATAGCGGTATTGATGCCCAGGAGGTGGCCTTGGCTGTCGATCAAAGCACCTCCTGAATTACCCGGATTGATAGCGGCATCCGTTTGAATGAAGTTTTCATAAGTGCTCAAGCCAATACTGTTTCGACCTATGGCACTGATAATCCCCATGGTGACAGTTTGGCCGACACCGAAAGGGTTGCCTATGGCTAAGACGATATCCCCAACACGCTGTTGATCTGAGGTGTTCAGAGTCAGGCTAGGCAGCTCGGGTAGATCGATGCGCAAGACCGCTAAATCCGTTTCAGGATCGGAGCCTATGACCCGTGCCAAGGCTTCACGACCATCCTGTAAAGAGACAACGATACTATCCGCGCCGTTGATCACATGATGATTGGTGACGACATAGCCTTGTGGGCTCAGAATGACGCCTGAACCCAAACTAGATTGGATTCGCTCTTGTTGGGGTAGACGATCGGTATTAAAAAAATGGCGGAAAAAAGGGTCGTTTAATAAAGGATTACTCGGTTGACGCACCACGGTGCGTGTATAGATATTCACCACTGCAGGTGCGGCGAGATCAACCGCATCCGCATAAGAGGGCAGCGGGGAGGGGGAGGGCTTATCTTGGCCAGAAACTTGGGTTTCTTTGATCTCAATACGATGCACTTCAGGCGTCAAGAGTCCGGGAAAAAGCTGTATGATAAGTAACGCGGCCAGTACGCCGGTCAAGATCGGCCAGCCGAAAAAATGAAAAGTCCGCATCCGTCCGTCACTTTTTGAAAATAAAACGCATTATACGGATTCCGGTAGTATTTTGGGAATGAGCGATGTCGAAAGCCTGGGTTGAGCGTAAACGTTTAGTAGAATATTGCGATGACTTATTACAAAGTCGGCGTTTCTCCGATTATTGTCCGAATGGATTGCAGGTCGAGGGAAGTCAAAAAATTGGCCGTTTAGTCACGGGTGTGACTGCGTGTCAGGCCTTGTTGGATGAGGCGGTGGCTTGGCAGGCGGATGCCCTATTGGTGCATCATGGCTATTTCTGGAAGGGCGAAGCCTCTGCGATTACCGGGATTAAACGCCAGCGTTTGGCAACCTTACTCACTCATGAGATCAATCTGATCGCGTATCATCTACCCTTAGATGCACATGCGGTGTATGGCAATAATGCGCGACTGGGTAAACGCTTAGGTTTGGAAGTGAGTGATAGCTTAGAGCCAGGGAATCCTCTGGCAATAGGTCACTTAGGTTTGCTCAGCCCGAGTTTGAGTTTATCTGAGTTTAGTCAGCGGGTGCGCCTTGCTTTGGGCCGTGAGCCGCAAGTTATCAAAGGTGGCGAACATCCGGTTAGAAAAGTCGCTTGGTGTACCGGTGCGGCAGAACGTTATATTGAGCAGGCATACGAGCTGGGTGCAGATACCTACATCAGCGGTGAGATCTCTGAACCGGTGGTGCATTTTGCACGCGAAGCCGGTATTCATTATATCGGTGCCGGGCATCATGCGACGGAGCGTTACGGTGTTCAAGCCTTGGGTGAGCACTTGGCGCGTCATTTTGGCTTAGAACACCGTTTTATCGATATTGACAATCCTGTCTAATCGTTTAGGCCTTAGGTTTGTCCGTGACTTCGGTTTCTGGCAAGCCTGGATCTGGCTGAGGGGGTGTAGAGGCGTCATCGGGTTGTTTTTTCAAGCCATAATTGGCGGAAAGGGTGCCTGGATCTTCTGGTTTTTTCGGAGCATAGTCGCGCGGTGCCTCCGGTGCTGGGCTGGCCTGAACCGCACCCCCATCTGAGTCAGGATTAGGTTGGGGGGAGGAGGCCGGAGCTTCATCTGTGACGGCCTTTTCCAGACGCGGATAAAACGCATCCTCTAAGGCGGCACGGGTTTTGGCATCACTGCAGAGTTCATCTGCACTCTTGGCGAGGTGCTGGTGGACTTCACGGTACTGTTCAGTCAGCTGATTCACCAGGGTAGCGGTTTTCTGGAAATGGGCTGCGACTTCGGTTTTGTAGCGATCCATTTCGGTGCGAGAACCGTTCAGCTCCTCTTCCAAGCGTTTACGCTGATCATCTCCGCGCCCAGATCCGCCGAGTAGATAACCAATCAAAATGCCAATCGCTAAGGCGACTACAGCCAAAATCCACATGGTTTCTTGTTCCACGTGCAGACTCCTCTCTTATTCGGGTTAATCTCCATCTCCTCTTCATCATAGCATGATCGCCTGAAGATAAGTCGATAGATCAATAGCCTAGCTTTGAGTTCCTATATGCTGATTTACTCACTGATCGGCTGGGTGGGTTTCCAGAAAATCTCCTGACCCCCTTGTTCACGGGCTAGGGTACGTGCCACCACAAAGAGTAGATCGGAGAGACGATTCAGATAAGCCGCACCTAAGGGGTTCAGAATCTCACCATCGGTCGCGGCTAATTCGACCAAGCGTCGCTCGGCACGACGACACACACTGCGTGCAAAATGAGCTGAGGCGGCTGCGTGACTCCCGCCAGGAAGAATGAATTCACGCAGCGGGGGAAGCGCTTCGTTGAGTTGATCCAGGAATAACTCCAACTCTTGAATCCGCTCTAAACGAATCACTGTGTAGTCAGGATCGGCGATGGCTAACTCGCCACCTAGATCAAATAGGTCATTCTGAATCTGCTGCAAAGAGGCGTGCAGACGGTGCTGAGGCTTTAACTCAGCATTCAGCAGGCCAATCAGACTGTTTAGCTCATCCACATCCCCGAGGGCTTCAATGCGTGGATGAGATTTAGGGAGGCGTTTGCCGTTCGCCAAACCAGTGGTGCCTTTATCGCCACTGCGAGTATAGATGCGGTCGAGGCGGTCAGACATGAGGAGGTCCTTGTATTAGAGAAATGACTGATCTTGCTCTAGAGCATAGAGGAAGTGCCCAGACTTGCCCAGAGGGAGAGATCAGACAGGAGAGAGGCGCTCGTGTTGAGCGCCCTGAAATCTCCTGTCGTGTTTAGCCTAAGGCTTAAAAGCGATAGGTTAGACTGGTTTCAAAGTAGCGGCTGGGTGTGTTGTAACCCAGTGCTTGCTCGTAATCTTTATCAAAGAGATTGTCGATTTTTGCGCTGAGTCTCCAGTCTTTAGCAAGTTGCCAATGGGCGCGAGTGTTGACTAGGGCATAACCTCCCATACGCTGATCACCAAAGTCATAACGTTTGCTTTGTCCTTCAAGTGAGAACCCAGCTCCCCAGATTGTATCCTGGTAGTCAACATCAATGCGGCCATGCTCACGTGCTCGACGAAGCAGAAGGGAGTCATCTTGACGATTCATTGGATCTTGTAAGGTGATGGCTGCGCCAAACTGCCATTGTGCAAGCTGATAGCCTAGACTGAGTTCGCTGCCGCGAATACGTGATTTGTTGATGTTAATATTTTGACCATTTGTCCAAACAATCAGATTATCAATATCGTTTTGGAATACACGGATTTCAGCATGCATCGCGTTATTGGGTTGATAGCGCCAGAAGAGTTCATGATTCAACGCTTCTTCAGCTTTTAAGTTTGGGTTAGCACCCCACCAGGCTGGACCATACAGCTCGATGAAGTTAGGTGCGCGATAGCCTTGCGACAGAGTCGCTCCCAGGGTATGTACGTCGTTGATTTGCCAGCTCACGCCTAGATTGGCATTGGTTTGTTCGCCAAAAAAAGCATCATCATCATGTCTGGCACCGAGAGAGAGTGTCCAGGCCTCATGTATTTGATAGTGAGTCTGTAGAAATAAACCATAGATTTCTCGACTCTTACGGGAAAAGTTTGTCGCCTCCAGGAGACGCTCTTTTTGTGTATCTAGACCTGTGACTAGACGATAACGCTCTGTTGTGAAAGTGGCTTTTAAGCCCAGCTGATCGCGTTGGGTTTTGACCTGGCCGTTACTCTGACCGGCTCGAAAATCGCGACGATCTTCATCCACGCGTTGCAAGGCGGTGTCTAGTAGCCAATTCTCTGTCAGCTGGTGTATCCAGCCTAGATTCAGTGTTTGTAATGCAAAATTCTGTTTGCATAAAGGATGATCCCAGCAATCATATTCATTCGTGCCCTGGCTACGCAGATATCCCGCAGATAAGGTGTTACGCTCATCTAAATCCTGCTCAACTTGCAGGCGCAGCGCATAATGCTCAAAACCATCCTTCTCACCGCTGGTATCGGCCTGGGTGGCATTAAAGCCGTCGGATTTGCGATAGCTCAATGCGGAGTTAAATCTTGTGGCTTCCTGTGTGGCGCTAAAGCTGGCATCCGTCAGTTGAGTATTCTGTTGACCCGCTCCAACGCGGATCTCGCCCTGTGTGCCCGCAAGCGCCGCTTTGCGGGTGATAATATTCACCACGCCACCAATCGCATCGGCACCCCAAACGCTCGATTGAGGACCGCGAACAATTTCAATCCGTTCAATCTGACTGACAGGAATGAACTCCCAGCGTACCGAACCATCAATGGGACTATTGGCTTTGACGCCATCAATTAAAACTAGCGTGTGATTGGAGTTACTCCCTCTGAGGAAGAGGCTGGTCTGTGATCCGGCACCTCCATTACTCGCAAACTCCACGCCAGGAAAGCCGCGAAGCAGTTGAGCCACCGATTCGGGTTGACGGCGTTCGATCTCGGCACGCGTGATCACACTGGTGGCGGCAAGCGTTTCACGCAAGGGTTGATCGATACGTAAAGGTGTGGTGACCGTGACGAGTAATGGGTCGAGATGATGATTTTCAGCCTGAGCTGAGAGGCTGGCAGCTAGAATGGCGCTGGCCAGAAGTGTTTTATGTAGCGGTTTTCGATTCAGTAGAGAGTTGTTCAAGACACTGTCCTCATACGCAAAATTTAGGCGTGATGAGGGAGGGAAAGCCAAAGCAACAGAGCCGCCAAGGGGAAAAGACGGTTCTGCAAATTTGACCGGGTGAAGCCCTCCGCAACACCAACAGTAATCTCAAACTGGCCGGTATCCGGGCTTGATGCGGCGCGAAGCGCAATTCATCACACCTTCCCATGCAGAAAACGCACAGTGGCATACGTGATAACAACATCTGACCGTTGCGGGGGCAGCACAGGATTTTGACTGGGGTCAGCACCTGTTTCCCGTTTAACTCCGTGCGCTTGCACTGAGCACCAGAATGAGGAAGATAAAAGCGTCGCTAGTATAGAGATCCCTGCAGATGAAGTCATCTGGCCTTTGCGCTATCCTGCCTGGCTTTAGCGCAAAAGAGGTTCGCGTTTTGGAGCAACAGAGACTCAGGGATATAAAGCAGCGAAAAGCGTTTCGAGCTCTATTTCGAACGGCTCTCCTTTTGAGCGGCTTGATACAAGCGTGTGGGCTCCATGCAGACGTTGCAGGTTTTAATATGCAGGAGATAGAGAAGCCTGATACGCCGCTTTCTGCATCACACTCTATCCTGTCGCTTGACCTCTGCATGGATTGGATTCTGGCTTATCATTCTCCTGCTGCAGCGGAGTTGGTGTTATCGCCTTTACATCAGCGCTTTCCCTTGCCTTTGCCCACAAAGGATTGGCCTGTACACAGAGGCACTCTGGAAGAGATTTTTCAGCTACAACCCAATCTAATTCTGGTGGGTGAATATAACGCGCCGTTATTGCGTCATCGTTTACTCAAGCTGGGTTTACAGGTTGTGGTGGTTTCTCTTCCGCAAACGCTGCATCAAGTGATGGAGTATGAGCAGGCTCTTCTCCGTTTGATCGGTCAACCCGAGACGCTTGCTCGCCCGGCACCGGCGCGAGTTGAACCGGATTGGGATGCGCCACGTCTGCTGCTGTTGGGTGCCAATGGTATCGGGACGGGGATAGCCACGTTCGAAGATCAAATCTTACGCCAGGCGGGATGGAATAATTATTTAACGACGCCTGGTTATCAGCGTTTAGATTTGGAGGCCTTGGTACTCGATCCTCCGGATGCGGTACTTTGGGCGGCACCTGAACATCCTTCCTTAGCCAACCGATTTGCCCAGCATCCTGCTTTAGCCAAGAGTCTGCCAGCACAGGCTTGGTTATCCACAGACTACTGGCGTTGGCAATGCCCCGGTCCTTGGACCTGGGAGTTGATTGATCAGTTACATCAGGCCCGGGAGGCGTTAGATTGATTCTGCCTTTGTTAGTTTTTTTATGTGGGGTGACGGGCCTCTTATCCCTGTTTGTCGGTTCCAGTGAGGTGGCCGTTTTTACCGGTTTAACCGATTGGCTGTTAGGACGGGATAGCGTTTCAGCCTTAGTCATGGGAGAGATACGTTTACCGAGAACTCTTTTGGCCCTCACAGTAGGAGCCGCTTTAGGCTTAAGCGGGGCAGCATTACAGGGATTGTTGCGCAATCCACTGGCAGATCCCGGCTTAACCGGTGCGAGTCAGGGGGCGGCTTTAGGCGCCGCAGCGGTATTTTATTTTGGCATTTTCCCCCAGGCTGGCGCAGTCGCACCGGCCTTAGCCGGCTTGCTGGGAGCGGGGTTAGCCATGTTGTTGATGTTGCTGCTGGCTGGGAGTGCGCGTCAGAGTATGGTCATCATGGCGGGGTTAGCCATATCCACCCTGACGGGCGCCTTGTTGGCCGCCGTGCTCAATTTTGCCCCTAACCCTTATGCCATGCAGGAGTTGGTGTTCTGGCTGCTCGGTTCGGTTGCAGAGCGTGGGCTTGAGCATTTGCAGCTTTTATTACCGGCACTCCTCTTGGGTGGCCTGTTGATTTTTACACAACGCAAGCTGCTCTACGGTTTGAGCCTTGGTGAGCAGGTGGCCACTAGCCTGGGGTTATCTGTGCAAACAGGTGGTCGTTTGATTATTCTCGGGGCCGCGCTCTTGGTGGGTACCTCGGTTGCCGTAGCAGGGGCCATAGGTTTTGTTGGCTTGATAGTCCCTCATCTCTTGCGCCCTTTTATCGGAAATCGACCGGATCGTTTACTCGCCCCCTCAGCCTTGGCCGGAGCGATTTTGGTCTGCTTGGCCGATATGTTGGTGCGCCTACTTCCACCTGGACAAGAGCTTAAACTCGGTGTTTTGACTTCATTAATAGGGGCACCTTTGTTTATTGCTCTGGTATGGAAGGAGCGCAAGCGATGGCTTTGATTGAGTTAAAAAACGTTGCCTTGGATCGGCGTTTGCAGGCGCTGGATCTGGATCTGCAACCGGGAGAGTTGGTGGGCTTAATTGGCCCTAATGGTGCGGGTAAATCGTCACTGTTAAATCTTTTGGCAGGGGTTGAGCAGGGGAGTGGTGAGATCTTATGGCAAGGCCAAAAACTTTCGTCTTGGAGCCTGGAAACACGCGCGCGTAAGATCGGTTATCTTCCACAAAGGTGTCAGAGTGCTTGGGCGCTGAGTGTACGAGATGTCATCAGCCTAGGGCGCTTGCCCTGGGGGGATGAAAACTTAGAAAAGATCTTGTGCGCCGCACAGCAAACAGGCGTGGAGGATTGGTTAGATCTAGCGGTGGATCAATTGTCCGGCGGTGAGCAGGCACGGGTTTGGCTGGCGCGGGTGCTGGCGGGTGAGCCTCAACTTCTCTTAGCGGATGAGCCTTTGGCCAGTTTGGATCTGTTTTATCAATACCAAATCCTGGCCCTCCTGCGTCGTTACGCACAGGGAGAAAGAGCTGTTTTGGTATCCATGCATGATTTAGCCATCGCTGCGGCATCTTGCGATCGTTTATGTTTGTTGCATCAGGGGCAAATTCAAGCGCTGGGAAGCCCGCAACAGGTGCTGCAAAAAGAGCATCTGCGCGCAGTGTATCAGGTTGAGGTGGAGTTGGATTTAGAGGTACACCCCCCGCGTTTAGCCGTTTTAGGACCGAGTCAATGCCCATAAAAAATTCAAAAGATTGGGATGAACTCTGTTATCCCTTCATCCACGAAACCAGCTCGCTGTGTGATTATGAGTTGTTAACGGATGAGTTGGCGACCTGCTTGGGGATGGCTTTGAGTGCTCTGCCCCAGTCGATGGAGGATCTGGTTGAGGATTTGGCCCGGTTACAGTCCTTGATGTTTCATGCCAATGGCTCGATTCGTGGGCGTCTTGCGCTGACCGAAGCGGATCTCGACTGGCTGAAACAAAGGTTGCTGCATTTCAAGCACGAAGTGGTTGAACGCTCCCGTGGTTTTGTGTTGCCGCGTGGAACTTCACCGGTTGTGCAGCTGCATCAGGCACGCTCTTTATGTAAAAAAGCCATTCGTGCTTTAGTGCGACTCGATGAAGAGGGCAAAACGATCCCTGAGTTGTTGCCACGCTTTCTTAATCTCAGCTGTAATTTCTGTTTTGTACTGACTCAGGTGGTGAATCAGCGTCGAGGCGTTGAAGAGCCTGAGTTTGTCAGTTTGAGTTATGGACCTCACCGTCCGCCGATTTAAGCGCGGCTTCCTTGCTATCGATCTCAAGGTCTGTAGCCGCTGTGGGCGTGGCGGCGGCCATGACCTGGGATTCATCTGCCTCAGCCTTAGGTGTTTCTGCCACGCTGGAGGTTAGACTGTCCGGTGCTAAACCTGCTTTTAAAAGTTTGACACGTTCAACCCCTTTTTTGCGTTGTGCAAAAATGACATCCAGTTTCATTTTTAGCTCGTTTCGCTCATCTTGATCACGTTTTTTCTCGAGTTTTTCTTTGAGTTCACGCTCTTTTTGCTTCAACTCCTTCAGGAGCTTACGAATGGATTTGATCTCTTTGAGTTGAGCTTGAGCATCGGCTTGCAGAAAGCGGCTCAACTTTTCCAGCATTTTGGTCATTTTCATCCTCAACTCCCGCCCTGGGGGCGACTGGTAGGCTTAAAATCAAACAGAGCTAGCGTCCTGGTCAGCAAGGGCTTGCAGCTCTTTCTCATCCAGACTCAAAGAGTCGAGGCGCTGTGTCAAGGATGAATGTTCGAGCAGAGCACGTGTTGCATCCAGCAGATTATGGCTGATGTCATTTACGTAGGCTTCGTCATTCATAATCGAAGTGGCGACCGATGGATTGATGCGCCGAAAGCGGATCATTTCGTCAAGATCATCCATTAATTTGCGACTAGACTTTTGCAAGGAGAGTTTAAGCGCATCTAATGACAAAGCCGTGACATCCGATGCCTCTTCGCGTTGCAACTGGCGCAACTCACGTAACAGTTTTGCCAGTTGCAAACGGATCTGATCATAACGCTCGCGGATGGCAAGATTGGAAGAGAGGCCATAACGTGAAAGGTTGGTATGTAAGTGCTTCATCCCTTTCACCGCCTCGACTATGTCGCGACTGGCTTGACGCAACACATAGAGTTCTTCCGTGGCTGACTGGGTGGATTCACGCGTTTGCGCTTCACCAATAAATGCCACGATTTCGCTGTGCAGACTTTTGATTTTTTCTTCATAGAGATCTTCCACATCGATTGGGAAGATACGGCGAGTATATTTGACCGCATCACTGAGCGATTCCTCTGAATCCAGTGTGCTGCGTTTTAAGCTGAGGCCATGTGCTAGCAGCCCAGCGGCATTATCAAAGAGATGTTGCACTTCTTTACGCACTGCGCTGACGGCAGTCGCGGGTGTTTCCAGAGCCTCAGGATAGAGATACAAAGGTTGTTCAATTCCTTTGGCGCGTTGTTGAATCTGCGCCAATAAAAAGCGTTCGAGCTGTGACACAAAGGGTGTTAGTAGCAGCACTCCTAAGAGATTAAAGACGGTATGGAAGAGCGCCAGTTTTAGCAGATAGTTCTCTGCGGCAATGCCAACCAGGGCCGCTAAATGATCGACCAGCCACGCCAGCTGGCCAATAAACAGAATGGCCACTAGCCCCGTGACCAGATTAAAAATCACATGGGCAATCGCGAGGCGTTTGCCGCCCAGGTTGGCCGCTAGTCCACCCATGGCAGTGGTGATGGCACTGCCTAGATTGGCGCCGATGGCCAGAGCTAACGCGTTTTCATAGGTGACCTGGCCGGTCGACAGGGCGGTAATGATAATCAACAAAGTGGCATGGCTCGATTGCATTACCACGGTGATTAACATACCGAGCAGGGTGAAGAGTAGGACGCCGGCATAACCGGTCATAGCATAGGCGGAGAGATCAAAGCTGCCTTGAAAAGCTTCAAATCCTTCTTTCATGTAATGAATGCCAAAAAACAGCAAGCCAGCGCCCAGGGTGACATAACCCACACCTTTGAGAATCTTGCTTTTTTGCATTAAAAAGACGACACCAAAGACCAAGATCGGCATCGCATAGGCTGCGATATTCACCCGTAACCCGAGCCCGGCAATCAGCCAGGCTCCTGTTGTTGTACCGATATTGGCACCCATAATAATCCCAATACCTGCCGCTAGGGTGATCATCTCAGCGCTGACAAAGGAGATGGTGATCAGAGAGACCAGGGTGCTGGACTGCATCAAGGTGGTGCTAGTGAGTCCAAAGGTTAGACTTTTCCACAGGCGATCTGTGGAGCGTCGCAGGATGCTTTCTAGGGTGCCGCCGGTGAAGGCCTTAAACCCCTCTTCCAAACAAAACATCCCAAAAATAAACAGCGCGATACCCGCCGCAATTTCCATAAAATCTGCACTGATCCAGAGTGCATAAGCGAGGAGCACGAGCAGAGCTGGAAAGATCATTTTTTTATACATGGTTGGTGTATCCAGACAAACTAAAACTCAGCTCAAGCGAGATGCAAGCTTAAGTCACAAGGTGTTATTTTTCAGTGGATTGACTACAAGCCTAGCTCATAAAAGAAGTTTACGTGCCGGAATGCTGATCAAGGGGTCTGGTGTCAGATCCAGATCGGGATTTTTATCCGGGTAGGGCAGTTGGCTGAGAATTGTCTGCATGGCGGCTAAGCGTGCACGTTTTTTGTCATCGGAGAGGATCACGGTCCAGGGTGCGTCTGGAGTATCGGTGTGACGGAACATAGCGTTTTTGGCATCAGTGTAAGCGTCCCATTTATCCAAGGAAGCCATATCGATGGGCGAGAGTTTCCATTGCTTGAGGGGATCGTCACGTCGTGATTCAAAGCGTTTGAACTGCTCGTCACGACCCACCTCAAACCAGAGTTTAAATAAGCGTATACCGCTGCGAACCAGCATGCGTTCGAGTTCCGGGGTGTCGCGCATAAACTGTAAGTATTCAGAAGGCGTGCAAAAGCCCATCACACGCTCAACCCCCGCACGGTTGTACCAGGAGCGATCAAACAGCAGTATCTCACCCGCCGTTGGCAGTTGTTTGATATAGCGTTGAAAGTACCATTGACTACGCTCTACGTCTGAGGGTTTTTCAAGCGCGATAATTCGCGCGTGACGTGGATTGAGATATTCCATAAAGCGCTTGATGGTGCCGCCTTTACCCGCTGCATCTCGGCCTTCGAAGAGAATGACGATCTTTTGACCGGAAGCGCGTGCCCAGCTCTGAACTTTAAGCAGTTCAATCTGTAAAAGTTGCTTGGTACGCTCATACTCTTTGCGTGAAAGCGCGCTGTCATAGGGGTAGGTAGTTTCAAGAATCGGGGCAGTCATGGGTGTGTTATCCGGTTAGCCAAGCAATATTTAGACTCTGACATATTTTTGTCAGATCGCCTAGCGCTGAAGTGCCTCCCAGAGGGCTTGATGCCCAGGTAGTACCAACCCAAGAGCTTGAGCTTGGCGACACACATAGCCAGTAATGGCCTCTATTTCAGTGGTTTGATTTAGGCGTGTATCCATACACATCGAAGAGTAGTTTCCGGCGGTGGCTTGTGCAACTCGGCAGACACAGGTGTAGAGGGGTTCTGAAAATAGAGGGATATCCAGTGCTTGTGCCAGTTTCTCAATTTCGCTACACAGTTGTTGTAGCTGTTGACGTCTGGTGTCGGTGCTTAAGAGCTCGCCATTGCGACATTGCAGTAACGCTGTCATGGGGTTGATGACGGCGTTAATCGCCAATTTTTTCCATAATACCCGGAGGGGTTGATCACTCGGTGTAATAGGAGGAACGACCTTGTCCCAGCTCGCAGGTAGCGCCAGTGAACCGCCCGGCCATCGCGCCAGTTCCGTCTCGCCTAAACTGATGCCATAGACTTCACCTTCGGGGTCACGATAAGCCGCTGCGGTGGTGGTGCCGACCCAAAGGTTAAGATCCGGCCTGCGTTGCGCGATCTCTAATTGTGGTCCGATACCGTTGTGCAAAAACACAACTTCAGCTTCAGGGCTCAGCCAGGTAGCTACAGAGTCAAAGGCAGACAAGGTATCATAGGACTTAGTCACCACCAGTAGATGCGTGATGAGCGGGGTCTGCGTAGGTGCCGTGTGCTCAGGATTAAATCTCGGGAGTTGCAGTGTTTTACCCTCGCCTTGCCAGTGCAACCGGCGTTCAACCTGAGTACTGATATCGGCTGAACGTGTGATGGCACTTACTTGGAGGCCGGCGGTCAGTAAACGATCCGCCCAGAGGGTGCCGAGTGCGCCAAGTCCGAGTAAATGCCAATGCATAAAGTCCCTTAAATAATGATTATGATTTGCCGTTGTCACCGCGCCCCATACGAGCAGTGATCGGCTTCAAGTAGGAGAAGATGGATGCCATCATTTGATATCGTTTCAGAACTGGATGCTCATGAAGTGACCAATGCGGTCGACCAGGCGAATCGTGAGCTGCAGAGTCGCTATGATTTTAAAGGGGTTAAAGCCGAATTTGAACTGCAAGATGAAACCGTTACTCTGGTGGCAGAGGTTGATTTTCAGCTCCAGCAGATGATGGAAATTCTGCGCAGTAAACTGACCTCGCGCAAAATTGATATACGTTGTTTGGAAGTGAAAGATCCGGATCTCAGTGGTGTGAAAGCTAAACAGCAGGTGATTTTACGCCAAGGATTGGATCAGGTGTTGTGCAAAAAAATCACTAAAATCATTAAAGACAGTAAGTTGAAGGTACAGTCCCAGGTCCAGGGCGAGAAGGTACGCGTCACCGGTAAGAAGCGCGATGATCTGCAGGATGTGATGGCACTTCTGCGTGAATCGGATGTGGAACTGCCTTTGCAGTACAACAACTTCCGAGATTGATCGAGCGACACTGAGCGGATGAGTGGGTGCTATTGAACTGAGGATGGAGAGCAGGAATGGAGAGCAGGGATGGCATTTTGGCGTAATAAAAAGCATGCCCCCAAAAAGGGCGTTGAGAGCTTTGTGGAGTGTCCTGCTCAACTACGTGTCGGCACTTGGATCGAATTGGATACAGAAGCCAGGCTGACCGCCTGCTCTGAGGATTTAAAAACCAAGCTGCCGGCGGGCATCGAGAATGCCTCCATCCAGGCCTTGCTGTTGCAGCCTGCGCCCTGGCTACAAGACTTGCCGCTGAGTTTGACTGAAGAGGCGATGGATTGTGTACTGCGCGGACGTGAGTCGCCTATTTATCTGCGCTTGCATCGACATTTCACCGCACAAGGATTTTGTCTGCAGGGCATGGATGTGAGTGATCTCATGTCGAATAAGGTGCAGATGGAAAAACGCCATCAGCTTTTCCAAACTCAGGTGCGGTGGTTGGAGCGCCTTCAAGGCATCCGCTTTGAAGCGCTCCAAGCGTGCCTCACGGAACAACTTTCGGAGATGCGTGGATTACTCAAACTCCAGCATGTATCTTTAGGCTGGCATCCCACTCAATCTTTAGTGAATCAATCGCAAGCCCTAACGCAGCTGGCTCAGCCAATTCGGTTGTCTGTTGGCGACTTGTCTCAGAGTGAGCCCGCGCAGCTCAGTCTATCTTGGATGCAGTCGGTGGGGGAGATTACTCTTGATCTAGAAGCTGTGCAGGCGTTGCCTAATTCGACTGCACTTAAGCTGAGCCTGGAGCCTTGGATCCTCAGTCTCTTTCAAGTCTTGCAACGATTCGCTTGGCAGGAAAAAGCTCAGGCGGCTGAGTCTTTGTTAAGCTTGAAAGAGAGCGAGGGCTGGCGCTTTGCACCTAAGACGCAAAGATTTTATTTTCTTGAGTCTACGTCCAAGCGGTTAGGGTTGCCTGAATCTTTATCTTTAGAGGCGTGGTGCCAGCAATTGGCGGCAGTGGATCAAGAGCCTTTCCGTCTGGCGCTGTCAGACGTGGCCGCTGAAGGTGGGCAGCAGCGTATGGAGATACGCTTAAAACAAGCTGAGACCTGGCATCGTTTCGAAGTCGGTTTTATGCGCAGCCCTGATCATCAGCTTTTAGGTTATGTGCGAGACATCGAAACCTGGGTGATGCAGCGGCAAACGGCGCAGGAAGCGGTACGCCGGTTAGAGTCGCTACTCGACAGTGCACCTGCCATTATCTACACCCAAACCTATGCTGAGGGTGTATTACAACTGAATTATGCCAGTGCGAGCCTAGTTTCGGTATTAGGATGGCATCTGTCCGATTGGCTGGTTGAGGGTGTCTTGCGCTCTATTCACCCAGACGATCGTGCGATCTGGCAAAACCGGAGTCAGCAACTGTATCAACAAGGGTATGTACAACTGCGTTATCGAATGAGTGATGTGCAAGGCCGTTATCATTGGCTTTTAGATGAAGCACGTTTGCATCATGACGAGTTAGGAATGCCCAAAGAAGTCACGGGCATTTGGGTCGATATTACCGATGCCGTGGAAGCAAGCACGCAACTGCAAAAAAGTGAAGAGCGCTATCGTGTGCTAGTGGAGGATGCGCCGGCTTTGATCTGTCGTTATCGACCGGATTTTAGCCTGACCTATGCCAATGCGTTATTGATTGAGAGCTTGGGTTTGCCTGGAAGACAGATCGAGGGCTTTGTGCTGACTCAGGCCTTACCCGATGACTTGGTTCAGGCGTTTGAGCAGCGTTTGCAGCAGTTAACGCCGGAACATCCCGTCCTCACCTCTGAGTTTCGTATTCAGCGCCCTAATGTTCAAGATGCCTGGTGGATCTGGTCTGAGCGAGGTTTGTTTGATGAGCAGGGACAACTAAGAGAGATACAAGCCATCGGGCGTGATAATACTGAACTCTATTTAGCCCGCGAACAGCTTTTTCAAGGTGCTAAAATGGCGTTGCTGGGGGAGATGGCGACCGGCTTGGCGCATGAGATCAATCAGCCCTTAAATGTCATTCGGATGGCGGTGACCAACAGTCTGCGTTACCTCACTAAACATGCGCTGCAGGATGAATATCTGGAAGGAAAGTTGCAGCGCATTAGCGATCAGGCCTTGAGAGCGGCAAAAATCATTGATCATATGCGTGTATTTGGCCGTAAATCTGCCCCTGAACCCGAAGTCTTTTTGCCTGGGCAGGCGGTTGCCGATGCGCTGATGCTGGTACAAGAACTTCTGCCTAATGATGCCATTCAGATCAATACCCAGGCTTTGGGTGAGATGCCCGCTGTCTTAGGCTTTCCCGATCATCTTGAGCAAGTTCTGATTAATCTATTAATCAATGCTCGGGATGCACTTCTAGGTCAGGGCAGTGCGCAGACGGCACCTGCTCAAGAGCCAAAAATTGCATTAAGTAGCCGTTGTGAGGAAGATCATTTGATCATCGAAGTCTTGGATAATGCAGGAGGGGTGCCGGAGCATCTTCTTGAGCGAATTTTTGATCCTTTTATGACCACCAAGCCTCCAGGTCAAGGTACGGGGCTAGGGCTATCTGTCAGTTTCAGTTTGATACAGGCGATGGGAGGGTGCTTATCGGTGAGGAATCGTCTTTGGACGGCACCGGCGGATGCAGAGACATCTCAGCAGGTGGGGGCGTGTTTCAGTGTGTCCTTACGTCTAGCCCCAGAGCCTCAGCATACAGATCTGGAATCCCGCCGCTAAGAATACAAAAGGGGCATAGGCGAGTTTACTTTTTAAGGAGGCCTTGGCCTCCAGTCGTAAATAACCCCAAGGCCAGGTTTGGGGTAAGAAGCGAAATACACAAACCCAGCAAAACATCAAAAATCCTGCCAAGATCAGTGTATAGAGACTGAATACAAGATGGCTGCTGAGAGCGACCACGGCTAGAAGTTTAACGTCTCCGGCGCCTAAGACACCGCGCAGAAAACCGGGCAGGAGTATGCCAAGAATGGCCAGTACACCCCAGAGCATCTGCTGGGTAGAGCCTCCCATCAAGCTTGCACCGGTCAAAACAAAACTGCCTATTGCCAAACTCGCACCTAGCAAAATCAGCAGATTGGGGAGGCGACGACTGCGATAATCCAGCCCAGCACAGAGCCCTAACCAGACCAGTAACAAGCTTGCTAACGCTGGGTTAAATTCAGGCATCAACGTAGGCTCGCTATGGTTGAGCCTCGTAAAATAATGGTGCCAGTGTCTTCATCCAAAGGGAGCAGAGGCAAAGTAAAGCCGGGCAGTTGCAAAATTGGAATAATAGCCCGCGTATTTTCATCGCCCTGTGCTAGATAGGGGCGCTGTAAGCAGATATGCAACAGGAAGTAATTTTGGCCATTGATGGGTGTGATAGGTTGAATGTGCCCATAGGATTGATGGCCCGGTTGCGGCGGCAGTGTTTGCCAGGGTTCTGCCGCATTGGGTGAGGGGCAGTTGCCTTGTCGCCATGTCTCAGGCAGCCAGCTGGTTTCCACGACACGACTGACTTCTTGGCTGATCACACGAATATAGTCTTCCTGAGCGAGCGCCGGGTTCACACGGATCGTTGCGCGTGCGGCATCGGCACTGACTTGCTTAAAGGTGTAGGTCAAAAGCAGAGGCACGCTGTAAGACAGGATGGCATAAAGCACCACA
Source organism: Nitrincola tapanii (assembly GCF_008368715.1). Taxonomy (GTDB): domain Bacteria; phylum Pseudomonadota; class Gammaproteobacteria; order Pseudomonadales; family Balneatricaceae; genus Nitrincola; species Nitrincola tapanii. The sequence goes on from NZ_SMRS01000007.1 coordinate 64,711, forward strand.
AAAAAAAGCAAAAACAGTCCTGCAAATTCAATCGCCACGCTACCGTTTTGCTGGCAACGGCTGGGCTTTTTCTGAGGAAAAAGAGAGTGTTTCATCGTACTAACCTAGCGGTACCGCATTCTATAGAGTGGACTTCAACCGTGCTGCGACCAATCTCAACGCCGAGTACACCTGCCAGAATGTTATCCAGCAGCGCCCCGACTCCATTCAAGATAGGTTTAAGCAGATTTAAGACAGGACGCAGAATCAGGCACAGAGCCCCTGAGCAACTCACTTCTTGGTTACCGGGAGTGGCGAGCTGGTCTCCATCTGTTGAGTTGGCTAGGGTATAACGATCTTGATGCTGTTTGAGCAGTTGTTGTAAGTTACCCTCAACGCAGCGATTCCAGGCCAATAAAGATGTTAGCAGGCCCGCACAGGAGGTATAACCATTACCAAGAGTTGAAATTCCAAGTAGATCCAATACGCTGTAGGGCACAGATGTATAGGCATGAAAGGCTTGAGAGAAGCTACCTGTATTCCATTGGCTTACAGGGCGAACGGCCAAGAGTCCGGTAGTGGGTATGGCACGTGGGAAATTAAAATCACCATCGATCAGCGGTGGAAGAATTTGCTGCCCAGTCACAGGATCAGTTTGTCCTTGCAGAATAATCTGTGTTGCATCGGCAACATTATAAAAACCGTTTCTTTTAGTGGCCTCTAGGTATTGAGTGGCTAGGTTCTCAATTAGTCGGTTTTGAGCGGCTTGTGAGAAATCCAGTCCGCTGGAAAGCTGGGAATTTGGGCGTCTGAACAGGCCGCTTAATAGATCTAATAAACCTTCCACTAAGCGTTGCGTCGTATTGCCTAGGTCACTCAAAAGGTTCGCGCCAGTTTTGTAACAGCTATTGTTTGAGCCATCCGGTAAGCAAACCTGGTTCAGTTCTGAGTCTGTAAGCTGGTCTCGAGCGACGAGCCCCTGGGGCGGAACCGAAAACTCTAGGTTTTGTAAGGCAGGGATATTGGATCTCCCAGACAGTACTGGCAGGTGGAGAAGTTTAATCAACTCTGTTTCCTGAGTTTGACCCTGGCAGGAGCTCGCGCTTGACCAGCGCAGTGCATCGGGAATCTCCCCGATACAGATGCCTAATAGGTTGGCGTTCACATCGAATTTAGCAGTAGGAGGATTGACATCACAACTGAGTGTTTCGAGAGTCGCTTCTCCGCTGACAAGATCTATCCAGACGGGTAAATGGACACGTGTGCCTAAGAGGTTGGTTAAAAATCGTAAGCTGCCCCCGAGTAAATTATCCGTGTCGATATCGAGGTAAAGTCTAATTTGGGCATCATAGGCCTTAGTGCCGACTGGACCGACACCAATCGAGGGAGGTTCAACGACTCCAAGTTGCACATCCACTAAGCCCAGTAAGTTTAACTCAGGGATCACCAAACCACGTTCTAGCTCTGAAACGCCGACTAAAATAGCCGTGCTGAGTAGTTGACCTAAGCCAATGCCGGCATCGAGAGCAGAGCCTAGGCGAGCATCACTCGCCGAGGTTAGGCTAATTAAGGCACGCTCAGCGTCAACACCAAAAAGTTGCAACTGAATATCTTGAATGATGGGATTGCTGATCAAGGTTGTGCGTAGTGCTGCGACCTGTGCTCTGAGAACGGAATCTGTAATCAGATCGAGTGAAACCTCAAGCAGCTCATCAATACCGAGTAAACCGACTTGGGTGTTAACGAGATCTACTAATCCACTGGGCGACAAGGCTTTTAACTGTTGTATACCGATATCGACCCCTAGGGCAGATAACAGACCCGAGGGCGTAATCTGCGCATTGGCTAAGCCGTCTGCATCAAGAAGCGTCAAGACGTCGACATCTACACCCACAGTGCGCAGTAGAATGCCAAGTAACTTATCGTTTTGTAGTTGAAGCAGTTGAGCGCCTATTGAAAAAACGGCGACAGGTTCGTCTCTTGCCGCCGTGGCTTCAGCTTGCAATTGTGTGGTGGCAGGAAAGTCTAATCCCAAGGCGGCACCTGAGCGTAGGATCAAACTGGAAGGCACCTCTTGCAATACCTGGGCACGCACGGCAGGGCCATTCGGGTTTTGTATGAGTTGGATGATTTCGCCACTGGTGTCTAGCGCTACACATTCGATGATAGCGCTTTCCTCTTCTGAGTGCAGAAACTGCTGACGGCGTAAGTTTTCTTCAGCAAAGCGGCGTGCTGAAGCGGGGTCTGTTCCACAAGCACCCGATGCCAGTCTTGAAATGGATTCTAACGCAGCGGTGTCAGCCAGCTTTTGTAACTTACGTTGTTCGGCATACAAACGTGAGGTGTCAACAACCAAGACTAGTGTTAAAAGCGCCATTAAAAGGGTTCCAGCAGCCATTATGCTGAAAGCACCTGTTTGCTGTTTAAAGGGTAAATGGTTCATGGTTGCAACCCTTCAGAAGGTAGAGAGCTGGTGGCTTGCCAGAGCTGAATGCTGGCTTCACCACGAATTTCTTCAGGTAGATTCACTAAATTAAATCCCGGAAGCGTCAGGCGCGGGAATAAAGTGTCAGGATTAGGATGCCGTATGCAGCTGGTTAAGGTGCCCGCGTCGGCATCAATACGGAAAAAACCAATAAAATCAGTGCAGGGGATGAGCCAGTTAGTAGGTAAGCGGCTACTATCCAGGATTAAAGCGGCTGCGGTATTGGCAGGGATTAGATTACCATCGCTACTCAAGCCTATAGTGATGGCTTCGCGTAATATTTCCGAGGCAATTTGTTGATAGGTGGCACTTAATAAGAAAGGGAAAGAAAAGATAATCAGTATGTAAAAAATGACAAAGAAAATCAAAAAGATAAAGACAAACTCTATAGCGGCTGCGCCACTTTGATGTCTAGAAAAAAAGTGCAGTTTGCCAAGGGGAGGGTAGTGGCACATATTTCTTTGCGCTGTCCTTAAATTGATTTGCAATCCATTGTTTAGAACTATTTCCAGCATTTCATGGATACAAGTCTACTGAAAACCTTGGGCAACGACTAGTTAAAAATAGCGATCTCGATTCAATATCTCTGGTGCGGCGGAATAACTAATCCTATAATGTTATGTGTTTAGTTTTTTATAATTATCGCATTGGTATAACTCTATAGGATGTTATTGATGAACAAGGCTGCTGGGTTCAAAGTACTGATCGTTGACAATGAACCCCTTATTCTCGAAGAGCTTCTGGAGTTACTCGTTCAGGAAGGCTATGAGTGCGTCCTGAGTGCTTCTGCAGACGAAGCGCTTGCATGTTTCCAACAGGATCCCAGTATCGCTCTTGTACTTACAGATTTAAAAATGCCTGGCAAGGATGGTATAGAGCTCATTCATGCTCTGCGTCAGGTCGCAAAAGAGAGTAACCGACCACTTGAATCCATCTTGTTTACTGGTCAGGCAGAGAAAGATGATGTGGTGATGGCGTTAAAAGCGGGAATCGCTGATTACTACCAGAAACCGATTGATCCAGTCAGTCTTCTGCAGGGTGTCGAGCGTTTACGTGAGCGGCTGTTGGATACTTATGAGCGTTTACGTTTAGAAAGGCTTGATGATCGTTTGATGCATCTGAGCCGTTCCCTGCAAGATATTTATCAAGAAATCAATCCGTCGGAAATACCTGCTTCGAGTGCACAGGGAGTGGGTATTGACAAAGATAACGCGACTGGCTCACTTCCTGAGCATTTTGAGCAATTATCCCCTAGACAGCTTGAGGTCGCTAAGCTTATTAGCCAAGGATTGACAAATTATCAAATCTCTTGCGAGATGGGTATTTCAGAAAATACAGTTAAACTTTATGTTTCTCAAATTTTAAGAATTACCCAATTGAGTAACCGTACTAAGCTGGCCTTGATTTTATCTCAGAATCAACTGGCATAAAGTGCGAGAGTAGCTTCAGTCAGTTTTGACTGAAGCTACCGCCTTGTTTCTGATCGAAGTTGTCTGGGATAGGATATTGGTAAGAGTCTAGCCAGCGCTGAAAACTACGCTCCCGTTCTTTTAAACTCGGTTGTTGGATATAAGGTGACGCTTGTTGACCTTCGCGTTGCATTCTTAGCCAAACTTCACTTTGCGTTAAGGGTTTATTCTTGAGTAAACCATGCTCGGATGGTGTTTGAGCTGAGGTATTTGAGGCAATCCCTAAGGAAAGGGCCACAAGAATAGCAACAGGTAAAAAAGCCACTTTATTCATATTCTATCTCCTAAGATCCATGGAATTAAACGATGCTATTATTTATTGGCCGACAATGGGTACGACAGGGCGGCTAGCACTTGGAGCAACGCGCTGAATTCCAGGTACAGATGTCGTTTGCGAGCTTGGCGTTGTTGCGTTGCTAGTACTGGGTTGTATCATGGCTGGAGCTGGAGCTGGAGCTGGAGCTGGAGCTGTTACCTTTTGTGGTTGATCTTCTAGTTGCATACGCTGTGCCCGCTCAGCTGCTTCACGTAAATCGCTCTGATCGAGGTTATAACGCGTCATGAGTCTTGCTGCTTGCTCCCGGTTGCCTTGGTAAAGCAAGGAAGTTAAAAGATTGACTGCTGGGCGTTTATCTGCTTCATTTAACTCCATGGCAGTTAGAAACTCAAACTGAGCTTCTTTAAGTTGGCGCATGTTTAAATGTGCGACACCTAGGTCATTACGCATAGCATCATTCGTCGGCTCTAGAGCTACCGCGATACGCAAATGCTTTAAGCCTTCTGGATAACGTTGGGCGCTGACGTGCATCTGGCCTAAACCATGATGTGCTTGAGCTTGAACGCAGCTGTTCGTTAGACTGGCAAACATGGCTTCAGCCTCATAACGCCCGAGTAGGCGTAAGATTTGGGCTTTGCGTAATCTCGCTTCAGGTGATGTTTCTGGCATACGTTCAAGATTTGCTAAGGCAGCATGTAGTCGACCTGCTTCCACCATGTCTCGAGACATACTCATTACCAGCGTTTCTTCATTACTGAGTGGATTGCAGCTAGGTGGCGGTGTAACTCGAACCTTGCCTTGTTCGTCCACCATGGGTCGTGTGTTTTGAGCAGTACAGCCTGACAGAATGCCCGCCAGTATGATTAAGGGAATCCATGGTTTCATTTCATTTCTCCTAAAGCGCGAATAATGGCGATAAAGCCTGGCCCGGCTAAGACGATTAATAAAGCAGGAAAGAGGAAGCCAACCATCACAGCGGACATTTTGGCGGATAGCTTGGAAACTTGTTCTTGTAAGGCGGTCATGCGCTTATCATCTAATAACTCTTTGAGGGCTAGCAGAGAGTGCATCGCTCCACCCCCTTGGCGAATAAGTTGTGAGAGTATGCCAAAGGTATCAGTCAAATCTTCAACCTCAAGCACTGCTGCAGCATGATAAAGCTCCTCTGCTAAATCTAAACCAGCATCCACACGCTGAAGCAAAAGATTTAGCTCAGAGGCAATCTCGGGCATGATTTCCTGGCCCTCATCCGCTAAAACGCGTAAAGCCTGCTCAACTGTCATGCCCACTTCGAACAGAATTCTAAGCAACGAAATCATGATGGAGACTTCTATGCGAATTCGCTTTAATCGACTTTCTACCAATATTTTTAATATGCGCTTAGGAAAGAGATAGGCGATCCCTGCGGCAAATAAAATCCATATCCAGATGGAGAGGTTGCTATCACTTAAGCTGTAGTAAAGCGCGGCTAAAAGCGCGGCTAAAATAGGTGTAGCGAGCTGAATGACCACAAAAAGGCTGCGTTGATAGGGCCTGCGCCATCCAAAGCGAGCGAGCATTTGTTGTGTTTCGGCATCGAGAAGAAGACCGGACTTTTTGGTAAAGCGTACCTGCTTAAGAGAGCGCAAGCCTCTTTCGTCGAGCTCTTGAGAAATACCAAGGTGATTTAGAACTTGTCGTTCAATGCGTAATTCTCGCCAAGATGCTCTCAACATATAGGTAGCGATGAGAGCAAGTAAAAGCGCAGATAGAAGCCAGATCTGCATCATTAAATGCTCCTGAGTAGTCGCCAGAGTATGGCGATGCCCGTGATTTGTAATAGAAGTGCTATGAGCAGTAAGGTTTGTCCGCTGGGATCATTCCACAGTCCGAGAATAAAATCAGGGTTAGAGATAAAGATATAAGCGGCAATAAGAAGTGGCATGCCACCGAGAACATAAGCGCTAATGCGGGTTTCACCTGTCATGGCTCGGAGTTGTCGGCTGGCTTTTTCATGATCGCGAATTAGGATGATTAGGTTGCTCAGAATCTCTGTTGCATTGCCACCGTAGCGTTGATTGATACGAACACCGAGTGCAAAAATTTGAAATTCACGTTTGGGGTAGAGTTTAGCGAAATCATCAAAAGCATCTTCGATTGAGCTACCGCGTTCGATCATACGACGGCTGCGACCTAAGGCTGACTTGAGCGGCTCAGCGGCTTGTTCACTGGCTAGAAGAATTCCGTCACCTAGGGTTCTACCTGATTTTAAGCTACGAATGATATGGTCTAAAAAAGAGGGAAGTTGTGTGACCATGCGTTTAACGCGCTTTTGATATCGCCAACTAATCAATAGACGCCCAATAACGAGCAAAGCAATGAGTAGAAGAAAACCAAACATGACATCGCTGAGCGCTATGACAAGAAGAATCAGCGGGGTAAGAGTCAGCATCAGGAAAAAGAGAGTTTTCGAGCTGAGCTGAATACCGCCTCTCAGTAAAAGTAAGGATAGGTAGCTACGACTGGGCGTTCTTTGACGTGCTTCTTGAAAACGCTCAAGACGACCTGCTAGGCGTTCTGACGCCGATAAAAGGATGCCCTTGCGTACCAGTATAAGTGATACCACTAAAAGAACGAGGCTGATTAAGATGAGAGTTGAGGCGATCATAGGCTGCGTTGTAGCTTTTCACTGGCGGGTCGTGTCGCTTCACGAGTGAATTGACCTGTCCCACGACGATCCATCGAAAAAAGTGTGTTCGTTACATAGATATCTTCACGTAAAGAGACAACTTCCAATATTTCTGTGACACAGCGTCGGCCATCGGGCATGCGTGTTAATTGAATGACAATATCAATTGCAGCACAGATGATTTGCCGCAAGGTTGATTCAGCAACGCGTATTCCAGAAAGACCTACAAGTGATTCGAGTCTTAAGAGAGCATCTTGAGCATTATTGGCGTGCAAGGTGGACATGGATCCATCATGGCCTGTATTCATCGCAGTTAACACATCAAGTACCTCAGCACCACGAATCTCCCCCAATATAATGCGATCTGGGCGCATGCGTAATGCATTGCGAACCAAGTCACGAGCTGTCACTTCGCCGTGACCATCGGCATTAGGTGGGCGTGTTTCTAAACGTACGACATGGTCATGTTTGAGTTGTAGTTCAGCGGTATCTTCAATTGTGACGATGCGTTCACGATGATCTATCTCTTGGCTCAGTACATTGAGCATGGTTGTCTTACCGGTTCCCGTACCACCGCTAATCAGAATGTTGCAGCGTTGTTTAACGGCAAGTTCAAGAAACTCAAGTATATGCCGATCAACCGAGCCAGAAGCTAAAAGATCTGCACTTTTTAGCATATCGCTGCGGAATTTACGTACAGATAAGCAGGGACCATCTAAAGCGATGGGCGGAATGACCGCGTTAATCCGGCTGCCATCAGGCATACGTGCATCGACCATGGGCGAGGATTCATCCAGTCGTCTACCCATAGGTAAAAGAATGCGCTGAATCACTCTTAATAGATGAGCGTTATCAGCAAAGCGCATATCGCTTTTTTGTAAAACACCGCGACGTTCTATAAACACCCTATGAGGGCCGTTGACCAAAATTTCAGTGACGCTGGCATCGGAAAGAAGTATTTCAAGAGGACCGAATCCAGTGAGTTCATCGAGCAGCTCCTCTGAGAGTCGGTCGATCTCGTAACGCGACAAGGCTAGCTGGCGCACGCGGATGTAATCTTCAACACGATCATGAATAAACCGGCTGAGCAAAGGACGGCCGGCTTCGAGCAGGTTGGTTTCCTCCTCCTCTAAACGATCTATCAAATAACGATGTAATACGCTCTTTAGGGAGTGATGGTCATGGCTGCGACGAGTACTGCTATGGCCAAAAATGCTTTCTTGGCTCATCCAATCCACTCCTTGAGTTTACCGATTAAGGTGGAGGATGATTGAGTAATACCTTTTTGATTTGTAAGTATATGAGCGAGCTTAATGACGCTGCGTGATAAGGAATCTCCACGCATCAGATCAAACATCGATTGTCCTGCATTTTTGCAGCGTAAGCGCGATACGGATTGATCAGGAATAACAGCGGCTAACGGAAGCCCAAAAGACTCAGCTAGAGTTTTTTTGTCCGGAGCAACGCTTGAAATATAACGATCGATCACTAAACCGGTTTTCTCTGGTACAAGACTGCGCTCGCGCCAGATTTCTAGCTGTGCTAGGTTGCGTCGACAGGTGGAGACACTTTGATCGGCATACCAAAGTAGTTGGTCAGAACGAGCAATCATGGCCATTAATGCTTCTGAATCTGGCTGTCCGCAAACATTAATCACGATATGTTTAAAATGTTGGCGTAGCACTCCAAGCAGTAGATAAACCTCTGCAGAGCTACAGCGTTGTAGTGCTTGGCTATCATGCATTAAGCCTAAAACGTATAGCTTTTCCTTGTGTTGGGAGACGGCGCTTTGAATTAAGCTGATATCCATGCGTCGTAGGTTGCGAAGAGCGTCTTCAAAGTTGAAGGTGGGCTGTAGGCCAAGATAGTCATAAGCACAACCCATTGGGAGAGCTAAGTCTAGAAGTAAGGCGTCTCCTGGATTTTGGCATAGATAAACAGCTAAATGAGTAGCCAGTAAAGAGCTGTCAGCGGAAGCATCGGAGCCATAGAGTGTATAGACAGAACCTAGTTCACGCTTGTGCAGGGAAATAGCAGGTAGTTTAGAAATTAAGCGTCTTACCAGCGCTAAAACCTCACTGCTGCGCAGCCCATAGGTAATAAAGTCACGCGCACCGGCGCGCATCGATGAGATGACCAGTTGATTATCTAGTCCATCTCCAACGGCGATAATTGAAAGCATAGGCCTCACTTCGAGCAGGCTCTCAATTAACCCGCAGCGTGAGACGATGTTTTCAGGGTCTAAACCGATAAAGACAACATGCGCTTCTGTGACATCGACTAGAGCGGTCATCTCATCAATATGATCTGAGCACTTAACCAGTTGCCCGAGGGAAGCTAAGGCATTTTGTAACCATTCAACATCACTGTCGTTACTGGTGCAGGCGATAAATGTGTGTTCCATTGGGCATCCTTGTTAGCGACTTAGACCATCTCGCCGATTTAAGGCGCTATTTTCCAGAAACATGAATTCAAAGAAATTGGGATCAAATTGATCCTGATCTGCGCCGGGAAGGTCAGGCAGAGGTGCATCCGCGGCTAGAGGTTGTACAAGGCGTGGTGTGACGATCATCAACAGCTCTCTTTCTTCTCGTTGTAGGCGAGATGAACGAAAGAAAGCTCCTAGCACAGGAATGCTACCCAGTCCTGGAAGTTTATCGACCCCCGAAGAATTGCTAGTACTAATCAAACCACTAATAACAAAGCTTTCGCCATCAGCCAGCGCGATACTGGTGTCTGTGCGTCGAACATTTAATGCAGGCACTCGTGTACCGAGGATATCTACACCTGTATTGAAGTTAAGTTCGCTGACTTCTGGTGCGACCTTCAATAAGATCCGATTACGATCGACTACGGTGGGGGTTAAATTGAGCCGAACGCCAAATTCTTTGTATTCGATACTGATGGAGTCACCTGAGGTGCTTGGCACTGGGACGGGAAACTCGCCCCCCGCTAAGAAGCTTGCGGTTTGTCCGCTTAGCGCTACGAGACTTGGTTGGGCGAGGGTATAGGCAAAGCCGCTTTGTTCAAGAGCATTCAGCATGCCTAGGAACTTTTTGCCGTTCTGGCGGAATAGAATATTAAATCCATCTCCAGTGGCTGGAAGGTTGCCTGAAAAGTTACCGCCAGAGGCGCTTGCACCTGGAACACCTAGAAGGAAATTATTTCTTCCATCTAACAGCGACACGCCAACTTCTTTGAGTCGGTTACGGCTCACTTCAACAAAGCGTATATCCGTCTGAACTTGGCTGGGGAGGAGGCTGGGATTGAGCTGCTGAGTGAAAACTGGATTCAAGTCCGCAATTGAGGGTGCAGAGACAAAAATCATGGTTTCGACTGGATTGGGGGAGCAGGCCGTCCAAACGCTCATGTTGGTTACACCTGAACTCTGTGCCGTGAGCAAAATGCTCTGTCGACTTGTAACAGAGACGTCTGCAATACTAGGATTTCCGATCGCTACCCTCTGTATAGCAACGGGTAAGCGGAACTCTTTCTGAGTGTTTTGGCTGACTTCAAGCATTTGCTCTTGCTGCAATTGCTCGCATGGATTTGCAAAAGTGTAATTCAAGATGCTGGCTGTGAATAACAGACTGTAAGCAATCCCTTTATAAAACTTTCCGTAGTGCATGCTGATTACTCGGTTCTATATTCTATTTAAGGGGCATGGCTCGAAGCTTGAGCGCCACGATAGATTTCAACTTTAGGCTTTGACGGGTTGGCCTGTGGACTTACCGGACGTGAGCTGACCGCTCGACTGGTAGGTGTGGCTTGGCGTAAAGCAAGTTGCTCAAATTGAAAAAGTTGCCTTTCTGCTTCTTCTAAGCGTTCGGGGATAGTTTCGCCAGCGTAGTATTTAGCTAGGAGCTCTTCATCTAGACTGCGTACAGCCAAGCGAATACTGCTGCCTTGTATTTGAGTGGCTAACCAGAGTCGAGTCATCAACTTTTCATGTACAGCAATGACAGCTGTTTTAGCAGGAAGATTGCGTCGTCGCGTGTCTGTGTCGTCTTCTAAAGTGTACAGCGCCGGATCTCCTGAAAGCGTGGCACCTAATTGATCACCTACACTCAGGACACGAATGGCCGGTAAAACAAGCTGAGCGGTTTGGTCTGTATTGATGTCATCGCGACGCAGATAAAGTAATAGATCAACAAAGTCGCCAGGGCGGAGATGTCCGCCCGCACTCGTGACCTCATCAATGCTAATCGCGAGTGCGCGCTCTTCAGGTCGAATCATTTGTGCGATAGGACCACCGTTTTGCAGATGTTGCTCAGTTAAGATCAAACCCGCTGGAAGATCTTTCCAAGTGCGCATCCCAATCAATAGATTGGTGTCAGAAAAGGTCTCTGGGGGGGCTAGCTTAAGCAGTTCAATGTCTAAGTCTTCAGCACTGATTTGAGTCAATGCAGGTAAATCACGTTTCAGAACCACTACGGCCGTGCGTTGCTCATCTTCTAGATCTTTCCGAACTGACTCTAGCCTATCCTTTGCAGCTTCTAAGGATAAGTTGGCCTGCTGCTCATCTACTCTAGGCATAGGTGCTAGGGGCTCATTGAGCGGGGCGGGTGGAGTGTCACGACCTACAGTTAAACCTTTATAGCCAGCAAAGACGGCACCAACCATTAGTAGGCCTGCAAGACTCATGGTTAGTCGACTGTTCATCTATAGCTCCTTGTTAATGCCAGATTTGGCTTCCTGATGTCGCGAAACAACATAAAACAACATAAGAGCGTTTCATGCTCAGCACGCACTCATATGGGTCTTTAGTTCAGTGGATGATATTGCGATCTATATATCAGAACTATCCAACTCCTACAGATGATGCCATATATTCCATTAAAAGCAAGATTATTTTATTGCGTAAAAATTTGATTCTTATTTTAGATCAGGTGTAGGGGTTGAGATATATACTTGTAAATAGTCGTTTAGAGTTGGTTTTTGGATCTTATCTATGCGTGTAAAATGTATAGATGGTTTTGATTGCGTAAGTGGAAGTTGATAATTTTTTATCATGTGTAGTGCTTACATTCTTCGCTGAACCCTGACGCCTGCTTCGATTGGCGAGCATTGTATTGCTTTTCGGCAAAATTTAATTCAAGGAGAGATTATGTATCCTGTCAGAAAGCTGATTTATTGTGCGGTTATTGTTGCGACATCCAACTTGCAGGCGAATACGCCATCTTACTTGCAAAGTAGTGATGTTGAAAATTTGCTGCCTACCGCAGAACTGCCTGTTGGGGAGATGCGCCCTTCTGTCGCAGAGACTCAGCTTCCTCAGGTGCGTAATGTCCGTTTACCCCTTTCAACTCAGTTTGACTTGCGAGGTTTGGAAATTGAGGGTGGCAGTGTTTATCCTTTCGAGCAAATTTCACAACGTTTTGCGCCCTTGGTAAACCGTCGGATTACTCTGCGGGACTTGCTTTTGGTGACTGAATCCATCACTCAAGACTATCAGCGCGATGGTTATGTGCTGTCTTATGCCTATGTGCCTGAGCAGAATTTAATTGATGGTGTCGTGAGAGTGGTGATTGTTGAGGGTTATGTTCAATCCCATGAGATGAAAGGCGAGGTGGGGTTGGTCGAAGAGCATGTACGTCGCTTGGGTGAGCAGCTCTTAAATGAGCGTCCTTTGAAACGCGAGACGTTTGAGCGTTATACCACGCTGATGGCCCAGATTCCGGGTGTTAAAGTAAAGGCTCAAGTTCAGCCGCCGGCCACGACCGATGGGGCAACGGTTCTAGTGACTGAGGCAACCCGTAAGGCCTTCGATTTTGGTTCAAGCATTCAGTTTGACGAAGAAGAAAATAACAAGTTGCTTTTGAGTGCGACAGCGAACTCGCATACGCCTGTTGCTGAGCAGGTGACTGTATCTACCTTGTTGAGTGACTCGGATGATAACGAAGAGTATGTGAGGTTGGATTATAATCAGTTTATTGGAGCGGATGGTCTGCGTTTGAGTGGCTTTGCTTCGGGGTACCGCAACTCAGAAGGTCAGATTTCGAGTCAGGGTACGGTATCAACACGTGAAAACACGCGACTGTCTTTAGGTCTCACCTATCCTTTGATTTTGAGTTCGCGAGAATCCTTGACGGCCGGTGTGCGTTTGTATGGTGTGAATGATGAGCGTAATTTCACGCTGATTCGTCGCAACCCAGCACAAGTTTTTGTAGATGGGCTGACTATTGACAGTAAAATTCGCGTCCTCGGCTTTGAGTCAGATTGGCGAACGCTGGATGCAAAAGGCCAGCTGCGTATCCTGAGTGCGGGTCTGTATCAGGGGATTGATGGCTTGGGTGCTAAAAGTGAAGCGAGATTCCTCGGGCAGAATATCGGTGCTCAGCATGATCTTGATTTCACGCGGCTGCGTTTGAGTGCCGTGCAGAATTTGAACCTGGCGGATAACTGGCAGTTAGCCTTGTCTGGTGCGGCTTACTGGTCAGATGATGTGCTGCCACAAACAGAGCAGGTGCTCTTTGGTGGACGTAACTTTGCGCGCGGCTATCCGTCTGAGCAGGCTTATGGGGATAGTGGCATAGGTTTAGGGTATGAACTGAGTTATCGTTTTGATACGGATTATGCTCATCTCAAGTTAGTTCAGCCCTATGTAGCGATGGATTGGGCGCGTACTTATCTGAATGGCTCAACAGGAGAGGAGGCTAAGCTCAGTTCTGCTGCTCTTGGGGTGCGTTTCGGTGATCGTCGTCATTATAACTTGGCATTAGAAGTGGCTAAGCCGCTGGGTGATGAGGCGGTGGATACGGGTAATAAGGAGCCGAGGTTGGGGTTGATTTTGAACTACAGTCTTTGATTAAGTGAGAAAGCCACACCTTGGAATGAGGTGTGGCTTTAAATGTAGGCACTAAACACGTTGGTGTTTAATCACCGGCGCCTGTGAGTGCGTCACGAATTGATTCGAAAGTATCGACAATCGCATCACCCACTTCTGTAGTGGCCGTAATAATCACTACAGCAATCAATCCTGCAATAATAGCATATTCGATGGCAGATGCGCCTGAGTCATCTTTAGCGAGTTCGCGCAGTTTATCTTCTAACTTAAAACGAAATTCAAAGTACTTTTTCAACATATAGAGACATCCTTTATCATCTAAGGTTCATAGGGGTTTTATGGGCATAGTGCTACGACTATTTTAGATTCTAACCGAGTTTGATCTAGGGATGTAATAGATTTTTATGATCAATTTTTTGATTTTGATCAAAACCTGGCGCTTTGGTTAGGATTTTATCTGCGAGTGTTTTTGGCGAGGGTATATAAAGCATTAGCTATTTGGGATGACAAAACCGCACTATAGGTGCGGTTTTGTCTTGAGGTGTCTTAAGTGTTAAATACGCAAACCACCATCGACTTCAAAGCAGCGACCGCTAACGTAATCATTCTCCAGAATGAACGTGACAGTCTTGGCAATCTCTTCAGGTTTGCCCAGGCGTTTAGCTGGGATACCTGCTGCGATTTTTTCCAAGGCTTCAGGTTTCATGCTCATGACCATTTCGGTGCCAATGTAGCCCGGTGCAATGGAAGCGGCACGGATACCGTAGCGCGACAGTTCTTTCGCCCAAGTCACTGCCATCGCTTCAACACCCGCTTTGGTTGCGGTGTAGTTGGTCTGGCCCATGTTGCCTGAGCGTGAGATGGAGGAGATGTTCACGATGCAGCCAGGTACTTTGAGCTCAATCATTTTGCAAGCGGCTTCGCGGGCGCACAGGAAGGTGCCGGTCAGGTTTACATCCATCACCAGATTCCAGTGATCCAGGCTCATTTTACCCAGGATTTCACCGTCTTTAGCTTTGATGAACAAACCGTCACGCGTGATACCCGCGTTGTTCACCAGGCCGTGTAAGCTGCCAAAGTCGCTGACCACATCATTGAACAGCTTTTCTACATCGGCTTCGACGGCGACGTTCGTGATGTAACCGCGTGCCTGTGTACCTTTGGCTTCACACAGCGCAATGGTTTCATCCAGATCCTGTTGATTCAGATCCGCTAGGGCCAGTTTTGCACCCTTCTCAGCCAGTTCCAGCGCCATTGAGCGTCCCAGGCCGCGGCCACCACCTGTGATCACAATTACCTTATCTTGCAAATCCATATTATTCGTACCTTGTTTGGTTAATGCACAACCTATTGTGCGACGCACCTTGCTGCGCTGCAACAATTTTAGCGCTATATAAAATGTGGTTTTACCTACTCTGAGCTATATAGAGAAGGTTGATCTCTACCGATTCCTAAGATGGAGGTCGACTTGCTTGGGCGGTATGAATGTGATCCCATGACCTCTGATAAAAAAGAGGTAGTTCTATGCGTTTTGTTTTTTTGGCGTTTGTGCTGATTCCAATCATTGAGATTACCCTGCTGATCAACGTCGGTCAGTGGATCGGAGTAGGCTACACGGTGGCACTGGTGCTCCTATCCGCTTTTGTCGGTGTGAATATGTTGCGCTATCAAGGGGTATCGACTCTCACACGTGCGCAGCAAAAAATGCGACAGGGTGAACTACCCGGTCAGGAGATGGCTGAAGGCTTAGTGTTAGCGGTCGGTGGGGCTTTGCTGATTACGCCGGGATTTGTCACCGATGTTATGGGATTCTGCTGCTTGATTCCCTGGACACGCTTGCGAATTGTTCACTTCTTACGTGGGCGGATGTTTGTCATGGCGCAAACATCGACCTATCAAGAAACTGAAGTGCATCACGCCCACTTTAGAGCGGCTCCTCAGGATGAAGAGTCCTCCCGCCGGCGCCCAGAGGTTCTGGAAGGCGAGTTCACTCGAAAAGATTAAATTTTTTTCGACATCGCGCTTGAAATCCGCAGCAACTCTCCCCACATACAGGGCAGCTTTCAGAAGTTTCAGTCGATGCAAAAAAATCTGCAGTTGACCGTTGAAATGGCTACTTGCTGCCCTTATCAATGCTGACATCCTAAAGACGGATGTCAGGTGCTTCTGACTTAAACCTAAACAACATCGCTTTGAATCCTAGATACCAGGAGAACAACCAGATGAATATTCGTCCACTTCACGATCGTGTCGTTGTGCGTCGCAGCGAAGAGGAAAAAACCACAGCAGGCGGTATTGTCCTGCCCGGTTCTGCGGCTGAAAAACCAAATCGTGGTGAAGTTGTGGCTGTCGGCCCAGGCCGTACGCTGAATAATGGCGAGATCCAGGCTCCTTCCGTCAAAGTCGGTGATAAAGTTCTGTTCGGTCAGTATGCCGGCAGCAACGTGATCAAGATCGATGGCGAAGAGCTGATGATTATGCAGGAATCTGAGATTTTTGCTGTCCTCGAAGGCTAAGTGCTCGAAGCCGGTTTTGAAAGGCTTCACCACACAAGTAGCGTAAAGATTTGTCACACTGAACTGAATTGAAAACAGGATTAATAGAAATGGCTGCTAAAGACGTACGTTTTGGTAATGATGCTCGTCAGCGCATGCTCGCAGGCGTAAACATTTTGGCGGATGCGGTGAAAACCACGCTGGGCCCTAAGGGTCGTAACGTCGTGCTGGAAAAATCTTTTGGTGCCCCTTTAGTCACTAAAGATGGTGTTTCTGTCGCCAAAGAGATTGAGCTGAAAGACAAGTTCGAAAACATGGGCGCACAGATGGTGAAGGAAGTTGCGTCCAAAGCCAACGATGTGGCCGGTGACGGTACAACAACGGCAACAGTTCTGGCTCAAGCGATTGTTAATGAAGGCTTGAAGTCTGTTGCAGCGGGTATGAACCCAATGGATCTGAAGCGCGGTATCGATAAAGCCACTGCTGCTGTCGTGGAAGAGCTGCGCAAGATGGCGGTGCCTTGTGCGGATAGCAAGTCTATCGCTCAGGTAGGAACCATCTCTGCTAACTCTGATGCTGAAATCGGCCGTATCATCGCGGAAGCGATGGAGCGTGTGGGTAAAGAAGGCGTTATCACTGTTGAGGAAGGTTCTGGCTTTGAGAATGAGCTGGATGTGGTTGAAGGTATGCAGTTTGATCGTGGCTACCTGTCACCTTACTTCATCAATAATCAGGAAACGATGTCAGCTGAGCTGGACGATCCTTTCCTGCTGTTGGTCGACAAAAAAATCTCCAATATTCGCGAGTTGCTGCCGGTACTGGAGCAGGTTGCTAAATCTTCACGTCCTCTGTTGATTATTGCTGAAGATGTTGAAGGCGAAGCTCTCGCGACTCTGGTCGTCAACACTATGCGCGGTATCGTTAAGGTTTGCGCAGTGAAAGCGCCCGGCTTTGGTGATCGTCGTAAGGCTATGTTGCAGGATATTGCGATTCTGACCGGTGGCCAGGTGATCTCTGAAGAGATTGGCCTGTCTTTGGAAACCGCGACTCTGGAGCACTTGGGTCACGCTAAACGCGTCAGCATCACCAAAGAAAACACCACCATTGTTGATGGTGCCGGCTCTCAGGCAGATATCGAAGCACGTGTTCAGCAGATCCGTGTCCAGATTGAAGAAACTACATCAGACTATGATCGTGAAAAACTGCAGGAGCGTGTGGCTAAACTGGCAGGTGGTGTCGCCGTAATTAAGGTCGGTGCGGGCACTGAAGTCGAGATGAAAGAGAAAAAAGCACGTGTTGATGATGCTCTGCATGCGACCCGTGCGGCCGTAGAAGAAGGTGTCGTACCTGGCGGTGGTGTAGCGCTGATCCGCGCACTGGATAATGTCGGCAAGCTGGAAGGTGAAAACCATGATCAGACGATCGGTATTGAATTAGCCTTCCGTGCTCTGGAAGCACCTTTGCGTCAGATCGTGGCCAATGCTGGTGGAGAAGGTTCTGTTGTGGTGTCCAAAATCCGTGAAGGCAAAGGCTCTTACGGTTTCAATGCTGCGACTGATGAGTATGGTGACATGGTTGAGTTCGGTATCATCGATCCCGCCAAGGTGACTCGTTCTGCGCTGCAGGCTGCGGCTTCAATCGCCGGTCTGATGATCACCACCGAAGCGATGGTGGCGGAGCATCCAGAAGACAAGCCAGCGATGCCAGATATGGGTGGCATGGGTGGTATGGGCGGCATGATGTGATCACTTCCGCCTAAGGATCCTTAAATACGGATCAATCAGCCCTGCAAGGTCGCTACTTTGCAGGGCTTTTTTCTGTCTAAAGCAGTCTGTTTTTACTGGGCTTCATGCTAGGGTTAGAGGGGACAGAATAGGAACGACCTTATGCAAACCAGACGCGAACCTCAGATTAATCTCGATAAATTGGGAAAAGAAGCCTCCTCTATTCCGCTATTGAGTTCTGAGCAACAAATTTCAGAGCCGCGTCAGTCTGGCTCTATTCTACTGACGCTGATTCTACTGACGTTAGTGGTAGTCAGTGCGGGTTTGGCTTGGCTGCTCTTGGATCTGAAGCAAGCCTTTGAGCAGCAACGTCAGCAGATGATGACGAGTGAAGCACGTCTAGTCTCTGCAGAAGTCTTACTGTCTTTACACACTAATGGTTCTGAGGCGGGTGAGGGCAAAACTCTAGTGCAGAGATTGGAGGCCTTAGAGTTGCGTGCACAGGAGCAACAGGCCTTCGTTGCAGCAGAACTTAACCGTCTTTGGGCGGATCTTGCACAGATAAAAACAGCTCAGATCGAGCCTGTGCAGTTGGCGTTAGACACTTTAAAAGGTCTGCCCCAGGAAATGTCATCTTTGGCTGCGACACTGCTGCAACAAGAACAACGTATGGTCACTTTGACGCTATTAGAAGAGCGCTTAACGGCTTTGCAACAAAGTCTGCAGCCGGCAGAGGATCTAGGCCCCCTTTTAGCAGAAACGCAGGCTGAGCAGCAAAGTATGAAAAAGGAGCTCACGGATCTCGTGACCCAAGTGCAACAAGCGCAAACTCAGTTGCAAAGCCGTGTGCAAACTCAAACGCGCGAGCAGCAGAGTATCACGGCACAACTGAGCCAGAATGCGTTGTTGATCAGTTCGGAGACAGAGGCGCGGCAAGCTTTGGAGCGTGAGTTGCGTGCTGCGTTACAGGGTTTGAGTAACCAAACCGCGGCGGTGGGCAGTCAACAAACGGCTCAGCAGAGCTTGGAAGCCCGTATTCGCAGTAATGAGCAGGCAATTCAGGCCATTGATAGCTTCCGTCAACAGACGAATCGGGAGCTGCTGAGTCTACGTGAGCAGTTGAACAGCCTGCGTTTGCAAACACCGCGATAAATTGCCTTTGTGCAGTTGACAGGGCAAAATGCCGCGTTCGATTTAAGAGTTAGAGACACTATGCGACAGCCAGAGCTTTTATCCCCAGCGGGAACCCTGAAAAACATGAAGTATGCTTTTGCCTATGGTGCGGATGCCGTGTATGCCGGCCAACCACGCTATAGCTTAAGGGTGCGTAACAACGATTTTAATCATGCTCATCTGGCGGAAGGGATCGCAACGGCACATCGACTCGGCAAAAAATTCTTTGTTGCCAGTAACATTTTGCCGCATAACTCTAAACTTACCACCTATATGGATGACATCACCCCCGTGATCGAGATGCAGCCGGATGCGCTGATCATGTCTGATCCGGGTTTAATTATGATGGTGAAGGATCGCTTTCCCGATATCCCGATTCATCTGTCAGTACAGGCGAATACCATGAACTGGGCCAGTGTCAAATTTTGGCACCGTGCGGGGATTGAGCGTGTGATCTTGTCGCGCGAATTATCTTTGGAAGAGGTGGCCGAGATACGTCAGCGTTGTCCAGAAATGGAACTGGAAGTCTTTGTGCATGGCTCCTTATGTATTGCTTATTCTGGGCGTTGTTTACTTTCGGGTTACATCAATCATCGTGACCCCAATCAGGGTACCTGTACCAATGCCTGCCGCTGGAAGTATGACGCTCATGAAGCCAAGCAGGATGAATCAGGCGATATTGTTCCGGTGCAGACCTATGAACCCGATTTAGGCCTGGGTAAACCCAGTGATCAGATCGTTCTACTGCAAGAAGAGTCACGTCCGGGTGAGTACATGCCTGCATTTGAGGATGAGCATGGCACTTACATTATGAACTCCAAAGATCTGCGTGCGATTCAGCATGTGCATCGTCTAGCGGCGATGGGTGTGGATTCTTTGAAGATCGAAGGCCGAACCAAATCACACTATTATGTTGCGCGTACCGCACAAGCCTATCGTAAGGCCATAGATGATGCTGTCGCAGGTCGACCTTTTGATATGGAACTGATGGATGTGTTGGAGAATCTTGCCAACCGTGGTTATACCGAAGGCTTTTATCGTCGCCATGTGCACGATGAGTACCAGAATTATGAAACGGGCAATTCGGTCGGTGTGCATCAGCAGTTTGTCGGTGAGGTGATCGAGCCGACCGCTGCGGGCATGATGACGATTGATGTAAAAAACCGTTTTGAGTTGGGTGATACCCTAGAGTTGATGACCCCGGCAGGTAATCATCGTTTTCGTTTGCAGGAGTTGTTAAATCAAAAGGGTGCCCGCATTGAAGCGGCACCAGGCTCTGGACATCGTGTTTCGATTCCGATGGACCTGTCAGCCGATCTTGAATTTGCGTTATTAATGCGTGATCTGCCCAACGCTCCCGCACGGAGCTGATCTGTGCTATGCCTGATCTGAGCAAGTACCGTTTTCAGCGAGCCTTACGACCTTTCTCCTTTCCGGTCGCCCTGATCGCATGTTTAGTGGGGTTGGTCGCGGCGTATGCTCAGGGTTACTGGCAGCCCTTGCCTGCAGTCTTGGTTCTGATTGCGGGTGTTTTGCTGCAGGCCGGTGTTAACCTGATCAACGACTATGCCGATCTCAACTTGTTGCCGAGCCAGGATAGGGCTTTCATCGCGGCACGCCAGCAAATTCGGCGTAATTTTCAGTTGGGGTTGGGGTGTTTTGTTGTGGCGGCCCTGCTGGGCTTTTATTTAATTTTACAAGCCGGCTGGCCTTTGCTACTGGTTGCCGTTATCGGTCTACTGGGCGCTTTGGGCTACACCCTAGAGCCTATCCAGTACAAGAATCGGGGGCTGGGTGTGCTCTTGGTCTTCTGGTTGATGGGTGTTTTGATGATCACCGGCAGTTATCTAGCCGTGGGTGCGCCTTTTCAAACAGAGATTCTCTGGCTCTCTTTGCCGATTAGCTGTTTAGTCTCTTTGCTCTTGCTCAGCAATGAATTGCGCGACTATGAGCAGGATCGGCAGGATGGGCTGAATACGCTCACGGTGCGTTTAGGTTATACCAAGGGTGTGCAGCTTTACGGAGCACTCTTGTTCGCTACCGCTGTATTTTCCGCTCTGCTCTACATTTGGGGTTTGTTGACACCGGCTTGGCCTTTGCTGTTTTTGCTTTTCCTCTTGCCTCAGCTTTATCGTCTGCTGCGGGCGGATAGTGCGGCGCGACGTGCTCTGACGCCGGCGACTGCGCGCTTCTTGCTGCTCTTTGGCAGCCTCTTTTGCTTTCTATTGCTGCCATAAACTTTCCTTTATTAGCCTAATGATCTATAGGGTTATTATCATTTCGTACTAATATAGCCGGATTGATACAATAAGGATTAACCCTTATTCGGAGAGCAAGTGGATGCGCAATTTAGGTCTTAAAGTGCTTTTAACCGGAGGTTTCACTCTAGTGGCTCTGGTACTGTTTCTGGTGGGCTCTTTGAGCATCTTTGCGGGCAATCGCATGCAAGCCGACATCACCCATCTGGGCGAAGTGCGTTTACCCGCAGTGGAACTCCTGGGGCGCATCAATGAGGAGCGTTTAATCACACGCACACAAACACTCGCTATGTTGCAGCAGACTGAATGGACAAACCGCAGTGGTGTGCAGTTAGCTGAACTTTTAACGCAGCGAGAAGGTTCTTGGCAGCGCTTGGATCGGGTGTTGGCGCGTTATGACCTGATCCCTCGCACGGTGCAGGGCGAGGAGCTGTATCAGCGCTTACGTCAAGGTATGCGTCAGTGGCGCGAAGCGGCAGATCGCATGGATGCTGAAGTGAAAAAAATGAGTCAGGCCCGCTCGAATGAAGAATATCAGGTGTTCTACGCTTTGTTTCAACGTCAATTTGATGCCCTGGTGCCGATCTCAGCTCAGATGAATCAGCTGCTTGAAGAGCTGATTACACGGAATCTCGACCTTTCCCAAGATACGGTGGAGAGCGCTATCGCACGTGCAGGGCGCGATTCTATGCTGACTTTGGTGGCTCTAGGGCTGGGTTTGTTGATCGCCTTGGCCTCAGGTTGGTTCATTACTCGTCGTGTCATGGGGCAGTTAGGTGGTGAGCCTGCTTATGTGCGTGAAGTCGTGCGGCGTGTGGCGGCCGGTGATCTTGCGGTGCAGATCAATACGGCTGCGGCTCCTGCCGATAGTTTGCTGGTGTCTTTTAAAGAGATGGTGGAAAAGCTGCATGGGTTGATGAAGCAGATCTCCGATGCCTCCTTGCAGGTCGCTGCTTCTGCGGAAGAGTTGTCTGCATCGAGTAGCCAAACCAATGCGCAGGTTCAGTTGCAGCAGGCTGAAGTCACCTTGGTGGCGACCGCAATGAACGAAATGGCGGCTACTGTGATGGATGTGGCACGTAATGCCGCTCATGCTGCCAATGCCGCGCAAGTGGCAAACAGCGAAACGGCGAATGGTATGCAGGTGGTGCATCAGGTGGTAGAGGTGATTCACCAATTAGCTGTTGAGATCGAAACTTCAGCAGCGAGCATGATGCAGTTGGTTAGTGATAGTGAAGAAATTGGCAGTGTTTTAGGTGTGATCCAGGGGATTGCGGAACAAACCAATCTTCTGGCGTTGAACGCGGCGATTGAAGCTGCGCGTGCGGGGGATCAGGGGCGTGGTTTTGCGGTAGTTGCCGATGAGGTGCGCTCACTGGCAAGTCGTACCCAGGATTCAACCGGTGATATTCAAGCGCGTATTCATCGTGTGCAGGAGGGTTCGAGTGCGGCGGCAGAGCAGATGGAGCAGGGTAAGCAAAAAGGGTTGCAAACGGTCGAGCAGGCCAATGATGCCAATCAAGCCTTGCAGGCGATTAATGCATCGGTCATGGCCATTAATGATATGAATGCGCAAATTGCTACAGCCGCGGAGGAGCAATCTTCTGTTGCTGAAGAGATTAATCAAAACATCTCGAATATTACCCGAGCGATTGATGAAACGGCAGCGGCCGCCGCCCAAGTGACTGCCGCGAGTCAGGAGTTGGCACGTTTGTCGGCGACCCTGCAAAGCCAGGTGCAACATTTCCGTCTTTGAGTCTTAGCTGCGCCTAGGTATTCGACTAAAACCTGACACGAAGCTTGGCATTTTTGCGATATACTTGGGAACTTAAGCAGCTTTGCGCTTAGGCACACTTAAGCGCAAAGTTACTGACTGTCAATTACTCATACTCATTAAAAAGTCTGACCGGAGAGAGTCCCGATGAGCGTAATTCGCCAAGACGATTTCATCAGTAGCATTGCTGATGCGCTGCAGTTTATCTCCTACTATCACCCGATCGATTTCGTTAAGGCGGTACATGAAGCCTATCTGAAAGAGGAGAATCCCGCGGCGAAAGACGCCATGGCTCAGATTCTGATTAACTCGCGTATGTGCGCTGAAGGTAAGCGCCCGATCTGTCAGGATACCGGTATTGTCACGGTGTTTCTGAAAGTGGGGATGAATGTGCAGTGGGATGCGCAGATGTCTGTCACCGACATGGTCAACGAAGGTGTGCGCCGTGCTTACCTGAATCCAGACAATGTTTTGCGTGCATCGATTTTGGCAGACCCTGCGGGTAAGCGTCAGAATACCAAAGACAATACACCTGCCGTCATCCATTATGAGATTGTCGAAGGTGATGAGGTTGAAGTTCACGTTGCGGCGAAAGGCGGCGGTTCTGAAAACAAATCGAAAATGGCCATGTTGAATCCATCTGACAGCATCGTCGATTGGATTGTTAAAACAGTGCCCACCATGGGAGCGGGTTGGTGTCCACCTGGCATGCTGGGTATCGGCATAGGCGGCACGGCTGAAAAAGCGGCTGTGATGGCCAAAGAATCCTTGATGGATCCTATTGATATTCATGAAATTCGTGAACGCGGCCCGCAGAATCGTGTAGAAGAGTTGCGTCTGGAGATCATGGATAAGGTCAATGCCCTGGGTATTGGGGCTCAAGGCCTGGGTGGTTTGACGACGGTTCTGGATATCAAGATTAAAGACTACCCAACTCATGCGGCATCTCTGCCGGTGTGTATGATCCCTAACTGTGCTGCGACACGTCATGCGCACTTTACTCTGGATGGCTCTGGCCCTGCAGAGCTGACACCTCCAAGCCTCGAAGATTGGCCAGAAGTGACCTTTGAGGTGGGTTCCAATACGCGTCGTGTGAATCTGGATGAAGTCACTCCAGAAGAGGTCGCAACTTGGAAAGTCGGGGAAACAGTGTTGCTCAACGGCAAGATGTTGACCGGACGTGATGCCGCGCACAAGAAAATGGTGGAAATGCTGAACAACGGTGAAGAGCTGCCTGTGGATCTTAAAGGCCGCTTTATCTACTACGTCGGTCCAGTGGATCCTGTGCGTGATGAAGTGGTGGGTCCAGCGGGCCCGACAACTTCTACGCGTATGGATAAGTTCACCCGCCAGATTCTGGAAACTACCGGCTTGCTCGGTATGATTGGTAAGTCTGAGCGTGGTCCGATTGCCATCGATGCGATCCGTGATAACAAAGCGGTGTATCTGATGGCGGTGGGTGGCGCTGCATACCTTGTATCCAAGGCGATTACTGGTGCTAAGGTCTTGGCGTTCCCTGAGTTGGGAATGGAAGCTATTTATGAGTTTGAAGTGAAGGATATGCCAGTGACTGTCGCGGTGGATGTGAACGGTGAGTCGGTTCACACGACTGGCCCGGCAAAATGGAAAGAGATCATCGCACGCTCTGCTTAAACTCAGCAAAGTGTGAGTCGATGCTTTTTAATGTAAAAAACCCGAGTCTTTAAGGCTCGGGTTTTTTATTTTGTGTTCGGCAAAGTTAAAGATAGGGTGAGAGTAAGGCGGCTGTGGCATTACGCAGGCGAACCCCCAAAGACCATTGTTGGATCTGCTCAAGAGATAAACGTTCGGCGTCTTGGAAACGTTGATCAAAGTGCTGATTCAATCGTCGCGTCAGCCATTCATCATAACATTCTAAATTGCATTCAAAATTTAAGGCTAAGCTGCGATTATCCCAGTTGGCCGAACCGGGTAGGCACCAGCCCTCGTCCACCATAAACAGTTTAGAGTGGTTAAAGCAGCCCGAGCTAAACGCCACTTCTACACCCTGTTGAATGAATTCATCGAGATGAGCACGACACGCCCAGTCAACAATCCGAAGATTATTATTACTGGGTAGTAAAATTTGTACCCTGACTCCCCGTAAAGCGGCGGTTATCAGTGCTTCGCTAAGGCTGGTGTCGGGTACAAAATAGGGAGTCATGATCCGCAGGTGATGATGCGCAGAGTGGATGGCGCCGAGCATCACTTGGCGTAGGGTGTTAAAACGATCATCCGGGCCATCGGCAATCGCACGAGCGAGTGTACTGCCAGGAGTGACAGGCGCTTGAAACCAGGGTTGTCCGGTTAATGTCTCACCACAACTGGCAAACCAATCTTCGGCAAAAATGCTCTGTAATTCGGTCACGACGGGGCCTTCCAGTTCAAAATGAATATCTTCCAACAGCGCTTCACCGCGTTTGTGGCAGTTTTGTGCTGAGATATTCATGCCGCCGGTAAATCCATAAAGGCCGTCACAAATAAGTAGCTTGCGATGGTTACGCAAATTTAAGAAGGGCAGGCTATTGGGCCAGCGTGGTGGCATAAATTCCGCGTAGATAAGCTTTTGACGTTTTAAGCGCCACTTCACGGTTGGCAGAGAGTAACGCAGCCCCATAAAATCTACGAGTAGACGAACTGCCACACCACGTGCCTGAGCTTGAGCCAGCGCATCCACAAAAGCGCGGCCCATTGTATCGTTACGCAAAATAAAGGTACTCAGGGTAATACTCTGTTCAGCCTCTTGAATACGCTTGAGCATGCGCGGAAAGGCTTCATCACCGCCCCATAAAGGGTTGATTCGATTGCCTCCTAACAGCGGTTGTTGGCTCACTTGGCTGGATAAGCGTGATAAGCCTTTTAAGGCTTCAGGAACAAACTGTGCTAAAGCATCGGGAGAATAAGCCAGCAGAGGGGGTGTCGGCGGCCTGTTGCGCTGCGGAATACGCTCTTTAGCGCGAGAATGAATACGGTTGATGCCCAGGAGTAAATAGGTAAAAGCGCCGAGCAGGGGTGCCAGCCAAACCAGGCCGATCCAGGCAATGCTGGCACGTGAGTCGCGTTTACGTAACAGGATGTGCACCGAGGTTGCCAGCGCCACCAAAAAGGAAATCAAGGCCAGCAGAACTGGCCAGAGATTCACGAGGGTTTGAGGCATGGTTTAACAGACCATCTGCCTAATGATATGTTGAAGGTCTGTTGAAGTTTCAGGGTGAGATAGACCATAGACTAGATTTGCTTGCAACCAACCGGATTTATTCCCGCAGTCGTAAAGTTCACCTCGCATGTTGAAAGCATGGAGCGGTTCTTCTTGCAGCAGTTGTTCCAGCGCATCGGTCAGCTGAATTTCGCCACCGGCACCGGGTTGAGTGGTTTTGAGGAGTTCAAGTATGCGAGCGGGTAAAATATAACGGCCGACGATGGCTAAGTTGGAGGGAGCTTCAGCGACCTTGGGTTTTTCGACCATGGCTTGAATAGGGCTGTGCGCGCCGGCATCGACAGTCGCGCCTGCGCAATCAACAATCCCATAACGCTCGACCTGATCCTCAGGTACCGCTTGAACCATAATCTGACCTGCCTGGCTCTCTTCATAAGCCTTTACCATGGCTTGTAGATCACGCATGCCGGCGTTGCGGATCAGCATGTCGGGTAACAGAACCGCAAAGTCTTGATCACCGATCACTTCAGCTGCACAGAGAACGGCGTGGCCTAAACCCAGAGCTTGAGGTTGGCGTACGCTGATAATTTTAGCACCCGTCGGTAGAGTGGTTTGTACGCTTGTGAGCAGATCGATTTTACCTTTACGTTGTAGTTCCGTTTCTAACTCATAGTGACTATCAAAATGATCTTCGATCGCTTGTTTTCCTGATCGTGTCACTAAGATGATTTCGGTAAAGCCTGCCGCCACCGCTTCTTCCACGACATGTTGAATCACGGGTTTATCCACAACCGGAAGCATCTCTTTAGGGATGGCTTTACTGGCAGGCAGAACGCGTGTGCCGAGCCCTGCAACGGGAATAATTGCTTTACTTAGCATCAGTGTAATCCTTAACTTGTTCCTATTTAATGTTTCAAAAGCTCGGAAGATTCAGGGTTTAAGATATTTTCTTCCCAATCCGGTCTTTCCTTAGCTTCAATGGCATAACCTTCGCTGGCCCATTCACCCAGATCAATCAAACGGCAGCGCTTACTGCAGAAAGGACGATCTGGATTACTGGGCGCATAGAGAGCAGGCTCACCACAGGTTGGGCAGGGAATTTGGCGCTGTTTCATGTTCGATTCTTTTCAACTAAGGCTAGGAGTTGAGTGTGCAAATGCTTCACGGCATCCTGTAGCTCGGTAGGGGATTGGCTGTTATCTAAGCAGAAGTTCGCTCGGGCTAAGCGTGCGGCTCTGGACATTTGTGCTTGCATAATTTGGCGCAGGGTGGCTTCTGAGCATTGATCACGTGCTAGTGCACGTTGCAGCTGTAAGGCCTCTGGAAGATCTACTACGATAACCCCTTCAACCAGTTGATCCATGCCGGTTTCCAATAAAAGAGGGGCCATCAGAAGACGGTAAGGTGCTGTGCAAGGTGTCTTGAGTGCCTCCTTAACCACTTCACGAATCAGAGGGTGTAAGAGGGTTTCCAGCCATTCTCGCGCCACGCTGTCTGAGAAAATACGTTCACGCAAACGTCTACGATCGAGTGTACCGTTGGCAAGAATGAATTCCGCGCCAAAGGTTTGAGCAATACTTGCTAAGGCTGCGGAACCAGGCTCCACAACAACACGCGCAATCTCATCGGCATCCAGAATCGGAACGCCCAGTTCAGCGAAATAGTGGGCCGCTGCAGACTTACCACTCCCTATCCCACCGGTTAATCCAAAGGTATGCATGCCATCACTCTCTGCGTCTTTGTTGGGCATCTTATCATCTCTATGCGCTTAAGGTCATCGCTCAGTAGAGTCTGCGGGGAAGAAGCAAAGGTGCTAGAATATCGCCTTTTACATCCTTGATGGATACCCACTTTGGCATGAAAACCACGCCTGATCTGTTGAATGCTCCGTTTCGGCCTGTACTACGCCAGATGACGATCCCAATGATGTTCGGGATTGTCAGCTTAATGCTGTTTAATCTTGCGGATATCTGGTTTGTCGGGCAACTGGGTACGGCACCTATGGCGGCCTTAGCGTTTACCTTTCCGGTCAGTTTTGCTGTCGTGAGTTTGGCGATAGGTTTAGGGGTTGGTACTTCTGCAACCTTGGCCCGACGTATCGGTCGCGGTGAGCAGGATACCGCCGCGCGTTTTGCGACAGATGCGCTGGTGGTGACGGCCTTGATTATGTTGGTGGTTGGGCTCGCTGGGCAGTGGCTGATCCATCCGATTTTTCGGTTATTGGGGGCGGATGAGCAGTTGCTGCCATTAATCCACGCCTACATGCAAATTTGGTTTGCCGGTTCCATCTTTATGGTGATGAACATGGTATGCAACAGTATTTTTCGTGCTGCGGGAGATACACGCTATTCGGCTTTGGTGATGCTGGTGTCGGCAGGTTTAAATGCGCTATTGGATCCTTTATTCATTTTTGGTTGGGGGCCACTGCCCGGGTTAGGGATACAGGGAGCGGCCATTGCCAGTGTGCTGGCGTGGTGTTCAACCACTTTGATCGCTTTGCATCTACTCTATCACCGTCGTGCGATGTTGACTCTGCCTTCCTGTAATCGTCGGCGTTCTTGGCAGCATTGGTGTGAGCTTTTGCACATCAGTGCACCCGCCGCCTTATCGAATATCACTACGCCCTTGGCCAATGGTGTTTTAACCGCACTGGTGGCAAAGCATGGTGCAGAAGCGGTGGCAGCCTATGGCGTGGGTAATCGTATTGAGTCCTTGGCACTTTTAGTCTGCCTAGCGCTGTCGATGACACTGCCGCCCTTTATCAGTCAAAATATGGGTGCCGGTCAGTATGAGCGTATCAAAAAAGCCTATGCAGCGGTGATACGTTTTGCTTTGGTCTGGCAGCTGCTGATTTATGCACTTTTGGCATTAAGTTCCGGCCCCTTGGCGCGCCTTTTTTCAACCGATCCAGAAGTGGTGCGCTGGATTCAGATTTGGATTCTGATTGTGCCACTGGGGTTTGGTTTTCAAGCCACAACCTTTCTGAGTGCTTCCAGCTTTAATGCGTTGCATCAACCCTTTAATGCCTTAAAACTCAGCCTAATCCGCTTGTTTCTGATGTATCTGCCCTTGGGGTGGTTAGGGAACGCTTTTTGGGGTTTAACCGGCCTGTTTTCAGCCTTGGTGCTGGCCAATATGTTGACGGCTATTTTGGCTTGGTGTTGGACAAGACATCAGCTGAAAGTCTTGATGCAGCCTTGATGTAAAACACCCGCCAAGCCGAATCTTCTTCATAAGTTTAGGATCGCCAGCAGCTTGTGTCTCTTCAGATAAAAAAGGGGTACCTAAGTACCCCAAGCGCATAAAACGACGAGATTTTATCGATGTTGCATCACACCAGCGGATCACTCACGCCGAAAACGTGTATTGCCAGCATCGTCAGCAGACCAGCCATCACTAGATAGTAGAGTGTAGGAATGATGGTCATACGAATGGTCTTCCCTTCACGTCCCAATAAACCTACGGTTGCTGAGGCAGCAACAATATTGTGAATGGCGACCATGTTGCCGGCCGCAGCACCGACCGCTTGCGCAGCAACCAAGAGTGCACCGGAAACGCCGATTAAACCCGCTGTGTCAAACTGGAACTGCGACATCATCAGGTTGGAGACTGTGTTGGAGCCAGCAATAAAGGCCCCTAACGCACCGACCGATGCCGCAAAGAAGGGATAGATGTCGCCTACACTGCCGGCGACTAATTCCGCCATAGCTCTGGGCATCGAAGGTAGCTCCGCCAGATTCACCCCTGAGTTAATCAAGATACGCACCATTGGGATGGTAAAGATCAAGACAAAACCCGCACCTAATAGCGTACGTGATGATTCACCGACCGCTGCTTTTAATTCAGAGAATTTCATGCGGTGTAAGAGGAAGGTGGCTAAGACCACCAAAACCATAATGCCACCTGGTAGGTAGAGAAATTGAATGCTTCCCGATACACCGGCTTCGCCCAGAAGATTGCTCCAGCTTAAGACAAGGTTCTGGGTAAAGAAGGCTTTCACCTCAGCATTCACACGCGAAACCACCAGCAAAATTGCCAGCAGAATATAAGGTAACCAGGCCAGACCAATTGACATGGGGCTTTTTGCGGTCAGGCTGTCGAGTTTAATTTCAATGTTGCCCATCCACTCTGCCGGCCAATCTTTAGCCTCCGCAAACTCCCAGTTATCACGGGGCAGTAAGAAGCCTTTTTTGGCAGCTGGTACCACAATCATCAAACCGACTAACGCACCGATCATCGATGGGAACTCAGGTCCCAAGAACACCCCGGCAGCCGCGTAAGGTAAGACAAAGGCGAGGCCTGCAAAAATGGCGAAGGGCGCCATATTGAGGCCTTCTTTCCAGGAGCGATTTTTGCCAAAGAAGCGTGTCAGCATTACGCACATGAATAAAGGCATTAAGATGCCGACGATGGCATGAATAATGGCGACTTCAGACGTGATGAGTCGATAGAAGAACTCCCAGTCTGAACCCTGGGCAATCAGGGCTTCACTGATTCCCGCTTTGTCTAAACCGCCTGAGACTCCGACGACAATCGGTGTACCGACAGCCCCAAAAGAAACCGGTGTAGACTGAATCATCATACCAATCATAACGGCGGCAAGTGCTGGGAAACCTAGGGCGACCAGAAGCGGGGCAGCGACTGCCGCAGGCGTTCCAAATCCAGAAGCACCTTCAATGAAGCAGCCAAATAACCAGGCTACGATGATCGCCTGCACTCTACGATCAGGGCTGATGCTGGAGAAACCTCCACGAATCGCGGTGATTGCACCTGAGTGTTTCAGCGTGTTGAGAAGGAGAATAGCGCCGAAAATAATCCATAGGATGGCGCCGGTCAGAATCAATCCCTGCAGAGTTGAGGCGAGCACACGGTTAAAGCTCATCTCCCAGGCGGTGAGCGCAATTAAAGCCGTGACTAGAAAAACAACGGGCATCGCACGTTTCGCCGGCCAGTGTAGACCGACCAAAAGAATTGCGGCCAATACCAAGGGGGCAAAGGCGAGCAAAGACAAAAGTGTTTGGCTCATAGTGAGATCCTGTTTAGTGCCTTGTGGGCATGTCTTTTATTTTGGGTAAATTGGTAAGACCAATTTACAATAAGCGTTGAGTAGATTAAAAGCTGATCAATTCAGAGTCAAATCATTCCTGATCAAGTTAGACCTTTGTATAAGGTTAAAAAAGCCAATAGATTCCACTAAAGTCATGCTAGTGTCGTCAGGAATGAGTTACTATGATGCTATATAACAAGGAACTAAGGGTTCGAAAGGTCAGAGGCCAAGGCGGATGACTGAGAAGTGAGAAGCCTTTCAGTGCGTCTGACAAAAACTATAAAACCGACCAATGCTATGGGATGTGAGCTATGACAAAACGTGTTGCTTTAGTAACAGGTGGTACAGGTGGTTTGGGTGAAGCGATCTGCCGTGCATTGCATGACAGCGGCTTTCGTGTGGTTGCGGGCTACAACAGTGGTGGTAATCATGAAAAAGCTAAAGCTTGGCAGGAGCAGCAGCGCAAAGATGGTTATGAGATCGAAGTCGCGTATGGCGACGTCACTAACGCCGAGTCGTGTGCTCAGTGTATTAAAACCGTCGAAGAGCTGACCGGTGGAACGGTGGATGTGCTGGTCAACAATGCCGGTATCACTCGTGATGGTATGTTCAAGAAAATGAGCTGGGAGCAATGGGATGAGGTCTTGAGTGCTAACCTTGACAGCATGTTCCACATGACGCGCCTAGTGATCAATCCGATGTTGGAAAAAGGCTTTGGCCGTGTGATCAACATCTCCTCAGTGAATGCTCAGAAAGGTCAATTTGGCCAGTGTAACTATTCCGCGGCTAAAGCCGGTATTCATGGCTTCACCAAAGCGCTGGCGCAAGAAGTTGCCTCGAAAGGCGTGACCGTCAATACCGTATCTCCGGGTTATATCATGACCCCAATGGTGGCTAAGATCGCTGAAGAGATTCAGCAGAAAATCTGTGCGACCATTCCAGTCGGTCGCTTTGGTACACCTGAAGAGATCGGTCGTACAATCGCTTTCTTGGCAGATGAAAACTCCGGTTACATCACCGGCTCGGATCTGTCAATCAACGGTGGTCTGCACATGTCCTAATCCTCAGATCCAGAGTCTGCGACCTAAAGAGGGTTGTAGAGTGGATCCGACTCAAAAAAGGCGCTGCATTATCGAGCGCCTTTTTGCTTTTCTATAGAAAATCGATTCCTAGACGTTAGGATTCTCGGCATCGGATGTGGCGGGTTTAGAGGTCTGGAAAATCTGATCGCTACACTGGCGTAGACGTTTCCATAATTTAGATTCTTCTTCACGAAAGGTCGTACCCAGGGTTTTCCATTCACGTTGAATCGCTTTCATCTCGGTCATGGCTTCTTGTCGGTTCTCCCAGTCACAAAGGGCTTGAGCGCGCGCGACCAAGGCACGTTTTGCCAGGGCACAAGCGTGACGATGCTGATCTAGGCCGGCTTCGGCTTCGCTCAATAAGCGATTGAACTCGTGCTGCAAGGCTTTGCCAGGTGCTCGATCTACAGGAGAATAGGTGCGCCACTCTTGTTTGGCACAGCGCAAAATCTCATCTAAGGCTTGCCAGCATCCTGGTGTCTGTGGATTAAACGCCTCTAGGTAGCGTTGCAGCTGACCACAAATTTCCTGGCGTTGTGCTAGGTTCCAATGCCGTTGTTCGGCTTGTTGACGGAAATAGGCTTCACATTGCTGATAAGCATTTTGCCCCGCTTTTTGGAAGCGTTGCCAGAGAGCGCGTGAATGTTGATGATCTTGCTGATCCAGCGCTTTCCACTGGCTTTGCAGGCGTTTGATCTCGTCAGCAAGCGCAGGTGGAGCCAGCTCAGTATGTTCAGCCAGGGTTTCCATCGCTTCACATAGCGCCTCTTTGGCGCGCATTAAAGCGAAGTTCTGCCAGGCTTGTAGCTCCTGTAATTGGCCTTCCAGTGTTTGATAACGCTGCAGATAGGTTTTGGGCAGACGCTCAAGGGCGATAGATTCTGCATTAAGCTGTGCATTTAAAACTTCCCAGGCCGTTAAAGCGGGATTGAGCTGGCCCGTTTGCAACGGCTGCTCGACGGCGCGTAGGGCCTGATCGAATTCCTGAAGGCGTTGTTGTGTTTGCGCCTGTTGCAGATCGATCAGCTCCTGCCAGTCTTGGAGACGCTGCTGTAGCAGGTTGAGCTCAGGCGGTGGCGGAAAAGCTTGAGGCCAGGGTAGGTGCTCTAAAGCTTGCTGTAATCGCTGGGTTTGGCGATTGAGCTGTTCCGCGCTGGAAAGACCCGGATGGAGTGACGGATGACTGAGGGTTTCCGACAACTGTGGGAAGTCTTGAATCAAGTTAAGCAGTTGCTGGCGGCTCTTGAGCAGTTGTTGGAGTAGAGGCGCAAAATGTTGCAGAGGGGATAGATCAAGGTGTTGGCCTACGGGTGATTGGATTAAATGTTCAGCGGCCTCTCTCCAAGTCTGATAAGACTCGCTCAACTCAGGCTGCCAGGGTGCTTCAGCCAGCTTGTGTGCCAGTTGTTCCGCTTCTCGGCTGAGTTGGGATAAGGCTTTTTGGCCTTGTGCCTGTAGGCGTTGTTGCTCAAGGACTTGTGCTTCTTCCTGCTGACGAGCGGCCTCTAAGGCCTGGGCTTGGCCTTGTGCGTGTTGGCAGAGGGCTTCAATTTGTTCAGCCAAGGGAGCAGGGCAGTCCGCTTTCAGTGTTTGCCAAACATCCAGTAAGGGCTGTAGGCGCGCGCAGAAATGTGTTTGATCTCGGCCTTGTAACAGTTGCGCGAGTCGTTCGTGCAGTTGTTGACACTGTTGGTAGCGCTGCACCGTTTTAGCGGCTTCTTCTTGAAGTCGAGTCAAGCGCTCACGAGTGATACGGTAAACCTGTTTATCGCGAGTCTGGCGATTGATCCATTCCAAAAGTTCAGGATCACTCAGGCGTGAAGCCGCGGCTTGGCGCGTCAGAGTGAGTGGGGCTTGTACAGCGATCTGTGCCAGGGCTTGCGGATTTTGAATTTGTGCCAATAACTGTGGATGCAGTTCTGCCGCATTAGAATGGAGGAGAAGTGTCAGAAGCTCTTCTTCTTGAGCGAGATTCAACCAATGCGTCCACTCTGCAGCCGCCTGGGCCTGGCGCGCTTGTAAGCGACTGGCTAGGCTGTTCAATAGGGGGGCTGGGGGTTCGGCTGAGGCTGATTTAAGCTGCTGTTCCAAGAGCTCTAATAGAAGTGACAAGGATTCTAATTGCTCAATGGCCCGACAGCGTACGCGCTGATCTGAGTCATGCAGGGCAATGTGCCGCAGTCTTTGCAGATCATCGTTTTCAGTGGGATTCAGTTGCTCCACTGCTTGCAGACGTACCTCTGGATTAGGATGGCGCCACTTGGGTCTGAACAAAAATGCAAACATCAATCACCGTAACCAGGGGGTTAAGCCTAGTAGCCATAAAAATAACCAGAATGAGGGGGCTTATTCTAACGGTCGTCCCTTAAGCATTAAAAGCCCTGAAGGACAATGCGTGGCGATTTAGTTTGTTATCGTCCTGATTTAAGACGCTTGAACCTGTTCAAATGGTCAGATCTACTTGCTGAATACTGCCCGCTTGTCCTGACTCTGATAAGAAAATACTGCTGGAACGGATCACTCCCAAAAGAGTTTCCGGGGCTCCGGGTTGCAGATGAAAAAGGGTGTCGGCACGGCCTAGATAAATAGCGCCTATACCCGCCTGTTTCAGGCTCACCAACTGTTGGCTTTCTCCGGATCCGGGCTGTAACCACAGTAGCAGGCGGTTGAAGATGGGATCATTTTCATCGATCCACTGATTGCCATCCTGATCATAAGCCGCCAATTCAGCAAAGCCATCCCCGGTGCGCGCACCAAAAAGTTCGCTGCCATCATTGATCTGCCCATCGCCATTGCGATCCAAAGCTAAGAAGGCACTGCGGCTGGCCAGCATCGGAATGGTGTTCAGTTGGCCATCGGCGGTCAGATCAAATTGGAAACGTGTTTCACTGAGCTCTGCTGCCAGGCCATCGAAATTGATCACTAAAGGGTCGTGCAGGGCCGCGCCGATACGCAGACTAAAGGCTTGATTCTGCATTAATTCGCGACTCATCGACAGGCTGAGATCAATTGCGATCTCGCGGCCATCCTGAGTTAGCACCTTACCTTGTGCTTGAAACTGTGTGGCTTCTAGCTGATAAAAACTCTCTTGTTGCCGGTATTCGACACTCATGCTGGGGCCACTTGGAGCCGGGGTTGAGGCATTCAGCGGGGTATTTAGAGCTGAGACATCAAAGGTTTCAGGGGTGTCTTGAGGTGTGCGTTGATCGATAAAGTGAAACTCGATCTCCTTGCCGGTGATGCTTTGT
Organism: Nitrincola tapanii; assembly: GCF_008368715.1. Lineage (GTDB taxonomy): Bacteria > Pseudomonadota > Gammaproteobacteria > Pseudomonadales > Balneatricaceae > Nitrincola > Nitrincola tapanii. Next base: position 100,352 of record NZ_SMRS01000007.1, read on the forward strand.
AGCAAGCGCTGAATCAAGGCGGCACGCATGCGTTCCTGCGGAGTCAATTCAAAGAGCGAATCTGTATCGGTTTCGGTTTGCAGGCCGAGTTCTGCGCTGGCCTCGGCAGAAGCGGCTTGTTGATTCAGGCGCAGGGCCTCCTGGCCTAAGCGTTCGGCTTGGCCCTCCAGCTGAAAAGCCTGAGTCTGGCGGCTGAGTTGGTTGTAGGTCGCTAAGGACTGGCGTTCAATCGTTTCACTGTGAATGAATAGATCACGCTGAGTCCGACCCTGGGCATCGACCCGTTGGACTTCCAACTGTTCTTCACGGCTATAACGGCTGAGCTGCTGGCTTTGGCTAGTGAGTTGGAGGTGGGAAGATTCAATGCGCATGGCACGATACTCCTAAAATCTCTTTAGGAGCTTATCGGCCAGGATAGGTTAAAGTTTAATCAGTTTTTGCTCTGGCTGGAGAAGTTGACATCGCCTTCTACATAAAGCCATCGCCCCTGCTCATCGCGGCGAAAATGTGAAGTTTCTTCCAGGGTGCCACGCTCTTCTGGTGTTTCAAAATGGGCACGGAAGGTGACGCTGCCGGTTGTATCCTCTGCTTGGCCCGCTTCGACCTTTTGGATTTCTAAGCCGGTCCAGAGTGTAAACTGTGTTTGCTCGCTGAGCAGCTCGTGGTCTCCTTCCAAGCGTTTTTCCGGGGCCGTCGTGTCGATTAGATAATCCACCGCACCGATGGAAAAGGCGCTATAGCGTGAGCGCATCAAGGCCTCGGCAGTGGCGGCGGGGCGGCTGCCGTTAATAGCTGGAGCACAACAGAAATTGAACGGTTTACCGGATTGGCATGGGCAGGGCTGCTCACTGCTTTTCTGATCCTGGAGCATGAGATGATCCTCATCGCATTAACTGTTACTCTTGGCAGCATAGCATCTGGTTCTAACCGGATGAACTGAATTTCCTGCCTTTTCTTTGAGTCCATCGGAATGCTTGCGTCAGATCAACAAACTCTCTTCTGGTATGACTATGAAACCTCCGGGGCCGACCCCAAGCGTGATCGTCCCTTACAGTTTGCCGGTGTGCGCACGGATTTGGAATTGAATCCGATCGAAGAGCCGGTGATGTTTTATGCGCGTCCGGCAGAGGATTTTTTGCCGCATCCGATGGCGTGTTTGATTACCGGGCTGACACCGCAAAAATGTTTAGAAGAAGGTTTGGTTGAAGCGGAATTTATTGCGCGGGTGGAAGCTGAACTGGCACGTCCTGGCACCTGTTCGGTGGGCTATAACACCCTGCGTTTTGATGATGAGGTGACGCGCTTTACACTTTATCGTAATTTCTATGACCCCTATGCGCGTGAATGGCAACAGGGATGCTCGCGTTGGGACATTATCGACATGGTGCGTTTGACCCGCAGCCTGCGTCCGGAGGGGATTGTCTGGCCGAGCTATGCCGATGGTCGGCCAAGCTTGCGTCTTGAAGACCTCGCCCAGGCGAATGGGCTGGACCATGGTCAGGCACATGATGCCCTATCTGATGTTTATGCCACCCTCGATCTGGCGCGTCTGATTCGTCGGCTGCAGCCTAAACTCTATGATTATGTTTTTCAGCATCGCAGTAAGCAGGCGGTGACTCAGCTCTTGGATTTCACACGCCATAAGCCTTTATTACATATATCGTCTCGATATGGCCAGGAGTATGGTCATGCGGCGCTCATTGCCCCTTTGGCGCGTCATCCTCAGAACCCTAATGCGGTGATTGTTTGGGACTTAAGGCAATCCCCCCAACGGTTATTGGATGAGCCGGTCAGCACCTTGCGTCAAGCGCTTTACAGCACTAGAGAGCATCTGCCAGAAGGTTATCAGCGTCCTGCGCTCAAATTATTGCATCTGAACCGTTGCCCTATATTGGCTCCGGCGGGCATGTTAAATGCGCAAGAAGCACAGCGCTTGCAGATCTCGGGCGAGGTCTCGCGTCAGCATCTAAATTGGATTCGACAACACCCAGAAGTTCTGCATCGAGTGGCTGAAATTTACGCTGAGGAAACTTTTCCCTCCGTATCGGATCCGGATCAGATGCTCTATTCGGGTGGTTTTTTTAGTGATCTCGACAAGCGTTTGATGGAGCAGATACGGCAAGCCGCACCTGCTGATCTGGCCGATTTGCATCTGCCGTTTCAAGATCCGCGTTTAGAAGAGATGTTTCTGCGCTATAAAGCGCGGAACTATCCTGAGACTCTCAACGAACAGGAGTTGATGCATTGGGAGGAATATCGTGCACGTAAGTTGTTGGGGCAGGATGCACAAGGCTGTCTGACATTTGACGCTTTTTATGCGGAAATGAATCGTATCGCAACAGAGCAACAGCCCTTATCGGCACGTGATCAGCAGATTCTGGAGGCTTTAGCTGACTATGCTGAATCTATCTACCCGATGGAGTTCTGAGATCTTACGCTGCCAGTTAGGGGGGCATGAAGGAAGTGGATGACAAAGTTCCGAGCCGAAGACTCAGTGTGAGTCTGCTCCTACTCACAAGCTTCGTCGCTTCCTTAAGCTGGGCGCAAGAGCCGATTCCCTATCAAGTGACGTCGCCCGATACCTTTCAGCGCCATACCTATCATGGGGCGCGTGTCTATGATGGGCTGGATTGGGGCGATTTTGATCCAGAAAAAATGCCTGAAGTTTACCCTTCTGCGATCCAGGATGCTCCGCCTGAGCCGGTGGTGATCATGTATTCCGCACCGGTACCCGTTGTGGAGGTCGAGGTTGGGGTCATGCCGGCAAGAGAGCGTCCTCTGTTGGGAGAGGATAAAGTCTTCCAAGAAATTGAAGAGGATCTGCAGCTGCAGCGCTGCTTCTTTGGTAGTGATGATGGACGCTGTGCGCCCATCACCGCGGATGATTTAGAGGTATTGATTGAAGACCCCTCGAGTCCGAGTGATTTGACCGGGCGTTTTTATCAAAAGCTGCAAGCACTTGAAGAAGAGATTTCAGATGAAGAGCGCTTCCAATTGTTGGAGCGCTCGTTTGAGACCTCTTTAGAGGTGGTTTTCCCTGACGCGACATCCGATTAGGCATTCCACTCTATTGGATAAGCGCTAAGAACACTTTTTGATTTAGAAACTCATTTCTAAAAAAAAGCCCCTTGGCTACGTAGTGCCTGCAAACGCTTGCCACTTTTCTGCGCGGCACTGTCCGCAGCACGTGTTTCCTTATCGCCTAAAAGATCGCCGAAGCTTTGAATCAGTAAACGGTGTTCTAAAAGCTGCTCTAGCGTCAGTACTAGATCCTCATTTGTGAGGGTGTTGACCTCGGCGGCGATCTCCAAGTGAGTCGTGAAAGCACCATCCCGATCCAACTCACGCCAGTAGCGCTGCGAGCGGGCATGAAGGGTCGCATCGGGTTGTAATAAACGTGAACTGAGGCTGCGCTGATAGGCTTGCAGTTCTTCTGGCGCCAAGCTGCGTAAGCGACTTAGAGTACGGCTCAGAAAATCCTCATATTCTGCCAGAAGCTTGCTTGGATCAATGACAGAGGACTGGACAATCAAGGCCAGACCGGGCACATCCACCATAGGGACTAGGTTGGAAAAGACGATATAACCAAACTGTTTTTCTGTTCTCAGTTCAGAGTAGAAGGGAGCTGAAATCATCTCATTAATTAAAGCGACCGCAGCACGGGTACGCAGGGCTTTGTCTGCCCCCTGCAGATAGAGGGTGAGTGCTGCATCTTGATGTTCTGACTCCACGAGCAAACTCAGTGCCTGCTTTTCTTGCGTGCGTTCAGGTAAGCGTAACACCGGCACCCGTACATCCTGGATAGGGCGCGTTTGGGCGAGTAGTTCTGCTTTTAGGCTTTGGCCAAGGCTGAGGGCTGCTTCGGCACTGAGATTACCATGTGCCAGCATACGTACTTCCAGCTCGGTATAAAGCTCAGGTAAAAACTGCTGGAGCTGATCTGGGGTAAGGGTCTCCAGCGCTTGCAGTTTGTCTTCTGAACTCCAGCGTGTCATTAAAGCCGTGTAAAGCGCCTGCAAACCTTGTTGATAAGGTGCTTCTTGACGCAGATTGATCAGACGTTCCTGCAGCTGTACCTTCACGCGCTGAAAGCGCTCCTCATTGATATCGGGTTGTTGCATAGCACGAATCAGATGCTGCAGAAGTTCTGCTTGTTTATCGTGATAGCCAGAAATCTGCAGAGATACACCGCGTAGATGTGGATAGATCGAAGCATTCAAACCGGCTAAAGAAGCTTCATAGAGGGTCTCGTTCAGCTGGTCATTCAGAATACGGGTGTAGAGATCGAGCATCACGGTATTTTCAGCACTGGCTAGCGCTTGATGGGTCATCAGGGCGACAAAAAGATCGGCACGAGGGCGTAAAAAGGTTTGATCTTGCTGGTGCCAGAGCGAAAAGCCTTCCTCTGCAATCAACCTGACCGGCAGCTCACTGGGATTTTCGGTGGGTGTGACCAGAGCAAGGTCTTCCGGAATAAACGGATTGGGTGAGCGGATGGCGAGGTCTGCTGCGGTCTGTGGATGATGCCAACGCGCAAGCTCTTCGGAAGTCAGATCGAGAAGGCTGTAAGCGGCATTGTAGCGGGGTTCGGTCTGATCTGTACTGAGATCCTGTGCTTGCAGGGTGAGGAGGAGATTGTCCGGGGTCATGCCTGCCAGGAAGCCTTCCAAGCTTTGCGGATTAAAGCCAGAATAAAAATAGTTGGCATAGAGGAGTTGCTCAACGGGAATCCAATGCTGCATCTGTGCCAGCATCACCACTTCGTGGACAGAACGTGGGTTGTCACGGAAACGGAACTCCAAATCGGCTAAGCGCTGATCTTCGATGTAGAGTGCTTCCAGCTCAGGCAGTTGCTCTCGAAGCTGTTGGATAAAGGCAAAGACCTGCTCAGTGACTCGATCCCAGGCCTGTAAACCTGATTCTGTTAAGCTGATGTCGATCTGTAAGCCGGAGCTATTCTCCAGATCCACAGCGGGTGAGGTGCGCAAAGCGGTCGCCCAGCCTTGCTGTTTGAGATGCGAGAGTAAGCTGCGCTCACCTTCATGGCCAATCAAACTCGCGAGAAAGTTCAGAGGCTTTTCTTGCCAGTAGGGGCGTGCGGCAGGGAGTGGGAAAAACAGGGAAAGCTCACGCATCTGGCGTAGCGTTCGCATATCCAAACGCTTAGGGAGCTGTCCTTCAACAAATAGAGGCGCCTGATCCACATAGGCTTCGGCTTGGCGATTTTCGATCGGGCTAAAATACTCTTGTGCCAGAGCTTGTAAGCGGTCAAGCGGCTGGGGGCCCATGATCACCAGGCTCATTAAGTTGGCAGAATAGTAGGTTTCATAAAAAGCGATCAGCTCATCGCGGATCGAACTCTCTGGGCGATCAGACAAGGATGCCAGATCCCCAACGGCAAATCGGCTCCAGCCGTGTTCTGGATTCATCACTTGTTTAGTCACTTCATGAATGCGACGGCGATCATCGCGACGACGTGCTTGAAATTCTGATTCAACGGCATGGCGCTCGCGATTCACATATTCGGGGCTGAAAAGGGGATCGATAAAAAAGCGAGAAAAACGCTGCAAGGCTTCCGGTAATGCTTGGGGTTGGACTTCAAAAAAATAGTTGGTGTTTTCATAGGCCGTAAAAGCGTTGTGGCTACCGGCATTGGCGCTGATAAAGGCTTGGTAACTATCGGCTTCGGGGAAGGTCTCAGTCCCTAGAAAGAGCATATGCTCAAGAAAGTGCGCCAGGCCTGGGCGATCTACGGGATTGGCGCCGGAACCGACACGGACATCTAAAGATGCGGAAGCTTTTTCCGCTTCGGGATCTGAGATGAGTAAAACTCGTAACTGGTTAGGCAGTGTCAAACTTGCGTAGTCACGTGGATCTTGTGGTGATTTGATCAGATTGACCGTTTCGGCGGAAACACTGGTGGTCAGCCAAAATAGGAGCAGAAAAAATACGAAGTGAAGCGGTTTTGGGTTAAGCATGAGGTTGCAATACCTAGGGTCAATGAAGTTCGCGGACGCTCTGGTTATCGACCGAGTGGCTGGGTCAAAGTTCCGGTTAGCTGAACGGCGGTTGAATATGCGCTATCTGTGGCCAGTGTCAAGTCTATCAATTGGTCGTAATAGCGCCTATATTCAACTCTGAGAAAAGGCAAAAATATAAGCAAGTGCGTGAGAGTGCATGCAAACGTACCTATTTGAGTAAACAAAAAGAGGAGAGCCTATGGTTCGCTGGTCACTTCCATTCTTAACCCTGATTTTGGGATTTTTTATGCTGGTGCCGGACGCCGAAGCGCGTCGTTTTGGTGGCGGTATGTCAGGAGGGCAAAGTTATGCGACCCCTCAGCGTCAAGCTCCGGCTGCGGCACCTCAACAACGTCAGCAGCAAAATCAGCAAGCCAATCGTGAAAACAGTGCGACGCCTGCTGCGCGTCCAGGCATGATGGGCTTGATGGGTGGGCTGATGGCAGGTGGTCTATTGGCGGCTCTGTTTATGGGCGGTGCCTTTGAGGGTATTCAATTGATGGATATTCTGCTGATGGCACTGTTAGGCTTTATCGCGTTTAAAGTGATTCGTGCTTTGCGTGCCCCTGCCTCTCCACAACCTGCTTATGCAGGAGGGCAACCTACGCCTGTCGCTTCTGAGCCGACGTCGCGTCGCGAAGTACTGCCTGAACCGCCGGTGACCGGAGGCTTTTCCAATAGTTTTAATGCCGAGCCTTTGCCGCTTCCAGAGTGGTTTAATACTGAAGCATTTCTGGAGGGTGCGCGTGGTCATTTCACACATCTACAAGCCGCTTGGGATCGTTCTGATTGGTCAGAAATCAGTACCTACACTTCGGCTGAACTCTTAAGTTGGTTACAGGCTGAGCGCAGCAAGTCTACTGCAGATCAGCATACAGAAGTGGTGTCGGTCATGGCCGAGTTGGTGAACTTTATCGATGAAGGTGACAAGGTAGTCGCGAGTGTTCACTTCTACGGTTGGTTACGTGAAGAGCAAGATGGTGACACCACTGAGTTTAGTGAAATCTGGCATCTGAATCGTCAGATGGGTGAGGTGCCAGGCGATTGGATCATCGTCGGCATTGAACAGCCACACTGATGGCATGGACAGGTTGATTGACTCAGCCTGAAACGACAAAGCCCAGGTGTTTACGCACTTGGGCTTTTTTGTGGCTGATGTTGAAGCTGTTGTGGAGGCGATTTCAAATCACTCGGCGTGATCGCGTAGAAACACTGGAGCTTCGGCTGTCGAAAACTCTGGCGCGTAATAATAGCCTTCAAGATTAAAGTCCAACAGCCCTTGGGCTTGATCGATCTCTTGTTCTATCAGGAAGCGTGACATCAGGCCGCGCGCTTTTTTGGCATAGAAACTGATGATCTTGTACTGACCATTTTTCTGGTCCTTGAACACGGGGCTGATCAAGCGTGCTTTGAGCTGTTTGGGTTTGACGGCTTTGAAATACTCGTTGGAGGCAAGATTAATCAGGCAATCATGTGGGCCGGCATCACACTCTTGGTTTAAGGCTTCTGTAATCAAGCTTCCCCAGAAGTCATAAAGTGTTTGTCCCTTATCGGTATCCAATTTTGTGCCCATTTCCAGTCGATAAGGCTGAAGAAGATCCAGTGGCCGCAGCAATCCATAGAGCCCAGAAAGAATTCGTAGATGCCCTTGGGCATATTCAAACTGTGCCTCAGTCCAGTTCTCAGCGGCTAAGCCTGTGTAGACATCGCCTTTAAAGGCCAGCACCGCTGGGCGTGCATTTTCAGTCTGGTGTTCGCGGCTCCAGCTGGCATAGCGCGCTACATTTAAGCTCGCCAGCTTATCGCTAAGGTGCATCAATTCAGCGATCGACTGCACCGATTCTCGGCGCAGTCGTGTGATGAGAGCTTCAGCCTGCTCGGTATAGGCGGGTTGGCTATACCGAGTCGTGGGCAAGGGGGATTCATAGTCCAGTGTTTTCGCAGGCGAAATCAGCATTAACATAAAATACTAAGTGGCTCCCTGTAGGCTTGCGGCCAGGATCGCGTCAGGCACGAAGACGTGTATTCAATTCATCCACCACTTCGGACCAGTCCGAATCACAGTTGATCGCTTCTTGCAGGAAGCTAGATTGTGAGGGTGTCCAGAAACTGGCGTCTTCGAGACGAATACCTGAACCAAAAAGTTTATGGTTACGAATAAACAGATCGATCTGCTCATCTTCGGCAGGCAGGCCAAGCTGTTCAAACAATAGGTTCATTGTATGGGCTGAAGTGTCCATATTCACCTCCTAAAAACAGGTTGGTTAGAAAAGCTCTCTAAGTGTTGGACAGGTCGCGGCATTTGTCAAAAATCCCGACTATTTTGCTTGGTCTTTTATCGGTTTTTGTCCTGTTGTGATTGCGCTCCAATTCGCTAAAAAAGAAACGGTAGGAGGGCGATTTTTCGTTTTTTTCTTGATAGAGTCGTTGCAGGCTGCGGGCGAGGTCACCGCAAACAGGGAGATGCTAGGGAATGCCGCTGTTTTTAAGTTTAAAAATCCGCTTTCTGCTGCTGATGGGGCTTCTAGTCACTCTGGCTGGTCTGTTGGGTTGGTTTATTTTCCAGGCCACCGCCAGTCGTATTATTGAGAACTGGGGGCGCCATGTAGTCGAAGTGCAGGTGCGGTACGATACCTCACGCCTTTTAAAACCGCTGGAGCGTGAGCTGGCTTTGGCGCAGCAGATGGCGCATTCCCCAACGCTCAAGCGTTGGATCCAGCAGCCCGATCAGCGCGAATGGGAAGCGGAAGCGCTGCGTGAGCTGGAAAGTTTTCGCAGTAATTTTCTTGATCAAAGCTACTTTCTTGCCATGCGTGAGTCCGGTGCTTATTACCACAATAATCGCCACAACGAATTTGCGGCGGCGCCCTTGCGGTATCACCTGAATCCTGAAAAGCCGGACGATGCCTGGTTCTATCGTTTAATCGAAGAGGGTCGTGATTTTCATATCAATGTGAATCCAGATACTGAGTTGGGCGTGGTCAAACTCTGGATTGATGTTTTGGTACGGGATGATGCCGATCAGATCATCGGTATGGTCGGAACCGGCTTGGAATTGGAGCGCTTTTTACAGGAAACCATCGATCTGGGTCAGCCCGGAATTCGCACTCTTTTTATCGATCTACACGGTGCAATTCAGCTCTATCAGGATGTTGACTACATTGACTACGCCAGTATCGTCAAACCCGAAGGGCAGAAAAAAACGCTGGATCTGTTAGTGGATAAGCCTGCAGACCGTTTGCGTCTGGCGGATTTGATGCGTAAAGCCCGCGCCCATGAGGATGTGTCTCAAGTTGAAATTGCAGCACTCACGCTTGAAGGGCGGCGTTACCTAGCCGGGATCGCGTTTTTGCCGAGTTTGGGTTGGTACGAGCTGACGCTTTTGGATCTGGATCAGGTGCTGCCTAAGGGTGGCTTAGTGTTTGCAGCCATGTTGTTTGTCTGTTTTTTATTAGTGGGTTTGCTATTTTTCCATTTCTCACTGCATCGGCATCTGTTTCGTCCTATTGCGCAATTGGAGCGTGCGATGTTGCGTATTCAGGAAGGGGTGGCCGAACCGGTTGACTTGCCTAAAGCGCAGGGGGAAATGGCACGTTTAATTGAGCACTTTGTCGCGATGGCACAGGCGATCACACAAGATCGTGCACAGCTGGAGCAAAAGGTTGAAGAACGTACTCAGGCCTTACACCGTTTGGCGCGTATAGATCCCGTTACCGAGTTAACCAATCGTCGCGGTATGACGGAGCGTCTACAGCAGGAAGTGGAGCGTCACCAGCGAGATCGGCACACCTATGCATTGATTTGGCTGGATCTGGATTTTTTTAAAGAGATTAATGATCAATTAGGCCATGCCTCAGGCGATGAAGCGCTGCAACAGGTGGCACAGATCCTGAAAAATAATGTCCGTCCTTATGATGAAGTGGCGCGTTGGGGAGGCGATGAGTTTTTGATTCTGCTCACACCCTGTGATCGCCCGAGCCTAGCGCAAATATCTGAGCGTATTCGCCATGCGGTGGCTGTTGCGCATCCGAAAACGGATTTAGGCTCAGGGCCGGGATTAAGTGTCAGTATCGGGGCCTGTTTAGTTCAACCCGGAACAGATTTTGAGGCCGCTTTGCATAAAGCAGATGAAGCCTTATACCGTGCAAAAGAGGGCGGCCGTAACCGCGTGTGTATCCTCGAGCAGGAGATCCCTACGCTGACTTGAGCGCACACCTTTAGCGCTTACCGACAGCGGTGAATTTGTGTATCCTAGTTCGCCTGTCTTTTTATCGATACGAGAAACGGATGAGCAAGAAAACGGTTCTGACCGGCATTACCACGACCGGCATCCCGCATATTGGTAACTACCTGGGAGCGATCAAACCTGCGATCGCCGCCAGTGAAAATCCCAATTTTAATAGTTTCTTCTTCCTGGCGGATTACCACGCGCTGATCAAGTGCCACGATCCTGAGCGTGTCGCTGAGTCCACACGTGCGATCGCGGCGACTTGGCTCGCGCTGGGCTTGGATACCGATAAAGCGACCTTTTATCGTCAAAGCGATATTCCAGAAATCCCAGAGTTGACCTGGATCCTGACCTGCTTGACTTCCAAGGGGCTGATGAACCGTGCTCATGCCTATAAAGCGGCCGTCGATGCGAACCGTGAAGCGGGGAATGAGGATCTGGACGATGGTGTGACCATGGGCCTGTTCAGTTATCCCATTTTGATGGCGGCGGATATTCTGATGTTTAACGCCGATATCATCCCTGTGGGTAAAGATCAGGTGCAGCATATTGAGATGGCGCGCGATATCGCAGGGCGTTTTAATCACCAGTTTGCGCCTCTGCTGGATTTGCCAGAGGCTCAGGTGGATGAAGAAACTCAGCTCATCCCGGGTTTGGATGGTCGTAAGATGTCTAAAAGCTATGACAATACCATCCCGCTTTTTGCTTCATCGGATGAGTTGTATAGCCTGATTAAACAGATTAAAACCGATTCTAAGCTTCCTGGTGAGCCGAAAGATCCTGAAGACAGCACACTCTTTCAGCTCTTCCGTTGTTTTGCTCAGCCACAAGAAGTGGAGGGGATGCGTCAGCGTTACCTGGAAGGCATTGCTTGGGGAGAAGCTAAAAAAGAGCTGTTTGAATATATTGATGCGCATCTAAGTGGCCCACGCCAGCGTTATCAAGCGCTGATGGCTGATTTAGGTTATGTCGAATCCTTGCTATTGAAAGGCGCGGAAAAAGCGCGTGCGACGGCGGCGGACAATCTCAAGCAGATACGTCAAGCAGTGGGTATTCGTCCACTGACCTTTGTCGCTCAAGCTCAGGATACAGAATCCAGTAAAAAAGAGAAATCTGCTGAAGCCCTCGCGCGTGCGGAAGAGGGTCGTCGACGTGCCATCCTTCTGCAGGTACAACCTCTGATAGATCAAGTACAGACGGCAGATGAGCCTAGTCTAGCGGCTTTAGACTTGCTTAGGGCGAAAGAAGAGGAAGTGGCAGCCCTGAAGAAAAAGGCGCGGCAGAAGGCTGAAAATGAGTTGGAGATACTGCGCGAGCAGTTGATGACTCTGGGATATTTGAATGCTTTGGCTGAGTAAGCTGTTCGCGATCCCGGTTTTCTGGATCGCCTACGCGCTCTTTCGCTCTCCTGTCGCGGCAAGGTGGCGTTTGGGGCATCAAGGCGTCATGCGCCTGTTCCGTTTTGCAGCCGAGAGAGGGCATAAACGTGCTTTGTCGGTGTATGGGCATCTCCTGCTCTTTCGCGGTGAGGGCCAGGATAGCCGCATTCAGGGCGGTATCTATCTCCAACGTGCGGCAGATCTTGGCGATATGAAGGCGCAGTACCAGGTGGGCTGTATTTTTGCTCAGGGTTACGCGCCTTATTTTCCTGTTGATCCTCAGCAGGCACGTCATTACTGGCAGTTGGCAGCGGCTTCGGGCCATCCTTTGGCGCAAAGCCGCCTGAACCGCTTCTCTAGCGATTAATCCGTTTTTTCATCGAGACACTGAACTTCAAAATCTCACTGCCACCGGCTGGTACCGTCATCGATGCGCGTAGACGTCCCGATTCATCCATCTGCATCGGATGACTACTCTTTTGCAGGCTCCACTCCTGACCAAAGAGGGCGCTGAGATCCACACGTCGTCCTTCTGTACCTGAGTTGTTCAGCGTGATCTCATGTTCGGTGATGACGGCATCAAAACCATCACTGAACAGCGTTTGTCGCCGCGTTAAATTCAGATCCATCGCCTTGCCGAGTTGTAAACGTGCTTCTTCACCTGAGGCGAGATTCGGAAGGTGTCCTCCGCCAATAAACTGCAGTTCACCCTGAGTATCGGTGCGAAACACGCGTGCCTGACCTGCCGGCATAGGGCTGTTACTCTGTGGCAGTTTTGGTGCTTTGAAGCTGAGCAAAATATCGGGTTGTGCTCTGTGCCGCTGAGCATCCTGATAGGGGCCAAGATGGAATTCATGCTGATAGAGCACTTGCGCGGGCAAGGCGCTGTGTTGGATCAAGGGCAGTTGCTTGCGCTCCTGGTGTCGAAGACTGAGCGTTTGCGGTAAGCGATATAGGTAATAATCCTGTATTGAGCTGGGCTCAACGGCCGCGCTGCCCAGTGCATCGGCTGACATGGCCGCAGCACGTAGCATCATCTCGGGGCCCGGCTGGGGACGCTGGATATCTCCCGCCATTAAGCGTACCTGCGCTTTTTCAATATCCAAACCCGTTTGATTGTAGAGACTGGCCAAGCCTTCTACCGCCAGGCTATCCCCCTTGGCGCTGAGGCTCAGTACATAATCCATGCTCCAGCCCAAGCCAGAGGTGAGGTAGCTGAAACTGGCTTGTCCTGCTTCTGAGGTGCCTGCTGAAGTAAAGCTCAGCTGAGGTTGTGGGCTGAGATGTTGTGGAATGTCTTTGAAGATAAAACGCCAAGCGCCAGTATTGAGCGGGATGGATTCGATCTGGTTGTTTTCACGCACCAGCGCCTGCTGCCCTTCTAGGCTCAGTAGTTCGACCTGGCGTTGAGTTTCCTGGCCACTGACCGGATTGAGTCGTGCCAGCTCCAGTGTTTTACCGAGATGGGCCTCTAACAAATTTGAGTAGTTAAGCGGATTAAACACTAGGCTCTGTTCGAGCAGTTGGCCCGCACCCTGGATACGCAGAGTTTCCGCTTGTAACTGGGGACTCACTCCTTCTAGCCAGACCTGAGTGTTCGCAGGCAACTTTGGCAGAGGGCGCTGATCCTGGATCAGCGCGAGATCCTGATTATAAAGTGTGAGTGTCAGGGACTGACCTTGGCTGCTCAGTGTCAGGGCCTGAGCTTGAGCGGCCAAACAGATGAGGCTGAGTGGTAAGGCTTTAGACAGAAAACCACGAAATCCTGGAGCAAGGGTAAGAGAATACATAACAGACTCCTAGTCTGATGATTAATCTGAAGGTGCAGGCAGATCGAGCGCAATTCTGAATCCCCAAGTGTTGCGTGTTGCATTGGGGGGGTGGCGATAGCGGCTGGCGGAACGAATCACCCGATCGATATCAAACCAGGAACCGCCACGCATGACACGATATTCACAGCCTCGGTTGAGCTGAGCTTGGCCGTCAGTTGCCAGACCACGGTAGTCTTCGCTATAGCAGTCTTCAACCCACTCATCTACATTGCCATGCATATCATAGAGTCCCCAGGGGTTGGCGGGTGTCTGGCCGACGGGAGCCGTCATGCGTCCATCCCACTCTGTCCCACAACCATCACAGACCGCATGCGCTGATCTGAGTTCATTTCCCCACCAAAATGCCGTTTCACTGCCTGCGCGTGCGGCATACTCCCACTCGGCTTCGGTGGGAAGGCGATAGGGTTGTCCGGTTTTCATTGCCAGCCAGCGTGTATATGCGCGTGCATCGTTCCAACTAACATGAATGACCGGGCGGCTACCGCGACCCCAGCCTTCATCAGCGGGTAAGCGTCGGCCTGTTTCCTGCGCAAAACGGTCATACTCGGCAAAGGTGATTTCATAACGTGAGAGGGCAAAAGGACGCGCAATATTGACCTCTCTGACCGGCTGTTCATTATCATCACCGCGTCCATCAAGATCCCCCATACGAAAGCTGCCAGGGGGTAAAATCACCATTTCCGGTGCAAAAAGACTGATCTCTCTGCTGGAAGAAGCCTCCTGAAAGGGATCTTGGAAAAGTGTCAGAGGCGCGTTACTGTGGGTTGAGGGTTCAGGCAAGTTGGTCAAGGATTCTAGACTGGCTGCGCTGTTTTCGGCCAGCTCTATTGCGCTTTCTGAATCGGTCGCTGGATGTTCCAGTGACTCGGCTTGCCCCTCGATCTGTTCCGCTTCCAGCACCGCTAGATGAGCCGATGGATTGGTATCCGGGGAAGAGGGTTTGAAAAGCTGACTGGCGGACCAACCGAGAATCAGCCCTAATATAAAGGTCAGGCTCGGAATCCCCCCAGATTTTAACCACCTCTGTAAGCGCGCCCGTTTTTCGTTTGCTACGTACGTGGTTGTCGAGGCGTTAGCGTGCATCTCGGTTGAGATTTCAGAGTGCGCAGTTTCGGGGGCAGGCGCGTCAGCACGAGGTGACAGCGCCTCTTCCACATCAGTCGCCTTGGATTCCGTTGCGGGGGTATCCTTCGCCGCAATCAGTTCATCGAGACTTTTATCCGGTCCGGCAAAGAGTTGCTGGAGAAAAATCGGCATCGAAGCCGGTCGTGCGTCCGGCTCGGGAGAGAGTGCGTGTTGTAACACTTGCCATTGCTCGGCATTCAGCCCAGAAGGCGCTTTGAGTTCACGTTGGTAACGTGTGGGTTCGCCTTCACCTTCCCGAAAGGCGGGTTTGCCTTGATAAAGGTGGTAGATCAGAGCGGCTAAGGCATACACATCCCCGGCACGGGTGGTCTGTCCTTGAAAGGCTTCGGGCGCTTGATAAGCACGATACCCCAGCGGCGGTTTGCATAGGTCGTAGTAATCATCCAGCAGTGCGCGCCAGGGTAGGGGCATCAACAAAACCCCTTGACCGGGATTCAGAAAAACCAGTGCTGGACTCAAACTGGTGTAAGCGGTGTTGAGCTGTTTATGAAAGGCGTGCAGCGCTTTACCCAACTGTAGGCATAAGCCTTGCTTTTGTTCTGGGCTGAGTTGAGCGATCTGCTGTTTTTCAAACACCTGCGCGAGACTGCGCCCTTCCACAGCCGCAAACGCTAAAAAGTAATGTCCGCGCCAGGGGAAAACCCCCGCACAGGGTAACAGATGCGGATGCTGAATTTTCCGTGTCAGACTGATAAGGCGGCGTAAGCGCTCAATAAATTCAGGTTGTTGGCTGAGGGCTTGAGGTAAAAACAGCAAGCTGACACTGGCGCGTGTGGGTGTGGATTGATCCTCTGCACGCCAAAGTAGCCCGAGGGGATGTGGCCCCATCAGTTCGGTGAGGCGAAAACGATGGTGCTCAGGGCCAAGGATGAGTCCCGCTTCGAGATGATCTAAAGCAGAGTCCAGTGACATCCTCGGCCTCCTCGTGGGTGATCTTGTAGGTTATTCAGATGTATCCAGTGGGGGTAAGGACTTCACCAGTTCATCCACGGCTTTCATCTGCACCAGATAGGCTTCGAGTTTGGCAAGCGGTAGGGCGCAGGGGCCATCACACTTAGCCTCAGCCGGGACCGGGTGCGCTTCCAAGAAGAGGCCGGCAATTCCTTGAGATAAGCCCGCACGAGAGAGTTGTGCGACCAGGGCGCGGCGGCCATCGGCAGAATCTGAGCGGCCTCCTGGCATTTGAAGTGCGTGGGTCGCATCAAAGATAACCGGATAACCAAACTCTTTCATGATGCTGAAACCGAGCATATCCACCACTAGGTTGTTATAACCAAAGCAGCTGCCGCGTTCACATAACATCAGCCGCTCATTACCGGCTTCTTCACACTTGTGCAGGATATGTTTCATCTCCTGAGGAGCGAGGAACTGTGCTTTTTTGATATTGATAATTGCACCCGTTGCGGCCATGGCCTGAACCAGATCGGTTTGTCGTGAGAGGAAGGCGGGCAGCTGAATGATATCGCACACTTCTGCTGCAGGAGCGGCCTGATGCGGTTCATGCACATCGGTGATGACGGGGACTTGGAAGGTCTGTTTAATCTCTTGCAGGATTTTTAGACCTCCTTCCAACCCGGGGCCACGGAAGGAGTGCAAAGAGGAGCGGTTGGCCTTGTCAAAGGAGGCTTTAAATACATAAGGAATGTCGAGCTTTTCCGTAACACGGACATATTCTTCTGCAATACGCAGGGCTAAATCGCGTGATTCCAGAACATTCATCCCGCCTAGGAGCACCATCGGGAGATGGTTGGCAATCTGGATGGAGCCTATTTCGAGTGTCTTATTTGACATGGTCGCAACCTGTTGTTTCCGTGTAAAAAATGAGTATAGAAGATCTAATGACACGCCGCAGTAGGATCTTAGGTCGGGGTGAGCCAGAGCTCAAGCCCAAACCCGAGTGCAAAAGCGATCAAGCCAAGGCAGAAGGCCGCCCGCCAGCGAAAATAACGCATGAGCTTCTCTTCATCCTGTGTGGATAAAAGCAGAGGGCGTCCTCTTTGTTGTGGATCAGATAAAAGATGCAGCGTTGGGCTGTTTTGCTGGGCTTGCCACTCTTCTTGAGCTTGCACCGCAGCCGCCTCAGTCACCGCTTGCCATTGTTCTGGGGTGAAGGTCTCTGAGCCCTCAGCAAAACGCTGGAGTAGAGCGGGGTAATTCAACTTCCATTCGCGCAGTATCTCACCCTGACGTTGTGCCAGGCTGGGAAAGTCTCGGCCACCGCCTAGGCTGCGAAATTGTCCGAGGGCATAAAGCGGTTCATGTTCGAGCATCAACTCTTCTAAATAACGATAACGTCGTCCTGGCGAAAAACTCCCGCTCAGCGAAAAGTGGCCGGGCAGTTCTTGATCCCCATACCAGATACGCCTTTGCACGACATTGACCTCTGCGCCTACAGGATCGATTAAGCAGATGCCGGTGTCATCGGCCATCTGGAACCATTGATCGGAGCGACCGGAGCGTACCTGGCGCCAATGGCTCGATTTGCCCGACTTTTGTCGACGCTCGATACGATAGCGAAACCATACACATTCACGTCCGCTCAGTGGGGCGCGTAACATGCCTTGTTCGCCAGGTCCGCACACATGGCCGATCAGCTCAACATAGCCTTGAGGCGCGGAACGTATCAGCGCCGTGGGGGTGTCGCTGATCAGGCGGTAACGGCGCAGGTGTCGGAACATAAAAAAGGTGGCGCCCAGAATCAGCAGCGCACAACCGATCAGTGCGTAAAACCTTTCCTGCGCATCCAGTGTCAGGGATAGGAACATGCTTGCACTCAGCTAAACAGCTGGCGTACGGAGTGATCCTGTAACTCGGCTTCGCTTAACATCAGTAGGGCTTCGGGGCGGAAACCAAATTGGCGAGCAATCAGCATATCGGGAAACTGTTCAACCCGAATGTTGTAGAGATTCACCGAGGCATTGTAGTACTCACGACGATCGGCAATTGAAGATTCTAAAGCGGTGATTCGGGTTTGCAGGTGTTGGAAAGAGTCGCTGGCACGCAATTCGGGATAGGCTTCCGCCACCGCAAATAAATTCCCCAGCCCCAAGCGCAGTTGAGTTTCCGCTTGTCCTAAGGCTGGAATATTCCCAGCTTCACGAGCGCTGGCGACCTGGGCACGGGCTTGCATCACTTTTTCCAGGGTGCTCTGTTCAAAAGCCATGTGCTCTTTACAGGTATCGACCAACTTCGGTAACTCATCATGGCGCTGCTTGAGCAACACATCAATATTGGACCAAGACTGTTTAAGATTATGTTTGAGTTGTACCAGCTGGTTATAGACAAAGACACCATACAAGAGCGCAATCGCGAGCAAAATCAGTAGAACAATCCAGATTGGGTCCATCTTCACATCCTCTATTGAATGCCAGGTCGAGTCTCGCCTGCCGTTTGAGCCTGAGGTTTCAGACGCCTATATCCATTAAATATACAATCAGGTTTTTGATCAGAAACACGGCTAAGCCTAAGCCTAAAGCAAAAAACAGGATAAAGGTGCCGAACTTGCCGGCTTTCGATTTTTTCGCCAAATCGTAAATGATAAAGAAGATGAAACCTGCAAACACTAGCAGGCCCACGTTCAGCATAATCGCTTCTACCTCAGCTAAGCGCATATCGACTCCTGATCGGGTTAGAAAAAGGCGTATTCTACGCTTTTCCACGGCATCGCGTCAGGGGTTCATGGCGATTACAGATCTGCAACTAATGGCGGGTGGTGAGGCGTTGTCGGCAGCTCTGGCCAGGCGTTATAATATTTAGATATTAATTATAAGTATAATTTCTAACTAAGGGTTATAAGATAGCCTGACTTTATTAAGGACCGCTGGATGTCCAATTCAAACCGTTCGCGCTTGCGTAGCCTCGGCCTCGCCAGCGCTTTGCGTGAAACCTTTCGTGAGGGTTATCACCGCCAGGATCTGTTCAAGGATTTAATGGCCGGTGTCACGGTGGGGATTATTGCGATTCCTTTGGCTATGGCACTGGCAATCGCCAGTGGGGTACGCCCAGAGTATGGCCTTTATACGGCGATTATCGCTGGTTTCCTGATCGCCCTGACCGGCGGCTCCCGCTACAGCATCTCTGGCCCGACCGCTGCCTTTGTAGTGATCCTGTTCCCAGTGACACAAAACTTTGGTTTGGCCGGTTTGTTGGTGGCGACACTGATGGCCGGTTTCATCTTGGTGGCTCTGGCGTTTGCGCGTCTTGGCCGCTTGATCGAATATATTCCAGAATCGGTCACCTTGGGGTTTACCTCAGGGATTGCGATCGTGATTGCGGTGCTGCAAATCAAAGACTTTTTTGGTTTGGAGCTCACGCGTATCCCTGATTCTTTTGTGCAGCGTTTTGGTGATCTGATCCAGGCCTTACCCGGACTCGATTGGGCGACCGCTAGCGTAGCCTTAATCACCTTGCTGACCTTGATCTTCTGGCCACGTTTGCGTTTACCGATCCCTGGACACTTGCCGGCGTTACTGATTGGCAGTGGTCTGGCTTGGTTGTTGATGCAGCAGGGGATGGTGATCGATACCATCGGCACACGCTTCAGTTATACCCTGCCTGATGGAACTCAGGGTTCGGGCATTCCCCCTTTCTTACCCAGTTTGAGTTGGCCTTGGAATCAGCCCGGCCCAGACGGAGTGCCTTTGGAATGGTCCTGGAGCCTGATTCAAGCCCTGCTGCCCGCAGCGTTTTCGATTGCCATGCTCGGTGCGATCGAGTCTTTGCTTTGTGCTGTGGTGTTAGATGGCATGAGTGGTCGCCGCCATCATGCCAATGGCGAGTTGCTGGGGCAGGGGATAGGGAATCTGGCCGCACCGTTTTTTGGAGGGTTTACCTCGACCGCCGCGATTGCGCGTTCGGCGACCAACTATAAAGCCGGTGCACGTTCGCCGATTTCAGCGATGATCCATGCTCTGGTTGTTTTAGCCGGTTTATTGGTCTTGGCACCGATTCTCTCCTGGCTGCCGATGGCGAGTATGGCCGCTCTGTTGGTTATGGTCGCTTGGAATATGAGTGAGGCACCGAAGGTGGTTGCACTCTTAAAGCGTGCGCCTTTAGGGGACGTGCTAGTCTTGCTGACGTGCCTTTTCCTGACTGTGCTCTTTGATATGGTGTTGGCGATCTCGGCCGGTATCGTGATGGCCTCCTTATTGTTTATGCGTGATCTGGCCGGGATGACGCGTTTTACCGATATCTCCACACAACGTAAGCATGTGCCGCAGGTACTTCCGCCGGGCTGGGCCGTGCTAAAACTCTCAGGTCCACTGTTTTTTGCGGCGGCAGAGCGTGTCTTTGATGAGTTGGCGGAGACGCTGGAAGGTAAAAGCGGTGTGGTGCTGTATATGGATGCAGTGCCGCTCTTGGATGCAGGTGGCTTGCATGGTTTTGAGCGTTTCGCTCAAGAGTGTGAAGCCCAAGGCGTGAAGTTGATTACCGCTGATTTACAGTTCCAACCTCTGCGAGCGATGGCGCGTGCCGGGGTGAAACCGACGGAGCATTGTCAGTTTACCCCGACCCTAGAAGAGGCCTTGCAGCGGGTTCAGACGCTATAAGGTTTAACCGAGCTGCAAGCGCTGGGGTGAATAACTCACTAACCAGTCTTGCAGTTCAATCGCCGGCATCGGGCGTGCAAAGTGGAAACCCTGCAGATAACCACAACCCAGCTGATAGAGGATGCAGCGTTGCTCGGCGGTTTCGACCCCTTCGGCAATCAAACGCAGCTTTAAGCTGTGCGCCATCGAGATGATGGCCTCGACCAGCAGAGCATCTTCGTTATCTAGCGTCAGATCACGAATAAATTCCCGATCAATTTTCAGGGTATCAATCGGGAAACGTTTCAGATAGCTCAAGGATGAGTAACCGGTACCAAAGTCATCTATGGCCAGGTGCACGCCGAGATCTTTAAAGGCGCGTAACCAGACGATGGTTTCGTCACTATCATCCAGCAGCATCCCTTCGGTAATCTCCAATACCAGTTGATCGGCTGGCAGTTCAGTGTTGTGTAAGATCTGCTGTAAGCTTTCGGCATCCAGCCCTAGATCACGTTGACGACCGGAAATATTCACCGATAAGTAGAGTTGATGGCCTTGATCACGCCAGGCTTTGACCTGACGGCAGGTGGTTTCCAGAATCCACAAGCCGATGGGACCGATAAGTCCGGTATCTTCAGCGAGAGGAATAAACTGGTCGGGTGGGATCATGCCGCGTGTCGGGTGACGCCAGCGCAGGAGAGCCTCAACGCCGGTAATTTTGCCCGAAAGGGTGCGCACCAAGGGTTGGTAAAATACTTCCAACTGATTTTGATCCAGTGCCAAGCGCAGATCCTGTTCCATCTCCATCAGCGTGTTGGCATGTTCTTGCAAGCTGCTGGTGAAGAAGCGGAAACAGTTACGACCCGTTTGTTTGGCTTGGTACATGGCTAAATCGGCATTACGTACCAGCGCTTCGGGCGTTTCAGCATCGCCTGGATAGAGCGTAATACCAATACTGGCACCGATAAAAATTTCGCGCCCCGCCAGGTTAAATGGTGAAGACAGTTGGCGAATGATTTTTTCTGCGATCAGTGCGGCATCTCGATCCGAATGAATATTGTGCAGTAACACCACAAACTCATCACCCCCGAAACGCGCCACCGTATCACTCTCACGCACCGATTGGCTCAAACGGGTGGCAACCTGTTGTAAAAGCTCATCGCCCTGCTCATGGCCGAGGGTATCATTCACGTTTTTAAAGCGATCCAGATCAACAAATAAAAGGGCAATTACATGCTGATCTCGATCGGCTGTGACCAGTGCCACCTCTAAACGATCGAGCAGTAGGTTGCGGTTCGGCAGCTGGGTGAGAGCGTCATAGTAGGCTTGGTGGCGAATATGGGCTTCATCTTTTTTGCGCTGGGTGATGTCGGAGAATACCGAAACAAAGTCACAAATCTGCCCCTCTTCATCACGTAGAGTGGAGATGGATAACCATTCAGGATAGACGTTGCCATTTTTGCGACGGTTCCAGATCTCACCAGACCATTCCCCTTTTTCGGTGAGGCTGTGCCACATTTGTTCATAAAACAGGTGATCATGGCGCCCGGAGCTGAGCATATTAGGATTTCGACCCAGTGCCTCTTCCTGGGTATAACCGGTGATTCGTGTGAAAGCCGGGTTAACGGCTTTGATGGTGCCATCGCGTCCGGCAATCATGATCGCTTCATTGCTGGTATCAAAGACGGCTGCAATCATGCGTAACTGCTCTTCAGCATGTTTGCGCAGGGTAATGTCTTCTTTCACCGCAATATAGTGGGTGACTTCGCCCTGTTCGTTACGCAACGGGGAAATAATTGAGGCATCCCAGAAGAGTTCGCCATTCTTACGGCGATTCAGCATCTCACCGCGCCACTCTTTGCCTTGTTTGAGTGTTTGCCAAAGGTCTTGATAAATTTCAGGATCCATATCACCTGAGCGCAGCAGCGCTACATCCTGGCCAATAAGTTCCTCGGGCGAATAGCCAGTCATTTCACTCATTTTCGGATTGAGCGTTTCGATGATGCCCCGTGTGTCGGTGATCACGACAGCGGTCGGACTTTGTTGCAGAGCCCGACCCATTTTGCGTAACTCCAGCTGTGTGCTTTGGGCTTCACTGATATCGGTTCGGATCGAAACGATGCCCCCTTCTGCTGTGGGAGTGTCACTGACTTGTAACCAGCGGCCAAGATGGGTGTACTCAACCACTCGATGCTCGGAGCCTGGGGTCTGATCTTGAGTTTGGCAGGTCAGGTGTTCACGATGAAGTTGCGCTAGATCCGACCAGCGATAATCCGGTGTGGCCTTTAACCAGGGGTAGAATTCATCCCAGCGCTGGTTGCTGAGAATCCGTTGCCCCTTTTGATCAAACAGCGCAAAACCGGCATCTAGGCTGTTGACCGCATCCTGTAGGCGCTGGCGGTTTTTTTCTGCGCGATGCCCTGTATCTTGTAAACGCCGCAGCAGATCGCCCATTAACAACATGAGCAGGGTGGTCAGAAGGAGGAGCGTCATGCTGAAAAGGTCGGCATTACGCAAGCCTGAATTCACATGCGCTTGATAGTCGATCTCGAGGGTGTTTAATTCACTGCGGCTGTTGAGGGCAAAATAACCCTGGCGCGCCGCGGCGGCCTGAGCCGTAAAGGTGTCAGCATCGGCCTGGTTGAGCAGTCGTTGAATCGCTTGAGCCTGTTCCAGCTTGGTTTGATGCGTTTGCCAATACTGGGTTAACAGGGCTTGTGAGGATTCTGGCAGATCACGATAAAAGCGACCGGCGTGATCCAGCATCTGCTCGCGCATGTTTTCTAGGGCGTTGAGGGTGCTAGCGTAGGTGTAAGCGTCCAGATCTGCGGCTTGTGTCAAGGAGATCAGCTGCTGATCTAATTCGCTGTTTAGATTGCGTAAGTCACGCAATAGATTCAGGCGATCATTATGCTCGTGGTAATGCACCGACCGATTCTGTACAAAAACAGCAATCAGAATCAGTAGGATCAATCCCATTAAAACCAGTAGGGATTTGTTAAGAGAGACTTTCACTCGGTTTTAAACTCCTGACAACATCCGATTGTTATTTTTGTATGCGGATATGAATAAGCTTGGGAGTATATCAGAGTCGCGTTGGCTGTCACCTGAGAGAAATTTTACCTGAGTTTAGAGACAGTTGGCTTTGCGGTAGCGGCCCACATAATCAAACAAACGTGCATCAATCCGCAGCTGTTTTTGGCGCCTGCGCGCGATGACAAAATCCGGAGCCGGTAGCGGGTGTTTAAGGTTAATCACTTGTTCTACTTCGGAAAAGCGTGTGGGCTTATCCGCACCCTGATAGCGGCGACCAAAGATCTGGTTAAACGCCTGGCATTGCCCCGGATGCTGTAGATCAAACCACTCGCTTAAAGTCTCTCCCTCCTCACCGTGGTAGGTCAGGCGCAGACGGCCTTTCTCTGCCGTGGCCGTGACACCGGCACAACGCAATATGCGGGCATCCTTGAGTTGCAGGGCTTTTTTCAATTGATCATCCGGATCGATGAGGGTGGCTGCGCACTGGTGGCATTGGCGTGACGTAATGTCATTTTCGGCAGCACAGACCGGACATTCGCGAAAGCGGAAGCGATAGTCACAAGCTTGAGCCGGTGATTGATCGATATCAAGCAAGCCTTGGCAGCGGCGTCCAAAGTGTTCGATGACTTGTCCACTGGCATCCTTGCGCCCCCAAAAAAGGTTGGCAAAACCACAGGCCGGACAAAAGACTTGAACCGGTTCGGTATCGCTGGCCGGTTTGGGGCTCCCCACTTCTGGATGATTCAGGCTGAAGCCATTACCGGCATAGTCGAGAATTAAACATTCGGTTTTGCCGGGCGCCAGACGTAGGCCGCGTCCTGCCATTTGTTGAAAAAGGCTGACAGATTGTGTCGGGCGCAGAATGGCAATCAGATCGACATGCGGCACATCAAAGCCGGTGGTCAGCACCGCAACATTCACCAGAAATTTCAATTCTTGTGCGCGAAAACGTGAAATGGCCTCTTCACGCTCTGTGCTTGAGGTCTGCGCAGTAATCAACGCACTCTGTTGCGTGGGAAGATAGCTGTGTATCTCTTGAGCATGTTTGACGGTGGCGGCAAAAATCATCGCACCACGGCGAGTCTGCGCCTGCTCAATCAATTCCTCACAAATACCGCGTGTCACCCGTGGGTGACGCCCCAGCCAGCCGTCCAATTGTTGTTCGCTGAACTCGCCGTTGCTCTGAGGTATGAGGCTGGAGAAATCGTAACCCCTGAGGGCGCGATCAATCAGTTGTGGTGCGGTGAGGTAGCCCTGGCGAATCAATTGACTGATTGGCAGTTCATAGATACAGCGTTGAAAAGGTCGCGGTGTTTCGCTGCGGCGAAAACCCCGGTAATGATCCTGATAGATCCAGCCTTCACCTAACCGATAGGGGGTGGCGGTGAGTCCCAGACAACATAATTCTGGATTAAGTGCACGAAAATGTCGCAGCACTTGTTGATACTGGCTCTTTTCATCCAGGCTGACTCGGTGGCACTCATCAATGATTAGCAAAGAGACAGGACGCTGAAAAGCCTCTAGATTGGGGGCCAGCGATTGAATGCTGGCGCAGATGACAGAGGGGTCACGATCACGCTGCTTTAATCCCGCAGCATAAATACCGGCACGAACCTGCAGTGCGCGGAGTTTTTGATGATTCTGCTCAACCAGCTCCGTGACATGTGCCAGCACTAAAACAGGCCCGCGTGCGCGGCGAGCCAGTTCGGCAATGACTAGGCTTTTCCCTGCACCCGTGGGTAGCACCAGCACCGCGGCATCACGTTGCTGGCGAAAATGTGCGAGGGTGGCTTCGACAGCCTCTTGCTGGTAGGGGCGCAGTGTAATAGGGTGCATGAATCCGATCGCTTAATCATCCTGCAAAGATCAGAAGTCTAATCGTCTTGCCTAAGGAATGCATACCTCTATGGATACCCCGCTTTTTCCTACCACGGACACTAAGCTCAGCGTGACCTGTTTAGTCGTCGATTATCAGGATGCTCAGCAAGGGGCTGAGCTTTTACACTTGATGAATACCTATGCTCAAGATCCGATGGGAGGAGGGGAGGCTCTCCGGCCCGAGGTGCAAGCGCGTTTGCTGCAGGCGATGGCGGAGCGACCGCATCTACATAGTTTTATCGCTTATGTGCAAGGGCAGGCTGTGGGCTTGATCAATTGTGTCGAGGGCTTCTCGACTTTTGCCGCCCAGCCCTTGTTGAATATCCATGATGTGATTGTGCTGCCAACCCTGCGTGGTCAGGGGATTGCGCGTCATCTGTTTCAATGTGCGGAGGAAAAAGCCAAAGCCCTAGGTTGCTGTAAATTGACGCTTGAGGTCTTGCAAGGCAATGAAAAAGCCAAGCAGGTTTATCGATCCTTGGGGTATCAGCCTTATCAATTAGATGAAGCAACGGGGCAGGCTGAGTTTTGGGAAAAGAAAATTTAGAAATAGGGTTTCAAAAATTCCGATTTTTTTCTAGAATCAAACACTCACTCCCAGTCTATGAGAGTTAGGAACAGGAGAGCGTCAGAGGGTTAAGTGTCCCCTTCTGACATTCGGGCGCCCAGACAGGAAGTCTCGGCGCCTTTTCTTTGTTAGACGCTTAGCGACGGCTTGTATAGGTGTTACAGCTGCTCTTTCAAAAACTCTTCACTGAGGTAGAGTTCTTGATTGCTGTTGACGCTCACGCCGCGCTCGAGGATATCCGCAGCAATCTCTTGTGCTTCGCTGAGTGAGTGCATGGTGTAGGTGCCGCATTGATATTCGTTGAGTTCGGGAATGTCACGCATCTCCTTCACGTTGAGAACATCCTGCATGGCAGCTTGCCAAGCGCTGGCGACTTGCGCTTCGCTGGGGGTGCCGATCAGGCTCATATAAAAGCCGGTGCGACAGCCCATCGGAGAAATGTCGATGATCTCAACCTGATCACTGTTCAAATGGTTGCGCATGAATCCGGCAAATAGATGTTCCAGAGTGTGAATGCCTTTCTCAGACAGAATCTCTTGGTTGGGGACACAGAAGCGCAGGTCAAACACCGTGATGTCATCGCCAGAAGGGGTTTTCATATTCTTGGCAACACGCACGGCGGGGGCATGCATACGGGTATGATCAACTCGGAAACTGTCCAATAAAGGCATGGCGGACTCCTGCTAGGCTCAAGGGAAAATGAAAGTGTACCTGATACGTGAGGATTCGGGGATGGATTGCTCAGTTGAAGAGGTAAATTACCTCGTGGCAGCGAATTTAAGCAGTCTGATGCAGGAAGGCTCAAGGCCGCGTCGAGAAAAAAGTTCTGCGCCTTTAAAAGGATATAATTCCTTTGGGCGGTCTGCTAGGCTGCAGATGAACGTGATGATTGAGGCATAAGGTAAGAATGGTGCCAATCCCCGAAACAACTCAGCCATGTGACGCAGAAGGAAGTTAAACCTTGAAGTCTGCGCATGACCCTTCTATTGGTTCTATGATTCAAAGCCGTCAGCGCTTTCGCATCCTGTTACTTGCTTGTGCCTTCCTCTTTGCTTTGATCTTCATGTTTTTGAGTATTTGGGTCGCTAAGGGCAGTGAAGAAGAGGCCTTGTTACGCTCGGCACGGGCCTACTCAAAAGCGATCGAATCCTTTCGTTCTTTTTATAATGATGTGATTGTTGATGCGGTACGTGGGCACCCTTGGGTTGAGGTGACGGAGCATTATCGTGACCAGCCGGGGGCGATCCCGATTCCCGCTACCATGACTTTAGACCTGGTCGATTACATGAGTGCTCAGGATGACAGCATCCAGGCACGTTTGATTAGTGACCATCCTTTTCCACAACGTGCAAGCCGTGAATTAAGTGAGTTTGAGCAGAAAGCGCTGCGCCAACTGTCCCAGCAGCAGAAAACCGAGTTTTTTGAATTTCAGCGCCGAGTTGCCACTGAAGGTTCGGGTGAATTTTTGCTTTATGCTTCACCCGTCAGAATGGAGCAGGGCTGTGTCGCCTGCCACAACAATCACCCGGATTCACCGAAACGCGATTGGCAGTTAGGTGATCTGCGAGGGATTCAGGTGGTGCAGATTCCCAAGACTTCAGCGGATCTCTGGGGCAGTGATCGTTTTCTCTTCTTAGCGGCGTTTGTGGGTTTGGCGTTTGTGCTCGCGGTGAGCGCTTTGCTCTTGTTGCAGCTCAATATTCGTCGGGCCTTTGCACTTTTGACCGAAAAGAATCAAGAGCTGGAGCAAGCGCGCTCGGTGGCGGAAAAGGCCAGTGCATCAAAAAGTGCTTTTTTGGCCAACATGAGCCATGAAATACGCACCCCGATGACCGGAATTATGGGGATGACTGATTTGGCCTTGGATACTCAGCTGACGCAGACACAGCGTGGTTATCTGCAGGTGGTGCGTTCCTCCGCACAGTCTTTGTTGACGATTTTGAATGATATTCTCGACTTTTCTAAAATCGATGCCGGTAAGCTCAATATTGAGCAATCCGAGTTTGCCTTAAAAGATCTGCTCTGCGACAGCTTAAAAAGTATTGCCGTGCTGGCCCGGCGTAAAGGTTTGCAGCTCTCGGTTGAGCTCGACGCCGAGCTGCCGGATCTCTGTACGGGCGATGCGGTGCGTATTCGTCAGGTGCTGGTCAACCTGTGTGACAATGCCGTGAAGTTTACGGCGGCAGGCAGGGTGCGCGTGAGCGTGAGCTGGTTGTGCGCAGAAGAGGCCGGTTCAGGGCGTTTGTATGTGCGTATTCAAGATCAGGGGATTGGTATTCCTGCCGACAAGCTGGAGCACATCTTCGAATCCTTCACTCAGGCCGATAACTCGACGACACGTCGTTACGGCGGCACCGGCTTGGGCTTATCCATCTGTGCGCGTTTGGTGAGTCTTATGCATGGGCAGATCGGAGTGGAAAGTGTCGAGAATCAGGGCAGTTGTTTTTGGTTTCAGCTGCCGCTGAGTCAGGCGCAGATTCTTCCCCAGGTGAGGCCTGTACAACCCGCCCCGCTTCACTGTGTGCTGGTTGAAGCCGATCCCTGCAGTGCTCAAACCCTCAAATATGAAATTCAGCGCTTAGGGGCTGAGGTGACTGGCTTAAGCGGCTATGCTGAGCTGAAAAGTTGGTTACAGCGTCCGTCTCCTTCTGCGCGGGCAGTCGATCATCCACAAGACTTGCTTTTGATCAATATACATCTTGATCCCATCATGGATAATGCTCAGTTACAGGGGTTAATTGAGTTGGGGTTGGATACTCAGCGTACGCTGTTGATTGCTGATTATCTGCCACGTGAGCAGTTGCGTCATTTGCAGGCTCTCGGGTTCTTGCATTGGCTCACCTATCCGGTTAAACCCTCAGAGATTCGCGATCTTGTGCAGGAGATCTCAACGTCCCCGGCATTGCATAGTGACTCACATAGAGGCTCACATAGAGGCTCTGAGACGCCTGCCACTGAACCCAAGACAGCTGCGCTGGCCGATCAGGGGTTGCATATTTTGTTGGCTGAGGATAATCCTGTGAATCAGCGCTTGATTCGCACCCTGTTGGAAAAAGCCGGACATCACGTCACCCTCGTGGATAATGGCTTAGCCGCAGTGGAAGCGCTAAGAAAGTCGTTAAATGACAAGGCTGAGATGATTAAAGCAGAGGCCTTCGATCTGATTTTGATGGACATGCAGATGCCCGTGATGGGTGGGTTAGAAGCGACACGCCAGATACGCTTGCTAACCTCTGCGCTACCGATTTATGCCATGACGGCGAATGTGCTTCCCGAGGATAAGGAAGCGTGCCAAGCGGCGGGAATGAACGGACATCTGAGTAAACCGCTAAAAATAAATGAGCTAAACGCCGTGCTGGAACAGGTCAAACATAACCTAGAAGTCAGCATTGAGCGGCTGATTCAGATGGATCACTGATTATGCAAGATTTTAAGGCGACTCTGTTGGTTGTAGAGGATGCCCCCTCCATTCGTCTTCTCCTTAGCTCCGGCCTGGGGCGTGAAGGCTATCGTATTCTGCAAGCCGCAGACGGAGCAGAAGGTCTGGCTGTGTTTCGCGAGCACCAGCCTGATCTGGTTCTGATGGATGTCACCATGCCGGTGATGGATGGTTTTGAGGCCTGCCGTTTAATTCGACAATCGGAAATGGAAATGACCACTCCGATTCTGATGCTGACGGGATCGGATGATCTGAACTCGATTCAAACTGCGTTTGACGCCGGCGCGACCGACTTTATTACCAAGCCGATCAACCTGCCGCTTTTGCAACAGCGTATACGTTATGCGCTGCGTGACGCGGAGCGTGAACGTGCCCTGCGTCGAGTGAAAAGTATTCAGGATAATGCACGTACGCTCGCAGGTCTGGCGTTTTGGGAGTGGAATACGGAAACGGATGAGCTGACCTGGTCAACCGATACCGACTCTATACTCTATTGGATGGAGTCTGTGCCCAGCGCGTTTAGTGAGCTGCTGCAGACTATCCATCCAGACGATCAGAAGCGTTTAACCTTGTTGTTAAGTGATGCGCTGCATTCGGGCACTAAGGTTGAGATTGAGCTGCGTGCACGCGTGGAGCAGGAGGAGTATCTGCTGCGTATGGTGGGCCAGCGTGAAGGGGATACCGCCCGTATCGTAGGGGCTTTCCAGGATGTCACCGCGCAGCGTAAGGTTGAGCGCCAAGTCAGTTATCTTAACTATCACGATCCCTTAACCGGACTGCCGAATCGCCGTTTATTCTTACGTGATCTAGAAGAGTCTTTAGCCCAGGTTAATGGCTTTAATGCTACGGCAGTGATGGCGATCGAAGTGCTGCGTTTGCATCATCTGCAAGATGCCTATGGCTCTGAGGCCACCGATCAACTTTTAAGTCTGATTACGAATCAGCTGCAGGCCCTCTTACCTAAAGATGCTTTGCTTGCACGCCTGGAAGGCGGCTTTTTTGCGATACGTTTACATTACCCTCACGCCGTGTCGGAGAGCTTCTTACAGGAGGCTTTAACCCAGATGCTCCAGCCTTTGGATCGTCCCTGGATGATCGACACCAAGGAGGTCTATCTCAATTTCTCTGCCGGTGTGAGTCATGCCCCGCAACAGAGTCTGCAGGCACAGTTACTCCTGAGTATGGCGAAACGTGCTCAGCGTGATGTGAGGCCCTCCGGCAATATCAGTCTGGCGGTGTATCGACGCGAGTTGGAAGATGCCCTGCACAATCGTTTGAGTCTGGAAGCTGAACTGCGCCGTGCGGTTGAGCAACAAGAGTTTCATCTGGTGTACCAACCGCAGCTAGACCTGGCAACTGAACGTATTGTCGGGGTTGAGGCTCTGGTGCGTTGGCAAAAGCCGGGCCAGGGCACGATTTCACCTGCTGTCTTTATTCCGGTCCTGGAAGAGATCGGTATGATCCACCAGCTCGGTGAATGGATATTGCATGAAGCCTGTGCACGGCAGGTGGCTTGGAGCCAGCATTTCCCAGCCATCCGTATGGGGATCAATCTGTCTCCGGCACAGTTTGAACAAAGTGATCTGCCGCTGGTGATTCGCCAAGCCGCACGTCTTGCAGGTGCCGATACTCGCATGATTGAGTTGGAGATTACCGAAAGTCTGGCAATGCATAGTCCAGAAACCACCATCAAGCTTTTGCAAAATCTACGTGAAGACGGCTTTAAAATCGCCATCGATGACTTTGGTATCGGCTTTTCGTCGCTGGAGTATCTGCTGCGCTTTCCACTGGATACACTGAAGATCGACCGTGCTTTTGTGAAGGACATCACGCGTGGCCGCAGTGATCGTGCCATCGTGCGGGCACTGACCTCCTTGTGCCAGGGACTGGGCCTGACCACGATTGCAGAGGGTGTGGAAACCCAAAGACAGCGCGATTATTTGGATGCCTTGGGCGCGACTGAAATCCAAGGCTATCTGCTGTCTCCGCCTTTGGCTGAAAAGGATTTATTAGTCTTCCTACAAAATTCATTTAGTCCAAAGGCTGCTCAAGAGTGAAGCGGTCATAGACAGGAGATACGTGGATGAAAATCTACTTCCAGCCCGAGGCTGACCTAGTGCAATTTGCGTCAACCCTATCTGAGCTGAATGCTGATGCTGAGGTGGGCAGTATTCTAGTCTTTGCTTGCGATGAGAATGGTTGGCTACCCGCCGATCTAGATCCCTTGTTACAAGGATCAGCCAAGCCTGTGTTTGGTGGCATTTTCCCTCAAATCATTCATGGCCTGCAGAACTTCACACAAGGTGCGGTCTGCGTGGGGTTGCAGGGTGAACCGGCGTGGGGGTTAGTGGGGCAGCTCAGTGATGAGGGGGCGAATTATGATCAGCCTCTTACCGCTCTGGCCGATGCTTGGGATGCCCTCAGCGGCCCGGCTACACTGCTCGTTTTGGTGGATGGGTTGGCTGGGCGTATCGCCAGTCTGACAGAATCATTGTTTTTCAGCTTTGGTCTGGATAATAACTTTATTGGCGGTGGAGCGGGCTCGTTAAGTTTTCAACAGCGCCCTTGTCTGCTGACTCCCCAGGGTTTGGTGGCCGATGCAGCCTTAGTGGTGCGTTTGCCGGTGTACAGTG
Source organism: Nitrincola tapanii (assembly GCF_008368715.1). Lineage (GTDB taxonomy): Bacteria > Pseudomonadota > Gammaproteobacteria > Pseudomonadales > Balneatricaceae > Nitrincola > Nitrincola tapanii. The sequence goes on from NZ_SMRS01000007.1 coordinate 132,039, forward strand.
GTGTTGGCGTCAACCATGGCTGGCAGCCGATTACGGAACCCTTAAAGGTCACATCTTCCTTAAAAAATCAGGTGAAATGCCTGGATTGGAAACCGGCGTTTGAAGCTTATCGCCAGGTGGTGGAAAACCATAGTGGTGTGCAGTTTACAGAGAACAATTTCTTTGATATCGCCAAATCCTATCCTCTAGGGATTAATAAACTGGATACCGAAATGATCGTGCGCGACCCGCTGATGCTGAATGAGCAGGGTGATATGGTCTGTGTGGGTGAGGTGCCTGAAGGCTGTTTTGTGCGCATTTTGAATGGCAGCCCGGAAAGTTTGGTTTCCGCGGCGGCTGATGCACGCGCACGTGCTGAAAAGGTCTTTCCACACACGGATCGGCGTGCTCCTGAAGTGGCCTTGTTTATCGACTGTATTTCGCGCGTTCTTTTTCTGGAAGATGGAATTGAAAAAGAGTTTGCCAGTGTGACCACCGAGTTACCTCTGTTTGGTGCGTTTACGCTCGGTGAAATTGCCAACAGCGGTCAAGATTACTTAGAGTTTTACAATAAAACAGCCGTGGTCGGCCTACTGGCTGAACCGCCTGCTGATGAGGTTGCGCCGTGAGGCAAGCTGAAGAAACTGAAGTACTCTATGAGATCTCCCTGTCGATCGGAACCAGTCTGGATCTGTCGACGATGCTGCGCGAAGCGCTGGCGACGGTGCAGCGTATGTTGAATTGCAGTGGAGCGCTGGTGATGCAGGCGGTACCTGCGGCCTGCGATGAGGCGCTGCTTAAGGATGGCTGCTCATTGGAACTGACCTGGCAAGAGTGTTTAGCCATTCCACGGCGTTTTGCCGCGCAAGCCCTCGTGCAACAGCAGATCCAGGCGCTGGCCTTGCCTGAGTTGACTTATGAGTTACCCAGTTTGATGGCACGTTTGCCGCAACAAAAGCAGGAGGGTGAAGTGTATTTTACCCTCTTGGGTTTGCCGGATTTTGGTCTGCTGCTGCTGCAAAGAAAAGGCGGGCCTCTTGCCGAGAGCTTGGTGTTATCTCTGCAAAAGCTGATGGCGAAATTGGCTTCGGCCGCACGTGCCTGCTTATATGAAGCGGAATTGGTTCGCCAAATTCAGGCGGCCGAAGCCGCGAGTTTGGCCAAGAGCCAATTCCTAGCCAATATGAGCCACGAGATCCGCACCCCGATGAACGGGATTATCGGGATGCTGGATCTGGTCTTGGAAACCGACCTGCAGCGTGAGCAGCGCGAGCATCTGGGTTTGGCGCGAATTTCTGCCAGTCATCTTTTAGAGATCATCAACGATATTCTGGATCTGTCCAAAATTGAGGCGGGCAAGCTGGATCTGCAACCGGAGTTAACCGATCTAGTCGAGCTGATTGGTCAGTCGGTCAAGGCGCAAGCCCCGCGTGCTTGGGCCAAAAACATCCAGATACATTACGACCTCGCCTTGGATCTGCCACGTTTTGTGGAAGCCGATTCGGCACGTCTGCGTCAGGTGATAATCAATCTATTGGGCAATGCGGTGAAGTTCACTGACCAAGGCCGCGTGGATCTGGCGGTCAGTTGTGAGCGTTTGAGTGAAACAGCGGGTATCTTCTGTTTGCAAATCCAAGATACAGGCATCGGCATTCCTCCTGAGCGTTTGCAAAGTATCTTTGCTCCCTTTGAACAGGTGGATGCGGCGACCAATCGCAAGTATGAAGGCACCGGCTTGGGGCTCTCGATCACACGCCAGTTGGTTGAGTTAATGCAGGGAGAGATACAGGTGGAGAGTGAGCCAGGGCAGGGCTCTACTTTCCGTGTACGTATTCCGCTACCCATCCATCAGCAAGGCCCCGAGGTCTTAGCACGGCGTATCGATTTAGGCATGCATCGGGTGCTTCTGGTAGATGATGAACCGATGAATCGGCGTGTGATTTCCGCCATGCTGACCATGTTGGGCGTGCAGCACGATCAAGCCGTTTCCGGGCCAGAGGCGATCTTTAAAGCACGTCAAGCGGTTGCGGCGGGCCATCCCTATGGACTGGTGTTGATGGATGCTTGGATGCCGGGGATGGATGGTTATAAAGCCGCAGAGAAGTTGCTGTCTGAGCATTCGCAAAGTCTGACACGTATCCTGATTCTGACCTCTTCCGCCGTATCCGGCGATGCCAAGCGTTGTCGTGAACTGGGCATCTCAGGTTATATGAGCAAACCTATCACCCTCGCGGAACTGCGCAGTGCGCTTCAGGAGCAGCTCGGTCGGGTGGATCGAGCACAGGGGCGACCGGAGCTGCTGCCCAACGAACGTTCTTTGCAAGGGATGCAAGTATTGTTGGCAGAAGATAACCACATTAACCAGCGTTTAGCCTTACGCTTGCTGGAGAAAGAAGGGATTCAGGCCACGGTAGCTGAAAATGGAGCAGAGGCTTTGGATCTTCTGGCCGAGCGCAATTTTGATCTGGTGTTAATGGACGTGATGATGCCGGTCAAAGATGGTTTACAGGCCACCCGTGAACTGCGCCGATTGGAGCAGATGACCGCCTCACGGATGACGCCCGTGGTCGCCATGACCGCGAATGCGATGCAGGGCGATAAAGAGCGCTGTTTAGATGCCGGTATGCAGGGATATGTTTCAAAGCCTGTAAACCCCAAAGAATTATTTGCTGAGATTCGTCGCGTGCTGGTGCCGGTAGAACCGCTGGAAGCCTCCCAGGATTCCCCTGCGCAAAGCATTGATGAACTCTTACTTTTGATGCAACAGCAAGGGGAGGCTGCACTGCCGAATGCCCCTGAAAATGCTATGCTTAAACCCTCTATCTTGTTTGAAAAGGCCGCTTCAGTAATGACCACTCCTCCTCTATACAACTGGGCCCTCGCCGTAGAAATGATCGGCGGTGAAGATGATTTGCTGCTTTCGGTGTTGGAAATGTTTTTGGAAGAGGTACCGGGTTATCTCACCTCGATCGAGCAGGCGGCGGCTAAAGGGGATCTTGAGGCCTTAGGGCGTGCGGCACATACCTTGAAAGGTTTGCTCTCGACCTTTTGTGCCGATGAGCCGAGTGCTGCAGCTTTAGAGTTGGAAAAAGCGGCAAAGGCCGGTGCCGATGTCAGTGTGCCGGTGAGAAAATTGGAAGAGATCATGGCGCTTCTGCTGCCACAGTTACAACTTAAACTTCAGGGTTAACTTTTTGAGCCACAAAATGATCGACTCCATGTCTGGCGAAGACAATCGTTACTGTATCGCACTGCAACCTATTTTTGATGGCGAATTTTCTCACGTTGCGGATGAGCTGCTTTACCGCGCGCATGGCGGTGCGGAAAAAGCAGATATCACTGATCCCTTAACGGCGACGGCCCGTGCCTGCAGTGCCGCTTTTTATGAAATTGGCCTGCAATCTTTGGTTGGGGAACGGCGTTTATTTCTGAATGTCTCGCGAGATTGGCTGGAAAATCCAGACCTGATGCCCTTGCCGCCGCAACAGGTGGTGATTGAATTGCCGACACGCTTGCAGGTTGATGAAGTCGTGCTGGCGTGTCTCGACGCGCTGCGCCAAGCCGGTTATACCCTGGCGGCAGACGATGTGTTGCTGGAAGCTGAACCTGAATTGTTAAAGCAGCGTGTACAGATGGTCAAGGTCGATGTGCGTCGCGCCGATGCCTTTAAATGTTTAGACCACTATCGCCAACAGCAGCTGACGTTGCTGGCCGAATTTATTGAAACTCCTGAGCTGTTAGAGCGCTGTCGTGTGGCTGGATTTGATCTCTATCAAGGTTATGTCTATGCCTTTCCCGAACAGATCTTGCCACCCTCGAGTGGTCGCAGTACTAACCGCTCTGCCGATCTGCGTTTGCTTCGAGAACTCTGCCGACCGGAACCGGCCTTGCCGCTGATTGAAAGTTTGCTGGCGCAGGATCCACACCTCTGTACCCTCTTGTTCAAACGTGTGAACTCGGCTTCAGCCAAACGTGTGGCACAGGTCACACAGTTACAGCAAGCGATCATGATGTTGGGATACGATCGTGTGCGTGCCCTGACGGCTACTCTTCTGCTTGCGGATAATCAGCCAGTTAAACGCCCCTTGGTGTTTCGAGCTTTGGTGCGTGCAGAGCTGGCACGTCGTTTGGCGCATCGAGTGCAGGAGATGAGCCCGGATACCGCCTTTACTTTGGGTCTCTTCTCACTGATGGATCAGATCGAAGGGATTGCGATGGATAAGTTGACCGAGGATTTAGGCTTTGATGGAGAGTTGGCCGAAGCCCTGCTGTATCAGGCTGGAGATCTCGGCAAAATTCTCAAGGTGATCGACTCCTTTGAGCGTGCACGCTTGGACCGTCGTTCCTTGAAACTCGTTGAAACCTTAAATCGAGAGTATCTAGGCAGCGTTGCTTGGGCTCAGGAGATCATGAGTATTGAGGATTAATCTCCTCGGCCTGGATCGGATTTGTCAGTTTCCTGTTTAGCTGCTTCACTTAACAGCAGTCATTGACTTGTTTCGCATGTCACAGGAAATCAACATTATGTCAAAAACTGTCTTAATTACCGGTTGCAGTCGTGGCTTAGGCTTGGAGTTGGCCTATCAGTATGCCCGCGATGGCCACCGTGTTCACGCCTGCGCTCGCGAACCCGGGCGCAGTGAAGCGCTGCTTGCGCTAGTCGCCAACTACCCGGAACAGATCAGCCTGCATGGGCTGGATGTGACCTCAGATAGTCAGATTAAAGCCTTAGACCGTGCCTTGGGGGATGAGCGCATTGACTTGCTGATTCATAATGCGGGTTGTTACGGCCCACGCGGTGTGAGTTTAGGTGAGTGGGAGCGTGAGAGCTGGCGTCAGGTCTTTGAAGTGAATACCTTATCCCCCTTGTTGTTAACGCAAACTCTCTTGTGGCGTGTGGCTTCAAGCCCAGGAGGCAGTATCGCGTTTATCAGCAGTATTATGGGGAGCCTGGCGGAAAATGCCGGAGGCGGCAGCCTCTATTATCGCAGCTCCAAGGCGGCCTTAAATCAAGCTGCGAAAACCCTGGCTGAGGATTTGCGTGAGCGGGGTATTTGTGTAGTGGCTTTGCATCCAGGCTGGGTGAAGACGGATATGGGCGGGGAGTCCGCACTGCTGACCCCTGAAGAAAGTGTCAGTGGTTTACGTCAGCTTTTAGACCGTCTGTCCTTACGTCAATCGGGGCGTTTTTTTCATGTCGAAGGTCAAGAGATCCCTTGGTAGAACTACCTAATAAGAATGTCTAAGTCCTATCGGACGCTAGGACACTGTTATTCTTGAATTGACTCGGTTAGGATCGAGAAAAAAGTAGCTGCGTAGTCGAGATGATCATCCGTCGATCGAAAGCGTCACAAGCCAATATCTAGCCAGTGACCGATCCAGCGCAAAGTATTTGAGGATAGAGATTGGGCAGCTTAGGGTATGTGTTCGCCAGTTTGATACTGGCAGTTGCCTATAGTGCAAGTGCCGCTTTGGTAATGGGTACGGGCTTACATGCCCAGATCGTTCCGCTCTGGGTGCCCGCAGGCATCGCTTTAGCGGCCGTCTTGCGCTTTGGTATGGGAGTGTTACCCGGTGTTTTTCTCGGGAACCTCGCGTTTAATTTTTATCTGACCTCAAGTTGGGTGGACAGTTTACTGGCCGCCAACCTTCTGAGTAGCTTGATGATCGCTTCAGGTGCCACCCTGCAAACGGGATTGGCTAAATACCTGATCGATCGTTTTGGTGCCAATCCTCTGCAACCTAGCCACCACCACGGATTGTATCGATTCATCCTGTTTGCAGGTTTAGTCACCTGTACCCTGAATGCGACTCTTGGCACGCTATCGGTTTATTGGATCGTAGAATCTCCGGGTAGCGCGGGTTTTTTGAATGACTGGATCAGCTGGTGGATGGGGGATTCGTTTGGCGCCATTCTCGTCACCCCACTGGTGCTGGCGCTGTTAACCCCCCGCCATGAGATGCGACTGAAACGCTGGTTGCGTTTAGTCTCACAGCTGTCGATGGTGATTCTTGCCATCCTGGCACTGAACCATATTTTCTTAAGCCATCTGCAAACTCAGCTGAATCGAAGTTTTCAGCAAGATATCCGTATGCTGGATGCACAAATCAAAGCGGTGGTGCAGCAGAATCTGTCTGATCTGACCAGTTTAGAATCTCTGGTTTTGCCGGAAGGACGCCCTGATCCCGAGGCATTCCGCACCCGTGTACTGGAGATCCAAGCCCGTAATCCTTCGGTGCTTGCCTATTCCTGGGATCCTCTGGTGCCGCAGCATGAGTTGGAAACCTTTGAAGCCGAAACCAGACGTTTGTTAAACCGCCCTGATTTTGCGGTGTACGGCGCCTCACTGCATCCTGAAGATCCTTTTGTTCCCGTCCAGTTTGTTGAACCTCTCGAGTTAAATGCACCGGCTCTGGGATTTAATTTGTTATCCCTGGATGATCGCCGACGTTGGGTGTTGCAAGCACAGCGCAGTGGTCGCCCCTTGGCGACACAGATCATCAATCTTACGCAAGCGCCTAAAGAGCCTGGGATGTTGATTCTGCATCCTGTCTACCAATCCCAAGAGACGAATCCGCTTCTCGGCGATAAGCGTTTAGTGGGTTTTATGGTGGGTGTGTTTACGGTTGAACGTATGTTCCGCGCCGCCTTGCAGCAGATAGGCTTGCAGAATATTGAGTTTGCACTGAGCGAGCAGAATGTAGACCAGCCATTCTTTACCACCGCAGAGTTACCCCAGCAGTCGCCACTCTATTCGCGCTTTTTACTTGATGTTGCGCAACAGCGTTGGGCAATTGAAGCCTACGCCGGTTTGGATTACATGGCGATGCATCCGGCCAGTAATGCACAGTTGATGCAAACCCTCTTGGTTGTGGTGGGGTGTATGGGTGCCTTGTTGATTCTGGGTATGCATGACCGCGAACGTACCCTCATGGCTCAGGTCCATCGGCGTACCCAAGAGTTGGCACATCAGGCCCGACACGATGATTTAACCGGTTTACCGAATCGTTTCCGTTTGATGGAGGCCATTCAACAGCGCTTAACCTTTATGCCCGAGCTGCCCTTTAGTGTGCTTTTTATCGATCTTGATCGCTTTAAAATGATCAATGACAGCTTAGGGCATCAAACTGGAGATAAGCTGCTGCGGTTGATGACAGAGGGCTTGAGTCGGCGTTTAATCGAGGGCAGTGAGCTTTACCGCACCGGAGGTGATGAGTTTATTTTAATCGTGAATGGTGATATTCCCCATGCCATTCAGGAAGCCGAGCGTTTCCTGCATCTTTGTTCCCGTCCGGTCGAAGTGGATGAGCATCATCTGCAATTAACCGCCAGTATCGGCATCAGCCATTATCCCGAGCAGGGCGACAGCCTGGATACCCTGATTAAGCATGCCGATACAGCCATGTATCGCGCCAAAGCGCGCGGTAAGAACTGTTACGAGATTTATGACCAGGGGCTGACAACCGCGGCGGTACACAGTTTCCATCTGGAGCAGGATCTGCGTGTGGCTCTGAAAGAGCGTCAGTTAGTGCTGCACTTCCAACCTCAGTTCAACCTCAAGGATACGCACCTGTGTGGCTTGGAGGTGCTGGTACGTTGGCAACACCCGGTTAAGGGACTATTACCTCCCGGGCAGTTTATTGATCTGGCGGAGGAAACTAATCTGATAGTGCCGATGGGTTGGCAGATTATTGAGATGGCCTGTGAACAGATTCTGATGTGGCAGGAGATGCAGTTGATGGTGCCGCCGGTGGCGATCAATATCTCCCCGCAGCAGCTACTGGAAGCGGATTTCCTTGAGCATATTAATGAAATTCTGGCGCGTTACGGCATCACGCGTTCCCAGTTTGAGCTGGAAATTACCGAAAGCTTAATTATGCAAGACCCGGACTATGCCATTGCGCAGCTGCATGCGCTGCGCGAAGCCGGTTATCGTTTAGCCCTGGATGATTTTGGAACCGGCTACTCCTCCTTGAATCGCCTTAAACATCTGCCCTTGGATCGACTTAAAATCGATTACAGCTTCACGCGTGATATCGGCAAAAACCCGCGTGATGAAGCGATTATCACCACGGTGATCGCGCTGGGGAAAAGTTTGAATATCGAGGTTTTGGCAGAAGGGGTCGAGACACAAGCACAGTATGATTTCTTGCGGGCACAGGGCTGTGACAGTGTGCAAGGTTTTATGCTGGGTAGACCGGTACCGCGCCATGAATTGGAGTTGTCGCGCATCGCTTAATCGGCTTTGCGCGTTCCAATCTGTACTGCTCCAGTCTGTGTTAGAGCCAACCCTTGTAGCGGAAGAAGAGGTAGGGCGTGACCCCCGCCATCAGCATCATGCCTAAGGCAAAAGGATAGCCTGCCACCCAATGTAACTCCGGCATAAATTCAAAGTTCATTCCATAGATACTGGCAATCATGGTCGGGGGCAGAAAAACCACCGCCGCGATTGAGAAAATCTTGATGATTTTTGCCTGCTGGATGTTGATAAAACCCTGAGAGGTATTCATCAAAAAGTCGATCTTCTCAAAGATGAAGGCCGCATGCGCCATGAGGGTATCTAAGTCGCGCAGTATCTCACGACAACCTTCTTGCACTTCAGGGTGTTGGCGGATGTTGCGTAACAAAAAAGACACGGAACGCTGTGTATCCATCAAACACAGACGGATTTTACCGTTACTGTCTTCCAGCTTGGCCAGCTTATCCATAGGCTCACCCAGTTCTTCATCCCGATTCGCTAGAATCTCACTGCTAATATCATCCAGATCACCCAGTAGATCTTCCAACTGATCGGCCAGGTTATCCACTTTTAACTGGAAAATAGAGGTGAGGATCTGCAGGGGAGAGCCAGCTTCGACCCAGCCTCGGCGTGAGCGCAGGCGCAACAGACGAAAATCCGCCAAATCAACATCACGAATGCTCAACAAGACATCAGGTTTCAGCGTAAAGGCAACGGTGGCGGTACGATGGCGACCTTCGCTTTGGTAGAGGAACAAGGAGTGGACGTGTAGATCCTGGCCTTCAATAAAATAGCGTGCACTGGACTCAATTTCTTCCACATCCTCCACTTCCGGTAAGCTTTCCGGATGCAGTTGTTCAACCATGTGGATCTCATCTTCTGAGGCTTCCTGCAAGTCAATCCAACTTGACTCACGTAACTGACGCAGCTCTTGCGTCAGCTCTTCCATATCCAGTGGCTGCTCACGCAGCAGGCCGTTATGCAGTTGATAGCTTCGAATCATGCCGCCTCGCTTGGTTTAATTCACAATCGATAGAACAAGATAACAGGTATATGCGACAAACGTGAGAAACAGAGCGCCACCCTCAAAACGATTAATACGCCCAGTGCCCGGCCCACGAAAGCCATAACCCATAATAAAGAGAGAGAAGGTGAGTGCTGCCATAATCGGCCAATCGCGCCAAATCACTTCGCTGGGCACCGATAGAGGGGTGATGAGACCCGCTAAGCCAACCACGGCGAGCGTATTAAAGAGGTTAGAGCCGATGACATTGCCCAGTGCTAGATCATTCTCGCCTTTACGTATCGCGGCTAAGGCAGCGGCCAGCTCAGGCAAAGATGTTCCTACGGCGACCACCGTCAGGCCGATGACCAGATCACTCACGCCAAGGGTAGAGGCGATGTTAATGGCGCCCCAGACCAGCGCGCGTGAGCTGATGATGAGTAAGACAAGCCCGAGGAGTAACCAAAAAAGCGCCATGCCTCGACTTAGAGGGGTTTCACTCTCAAGTGCTTCCTGCATATCCTGGCCCAGGGTGTCTTTATGCTCCTTCATGCCCTGATAAACACTCCAGCCCATGACCAGTGCAAAAGCGAGCAGCATCAAGGTCGCATCCAATCGTGATATTTTACCATTCAGTAAAAGAGCGCCTGAGATCAGGGTGACCAGCGCCAGTAAAGGAATTTCACGGCGCAGCACATCTGATTTCACCGCAATCGGGCTAATCAGTGCCGTGAGGCCGAGAATTAAACCGATATTGGCAATGTTGGAGCCATAACCATTGCCCAGAGCCAACCCTGGATTGCCTTCCAGTGCCGAAATGGCTGAGATAAAAAGTTCTGGAGCCGAAGTGCCAAAGCCGATAATCACCATCCCAATCAGCAGTGGCGGCATGCCGGCATAGCGCGCTGTAGCCGCCGCCCCATCAACAAAACGATCGGCACTCCAGACCAGTACCGCAAGACCGACGACGATTGCAATCACAGAGAGCAACATGATGTTGAATGACTCCACTCAGGGTTGGGAAAAATTAGCAGTTTACGGAACAGGTGTTATCCAAGCGCGCTAGATCGTCTGTAGAGAGCGCATCCTGGCTGGGTTTGAGTTGAGCCAGGATCAGCTCAGCCCAAGGCGGTAAGTCGGGATTGAGTCGATAATATACCCACTGTCCACGCCGCTCATCCAATAGAATTTGATGCGTGCGCAGCAGGGCTAGGTGGCGAGAGATTTTGGGTTGAGACTCTTGTGTCGCTGTCATCAGATCACATACACAGAGCTCACCTTTACAGAGCAAAAGATTCAGGATGCGCAACCGTGTGGCATCTGCTAGGCATTTGAAAAAGACCACTCTGTCCATCGTTGTCGCTCACTTGTCACGGGATGCTGATTATAAACTGAATCCCTGGGGCTTTTCCTCTTGTGCTTCAAGAAAAGTCTGTTAGAATGCGCAACCTCAATACACAGCGACCGCCTTGCGACTGTGTCTTGTGTCAAAACGGTCAGGTGTCCGAGTGGTCGAAGGAGCACGCCTGGAAAGTGTGTATACGGCAACGTATCGAGGGTTCGAATCCCTCCCTGACCGCCATTAACTTATTAATCAATAAGTTACGTCAAAATTTATCGAAGATTACATGATTGCTCTCTGGTGTGCCACTTGGAGGGGGTCGGACCTGCCAATAAACCTCTCTTCTCTTCAAAAAAACCTTCTATATCTATCCTATCCGTCGGCTCTTATCTTCTCCTTTCTGAATCTATTTCCAGCCCTTGGTGCTAATCGGTCTGTAATCCAACTTGTGATCTACTAGAGGTCCGTTAAAAATGGGGGGTTACCGGGTGTCTTTGCGTTGATGTCGAGAGATTGTCTTGAGCTGGCCTGATCATTCATCTATCTGCCGAATCTATTGATCGGGCATCGCTCTTGATTAGGAGAAAAAATGAAAGAAACATGCCGCCTATATTCAGATCTTGCTTGGCTTTGGCCTTTGTGGGGAGAAACGAGCAGCGAATATGCCGATTACAGCGAGCAGGTCACAACCTTGATTCACGCTTACGCACAAGGTGAGGTAGCGACTTTATTGGTGATAGGTTGTGGGGGTGGAAAAAATGTCTTCAACCTCAAGAGAACCTTCCAGGTTACGGGGCTGGATCTAAGTCCAACAATGCTCGCGCAGGCCCAAGAATTGAATCCAGAATCAACCTTTATTCTGGGGGATATGCGGACTTTTCGTCTGGATGCTTGTTTTGATGCTGTACTCATGGATGATGCGATCGCACATATGAATAATCGAGCTGATTTTGAGGCTGCTTTAGAGCGTGGTTATGCGCATCTAAATCCCGGTGGTGTGCTGGTGGTGACGCCAGATCTGACACCTGAGAGCTTTGAGCAGAATAAGATCACAACTTATACCGTTAAGCGTGATGATTTGGATGTTGTATTTATTGAGAATATATATGACCCTGACCCTTTAGATGATCAATATGAAACAACGATCCTATATTTGATTCGAGAGCAGGGAGTACTACGTATTGAGACGGATCATTGGTCTATGGGGATCTTCTCTTTAAATGCCTGGCGAGATGTATTGCAGAAAGTAGGATTTAAAGTGCATGAAAAGATTTATAGGCAAGATGATCAAGATTACACACTGTTTGCCTGTGTGAAACCACTTTAAAAGGCGTATTAATCAGGGATGGAGAGTGGGTTTAAATGGCCATGAAAAATCAGGAGCGATAGCAGCTCCTGATTCAGGTTCAACTTTTTAGATATCACACTGGAAAACAACCGCGTAGCGATTGATCTGACCGGAACTGTCGCTGAGTTCTAAAGTCGAGTGATGAGCGGCACACTCAAAATCACAAGGAAGTTCTTGGCCAGCGGTGATACGTAGATTGATCCCCTGGGAGCTGGCCGTCACCTGCTCACCCGATGCAACCAAACGATCGCCCTGGGGGTTGAAAAGAACATCTTTGCTGTTGATTCCAAAGGTCGCGGGGGTAATCGGATAATCGAACTCAGTGATCAATTAGATTGAATTTGTTGATTTTTTGCATCCGGAATGTTGGGTGAATAGGTTTTTTTGAGGAAATTTTCTTCCGTGCAGAAACGGGTCTTCGGTATCCTTCGTACTCTATAAAATGACCAAAATAGAGTTGGCGACAGGTGGAGAGATCAGGGGGAGAGTGGTGCGCAAGAAACCCGAGAAGCAGGCGTGTGAGCTGTGTCAGCGTCGTGCACTTTTGACTTTTCATCACTTAATTCCACGTAAAGTGCATCGACGTGCACGCTTCCAAAAGCATTACACGCCGGAACAGCTCCAGCAGGGGATTTGGGTTTGTTATCCCTGTCATCGTGCGATTCATAAACGCCATGACGAGATGACATTGGCATTGCAATTCAATAGTCTAGATCAATTAATTTCAGATCCTGACTTGGCAGCCCACATCACTTGGGTCAAGAAACAGAAGGTACAATGTTGAAAGCTGTTTTTCGGTTGTCCGCTGCATTTTAGGAAAAACTCCTATAGATCTCTGCGTGGGTCGAGTCATAATAAGCGCCATGGATCTCCTGTTCACGGACCGATTTGATGGGAAGGCGATCAGCATGCCAAGGAGCGAGGAGTGCAAGGCTTAATTGCCTGGCGTGCACGGAAAAGGAAGCCAACCTAAAGGGAGACTGATGGATCAGTCTCCCTTTTGTCTTTTATGGACTGTAAACTTTTATCTCTCTACCCCATCTAGCTTCCGTTAAAAATTTGACATCTCTGTATGTTTTCCTCCTTTGTCATCCTAAGTAAACATTGACTCCTAGATACAATGCTTGAAAATACAAAGCTGAGCGCGTGAATTGATCGCCTCACTTTTTTTCAGATTGCGTATGCAAGGATGTAAGTTGCATGACCTACCCTGCTTCAACTGGCCAGACACCTCGTTTTGAAATTTTCCCTTGGAGTCATCACTTCAATACAGGAATAGAAGTGATCGATGCTCAACATCGTCAGTTGGTGTTTTTGCTCAATCAAATGGCAGAATATGTCATCGAAGGGGCGAGTGAGGCGGAGTTAAAAGCCCTCATTGATGAACTGGCTGACTATGCGCAATACCACTTCTCAACCGAAGAAGCGATTTGGGCGCAGGCCTTTGCGCAAGAATCCAGTTTTGCTGATCACTGCCATATCCATCAGGAGTTTTCGCGTAAAGTATTGGCGTTACAGGCTGAGCAAGCCAGTTTGCATTGTGCCTTGGATGATATCTTCGGTTTTCTGACACATTGGTTGGCATTTCATATCCTTGACAGTGACAAGCGTATGGCACTGACACTCAAGGCGGTGGAGTCAGGCGAGAGTCTGCCCAGAGCCAAGCAGTTGGCGGCAGAGGAGATGAGCGGCACCCTCTCGGCACTGATCGATGCAGTGTTATCCATGTATCGAAATCTCTCTGAGCGCACTCTGGATTTGATGCGTGAGAAAAAAGCACGTGGCCAAGCCGAAGATGCGCTCAGGGATCTGGAATCTCAGGTGCTGGAGCGTAGTCAGCATCGTTATGAAGTGTTGTTTAACTCGATCCCCGATGCTGTTTTTGTCGCCGATATCCTGACCGGGCAACTGATTGGTGCCAATACTCAGGCCGAAGCGATCATTGGCCTTAAGCTGCAAGAGATACAGCAGCTGCACTTTACTGATCTGCATCCAGATAGTGCTAAAGCCGAGAACGAGCGTCATTTTTCTGAACTCTTAAAGCATCCTGGCGAGATCCGCGTTTTTGAAACGCAACTCTTACACAGCAGTGGCCGTTGTATCGAAGTGGAGATTCACGCTGGCGGGCGTTACCGTGAAGGGGAAGCTTCGGCGATGGTGGCACTGATGCGCGATATCACGCAAAGACGCGAGCAGGCGGCCGAAAAAGATGCTGCTCTGCAAAGGCTACAGGAAGCTGAACGGATTGCCGGTGTGGGGCATTGGCACTACGACTGGCAAAAAGATCAGCTACAGGCTTCCGATGAAGTCTTTCGGTTATTGGAATCCAGTGTCGAGACGTTTGCCGGCAATTTTCAGGCCTTTGTGAATGCTATTCACCCTGAGGATCAGAATGCGTTTACTCAGGTGTTTGCCGATTCTCTGACACAGTCAGATTTGATCGGCGAGTGTGAGCATCGAGTGCAAAGTGCTACGGGTGCGGTGCGTTATGTCAAAGAGCGTTTTGAGCATCAAGCTAATGCCGCAGGTGCCGTGCTTTTTACCACCGGCACCATCCAAGATATTACCAGCAGTGTGCTCTATCAGCAGAAGCTCGAATACTTGGCGTTTCATGATTCACTCACGGCCTTGTATAACCGTGTCGGAATTTCACGTTATCTGGATCAGCGTTTACAAGCCGCTCCCCAGACACCTTTGGCGGTGGTTTATCTCGATCTGGATAATTTCTCCGAAGTGAATAATCGTTTAGGTGATCTGTGTGGGGATGAGTTGCTGCGTGAAGTTGCTTTGCGTCTGCGTTGTTTTGTGCAAGATCAGGAAGGTTTAGCACGTCCGGGCGGAGATGAGTTTGTACTGATCTTAGAGCGTGCTCAGGAAGATGAGCACTTTATTCAGAGGCTAGAGCAGCTACTCGATCATTTGCGTGAGCCCTATGAGCTGCAAGGGCAGCCGCATCTCAGTCAAGTCAGTGCTGGCATCAGTTTTTATCCACAAACCCTAGAAGTGAGCGCGGATACGCTGATTCGCCAGGCCGATCAAGCAATGTATCTGGCCAAGGTTCAGGGCAAAAACACCTATGCGTTTTTTGATTCTGAGCATGAGGCCAGTCGGCGCTCCTGGCACCAGCGCCGTGCAGAAATTGAGGTGGCGATTGCTGAGAATCAGTTTGTGCTTTATTACCAGCCCAAGGTCAATATGCGTACCGGTGAACTCTTGTCACTGGAAGCGCTGATTCGTTGGCAGCATCCAGAGAAAGGTTTGTTACCACCGGGTGCATTTTTACCTGATATTGAAAATGATTCGATTTCACTGGCCTTAGGTGAATGGGTGATTGCGCAGGCCTTAAACGAGATCGCGTCTTGGCAAACCCAAGGGGTGGCAATTAAAGTCAGTGTTAATATCGGTTCCTTACAGTTCCAGAGCCGTGATTTTCCCGAGCGCTTACAAAGCCTCTTGGCCGCTTGTCCTGGCGTAGCCGCTGAGGCTCTAGAGTTGGAAATTCTGGAAAGCAGTGCTTTGGAGGATTGGCAGCTGGCCTCCGCAACCATGCATGCCTGCTTAGCCTTAGGTGTGAGTTTATCTTTGGATGACTTTGGCACAGGGTATTCCTCACTCTCTTACTTAAAACGCTTGCCCGCACAAACCCTGAAAATTGATCGCGCTTTTGTGCAGGATATGTTGGACGACCCAGATGACTTAGCCATTCTGGAAGGGGTGGTCGGGCTGGCGAATGCCTTTAGACGTAACGTGCTCGCAGAGGGGGTGGAAACTCTGGAGCAAGGCGAGATGCTGATCCAGCTGGGTTGTGAATGGGCGCAGGGTTATGCCATTGCCAAGCCGATGCCGGCTGATCAGGTTCTGCCCTGGTGGGAGCAGTGGTTACCGGATGCCAGCTGGCGTCGTTTGCAACCCGTAAGACGCGATAAGCTCGCGGTACTCTTTGCCATCGTTGAACACCGAGCTTGGATTCGCCGTTTACAGGTGGCGTTAAAGCAGCAAGCCGACTGGCCGCCAATGGATCCGACACGCTGTCGTTTTGGTCAGTGGTTGGCAAAGCAGTCAGGCACGACCCCTGAAGAGGTTGAGCTGCTGAAAACCTTGCAGTATCAGCATCTCAATATTCACCAATTTGCTGCCGAGCTGAAAGCACAGCCGCAGCGATATGCCGCTGAAGAGGCGAGCCTGTATGCGTACCGTGATCAGCTGGTGGAAACTTTGAAGTTGTATCTGATGAATTCCAGTACTTAACACCTGAGTGTGGTGGGTTGGCTTCTCATATGAAGGCTGGCTCAGATAAAGCGGGAATCTATGATCTATTTAGGGAGAGAATGATGAAAAACAATGGACCTGTCACACAACGTGAACAGCATTTTGACGCTGATGAAAAGCTGATTTCATCGACCAATCTCCAAGGCGTGATTACGCATTGTAATGATGCTTTTCAACGTATAAGTGGTTATTCACGTTCAGAGCTGATTGGCCAGAATCATAATCTAGTGCGCCACCCCGATATGCCAGCGGAAGCTTTTGAGGTGATGTGGAACCATCTTAAAGCTGGGCGTCCTTGGATGGGGTTGGTTAAAAATCGTTGCAAAAATGGTGACCATTACTGGGTGAGTGCCTATGTTACGCCGATCACAGAGCAGGGACAGGTGGTCGGGTATGAGTCGGTTCGTTCCTGGCCATCTCGTGTGGATGTGGAGCGGGCCGAACAACTGTATGCTCGCCTTAATCGTAAGCGTCGTCAGTTCTCTCTCCCGAGCTATCTCAAGCAGTTTTTATTAGCACTCATCTGCATTTTGCCTGCTGCTCTGCTCGGGTATTGGATCTCTTCACTAGCCAGCACCCTATGGCTGGCCCTTGCAGTCTTCCTTTTTGGAGGGCTGCAATATCTACAACATCGTAAAGATTTAGATCTGATCAAGCAGGAGCTGCAGGGTGTATTTATGCATCCCTTGGCGGCAAATACCTATACGAATCAAAACGGTATCACGGGTAATATCATGGTGGGGGTGATGAGTCTGCGTGCTCATCTGGATGCTGTTTTAACCCGGATAGAAGATGCTTCGCGCCAAGTGGCTGATCAATCCAGAATCGGTTTAGAGCTTTCGGAAGCGGCTCGAATAGAGATGATGACACAAAGTCGGCAGACGGAGTTGGTGGCGACGGCGATGCATGAAATGTCTCTAGCGATACATGAGATCTCACATAATGTTCAAAAGACTGCAAACCAGGCCGATGTATCACGCAACCTAGCTGGACAGGGTGGCGAGATAGCGCGTATTACCTGTAGCTCAATTGAAGAGTTACGCAATACTGTCTCTGCCATTGGGCAGGCGGTGCAGCAGCTGGCGGAACAAACGGGTGCGATTACGCAAGCGGCTAAATCGATTGAGGATATTTCAGAGCAAACCAATCTTTTGGCTTTAAATGCTGCGATTGAGGCAGCACGTGCAGGCGAGCATGGCCGAGGTTTTTCTGTGGTCGCTGATGAAGTGCGTCTTTTGGCAGGCAATACCCGTGAATCTGCGCAGAATATTCGGCAAATTGTCGAAAGTTTAACAACGCAAGCCAACTCTTCTGTCGTAGTGGCCAATGAAGGTACGACCGATGCAGAAGTAGGATTAGAGCGTGTGATTGAATCTGAAAGTATGTTGCAAAGTATCGCGGAAGCGGTGAATCAGATTTCCTCCATGTCTGAGCAGATGGCAGCGGCTGTTGAAGAGCAGGCGTTAGTTTCAGAAGAGGTGAATCGACAGGTGAAGGATATTTCTGAGCTGGCTGAACGTAGCTTAATGCGTACAGAGGAGAGTGCGGAAAGTATCCGGAAATCACAGCAGGTGTCGAATCAGTTACATGAATTGGTGAATCGCTTTAAACAGTAACCTAATCCATCTCTTTGCACCAAAATCACAGGGGAAGACCGATGCAGACTCTCATGCCACTTTTTAACGCTAAAACAGAGATCACGGAATCGGTATTAAGAACGATTGCCCATATGCCCACCTCAAGCTTACCGGTCCTAGTGGACGATGCGTGTATGCAGGCATGGAGTGATGCCACGTTTATGCGTTTGGCGGTTCTTCTCGCGGAAAAAAGTTACCAGGAAGGTGGCTGCCCCATCGGGGCTGTGATTGTTGATAACCTGACTCGGCGTATTCTCGGAAAGGGGCATAACACCTTGGTTCAGGAGGATCACCCTTACAACCATGGTGAGACTTCTGCGATTCGGGATGCGGGGCGCATCGATTTCAGTCAGACAACCCTGTTTACCTCTCTGAGCCCGTGTGATGTTTGTGCAACCCTGCTGTATCGACGTGGTTTCGCTCGGGTGGTGGTGGGGGATGTGACTAACGCCTCGGGGAATGAGGCCTTATTACGTACTCAAGGCATTCAAGTGGATGTTCTAGAGGACCCAAAAGGTATAGACCTCTATGTACGCTTTCGTTCCGAGCAGCCTGAATTAGAAATGGAGGATTGGCAGGGGGTGAGTGGCCGATTGCGTTATGATGTTTGATCATCTATAAAGAGTTATAAGGATTATATAAAAAGTTATAATTCTTTGGTGTTTTTGAGCTTTTGCAATCCAGTCCATTCAACTAACATTGGCCACAAGCTAATTTGCCATAGGGCTCATTTGTCGCATGGCTAGGTCTGCAAAAATTTAAGCATCCGGCTCACATCATCAATGTTAAGTGAAGCTGAAATAAATTTTTAGCATTTAAGATCCAAGCTAATCATTTTACGTATCAATTATAATTATAACTAAAGTAGAGAGGTCGCCATGAACAACCCTAGTCAAAGCATTGATTGCATTAAAGCTCACTCTTTGCAAAAGGCTTTGGAAGCCAAGGTAGTGGAAGCTATGCTGGCACAGCGCGATGGAGACATTGAGCGTTATTCCCAACTTTGGGAAGAAGCCAATCAAATGAACAAAGAGCTTGTGTTGCTGCAGTAACACAAGCTCCGATCTTCTCAACTTGAGCGCTGCTTAGCGCTCAAGCTTCCAACGCAGGGTTTCACCTGCTCGCAGTGGGACAATAATATCCTGGCCAAAAGGCATCTCATCTGGCACCTGCCAAGACTCTTTCACCAAGGTGATTTGATCGCGATTACGTGGCTTGCCATAAAAATCCGCGCCGTGGAAGCTGGCAAAGGCTTCAAGTTTTTCTAGAACCCCTAAGTCTTCAAAAATTTCAGCATAGAGTTCAATGGCGGCATAAGCGCTATAGCACCCTGCACATCCGCAGGCGCTCTCTTTTGCGCCCTTGGCATGAGGCGCCGAATCGGTGCCGAGGAAAAATTTGGGGCTGCCACTGATCACTGCCTCTTGCAGTGCCTGTTGATGCAGGTTGCGTTTCAAAACCGGTAAGCAGAAGAGGTGTGGGCGTATGCCGCCGACCAACATGTGATTACGGTTGTAAGCCAGATGTTGCACGGTGATGGTCGCGCCTACGTTGGCTCCCTGTGATTGTACAAATTCGACGGCATCCTTGGTGGTGATATGTTCCACCACCAGCTTCAGCTTAGGATGGCGGGCAGCCAAGGGGCTGAGAATTTCATCTAAAAACTCTTTTTCACGATCAAAGATATCAACATGATGGTGCGTGACTTCGCCATGGACCAGCAGCGGCATACCGGCTTCCGTCAGTGCCGCACAGATCTCATCGAGTTTGCTTAGATCGGTCAGGCCGGAATCAGAGTTTGTCGTAGCCCCGGCAGGATAGAGTTTGACCGCCACGACCTTACCGGTTGCTGCCGCTTCGGCAATCACTTCCGGTGTGGTGTTGTCCGTTAGATAGAGGGTCATCAGCGGTTCAAATTGGCTCGATGCAGGGCGCTGCGCCAGAATGCGATCATAATATGCCAACGCCAGCTTCGCATCCGTCACCGGCGGCTTGAGGTTCGGCATTACGATCGCACGCCCCATCTGCATCGCGGTCGGTGGAACCACGTGTTGCAGTACTTCACCATCACGTAAATGAATGTGCCAATCATCCGGGCGCGTCAAAGTCAGGCGTTGTGTCATGATTCAATCCAGTCTAAAAAATTGATTGGCTGAGTGTATCACAGAGCTCAGATGGGATTGATAGTCTCAGCAGCCCAGCCGGTATAGCATTTTTGCGGGGGCAGGGCATAGGCATGGCGCTTGGAAGTAGACAAGCCACAACGAATCAACATTTCCGCTAACCCCACCGCACTGCTGACACCGTCCACAACAGGCACCCCCAATGCCTGGCTCAGGCGCTGATTCAGATCGGCCATGCCGGCACAGCCCAAAATCAGTGTATCGGCTCCTTGCTCCTCGACCGCTTGCTGACACGCCTTGAGAATCCGTTCGTAGGCTTGAGAGGCGGGGTTGTGCAGATCTAAGACGGCAATATCCACGGCGCTGATTCCGGCGCAACGCTGGGCAAATCCATACTTATGCACTAGGTGCTCACTCATCGCCAGGGTGCGGCTCAAGGTGGTCACAATACTGAATTTATGCCCTAACAGACTAGCGCTGTGCATGGCTGCTTCGGCAATGCCGATGACGGGCGCTTGTGCCAATTCGCGTGCGGCATCTAAGCCGGGATCACCAAAGCACGCCAGGATATGTGCTTGGCAGCCGAGCTTCTCTCCAGCGATCACCTGCTCAATGACACCGGTCGTGGCAATGGCTTCTTCCAGATAGCTTTCAATCGAAGGCGTGCCTTGAGTGGGATGGACAGAGCGTAGCTGTACCCCGTGCGAACACACGGCGAGAGCCGCCTGATGAATACACTCGGTCATACCTGGGCTGGTATTCGGGTTGATTAAATTGATCAGCATGATGAGTTCTCGTATACAAAGTTATAAATTAATTTATACAAAAATCATTCCAATCTCCAGAAAGTTTTTCCAGGTGATTCCATGCCTATCTGCAGTATAGAGCACTGGATTGGGTGTTCAATTCTGGTGCGTTTAAGCCAGAGTTGTGAGTCTGTGGTGCAAGAGATGGCCGCCTTTACAGGACTCTTTGAGGAGGTTTTCAAGCGGAGATATGGAAATATCTTTGTTTTTATTGAATACAACAAAAAATACAAAGTTTGTTTTGATTGTTGGCATAAGATCTGCAAAAGCTTGCTTAACTTTACTAGGAGACTTTTTATGCAAGCTTTGAACACTTCATCCAATCCGTCCTCTTTAATGCATCCCTCTTTCTCTATGAAAGCACTGGCGCTGGCAACGCTAGGGTTGCTGTTGCCCTTAACCGCTCAAGCCCAGGGAACCGTTCGTATCGGCATGACGGCCTCGGATATCCCGCTCACCTCCGGTGCGCCCAATTCTGGATTTGAAGGCGTGCGTTTTACGGGGATGACCCTGTATGACGCGCTGGTCAGTTGGGATCTGACACAAACCGATGTTGTGGCCTCCTTGGTGCCCCAGTTGGCAAGTGCGTGGCAGGTGGATGCAGAAGATCCAAGAAAATGGATCTTTACCCTCAGAGAGGGGGTGAAGTTCCATGATGGCTCAGAATTTAACGCCGATGCGGTCATTTTTAACTTCGATAAGATCTTTAATGATCAAGCACCGCAGTATGATGCCCAGCAAGCCGCTCAGGTGGTTGCGCGTCTGCCGGCCTATGAAAGTATTCGTAAACTGGACGAATACCAGGTGGAGATCACCACCAAAACACCAAATGCCATGTTTATTAATCAATTGCCGTTTATGTTCTTCTCCAGTCCAGCACATTGGGAAGCGCTGGGGCGCGATTGGAAAGCCTTTGAGCAGAATCCATCAGGAACTGGGCCGTTTAAGCTGGATAAACTGGTTCCCCGTGAACGGGCTGAGCTGATTCCCAATCCTGATTATTGGAATTCAGAGCGACGTGCTCAGGCAGATCGGATTGTCTTGATCCCGATCCCAGAAGCTAATACGCGTGCCAACGCACTCTTATCACGCCAAGTGGATTGGATCGAAAATCCACCCGCCGATACCTTACCGATGCTGCAAAGCCGTGGATATCAGATCACCAGTAATGGTTATCCACATATTTGGCCTTGGCAATTCAGTTTTGTGGAAGGCTCACCTTGGTTAGATCAACGGGTGCGCCAAGCGGCTAACCTGGCGGTGGATCGTGAATCAATCAAACAGTTGCTGGGTGGGTACATGGTACCGGCACGGGGTTTGTTGTTGCCGGATGATCCTGCCTTTGGGGAGCCAGATTTTGCGATTCAGTATGATCCCGAGGCGGCGAAAGCCCTGTTAGCGGAAGCCGGTTTTGGGCCAGGCAATCCGGTCAAGGCCAAGGTGCTTATCTCGGCATCCGGCTCAGGGCAGATGCAACCTTTACAGATGAACGAGTTGATCCAGCAGCAACTTAAAGAGGTTGGAATCGAAATCAGCTTTGAAGTCTTAGTCTGGGAAACCCTGTTCAATAACTGGCGTCAAGGCGCTAAAGATCCGGCATCGCTGGGAGCGCATGCCACCAATATCACCTTTGCGACCCATGATCCCTTTGCTGCGCTGATCCGCTTTATGGATTCAAAAAATGTGGCGCCGGTGTCCTTGAACTGGGGGCATTATCACAATGTGGAGGTGGATGGCATGATTGCCGATCTGCAAACCACCTTTGATCCAGACGAAAATCTGCGCCTCTACCGTAAACTGCATGAAACCCTGGTCACGGATGCTCCTTTCCTGTTTGTAGCGCATGACACTGGCCCGAGAGCGATGAGCGACAAGGTGAGCGGTTTTGTGCAAGCCAAAAGCTGGTTCCAAGATCTCACCCCCGTGCATATGAAGGACTAAATCAGGTGTTTTGCCAGGGTGTGTAAGCCCTGGCCAAGCTCAGGAGGTAAGGATGTTTGTGTTTATCTTTCGGCGCTTTCTCTTCGCTCTTCCGATTGCTTTGGCGGTTGCTGCGGTGTGTTTCTCCTTGGTGCATTTGGCACCGGGGGATCCACTGACGGCAGTTATTCCCGCCGATGCACCGGCCGAAGTCGTCATCGCGATTAAAGAAGCCTATGGCATGGATCGCCCGCTTTGGATTCAGTTTGTATCCTGGGTGCAAAGGGCAGTGCAGGGCGACTTGGGCGTCTCTGTTGCTACGGGCCGCCCGGTGATGGGGGATATTCAACTGGCACTGAGTAACACCCTCACGCTGGCTTTTGCCTCGGCTTTTCTGGGATTTAGTGGCGGTATTTTACTTGGGGCTCTGGCGGCCGTGTACCGTGGCACCTGGATCGATAAAGCAGCCACCGCGGTAGCGATTACCGGTGTTTCGGTGCCCCATTATTGGTTGGGTTTGATTCTGGTCATCATTTTTTCAGTGCAGCTCGACTGGTTGCCTTCCATGGGGGCGGGGCCAGGGGGCTCTGCAAACTGGGCCTGGGATTGGGCGCACCTGCGTCACCTGATTCTGCCGGCCGTCACCATGTGCTTTATCCCGATGGGTATCGTCACGCGTACGGTGCGTGCAACCGTGGCAGAGATTCTGAATTCTGAATTTGTGACGGCCTTGCAGGCGCGTGGTCTGCGCCGACCTAGGATCACACTGCATATCGCTAAAAACGCAGCGCCCACTGTCCTGTCAGTGATGGGGTTGCAGTTTGGTTATCTCTTGGGCGGCTCGATTTTGGTGGAAACAGTGTTTTCCTGGCCCGGCACCGGATTTTTGCTGAATACTGCGATTTTTCAGCGTGATATTCCCCTGCTGCAGGGCATTATTCTGGTTTTGGCGATGTTCTTTGTGGCCTTGAATCTGCTGGTGGATGTGCTGCAAACCTTAATGGATCCGCGGATTAAAAGGAGCTGATGATGAGCACTCAAGCGAAAAGCTTTGCTTTGGCGGCCGAAACCGCCGCGATCTCCCGAGGTTACTGGAGCACGGTTTGGATGCGGCTGAAACGGGATAAGGTTTCGGTGTTTTGCGCCAGTATTCTATTGGTGCTGGTGATGATTGCACTGTTCGCCCCCTGGATTGCGCCCTATGATCCGAGCCAGGGCACTATGATGAAACGTTTGTCCGCTATTGGCACACCGGGGCACTGGTTGGGGACCGATGAATTGGGTCGCGATATGTTGTCGCGATTGATGTACGGCGGGCAGATGAGCCTGTTGATGGGCTTGCTGCCGGTCTTTATCGCCTTTGTGATCGGCACCGCACTGGGCTTGCTCGCCGGCTTCTTTGGCGGCTGGGTCAATACCTTGATCATGCGCACCACCGATGTCTTTTTTGCGTTTCCCGCAGTGCTGTTGGCGATCGCTATTTCCGGAGCCTTGGGTGCGGGTTTTATCAATGCCATCTTGTCCCTGACTCTGGTGTTTATTCCACCGATCGCACGTGTAGCGGAAAGTGTCACCACGTCGGTGCGTAACCTGGATTTTGTGGATGCCGCGCGTGCCTCTGGCGCTCGGTCTTTGACCATTATCCGCGTGCATATTCTCGGCAATGTGTTGGGGCCGGTGTTTATCTATTCCACTAGCTTGGTTTCGGTCTGCATGATTCTGGCGGCGGGTTTAAGTTTTCTTGGCCTGGGCGTGAAGCCCCCAGTCGCGGAGTGGGGGCTGATGCTGAATACCCTACGTCAATCGATCTACATCCAACCTTGGATCTCTGTACTGCCAGGTTTGATGATTTTTATCACGTCACTCTGCTTTAACCTGCTTTCCGATGGGTTACGTGGCGCCATGGATATTAAGAGGTAAGCATCATGACGAGTGTGTTGCGGGTTCAGGATTTAAAAAAATATTTTCCGCTGGGCAAGGATCTGTTCGGACGGCCTACACAGGTGGTACATGCGGTTGAATCGGTCAGTTTTGACGTTAAAAAGGGCCGTACACTGGGCATCGTCGGTGAATCAGGCTGTGGCAAATCCACCACCGCGCGCTTATTGATGCATCTGATTGAACCGGATGAAGGACGTATCCTGATTCATGGTAAAGAGTATGGTCAGATCGGCGGGCGCCATCCGCTGTCAGAACTGCGCAAACAGATGCAGATGGTGTTTCAGGATTCCTACGCCTCACTCAATCCACGTTTGACCATTGAGGACAGTATTGCCTTTGGTCCCCGGATTCACGGTGTGAAAGAGGTACAAGCACGACAGATGGCGCGTGATCTTCTGGAGAGAGTTGGCTTGAATCCGGGTGTTTTTATCCGCCGTTATCCTCATGAGCTTTCGGGTGGTCAGCGTCAGCGGGTGAATATTGCACGTGCTTTGGCAATTCAACCAGAGATCGTTATTTTAGATGAAGCCGTTTCTGCCCTGGATAAGTCAGTACAGGCACAGGTGTTAAATCTCTTGGCGGATCTGAAAAAAGAGCTCGGGCTGACCTATCTGTTTATCTCTCATGATTTAAATGTGGTGCAGTACATCAGTGATGACGTCATGGTGATGTATTTAGGCCAGGTGGTGGAATCTGGGCCCGTCGAGCAGCTTTATCGCCAGTCGGCGCATCCCTACACGCGTGCCTTGCTGAACTCTGTGCCGGCACAAACCCCGGGGACACGCAAAGACTATATCGTTTTAGAAGGCGATCCGCCCAATCCGATCGCCCCGCCATCGGGTTGTCGTTTTCATCCACGCTGCGAATTTGCACGTGCGATCTGCTCCGAAAAAACACCGGATACAGTTCGTGTAGAGGGGGAGCATCGAGCGGCTTGTTTCCGTCTGCCGCAGAGCGCTGGTCATCAACATTATATTGCTTTGCAGGAGGTGCAGGATGACACCACTCATTGAAGTCAAAAAACTCAATGTCACCTTTCAAGGCGAGGAGGGGCCTATCTATGCGGTGCAGGATGTCAGTTTTGATCTGGCACCTGGCGAAACCTTGGCGCTTCTGGGCGAGTCGGGCTGTGGCAAAAGTGTCACGATGAAATCCCTGATGCGCCTGCATCCTGAGCATAAAACACAGATTTCAGGACAGATTCAGGTGGCCGGACAGGATCTGCTGTCGATGAAATCGAGCGCGCTGTCTAAGCTGCGTGGCAAGACCATCTCCATGGTGTTTCAAGAGCCCATGTTGGCGTTTGATCCGGTCTTCACCATTGGCGATCAAATCATCGAAGCGGTCAGACGGCATGAGGGCTGTAGCCAGGCCGATGCGCGTCAGCGGGCTTTGGAGATGCTGGAACGGGTGCGTATTCCCTCTGCTGCCAAACGCTTAAAAGCCTATCCTCATGAAATGTCGGGCGGGATGCGCCAGCGTGCGATGATTGCCTTGGCTTTGGCTTGTCGTCCGCAAATCCTCTTGGCCGATGAGCCCACCACCGCCCTAGATGCAACCGTACAAATTCAGGTGCTGTTATTGCTCAAGGAGCTGCAGCGGGAATTGGGTATGAGCATGATCTTTGTCACCCATGATGTGGGTGTGGCGATCGAGGTCGCGGATCGTACAGCGGTGATGTATGCCGGTCGCATTATAGAGCAGGGCCCGGTACAAGAGGTCTTGTCACATCCTCAGCATCCTTATACACAGGGTTTGCTGGCCGCGACGGTGCATCCGGGAATGGATCGTCATCAGCCCTTACCGGCGATTCCAGGTTCACCGCCACAACTGCTCAGACGCATGGAAGACTGCGCCTTTGCGCCACGTTGTCCACATGCGCAAGAAGCCTGCTCCTTGCCTTTGCCCGCGGTGGATCATCAAGCGGCGCGTTGGTCACGTTGTATCGCACACACATCGGCTTAGAAGTCTGTTAATCTCAGCAGGGTGGGTGTACGCATTGAGGAAAATTTGAGTGAAAGCGAACTCCAATAAAGTGACTGATAACCAAAGCATCTACGACATGATGTTCGCAGCGATTGCGCATCGAAAATTGCCGCCGGGGTTAAAGCTCTCAGAAGAGCGTTTGTGCCGGGTCTTTGGTGTGAGCCGTACCCGCTTGCGGGAAGTATTTTTCCGTTTGGCGCAGGATCGTATTATCACCCTGAAACCCAATCATGGTGCCTATGTGACACGCCCGAGTGCTAAAGATGCCTTGGAGGTGTTTGCAGCTCGGCGTGCCTTGGAGGTCAGTGTGGTTGAAGTCTTGGCGCTTAAGGCAGATGAAGCGGTACTCACACGTTTGCAGCAGCATCTACAGGATGAAGCTCAGGCGCGAGCAGAAGGCCAGCATGAGCGCTTGACTCAGCTTACCGGCGAGTTTCATCTTTTGCTGGCGGAGCTGACAGGGAATAGCCTGTTTACCGATATCATGCGCCGTTTAACGGCCCTGTCCAGTTTGATTATTTCCCTCTATGACTCACCCAATGCTTCAGCCTGCAAAGACGACGAGCACAGTGAGATCGTGGAGGCGATCCGTACAGCGGATGTTGCGCAGGTCCGTCATCTGATGCTTGAGCATCTGGATCATGTCGAAAAATCGCTGAAAATTGAGGATGAGGATCAGGAGGATTTTGATATCGAATCGGTGTTTTCCGAAATGTTGCGATAAAACCTGCGCAGTAACTCAGGGTTTAAGCAAAGACCACGCAGTTCTTGCCCGATTTTTTGGCCTGATACATCGCTTGATCCGCCAGATGCACCAGGCGATCGGCCTCAGCAAACTCATGCATCGCCAAGAACTTCACCCCTAGGCTGGCGCTGACTTCGAGGGACTGTCCCTGCCAATGCACACTGCGGCAGATTTGTTGGCGTAAGCGCTCCAGGATCACTTCGGTTTCTTCTGGCGAGCTGGGATTAAATAACATTGCAATAAACTCATCTCCGGCCAAACGGGCCAAGGTGTCCTCGTCCCGCAGGCAGCCTTTCATGCGTTGTGCCAAACGCTGCAGCAGATAATCACCGGCGGCATGGCTGAATTGATCATTGATCGCTTTAAAGCCGTCGAGATCAATAAACACGATGGCGAGATTGAGCGCATGACGGCGGGCGCTGGTCAGCGCCTGTTGTAAGCGATCCATAAACAGAGAGCGGTTTGGCAGCTCCGTCAGCGCATCGTAGTAGGCTAAGCGAGTGATGCGTGCTTCATCCTCTTTTTTCTGGGTAATATCGGTAATCAACCCGACATAATGCAGGGTTTGGCCGAAGGCATCCCGCACCGCGCTGACCGTCATATGTTCGACAAATAGGCTGCCATCCTTATGCCGATTCCATAATTCGCCCTGCCAGTGGCCTTGGCTCTCTAGTGTGGCGTGCAGGGCTTGGAAAAACTCGGCTGGATGGTGGCCAGAGTTCAGCAGGCGTGGCGTTTTGCCTAGAACCTCTGCAGCTGAGTAGCCGGTAATATCGGTAAAGGCTTGGTTAACATGCAAAATACGTTCTTGGGCATCGGTGACCATAATGCCCTCGCGGGCATGATTAAACACCGTCATGGCGATGCGTTCGTTCCGGTCACGCTCGTGGCGCAAGATGGCATAACGCAGGGCTTTACGAATTAAGCCGCCCTCCGCACCTTTATGCAGATAATCTTCGGCACCGGCTTCAATCGCGGCCGTGATCAGATCGAAATCATTATCCCCGGTTAACACCACAATCGGGATGTCGACCAGCAGTTCCCGGGCTTTCACGACCGAGGTGATGCCCCAGCTATCGGGTAGGTTGAGATCTAAGAGAATGACATCTGGGCGCCGGTCCTGTTGCGCAAGCAGCTCACCGGCTTGACTAAGGCAGCTGGCGGGATGAAGCACAAAATGGGTATCCGACTTTTCCTGGAGTTGCTGCTGAATCAGGAAAGCATCGCCTGGATCATCTTCGATGAGTAAGACATGAATCTGAGTCAGCTTGAGCTCTGGATAAACAGAAACGGTCATGAGGCCTCTCCTTGTACAGGAGCGGAGGGCAGATGAACCAAGAGCGCCCAGTAGTCGAGTAGTTGTTTGATTTGACGAATAAACAGATCCATGTCTGCAGGTTTGACCAGATAACCCGCAGCCCCTTGTTGATAAGCGGCTTGAATATCACTCTCGGCATCCGAGGTGGTGAGCATCACGACCGGGATGGCCTTTAAAGCCGAGTTTTGTTTGATTTTCTTCAGAAATTCCAAGCCATTCATACGCGGCATGTTGAGATCCAGCAGGATTAAATCTGGATGGGCAAAGCGCTCGCTGGCGAGATGAGGCGACTGTAAAAGCTGGAGAGCCTCCTGTGCATCCTGCGCATGATGTAAGGAGAGATGATGCCCGGATTCTTTTAGAGCCAGTTGCACCAGATAGGCATCGGCAGGGTCATCCTCCACTAGGAGTAAGTGTAAGGGTGATTGCACTCTCATAGCATGGGCTCCTTAATCGCAAACTCTACGCAGACACCAGATTCTTCATTAGGCAGTTTAGCATCGTTGATCCGGATCCAACCGCCATAGAGGGCCAGTATTTTACGTGCCAGCGTGAGGCCAATGCCACTGGAATCCGATTCAGTCTTGGCCGACAGACTGTAAAAGAGCTCAAACACCTTTTCACGAAAATCCGCTTCGATGCCTTGGCCATTATCGCGCAGATAAAAATGTACCCAGCCGCCTTCGGTTCGAGATTGAATCTCCAGTTTTAGGGCCACTTGAGGGCGACTGTAACGACAGGCATTCTCGATCAGCACTTCAAAGATCAGGGATAAAAAACGTCTGGGAAAAAATACATCGGGGAGTGGGGAGCCACAGATAATCTGCGCCGAGCACTTTTTAAGTTGAGGTTCAAAACGCGCCAGACACAGATCCAGAATCTCTTGGCTGGAGACCCAGTCCGCTTTAGGGGGAGGAGCATTTAATGCCAGAAAGCGCTGAATATCATGTACCAGAAGGTTTAAGCGCGAGGATTGTTGTTGCATGAATTCCAGGGCGGTTCGAGTTTCCGGGTCATAATCAAAGCTGCCTTTACGCTGCAGCAACTGGGCATAGGTGACCAGGCGTCGTGAGGGCTCTTGGAAATGATGCGCCATAATTTCATTCAAGCGCTGCAGTTCACGATTGGTTTGAGTTTGTTGCTTAAGCAGGCGCTGTTTGTCTCTTTTCAGGAAAAAGAGCCGGATGGAAATCAAGGCCAGTAATAGAATCAATGCGCCTTGCAGCACCAAAGCAAAATAGATGCGTTGTTGATGCGTTTGGCGCTCTTTATCCAGAAGTTCGACTTGCTCTTGCACTCTGGCTTCAAGGCGATCCTGATAGTGCCAGAGGGCTTGATCCAGATCCCGCCCAGGGGTGATGTCATGAATCACTGAAACTAACAGCTCCTTACCCTCTATCGCATAGAGACGGGTGCGGGATTCCACGGTACGTATCTCACCATCGGCTAAGCGATGGCGAAAGATAAAGTAGTTGCGCGCTTCACTTAAGGCTAATTGCATCTCCTCTTCAATTTGCACCGGGGTTAGGGTGTTGATCTCCTTAATGCTCATCTTTTCTAACGCGCTTTGGCTATAGCCATAAAACCGGGCAGCAGCCTTATTGGCCTTGAGAATGCGTGAGTCCTGCGGATCAATCATTAGCATGATGGAGTCATGTTGCTCAAAAAAACTGAGCAAAGAGTTATCGGCCAGGCGCGATGTTTCCGCTGCGTAAAGGGTGTGACCGCTTAGGCAGCAGAGCAGGGTGATCAAAAGGCGCCGCAGGATCATAGAGAATGTTCCTTAGAGGCATGCTTGCTGTTGAGCTCGGTGAGCTTGTGTTTGGGAAAAAACAGGTGCACACAACAGCCCTGCCCCACCCCTTTTGAGTGAATCTCAATCCGTCCACCGTGGCGCTCGATGATTTTTTTGCAGATAGCCAGCCCTAGGCCATGTCCTTCATATTGGCCACGCGGATGCAAACGCTGAAAGACACGGAATAAACGTGGAATTTGTTCAGGCTCCAGGCCGATACCCTGATCACAAATCTTCCAATGCCAGAAGTGAGCCTCTGCAATGCAGTCGATATGAATCACAGGGGGTTGCTCTGCGGCGGTATATTTTAAGGCGTTACCGATCAGATTTTGAAACAGACGGGTCATCTCATCGGGGCTGGCATAAATCATCGGCCAGTGGTTGCTGCTAGGGTGGATCTTGGCCTGACTGAGTTCAATTTCCGGTTGTAAGAAGTGTAAAGCATCTTCGAGGAGGGTGCGGCTGGAAAGCACCTGCATGGGCTCACCGCGACGGCCAATACGTGAGTATTCGAGTAAGCCTACCAGCATCTGATCCAGGCGTTGAGCGCCTTCTGTGGTAAAGCGCATCATTTGCTCAAGTTCGGCATCCAGTTGGCCCGCCAAACGCCGTTCGATGAGCTGGAGGTAGGAACTGATCATACGCAGCGGCTGACGTAGATCATGAGAGGCCGCATAGGCAAACTGCTCTAACTCGGCGTTGGAGGCTTCCAGGGCGTGTTGTTTTTCTAAGCGCTCGGCTTCGACCTGTTTAAATTCGGTGATCTCCATGTGAGTGCCCGCCATCCATTCCGGTGCGCCCTCAGGGGTACGAGAGATGACTCGGCCACGGTCAAGCACCCAGATCCAATGTCCATCTTTATGGCGCATGCGTGCTTCACATTCATAGCGGTCACGCTCGCCACTGAAATGCTGCAGAAGAGCTGCTTCTGATCGCGCTAAATCTTCTGGGTGTGCAAACTGCATCCAGGTTTCGATTGTGGTCGGGCTGATCTCCTCTAAGCGATAACCAATCATCTGCGCCCAGCGTTGGTTAAAGCGTGTTTCACCCGTTTGTACATTCCATTCCCAGGTACCGACGCCTGTTCCCCAGAGAATATTGAGTAAGCTTTGACGTTCATTCTCCAGCAGGTTTTTTAATTGCAGCAAGGCATCACGTTCTTGGGCGAGAGTGTCTTCAATCTCTTGTTGATGGCTGATATCTGAGATAAAACCGTGCCAGAGAATCGAGCCATCCTCTAAACGTTGCGGGGTTGCGCGTCCTTCCACCCAAATGAAGCGTTGATCCCCCGAGTAGGCACGATAACGGCAGTGCCATTCACTGAGATGAGTGGCCGAAGCCTGAATGCTTTCACTGACTTTGCTTCGATCATCTGGATGGATGCGTGTGAAGATCGCTTGAGCGTCCTCCACGACCTCTTCAGGCGCGATTCCATAAATACGCTTCAGCCCCGCACTGGCATAAGGAAAGCAGGAGTGGCCATCAGGAAAGAGTTGGTATTGGTAGATAACGCCCGGTAAATGGCTGGCAAGCGACTCAATAGAGAGTGGGGTGGATAACTGAGCAACAGAATCAGGCCGCATAAACTAAGCTCACAACACCTTAATGAGCCTTCATCATAACAGCAGCCCTCGCAAGCCCCAAAGTGCAGGATACATTTCCGATACAATTTGTGATCTTCATCAAGCCCTCAGGGGGATGAGGTTTAAACCCGTGGATCGGTCTCGGCTAATAATTGTTCCAAAAGATCGGTGAGGGCGCGTGCTTCTTGATTGAACGTTTCTTGCCAAGGGCCAAGCTCAGGCGCTTGTGTGCTGGCCAGTTGGCAGAGTTTCTGTGCAGACTCATGTAAACGCAGATGATGTTGCTGCAGTCTTGTGTAGATGGCTACTGCAGGGGCCTGTTTCAGCTTCTGTTTTAACCAATGGCCAAAACGACAGGCGCCGGCGTGCATTTCCGGAGGATGTTGGTGATGCCCGGCCAGATAGGCCTCGAGTTGTTTGATCCAGTGTCGATGCTCAACACCGGCATAGAGCAGGGAAAGATCATCGCGCTCCAGCGTAGGGGTGTTTTGCCAAGAGGCAAAGGGCTGCCACTGCGCGAACCAGGGTAACAAACCCTTGGCCGGCATCGGGCGGGCAATGGCATAACCCTGAGCCATTTCACAGCCGAGTTGTAACAGCATCTTGCCATGCGCTTCCGTTTCCACCCCTTCAGCCAGGATTTCGCGCTGGAAAGCGATCCCTAGGCCATAAATCCCCTCCATAATCGCAAAATCCTCTGGATCATCGAGCATGTCCATAACAAAGGTTTGGTCGATTTTTAAGGTTTTCACCGGCAGGTGGCGTAAATAGGCCAAAGAGGAGTAGCCGGTGCCAAAATCATCCAGGGCAAATTCGACGCCCTTGCTGTTGCAATGGCGAATAATTTCAGAGGTTTTTTGCAGATCATGGAAAGCACTGGTTTCCAGAATCTCGATCTCAATACGTGAGCGCGGGACCTGCGGAAACTCGTTGAAGATACTGAATAAACGTTCCGTGAAGTTGTATTGCTGCAGCTGATAAGCACTGATATTCACGCTGATGGCGATATCCTGCCCTTGCTGCAGCCAATCACCGTACTGCTGCATCGCTTCACGTAAGACCCATTCACCGACCTCTATCGATAAAGCATGGTTTTCAATCACCGGCAGGAAATGGAAGGGGGATAAGAGACCGCGTTCAGGGTGTTGCCAACGGATCAAAGCCTCCACCCCCAGCAACTCGCCACTGCGTAAATTCACCTTAGGCTGGTAGTAGAGTACAAACTGGCCATCTTCGAGTGCCTGGCTGATTTCCACCAGCGATTGATGATAACCCCGCACGTTACGATCGTGTTCGGCGTCATAAATATGGTATCGATTCTTACCGTTCAGCTTGGCGTTATACATGGCTTGGTCGGCTTGGCGTAACAGCTGATCGGCTTCCACCTCTTCATCCTGCGGATAAAAGGTCACGCCGAGGCTGGCCGAGACTTGCATGCGATGATGTTCACACATGATCGGCGAAGAGCAGATTTCTAACAAACGATTGAGAATCTGCGTGCACTCATGCACGTTGCTGAATTCCGTCAGCACTGCAACAAACTCATCCCCCCCGATTCTGGAGAGGGTATCTTCACGGCGTAGGGTCTGTTTCATGCGGGTGGCTAAAGCTTGCAGCAGTTGATCACCGAGGCTGTGGCCATAGGTATCGTTGACCTCTTTAAAACCATCGAGGTCGATATAAATCACGGCCAGCACCCGTTGATGCCTTTGGCAGAAAACCATCGCTTGATTCAGACGGTCTGCGAGCAGAACACGATTAGGCAACAGCGTCAGAGCGTCAAAATGTGCCATCTGCTCCAGTTGCTGTTGATAGTGCTTTTGTGCGGTGATGTCACTGAAAATGGCAATCACATGGCGTTGATCCTTGTCTGGGTTTTCCACGCCATTGATGCTTAGGCGGAAACAACGCCGAGCACCGTCCTTACATTGACCACTGACCTCGCCCTGCCAGTGACCCCGCTGGCCAAAATGCTCCCAGATGGGTTGAATAAATTCGACTTGAGCGGGTGCAAAGCTATGGGGTTCTGGGGGTTTATCTAACCACTCCGCTTCCGGATAACCGGTCAATTGGCAGAAGGCTTGATTGACTTCGACCAGCTCTCCGGCAGGGTTAGCGATGACAATCCCTTCGTTGGCATGGGTAAACACCTGGCTGGCGAGGCGCAGTTGATCGGCATTCTCTTTTAAAACACCGGACTGCTCTGTCACCAAGCGTTGTTCCCAGCGCAAACGCCGAGTGAGTCCAAGGAGATAGACGATCAAAAGCGCAAACAGCAGGAGTGTACTGCCAAGTATGATCACCAGCGTCTGGGCATAGTTTTCCCAGATCTGATGCAGGCTGATCGGTTCAACTTCATCAAAGGGGGGGAACTTCAGATCGCGTAATAATTTGTAGATCGCCGAGTAATCTGCGGCAATATCAAATCCACCAAATTGAATCTGTGCTTGGAGTTCAGGATTTTCGGTGGTGGCGAGTAAAAAGCGCAGAACCTTGCGTTGAATATCCCCCTCAACATGTGCCAGCGCAGTGATCGGCCATTCGGGATAGAGGGCGGTTGAGTAGCGACTGGGAAAACGATCGGGTTCTTGTGGATTCAGTAGGGTCAGGGCATGAGCATCTAAGCGCCCCTCCGCGATCATGCGCTCGATTAGGCCGGTACGAATAAAGCCGACATCAGCTTCTCCCGCCAGAAGGGCTTCGATCACACGGTCATGTGGCATCCCCGTGGCTCGGGTATTCACTTGGTGGCTGGGATTGATGCCTTGTTTGAGCAGTTCGTAGGCTTGGGTCAGATAGCCTCCGAGTGATTCAACCGAGACGGCGGCGATGGTCAAGCCTTCAAGCTGATCCAGGCGCTGAATATCCGTGCGCTCAGCTAAGCGCACAATCACCCCACCAAATTGTGTGACCGGTTGACCGCCCTCAAGGTTAATCAAAGTGGCCAGTGGGTCGGGTAATTGAAAACGTTGGGCTAAGAACACATAGTGCGCGGGATTGGTCAGCACAAAATCCACGCTACGTCGGGCTACGGCTTGATTCAGTTCGGGGTAGTTGTACGAGTGGAGATGAAATTCATATTCGGGATAGGTAGCGGTCAAGGCTTCCGCCAGTGGACGCCATTGCGCTTCGACCTGTTCAGCCGGTCGAAACGCTAGAACGGCAATATGCACGGGAGTCACCGCTGCCCAGCTGGTCAGCGGTAAACAAGCAAGACAGACAAGCCTTAGCAGTAAGTTGCAGAGTCTGCGGCGTACCATCAGCCACTATCCATTTCAGTTTCTCGTTTTACTTAGTGTAGCTTAGTGTAGATAGTGGCGACCAAAGCGCTAATCTATTGAGTAAAACTCTTGATCTGGATTCAAAAACGGAACTGTTTGATTGAATTTTCCAGATCCTGTGCCAAACGACTGAGATCCTGGCTGAGGTGTGCGATTTGATCGGATCCCTGCAGGGCTTGCTCGGACGCATGAGTAATGCGCTCAAAGTTCTGATTGATCTCACTGGCGACAGCCGATTGTTCTTCAGCGGCACTGGCAATACGAGTGTTCATATCATTGATCGCAGAAACCGATTGGCTAATCACCTGTAACGAGTGGCCGGCACGTTCCGCTTGCTCGACACAGATCATCGCTTTCTGACGACCTTTTTCCATCACGTTGACCGCTGTGCCGGTTTGGGATTGTGTCTTCTCAATCAGGCTTTGAATGTTGCCTGTGGATTCTTTCGTGCGACTGGCCAGGGCACGCACCTCATCGGCTACGACTGCAAATCCACGCCCCTGTTCACCGGCACGTGCTGCTTCAATAGCAGCATTCAGTGCCAACAAGTTGGTTTGCTCCGCGATATTCGCGATCACTTCAACCACACTGCCGATTTCACGGCTGTCGGCTGAGAGTTGCTGGATCACGACGGTCGCTTCTTCAACACTTTGCGCCAATTCACTGATGGTACTCAGGGTGCGCGCCACCTCCTGATTGCCCGACTGGGTTTCATCATCCGCTGTTTTCGCCAGTTGAGCCGCTTGCAGGGTATGGCTGGCCACTTCATGCACGGTCGAAGACATCTGATTCACGGCTGAGGCACCGTGGAAGGTTTCCTCTTTCTGGCGCTCAACCAACTGCTGGTTTCGTTGCGCGGTGGAGGCCATGTCGGCAGCAGACAGCGCTAAACGCCCAGAGGTTTGGCCGATATGGCGCATCATGTTAGAGAGCTGTTGGGTCAGGGTGGCAACGGCCCCCATCATGCTGTCTTTCGGTGCCTGATCCACGCGCACCGAGAGATCTCCGGCGGCAAATTGGCGGATCAGGCGCGCCGCGACTTCCGGCTCTCCGCCTAGGGTTAGGCGCATGCGTCGAATTAAGCGGTAGGCAATAAACACCCCTAAGACCAGTGCAAAACCGGTGACGCCAAGCATCAGGCTTTTAAAGCCGCTACTTTCACTGCGTACAAACTTCACGCCGGTTTGGATCGAGGCTTCCTGGTAGTCAATAAAGGCATTGATCGCGGCTAACCAGTCGGTATAGCCCTTAGAGGATTGATAGAGGAGATGCTCTTTCGCTTCGTTGATACGTTCGGCGGCGAGCAGATTCAGTGTGCGCTCGGTGGCCGCTAGAGTGGTGTTCTCAATCGTTTTGATGGCGTTTAGCAACTCGATCTCTTGTGCGCTGACCAGATGGCGTTGGGCAAACAGCGCATCCATTTGTTGTGCGGAGTCCTGATAAAACTCATCTAAGCGCTGAATTTCAGCGAGATGGGCACGGCGCTCTTGTGGATTTTGAGTCAACACAGCATCACGCAGAGAGATGGCACGATCATGCACACTGCCGCGAAAGTTGATGGCAAAGCGTTGTTTACGACTGTCGACGTCACTCACTTGCGTCATGGTGGCATCAATCAGGCCGACTTTGACAACACCGATAAGGGTAACGATGACTAACAAACCGAGGAGCAGGCCAAAGCCGAGATACAGACGTTGCAATATACTCATTTAAAACTAGCTCTTTATAATTGTTAAGAAGTGATGAACGTCATCTTACCGAGTCTGAAGAGCCTGTCTAGCCGCGAAAGTACATATTTGTATGATCTTTGACCTTTGTCAGAAACATCTGCAGGAACAAACACCTTTCTGGCAAGGTGTTGAGCTGAGAAGAGTGGTTGATTAATAACAACGCGTCAGCTTTTGTGTTTGCGTCCAGGAGGTGGGAGGTTTCCACTCTTCTACCCAAGCCTGTATCGCTTCTGCTGGCATAGGTTTGGCGATGGCATAACCCTGGCCTAGCTCGCAGCCCATTTCCAGCAGCTTGCAGCCATGGGCTTCACTGGCGACCCCCTCGGCAATCAATTCACGATCAAATGCCAGGCTTAAGCCAAAAATGCCTTCCAGAATCGAAAAATCCTCAGCATCT
Source organism: Nitrincola tapanii (assembly GCF_008368715.1). GTDB lineage: Bacteria > Pseudomonadota > Gammaproteobacteria > Pseudomonadales > Balneatricaceae > Nitrincola > Nitrincola tapanii. Next base: position 169,482 of record NZ_SMRS01000007.1, read on the forward strand.
TGCAACATACCCCGAACAAAGGATTGATCGATCTTTAAGACTTGAGTGGGCAGATGGCGCAGGTAGGTGAGTGAGGAATATCCGGTGCCAAAATCATCTAAAGCAAAGTTCACCCCCATTTTACGGCAGGCATTCAGGGTTTCAGTGACACGCTTGATGTCTTCAAGGGCCACGGTTTCCAGTATCTCGATCTCCAAGGCACCGGCTTTGACCTTGGGAAAAAGCCCAAGTAGGTGCTTCAGACGCTCGGTAAAATCGGCTTGCTGCAGATGGTAACCGGAAATATTCACACTGATGGGGAGATAAAAACCGGTCTTGAGCCAGAGTTGATGCTGGTGCAGCGCTTGCGAAATCACCCATTCACCGAGGGCAATACTCAAAGGATGATTTTCGATCACTGGCAGGAAATAGGCTGGCGCCAATAAACCCTTCTCGGGATGTTGCCAGCGAATCAGCGCTTCCATACCGATGACTTGGCCGCTACGCATATTCACTTTCGGTTGATAAAACAGCACCAGCTCACTGAGGTCGATGGCTCTGCGCAGCTGCTCCAGCAGCTCATTATGCCCGCGAAGATGTTTATCTTCAGAGGAGTTAAACACCATACAACGGTTTTTACCTGCGATTTTGGCGGCATACATCGCTTGATCGGCTTGGCGTAGCAGTTGATCGGCATCCACCTCGTCATCCTGGGGATAAAACGTCAGGCCAATGCTGGCGCTTAGGTGCAAGCGATGGCCGTGATATTCAAAGGGAGTGCGTGCGGCACGTAACAACGCATGCAACAGCGGTTGAATCTCGTCTTTATCCTCTAAATCTGGAATCACCGCTGCGAATTCATCCCCGCCTATGCGCGCCAGTAATGCCGGTTCGGGTAACACTTCGGCCAGAGGTTGGGCGAGAAATCTCAGAAGCTGGTCACCGGTTTCATGCCCAAAACGGGAATTCACACGTTTAAAACCATCCAGATCAATAAAGATAACGGCTAATTGCTTGTGCTGTTTAACTGCTTTCAGCATCTGGCGATTGAGAGTGCGATTGAATAGATTACGATTGGCCAGCTGAGTAATCGCATCAAAATTATGCAGGCGCTTGAGCTCATTGTGAGCCTCTTCCAGGACCTGGCGTGTGTGTGCATGACGGGATTCGATCTGGCGGATTGAGTGCCGATGCCGACGATGCATCCAGTAGGTCAAGCTCAACCAGCCGCCCAGCAATAGACTGATTTCAAGGGCCATTTTTTATTCCTTCTGAATACCAAGCGTCGAGTGTGTGTATCTCAACATCTTGCAGATTGCAGCAAAACCCAATGAGTTGATTGAGTTGTAAGGCATCGGCATGGGTGCTCAAACGCCAACAGGCGGAGATGCCCGATAAACGCTGATGCTGTATCTCCAGCGCCAGGCTTAAGAGTGAATTTTCCAAAAGCTCAAAGGGATCGGGATTCTGAAAAAAATCAGCACAGGAGGTGATATAGATCGCGTAATAGTTGATCGGCGTGGCCTCCTGAGCCGCTTGTATCGGGGTCGGTAAGGCAGAAAAGCGGCTGACCAAGCAGCGCTCCAGATTGAGTTCAAAAAGCTGATAGAGAGCCGCTTTCACTTCGGCCTTAAAAGGCTCCTGTGGAACCTGTCCGCTTAGATAACACTGCAGTAGGTTTTTCAACTTATGAAAACACTGCAGTAGAAAGTGGTAATTTAATCTATCCATCGCATTACGTTGGCGAATCCGCTGTAGTGATTTTTCCAGGGGTTGCATTAGCAGACACACTTCATGCAGGCCAAAGCTATCAGACCAATACTTGATGGTTTCCACTTCTTTTAGGGTGGCAGCAAAATTGAGCTGGACAAATTCATTGCCCTGAATACTTTCCAATCCCTGCTGGATGCGATCGAGACTTTCCAGGCAGAGTTCTAAAAAGGCTTTGCTTAACAATTCTTTATGAATATCCATATGTGTCCTGTTTGACCTTAGTGCGTCCATTCATCATCGGAAGAGGGTGGGGAAGCAAACAAAGAGGAGGCGTGGCAGATCTGGTTGCGCCCTTGGCGCTTGGCTTGGTACATCGCCATATCTGCGACCTTCATCAGAGTTTTTGCGTCCTCAGCATGCTCAGGATAAAAAGCCAGGCCGATGCTGCCACTGATGCGAATTTCACGTTGTTGAAGTTGAAAAGGTTGTTCAAGTTGTAGGCGAATACGTTGAGCAATTTGAATCGCGGCGGGAAGATCACAGGGATAGAGCAGAATATTGAACTCATCCCCGCCCATGCGGGAGACACTGTCCACTTCACGCACACAACGGAGTAAGCGCTGCGCCACTTCGATCAGCAGTGCATCCCCGGCATCGTGGCCGAGCTGATCATTGACCTCTTTGAATTTATCCAGATCGATAAACATCAAGGCCAGTGCCTGTTCATCACGTTTGGCGTTGGCCAGTGCTAAAAGAAGACGATCGTTGAACAGATTGCGATTGATTAAACCGGTCAAACTATCGTGGGTTGCGAGGTATTCAATTTTCTTCTGGGTTTTCTTCAGGTCACTGATGTCGGAAAAAATCAAAATATAACGGTGTATCTGATCTCCCTGCTTAGGCGAACGATTGAGGGTGGCCCAGATCGGAAAGACTTCACCATTCTTACGATGATGAATCAGCTCGCCTTGCCAAACACTCTTCTGCTCCACGTGTGACCAGATATCTTTGTGCTCACTGAATAAATGGCTAAAAAACTGCTCCAGAGGTTGGCCGCTGAGTTCACCACAGCTGTAGCCGGTCATCTCATAACAAGCATGATTACTGCGCTGAATAATTTTGTTGGCATCGGTAATCAGGATGGCTTCACCGGTTTGGTTAAACACCTCGGCGGCTAGGCGTAGATCGCGATTGGCTAGGCTTGCACGGGCCGCCAGTGCCAGTTTTTCACAGAGTTGTGTTAGAGAGTGCTGGATGCGATCGGAAAACACGCCATTGGATTTGCGTAAATAGAGCAAACCAAAATTAGGCAGGTGATACAAATAAAAGGTATCGTCATGCAGGTTAAGCTGTAAGGGTAGCCATTCCTTGAGAAAAGCCATCTGCTCTAGATTGTTTGGCAAGCGCTTCAGATCCAAATGGCCTTCGCGGATACAGCGTTGGCTGAAATGGCGTGGCAGGCTAATTGGATCCAGCCAGACTAAAGGAAGCTGTGCCGCTGGTGCCGCCTCATCATTTAAAGGGTAGCGCGCTTGCATGATCATACCGCCGCTGCAATTCAGAAGTCGAATCATCTTCGCCAGAGTGTTGTGCAACATCTGCTCAAGATTCGGATGACTGCCTATTTCCAATGCAATTTCGTACAGCAGCTCTGTCTCCAGATGACTGTGCATGGACACCTCCCATGTCTTGCATCGGACTTTCCTATATCGAAAAAATAGAAAAATAAGAAAAGTCGGAATATTGTTATGGTAGTTGAGAGTTGAAGTCACTGTCTAGTGATTTTCAAGATCAAGTCAGATACAGCTATATACAAGTGACGATTGATTACATGGCCCACATACGCCTTAATGAGTTGGAATATTGGCCTGACTTCTGGATATTTAAGGAAACGTGATGCAGCATATGGCGACCTTCTTCAATGAAGATAATTCGTACGTGAGCGAGCAGTCGCGACATAAGCCTGGCAATATAGTGCTTTACTTAGACCAGAGCGCACGTGTTATCGATTATCAGGTGGATCCGGATCTGCCGCTGTGGCTGCCTAAGCAACTTCCCTGTCCTATCTCGCAATTTCTTGCACTGCCGAGCCATACACTGCTTGATGCCTTGTCTCAACAGACGCATCAACTGATAGATCTCAACTTACGCCATCGTGATGCCGGGCGTTTAGCTTGCCGTGGCTGGTTAGAGTTCAATGGTTTGGATATACGTTTGAATCTTTTAGATCAAACAGATCTAAGAAAACAACTGGCTGCGCAGGAAACCAGGCTGCGTTGGTTAACACAGAGTCACGAAGTGCTCGAACGCTTACTTTACGTTCAACTGGACCAATTGGAGCTAGAGTCAGAGCGTTTATTAGCGGAAATTTGCCGTTGTTTTCAATTACCCGCAGCGGCTATTTTCATGCAAGATCATTTGACCCAAAAGTTACAAACTTTGCACTGCGTGGCAAGAGAACTGCCGACTCCAGAGTGGTTTGATCCAAAAGAATTTCTCCGGATTAGTGGACAAAAAGCAGGTGTGCGACAGAGTGATGTCTGTTTTTGGGTTGAGCAGAAGCATCCTACCTTGCCCAGCTTATATATGGTGATGTCTTGGCCTTCGACACAAGAGTGGCAACAAACACTGCAAGAGCGTGGCACAGCTTTAATGAATTTATGGTTAGCTGCTCTGCAGCAGCGCCTCCATGAGCGGGCTTTGCAAGAAAGCGAGCGGGCTGCTCGATTGATGCGCGATCAACTGGAGCTGAACTGGTGTGAGTTTTATCCCGAGCGTCATCTGTTTTCTGTGACAGCTTGTTCTGATGATCCTTTATCTCAAATTGAAAATCCAAAAAGTATATCGTTGGATGCTTGGTGGCAATGGATTGTGCCTTCTCAAAGAGAGGGTTTGGCCTTGCACTGGCAAGAATCTCTATTGATGCAGGCACCACTGAAAACTACTTTGAGCCTGATGATCGGAGGGCAACAAGTCGAGTATGCGTTCACTTTAAATTGGCTCCAATCTCCACAAGGGATTCGAGGTATCGGTTGTCTAAGAAACATTCAGCAAGAAATTCAAGTACACCAAGAAGCCGAGCAGGTGGGTAAGCGAATGTCATCCCTGCTGGAAACGACGCCTGCATTGATTTATGTACAGTCTTATGAGCAAGGGGCTTTAAGTCTTAGTTATTGTAATGCAGGCAGTGATCACCTTTTGGGTTGGTCAGAAGAGGCCTTTTGTCAGCAAGGTTTGTTAGCACTTCTCCACCCGGAAGATCGTGATCTTTACGCGCAACGTAATCAGCAACTCTTTCAAAATGGTCAAGCGTCCAGCCAATTGCGCCTGCGTGATGCTGAGGGCGAGTGGCATCATCTGTTAGATGAGGCACGTCTGGTGCGTGATCCTTTGGGGGTGCCGGTTGAAGTAGTGGCCATCGCTTTGGATGTGACCGATCTGCAGCAAGCTCAAGCATCTGCACGCCATTACCATGAGCTGAGTATTCGTGATCCGCTGACGGGGGTGAATAATCCACGCTTCTTGCAACAGCAGCTGCAAGTGGAATTGGCCCGTGCCCAACGCAGTGGAGAGGTTTTCAGCTTGTGTTTACTCGATCTGGATAAGTTTAAATCGGTGAATGATACCTATGGGCATCTGATCGGTGATGAGGTTTTAGTGGGCTTTGCACGGATTATTCTAGAGAGTTTGCGGATTCAGGATCTAGCTTTTCGCTACGGAGGAGAGGAGTTTGTTTTGCTGCTGCCGAACACTGAATTACAGGATGCCTGTTTGGTGGCCGAGCGTTTGCGTGAAACCCTAGAGGAAACGGCGGTATCCTCCTCCTTGCCCGATCTGCGTGTAACGGTGAGCATCGGTGTCAGTGAGTTTCGTATGCAGGATACGGCTTTAACTCTGATGGAGCGTGCGGATCAGGCACTCTATGCCGCAAAAGAGTCGGGACGTAATCAGGTGAAGTTTTCAGCTTAACAGCTTTGTCTACGCCATATGGGCGGCTTTGCTTACAGCGGCTCTGTTTTAAAGGATTTAGCGGCTTTAATTTTAAGAAGCCCAATGGATTTGGTTACTACCCTGAGCTTTCGCCGCATACATCGCAGAATCACTGGCGTTCATTAATTCATCCAGAGTCAGGCCATTCTCAGGATAGATGGCGATGCCAATACTGACACCCAAGTCAGAATAGGTGCCATCGGTTTGGAAAGGGGCCTGCATGGCTTGGATCAGCTTTTCCGCAACACGTTGTATACTTTCTTCATTCGGCGGTTCTTCGATCAAGACCACAAATTCATCCCCACCAATACGAATCACGGAATCGGCACCGCGAATCGCCGTGCTGAAGCGTCGAGCGACTTCTTGCAAAACCTGATCACCCACCGGATGCCCATATTGATCATTAATCGGTTTAAAGCCGTCTAGATCCATGTACAGCAAAGCCATGGATTCGTTGCGGCGTTCCGCGCGCGCCAGGGCATGGGCAAAACGATCATAAAAGAGGGTGCGATTGGGCAGTCCCGTCAGGCTGTCATGGCGGGCTAGCATTTTATAACGCTCTTGTGAGGCGTGCAGAGATTCGCCTAAGCGTATGAGTTTCCAGGTGAGAAAAAAGGTCAGCAGAGCAAAGCATAAGCCTGTGGTCTGTAGTAGTAAAATCACTCGGCGCAAATCCTGGCTGATGATCTGCTGCGGCACAGCTACCATCTCCCAGGTGTTATCCAGTACTGCAATTTGAGTGCTTAAGCGTTCCGGGTGTTCAAACAGTGTCGGTTCACCGTAAAACACTCTTTCTGCATCATCCAAACTGCCGGCTGTACGGCGTAAAGCAATCTCTAAATCAAACTCAGGGCTGAATAAACCGGCTTCTTCGAGTAGGCGGGTGAAGTCGATAGGAGTACTCATCAGCCCCCAGTAGTGCTGCTGCCCGGTTGCTTTATCCTCAATATAAATTGGGACACGGTGAATGACACCGACGCCGCCCTGCACCAAGTTGTAGGGGCCGGCGAGTACCGGGCGTTGTGTGGCCATGACTTCGCGTGTAGCTTCACCCTGTTGCGGATGATGGAGAAGATCCATGCCCAAGACGGCTTCATTGCCGGTTAGGGGGTAAACAAAACCTACGACATTGTCTGGAGCGAGGGTGATATTTCGGATCAAGCTGTTTTCCAGCAGCAGATAACGGGCAAGCGCATCAAAAATCTCCTGCTCGATACGCCCTGTGACCTTAACCTGAGCGATGAGGCCGGCGGTAAGATTCACTGCACCGTTAAAGCTGCCTTCAATTTTGGCGCGTACTTCGGCCAAACGCTCAATATCAATACTGCGTGCTTGTTCTTCGACTTTGTTTTGATAGAGATTGGCGACCAGAAAAAACACAGCGGCAACCACTACTGCCAGAAGGGGTGGCAGTAAAAACTTGAGATGTCGAAAACGTGCCAACTTCAACAAGGTAGCCACCGGCGAGAGCGCTCCGCGAAATTAAATAGGGCTTCTTTGCATTATAGACTTTTGCGTTGCAGCGAAAAGAGGGGTAAGGGTTTTCTCATCCGAAAAAACGACCCCCGCAAGGCGGGGGTCGTCGTGAATGCTTGAGTCAAACAGGAATTAACCTGGACGTTTAAACCAAGATTGACACCAGCCTTTTGGCTCTACAGAGAAGCCCTGGAACAGGGTGCAGCCGTTGGTATCAGGCTGGAAGAACATGCAGTTATCGCAATAGCTATCTGCTTTGAATGCAGGGTGGCTCGATGCATCGGCCGCCACTTTGACATAGTTCAGCGCTTTAGCATTGGGCGCATCTTCGCTCAGTGGTGGCAGGCCTTCCGCGAAAGCCTTGGTGGTCAGAACACCCATGCCCAGAGGCAGAGCAGCCAAACCAAACATACCTTTTTTCAGGAAACTACGACGACTAGTGTTAGCCATATCTCGATCCTTTCTCTCATTGACAAGTGAACCCGGTGCCGATTCTGCGATCAGTTTAGGGCTATGAATAAATCCAGTACATTAGAACCTTCTTTTACAGAAGAGACAATGATCCGGATCAAAACCTTTTCTATGACGGGCGAAAAAAACAGGAGTTCCCCAGAAGCGGATGAAAAGCTAGCCTAGCGCCCGATCTTTGCATTCTGGGCCAGCTTCAATGAATGTCGGATGAATCAAGCCTAAGCTTTGTTCGCAGGATTCATGAGTTGCTGCAAACTGCCGACGGCACCCAGAATGCTTGAGGATTCAAAGGGCAAAAATACACGATCTCCCTCTTTTGCAATCTCTGGAAGTGTTTTCAGGTACTCCAAACCCAATAGATAACCTATGACCAGTTGCGCATCGATCTGATTTTGACCGGCGGCCAGGATTTGATTTATCGCTTCACGCTCCCCTTCAGCACGCAGGATCGCCGCTGTTTTTTCACCTTCTGCGACCAGAATATTCGATTCTTTTTCACCCTGAGCGCGCGCAATAGCGGCTTCACGCTCACCACTGGCCTGTAATACGAGAGCACGACGCTCACGCTCCGCGGCCATCTGTTTACGCATCGCATCTTCTACTTCACGCGGAATGGTAATGTCTTGGATCTCAACACGTGTGACCTTCACCCCCCATTTGTTACCCGCTTCATCCATGACAATCTGCAGTTTGTCGTTGATCTCTTGGCGAGATTCAAACAGCTTGTCGAGTTCCATTTTACCGACTTCAGAACGCAGTGAAGTTTTAGCCAGTATCTCGATGGCTTGTACCAGATTTTCGGCCTGATACACGGCGCGTTCAGGATCGATCACTTGGAAGTAGAGTGCACCATTGACGGTCACACTGACGTTATCTCCGGTAATCACGGCTTGGCCTGGAAAATCGAGAACGGTTTCGCGGCGGTCAATACGCGTTTCTTCGACTACGACGGCCACCTGTTCATTATTGATCACCTGATAACGGCGCATCTTGATAGAGCGAGGTTGATCCACAAAAGGGATAATCCAATTGATCCCCGGCTGGAGTGTGAGGTGGTAGCTGCCCAGGCGCTCGATCACTACGGCCTCGGATTGCTGCACGATCATCAAGCCTTTAATTAGAAGAATGATCACCATTAGGGTGAGAATAAGCGCGATTACTAACCAGACGTCCATCAGATAGATTCCTTGCTGTGAGTGGGTTAACAAGGTTTAAGCTTAATCGAGAATGGCGGTGATGCCATCAAATTCACGTACTTTTACCCGAGTGCCCACGGCGAGTGTTTGCTCAGACAGGGAGCGGAAAGGGTAGAGATCACCTTCGATCTGGATACGCAGCTTGCCCGGTGTCTGTTCAATAATGACCCCTTCCAGGCTATGTGGCTCGCCTGCCAGCGCACTGCGTCTTTGTGAGGGTGCATAACGACTGAAGAGGTATTTCAGTAGAGGCGCAAGAATTACGGCACTGAGGGCAAAGACGGACCATTGCGCGGAATCCGCTAATCCCCAAAAAGAGGCCGCAGCTGTCAAGAGAGCCGCTAGGCCTAAGGCAAAGGCGACAAATCCAAGGCTTAACAACTCCATAATCATTAAAATCACGGCTGCAATGAGCCAGACGTGCCAGGCTTCCATTATTGATTCCTTTTCGGGCCAGAACGGGTTTTATAGTCTAACGCGGTGATCCTTAGATTGCTTGTCGAGCATGCAAAATAAGACGTAAGGTCAAACCACAGCCAACACAGCCTAACATCACCCAGGCCATGGCCAGAGGGCTGCTTTCGCCGAGCAAGCCGACCAGTGTGCCAGAGAGCGCGCCCAGGCTAAAACCTAAGGCGCCGACAAAAGCGGTTGCGCTGGCGGCGCTGTGTGGGAAGAATTCGGTTGTGCCGGCCATTCCATTAGACATGATAAAACCCTGCAGACCGATGAACAGCATAATCAGAGGTAATACGCCCAGTAGAGGAAGATCGAGCGCGAGAAGTCCCAGCGTCAAAACGCTCGCTAGGGCTGCTTGTAGCCACTGGGCTCGGGCTAATAACAGACGGGGGGCATAACGGTGCAGGAGGCGGATGTTGATCTGATTACAGAGGAGTAAGGTGACGACATTGGCCCCAAATAACACAGGGAAAAGCTGAGGGCTGATACCAAAGTGTTCCATATAAACACCCGCAGAGCCGGTAATAAAGGCAAACATACCGGCGTAGCTGAAGGCCACACTGCAAACAAAGCCCATAGCGCGGCGATGCTTAAGAATGGAGAAATAGCGTTGTAAGGGCGATTGGCGGCTTTGCTGACTGGCGCGACGTGTTTCCGGCAGAAAGCGCCAAAGGGTCAGAGCGAGTAACAGCGCATAAATAAATAGGGTGATAAAAATCCCTTGCCAGCCACTGATCCAGAGCAGGGCACTGCCTAACACCGGCGCGAGCAGAGGCGCCGCCATCATAATCGCGGCAATACGCGAGAGGGCTTGAGCACTTTCCCGGCCTTGATAGAGATCCCGCACGATGGCGGCAGAGTTCACAACACTGATCCCACCGCCAAACGCCTGTAAAAATCGTGCGGCCCAGATGAATTCGATGCTGGGGCTTAAGAGCACCGCTAGGGTGCCCAGCGTGAACAGTGCTAGACCACTCAAGATCGCAAAGCGTCGACCAAAATGATCGGACAGAGGGCCACCAAAAAGCTGACCTAAGCCGAAGCCCGCCAGAAACAGGCTCAGAGTCAATTCGACCTCACTGATCGAGACATTTAAGCTACGCGCCATACTCGGAATGGCGGGTAGATAGGCATCGATGGCCAGAGGTGCTAAGGCGGTTAAAGCCGCGAGCATCCAGATGAGGCCTGGAATAGCAGTGCTGGGATTCATAGATAAAACCTAGAGCAGGAAGGGTTTTCAGACTGAATGGTTTAAATTTGGCTTTACTTTACTCCATTCAACTGAGTTTGGGGAGGGAGTCTGTTAGAATATTGAATGTTTGTTGAAATGAATGCTCAATAGAGCACTGGGTGCACATTTCCACCCCCAATCAAGGTCTCCTTAACCACTGCCTTTTAACAGTCGGAGTCATCACATGAGTTCTTCACTTCCCCCAGATATTCTGCAGGCATTAAAAATCGCCTTTACCTATATGCCTCACCCGATGGATGTGACCCGTTATGAATACGGTGATGAGTTTGAGCGTATTCAGAGTGATATTCAGCAGGTGCGTGAGGCGCTTCTGCAATTGGAGATCGATCCGGATGAGGTAATGGGCGAAATACGTCCTGACTCAACGCCTAATTCCTGTTATTGAGAAAAGATTATGTCGGAAGCTCAGGGATTGAAATGGCTGCTGGGACTGGCGGCCATGATTGTAATTTTGGCGGGTTTAAAAGCCGCAGAAACTATCGTGATTCCGATTTTGCTGGCCCTATTTATTGCCATCATTAGCACGCCTTTTATCCGCATGATCACGTCCAGAGGGGTGCCCCCTGTGGGCGCGGTGGTCATCGTACTGGCGGTGCTGATTGTCTTTGGTGGTGGATTGGTGATGGTGGTCAGTCAGTCGATTGATGCGTTTATGCTGCGTCTGCCGCATTACCAGATGCGCTTACAAAGTGTGATCACGGATCTGCTGCCTTACTTGGAGCGTTGGGAGATTCCGGTTAGCCGCGATATGGTGATGAATCAACTCAACCCCTCGCAGATGATGAGCTTAATTGGTTCCACCCTATCCAGCATCGGCTCCTTGTTGACCAATCTGTTTTTGGTGGTCTTTATCGTGATCTTTTTGCTTTTAGAGGAAGCGACTTTTTCCGGTAAATTAAAAGCCGCGCTGCCCAATGCCGATAAGTCTTTACGGGATGCCAGCGGGTTTATGAAACAGGTCAACCAATATCTGATGATTAAAACCACCATCAGTTTGATTACTGGGGTGCTGGTCACACTCTGGTTGGCTTATTTAGGGGTGGATTTCCCGGTCCTTTGGGGGCTGGTGGCGATGTTGATGAACTTTATCCCCAACGTTGGGTCACTCATAGCAGCTATTCCGGCCGTCCTTCTTTCCTTGGTGCAGTTGGGGGTGGGCGATGCGTTGTTGGTCACCTTGGGGTATGTCGTCATCAACGTGGTGATGGGAAATCTGGTTGAGCCGCGTTTTATGGGGCGTGGCTTGGGTCTGTCGCCTTTGGTGGTATTTTTATCCTTAATTCTTTGGGGCTGGTTATTCGGTCCGGTCGGTATGTTCTTGTCGATACCCCTAACCATGATCGTCAAGATTGCCTTAGAGCAGAATGACAGCACACGTTGGATTGCCATTCTGCTGGGTAATGATGCGCCGGCATCTTCAAAATCTGTGGAAGCCTCCTAGAAACAGGGAGAATCACAGGCAACCTTAGTCATGGAGATTCATGTTTTTCGCGGCACGTAGTTTACTCGCTCTCTATTCAAGTTATGGGTTGTTGGTGCTTGCCAACGCCCTCTTCACCACCCTAACCAGCCTGCGTGCCGATCTGGAAGGTTTCAGTGTGCAGACCGTGGGTCTGATGATGGCTAGCTACTTCCTGGGAATGTTTTTAGGTGCGCGTTACAGCGCCCGCGTGATCGCACGTGCCGGTCATATCCGTGCTTTTGCGGCATTTGCTTCGTTTATGTCCTTATCACCTTTGATCCATGTTTTATGGATCGATCCCTGGGTGTGGGGAGGCTTGCGCCTGATGGATGGCTTTGGTCTGGCGGGTCTGTTTATCATTACCGAAAGCTGGCTGAATGCACGCTCTAATAATCAAACGCGTGGCAGTATTCTCGCGCTGTATATGGTTGTGAACTATCTGGCATCGGGTTTAGGGCAGCTGCTTTTACTCTTTTCAGCGCCGAGCGAGTTTGAGATCTTTGCCATTGCTTCCGTGTGCTTCTCCCTATCCCTGCTGCCTTTGATGCTGACTCGAACCGAAGCGCCCATCCCTAATCCGATGACGCAGTTTAGTATCCGGCCTCTGTTGCAGGTGGCCCCGGCAGGTTTTTGGGGTGCTGTCTGTGCGGGTTCGGTGAATGCGGCTTTTTTTGCCATGGCGCCGATTTTTGCGCAGGGGCAAGGCTTGGCACTTGAGCAGATCTCTTTCTTTATGATGGTGGGGATTTTCTCCGGTCTGGTGTTGCAAATACCCTTGGGCCGCCTGTCTGATCGGATAGAGCGACGTAAAGTCTTAGCCGGTGTATGTGCCGGTGGCTTGATCTTTAGCCTGTTGCTGATCGTGCAAACCGAGCTGGCTTGGCCCTTTAGCAGTTTGCTGCTGAATGTGTTTGCCTACGGAGCCTTGGCGTTTGTGATTTACCCCTTGGCCGCAGCGCACGTAAATGATTGGAGTGATCCTGAACAGTTGATGCAAACCTCGTCGGGTTTGCTCGTAGGTTATGGCAGTGGTGCTGTGTTTGGCCCCTTGCTGAGCTCCAGTTTGATGGCGAAAATCGGCCCTTCTGGGTTGTTTGTGTATATCGCCCTGAATCTTTTGGCCATGATGCTGTATGCCCTGTATCAATCGCGTGTTGCCGGTTTGCAACGCGAGAAGATGGAGTTTGTGCCACAACCGGCAGTGCAGTTTCCACTTGAGGAGCTTTATCATGCCGCTCAGGATGAGGCCACCCCCGTGGATGAATCCTTGTATGCGCATGACAAGCCTCATCGCAAAGTATCGAAGCATCATTGCCCACGACGCTTCTATGCTCAGCGAGCTCTGCGGCAGTACAGATTAAAGCAGTTGTATCAGCAGCGTCAGCGCCGCCCATGGCATGGAGGTTGAGGTGTTGGGGTTGAGCGGCGGTTAAGACATAGAGTTTACTGAATGCCAATTATCTTCTTCAATTCGAGCGAGTGCAGAAAAAACGAGAGCAGAAAAAAGAGGAGCCTTGCACTCCTCTTTTTTCACTCAGCCTAGCCGATCATCCCATCAAGCATAATCACTGACCGGCACACAGGCACAGAAGAGGTTACGATCACCGTAGACGTTATCGATACGGTTCACGCTCGGCCAAACCTTAGCCTCTTTTAACCAATCCGCCGGGAAGGCCGCCTGTTCGCGGGTATAAGGACGCGTCCAGTTCGGGTCCATCAGGTCCGCTTGGGTGTGCGGCGCATGTTTTAACGGATTATTTTCAGCATCGATCTCACCGTTTTCGACAGCGGCGATTTCAGCACGTATCTGAATCATCGCTTGAATAAAACGATCCAATTCAGCTTTCGGCTCCGATTCGGTGGGTTCAATCATCAGGGTGCCGGGCACAGGGAAGGACATGGTGGGTGCGTGAAAACCAAAATCCATCAAACGCTTGGCCACATCTTCTTCGCTAATCCCGGTGCGCTCTTTCAGCGGACGCAGATCAATAATGCACTCATGGGCGACACGGCCATTACGACCTGTATAGAGTATAGGGTAGTGTTCGCTCAAGCTCTGGGCAACATAGTTGGCGTTGAGAATTGCCACCTGAGTCGCTTGTCGCAGTCCGGCTGCACCCATCAAGGCGATATACACCCAGCTGATGGCGAGAATGCTTGCACTGCCCCAAGGCGCCGCTGAAACAGCGCCGTTTTCTGGGTTGTCATTATTAACGGCAATCACCGGATGGTTCGCAACATGAGGAATCAGGTGCGCTTTAATCCCGATGGGCCCCATGCCTGGGCCACCGCCGCCATGTGGAATACAGAAGGTTTTATGCAGGTTCATATGGGAGACATCGGCGCCGATCGCGGCTGGCAGGCTGAGGCCGACCTGAGCGTTGAGGTTGGCACCGTCCATATACACCTGGCCACCATGTTGATGAATGATCTCACAGATCTCAACGATCTCTTCTTCAAAAACACCGTGGGTGGAAGGGTAGGTAATCATCAAGCAGGCGAGGTCTTCAGCATGCGCATCGGCCTTGGCACGTAGATCCGCAACATCTACGTTGCCTTCGGCATCACAATCCACCAGCACCACTTGCATATCGACCATGGAGGCCGTTGCTGGGTTGGTGCCATGGGCTGAAGTTGGAATCAGGCAGACATTACGATGGCCTTGACCCTGAGCTTTAAGATAATTACGAATCGCCAAGAGGCCCGCATATTCACCCTGAGCGCCTGAGTTGGGCTGCATACAGATGGCATCAAAGCCCGTGACGGCTTTCAGCATCTCTTCCAGCTCCTGAAGCATCTGCTGATAACCCGCAGCCTGTTCTAGGGGGGCAAAAGGATGCATATTGGCCAGCTCCGGCCAGGTCACTGGAATCATCTCGGCGGTGGCATTCAGCTTCATGGTGCAAGAGCCGAGCGGAATCATGCTGTGCGCCAGAGAGATGTCCTTATTTTCCAAGCGTTTTAAATAACGCAGCATCTCAGTTTCACTGTGGTGGGTGTTAAACACCGGATGCGTCAGGATCGCTTGCTCACGTAAGAGTTCAGCCGGCAGTGCTGAGGTTCCGGCTTGGCATAAGGCTTGATCGAGGGCGTCGAGATCGGGTTGAGCCGAGCCGGGTAGTAGGATTGACCAGAGGGTTTCGATTTCAGCACGTGTTGTGCGTTCATCACAGCTGATCCCCAGCTGCTCAGTGCCGAGAGCACGCAGATTGATGCCAGCTTGCGCGGCACGGGCGAGCAGTTGATCGCGTTGTGCCCCTAGATTCAGCGTCAGGGTATCAAACCAGTAGGTGTTGTTGACTTCGATACCGCCCTGGCGTAATCCCGCGGCTAACAAAGAGGTCAGACGATGGATGCGCGAGGCGATGGTGTGCAGCCCCTGCGGGCCATGATAGACCGCATAAAAAGCCGCCATATTGGCCAGTAGTGCCTGAGCGGTACAGATATTAGAGGTGGCTTTTTCACGACGAATATGTTGCTCGCGGGTTTGCATCGCCATACGCAGCGCGGTTTTTCCTCGGGCATCCACGGACACACCGATAATGCGACCTGGAACCGAACGTTTAAATTCATCGCGTGTGGCAAAGAAAGCCGCGGCTGGACCACCATAGCCCATGGGGACACCAAAACGTTGTGAGGAGCCGAAGACGACATCCGCACCCAAGTCGCCTGGAGATTTTAACAGCACCAGCGCCATCAGATCGGCGGCGGCACAGAAAAGGGCTTTTTTAGCATGAGCTTTGTGGATTAACTCCGCATAGTTTTCGATCTCGCCTTGGGTATTGGGATACTGCACCAGCACACCAAAGCACTCTACCTGATCGATCAACTCTGCGACCTTACCCACCACCACTTCGATCCCTAAGGGTTCCGCGCGGGTTTGAATCACGCTGATGTTCTGTGGGTGCAACTGTTCATCCACCAAAAACACCTGAGCTTTTTTGGCTTTGGACATGCGTTTACACAGTGTCATGGCTTCCGCGGCCGCCGTCGCTTCATCCAGCAGAGAGGCGTTTGCCAGATCTAATCCGGTCAGATCCAGAATCATCTGTTGGAATGTCAGCAGGCCCTCTAAACGCCCTTGCGAGATTTCGGGCTGATAGGGGGTGTAAGCGGTATACCAGCCTGGATTTTCCAAAACATTACGCAGGATGACATTGGGCACAATCACGTCATAAAAACCCATGCCGATCATCGAGCGCTTCAGCTGGTTTTTTTGCATCATGCCTTTTAGACGCTCCAGGACTTCCGTTTCAGAGGCCGAGCTTGCCAGCGTTAGAGGCTGGTCAATACGAATACTCGCAGGTAGCGTTTTTTCTGTCAGAGCATCCAAAGAATCCAGTCCCAGCTTGGCCAGCATAGCGTGCTGTTCTTCCAGAGAGGGACCGATGTGGCGTTCTAAAAAAGCATCATGCTGCT
Organism: Nitrincola tapanii; assembly: GCF_008368715.1. GTDB lineage: Bacteria > Pseudomonadota > Gammaproteobacteria > Pseudomonadales > Balneatricaceae > Nitrincola > Nitrincola tapanii. The sequence continues at coordinate 185,899 of NZ_SMRS01000007.1, forward strand.
CAAGTTGCTGCAGCGAAGGCAAGGTGTGGCTCATGCGTGAGAAGTCCTGCAAGGGTTGGAAGGCGGCCTAGTCTAAGCCGCCTTAATCACAAAAACTGTCGCGCATTTTAACCGTTTTTAGTACCTCTGTGGGTGAAATTTACACAGAAGCACTGGGCTGAGTTTGAACTAAGTCGCGTTAGCGTAATGCGGCTTTCATACTGGTAAAGATAATTTCATCACGTAGGTTAGGGGTGTTCATCTGCAATAACTGCTCACGGATTTCCGGGGTGGCAACAACACGAGGGCGAATACGTTTTTGATGCAGACGGGCAATCATATCATCCAGCGTGAAGATGGCGGTGAGGTCCATAAAATCGACCTTGCGGCAATCAAAGACGATATCGTGGGTGCCCATCACCTGGTCAACTGTCTCGATACGATCCAGCATATGGCTGGTGGAGCCAAAAAACAGCGGGCCTTTCACATTCACTACACGCACCCCAGGGCCGACCTTCTCGATCTGGTGAGAATGGTGGCCACTGCCATCACTAAAACTGATATCAGCTTCTTTGGCGACGCGCCAGGTGAGTAAGCCCATCGCCAGCACCACCCCAACACCGACGGCCATCACTAGATCAACCAGTACGGTTAAGATAAACACGGTACCCATAATCAAGGTTTCTGGGCGGGGCGCGGTTTTCAACAGACGCAATAAGCGGTAATCCAGAATATCGATGCCCACCTTAATAAGAATACCAGCCAAGACAGCGAGAGGAATTTGTGCGGCTAAAGGTGCTAGACCGAGAAGGAGGGTTAAAAGAAAGAGGCCATGCACCACACCGCTGACACGAGTTTGACCTCCCGCATTCACATTCACCACCGTACGCATGGTGGCGCCCGCTCCAGGCAGGCCGCCAATAAAGGCACAGAGCATATTGCCCAGCCCCTGACCAATCAGTTCACGATTCGGCTGATGGCGTGTTTGGGTAATTGAATCGGCCACTAGGGAGGTGAGAAGACTGTCAATACTGCCGAGTAGAGCCAGTGTCACGCCTAGGGTGATGATGAGGCTCCACTGCTCTAGCGTGAAATGGGGTAAATGAAACTCCGGTAGGCCGGTTGGGATATGACCGATCACGGGTACATCAAAGCCCATTAATACAGAGATGAGTGTACAGAGGATTAAGGCTAACAGGGGCGATGGAATAAAACGGCTGATCCGTATTGGGGTTAAAAACACCAGCGTCAGGGTCAGTGCACCTAAGAAAAACGCCTGCATATTAAACGCCGCCAGCGTTTGCCCCATCTGACTGATGGCATATAAGGGTGAGGAGGGCGTGCTGGCACCAATCAAGGGCGCGAGCTGCAAGAGAATGATGATAGCGCCGATTCCAGACATAAAACCGGAAATCACGGGATAGGGGATAAAACGAACTAACCCCCCCGTTTTCATTAAGCCCAAAATAATTTGTACTACACCACCGACCAGCACCACGGCAAGAGCCATCTGAAAATTGCCGCCAAAAGTGGCCAGCGCCGAGGCAAAAACAACGGTCATAGGCCCCGTTGGCCCGGAGATCTGCACACGTGTGCCGCCAAAAATAGCTGCCATTAGTCCCAGGGCAATCGCACCGTATAGGCCGGCGGCGGCCCCGGCACCTGAGGCCACGCCAAAGGCTAGAGCAAGGGGAAGGGCAACGATGCCGGCAGTGAGTCCGCCAAACAGATCGCCTTTTAATAGGTTGATAGGGTAGGCCTTCATCAATCAGCTCCGTCCTTTTTTATTCTTGTTGAATGGCTTAGGGGCGGATCTACCTTAAAAGAAGAGCACAGTGCTAGGCAAGCATAAACCTTGAATCTTCAGGCTGTTACTGAGGTCGCCATTTCATGGCAGACCTCACACACCCGTTTTTAGAACCTCGCCGTGAACTTGATCCATCCAGATCGACCTGGCTCATTCACTTGCGTGTTGTTTCCAAACACATCCTCTCGATTGAGGTGGTTTGCGTAGGTTTTATCAAATAGGTTATTCACACCGGCACTGAGAATCAGAGCTGAGTTTAACTCATAGGCCAGGTGAGCATTAATGACATCGTAGCCAGATGTTTTTCTCGGATCCTGACCACCACAGCTCGAGCCTGCTAGACACACCTGATCCTGTTTCGCTGCAATTAACCAATCCACGCCTGCGGTTAAAGCATCTTGCTGATAAGTTAAACCGAGCGTGACACTTAAGGGGGGAATCTGAGACAGATTGGATTTATCATCACGATTTTTGCCTCTGACCCACGCAATTCCCTGACTCAGTTGCCAATTAGGTGTTATCTGCCAAATTAGATCGGCTTCTGCACCGTAGAGTTCAGCCGTGATATTAGAGTAACGGTTATTTTTTCTGAGAATATAATCGTCAATCCGATTGTAATAACCGGCGAGTGACCAGCTTAGATCCGCTGTTTCTGAGGCTAAGGCGAGTTCTAACTGATGATGCTTCTCTGGATCTAAGGAAGGGTTACCACGCCAATTACCCGTCGCCATGTAACGCTCTGTTGCATCTGCCGTTCTAACACTGCGCGATAAGGTTGTTTCAACCCGATACTGCTCATCTAGACTGTGTGTCCATCCCAAGAAACCACTTAGATTATTCTCAGAACTCCTGTTGTTGGCGTTCACTCCATAGAGATCATTGGGTGTTTGCCCATTCAGCATACCACCCGTGAAAGTCTCATTCGTTCTACCCGCTTTTGCGCGAACATGATCATATCGAGCACCCGCGTGCAGCAAATCACGCTCTGTCACCAGATGTGTAAGCTGGACAAACACACCTGTTTGCGCTAAATCGACATCAGGCCATTGAATACCTGTGATGGCATTCATGGCATTAATCGCTGAGGCGTTACGATTATTATTCTGATAATCCACTCCCCATTGAATATCGGTGTTGCTCAAACGACTATCCAACAACAACCTTCCGCCCGTGGTATCGGAGTTCGTTGGAGCCCTCATCCGCATTCCAGTTTGATTTCTCAGTGAGAAGTTATCCATTAAATGATCGACTTCGGCACGATAGATCTCCGCTCTCACTCGATCGACTACACCACCCTGAGTGACATGATCCAGCTTTAATCGATAGGTCGTTGAATCACTGTAGGGCGAATCCATCCCAGCACCCGGGAAGAGAACATCTTTTTCATTGGCTTGCTCTACACTCGCTTCCAGCCATGTTGAATCGGCAACCTTGAGACCTGTTAGCAACGCATAGGATTCAGATTCAAAGGAAGATCGTATGCTTCTGCCACTGCCATCTTTATAATTTCCAGCATCGGTATGTCCAGCAACAAAACGGACATAACCGTCTTCTGTCCCTGCCGCTAAATCAGCTGCTAATTGAGTTGTATCGCTATTACCCGTATAGGCAGCTGAGATTTCACCACGTGTTTGTTTGTCAGCCGAGAAAACGGGGCGTACTCGTTCAAATAACACGGTACCCCCACTTCCTCCAGGTCCATAAATCACGTCACGATTACCTTTAATCAAGGTAACACGATCAAAGGTTGCTGGAGATGCGTAAGTAGTCGGAGGGTCCATGCGATTAGGACAAGCTCCATATAAGAAAGCGCCATCTAAGATGACATTGAGCTGATTTTGGCTTTGACCACGGATTACCGGATCTATCCCTCTGCCGCCCATTCGAGAACCCGAAACACCGTTAATGGCGCGTAATAGGTCTCCCCCATCACTGGTAGGGGACGCTTGAATGGATTGAGCCGGTTGAGAAAAAACACCACCACCTAAAGGAATAGGTGCCGTAACTTCAATAGTGTAAGGTGATTGAATTGTCGTTTGAGCGTTAGCAAACGAAGCGACTACTGCGCTGACAGCAAGCGCTAAAGGGGTTAATAGCCTGGACGATTTCATAACATCTTTCCTTGGGTGTACGACTAGTCATGTTGATGGTCGGAAAGACTAGATAAAATGCGACTTATATAAAATGTGACATGATGTCGCACCGGTAACGAACTCACTTGCGGTAAGGAGTCGAGAGGTAGGAGCGCTAGGCAAAAAAACACCGCCTCTGCTGAGCAGAAGCGGTGCACAAGGGATGAAGTTGAAGGGTCGAGCTTAAGGCCTAGCCTTCTGCGTTTAGAAGCGCAGCGTGACACCGGCCATGACACTGCGAGCCGCGCCTGGGCGAATCCCCTCCTGAATGTCGGCAATGTAGAGTTTATTGGTCAGGTTGCGTCCTTGAATCCACAGGGTGGTATCTAGCTGAGTGGGCAAGGTGTAGCTGGCGCGCGCAGAGAGCAGGGTGCGACTCTGGACGCGACCGGCATCGTCTTCGCTTCCTGTCACGTCTAACTCACGGGTGTTTTCAATGTCGGTGAAGAAAGCACCAAAGTGGCTCCAGGTTGCACTGAGCTGCCAGCCTTGAGCATGTTCAACCCCCAGGGTTAAGCTACCCGCCCATTCCGGAACTTCAGGAACATGATTACCTTTTAAGGCCCCTTGGCTGAAGCGTGCACGTGTATAGTTCAACGCCGTTTCCGCAAAGAGATTATAGGGGGAGTCCACAAAAGCATTGGAGTCAAGGCGTAAACCCAGATCTAAGCCACTGATGCGTGAATCGGCCGCATTAATAAAGAGGGCATCCCCAAAGCTATCCACACTATTACGAATTAAGGTGTTTTTAATGCGGTTATGATAGAGCGCCGCATCCAAACTGAGTCCGGTGATGGCTTGGCTGCGAATACCCAGCTGCGAGTTGATCCCGGTTTCAGGAATCAGAGGAAAATCTTCGCTGCGTGCCGAGGCGGGAGCGTAGCCGCGATGAATGCCCGCATACACCTCGGTATGATCCCATCCCGAATAGAGCAGACTCAAGCCGGGTAGGAAAAGTTCGTTGCGTTCTTTTTCGCCGCGCCCTTCCGAACTGCTGCCCGGACGGTATTTGGTGAACATGGCTTGCTTGAACATTTCATAGCGTAGCCCCGGTGTCAGTGTCCAATCGCCCCAGGTCATTGCATTTTGAGCAAAGGCCGAGAAGGCTTCACCGCGATATTCTACGAAGCGACCATCACGCGTATAACCCTCGACACCACTGCGTGCAAATACATTGCCACGATTCGAGTGATTCAGTGCTTCGCCTGGGCGCCCAACCGGACGTCGATCATCAAATTTGTGATCTTCATAACGCACACCGGCCTGAATCTGATGATCTACAGAACCTGAGCTCTGTGGCGTGAACTCGATACGGCTGTCGATGCCGCGGGTTTCGTAACGGCGATCACGCCCTTCCATCACGCCGTTATTTTCGGGTGAAGTTCCGCGTGTTTGAAAACGTGGGCGATCTAAATCGGTGATGAATGCCTGAGTGGACAGACGAGTTTGATCATTGATCTGAAAATTATGTGTCAGATCCAGCTTCGTATAATCCACAGAGATATTGTTAAACTCACGCGCTTGATTTAATTGGCGTTTGCTGCGTGGATCTGTTCGGAACTGATCTAGAGATAGGTTGCTTTCATCATAACCCTGGCTGCGTTCACGGAAATGCGTGACGGAGGCGGCCAGTTCATGCTGGTCATTGACTTGCCATTCAACACCCGCATAAAAATCATTAAATTTATGGCGCTCCACATCAAAGGTGCCGTCGGCTTTTTGCCCTGTGTAGGCAAAGACCAGGCCGAGATCTCCCTCAGTACGGCGATGCATCAGATGTTGTAACTGATTACCTTGATTCCCTGCACCCAGCTCGACTTTGGTTTCTGGGGTTAGACTCGGGCGCAAATTACGGAAGTTGATGATGCCATGATTGTTCAGCGGGCCATGCACAATTTGCCCCGCACCCTTTAACACCTCAATGCGTTCCAAGCGCTGCATGGGCGGCGTGTAGTGAGCCCCTGAATCCAAATAAGCACTGTTATTGATCGGTGTACCATCCTCCAAGAGTAGAACCTTGCGCGAACGCCGTGGGGGCGCTCCACGTACACCAATCCCTGAGCGTAAACCTAAAACATCGTCATCGATGGTGCGCACACCGGGCACAAAATCAAACGCATCATGCAAGCTCAGTGGACGATAAACTTCTAAATCTTCCTGGGTGAGCAGGCTGAAGGCACCCGGCACATCTTCCGAGCTCTCAGGAACCAGACTGCGCACATCCAGCTCGGGTAAAGTAATTTCTAGAGTGTTGGCCTGCGCCCAAGGCGCCGTGATGGCCAGTGCTAAAGCGAAGCTTAGAGGATGCAGGGGAAAGACTTTACGTTTGTTAGCAGGCATAAAAGATTACCTTTTAAAGTGTCTTAGAGTTATGCCAAAAGTTTGTGTGTTCAAGAGGATTTGGGCTAGGGATCAAGGGAGGGAGATTGTTGGGTTAATCGGTCTTAGTTCTAATGTACGGTAAATTAGGAGCTTTCGTAGGATTTACCGGACTGTTTGAGTTGAGAGATTGAGGGCGGTTTCTCGCCAATCATCCGGGACGATAAAAAGACGTTGTTGCTCAGGGCGGTTGGCATCTGGGAAACACGCCAGCTGCTGGGGTGCTTGAAGAGGATGCGCACAAGCCGCTTGCAGCGCCGCGTAGTCGTGTGGACGCTCGGCTTGGGCGCGCGGTGCGAACCATTCCGAGCGCTCGAGCAGTTGATAGATGCCTGATTGGGGTAGGGATGATAGCTGTGCCTGAGGAATCCAGCCTTGATCCTGCAGCCCTGGACGAAAATAACGTCCTTTAAACACGGCACGTGAAAAGGCGGGCTGCAGGTGTTGGCAACGCAAATAAGCTTGTGTCTGGGGATGCGCTCTGAGCGGCAGTTGATGCTGGCAGATATGGGCATATTTTATATCCAGACGATCCCGTAGATCGGGTCCGACCCAATTGGCGAGGATGGACTCCTCACCACCGAGGTGGAGATAAAATTTCACCGCCAACTCCTGATGCCACTGCAGTTGCAGATCTTGATCCAGCAGAATCAGATCCAACTCCCCTAGGGTGATGCCCTTAGAATCGTAAATTTGCAGATTATGACCCAGGAGTTGAAATCTTGGACTTTGCTGTAAATAGAAGTGCCAGAGCTGCTCAAAATACAGGCCTAAACGGCGATTTGGTTTTTGTGCCAGATGCTCGAGCAAGGCGTGTGGTGCTTGATCCAGTTGCAAGAGTGTGTCTTGCCAGGCAGGCGATCGATCCGACCAGGCGCTCAGCTGGGGTAGTAGAGCGCCGCAGCGGAAGATCGAAGGCTCTTCGCTGTTGATTGCCCAAGCAAGATCTCGCACCACAGGATGCTTTAACTGCGCCAGCAAAGCGTGCCAAGTCATACACCTACCGCTGAACTGAGTTAGGATTTATGCCCTAGAGGCCGTGAAACGACGGATCAGCGGATAGAGAATCCAGGCAATCAGGGCAATGAAGAGCAGCGCGGTTTGCATCGGGATGGTTAAGCCTAAAAACTGCCAGTCGATCTCGGCACACTCTCCCGAGCCACTGAGAATGTGAAACAGGGCTGAGAAAAAGGGCAGGGTATCAAAAATGTACTCAATGCCTGGGCCGCAGGCAGGTGCCGCCCCCGGTGGCAGACTTTGTAACCAGATATGGCGCATCTGCACGGCCAGTCCGAGCAACGCAATGGCTAGGAGCAAGAGGCTATAGAGATAAAACCCTTTCCCCCTCGGCGCATGGACCCCCGCGATTAAAAACACACTGGCTAAAGTGATGACGATTATCCGCGTCAGGGTGCAGAGCGGGCAGGGTTCAAGATCTAAATAACCCTGCAGAAATCCTACCGCAAAGGCCATCGCCAACAGGCAGACACAAAAGCCAGATAAAAAGATTTGACGTTCACTCAGTGACATAGTCTTTATATTTTCCAAAGAAAAGAGAGCAGGCCACTGCCTGCTCCTGAGAAGATCGGTTATTTACGCTTCCATTGACCGTTCGTGTCCTGGATAAATTCCCCAGGTTTTGCGCGTTGTTGTAGACGCTGCCCCGCGCGTGCCTCAAACACATCCAGGCCCACGGCCGCTTCTTGCGCGCTACGCTGATAGAGGGCGCGACGCTGGCTGTTCACATCATTGATCAGATTGCGTAATTCAGGCGTCACCGAACGGCTGACGATGCCTACATAACCATTCAGCTGTTCACCGACCAGGCCTTGTGTTTTGGCTTGCTCCAGCGACATCGCCGCCGCGCTGCCACTGAAGGCAAGGGCCAAAAATAAGAAGACAATAGAGGAAAAGCGGGAAATCGATTTCATGCCGGGCTCCTAGAAAAGGTCACTGTTGTCTTGTAATAACTGGTCGATCTCTTTGTCCATCTTGACCAGAATTTCATGCTTAATGTTGACATTCAGGTTGATGGTGATCGGATCGGTCGGCGCAGCCACCTGCACCGTCGGTGTACATCCGGCGGCCAGTACTAGCAGCAGTCCGATTCCGGCTAAAAAAGGTAAACGCATGAAAAACTCCCCATATCTACACACTAAGGTGTTTAGTGTGACAGGCGTAATCTGAACCTATCCCTAACCACAAGACAATAGGTTCAGAAAAAAACAACAAGGCTCTCTACTGCACGTGACTTCGCGGGTGCTGCATGACAAAGCGAAGTGCGGACGCCTCATCCAGTTAGAGAAATATTTTGCTGTTAGGTTCAGTGCGCGCGGGTTGGATAAAACAGCTAAGCAAGTTGAAGGGTTTAACGCTGCAAACGCTGATCCAGACGGTCGGTAATGCGTCGGCTCATTTGTAAAGCACGCAAAAGATCTTTCAAGTTATCCTGAATATTCAGACTGAGATCGATCGGTCGCCCTTGTTGCCAGTCTGGATTATGGCCTTGAAAACGTCCCTGCAACTGCAGATCCCCATTCACGGCATAACTGAGTTGAAAGTCTAAGAGGCTAAAGCGCAGATCACTCAGTGCTCCCAGCGCCAACTCTAAGCCCAGATTGCCACGCGCGGAGGCTTGAAGTGCCTCATCCGGTTGAAAGCGTATCCACCCCGGCTCAATACTACCGACTAAGCCGCTGTGGATTTCGATGCCTTCAGCATGGATTTGAATCGGCAGTTGTCCCTCCAATATGCCTTCTCCGGACAGGCCTGGGCGGTTGTAGAGACTCAGAATTTCATCCAGGGACAGTTGCCGTAAACTCACTAAAAAAATACTTTCCGGTTTGAGAAGGTTTAAATTCAAGCCTGGAAAGAGCGCCTGTCCACCCAGCAGGTCTAACTGAAACGGCTGGAGGGTGAGTTGTAAGCCATCCGATCGCGGTGTCAGGCGATAATCAAGGCGTGAGGGCTGGATAGCCAGGCCTAGATCAAGTAAACCCAGTTGTATCTGGCCTGTCGCGGACCAGTTTAACTCTGGAATCAGCGTTAGGGTTTGTTGCCAGTTCACCTCTTCCAGTAAAGTGCCGGCATATTGCAAGGTGCCCGCGCTTAACTGGCTCTGTATCTGTACCTGCCAACGCGCTAGATTGCCTTGCGCCTCTAGGCTCAACTGCAAACGCCCGGCTTCCCAAATCAAGAGCTCAGGCCATTCGGGGATGAGTGCTTGTAAGCGCTGGTGCGCGAGGCTGCCGGCTTGAATCGGTGCCATCTGAGCCTTTAGACGCAGGTTTTTTTGAGGCTGCCCACTTAGATCTAACTGCACCGGTGTCGCCAGGCTAGGGCTGGCGAGCTGCAGCTGAGTCTTGAGTTGGGTGTCACGCCAAGACCAAGGCCCAGAGAGTTGAAAGTGCTCAAAGCCACGCGAACTCAGAGGCTGTAAGCTGGCACTGGCTGGGGAGGCAAGCGCTAGCTGTACATCGAGTGTCCCCTGTGCATCGAGTGCTTGCCAAAGTTCATCGGATTGTAAATTCACTTGACGTGGAAAATGTATCTGGCTGTTCAGTTCCAGTTCGATCTCTGAGAAGTGGGATAGCAGGGCCCATTCCTCACGCCAGGCGCTGGGGAGGTGGGCTAAGGAGAAGCGTTGCTGGGTATCCAGCAGCCATTTGTTTGGCTGAGGCTGGTAGTGGAGCTGCCCGTCTAGTTGCCAAAAAGTCTGCCCATCCTGACTTAAAGATAAGGCTAAACTCTGAGTCGGATTCAGCCTTAGGTTAAGCTCGGCACGTGCCTGATCGGCTTGGTAAATCTGCAGTTGCCCTTCAATTTTTTGCGCGGAGGCTTGTAAAAACCCTAAGCCTGACCAGTAGGGGGCATCGTCTAGTTGCCAACCTATTTGCAAATGTTGAATTTCGAGCTCTTCACTGGGGAGGTGGGAAAAGAGTTGCGCCAGATACTCGGGCGCTAAATCGGTCAACTCTTCGGAGATCTGTTCTGCACGTGCGCTGAAATCGCCTTCGGAGCGCACGAGGAATTGTAAATAGCCGATTTCGATACGCTCCGCCAAGCGTAAACGCATCAGATCCCAAGGGCGAGTATGTAACTGAATACGATCTGCCGCCAGCAGGTACTCACGGCCTTCGCCCTGGTGGGTAACGCTGAACGCGAGGATCTCCAGATCCTGCCAACCTGGATGGCGCATCTCAAAGCGTGCATCGGCGTAGCCCTGCTCAGCTAGCCAGCGCTCTACCGCCCAGGTCGCCAGCCAGGGTAGGCTTAAGTAGGTGGCTACAGGGAGCAGCGCGGCGACTAGGCATAGAGAAAGCAGGGCTTTGCGCATGGCATCACTATTTCAATTTGCGTACGACATTTAAACCGTCACGCAGGGTTAAGAAAATATTTTCCACATCTGGATCCCGTGCGATACGTTGGTTAGTTTCCACCAGAATATCGTCCAGTTCAGATTCAGGTTGTAGCACCTTGCCTGACCAGAGCACGTTGTCGAGGATGATCAATCCTCCCGGACGTGTGCGTTTTTTGACTTCTTCATAGTATTGCAGATAACTGCGCTTATCGGCATCGATGAAGGTAAAGTCCAGCTCCAGATCCCCCAGCGTTTCCAGCGTATCCAATGCACGGCCAAAGCGTACCTCAATTTTATGACCATGTTCGGAGCGGTCAAAAAAACGCTGCGCCATTTCAATCGCGCGCGGATTGGTTTCACAGCAGATTAAGCGGCCCTCTGCCGGCATCCCTTCCGCAATCGAGAGGGCGGAGTAACCGGTGAACATGCCAATCTCTAAAGCCTGCTTAGGCTGGGTGAGTGCCGCTAAGAGTTTTAATGTACGCCCTACCAGTCGGCCGGAGAGCTTCTGTGGCCAGCCCATATTTTCATTGGTGGCGTCGATCAGTTCCTGTAATAAGGGCGGTTCGGCGGAGGTGTTGATAAAGGCATAGTCTTCAACGGCTTCATTAACCAATTCTGCGGGCATGGATCTACCTGTTATTTGAGCGATAGGGCGTAAAAATGGACGGAATCGAGGTCGCGAAGTGTAGCATTTTTTGCGGCAGACAGTGGCCTGTGCGTATAATCGGCGCTTATTTTGCTCACCGGAGGCCCTATGCTTGAACCTGTCTATATTTTTTTAGTGTGCGGTGTCTTTGCTATGTCGACGGCGCTCAGTGCGAGTGCACTGATCAAGTTGCCGGAAGAGCAACGCCCCAAATGTATGCAGGACCCTAGCCGTTTAACGGCGGTGATGCTCTTAGGCAATGTGTCTGCGTTGACATTAATCGGCGTGTTAGCCTTTGGTTTTTCGCGTCTGGAGTGGTGGTTACCGTTGGGCAGTGTCTTTATCACCTTTCCTCTAGTCCATTATGTGTTTCTGCAACGTTTGTTGGGTGATGCACGTAATCTTTTACTCAGTGGTGCCCTCACGCTGTTGGCCATCCCAGTTTTGTGGTGGGCTTGGTAAAAGCAAAAGCGTTCAGATGCCTGCTCTAGGCATCTGAAAAAAAGCAAAAGACAACCTTTTAAATCAAGAACTGATCTTGATTTTTCGCCATTTAATCAAAATTAAATTTTGATAAATCGGCTTTTATTCAAAATTTAATTTTGATTTAAACTCTTTTTTTCAAGATGAAAAGTTTGCGATGGAGGATTTTTTAAGCGGCAAAGCTTTTCACCTTGCTTGAGATCATCCTATTGAATTTGCATGCTTTTGCGTTTTTAGCGGCAAAAAGTTGCCGTTTTATAAAAGAAATAAACGGTTGAATCGCTCAGCCAGCCTCGGTGATAATTGCGAGAAGCGCTCATTTAGCGGTGGCTAAAGAAGTTGGCCTGTTAATTGCGTAATAATTGTTATCACTGCCCTAAAGCGGAATTTAAGAAGCTCACACACTATGCTGACCGAGAACAACATGATTGTTGCCCTGGATATTGGAACGTCTAAGGTCGTGTGCCTAGTCGGGGAGTTACGTCCAGATGGCAGTATTGAAACTGTCGGTGTTGGTGCCCACCCTTCATCCGGTTTAAAACGTGGTGTGGTGGTGAATATTGAATCTACGGTGAGTGCGATTCAGCGCGCGGTAGAAGAAGCTGAGCTGATGGCGGGGTGTAAAATTCATTCGGTGACCGCAGGGATTGCCGGCAGCCATATTAGTAGTCTGAATTCCCATGGCATAGTGGCCGTGCGTGATCGTGAAGTCTCCAATCAGGATCTGGAGCGTGTCATAGATGCGGCGCGTGCGGTGGCCATTCCTGCCGATCAAAAACTTCTGCATATCCTGCCTCAGGAATACATGATCGATAACCAAGAGGGTATTAAAGAGCCTTTAGGGATGTCGGGTGTCCGTTTAGAGGCCAAGGTTCACCTGGTCACAGGTTCAGCGAATGCCATTCAAAATGTCGAAAAATGTATTAAGCGTTGTGGTTTAGAAGTCGATGCCATCGTTTTAGAGCAGCTGGCTTCAGGCTATGCCGTGCTGGCCGAAGACGAGCGTGATTTAGGGGTGTGTATTGTTGATATCGGTGCAGGGACAACCGATATCGCGGTCTACACGGCAGGAGCCATACGTCATACCGCCGTGATACCCGTTGGTGGCGATCAGATTACCAATGATATTGCGATGGCATTGCGCACACCGACACAGCATGCCGAGCGCATCAAAATCAAATACGCCTGTGCCTTGGCGCAATTGGCTCAGGCGGATGAAACCATCAAGGTGCCGAGTGTAGGGGATCGCCCCGCACGTGAGTTGGCGCGCCAATCTCTGGCTGAGGTGGTGGAGCCGCGTTTTGAAGAGTTATTTAGCCTGGTGCAAGCCGAACTGCGTCGCTCGGGGTTTGAGGAGTTGATTGCCGCAGGCATCGTCTTGACCGGAGGCACCTCCCGTATGGAGGGGGCCGTGGAGTTGGCCGAAGAGATTTTCCACATGCCGGTGCGTTTGGCGATACCCGATGGTTTGCGCGGTATGGAGAACTTGCTACACAACCCCATCTACGCCACCAGTATCGGGCTGCTGCACTATGCGCGCCAGTCGCAGAATTATGTCAGTGACTCGGGTTTAACCGTGCCAGAGGCCGCACGTAATCCGAAAGAGCCGACACGTATGCCCGCGTTATTTGGGCGCATGAAAGCTTGGTTACACGGAAATTTTTAAAACAAGATCAAAAAAACTTGCCTGAGCGAGTCAATATTCCTGGAGGGGATCACGATGTTTGAGTTGGTTGATAATGTACCTCAAAGTGCGGTTATCAAGGTCATCGGCGTCGGTGGCGGTGGCGGTAATGCGGTTGAGCACATGGTGGCAACAGACGTAGAGGGTGTGGATTTTATTTTCGCCAATACGGATGCTCAGGCCCTGGCCAAGGCGGCAACCCGTACGGCTCTGCACATAGGCGGCAATTTGACCAAAGGCTTAGGTGCCGGTGCCAATCCTGATGTGGGTCGTTTGGCGGCTCAAGAGGATCGTGAACGTATTGCCGAGATGCTTAAGGGCTCCGATATGGTGTTTATCACCGCAGGCATGGGTGGTGGTACCGGCACGGGTGCGGCACCGGTTGTGGCTGAAGTGGCACGTGAGCTGGGCATTTTAACTGTTGCTGTCGTCACTAAGCCCTTTCCCTTTGAAGGCCGCAAACGCATGAAAATTGCGGAAGAAGGGATTCGTGAACTGCAGGAGCAGGTCGACTCGCTGATTATCATTCCAAATGAGAAGCTGCTGCCGGTTTTAGGGCGTAACTGTAGTTTGATCGATGCTTTCCGCACAGCCAATGATGTACTCAAGGGAGCAGTGCAAGGGATCGCCGATCTGATCGTACGCCCGGGCATGATCAACGTAGACTTTGCCGATGTGCGCACTGTGATGTCAGAGATGGGCATGGCGATGATGGGGACAGGTGTAGCACGAGGAGATTCGCGTGCAACGCTGGCGACCGAAGCGGCCATCAATAGCCCGCTGTTGGAAGATATCGATCTGAAGGGTGCCAGTGGTGTCCTCGTGAATATCACTGCCGGTTTGGATCTGAGCCTGGGTGAGTTTTCTGAAGTGGGTAGTATCGTAGAAGAATATGCGTCCGATTCGGCGACGATTGTTGTCGGAACGGTGATCGATCCAGAAATGACCGATGAAATTAAAGTCACCGTGGTGGCGACTGGCCTGGCTAAAGCGCAAGAACAGAAGCAGGTGGTGAACAGTGATACGCGGATGCGCTCGGCCGTCGGCGTGAGTGCACGCGGCAGTGATTACAGCCAACTGGATCTTCCGGCTGTTGTGCGTCACCGTCGTGAAGAGCGTAGCAGTGCGCGTACGCAGCCTGAACAGCCAGTCCTACAGGAGCCGATGAAGCGCACCGGAACCGATGATATGGATTTCCTCGATATTCCGGCCTTCTTACGTCGTCAGGCAGATTAATTCTGATATACCTCCCTCCAGCATAAGGCCGTTTGCGAACGGCTGTTATGCTCTTTAACCGTCGTCTTTTAGGAGACGACGGCTTTTTCCTTGGCCAGATGGGTCCATTCGGATCGGCAATCAAAAACAAATTTATGTGACCTTTTTGGATGTTTAAATGCCAAAGAAACGGCCATGAGTTGTAAGCCGCTGCGGTTTTTATTGTCCTTGCCATAACGTGGATCGCCCATAATCGGATGCCCAATCGCCTCCAGATGGCGTCGAATCTGGTGGGTGCGCCCTGTTTCCAGTTCTATTTCCAGTTCGCTGATCTGCGCCTCAGGGTCAAATGCTAGGCGCGTATAACGTGTCAGAGCGGCTTTGCCATCTAAGGGTTGCGAGATTTCGCCGCTGAGAGGTGTTTCGCCGCGAACACGTGCCAGATAACGCTTTTCAATCTGTTTTTGCTGAAACATCCGTGACAGTTCGGCTGCCATCGCACCTGTGTGAGCGATTAGCATCAAACCTCGGGTTTCACGATCTAAGCGATGCACCAAAAAACAAGGGCGCGAGCTCTGCTGCTCGACCCAGCGTAACAAGGAGAGGTGATCACCATACTCATTTCCCTGCGCCATCACACCGGCGGGTTTATACCAAACGCTCAGCTCAGCGTTCTGCTCTAGGGCGTAGATGCCTTCAGGCAGGCTGCGGCTGAGTAGCTCCGCATCATAAAAAAGTTCCAGCTGATCACCGGCGAGTAGGACTTCCTGAGCACGGCGTAAGCGCTTGCGCTGCTTGCGTTTGAGCCAGACTGCTCCTTTGTTCATGGCATCTTTGATGCGCGCTTTCGGCAGTTGGCTTTTTTGACTGAGCAGGTCGGCGGCACGACTTGCGGCCTCTTCAGAGGTGAGGGTGAAGCAAAGCTTAAGCGACATAAACGAGCCTGTAGAGGAAAAGATGTATCCAAGCAAAGGACTCCGTATTATAAGGAGCTTTGTTCTTGGCGCCCAGGCAACTTTTTAGCTTATGACTCTTCCTTCACGCTCGTTCCTTGATTTTCGCCGTTTTTGGCTATTGATGTTGTTATTTTTGCCACTTTTGCTGACGTTTACCGCCTGGTTTAGTTTGAATCTGGCGAAAGAGGAGGCTCAGGCCCGTGCGCTGGAGCGGTTAACCCTCTATGCCAGTAGTGTGGAGAGTGCATTGGAGCGTTTTGAGTATCTGCCTTGGATGCTGGCCCAATATCCACCGCTGCAGGCCGCATTACAGAGTCAAGATGCACAAGCTCTGGCAGAGGTTCAGGCATTTTTATTGGAAACTCGCCAGGTTTCCGGTGCCGATACCCTCTATGTCATGAATGCTGAAGGCTTGACGCTGGCATCGAGTAATTATCTCGATGCAGGGAGTTTTGTCGGCAGTCGTTATGCCTATCGTCCATATTACCAGGATGCCGTCAGTCTCGGCCGTGGGGAGTTTTTTGCAATTGGAGCCACGACCGGCCGCCCTGGGTATTTTTTATCACGACGTGTGCAAGATGATTCCGGGCAGTTACTCGGGGTGGTGGTCGTGAAAGTGGATCTGGAAACTTTGCAGTCGGATTGGCGCTTGGCCGCTGAGGATGTGTTGGTGTTGGATGCCAATCAAGTCGTGGTGTTATCCAGCCATCCCGCCTGGAAGTATCGCTCGTTAATGCCTTTAAGCCTGGATCAGCGTTTGCGTATCGATCAGGGACGTCAATTTTCACGCGTCGATATTCAACCCTTGGGGGAAGCGCAAGATGTGCTGTATCAGGTTGCGACAGGGGAGGCCAGTAGTGATGGGCTTTACCGTTTACAGAGTATTCCCCTCAGTCGTTTAGGATGGCAGTTGGTTTATGCCATTCCACAACCTCCCCTCTATCGGCAAACCCTTTTGGTGACCAGCTTGGCGCTGGTGATCTATGTCTTGTTACTGACGGGTTTTGTGGCTTGGCGTGAACGACAAAAACGTATGCAGGAGGCGCTCTTGGCCGAACAGGCGTTACGAGATGCCAATGATCAACTTGAACATCAAGTGATGGAGCGAACGGCGCAGCTACAAGAGCGTACACATGTATTGGAAATGACGCAGCGAGATTTGGTACAGGCGGCAAAGTTGGCGTCTTTAGGCACGCTCGCCGCCGGGGTTGCGCATGAGTTAAACCAGCCGATCAGCGCGATTCGCACTTACAGTGCAACGGCCGCTAAGCTGTTACAGAGACAGCAAACCGAGGCGCTTCCCGAGGTGTTGGAAAAGATCACACAATTAACCCAGCGTATGGGGCAGATCACCCAACAAATGCGCGTTTTTGTGCCCAATCAACAGGTGACATTAACCGCCGTGGATTGGGTACAACGTATTGGGCTGGTGTTGGAGCAACTACAACCCGGTTTGAGCCAGGGCAGGGTGTGTGTCAATTGGCAGCCACCTGATCGGGCATGGATCTGGGGTGATGCCACTCGGTTAGAGCAAATTCTGGTGAATCTGCTCAACAATGCCTTGGATGCACTAAAAGCAACGGCCCAGCCACAACTAAATCTTCTTCTGCGACCGGAAAAAAAGGGTTGGTGCTTACGCATTGAAGATAATGGTGTGGGCTTGCAGCCTGAGCAGTTAGACCGTTTGTTTGATCCTTTTTACTCGACTAAGGGGGTTGGCGAGGGGATGGGGCTAGGGTTATTTATCTGTTATGGATTGGTACAGGATCTCGGTGGGCAGATTCGTGCCGAAGCCCTGGCGCAAGGCGCGGCCTTTGAACTCTGGTTACCCGCTGCCGAGGAATCGTTTGAGGGAGTTGAAAATGAGCGTTGAGCAGGCTTTGCCTTTGAATGCCGTGGCTTTGATCGATGATGATCCTGCTGTATTGGAAGCGACGGGTCAGTGGTTGCAGCTTTCGGGTTTTGTGGTCAGTACCTGGTCTGACCCGCAACAGGCGTTACAGGAGCTACCTGCCGAGTTTCCAGGTGTGGTGGTGAGTGATATTCGTATGCCTAACATGGACGGGTTGGCCTTGATGCAGGCGTTACAGGCCAAAAGTCCAGGGCTCCCGGTACTGCTGATGACTGGCCATGCAGATATCCCTCTGGCTGTAACGGCGATGCGCCAAGGGGCGTGGGATTTTTTGGAAAAGCCTTATGATCCTGAGCGTTTGGAGGAGTCGGTACAGCGGGCACTGCAGCTGCGCAGTTTGCAATGGGAAAACGCAGCCTTAAAAGCCCAGATGGTAGATCCTGTGAGCAAGCGTTTGCTTGGACAAAGTTCGGCGATTTTGCATCTGCGTCAGCAGATCCAGCGTCTAGCGCGAACGGCTACGCCGGTGCTGATTCTGGGTGAAACCGGTGCCGGTAAAGAAGTGGTGGCGCGAGCACTGCATGAGGCGAGTGCTCGAGCCCAACAACCCTTTGTCGCAATTAACTGCGGTGCTTTGGCGCGTGAATTGATCGAGTCAGAACTCTTTGGGCATCAGAAGGGTGCGTTTACCGGAGCCGCGACCTCGCGCGCCGGTAAGCTGGAACATGCCAGTGGCGGGACGCTGTTTTTGGATGAGATTGAATCCATGCCGTTGGACGCACAAGTGAAACTCTTGCGTGCTCTACAAGAGCAAGAGATAGAACGACTCGGCAGTAATCAGCCGATCAAAGTGGATTTGCGTGTGATCGCGGCCACAAAGGTGGATTTACTCAAGCTGGCTGAGCAAGGGCAGTTTCGTGAAGATCTGTATTATCGTTTAGCGGTCGCGGAACTGTCACTACCGCCCCTGCGTGAGCGGCAACAAGATATTCTGTTGTTGTTTCAGCACTTTGCTTTGCAAGCGGCTGAAGTACATGAGATGCCTTTAGAAGCGCTGCCTGCAGGGCTGGCGGCTGCATTATTGCAGCATCCTTGGCGTGGTAATGTGCGTGAGCTGCGTAATGCTGCCACACGTTATGTTTTAGGACTGGAGCCGATTGCAACCGAAGTCGACAGGGCATCGAAACACTTAGCCGAGCAGTTGGCCGAGGTGGAGAAGGCGCTGATCGCTCAGTCGCTGCAGCGTCATCAGGGTCATATCCAGGCTGTGATGGAGGAGTTGGGTCTGCCGCGTCGCACTCTAAATCAAAAAATGCTGCGCCATGGCTTGCGTCGTGATCTTATACTAAAGTATAGTGATCTTTCAGAAGAGTGATTTGTGAGCGTAAACCAGCCGATGCCCCCTTTAGGTATCGGCTTTTTTTTGCTCATCCTTCCCGATTTTTCCTCTAAATCCTGCTAGACATACCGCTTGGTTTCTCTCTAGGCTGCATAAACCCTAGCTTTTCTTCAGCTTGGCAAAGCCTTTGCTATTACGCATCACAACGCTAGGTGATGGCAGCCTGCGTTGGGAATGACCTCATTCTCAAAACAATAAAATCCGGTTAACCGGTGAGGAAATAGCAAATGAAGATGTCAAAGCGCACACTGATTAAATCCGCTATCACGCTGGCTCTGGCTTCGAGCCTCGGCTTGTCGGCTAGCGTTAGCGCACAACAAAATGCCTCCTACATTATGGCAACGGCCACTACCGGGGGAACCTTCTATCCCGTGGGTGTGGCTCTCGCCACCTTGGTGAAAGTAAAACTTGAACCCACGGCGGGGATCAGTCTGTCGGCGATCAGCTCTGCTGGCTCTGGAGAAAATCTAAAGTTGATGGATGAAAAACAGGTGCAGTTTTCCATTCTTCAAGGATTGTATGCAGGCTGGGCTTGGACGGGCACCGGTGATGTGCCTAAACAATATGAGAACATCCGTTCCGTTAGTATGCTGTGGGAGAATGTTGAGCACTTTGTGCTGCACAACCGCCATGTCACGACAGGAACCATCACCGATATTGGTGAGATGGGTAACAGCGGTTTCTCCATCGGTGCACGTAACTCCGGTACCGAGGGTTCCGGTCGTCATATTTTGAGTGCGGTGGGGATCGATCCAGATCAGCTGAATCTTGCTTATATGGGATATGGTCCCAGTGCTGAGGCGATGCAGAACGGTAATATTCGTGGCATGAATATCCCCGCCGGTGCGCCCGCTGCCGCCGTCACGCATGCCTATGCGAATATGGCGCGTGATATTCGGGTACTGGATTTTACCGATGCGCAGATCGCTCAGGTGAATGCGGACTTTGAGCTTTGGAACCGTTTTGTGATTCCAGCGGGCACCTATCCGGGGCAGACTCAAGCGATCAACACTATTTCTCAGCCCAATATCCTGACCGTGAACGCGGATGTGCCAGAGGAGCATGTCTATCAAATCACCAAGGCGATGTATGAGAACCTTCCTTTCCTGAATAACATCCATCCTGCCACTCGCGATATGGCATTAGAAAAAGCCATCGCGGGTTTGCCTTTGCCTTTGCATCCAGGTGCGGCGCGCTATTTCGCGGAGCAGGGGATTGAGATTCCTGAGCGCCTCCTAGCGGATTAAGTTCGGAGAGAGCCGTCGGCAGCTTCCTGTCGGCGGTTTCTGTTTTACCTGAAACGCCTCAATTAGGGTGACTGATCATGAATACTCAAGTGGATACTTCTTCCGTACGCGATGAAGAGGCGCAAGCTGCGCCGGAGCGCGATCAACATCCGCTTCTTGGTCCTGTTATTTTTGGCTTATCAGCGCTGGTGGCGCTGTGGCATCTTTACACCAATACCTTGGGAACGGTTTCCGAACTCTGGAACAGTGTGATTCACTTTGCTTGTTTTGGTTTGCTGGCGGCGTTGACTCTGCCGGCTTGGCGCAGCTCGCGTGCCAGCACGCAACGCTGGATACTGGGGTTGGATCTGCTGTTGGGTGTGGCAGCCGTCGCCTGTGCGCTGTATCTCATTTTATTTGAAGATGATCTCTATGCACGCGGGGTGGTCTTTAATACTTGGGACTGGGTATTCTCCATTCTAGCGATAGGTTTAGTCCTAGAGTTTGCACGGCGTGCGACAGGTTGGTTTATTCCAGTGCTGGCCTTAGTCGCACTGACATATGTGCCGCTTTGGGGCAGTTGGGTGGGCGGTATTTTTCATTTCCCCGGCTTATCTTGGGAAACCACGCTTTACCGTAGTTTTATCGCCGGTGAGGGTATGTTGGGGTCGATCGCGAATATCTCCTGGTCCTATGTGTTTATGTTTATCCTGTTTGGTGCGTTTTTACTGCGCTCCGGAGCGGGTGAATTTATTATCGAGTTGGCGCGTGCAGTGGCCGGGCGTTTTATCGGTGGCCCAGGATTGGTCGCGGTGTTTAGTTCAGGTTTGATGGGCTCGGTGTCTGGCTCATCTGTAGCCAATACAGTATCGACTGGAGTCATTACGATCCCCTTGATGCGTAAGGCTGGTTTTCCCCCTAAGTTTGCCGCAGGTGTTGAAGCGGCAGCCTCGACCGGTGGGCAATTGATGCCACCCATTATGGGAGCCGGTGCTTTTATTATGGCGTCCTACACACAGCTGCCTTACCTCACCATCATTGCTTATGCCGCCTTACCTGCACTCTTGTACTTCTTATCAGTCGGATTTTTTGTGCGGGTCGAGGCGCGTCGTTCAGGCGTGCAGCAGGTTGATGCCAATCCGCCTAAGGCTTTAGACGTATTTAAGCGCGGTTGGCACTGTCTGTTACCAATTCTGGTGCTGGTGGCGGTATTGATTGCTGGGTTCACACCCACCTATGCCGCGGGTGTGGCGATTCTTTCTGTGATTGCAGCATCCTGGTTGTCTAGCCAGCCGATGAAGCCTAAGGATGTGCTCCAGGCTTTGGTTCTCGGGACGCGTAATATGATCAGTACTGCGATCTTGCTGTTGACCGTGGGGCTGATTGTGAATGTCGTGTCCACAACAGGGATCGGTAATACCTTTTCCTTGTTGGTGACGGACTGGGCCGGTGGTTCTCTTTTGATCACCCTGGTCTTGATTGCTTTAGCATCTTTGATTCTCGGGATGGGGTTGCCGGTGACAGCGGCATATATTGTGCTGGCGACCTTATCCGCTCCGGCACTGTATATTCTGATTGCAGAAAGTCAGTTACTGGCCTTGCTCATGGCCGGTGATCTTCCGCAGCAAGCCCAGGCAATTTTTATGCTGGCGGCACCTGAGTCCTTAAGCCTATTAAGCGCTCCGATGGATCGTGAAACTGCGCAGATGCTTTTGGCCGCTGTGCCGGCTGATTTTCGAGGAACGCTGTTGGATCAGGCCTTGTCCGCGCAAGTGCTGGCGATGGCTTTGCTTTCAGCCCACATGATTATTTTCTGGTTGTCACAGGATTCTAATGTGACACCGCCTGTCTGCTTGACCGCCTTTGCCGCAGCTGCCATTGCTAAAACACCGCCGATGGCCACCGGTTTTATGGCTTGGAAAATCTCTAAGGGCTTGTACATTATCCCCTTACTGTTTGCCTATACGCAGTTGATTGGTGGAACTCAGTGGCAGATGTGGAGCATCTTCTTCTTCTCGGTCTTTGGCATCTATGCGCTCATCGCGGCGATGGAGGGGTATTTGGAACATGCCTTAAACTGGCCGATGCGTGCGGTGATGCTGCTGTTGGGTTTGGCCATGCTCTGGCCTCATGGCCTGCTTTGGTTGGATGCGTTAGGCTTGCTGGTGTTCTTGGCTTTGTTGGTCCACAGCTACCGCTTGAACCCACCCAGCTTAGTGCTTAAACCTGGCTTAGCATGAGCGTAGAGCAAGGGATACTGCTTCTGCTGGTTGGTGTGCTGACTGGCTTCATGAATGTGCTTTCGGCAGGGGGGTCGATGATTACCTTGCCGTTGCTCATGTTTATGGGGCTGGATAGTGCGACGGCCAATGGCAGTAATCGTGTGGGCATCGTGATGCAAAACACCACTGCGGTGTGGCGTTTTCATCGATCTGGCTACTGTGATTGGACGCTCGCACTGACATTAGCCATACCGGCAGTTGTCGGGGCGCTTTTCGGAGCCTGGTTAGCCACCCTCACCTCAGAGGCGGTTTTTCAGTGGATTCTGATACTGGTGATGTTGGTCAGTAGTGTGATGATGCTACTGCCCCAGCCGAAGGAGCAGGTAACACACCCTCTGGATAAAGAGCATCTAAGTTGGCCGGTGTATCTGGCTATGCTGTTGATAGGGATCTACGGGGGCTTTATTCAGGTCGCGGTGGGTCTTCTGTTTATTGTCATTCTCTATCGTGTACTCAAAGTTGACTTGATTCAAGTCAATGTTCTGAAGGTGTTGATCGTACTGGTCTATATGGTGCCCGCACTGCTGGTATTTATCTACGCAGGTCATGTGGCTTGGTCTTACGGTTTGACGCTGGCGCTTGGCAGTATGCTGGGTGCGTATGGGGCGGCACGTGTGACTTTAAGTCCTTCGGGGAGTGTGTGGATTCAGCGTTTAAGTCTTGCAGTAATTGCGCTGATTTTGGTCAAGCTGATTTGGGATCTACTGGATTAGTTCAGCTTTGCTAAAACTTTCAAGGACGTAGCGGAGGTTCCGCTGCGCCCTTGGCGGATTTGGACGCTAGACTCAGCGCTGCAATAGAGGGGTATAACCGCCCGCAATACCTTTGCTGACTACGGCCACCGCATCATGGTCGTGCAGACTTTCATGATGTTCGACCCGTACCCAGAAATCCTGGTAGGTGCTGTCTTGATTTAGGGCCGATTTCAAACGTCTGGCCGCATCCTCACAAAACATCATATTTTCACCGTTTAAACGCGCAAACTCTTGCTCATCTTCACGCTTCACGGCTGTCTGTACCGGTGTTTTCAGTGCCGCTTCGATGGCATCAATCAATCCGACGATCGGGAGTAGGGAGGTTTGAACATCCAATTTGACCCAAGTGCGGGCGTAACTGCGTTGACTGTGTGGGGTGGCGACACTGCCACGCTCTGAACGTAACCAGGCCTCGACTTGTTCACGACTGATCTGGTCGCTGCTGGCAAAGTCATCACGAAATGCCTGCTGTAACAGCTGACGTGACAGCGCGGCCGAACAAGGACAGGTTGAGGAGTAGGGCACAGTGACGCTGATTTCTAAGCATTTATCCTGTTGCAGGCGTGAGGCTTGAATAATCGTAGGATAGGGTTTCCAGCCACTGAACTCACTTTTCAACGCCGGACGATTGAGAGGGTAGTCAAAGCGCAGTTGCACAATCGCGGATTCACTGATCCCTTCATGGCTGGCACAGATGGCATCCAGCAGCGCATTTAAGGAGTGTCCGGTCAGGGTTTCTTCTTCGGCAAAACGATTGAGCAGAAGATAGAGGCGTGACATGTGGATGCCTTTCACTTCCGGATTAGCGACATCAACATGGATATCCAGATGCGCAACAACCGCTTGGGTTTGCCCCGGTGCCTGTTGTACACGCAGGGGGAGTGAGATCTGGCTCATACCAACCCAGTCCAGCGTTTCGCGGGTGATCGGGCGGGCGGTGGCGGCGATGTCAGGCATCTCCAGTTTGGCGTTCATCATCGGCCTCATAACTCTGCAGGGATCTTGCGAAGAAAGCACTTACGTAGATGCAGGTGCGTCAGATCAAACGGCATATTATCAGCTCTTTGTACCGATATTTCAAAAAAATAATTTATCGACAGAATAAAAAAATAAAACCAGAACATTACTGTCCTGGTTTTATCCTGCTCTTTTATAGGGGTATAGACGGTGGTTTATTTAGTTTCAGAAAAGTATTCGCGTGTTAATTTGAATACTACCGGGCTTAAAAGTGCGAGTGCAATCAGGTTCGGCAGCGCCATCAAAGCATTCAGCGTATCGGCGAGCAACCAGATGAACTCTAGATTGACCATCGCCCCAACGGGAATGGCGAGAATCCAGAGGAGGCGGTAGGGGGTAATCACCTTGACGCCAAACAGATATTCGGCACAGCGCTCTCCATAAAATGACCAACCGATAATAGTCGTGAAGGCAAAAATGGCGAGTGCGATGGCCACAATATAATTGCCAACCGAAGGTAATGCCTGACCAAATGCGGCGCTGGTCAGCGCGGCACCGGAAATGCCATCGGTCCACATCCCCGTGGAGACGATGACCAGACCGGTCACTGAGCAGATAATAATCGTATCGATAAAAGTACCGAGCATCGCGATCAAACCTTGGCGCACCGGATTTTTCGTCTGCGCTGCGGCATGGGCAATCGGAGCAGAGCCCAGGCCCGCTTCGTTTGAGAAGATGCCACGTGCTACACCAAAACGTATGGCGGCCCAGACAGCGGCTCCTGCAAAGCCACCCTGTGCGGCAACCGGCGTAAAGGCGTACTCAATGATGGTCGCCAGCGCAGAAGGTATTTCGGACGCATTGATGGCTAAAACCACAAGGCCGGCCAGCAGATAGGAGAGCGCCATAAAAGGCACCAGTGCCGCAGCGACCTTACCGATACGTCGTATCCCACCGATCAACACCAGCCCGACCAAGACCATAATGATGATCCCCGTCACGGCTACGGGCAGATCAAAGTTGGCCTCAAGGACGGCGGCAACCGAGTTGGCTTGCACAGTATTACCAATACCAAAAGCCGCCATGGCTCCAAAAATGGCGAAGAGAGTGCCCAGCCAGGCCCATTTCTGCCCCAGCCCATTTTTGATGTAATACATAGGGCCGCCGACATGGTTGCCTTTGGCATCGACTTCACGATATTTCACTGCTAAAACAGCTTCAGAGAATTTAGTGGCCATGCCGACCAGAGCCGTCATCCACATCCAGAACAGGGCGCCAGGGCCGCCTAAAAAAATGGCGGTGGCGACTCCAGCGATATTCCCAGTGCCGACTGTTGCGGAGAGGGCGGTCATCAAGGCTTGGAAGGGGGGGATTTCTCCTGATTTTTCTTCACCGCTTTGGGGTTTTGTGCCTTTAAAAAGCAGTTTGAAGCCGGTGCCGATGTTTAAAATCGGCATGAGTTTTAAACCTATGGATAAAAACAGTCCAACACCCAAAATCAGCACCAGCATCATTGGGCCCCAGACAATACCATTAATCGTATTCACGAAGGATTCGATCATTTCCATATTTTGTATCTCCAATAGGGTTCGAGTCTTGCTTAGCCGACTTACAAAGGCAGCTGCATACTTTCTTTAACACTCTCCATCACAACATAGCTTTTTGAGTTTTTGACACCGGGCAGTTTCAACAGCATGTCGCCCAAGAGTTCGCGATAGTGCGACATATCTTGTAAGCGTGCCTTCAACAGGTAATCGGCATCTCCTGAAACGAGATGGCATTCGAGGACATAGGGAAGCTCTTTAACCGCACGACTAAAGCGCTCAAAGGCGTCTTCTGATTGATAAGAGAGCGAGATTTCCACAAAAACCAGCATGTCATACCCGAGCAGGTCGGGGTTGAGGTGTGCGTGGTAACCGGTGATGAATCCGTCTCTTTCCAAGCGTTTAACGCGTTCCATGCAAGGACTGGTCGATAAGCCCACTCTCTCTGCTAAATCGGTATAGGAAATACGGCCTGTTTTTTGCAAGCATGACAAAATATGTCGATCAATCCGATCCAGGGCGCGACCCAAGTTCTTACTTTTATCTCCCACCTTAAATCTTCCTGTTAATTTATTTTATACAGCAAAAAATAGCGTAAAAACGCAAAAAAGAAAAAAATAATTGGCAAGATCTCGCCTAAACTTAGCAAATATCAGTGTGAATCTTTCCTGTGTAAATGAGGTGGTGTATGCGCGTCTTGATTCTGGGCAGTGGTGTGATCGGCGTAACCAGCGCCTGGTATTTGCGCCAAGCTGGACATGAGGTGACGGTGATTGATCGCCAGCCTGAAGCGGCTTTGGAGACCAGCTTTGCTAATGCAGGCCAGATTTCGCCGGGTTATTCGGCACCTTGGGCGGGCCCAGGTGTCCCTTTAAAAGCACTGAAATGGATGTTTCAAGAGATGCCGCCGCTGAGAGTCAAGCCCAGCTTGGAACCTGAGTTGTGGCGTTGGATGTGGCAGATGCTTTGCAACTGTAATACATCCGCCTATCAACAAAATAAATCGCGTATGTTGCGGGTAGCTGAATACAGTCGTGATTGTTTTCGGCGGCTGCGCGCGGATTTACCGCTTGCTTATGACGGCGGCAGTGGTGGTTTGATTCAGCTGTTTCGCACTTCAGCCCAGGTGAGCGCGAGTGAGCAGGATAAACGTATTCTGGATGCCTGCCAGGTGCCTTATGAAGCCTTGGATTTAGACGGCATTTTTCAGTATGAGCCGGCTTTAGCGCAGGTGGCGGATAAGTTGCAGGGCGGCTTAAGGTTGCCGGGCGATGAAACCGGAGACTGTTTTTTGTTTACGCAAGCCCTGGCGCGTGAAGCGGTTGCTGCCGGTGTGGAGTTTCGGTATTCCCTCCCCATAGAGGCTTTGCACCTGCAAAATGGGCGAATTCAAGGGGTTCAGTTGGCGGATGAATTGATACAAGCCGACCTCTATGTGTTGGCGCTGGGCAGCTACACGCCTCAGCTCCTCAAGCCTTTAGGTTTGCGCCTGCCGGTGTATCCAGTCAAAGGCTACTCTCTGACCCTGCCGGTTGAGAAGGCGCAGGCTGCGCCCCGCTCTACGGTGATGGATGAAACCAATAAGGTGGCGGTGACCCGCTTGGGGGATAGAGTCAGGGTCGGTGGCACCGCAGAGCTCTGTGGTTATGATCTGTCTTTGCCTGAGTCGCGGCGTAAAAATCTCGATTTTGTCGTGTCAGATCTTTTCCCGGGTGCCGTGAGATTGGAGGAGGCGAAGTTCTGGACAGGACTGCGTCCTATGACCCCGGATGGGACGCCGGTGATCGGTGCCACGTCCATCCCCAATCTTTATTTGAATACGGGGCATGGCACTTTGGGTTGGACGATGTCCTTAGGTTCAGGACGTTTGCTGGCGGATCTGATCAGTGGCCAGACACCTGAGATCGATCCTGAAGGTTTAAGCATTCAGCGTTACGCCAAATAATGTTTTAATGCGCAAACTTTTAATTTTTGATGAAAAACAAGGAGTCACCTCGTGAAGCAGATTATCAATACTCCCCAGGCCCCAGCAGCGATTGGCACCTATTCTCAGGCGGTTCGTGTCGGCCAAACAGTCTATCTGTCAGGTCAGATACCATTAGATCCGGCCAGCATGACTTTAGTCACTGAATCCTTTGAAGCGCAAGCTGTGCGTGTGTTTGAGAACCTCAAGGCGGTGGCTGAGGCTGCAGGTGGGAGTTTGCAGGACTGTGTCAAGCTGACCATTTTGCTCACGGATCTGGCGAACTTTGCGCAGGTGAATGAAGTGATGGCACGTTATTTTCAAGCGCCTTATCCAGCACGTGCGGCCTATGCTGTGAAGGCGCTGCCTAAGGATGCTGACATTGAAGTTGAAGGCATCATGGTGTTAGGCGAGTAAATCAGAAGCAAGCGGCTGCGGGGGCTCCGCAGCCATACGTGAGGATGTGAGGGGATACCTATGGCGCGACAACTGAGAGCGCAGATCAATTTGCAGGCGATTGCCAGTAACTATGCCTTAGCGAAAGCTCAAGCCCCGGCCGCAGCGGCCTTGGCGGTGGTAAAAGCGGATGCGTATGGGCACGGTGCGGTGGCGGTCGCGCAGGCTCTCAGTCAAGCGGATGCCTTTGCCGTGGCAGCGATAGAAGAAGCTCTTGAGCTAAGAGAAGCGGGTATCACTCAGCCGATTCTATTGTTGGAGGGCTTCTTTGAAGCAGACGAGCTGGCGCTGATTCAATCGCACCGTCTCTGGAGTGCGCTGCATCATCCGGCACAACTACAAGTGTTGATGTCATTTTTAGAACGCAGTGACGCTCAAGCCGGTTGGCATATCTGGCTCAAGGTCGATTCAGGGATGCACCGTTTGGGATTTATGCCGGAGCAGGTGCCTGAAGTGCTCAACACCTTGCAACGTCACCCTAAAATTGCACAAGTGGTGTTGATGAGCCATTTTGCCTGTGCGGATGAACCTAGCCCAGATAAAACCTTGGTCCAGCTGCAGCAGATGCAGAAGTTGATGCAGTGTTTGCCCAAAAGCCAAGCGCTGCCCATCAGTTTAAGTAACTCGGCGGCGGTGATGGCTTGGCCTCAAGCACATCATCAATGGTTACGTCCGGGTTTGATGCTCTATGGTGCCTCCCCCTTCGCCCAGCCTCAGCCACTAGCAGCCGCCCTGAAACCCGCCATGACCCTGACCACGCCGATCATTGCGCTGCGTGAAGTCGAAGCGGGGGAGACGGTGGGTTATGGTGCGAACTTTACCGCGACACGTCGCAGTCGGATTGCAACGCTTGCGGTGGGGTATGCCGATGGGTATCCACGTCATGCCCCCAACGGTACCCCGGTGGCTCTTTTGGGGCATCGAGCCAGCCTGGCCGGTCGCGTATCTATGGATATGATTACTGTTGATCTAACGGATCTACCCCAAGCCCAGATTGGGGATGAGGTTGAACTTTGGGGCGCGCAGGTGGCGGTCGAAGAGGTCGCGCGCCTAAGTGGAACGATTCCCTATACGCTGTTGAGTGGTTTAACGCGACGCGTGAAGCGTGTGTATAGCGTGCCTTAAACCGCTCAAGCCTCTAGATTGTTTAAATGTATTACCAGTCCAAATCATCCGGAATCTCATAACCGGCATATTCGGCTTCTTCTGCGGCGATGCGTGCCTTGTGCTCGGCTTCATCTTGCACTAAGGCTTTAGGGTTGCGCGCGAGAATACGATCGGCAATGTCGCTCGGGACCAGATAAAAACGCCCTTCGAGTGCCACAATCTTGAGCTGTTGGCGGCTAAGTTGCTGCTGCAGAGATTTATCGATCCACAGGGACTTTACGTTGTTTTCATAAACAAAGTTATATTTCACCTCACCCTGTTTCGGCAATGTGACCTGATGCTGTTCAGCCAGTTGGCGAATTTCTGCCATCTTGGCGCGTTCCAACTGTTCCGCTTGGCGAGCCTCATTTAAAGCGCGATCTTTTTCCGCCTTGGCCAGTCGAGCCGCTTCGACGGCAGCCGCTGCCGCTTGTTGTTGCGGATCAATTTGTTTCTGTTTGGCTTGCTTGCGTTTATCGAGTTGTGCCTTTTTGGCTTGCTGTTTACTCGCAACCCCGGCTTTTAAAAGCTGATCTTTCAGTGATCCGGCCATGCTTGATCCTGCTGTTGACGCTGAGACAAAAAATGCTGATGCTGTGGAGGCGCATCATACCCTAGGCTTGTCTGTTGCGTGAAGTTTGCATTCAGGCTTCAGGCTGCTTATACTGCGCGCACTTTGGTGATGCCAGTTACCAAATGCGTTATGGTGGCTCTGCCGGTCCTCTCGCAACGATAGAATGTGAACCTGGTCAGGTCCGGAAGGAAGCAGCCATAGCATTTGATTCGGGTGCCGGGATGTGGCTGGTGGAGCTGCCTCCATCTATCGCTCTCTTCTCTCTGTTTTGATCATTTCTTGCCTCTAAGTTCGTGACGATGAGCGGCAGACTGCTTTCTCAAACATTTTCCAAATAAGCCTCTCCAAGACTTCTCCTAGATAGCATTAGTTGTGTCACTGTATGTCCGGATACTTCTTCATTGGCCTTTATTTTGCGCCGCAACAAAAAAGAAGGAGCCTATAAAAAATTCGTCTAAAGAATGGCGTTTTTTGCTCCTAAAGTTTAGATGGCGTCTCCTTTGGGAGGTTTATAATGTGCAGCCAGATCCGGCCGGATCTGCTTAAGTCCGACCGATTCCTGTCATCCTCCCGACAATATGTGGTCAAAATGTCAAACTTACGTCCGCTCTCCTTACTGGCTCTCCTAACCGGGTTAGTCTGTTTGCTATTTAGTACAACTGCACTGTCTGCGGTGGGTCCGATTGACCTGACCAGCAGTGGAGCAGGTATCTTTGCTCTAGTGATCTTTACCCTGGCGTACCTCTTGGTTATGGGTGAAGAGAAGTTGCATCTGCGTAAATCCAAGCCTGTTCTAGTGGCGGCGGGTATTATCTGGGCAGTGATTGGCTGGATGTATGTGCAGGCCGGACAAACGGGGCTGCCGGAAGAGTCTTTTCGTCACACCCTGTTAGAATTTGCTGAGTTAATGCTTTTCCTCTTGGTGGCGATGACCTACATCAACGCTATGGAGGAGCGCCGGATTTTTGATGCGCTCAGATCCTGGATGGTACGCCGTGGCTTTAGCTACCGTACTCTGTTCTGGATGACCGGCTTTCTGTCATTCTTTATCTCCCCCATCGCCGATAACCTGACCACAGCACTCTTGATGTGTGCGGTGGTGATGAAGGTGGGTGAGGGCGATAACCGTTTTATCAACCTCTGCTGTATCAATATTGTGGTAGCTGCAAATGCGGGTGGGGCCTTCAGTCCGTTTGGTGATATCACGACCCTAATGGTTTGGCAGGCCGGCCTGGTGAAGTTCAGTGAGTTCTTTGTCCTTCTCCTCCCCGCACTGGTCAACTTCTTGATTCCGGCCTTTATCATCAACCTCTATATTGGTAATCAGAAACCAACGGCGGTGGATGAGTTGGTGGAGTTAAAGCGTGGGGCGCGTCGTATCGTCTTTTTGTTCCTTTTGACCATTACTACGGCTGTTCTCTGCCACACCTTGCTGCACCTGCCACCGGTGCTGGGCATGATGGCGGGTTTGGGCTATCTGCAGTTTTTTGGTTATTTCCTGCGCAAAACCCTCCCAGGTTCACTGGCGAAAAAACGCTTGTTGGCGGAGCAGGCCGGTGATACTGAGCGTCTGAAGCGTTTGGGGAGTGTGGTGCCTTTTGATGTCTTTAGTCGTGTCGCGCGTGCCGAGTGGGACACTCTGCTGTTCTTCTACGGGGTCATTATGTGTGTCGGTGGCTTGGGTTATATGGGGTATCTGGCGATGATGTCAGATCTGCTTTACACCCAGTGGGATGCGACCTATGCCAACATCGCACTAGGGGTGATTTCAGCGGTGATTGATAACATCCCGGTGATGTTTGCCGTGATCACCATGCAGCCAGAGATGTCACACGGGCATTGGCTGTTGATCACGCTGACAGCCGGTGTCGGCGGGAGCTTACTCTCAATTGGCTCGGCCGCAGGGGTCGCTTTGATGGGGCAAGCACGGGGGATCTATACTTTCATGGGCCATCTGCGTTGGGCGCCGGTGATTATGTTGGGGTATATCGCGAGTGTGATCCTTCATCTCTGGTTGAATGAGGCGTTGTTTAGCGTTTACTAAGGCGCCTGAGTAAGACTTGCGCGGGTGAGCATGGTAGGATAAGCCCCTGTCTAGTGGTCTCCGGGAAAGTGAATCCGCGCAATGAGTTATCAGGTACTGGCACGTAAATGGCGGCCGCGCCGCTTTCGAGAAATGGTTGGACAAGAGCATGTGCTGAAAGCACTGGTGAATGCTCTGGACAGCGATCGTCTGCATCATGCCTATCTGTTTACCGGCACCCGAGGTGTCGGTAAAACCTCCATCGCACGCCTGTTTGCTAAAGCACTGAATTGTGAAGAGGGTGTCTCCTCAGAGCCTTGTGGTCAGTGCACGGCCTGTCGAGAAATTGCAGAAGGGCGCTTCGTCGATTTGATTGAAGTGGATGCGGCTTCCCGCACCAAGGTTGAAGACACCCGTGAGCTTCTGGAAAACGTCCAATACGCTCCGAGTCATGGCCGTTATAAAGTGTATCTCATCGACGAGGTGCACATGCTTTCCAATAGCTCATTCAATGCGTTGCTTAAGACCTTGGAAGAGCCGCCTCCGCATGTCAAATTTCTGCTGGCCACCACGGATCCACAAAAACTACCGGTCACGGTGCTGTCGCGTTGTTTGCAGTTTAATCTAAAGAACTTGAGTCCACAGCGTATCGTTGAGCATCTTGAACAGGTGCTGACGGCGGAAGAGATCAGTTTTGATGATCCTGCCTTATGGTTATTGGCTCGTAGCGCAGATGGTTCGATGCGTGATGCGCTGAGCTTAACCGATCAGGCGATTGCGTTTGGCTCGGGATCGGTGCTGGAAGCGGATGTACGCAGTATGCTGGGCAGTATCGATCAGCGCTTGGTGCATCATCTGTTATTGGCCTTAGCGCAAGGCGATGCCAAAACGCTGTTGGATAAGGTTGCGGAGTTGTCACAGTTTACGCCGGATTATGCTGCCGTCCTGGCTGATCTATTAAGTCTGTTGCATCGTGTGGCCATGGCACAGGTGATGCCGAGTGCGATTGATAACAGTTTGGGTGATCAGCAATCGGTTTTAGAGCTGGCGGCCAGCTTAAGTGCGGAAGATGTGCAGCTGTTTTATCAGATCGCCTTGCTGGGGCGAAAGGATCTGCCTTTTGCTGCCGATTTGCGTGAAGGTCTGGAGATGGTGCTGTTACGCATGCTGGCATTTCGCCCAGTGCAGCCGTCGGCTATTCCGGCGCCTTCCACACCATTACGTGCACCCTCTATGGAGGCGCCTGCATCGCCACCTGAGCAGATTGCTCAGCAAAGGGTGGTTGAAGAAGACGCGGCATCTGTCTCAGTATCGACACCTGCACCGGCGATCACTCAGCCCGCGACATCTGTATCCAGAGCGGAGCCGGCCACTACGCCTGTGACCCTCGCAGCTCAAGACGTTGATGAAGTACCGGCTTTCCTGCAGGAGACTCCACCTTGGGAGCCTTTCCCAGAGGAATCGAGTCTGGCTGCAGCGCGACCGGAGGTGAAGCGGGAAGAGGGGAGCGCAAAAAAGTCGGAAGGGTTCAGTCCAGCTGAGCCAGAACCCGAGTCCGCATTAGCGCAGGCGCAATTAGCAGAGCAAGCGCACCCATCCGAGCGTGAGCAGCAGCAATCCGAGCGTGAGCAACAAACTCAGCCCGCCGTGTTACAAGCACCAGAGTCCGCATCCTTGGCGGTGGAAGCAATCGATGCGCCTTTTTGGGTGACGCTGTTGCAGCGCTTGGGTTTGAGTGGAATGACGGCAAATATTGCCCGTAATTTATCCCTGGAAGAGCAGCGTGAAGACTTGCTCCGTTTCCATTTTCAGCCCGAACAAGCGGCTTTATTAAACACCACACAGCAAACCCGTATTGCTCAAGCGATTCGTGACCAGCTAGGCGAGCAGGTGGAAGTGGTGTTTGAGCAAAAAGCACAGACCCAAGAAACGCCGGCGGCCTATCAACAGCGTCAACAAGCCTTGCGCAAGGCGCAGGCGCAGGCAGCACTTGAGGCCGATCCTATAGTCCAGAGTATAATGGCGCAATTTTCGGCGCGTTTAGATCCGGCCAGTGTGGTCGCTCTCGAACCAAAATCTGAAGCTTAAGCCTTAGGCTTAAGTCACTAAACATTGAATGGGGAAGGAAAAATGATGAAAGGTATGGGCGGAATGGGCAATCTGATGAAACAGGCCCAGAAGATGCAGGAAGAGATGCAGCGCGCTCAAGAAGAGATTGCCAACGCGGAAGTGCGGGGGGAGTCGGGTGCAGGGCTGGTTAGCATCCAGATGAACGGTCGTCATGATGTGAAAAGTGTCAGCATTGATGACAGCTTGATGCAGGAAGATAAAGAGATTCTGGAAGATCTGATTGCGGCGGCGATTAATGACGCTGTGCGTAAAGTCGAGCAGAGTTCACAGGAGCGTATGGCAAAAATCACCAGTGGTATGGGTATGCCACCTGGATTCAAGATGCCTTTCTAATCTATGTCTTTTAGTCCTCTGCTGCAGCAACTGATACAGGCGCTGCGTTGTTTACCCGGGGTCGGGCCCAAATCGGCTCAGCGTATGGCTTTGCATCTGTTAGAGCGGGATCGACAAGCCGCGCTAAGTCTTGCGCAGAGTCTGCAGGAAGCTTGTGAGCGAGTGGGACAGTGTCAAAGCTGTCGTACTTTATCTGAAGAGCCTATCTGTGCACTCTGTGCCGATGAACAGCGTGATCATAGCTTGCTCTGCGTCTTGGAGTCACCCGTGGATATGCTTGCGGTTGAGCAAACGGGAGGCTATCAGGGCGTTTACTTTGTTTTAGGTGGGCACCTTTCTCCCATTGATGGTATCGGCCCTGAAGATTTGGGAATACGACAACTGCTTCAGCGTTTGCAACAGGGTGAAATACGCGAACTGATTCTTGCAACCAATCCAACGGTGGAAGGTGAAGCCACGGCGCATTACATCTTAGAACAGATCGAGGATCCCCATCTCAAGGTTTCGCGCATTGCGCATGGTGTGCCGGTAGGAGGGGAGTTGGAGTTTGTAGACGGTGGTACTTTAGCGCATGCCCTGGCCGGCCGACGCTCTCTTAGAAAGGAAATATCCTGAATGCCGAAGCAGCCTAGCTACGATTGGCAGCCTTTGCAGGCGCAAGCGGAAAACCCCATCTGGATTACAGACAATGCCCAGCTGGCAAGCGCCTGCGCACGTTGGCAGAACTTGCCTTTAATCGCGTTGGATACGGAATTTAGCCGAGTTGAAACTTTTTATCCTGTGCCGGGTTTGTTGCAGGTTGCGGATGATGAGGCGTGTTATTTAATTGATCCTTTGCAGGTGGATGATTTCAGCCCTTTTCGAGCTGTGCTTGAAGATGAAACGATCATCAAGGTGTTGCATTCCGCCAGCGAGGATCTCGAATTATTTCGACACAGCTATCAGGTGGTCCCTAAACCGCTCTTTGATACCCAAGTTGCCGCGGCGTTTGCGAATTGGGGATTTAGCATGGGATTACAACGCTTGGTGAAACACGCGTTGGAGATCGATCTCGGCAAGGCGCAAACGACTTCGGATTGGTTGCAACGCCCGCTGACGGCTGAGCAGATTCACTATGCGGCATTGGATGTGGCGTATCTTCCCGCGATTGCTCTGTGTTTGATTGCTGAACTTAAGCAGTTACAGCGCTTGGATTGGGTGGTCGATGAATGTGCGTATATTGCCCAGCAAGAAGACCCTGATCCAGAAGGCTATCAGTACTATCGCCGTTTTACTCAGATGAGTATTCGCTCTGATGCCCAGTTAGCCGGTTTGCGAGATCTGACGGCATGGCGTGAACAGGCGTGTCGTGAACGTAACCTTTGTCGGCCACGCGTGCTGAAAAATGAGCTCATTCTAGAGATAGTGAAACGCTGGCCACAGAATTTGGAGACGCTGGCGCGTTTAGGTGTGTGGCGACGCACGTTAAAAGAAGATGGACCTAGCATTCTGGCCTGTTTAGCGCAGGCGGAAGAATCGGCACGTCGGCATCCGCCTTTGCCGATCCATCTGCCCTTGCATGTCTATTGGCATAAGCCGGTGAAAAAACTTTTAGCGCTGGGGCGTGAGCGCGCACGTGAGTTGGATATTTTCCCAGAGATCCTGATTCGGCGTAAGGATATTGAAAAGTTGATTAATTCGCGTGATGAGCAGGGGCAGTTTCATCTGCCTTTAAGTTTATCCGGTTGGCGTAAGTCACTGATTGGCGATGATTTGCTCAGCGCTTTACAAGCGTTAGACCCTAAGAGAGAAAGTGAATGTTAATTTGTTCGATCTATCGTAGCAGTCGTAAAGATGAGATGTATCTTTATGTGGATAAACGTAATGGCTTAGATTCTGTTCCTGAAGCCTTAATGGAGCGCTTTGGTAAGGCTCTGCATGTGATGGATATGCCGATGACCGCTGAGCGTAAATTGGCGCGAGTGGACACCGAAAAGGTGTTACAAGCCATTCGTGATCAAGGCTTCTTCCTGCAGATGCCACCGCCAAAAGATGACTATATGTTAGATCTTTACCGCGATCGTCCTGAAACTGGAGTGCGCTGAGTTGGCCCAGGAAGTCTTCTGGCAACGCAAATCTCTGCAAGAGATGTCACCTGCGGAATGGGAATCTTTGTGTGATGGCTGTGCGCTGTGTTGCTTGCATAAGGTTGAAGATGAAGACACGGAAGAGGTGTTTTATACCCAGGTGGTATGTCATCTTCTGGATGATGAGACCTGTCGTTGCACACGTTATGCTGAACGCACGCACTTAGTACCGAGTTGCGTACAGCTGCGGCCTGAAGATGTGGAATCTTTCCATTGGCTGCCACCAACCTGTGCTTACCGTTTAGTCTATGAGAAAAAACCTTTACCGGAGTGGCATCCGCTGTTGAGTGGTCGTAGTGATTCGGTGATTCGTGCACAGGCTTCAGTCTTGAGTGTCTATGCCGTCAAGGATAATGAAATTGAGGAAGATGAGCTGATCGATTATGTGATCGAAGAAGCTGTTTTCTTTCGCTCTAAAAACTGAGCGCAAAAAAAATAAGCTAGGTGTACAAGATAAGTTATGCGCAAAAGATAGCCAGGTGCGAAAGAAGATTAAAAAAAAGGATGAGCACGGCTCATCCTTTTTTTATGCCAGATTAGAATCAGTTGTTCTGATTCGCCAGCTGCTGCTTGATCAGGTCACCGATAGTGGTCGGACCGGCCACTTCAACTTCCTGGTTACGCACAGCGCTGATAGCGGCTTTCTCGTCTGCCTGATCTTTAGCTTTGATCGACAGGTTGATGACGCGGTTGCGACGATCAACGTTAACGATCTTAGCTTCAACAGAATCGCCTTCTTTCAGAACGCTGGTTGCGTCTTCAACACGATCTGCAGACAGTTCAGAAACTTTCAGCTGCGCTTCAATGCCTTCAGCCAGTTCAACGACTGCGCCTTTTGCATCAACAGACTTCACAGTACCGTTTACGATGCTGCCTTTTTCATTGGCGGCAACGAATTCAGCGAAAGGATCGCTTTCCAGCTGCTTGATACCCAGAGAGATGCGCTCTTTCTCAGCGTCGATAGACAGGATAACCGCTTCAACCTGGTCACCTTTCTTGAACTGACGCAGAGCGGCTTCGGCATCAGCTTCCCAAGAGATATCAGACATGTGTACCAGGCCGTCCAGATCGTTATCCAGGCCGACGAAGATACCGAAGTCAGTGATAGTCTTGATGGTGCCGCTGACCTTATCGTTAGCAGCGTACTGCTCAGAGAAGGCAACCCATGGGTTAACAGTGCACTGTTTGATGCCCAGAGAAATACGACGACGCTCTTCATCTACGTCCAGGATCATCACTTCCACTTCATCGCCGATCTGTACGATCTTAGATGGGTGAATGTTTTTGTTGGTCCAAGACATTTCAGAAACGTGTACCAGACCTTCTACGCCATCTTCGATAGACGCGAAGCAGCCGTAATCAGTCAGGTTGGTGACGCGAGCCTGAGTTTTGCTGCCTGCTGGGTAACGGTTTTTGATCGCTTCCCATGGATCTTCAGACAACTGCTTCAGACCGAGAGAGATACGGCCAGAATCTTTGTCGAACTTGATGATGCGAACAGAGATTTCATCACCTGGGTTCAGCATTTCGCTTGGGTGAGAAATACGTTTCCACGCCATGTCGGTGATGTGCAGCAGGCCATCTACGCCGCCCAGATCGATGAAGGCACCGTAGTTAGTCAGGTTTTTAACAAAACCTTTAACGATCTGACCTTCTTCCAGGGCAGCCAGGAGTTCATCACGCTGAGCAGAGTTGGCTTCCTGCATCACAGCGCGGCGAGAAACCACGATGTTGTTGCGCTTAGGATCCAGCTTGATCAGTTTGAATTCCAGCTCTTTGCCTTCCAGGTGGTCTACGTCGCGTACTGGACGCACGTCAACCAGTGAACCTGGCAGGAAGCCCTGAATGTTGTTGATGCTGACAGTAAAGCCGCCTTTGACTTTGCCAGAGATGTAACCTTTAACGGTTTCTTCGGCGTCAAATTTGCTCTGCAGAACTTCCCATGCTTCTGAACGCTTGGCTTTTTCACGTGACAGGCGAGTTTCACCGAAACCATCTTCAACGGCTTCCAGTGCAACTTTAACCGTGTCACCGATTTTGATTTCCAGCTCATTGTTGTCGTTCAGGAACTGTGAACGAGGGATAACCGCTTCAGATTTCAAACCAGCGTTGACGGTGACCCAGTCGCTGTCGATATCAACAACTTCACCCGTTACCAGGGTGCCAGGAGTCATGTCCAGAGATTGCAGGGATTCTTCAAACAGATCAGCAAAGCTTTCGCTCATGAAATTGTCCTATATTTGCTGCCGAAGCAGCGTCCAGCCTGTACCGCCAGTTGTACAGGGTCGGTTGTCGATGATTATTACTTAATCACTAAGCTGGCGGATGTGATTAGGTAATAAAAAAGAGGTCAAATTATACAGAGTCTGAGGCCTATAGAACAGAACCTGTGCAAAAAATGTTCATTCAGAAGGGCAGGGTGTAAGCGCTTAACGTGAGAGGCTGGACTGGAGGTTTTCGCGCAGGGGGCGTTGGCAGGCGGGCAAAACAGAGTTGAGATCCTGTTGCAAGGCGTTCGCGAGACGCACTTGATCGGGATAGTAAAAGTATTCTTGGATTGAACGTTCCTCGCGCACACTGTTGGCGGCGAGTTGCACAGCATCACCGACACAAAACATAAACGCAGGGAGATGTTCGAGAACGATACGCGTGCGCTGTGCCGAATCTAGCATCAGGCGATTGGCTTCGACAAAACGCTTGTATTCCATACGCCCCGCTGCAGCCATGAGTTCGATACGGACACGACTAAAACGTTGCGCATCGGTCGATTGCTGGAGGTAGAGGTGCAGCATATTCTCAACACGATCCAATTCTTGCTCAAAGGTTTCGGGCACAAAATGTTCGTTGAGTTTCTGCTGATGTTCGAGATCGGCAATTTGTTTTTCCAAAGCGGAGATCTGTTGCTGTAATGACTGATTGGCCAGCATCAGGTTATCACGATCTCTGACCAAAGATTGAATAACACGTTCAGCTGGAGTCAGTTTTTGATCTACAAACGTTGCGGGGAGCTGGGCTTGGCCGAGTATGCCCACTGAGCTTTCATCGATGCGAGGGGCACCAGTGATCCCAAAACCAAACTTTTCCAGATCAACGCTACTTTTCTCATACTCTTTTTCGACAAAGATAAACACGCCATAGCCTATGCCTGCGAGCACCACCAGGAGGATGGAGATCAGCAGGCTCAGGAGTAGGCGTTTATTCATCAGATGCAAAGCTTATTGGTTAGCGGCTGGCGTTAAGGCGGTGTGTGCCAGATTCAGGTTGATGAAATCCACCAGAATCTCAGCACTTTCCATCAAGATCGATTCGGCTTCAGGATTGATCGTCCGTCCTTGATTATCTTTAGGTAACAACTCCTCGAGTTCGCTTAAGGCCCGAATCGGAGGTTCCCCCTTCGCCATACGACGCTCGTTTTCAGCCTGAATTTGCCAGCTTTCCAGTTCATCACGCTGCTCTTTAACGCGCTGAATGCTTAAGGGCAGAAGCGTTTGATCACGCTGTTCACGACTGCGTTCTACTTGTTGCTGCATAAAGCGGAAGTCAGGGTTGCTCTGGATACGAGCTTGATGCTGCGTCATTAACTCATCGATAAACGGAGTTAGACTAGGGAAACGACCATGCCGAACCGGATGCACTTGATCCCAGGGCAGGGCACCTTCTAAAGCACTCTCCCCGATCTCCTGTTCGTCCATCAGTGTTGGGAAAACGATATGCGGCACCACACCTTTATGCTGGGTGCTTTCCCCGGAGATACGATAAAACTTGGCATGAGTCAGCTTGAGCTGGCCATGATCCAAAGGCAAGAGCGTTTGTACGGTCCCCTTTCCAAAGGTTCGTCCACCTACCACAATCCCACGGTTGTAGTCTTGGATCGCGCCGGCAAAGATCTCAGAAGCTGAGGCGCTCAAGCGGTTGACCATCACTAACAGAGGGCCGTTCCAGGCGATCTTAGGGTCAAAGTCACCGAGAATATCAACACGGCCGCTGGCATCGCGGATCTGTACAGTTGGACCGCGTGAAATGAACAGGCCTGTCAGCTCATTCGCTTCACGCAGAGAGCCACCGCCGTTATTGCGCAGATCGACAATCAAGCCGTCGATGTTTTGCTCTTTCAGTTGGCTGATCAGGCGCTCGACATCACGAGTGGTACTTTTATACTCGGGATCTCCAGCTTGCAAGCCGGCAAAATCGATGTAAAAAGCGGGGATTTCAATCACGCCCAAACGATAGGGTTGGCCGTTACGTTCGGTATCGATGATACGTTTTTGCGCGGCCTGCTCTTCCAGCCGCACCTTGTCACGTACGATGGTTACGATGCGTCGGGCTGAACGATCGATCGAATCGGCAGGAATAATCTGTAAACGCACCACACTGGACTGTGGGCCACGAATCAGATTGACAACTTCATCTAAACGCCAGCCGACCACATCCTCAAGCGCACCCTCTTCCCCTTGGCCGACCCCAACGATGAGATCAGAAGGGCGCAGCTGTCCGCTTTTATCCGCTGGACCTGCGGGGACAAGACGGACAATTTTGGTGTATTCATCTTCTACTTGCAGCACCGCACCAATCCCTTCCAGTGACAGGCTCATATTGATCTGGAAGTTTTCTTGATTGCGCGGAGAAAGGTATTGGCTGTGCGGATCAAATTCATGTGCCAGAGCGTTGGTGTAACGCTCAAACACATCTTCATTATTGGTTTGTTCCAAACGGCTTTTCTGATTTTCGTAACGTTTAATCAGAATTTCGCGCGCTTCCTCTTCACTTTTATCGGCCAGTTTAAGGCTGATCATCGCGCTTTTGAGACGCTGATGCCATAACCGATCCATCTCTTCGGCAGTTTGCACCCAGGGTGCTTCCGAGCGATCGGACTCCATAAACTCATCGGCTTCAAAGTCGAACTGGAAAGCCTCATCACGCAGCAGGGTTAAGAGATATTCCAAGCGTTCCAGATTGCGTTTTTGAAAGCGGTTGTAGATATCGAAACCACTTTGGCTATCGCCTTGCATTAATTGCAGGCCCAGTACCGGACGCAAAGGCTCAAATTCTTGGATATCCGCAGCATAAAAATACAGGCGTGCCGGATCTAAGTCCTTTAGGTAGCGATCATAGACATCTGAAGACAAGGCTAGATCCATCTGCTTGCCGCTGTAGTGATTTTGTTGAAGGGCTGTAAAGACATCTAGTAATGCCTGTTCGTGAACGGGCTCGGGAGAGAAACGCGCAAAAGCTGGGCTGACCGCCAGAGAGAGGGCCAATACCCAACTGATCGCAAGATGTTTAAACGAGAATCTGACCATAGGAGGTTCCTGATTATTCCGTCGCATGCATATAACACTCATGTCTCGGTGTGACACTACAGAGGATACGCAAGTTCCATATTAGCAGACCTGCCAGTGTAGTCAGCCGCCCAACTAATGTAAAATTCTTCTCTATCTCGTTGCCGACTCTTCTGGGAGCCCTCATGCATATCGCTGATTTTAATGCCGATCTTTTTAACTTTTTAGATGCCTCACCGACCCCTTTTCATGCGGTGGCCCAGATGCAGACACGCTTACAGGCGGCGGGCTTTGAGCTCTGCCGCGAAGATCAGGTGTGGGCTTTGCAGCCTGGGCAGGGTTATTACACACTACGCAATGGTTCTGCGTTGATCGCTTGGCGTCAACCGACGGCTGAAGAGGGCTTTGTGGGTGGCTTGCGTCTGACGGGTGCGCATACGGACTCTCCCTGTTTAAAGGTCAAACCCACACCTGAACTGCAGCGTAAGGGATACTGGCAGTTAGGCGTTGAGGTGTACGGTGGTGTGTTGCAGAACCCTTGGTTTGATCGTGAGTTGTCTCTGGCTGGGCGTGTCAGTGTGCGTCGATCGCAGGGCGAGTTAGCGCACCTTTTATTGGATTTTGCACGCCCTATTGCGGTGATTCCGAGTTTAGCAATTCATCTGGATCGCGAAGCGAATAGCAATCGTTCGATTAATGCCCAAACGTTTTTGCCGCCGGTACTGGGGCAGAGCGATGAAAAGATCGATTTTCGTGCTGTGTTGAAACAGGCTTTATTGGAGCAGGGAGAAACCGATATCGAGCAGGTGTTGGATTATGAGCTGTCTTTTTACCCCTATCAAAAGGCGGCCTATGTCGGTTTTGCTCAGGAGTTTATCCTCTCTGCACGTTTGGATAATTTGCTGAGCTGTTACACCGGCCTACAGGCGTTAGTTCACTCTAAGCCTGGACCTGGGCAGGTGTTAATTTGTAATGATCATGAAGAGGTGGGCAGTGCCAGTGCTTGCGGGGCACAGGGACCGATGTTGCAGCATTGGTTAGAGCGAGTTTTGCCAGCAAGTGAGCAGCGTTATGCCGTTCTGGCTCGTTCGGTGTTTGTATCGGCCGATAACGCACATGGCGTGCATCCCAACTTCGCGGACAAACATGATGAAAATCATGGTCCACTGCTAAATGCCGGCCCCGTGATCAAGCTTAATGCTAACCAGCGTTACGCGACCAATAGTGAAACCAGCTCGATTTTTCGTGACTTAGCGCGTGAGGCGGAGCAGCCGGTTCAGGCCTTTGTGGTGCGGAGTGATATGGGGTGTGGCAGTACCATTGGACCGATCACAGCCACGGAAACCGGTATCCGTACGGTGGATGTGGGGGTGCCTCAATTTGCCATGCACTCCATACGCGAGATGGCGGGCAGTGAAGATGCCTTTGCACTCTACGAAATTTTAAAGGCGTTTAATCAGCGCACACGGTTGTGATCTGACGCCGATGAGAGAAGACGCGGCGCGAGGCAAAACCTGAAACCGCGTCTGCAAAGCATATCTCGTGTAGAGAGGCAGGAGGATTCCGCCTCCTGCGCGGTGCTCAAGGCTGGGCTGTTACTCCAAACGCTGGGCTTTGGTTCGAATACGCGGCTTCATGTCCAGATTTTGCCGGTAAGCCTCCAGCTCCTCTTCGGTTTCCAGGCCGCTGAGTAGACGATGGCTTTTCTCGTCATAACAGTCGACCAGTTCATCCTTGATGGTTTGTTCACACAGCGGAAGGCCGGTGAAATAACCTGCTCGCCCAATCACATGCGCGGCAATCGGTGCGGTGATAAAGATAAATAAAATCACCGCTAAGGTTTTGGCCGACACAACAGAATCCGCAAAGTGTAACGCGACCGCCAGCATCATCAGTGCCACACCCAGTGCACCGGCTTTAGTGGTGGCATGCATGCGGGTTAAGAGATCCGGCAGTCGCACGATACCGACTGCGGCCAAGAGCATGAAGGCCGCGCTGGCCAGCATCAGAATTTTAATCAACCAGTCAATCATGGCGCGGACCTCCTCTTTCCAGAAAGCGTGCAAACCCGACGGCGGCTAAAAAAGCCGTGAGCGCCATCACAATGGCAACATCTAAAAAGCCGGTGCGGTTGGTATAGATCGCATAAGCGCCAATCATGCCCACCATAATCGAGGCCAGCAGCTCAAGTGCAACAACACGATCGGGTAGGGTGGGGCCGATCATCAGGCGGACAAACACCAGAATCATGGCAAGACTCAAAATTGCAAAGGTCAGATAGATAACTAACTGCACAGAACCTCCTGCAGATGTTAGCGAAGAATTTCCAGAACGCGCCTTTCCATCTCTTTCAGACTGGCACGTAGCGCTTCTTCATCATCCAAAAACATGGCATGGATAAAGAGCACACGGCGATCATCGGATACGTCGAGACTCAGGGTTCCGGGGGTTAAGGAGATCAAATTGGCGACCATTGTGATCTCCATTTCGGTTCGAGC
The DNA here is from genome assembly GCF_008368715.1 of Nitrincola tapanii. Taxonomy (GTDB): domain Bacteria; phylum Pseudomonadota; class Gammaproteobacteria; order Pseudomonadales; family Balneatricaceae; genus Nitrincola; species Nitrincola tapanii. The sequence goes on from NZ_SMRS01000007.1 coordinate 230,086, forward strand.
TTCTAGAGGGAGCGCGATCACCCCAGGCTGCATATGCCAGATCGGTGTCACGATATCAAATGCGACCTTCAGGTTGGCCATCACCAGTTCTTTGATAAAAAAGAAAAAGAAGCGAATTAACCTAGGTAAGCGGCTGGTGTAACCGCGTAGGATGGGCACCTGGCGTTGCATCAGTCCCAGTACGAGATAGCCGAGAACCAGGCCGGCAAACAGGTTGATGCCACTTAAATCACCCGTGAGTACGACCCAAATGAGTGCCAGGAGTAAATTCCACATGAACGCAATCATGGCCCGACACCTCCTAATACCGCTTGAATGTAACCCTGAGGATTCATCAATTGGCTCGCGGCTGTTTCTGCCATCAGATAGATCGGCTGTCCATTCAGACCGATAAACAGCGTGCAACCTGCCAGTAAAATGATGGGGAGATACATCAGAGCTAATCCAGCCTCACCGCCGACACCCTGCGGGGGTTGCGGTTGTACGCCTTCGGGTACCGCCTTCCAGAAGGCCTCAGCCCAAATTTTAATCATCGAATAGAGGGTTAATAAGCCTACCACCAACGCAACGCCGGTGACGACCCAGGCACCGGCTTCCAGACCGGCACGAATCACTACAAACTTGGCAAAAAAGCCAGACAGAGGCGGTAAGCCCGCGAGGGATAAGGCCGGAATTAAAAAGAGTAGGCTTAATCCTGGATGCGAACGGTAGAGTCCACCTAAGCGCTTCAAATCATAGGTGCCGTGTAAGCGATGGACGATACCGCTGATCAGGAAGAGGTTGGTTTTAACGATGATGTGGTGTGTGATATAGAACACTCCGCCAAGCAGCGCCAGCGGTGTATAGAGTGCCAGCCCTAGTAGCATATAGCCTATCTGGCTGACGATGTGGAAGGAGAGAATGCGCCGGAACTCAAAATGTGCGGCGGCACCCAGTACCCCGGTAATCATCGTCAGCGCTGCACCCCACAACAGAATCTCATGGGTGAAATCAGGGCTTTGATTAAAGATCAGCGTAAAGACACGGAAAAGTGCATACACACCGACCTTGGTTAAAAGCCCTGCAAATAGAGCCGAAACAGCGACAGGGCCTGTGTGGTAAGAGGCAGGGAGCCAGAAAAACAGCGGAAAAGCAGCGGCTTTAATCCCAAAAGCCACCATAAACATTACGGCAATCACATCGACTAAACCGGAATGCTCAGTCTGATTTAACTTAACCGCGATATCCGCCATGTTGAGACTGCCAACCAGTCCATAAAGTAGACCGATGGCGCTGAGGAAGATGGCCGAAGACACCAGGTTAAGCGTGACATATTTCACTGCACCTTCCATCTGTGCTCGCTCTCCGCCCAGAATCAGTAGGGCAAAAGATGCGATCAGCATCACCTCGAACCAGACATAGAGGTTAAAAATATCACCGGTTAAAAAGGAGCCAGCCACACCGGCAAGCAGCAGATGCATCAAAGGGTAGTAACCAAATTTCTCATGGCTAGGGGTGGCAGAGCCGAGGGAATAGATGGCAATCGCCAGCGCCATCATGCCGGTGAGCAGGACCATAATGGCACTGAGCATATCGGCGACCAGCGTAATGCCCCAAGGCGCTGCCCAGCCGCCCATCTGCATGACAACATGGCCTTCCTGATGCACGCTGATCAACAGCCAGATGCTGCAGATCAGGAGTGCTGCGCTGCCGGTAATCGACAGAATGCGCTGCATAATATTGGAGCGCCAGGCCAGTAAAGACAGGGCGCCAGTCAGTAGAGGTACCAGGATCGGTAGGGCGACTTCAGGTCTCACGTGTCGGTATCCTTCATCTGATCGAGGTTGTCGGTATGGATGATGTTATAGGCGCGGTGGATCAGAACCACGGCAAAAGCCAACACACCAAAGGCGATAACGATCGCGGTGAGAATCAGTGCTTGAGGCAGTGGGTCAGCGACGATTCCCTCAGGGCGTAAAGCACCTTCTGGAATCAACGGCGGAGCACCGCGTTGCATACCGGCTGAGGTGAAAATTAACAGGTTGGCGGCATTAGATAACAGCATCAAGCCGATCACCAGTTTAACAATACTGCGTCTTAACATCATATAAATGGCGGCCGCATAGAGGCAGCCCACAATCAAGGCCATGATAGGTTCCATGGGAATCTCCTTAGCGCTCTTCGGTTTCAGTCAAGGCCACCAGCATGGTCATTACCGTGCCTAAAACCGTCAGATATACCCCGATATCAAAGATTAAAGGGGTCGAAAGTTTGAGTTCAGTGCCGCCAGGCAGCGTCATCGGCCACCATTGTGCTGTCAGAAAAGGCTCATTTTGTGCCCATCCCGGAAGGGTAGAGAGCATCGCAATGACCAGCCCCAGACCGATTAAGTTGCGCGGATCCACACGCATGAGATCACGCGTCATCATTGCCCCAAAGGTAAAGAGGTAGAGAGCCAAGGCACCGGAGGCGACCAGTCCGGCAATAAATCCCCCCCCTGGTTCATCATGCCCGCGGAGCAGCAAAAAGATAGAGAAGAGCATCTGTAGTGGCACAAGAAAACGTGCCGCAACATGCAGAATCAGTGTGCCGGGTTTCATCATGGGGATTTCTCCTGGCTCGGGCTGTCTGACAGGGTGGCATCAGAGGTTTCAGACTTGCGTACTTTCGGTGGCAGAATCAGCGTGCCGGCACTGTGGTTGGCGCCCGGTGCTGTCTCGGGACGGAACTTGATCATGGCATAAACCCCTAATGCCGCCAGGGCCAGAACAAAGATTTCACCCAGCGTATCGAGAGCACGGAAATCCACCAGAATCACGTTGACGATATTACGGCCATAGGCCAAAGGCTGGCTCTGCTCGATCATATAGTCTGAGATAGGTGGGAAGAGCTGCACATCAATAGTGATCATGATGAGTAACGTCATTAAACCACCACAGAGGATGGCCACCAAGGCATCACGCCCACGTTCAGCTGGCGTCGAGAGGCGGGTGAAGCTGGGTAAGCGAAATAGCACCAAGACCAGCAGGAGCACCGTGAGGGTTTCCACCAGTATTTGGGTGATGGCGAGATCCGGTGCGCTAAACAGCACAAACACGAGCGCGACCGAATAACCCACCGCGCCCATTGCGGCCACGGCACCGAGGCGCGAGGCGGTAATGCAGGCCGCCACCGCTGCTGAAAGTAGGATTAAAGCCAAGATAAGTTCATGTAAATAGAGACTGACTTCCCAATTCCAATGCAGTTGATAACGACTTAAAAGCGTGTAAGCCGTGAGTCCGGCAAAACTGAGCAGAAGTACACGCAGATAATTACGCATGGATCCATTTTGTAAAAAGGCAGTTTGCCAGCTGGCCAGATCCACGAGGCCTTGCATCAAGGCAAAATAACCCGCTTCAGGGCCACGTGCAAAGAGAGGGTTGAGCTTAGACAGGTGATAACGTACACGTCCCCAGAAGCGGAAGAGGACTAAGCCCAGCACTAGGCTGACAAAAGACAGAAGTAAGGGCAGATTAAACCCATGCCAAAGGCTGAGGTAACCCGTCTGTTCAGCACCTAGGACGGCAGAGGAGGAGGCTAGGACTAAACCCTCGACCAAACCGGGTGCTAAACCCAAGAGCAAAGACGCGGCGACTAAGACCACAGGGCCCGCCAGCATATCTTTAGGGGCTTCATGAATCGCCTCCACCGGTTTAGGTGCACGCAACTCGCCGGTAAACGGACGCAGCGCGATCAATAGCGCAATCCCGACACCGCTGATCGCGGATAACATCACCAAGGCCAGCATCCAGGCCGCAGCAGGGCCTTGCAAGAGGGCATCCAGGAACAGCTCTTTGCCGATAAAGCCCAATAAAGGTGGGAGACCGGCGAGTGATAGGGCCGCAAGGGCGGTACAGAGAGCGGTGACCGGTAACAGGCGACGTAAACCCGCAAGCTCCCGTAGATCTCGACTGCCGGCCTCATGATCGAGAATCCCGGCGAGCATAAAGAGCGCGCCCTTATATAAAGAATGGCTGAGCAGATAAGCACTGAAAGCTAAAAGCGCCAGTTCTGTGCTTAAGCCTAGCAGGAGGGTCAGTGTTCCCAGTGCCATCACCGTTGAATAGGCCAGCATCTTTTTCATATCCGTACTGCGAATGGCCAGCAGCGCACCGGTAAAGAGTGTCAAAGTTCCCGCGCTGGTGAGCAGCAGGATCCAGAGTTCAGTGCCACTGAGTTCGGGGGAGAGGCGCGCGAGTAAATAGATCCCGGCTTTCACCATCGTCGCCGAATGCAGATATGCACTGACCGGAGTCGGTGCGGCCATGGCATTGGGTAACCAAAAATGAAAAGGGAACTGGGCTGATTTGGTAAAAGCACCCAGTAATAAACAGATCAGCATGGCGTTGTAGAAGGGATAGTCACGCAAGACATCCGCTTGTCCCAGAATCTCCTGAATGGAATAGCTGCCCGCAGCGATCGCCACCAGAATCAAGCCTGCCAGCAAAGCCAGCCCCCCAGCGACGGTCACAATCAAACCCTGTAAGGCGGCTTTACGCGTCTTGTCATCCTGGTGGTTAAAACCTATGAGTAGGTAAGAGGTGATACTGGTCAGCTCCCAGAAAACAAACAGGGTAATCAGGTTATCGGAGAGGACTAAGCCCAGCATCGACCCCATAAACGCCAAAAGCACAACATAAAATCGTTGTAGATGGTGATGCCCTTTGAGGTAGCTGCCGGCATAAAGGAGGATAAAAGTACCGATCCCGCAGATCAGCAAGGCAAACAGCAGGGATAAACCATCCAGAACAAAGGTGAGAGAAATATCCAGTCCAGGAATCCAGGCATAGGGCTGAATCACTTTTCCACCGGCAATGATCTCCGGTAGATGACTGGCAAACCATAGGGTCAGCCCCGCGGGTAGCAGGGCAAGAATACGTGAAGTCTGCTCACGGTGTTTACTGCAGAGCCAAGGCGCAAGGGCGGCAAGCAGGTAAATAGCCAACACAGCTAACTGCATGGTGCTTAATTCCTTATGGATCAGGTCTGTTCAACATCAAGAGGTTATGACGTATCACATCACTAATAGTTCCGAAAAAAACACTTGTCCAGTTTTCAATAGTTATTAACTTTCACTGTCAAGCCGATGGTGAATATTGGGCATAGCCAAATATTGTTAATGTGTATTCGATAGGATACACTTAAACCATGGCCTATTTAATTCAGCAAACAGAATCCTTTGCCAAGTGGCACCAGTCATTGCGTGATCTACGTGCCAAGGTGGCCATAGCTCGGCGTATTGACCGGGTGAAGTCAGGTAACTTGGGTGATGTTAAATCGGTGGGTGTAGGCATATCGGAGCTGCGTGTAACCATAGGTGCTGGCTACCGAGTCTACTTCACTATGCGTAATGGGTTGATAGTGGTGCTGCTGGCAGGTGGTGATAAATCGACACAGCAAGCCGATATTAAACGCGCCAGGGAACTGGCTAAGGAGTTATGAAATGTCAGAGACATTAACCGAGTTTGATCTTGCAGACGTGCTGGACAGCGAAGAGGCTATCAGTGAATACCTGTCTCAAGTGTTGGCTGATGGCGATAACGATGAACTGCTTCGAGCCATTGGATATATTGCTAAGGCTCGCGGTATGGCGCAGCTTGCCCGAGACAGCGGCCTAGGTCGTGAAAGCCTGTACAAAGCATTACGGGTAGGTTCACACCCTCAGTTTGATACTGTACTTAAAGTCCTCAAGGCGCTGAACATTGACTTGAAAGCCGTCAGTCATTCCACTGCCCACTAAGTATCACGCCGCCGCTCGATCAATAGCATATCGAGCGGCTACCCATTTATTTCTAAGCTCGTCCGATAGAGTGTGAAAATTTTCACACTCTATATTGATGGATTGAAGGTTTAAGCAGCATACTTCTGATATGCGCTATACTAGGCTTAAGCACAGTGATGGATAAAGGAGAACGCCATGAGTATTGGATTTTACGCAACCCTAGCCGGTGATCGACTGGATCTGGCAAATCAGAACGCCTACGCAGCCGACTCATGGCGCAATCGGGCAGAGGAATTGGAACAGGCACTCGACACGCCAATGAGCTTAACAGTCAATGGCAACGCCATGCGGCTGACCTGCGGCAGCGCGTTGTAACTTGGCAACAATCCGCAATCGAATCTGAGGCCATTAGTCGGGCGAAAACTCAGTTGGTTCGTGATCGTTACAATGAGACAACGGGAGAGTACCTTTCCAGCGAAGAAGGGCAGGCTTTAATCGAAGCAAAAAAAGACGAGGTTGTGAAAGAATGGGGGGTTAATCCTTGGAACGAAAGCTCCTGAGAACCTCAGATAACTGTTCATCCTGTAAAGATAAAGCCGGCTAATATGCCGGCTTTATCTTTTTTAAAGACTAGAGTTGTTTTCCTCCACCTGCCTTACCACTCCCACTCCCCGCAGGCGTCTGCGTTGGTCCCGTCGAATCGGTCCCGCCCTGTACCGAAGAGTTGTTCACGGACGCAGACGATGTTGATTCGGATTTTTCTGTAGCGCCGGTTGTGGCCGCAGCACGTGGTGACCCGCCTGGACTTCCCTTCGCCACCATTGCGCCCGAAGCATCACGTGTATACATCGCAGCACCTGCGTACACACGATTCGTCGACGCCTCGCCTTGCACCTCACCTAAAGGACGTGATCCAAAGCCAACCCAGCGCATGACATTATCCGCGGTGTCAAAAATCATCTCGTAAGACTTGTGCGCCAGAGTGATCACCAAACCAATCAAAATGATATTCATAAACAAAAAGGCAAAATACTGAGATATCCCGTAACCAAATGCCTGAGAGCCCGTGCCGGTAATCGCGTGATTCACCACCTGGAACCCCTCAACCGCCAGATAGGGGCAGCAACCAAAGACTCACTAATCATAATCATCCAGCCCAGAATGCCAAACATCCAGAAAATGTAGGGTATCGCGGGTAAGTAGTAAGCCAGGAAGCCGCCGGCCAGCATTAACGGGCCGATCAAAAACACTAACAATGAAATGAGAGACGATATGATTGAAGATGCAAATTTACCTCCTTAGGCAAATAGCCTGGCTGTGCGTTTAATTTGCATCCTAATGATGATAATTTCTCAACTATATGAATTTTATTGGTTTGGTGCGGCTAATCAGGAGTGGTAGATGAAAAGTTGGCAAGAGCTTCGCCAAGGGTATCGGCGCACTTCACGCTGGGTGCGTTGGCCGTTGGAAATGGGCTTGGTGATTGCGCTCTTGCTGGCGCTGCGGACGGTGCATGCGCCAGAGGTGCGTCAGGGCTTGGCGCCTGATTTTGTCGCACAGACTTTAACGGGTGAGCGGGTGAGTCGAGAGCATTTACAGGGCGAGGCAAGTTTGCTGATTTTTTGGGCGCAGTGGTGTGCGATCTGTAAACTGGAACTGCCTTGGTTATTGGATTTAGTCGATCGCTATCCAGTTGTGACCTTTGCTATGCAATCTGGAGAGGATGCCGAGGTGCAAGCGTTTCTTGAGCAGCAGGGCTGGCAGGCCTTACCCGTCGTCAATGACCCTCATGGATATTGGGCGCAGGCGTATGGAGTACGCGGTGTTCCGGTGATGTTTGTGCTGGATCCACAAGGTCGAATCCGCTTCACCGAAACCGGCCTGACGTCACCCTGGGGGTTACGCGTCAGGCTCTGGTGGGCCGGTTTGTCCGGTTGATGTCAAGGCGCAAAAATTAGCGTCGATCCCATGCCGCTAAAGCACGTTTGCTGATCCAGGTGCCTACGAGATAACTCAAGACAACGGTGAGAATCGCGCTGTTTGCGAAACTTAACGAGGTGATCATCGGACCTGGGCAGTAACCGGCTAAGCCCCAACCTACCCCGAAAATCAATCCACCGAGGATCAGGCGTGCGTCCAGATCCGTTTTAGTGGGTAGACGGAAGATCTCAGCAAACTTGGGTTTGGGCTGTTTCAAGATCAGCGGAGTCGCGATGGCATTGACTAAAAGTCCACCCCCCATGACAAAAGCCAGTGAAGGGTCCCAGGTACCCAATAGATCCAGGAAGTTGACTACCTTGGCCGGATCAATCATCTGTGCAACAGATAAGCCCAAGCCAAAGAGAATGCCAGCGATAAGGGTCATAACAAGTGACATGGTTTAGGCTCCGAATAGATGGCGAACAAGGTAGACAGTGACAAAAGCGCTCAGCATAAAACTGAGGGTGGCGACTAAAGAGCGTGGGCTACGACGTGCTAAGCCACAAATCCCATGGCCGCTGGTACAGCCTGTACCAATCGTCGTGCCGATGCCCACGAGCAAGCCCGCTGCGATCAGCCAGGGTGTCGAAACAACCGCTTCGATCTGTTCCACTCCGGGCGCTAGACCGAGGGCGCGATAGATCAGGCCACCTATAATCAGACCGACAACAAAGACGATCCGCCAATCCAGATCCCCTTTGACCGGGGCAAGGAGTCCGCCGACAATGCCGGAGATGCCCGCAATACGTCCAGTTGCGTATAACAGCAGCGCGGCCGCTAAGCCGATGAGTGCACCACCGATAAAAGCCGGAAGTGGGGTGAAGTTCACAATTTCCATGCAGAAGATGCCTCTAGATTAGTTATTTCTAATATGATGGCTAAGGTTACGGTTTTCAACGCTAAATGCAAGCTTGGCATATACTGATGACATGTCCAGGTCAGCAGAGTGTGAGTTCAACTGGCGATTAACAGTCATAATTATGAGAATGAGAAAAGACTGATGAAACTCTATGGTTCCAAAACGTCCCCTTATGTTCGGCGCTTACGTTTATGGATGGAGGAAGTAGAGCATGAATTTATTCATCTCAACATCTTCGAGACGGAGGATCGTGAGCGTCTGTGTCAATTAAATCCGGCGTTAAAAATCCCCTTGCTGGTGGATGATTGGCAGGCCGTGTTTGATTCGCGTGAAATTTTTCACTATCTCAATCATCAGCTACAACGTGAAGTCACCACGGTGGATGATGAAAATACACTGACCTTGATTCATGCGGCAGGTGATGCATTCATCGAATTGTATCTCTTGTCTAAATCCGGTTTTGATGTAGAAGAAGACCGTTTGTTTTTTAATCTGCAGCGTGAACGTATCACCAGCACCTTTGCAGTCTTAGAACAACAGGCTGCGGTAGGCGATTTTTCGCACTGGAATTATCCCGCTATGGCGCTGTTTAGTCTGTTGGACTGGCTCCTCTTTCGCGAGCTGTTTAGCCTGGAGGCCTATCCGGCTTTACAGGCTTTTTACCAGAGCGAACGGGATCGGCCGATTGTTAAGGCGACCGATCCACGCCTTTAACCTGGGCTAAACCTGAACACCCTGGCTGCGCAGATAGTCATCATAGCTGCCGCTGAAGTCGGTGATGCCTTCAGCACTGAGCTCGACAATCCGTGTCGCTAGGGAGGACACAAATTCACGGTCGTGGCTGACAAAAATCAGCGTGCCAGGGTAGTGCTCCAAAGCAAGGTTGAGGGCTTCAATGGATTCCATATCCAGATGGTTAGTCGGTTCATCCATCATTAATACATTGGGTTTGAGCAGTGAAAGCTTGCCAAACAGCATGCGGCCTTGCTCACCCCCTGATAACACCTTGATGGATTTAGTGATTTCATCACCTGAAAACAGCATGCGGCCGAGTGCACTGCGTACCATCTGATCGCCTCCTTGCGTCCACTGTGCCATCCATTCTCCTAGCGTGGCGTCGACGGCAAAGTCGGCACTGTGATCCTGGGCGAAGTAACCCACTTCCGCACTGTCTGTCCATTTGACCTCACCTGCGTCCGGTTTGAGGTGGCCTGCTAAGCACTGTAGCAGGGTGGTTTTACCAATACCGTTCGGACCAATAATCGCGACGCGTTCTCCCGCATCGATTTGTAGATTTAAACCTGAGAAGAGCATACGCCCTTCAAATCCCTTGCTTAATTCTTTGAGTGTCACCGCTTGGCGATGCAGTTTTTTCTGCTGCTCAAATCGAATGTATGGGCTGACACGGCTGGAAGGTTTGACTTCGGCCAGTTGGATCTTGTCAATCTGGCGAGCACGTGACGTGGCTTGTTTGGCTTTTGAAGCATTCGCAGAGAAACGGCTGACGAAGGTTTGCAGCTCTGCGATTTGCGCTTTTTTCTTCGCATTGTCGGCCAGCAAGCGCTCGCGAGCCGCAGTGGCGGCCATCATGTACTCATCATAATTGCCTGGGAAGAGACGTAGCTCACCATAATCTAAGTCGGCCATATGGGTGCAGACTTGGTTTAAAAAGTGACGGTCATGGGAAATGATGATCATGGTGCTGTTACGTGAAACTAAAATCGACTCCAGCCAGCGAATGGTGTTGATATCCAGATGGTTGGTCGGTTCGTCGAGCAGCAAAACATCGGGATCGGAAAAGAGCGCTTGTGCTAGCAAGACGCGCAACTTCCAACCGGGGGCAACGGCACTCATCAGGCCTTCATGTTGTTCCAACGGGATATCAAGCCCTAGGAGCAGCTCGCTGGCGCGTGATTCGGCGGTGTAACCATCCATTTCGGCAAACTGAACTTCGAGATCGGCGACAGCCATGCCGTCCTCTTCGGTCATCTCTGGCAGGCCGTAGATGCGATCGCGTTCAGCTTTGATCTTCCACAGGGCTTCATGGCCCATGATCACAGTATCGATGACGCGGCAGTTTTCAAACGCAAATTGATCCTGGCGCAGTTTACCTAAGCGTGTATTGGCAGGCAGCATCACTTGGCCGGACGAGGCTTCCAGATCGCCGCCGAGAATTTTCATCAGCGTGGATTTACCGCAACCGTTGGCGCCAATGAGGCCGTAACGGTAACCCGGAGAAAATTTAACCGAGACATTTTCAAAAAGGGGCTTAGGCCCAAATTGCATGGTGAGATTAGCCGTGGAGATCAAGGAGAAGGTCCAGTCAGGGAGGTTGATAAAAGAGCGTGCTATAGTACAGGTTTTTTCTGCGGACAACTCATCATGCCGGACACTCTTCCTGAATTTTTTGATGTAATTGTGATTGGAGCCGGAGCGGCGGGTTTGATGTGTGCGGCCACAGCGGGGCAGCGTGGGCGACGCGTTTTAGTGCTGGATCATGCTAATAAAGTCGGAAAAAAGATCCTGATGTCGGGTGGTGGGCGGTGTAACTTCACCAATCTTAAGGTGGAGCCCACTCACTATCTGTCAGCGAATCATCATTTTTGTATCTCAGCACTGCGGCGTTATACCTCAGCTGATTTTATCGAGTTGGTGGATCGTTATGCTTTGGAATACCACGAAAAAACCCTTGGCCAGCTGTTCTGTAATCATCGTGCTAAGGATGTGTTGAATATCCTTCTGGCCGAATGTGAACTGGGTGGGGTACAAATCGAAACACGCTGTGTTGTGCATCAGGTCAGTGCTTTGAGCGAGCAGAGCGCCGACTGTCAGAGCGCTGACTGCTCCAGTGCGCGCTATCGACTCCACACGGCACGTGGCGTGGTGTATTGCGAGTCCCTTGTGGTGGCGACAGGGGGCTTGTCCATCCCTACTTTGGGTTCCAGTGGTTTTGGCTATGATTTGGCGCGACAGTTTGGTCTGGCGGTGACCGATTTGCAGGCAGCTTTGGTGCCCTTTGTGTTAAACGGGGAATGGTTAGCGCGAGTCCAAGCCTTGGCGGGTGTGGCTTTGCCGGTCGAAGTCAGCTGTCAGAAACAGAGCTTTAGAGAAGCTTTGTTGTTTACCCATAAAGGTCTAAGCGGCCCGGCGATTTTGCAAATCTCCAGCTATTGGAAGCCAGGTGAAAAAGTCACTATCGATCTGCTGCCAGGTGAATCCTTGGTGGAGCAACTGCAGGCTTGGCAGAAAGAGGGACGTAAAGCGGAGTTAAAAACACTTCTGGCGCAACGCTTACCGAAGCGTTTGGTACAGGTCTGGTTGGATTTGCCAGGCCTGCAAACCCTGGCCAGTAAACCTCTGGCGGAGTTAAGTAAGGTAGATATTCAGATCTTGGCGGATGCTTTCCATGCTTGGCCGTGCTGGCCTGCTGGAACAGAGGGTTACAAAACCGCAGAGGTCACCCTGGGTGGGGTTTCAACGGATGCCATCTCCTCAAAAACGTTTGAAGCGAAAACGCAACCGGGCTTGTTCTTTATCGGTGAAGTTCTGGATGTAACCGGCTGGTTAGGCGGCTATAACTTTCAGTGGGCCTGGGCCAGTGGCTGGTGTGCCGGACAGTATGTTTAAGTCAGACTATGATTTAGGTCATACCAAAATCGCGTTGAGATGCTAAGATCTCCTTAACTTTATAATTAATCTATCCGTTAAGGTGTTTCAAACATCTGAAGGGTAGGGTGATGGAGTAACGGGTGTGACCATTACACGCAAATTAAATATCGCTCTGGCGATTCTTGTGCTTTGTATCGTTGCGGCGATTGGTGCGCATATCTGGAATGCACAGAAGATTAAAACAGATATGGCTAATATGCAGATCGTGCTGGATATTGGAAACCGCGTCTCGGCGGTGGTGCATGAGCTGCAAAAAGAGCGCGGTTTAACTGCCGGTTATCTGGCCTCGCGGGGGGCGATTAACCGTGATGCTGTGATCGTCCAGCGTCAGGATTCTGATCGAGCGATTGAAGCTTTAAGGCTGCGTTTAAACGCGGTGCAAATTGATACCTTGCCGACCGCACAAGCCGGTTACATCACGGCATTTAATGAAGCTTTGCAGCGTCTTCCTGGAGTGCGTGAAGAGGCCACAGCGTTGCGTATAGCTCCGCCGGACATGTTGAGTTTTTATACGAGTAGTATCACACAGGGGCTTGGCTTCCTCGATGGTACAGTGCCTGTAGCTGATATCGCCTTGATATCACGTGCCATGTTCTTGTTAGCCGAAGCCAAAGAAGCTGCTGGTTTAGAGCGCGCAACCGGTAACGTGGGTTTTGCGGCGGGGCGTTTCACGGTTGAAGGCTTTGTGCGTTATATCGAATTAGGCGCGATTCAACAAAACAAACTGCATGAGTTCAGTCAGCTGGTTTCGCCGTCTTTGCGTGAAGCGCTGGAAAGCATTCAAAAAAGCGAGGCGTTTCAGCGCGTGGCTTTAATGCGCGATAACGCCCGTCAACGTTATGGCACCGATCAGGCGATGGATTACACCTCAGCGGATTGGTTTGCCACCACTACCTTGCGTATCGATGCCTTAAAAGCACTGGAAGATCAGGTGGCGGCTGAGTTGTTGCGGATGGGAGATCAATCTCTGACGGATTCGGTGCAAACCATTGGATTATTGGTGGCTCTGGCCTTAAGTGTTTTGGCGATTGTTCTTTGGGTCTTGGTGGGGGTAATTCAGCGTGGCGTGTCTCAACCTTTGAACGCTATGGTGGCCACCATTACACAGGTCTCGAATAGCGCCCAGTTTAAAGTCAGTCTGCCGGATCAGGCGCAAGATGAGATAGGTTCAGTTGCGCGTGCCCTGAACCGTTTGTTGGCGCAAACTGATCAGGCCTTGCAGGAAGCAAATCATACCGTTGCCGCGATTGCCGCCGCCGATTTCTCTCAACGTATGCAGGGGGATTATCCAGGGGATCTCAACGCTCTAAAAGAAGGTGTGAACGCCAGTGCTGAGAGTGTGTCCTTTATGATGGACGAACTGGGTAAAGTGATGAGTGCTTTGCATCAAGGCCAGTTTGATATTCGTATGGACCCGCGTGTGCCGCCGGCTTTCAGCGCACGTGTCGAAGCGGCGCTCAAGAGCTTGGATGGGGTGTTAAATAAGGTCAACCAGGTCATGGTGGCGATGGCCGCAGGCAATTTTGAGCAGCGTGTGGATGTAGAGGCGCGTGGTGATCTGCAAACGCTGAAACAGAGCATCAACGCCTCGATGGATTCACTGGAAAATGCGTTTGATGACATTATGCGTGTGGTGGTCGCTCAGTCTCAGGGTGATCTGACGCAAACGATTGATGCCGATTATCCCGGTGAATTGGGTGTGGTTAAAGACGCGGTGAATACCACAGTGCAGCAGTTACATCTCTTAGTCGGTGAAATTGTCGAAGCCGTGGATGCCATCTCCACCGCCTCCAGTGAGATCGCAGCCGGTAATACCGATCTCTCTCAGCGTACTGAAGAGCAAGCCAGCAGCCTGGAAGAAACCGCCAGTAGCTTAGAAGAGTTAACGGCTACGGTGAAACAAAATGCCGATAATGCGCGTGAAGCCAACCAGTTGGCGAAAAGTGCGAGTGATGTGGCGGAAATGGGCGGTGATAAGGCACGCGATGTCGTAGCGACCATGCACAGTATTGCGGCCAGCTCACATAAAATCTCAGAAATTACCACCTTGATCGATGGTATCGCTTTCCAGACCAATATCCTGGCGCTTAACGCGGCTGTGGAAGCGGCTCGTGCCGGTGAACAAGGGCGAGGCTTTGCGGTGGTGGCCGGTGAGGTGCGTGCTTTGGCTCAGCGCTCAGCGGCGGCGGCAAAAGAGATCAAAGATTTGATCGTGGAATCGGTGGAGACGGTGAACGAAGGCAGTCAGCTGGTAGAAGCTACCGGTAAAACAATTGAACAGATTGTCACCTCGGTGAAACGTGTCACGGATATCATGAGTGAGATTTCTGCCGCCTCGGATGAGCAGAGTCAGGGCATTGAACAGGTCAATCAGGCGGTGACACAGATGGATGATGTGACACAACAGAATGCCGCACTGGTTGAACAAGCGGCTGCCGCTGCCGAATCCTTAGAGGAGCAGGCGGAAGGTTTAAAGCAGGCCGTATCACGTTTTCGCTTGGATGCACAGGCAGGTATAGAGAGTCGTGCGCTTCCTTATCTGAGCTGATTTTTTAGGGTTCAAGCCGATACTGGGTGGTTAAAAGTCGTTGTCTGATCAACGGGTTTTAACCATTTGGTATCGGCTTTTTAGTTGATTCACTGAGCGGTCATTATTGAGCATGCAATCGAATTCAAAAACAGGTGCTTGGCAGATTTTCTTGATTTTTTTGCGACTGGGTTTGACCTCGTTTGGTGGGCCGGTGGCGCATATAGGTTTCTTCC
The DNA here is from genome assembly GCF_008368715.1 of Nitrincola tapanii. GTDB lineage: Bacteria > Pseudomonadota > Gammaproteobacteria > Pseudomonadales > Balneatricaceae > Nitrincola > Nitrincola tapanii. Next base: position 245,097 of record NZ_SMRS01000007.1, read on the forward strand.
GGCACGAGTTTGTTGAGCGCAGGCGCTGGTTGGATGAGCGAGCTTATGCCGACCTTGTCGCGCTGTGTCAGTTTCTTCCAGGTCCTGCCAGTAGCCAAGTGGGTATGGCGTTAGGGCTGATGCGCTCAGGCCATCCAGGTGCTCTGGCCGCTTGGTTAGGGTTTACGCTGCCTTCCGCGCTGTTCATGATCTTTTTTGCGCTCGGTGTGGTGTATTGGAGTGAGGCGCTAGAAAGTGGTTGGCTACAGGGATTAAAAATCGCAGCGCTGGCCGTCATCGTACAAGCTCTTTGGGGGATGGCGCGGAGCCTGTGTCCCGATGGAATGCGGGTCAGTTTTATGCTCTTTTCTGCTTGTTTGATGTTGATCTGGCCCTGGCTCGGTATGCCTGTGATCATCTTACTGATCGCAGCCTTAGCGGGTTATCTCTTCAAACTAAGCTCGGCCCATCCACCTGCGGCGACTGATCAGGCACAAACTGGCCGGATGGGCTGGTCCATTCTCGGTGTGTTTTTTGCGCTGCTGATACTCCTTCCTATTTTGGCCTGGGTCACTTCAGCAGATCTGTTTTTGCTTTTTGATAGCTTTTATCGTGCGGGTTCCCTGGTGTTTGGGGGTGGCCATGTTGTTTTGCCTTTGTTGCAGCAGGAGATGGTGGAAACTGGGCGGGTGAGTCATGAGGTGTTTTTGGCAGGTTATGGCGCGGTGCAGGCGATGCCCGGCCCGCTCTTCACCTTTGCGGGTTATCTTGGCGCAGCATCAACATCAAGCTTAGGTGGGGTGATGGGGGGGATGCTGGCGCTCATTGCCGTCTTTTTGCCTTCTTATCTCTTGATCCTGGCCGTATTGCCGGCATGGCAAAGACTGCGCACGCTGGATTGGATTCAGTCCTCTCTTGCGGGAGTGAATGCCGCTGTGGTGGGGCTACTTCTAGCCGCTGTGTATCAGCCTGTTTGGATCACCAGTGTGCAGCGACCAGAGCATCTAGCGCTGGCGCTCTTTGCTTGGGTGGCGCTGACTTTCTGGCGCTGTCCAGTTTGGTTGTTGGTGCCGCTTTGTGCGTTTGCCGGTGCTTTATTTTTCTAATCCCCCTTAGCATCTGTAAGGAAAGTGCTTGAACAAACGACCCAGTAATAGGTGAGTTAGCACTTTCTGAGGAGATGCAAAGCATGAACACTTTAAAGCGGCTACATGAAAAGTATGCGATATGTTTAAACTCGATACGTCATTTTGATGGATTGGCTCCGCTTCTGTTACGACTTTATCTTGCTCCGATTATGATTCAAGCGGGTTGGAATAAGTTAGCAAATTTTGAGAGTACGGTGGCCTGGTTCGCGAATCCAGATTGGGGGTTAGGCTTGCCTCTCCCGCATTTAATGGCAGCTTTGGCCGGTGGAGCGGAGTTTTTTGGAGGGATTCTTTTAGTGATTGGCTTGGCTGTACGCTGGGTCAGTATTCCTTTGATGATCACGATGCTGGTTGCGGCAGTGACAGTACATTGGGATTACGGTTGGTTAGCGATATCAGATGCCAGCAGTTGGTTGGCGAATGACCGAGTCTTAGCAGCCACTGAGCAGCTGCAAAGAGGGCGTGAAATATTGCGGACACATGGCCATTATTCATGGCTAACTCAACATGGAAATTGGGTCATTCTGAATAATGGTATTGAGTTTGCTGCAACGTATTTTGTCATGTTGCTGACGCTCTTTTTTACAGGAGGGGGGCGCTATGTAAGCGCTGATTATTGGATTCGCAGAAAATTAACCTCCTAGGGAGATTCGCAAGGTGGTTTTTTCGTGCCTATACAAGAAGGAACTTCCTGAATCGACCAGCCTTCTCTAGACACTTAATTGATTTACAATTGAGCGTCCTAGGGGGAACAATGAATCAGCGATTTACCGAAGAATTTAAGATCCAAGCCGTTAAGCAGATCACAGAGCAAGGTTA
>NZ_SMRS01000008.1 GCF_008368715.1 Nitrincola tapanii
TCCGAACTCAGTCGTGAAACGCGTCATCGCCGATGGTAGTGTGGGGTCTCCCCATGTGAGAGTAGGTCATCGCCAGGCACCTAATACGAGAAACCCTCATCACTTCGTGGTGGGGGTTTTTTTATGCCAGTGAATTAGAGTTAAATCAGAGAGCAGTGCTTTTGTGTTTTTTGTTTTCATACTATGATCATTTGTTTAGCTTTTTGAGTACAAGGCGTTTAACCTGTAATTTTTATACCTTCAGGCATTAGCAGGAAAGGAAAGATGTATTCAGAAGAAGATATTAGACGTTTAGCTTGGCAGAGCCGTCGTGGCATGCTGGAGTTAGATGTATTGCTTGGCCCCTTTGTGAATGAGGCTTTTCGGGATCTTGCAATAGAAGACCAAGATCGCTTTGTTAAACTGCTGGATTCTGAGGATCAGGATCTCTTTATGTGGTTTATGCAGCGCTCTGTTCCCGAAGATCCAGATCTACAGCGCATTGTGGAGTTGATTCTTGCTCGGGTTCAACCAGCTTGAAATAAAAGTTCATCCATCGCCGTGGCTGCGCATCTTTTTTGTCGCAGCCCATATTTTGTTTATTCTTTGCTTACATCTTGCCTACTTTCCATTCCTAGCTAACTTGGTACTTTCTCTTGTACTGATTTTGAGCTTGAGTGTCACCTTAAATGACTATGTAAAGATTGCTGAATTTGAACTTTACTGGGACTGTATAGAGCATGATCTTTGGATAAAGCCTGTGCATCAAGATTGGCTAAGAGTGATTAAACTACACAGCTTTACTCTATTACCTTGGCTCATCACCATGCAAGTGTACACAGAAACCGAAGCTCAGAAGCGTTGGCTTATTATTGCTAAAGACAGCGTCAATTCAGATGATTTTAGGCGTTTGACGGTTCGTTTGAACCTGCAGCCGCGCGTAAAGAGTCCGGCCAGGGATAGTTAACTGGCGCTAAAATTGTATCTTGAACTTCTGTACTTGTGCTTGGGAAGTCTTTGGTGAAGTGCAGTCCGCGACTTTCCCGACGTTGCATAGCGCTTAAAATGATTAACTCGGCAACTGTCGCGAGATTACGCAATTCCACTAAATCACGGCTGATTTTATAGTTGGAGTAGTATTCCAAAATCTCTTGTTGGAGCATGTGAATACGATGCTGCGCACGCTGTAGGCGTTTGCTGGTACGAACGATCCCAACATAATCCCACATAAAGCGGCGCATTTCGTCCCAGTTGTGCGAGATAATCACATCTTCATCAGAGTCGGTGACTTGTGATTCATCCCAAGCGGGGATATCAACATCGGTCACGCGATCCACTTTAGGTAATTCTTGTGCAATGATTTGTGCGGCAGAGCGTGCATACACAATACATTCAAGTAACGAGTTAGATGCCAATCTATTGGCGCCATGCAGCCCCGTGAAGGCTGTTTCACCTATTGCAAAGAGTCCTGGAATATCCGTGCGGCCTTGCTGATCTGTCATCACTCCACCACAGGTATAGTGGGCTGCGGGGACAACAGGAATGGGTTCGCGTGTAATATCTATGCCGAAGTTTAAGCATTGCTCATAAATGGTAGGGAAGTGTTCGGTAATAAATTTGGCAGGTTTGTGCGAGATATCTAGATAAACACAATCACAACCTAAGCGTTTCATCTCATGGTCAATCGCACGCGCCACAATGTCACGAGGTGCGAGTTCACCCCGTGCATCAAATTTATGCATAAAAGGGCTGCCATCGGGTAGAAGCAATCTACCGCCTTCACCACGTACAGCTTCTGTAATTAAGAAGGATTTTGCTTTGGGGTGATAAAGGCAAGTGGGATGGAATTGATTAAATTCCATATTGGCAACACGACAACCCGCACGCCATGCCATCGCGATGCCATCACCGGTTGTGCCATCATGGTTGCTGGTATAAAGGTAAGCTTTGGAGGCGCCCCCTGTTGCCAAGATCACAAAACGTGCTTTGAACGCACTGATCTGGCCACTTCGGTGATTTAACACATAAGCACCCACACAACGATTCTGCGCCAGCCCTAATTTTTTGCGGGTAATTAAATCGATGGCAATATGATGCTCAAACACTTCAATGGATGTGCATTGTCGTACGTTATTGATCAGGGTTTCATGTACAGCGCGTCCTGTCGCATCGGAAGCATGGATAATACGTCTTTGCGAATGCCCTCCTTCTTTTGTGAGATGGTAGTCGTTTTCTTCTCGCGTGAAGGGAACTCCTTGGTCTATCAGCCAGTGAATTGCTTCGGGACCGTTCTCAATCGTATGGCGTACCGCAAGCGGTAAGCTTAACTGAGCACCGGCAACCATCGTATCTTGAATATGCTGTTCATAGCTGTCTTTAGGATCTAAGACCGCCGCAATGCCCCCCTGAGCTAACCAAGTTGAACCCGTTTGAATGCTTCCCTTGCTGAGTACTGCGATTTGCCCTCGTTCGGCCAAATGCAAAGCAAGAGTCAGACCGGCAGCTCCACTTCCGATCACCAATACATCAAACTCTTTATTCTGGGTCATTGCGTCTTCTCATCCGACTTTTGTCTGATAGGCTAGAAAGCTATTATGCAATGCTTGAGCCTCTAAGGTTAGCTTTGTGATTAAAAAACTTTTCTTGGAACTTATTTCCAGCAACTTACTCACAGAGATAACTGTGAATTTATAGGTCTGGACTTGCAATGCTGGAGTTGATCACTACATACTGATTTTCCATTTTTCGTATCACAGACTTTCGGTATTGTTAAGGATCTCCTGTGTCAGACGATAACCCGGTAAGTGCAGACCAGCAGTTGGTTGAGCGGGTACAGGCGGGCGATAAAACCGCTTTTGATCTCTTGGTGAGAAAGTATCAGCATAAAATTGTCGGTCTGATCTCCCGCTATATTTACGATCACCATGAAGCGATGGATGTGGCTCAGGAGGCTTTTATTAAAGCTTACCGTGCTTTGCCACGTTTTCGTGGGGACAGTGCCTTTTATACTTGGCTTTATCGAATTGCGATCAACACAGCGAAGAATCATCTGGTAGCGCGAGGTCGACGGCCGCCCGATACTGATGTCGATGTAGGGGACGCGGAGTACTTTGAAGTCGACTCAGATCTGAGAGAGATTGAAAATCCTGAAAACCAACTTTATCGAGATGAGTTGCAAGCCGCGATCAATCGTGTCCTCAACCGGTTACCGGAAGAGTTACGTGTGGCTTTAACGTTGCGTGAATTTGATGGCTTGAGTTATGAAGATATCGCTCAGGTGATGAATTGCCCCGTAGGGACGGTTCGTTCCAGGATATTTCGAGCGCGTGAGGCGATTGACCTCGAAATTGCGCCGATGCTGAAAGATGATTAACCCTATTGACCTAGTGTGTTGCAGAACTAGGGTTTTGAGGTAAGTAAGATGACTACGCAAAATGATGCCTTATCGGCTTTGATGGATGGGGAGCTCAGTGAGCTAGAGCTGCGCCGTTTATTAAAAGCATCAGCGACCGATGCAGAGGTGGCTGCAAAATGGCAACGTTATCACTTGGTCAGAGATGTCATGCACCAGCAAGTACCTTGCAAGAGTATGGATCTTGCACAGCGTGTCTCGGTAGCTTTAGACGATACACCCTCTATTCCCCAAGACCCGGACGAGCCAGACCATTTACGCCTCCCACGCCACGTCAGTTTGGTTTCATCCTTGGCCAGTATGGCTGTTGCGGCATCGGTCACGGCGGTCGTGATTCTCGGTGCAGGTTGGTATCAGCAGGATACGTCTGTGGGTTCTGCCGCTTTGGCTCAAGCACCGGCCAACTTATCTCTACCGAACACTGCGAATTCACGTCATCAATATGCGCAATTGACCAGTTTGGGGCAGTTGCCTTCCGGTTATAGTTCTTTTGCAGCGGACGCAGATGTGATCCGCATGTCGGATGATTTGAGTCATTATATCCAGCAACATCGTCATTTGTTGGCCGAGCAGGCTCAGCCTGGCTGGGAGATCGCTTGGGTCCCGCAGGGTTATGCCAAGGTGCGTCACGACTTCACTCAGGCGGGTGAGGTCGTTGTCTTTTCCAACGGACGCAGTCATTTTTCAGTCAGTGTTGAAGCTCTAGGCCCTAAGCATGCGGCTGAAGGTATCTCGTATCAAGGAGACCTGATTGCCTTGGGACGTGTGCAGGATGAAAGCTTTGTTGCCGTTGTGGGTGAGATGCCTTTGATGGTCGCTGAGCGTATCGCGGCTTCTGTGGTTTCAGTGAGATAAGTCTGTGATCGAAGAGCAGGCTAAGGTGGTCGCCTTAGAGGCAGATAGAATCACTATACGTGCTACACGAATGAGTGCTTGTGGAGTATGCCAGGCTGCTGAGGCTTGTGGTGCTCGTAAGCTGGGGCAACTATTTAAAAGTCCCGATGTGGAGATGTCGATTGCGAACCCTCAGGCTCTGTCAGTCGAAATAGGGCAGCAGGTGTTAGTCGGTTTACATGAACAGGCATTTCTCAGAGCTGCATTGATTCTTTATCTTACCCCTCTAGTCGCTATGCTGTTCAGCGTGTTGTTGATGGCAATGTTCACTTCAATCGAGGGTTGGTTAATTCTGGCCTCGTTGATTGGGTTGGGTCTGGGTTTTGTATTGGGCAGGATCTTTTCGCGTTATTTTTTGTCCGATATGACCTATCAACCCGTTTTACTTAAAGTGCTTTCCTGATTATTTGATCGCTAATAACAAGGTTAAACAAGCATGAAAATCTCGACTTCCTATTCGTGGCGTTCTTTTTGGATTGGTGTCTGGTGCTGCTTGGCTCTTGGCATCTCAACATCTGCCTTCGCGCAGGCTCTTCCTGATTTTAAATCCTTGGTTAAGGAAGCGGCACCTGCGGTGGTGAATATCAGCACCGTTCAGCGTGCGAATACCCAAGAAGCTTTTGATCCGTTCAGTCAGTTTCGTGGCCCGGGGGGTGACGAAATTCCCGAAATTTTCCGGCATTTCTTCCGTGGTTTTCCTGAGCAAGCTCCGCGTCGAGGTGCACCGGCACCGCGTTCTTTAGGCTCGGGTTTTATCATCTCTGAAGATGGTTATCTGCTCACCAACCATCACGTGATTCAAGATGCTGAGAAGGTCATCGTGCGTCTGAGTGATCGACGTGAAATGGAGGCTAAGGTCATAGGTTCGGATGCGCGTTCTGATGTCGCTTTGCTGAAGATTGAAGCGCAAGATCTGCCTTATGTGAAAATAGGTCAATCCCAATCTCTTGAAGTGGGGGAGTGGGTGTTGGCGATAGGCTCACCCTTTGGTTTTGATCATAGTGTGACGGCAGGTATCGTCAGTGCGACAGAGCGTTCTTTGGCAAATGATACTTATGTCCCTTTCATTCAGACCGATGTGGCGATCAATCCAGGTAACTCAGGTGGCCCGTTGTTTAATCTTGCTGGTGAGGTAGTCGGAATCAATTCACAGATCTACACTCGCTCAGGAGGATTTATGGGGTTATCCTTCGCCATTCCCATTGATGTGGCGATGGAAGTGTCGAATCAACTCAAAGGTCAGGGGTATGTAACACGTGGCTGGTTAGGCGTAGTCATACAAGAGGTGAATCGAGATCTGGCTGAGTCTTTTGGGTTGGATAAGCCTATGGGGGCTTTAGTCGTGAAGGTCATGGAGGAGAGTCCCGCTCTGGCGGCGGGCTTGCGTGAGGGGGATGTTATCCTGCGTTTCAATCGCCAAATTATCAATCAATCGTCCGATCTGCCTCATCAAGTTGGGCGCATTAAACCTGGGGAGCGGGTTGCACTTGAGGTGATGCGTGAAGGGCGTCGTCAAACTCTGCGTGTTACGATCGGAACACTGCCGAGTGAAGAAGAGTTAGCTCGCACCTCATCGACGGAACCCGAAATCTCTTCCCAGCCTGCCTTGGGTTTAAGGGTTGAGCCTTTAACATCTGAACAACGTGAGCGCTGGTCAGTGTCGGCTGGTGTTGTCGTAGCACAGGTCGAAGAGGGTGTGGGGGCTGCAGCAGGCCTGATGGTAGGCGATGTGATCACCATGTTGAATGGTCAGCGTGTAGAGACGCCTCAGGACTTTTATGAGATCGCGGCCAACTTGCCAAAAAATCGTGCGGTACCCATGCGTATCGTGCGTCGTGGTAGTCCTCTTTTTATTCCTCTAAGGCCCGCACCATAAGTTCAGGGCTCTGAGTTCTACTTTCTCCACTCTGAAGAGCGGTATCGGTTGGCTCGATATCGCTCTCTGGCCACCGCTCGGATGGCTGAAAGCGCTTGAATACGTTAGACTAGCGCGCTTGCTGCCGGTAGTGTGCCGGCGATCAAACTTCAATTGAGACATGCATCGTGAGTAACCTCGACCATATCCGCAACTTTTCCATTATCGCCCATATCGACCACGGTAAATCGACACTGGCTGATCGGTTTATTCAAATCTGTGGTGGATTGTCTGACCGAGAAATGGCGGAGCAGGTGCTGGATTCGATGGATATCGAACGAGAGCGCGGTATTACGATCAAAGCGCAAAGCGTAACACTCAACTACACCGCTAAGGATGGTCAGACCTATCAATTGAACTTTATCGATACTCCCGGCCATGTTGACTTCTCTTACGAAGTGTCGCGCTCGCTGGCAGCCTGCGAAGGTGCTTTGTTAGTAGTGGATGCGGCTCAGGGCGTTGAGGCTCAGTCGGTTGCGAACTGTTATACCGCGATTGAGCAGGGCCTGGAAGTGGTGCCCGTTCTGAACAAGATGGATCTGCCGCAAGCTGAACCTGAGCGTGTTAAAATTGAAATCGAAGAGGTGATTGGGATCGATGCGACCCATGCGACGCCTTGCTCAGCAAAAAGTGGTATGGGGGTTGAGGAGGTGTTGGAGGAACTGATTCGCTTAGTCCCTCCGCCTGAAGGCGACATCGATGCACCTCTGCAGGCGTTGATTATTGATTCCTGGTTTGATAACTATCTTGGCGTTGTGTCTTTAGTGCGTGTCAAACACGGCTGCCTGCGTAAAAAAGATAAGATTCTGGTGAAGTCAACCGGTCAAACTTACTTGGCTGATGCCGTGGGTGTCTTTACCCCTAAACGTTTGATTACCGGTGAGCTGAAAGCGGGTGAAGTAGGATTTGTTGTCGCCGGTATTAAAGATATTCATGGTGCTCCAGTCGGTGACACTCTGACACTGGCTAAGACACCGGATGTTGAAAGTTTACCGGGTTTCCAAAAGGTTCAGCCGCAGGTTTATGCCGGCCTTTTCCCAACCAGCGCAGATGATTACGAAGACTTCCGTGAGGCGCTGGATAAATTAACCCTGAACGATGCTTCCTTATTCTTCGAGCCAGAAACATCCGATGCCTTAGGCTTTGGTTTCCGCTGTGGATTCTTGGGTATGCTACACATGGAGATCATTCAGGAACGCCTGGAGCGTGAGTATGATCTGGATCTGATTACCACAGCCCCGACTGTTATCTATGAGATTGAACTGAACAACGGTGAGGTAGTGCACATAGATAGCCCCTCAAAATTACCGGATCCTGGCAGTATTCGGGAGATGCGCGAACCGATTGTGGCAGCGAATATTCTGGTACCTCAGGATTATCTCGGACAGGTCATTGGCCTCTGTGTAGATAAACGCGGCGTACAGAAGAATATGCATTTCGTTGGTAAACAAGTGCAGCTCTCATACGAGTTACCTATGGCAGAAGTGGTTTTGGATTTCTTTGATCGTCTGAAGTCTGTAAGTCGCGGTTACGCATCACTTGAATATAATTTTATCCGCTTTGAGCCGGCACGCTTGGTGCGTCTGGACATTCTGATTAATGGTGAACGTGTTGATGCGTTGGCTGTGATTCTACACAAGGACAATGCGCTTTATCGTGGCCGTTTGCTCTGCGAAAAGATGAAAGATCTAATTCCTCGTCAGATGTTTGATGTGGCGATTCAGGCAGCTATTGGCGGTAAAGTCATCGCTCGCACCACCGTGAAGGCGTTGCGTAAAAACGTATTGGCTAAGTGTTATGGCGGTGACGTCAGTCGTAAGAAAAAACTCTTAGCGAAGCAGAAAGAGGGTAAAAAGCGCATGAAGCAGGTGGGCCGTGTCGAAATCCCACAGGATGCTTTCTTGGCCGTATTAAAAGTGGATAGCTGAGGTAAGGATGGACTTTGATTTTTCGCTTATCCTCGTCCTGGCAACGCTGGTGACCGGCGTGCTTTGGGGAGTGGATCATCTGTTCTTTCGCCCAGGGCGGCTTAACAAGCTTGAGCAGGCGCAAGCACAAACGCAAGAACCTTTAACCGAGCCGGTAAAGGAGGCTCTATTGCGCCAACCCGGTTGGGCAGATGTTTCACGTTCCATGTTCCCGGTGCTCGCCGTAGTGTTGGTGCTACGTTCCTTTGTTTTTGAGCCTTTTCAGATCCCTTCAGGCTCCATGTTGCCGACTCTGCAAATTGGCGATTTTATTCTGGTGAATAAGTACCATTATGGACTGCGTTTACCGGTGACCCATACCAAGATCCTCAGCCTGAATGAACCTGAGCGCGGTGAGGTCGCTGTTTTTCGCTATCCACAACAGCCCTCAATCAACTATATTAAACGCGTGATTGGCTTGCCGGGTGATGTCATCAGTTACCACAACAAAACCTTGTTTGTGAACGGTGAGGCTGTACCTGCCGCGCTAATTTCGGGCCTGCCGCCACACAGTCCCGAAGTGCTTTTGCTCAGTGAAACGCTGGGTGAGCATCGCTATCAGGTGTATCAAGACTTAGGGCGACCTGCAATGAGTGCGCAGTGGGTGGTGCCTGAGGGGCATTATTTCTTTGTCGGGGATAACCGCGACAATAGTAATGACAGCCGTTATTGGGGATATGTCTCGGAGCAGTTGTTAGTGGGTAAGGCGGTGGCGGTTTGGATGCATTGGGATAATTTCTTCAGCTTACCGGATTTCAGCATTATCCGTTGGATTAAATAGGACTCAACATGGATAAACAGATGATCTACGCCAGACAAACAGGGGCTTCCTTCTTTGCCACTCTGTTTGTGGTTCTGTCCGTTGGATTTTTTATGACGGTTGCGTTTAAGCTTTTTACCCCCTACTGGGATCATAAAACCATCAGTTCTGTTGTTAAAGCGACCAGTGAAGATCGTGAAGAACTGGCACGTCCGCTTGCTCAGATCCGCACCAATATCAATCGTAAGTTTCAGATCAATCAAGTTGCTTTGCCTGATCGTGATGCGCTGAAAATTACCGACCAAGCCGGTATTCTCACCTTTCATTTACAGTATGAAGTGCGTGTACCGATGTTTTTTAATGTGGATGCGGTCGTGAAGTTTGAAGAAACCTACGAGGGCAGACGCCCTTGATTAAACCAGTTCATGAGTTAGCCCGGCGTTTAGGACATCAGTTCCAGGACGAATCTTTGTTTGAGTTAGCCTTAACTCACCGGAGTTGTGGCAAGCGTAACAACGAGCGCCTAGAGTTTCTGGGCGACTCCATCCTCAATTTTGTGGTCGCGGATGATCTGTTCCAGCGTTTTCCGCAAGCCAAAGAAGGACAGATGAGTCGTCTAAGAGCCCTGATGGTCAAGGGTGAAACCCTGGCAGAAGTAGCGCGTGAGTTGGGTTTGGGCGATTACTTACGCTTAGGGTCTGGGGAATTAAAAAGTGGCGGTTTTCGTCGTGACTCCATCCTCGCCGATGCAGTGGAAGCCATTATCGGTGCGCTGTATTTAGATGCCGGTCTTGAAGTCGCACGCGAATATATTTTGCGCTGGTTTGGACGGCGCTTAAATGAACTCGATCTAGATGGTTCGATTAAAGACTCAAAAACACGGTTACAAGAGTTTCTGCAAGGGCGGCGTTTAGATTTGCCAGAGTATGAGCTGGTGAGTGTTGAGGGTGAGGCCCATGCGCAGATCTTCCATATACGTTGTCACAGTAGCCTGCTTGATGCGCCCTGTGAGGGGGTTGGCAGTAGCCGTCGCCAAGCCGAACAAGAAGCCGCTAAACAAGCGCTTGAGCGCTTGAAACAGGATAAAAAGAATGACTGAAGAATCGACCCGCTGTGGTTTTGTGGCCATTGTTGGGCGTCCGAATGTGGGTAAATCCACCTTAATGAACCACATTCTCGGCCAGAAAATCAGTATCACATCGCGTAAACCGCAAACTACGCGTCATCAGATTCTGGGAATCAAGACCCAAGGTCAGGATCAAATGATCTATGTGGATACACCTGGTTTACACGATGATGCGAGCGGTAAAGCACTGAATCGCTTTATGAACAAGGCCGCTGCAGAAGCTCTGCGCTTTGTCGATCTGATCATTTTTATGGTGGATCGTACGCGCTGGATGCCAGAAGATGAGTTGGTGCTCAATAAACTAATGCATGTTAAGGCACCTGTGGTACTCGTCGTTAACAAAGTGGATCAGCTTAAAGATAAAAGTGAGCTGTTACCGCATATCGATATGATTAAAGCAAAACGCGAGTTTGTCGCGATTTTGCCGCTCTCAGCAAAGCAAGGCCACAATGTTGAGGCGCTCGAAGAACTCGTTCGGCAGTATCTCCCGCAAGGGCCGCACCACTTCCCTGAAGATCAGATTACAGATCGTAGTTCACGTTTTGTCGTGGCTGAGATTGTGCGCGAGAAACTGATGCGTAATCTTGGTGATGAAGTACCTTATGGTGTCACGGTTGAGATCGAAGAGTTTGCACATGACGGGACTCTTTTAACGATCAGCGCTCTGATCTTGGTTGAGCGCGAAGGGCAAAAACGCATTGTGATTGGCGATAAGGGCGCGGTGTTAAAAGCGATTGGTCGTGATGCCCGACTGGATATTGAGCGTATGTTTGAATGCAAAGTCATGCTCAACCTTTGGGTCAAAGTCCGGCGCGGCTGGTCGGATGATGAGCGCGCGTTGCGCAGCCTCGGTTATGGTCAGGAATAATGCCCGCCGCACAGGAGCTCAGTGCGGCTTATGTGCTGCATACTCGAGCCTATCGAGAAACTAGCCTGTTAGTGGATCTTTTTACCTTAGAGCAAGGGCGCGTTTCAGCGGTGGCACGGGGCGCCCGTCGGCGCGGAGCCTCTGGCCGCTACCAACTTCAGGCGTTCCAGCCTATCCAGGCGAGTTGGACTGGGCGTCAAGCCTTAAAACAATTGACCCATGCCGAACCTGCGGGTGTGCAACCACAACTACAAGGGCGCAGTTTGTTATGTGGCTTGTATGCCAACGAATTGTTGCAGCGTTTATTGCCTGAATTTGAATCCTGCCCTCAGCTTTATCTTTATTACACTTATTTGCTCAATGAGTTACATCTGGCCAATGACTTGGAAGGTGCTCTGCGTACTTTTGAACGTAAGCTGCTGGACACCTTGGGTTATGCCTTTCCTTGGCCGCCGTTACAGGATCAGCAGATCCATTACCAATATACGCCCGAGACAGGTTTTACACCCTGTATGGCCTCTCAGTACAGTTATCCCGGCATACACTTACAAGCGATCGCGGAAGATTGTTACGAATTGCCGGAAACGAAACGTCTAGCCAAGCGTTTAATGCGTACGGCATTAGCTGAAGTGTTAGGCCCCAAACCTTTAAAAAGTCGTGAGTTGTTTTTATCCACCAGGAGACTCTAAATGAATCCAGGTCAGCGCTTGTTGTTAGGCGTGAACATAGATCATATTGCCACTTTGCGTCAGGCACGTGGAACGCGTTATCCCGATCCAGTCCATGCCGCTTTGTTGGCAGAGGAAGCCGGTGCAGATGGAATTACTGTGCATTTACGTGAGGATCGCCGCCATATTCAAGAGCGTGATATTCGAATTCTGGCTCAGGTTTTGCAGACACGCATGAACCTGGAGATGGCGCTGACTCAGGAGATGCTTGATTTTGCACGCGAGATTGCCCCCGCACATATTTGCTTAGTTCCGGAAAAGCGCGAAGAGCTAACGACTGAAGGGGGCTTAGACGTTATTCAATATGAAGATTCCGTCAAGCGCTTCTGCCATGAACTGGGCGAGCAGGGAGCAGAGGTCTCTCTGTTTATTGATCCAGATGAGGCTCAGATTGACGCGGCTGTGCGTGTCGGTGCCCCCGCGATCGAACTCCACACGGGGGCGTATGCCGAGGCGTCAGGAAGCGCACAAATGGCTGAACTGGAACGTATTCGTGCGGCGGCAGTCTATGCTCATCAATGTGGTTTGATTGTGAATGCTGGCCATGGTTTGCATTACCACAACACCCAAGAGATCGCACAAATCCTGGAGCTGAATGAGCTGAATATTGGCCATGCTTTGATTGCACACGCGATGTTTGTCGGTTTGAAGGCCGCCGTGGTGGAGATGCAGCATCTGATGCAACACGCACGTAGTCAGGCCTGGCAGTTAGCGCAGTTGTCGGTATGATTGTTGGGGTCGGGGTAGATATGGTGGTAATTGAACGCATGGCGCAAGCTTTGCAGAGAACGCCTCGTATTGCCCGGCGCTTATTAGCCGATGCCGAATGGCTTGAGTTTGAGCAGGTGAAAGATCCGGCACGTTTTTTAGCCAAGCGTTTTGCAGTAAAAGAAGCTGTTCTCAAGGCGCTGGGGACCGGCTTAGCACAAGGGATCTCCTGGCAGGAAATCTGTGTACAAAAAACCGCTGCAGGGCAGCCCTATGTCACTTTACAAGGGCAAGCGGCTCGACAGGCGGAAAGCTTAGGTATACAACACTGGCATGTATCCTACTCAGATGAAAAAGCTCAGGTCGTTGCGCTGGCGATTGCAGAAAAATAATAAGCCTAATCTAGGCGTGTGCAGACAACTTAAAATTAAAGGTCGAGGCTCGGCCTCTCCTATATAAGGTTTTATGGGATGACAACTAGACACTACCCCACCATTGCCGACTGTGTTGGCCAGACTCCCCTAGTACGTTTACAACGTATTTCTGTTCCCAATAACAACCTAGTGTTATGTAAATTAGAGGGCAACAACCCGGCAGGGTCGGTCAAGGACCGGCCGGCACTGAGTATGATCAGCCTGGCCGAGGCGCGTGGCACTATTCGTCCGGGAGATACCTTAATTGAGGCCACTTCGGGCAATACAGGGATTGCTTTAGCCATGGCAGCCGCGATCAAAGGCTATCGTATGAAGTTGATCATGCCCGCGAATATGAGCCAAGAGCGTAAATCGGCGATGAGTGCCTATGGTGCTGAGCTGATTGAGGTGAGTCGTGAAGAAGGGATGGAAGGAGCGCGTGATCTCGCATTGACTCTGCAGGCACAAGGTGAAGGTGTCGTTTTGGATCAGTTCTCCAATCCTGATAATCCAGAAGCGCATTATCGCACCACGGGGCCTGAGCTTTGGCAGCAAACCGGGGGAGAAATCACCCATTTTGTTAGCTCTATGGGGACGACGGGCACCATTATGGGCACCTCACGCTACTTAAAAGAGCAGAATCCAGATATCCAAATTATAGGGTTACAGCCTGCAGATGGTGCCGCGATTCCGGGAATTCGACGTTGGCCCGAAGCCTATCTTCCCAGCATATTTGAGCGCCCACGTGTCGATTGGGTGTTGGATATTCAGCAGCAGGATGCGGAAAACATGATGCGACGTTTAGCGCGGGAAGAGGGCATTTTTGCGGGTGTCTCCTCAGGCGGCTCTGTCGTGGGAGCTTTGCAGGTTGCGGAGCAGACAGAAAACGCGACGATCGTGTGCATCATCTGTGATCGTGGTGATCGTTATTTATCCACAGGTGTATTTGATCCGCGTTAAGGGATTCGGAGCCCGTTCAATGGTTAAAGTACGCGAAGAGCACCCGATACGAGAAGATGGAACTGTAGATATCGATTTATGGTTGCTGAGGTTGCAGCAGCAAATCGATCTCCCGGATCCCCAAGAGCTATGCCGTGCTTGTGAAAAGGTACGAGCTTTACAGGCTGCGGTTGTGCGTGAGGAAGATGATCTTTGGGCGCGTAACAGCAAAGATTGTTTCCGCACCGGATTAGAAATGGTGCAGATTCTGGCTGAGTTGCAGCAGGATCAAGAAACTCTGGTGGCTGCCGTCTTGTATCGTGCGGTGCGCCAACAGCTCTTGCCTTTGGCTGAGGTACGTAAAGAGTTCGGTCAGACAATCGCCCAGTTGATAGAGGGTGTCTTGCAAATGGCGGCGATCGGGAGTCGCAAAAACCCTCGACTCGATGCCAATGTCCTCGGTGATAGTGAAGCCCAGGTGGATAACCTGCGCAAAATGTTAGTGGCGATGATTGACGATGTCCGTGTCGCTTTAATCAAGATTGCCGAACGTACCTGCGCTATTCGTGGTGTGAAAGATGGGACACGTAAAAAGCGCTATTTAGTGGCGCGTGAGGTGTTTGATATCTATGCACCCTTGGCTCATCGTTTAGGCATCGGCCATATTAAATGGGAGCTGGAAGATCTCTCATTTCGTTATCTGAAGCCCAATGATTATAAACATATCGCGCACCTGCTCGATGAGAAACGCTTAGATCGTCAACTCTTCATCAATGAGGTCGTTGAGATGCTGCGCAGCCGTTTAAAAGAGGCGGCGATTGACGGTGAGGTGCAGGGCCGTGCTAAGCACATCTATAGCATTTGGCGCAAAATGCAGCGTAAGAACATTGAGTTTAATCAAGTATATGATGTGCGCGCGGTACGGGTTTTAGTGCCGGAGATTCGAGATTGCTATACCGTTTTAGGCATCGTCCACGGACTTTGGCGCAACATACCGAATGAGTTTGATGATTATATTGCCTCGCCTAAGGCCAATGGTTATCGCTCTTTGCACACCGCTGTGTTTGGTCCGGAAGGGAAGGTTTTAGAGGTACAAATACGTACCTTTGACATGCATGAAGAGGCTGAGTTAGGGGTCTGTGCCCATCACCTCTACAAGGGCACAGACACGCGTGCCCGTAAAGACGGCTATGAAGAGAAGATCTCCTGGTTACGCCAGGTCTTAGAGTGGCATGAAGATCTGGGGGATAGCGAAGGGTTACGCGATATTCTGCGTGGCGATGTGACTCAGGATCGAGTCTATGTTTTTACCCCTGATGGTCATGTCATTGATATGCCATCCGGCTCGACCCCTGTGGATTTCGCCTATCGAGTGCATACGGAAATTGGTCATCGTTGTCGGGGGGCTAAGGTGAATGGCCGTATCGTGCCACTCAACCATATCCTCAAAACCGGTGATCAGGTGGAAATACTCACTGCAGCAGAAGAGCGTCCTCGACGTGATTGGTTGAATGGAAACCTCGGCTTTGTTACGACTTCGCGTGCCCGAGCCAAAGTGGCTCATTGGTTTAAGCTACAAGCAAAAGAGCAAAATGCTGAAGCCGGGCGTGAGATGGTGGAGCGCGAGATGCGTCGTTTGGCGCTCGATATCCACCAGCATGATCTCAAACAAATTGCCTTGGCGGTGAACTTCAAAAATACTGAGGATATGTTTGCGGCCGTAGGTGCGGGTGATCTGCGTCTCTCACAAATTATTCATGAAGCACAAAAAGCGCTGGAACCTGCGCCGAGCCAAGAAGATCTTCTGGAGAAAGTTGTTTCGACGCGAGGCCCACATAGCAGTGATGCGCGTCATCTCGGTGAGGGTGTGCGGATTCAAGGGGTTGGAAATCTCCTGACCGTGATTGCCAGCTGTTGTAAACCCGTGCCCGGTGATCCGATCGTTGGCTTCATTACTCAAGGGCGTGGTGTATCGATTCACCATGAAAACTGCAGTAATTTGCTGACCCTGCGTGAAATGGAACCTCGGCGTATCGTCACAGTGGAGTGGGATGAAGCCGGGGAGTCGACCTATCCGGTGGATATCCGCATCGAAGCCTATGATCGTTCCGGTTTGTTGCGGGATGTGATGATGATTTTGGCCAATGAAAAACTAAACATTTTGGCGGCCAATACGCTCACGGATAAGCACAGTAATATTGCACGCTTGTCGATGACCGTCGAGATTTCGCGCCTGGAAATGTTGGGGCGCTTGATGGATAAACTGAATCAGTTACCCAACGTGATCGATGTCCATCGTGAGCGTGATGGAAAAGTAAGATGAGTTATCAGCTCCAAGATCTGCTTTACTTGATGCAACGTCTGCGCAGTCCGGAAGGGGGCTGTCCTTGGGATCGGGCGCAAAACTTTGCCAGCATCGTACCTCATACACTTGAGGAAGTGTATGAGGTGGTAGATGCGATTGAGCGCGAGGATTGGGGCCATCTCAAGGGTGAGTTGGGTGATCTGTTCTTTCAAGTCATCTTTTATGCGCAATTGGCTCAGGAAGAGGGGCGTTTTGACTTTCACGACATCCTGGATGCCTTAGTGGTCAAATTACTGCGTCGTCATCCGCATGTGTTTCCCAATGCAGAGTTATATCAGTCGCTGGAGGCCGCACCTCCGGTGTCGATGGAGGAGGTGGGTCAGCTTTGGGAAGCGATCAAACATACCGAACGTGCAGAAGAGGCACCACATCAGCCCACACGACACCTTGCTGATATTCCCACCAGTCTGCCGGGTTTAACCCGCGCACGTAAGCTCCAGAAACGCGCCGCCCAAGTGGGTTTTGATTGGCCCGATCCGAGTGGTGTGTTGGATAAAATTGAAGAGGAGATTCAAGAGCTCAGAGCCGCGATTGCCTCGGGTCGGCAGGCTGAGATACAGGATGAAATGGGTGATCTGCTGTTCGCTCAGGTGAATCTCTGTCGTCACCTCAAGGTGGATCCAGAGCAGGCGCTGCGCAGCACTAATCGTAAATTTGAACGACGTTTTGATTTTATTGAGCAACAGGTGCAAAGTGCTGGGGGTGACTGGACACGTTTCAGTCTACAGGCGTTAGATGCCTGGTGGCGAGCGGCAAAAGAGCAGGAGAAAAAACATGAGTGATCTGCATGAAGCCTTGCGTGATGATGTACGTATGCTGGGTGAAAGTTTAGGGAAAACCATTTCGGCTCATCTCGGTGAGCCGTTTCTCGCTAAGGTGGAACAGATACGCCAGTTAGCCAAAGAGGGCCGCAACGCCGATAAGCCGGAGCAGGGTGATTTACTGCAGGCGATAGGTGAACTGGAAAAGGATGAAGTGTTGCCCGTCGCGCGTGCCTTCACTCAATTTCTTAATCTTGCCAATATTGCTGAAGAACATCATCGAGTCAGGCGACGTTTAGATAGCCTGGAAAAAGAGGTTCCCGATGGGATGGGAGTCTTGATTGCAGATTTGCTGGCGCAGGGGATTCAGCCTGAGCAGATCAAGGACACCTTTGGGCAGATGCAGATTGATTTGGTGCTGACGGCGCATCCAACAGAAGTGAACCGTCGCACATTGATTCAAAAGTACGATGGCATTATTGAGTGCCTGCGAGAGTTGGATCGTGAAGAGCCTGCTCAGGGGCGTCTTGAACAACTGATCGCTCAGATCTGGCATACGGATGAAATCCGCAAACAGCGCCCAACCCCTGTGGATGAAGCTAAATGGGGATTTGCCGTGATTGAGAACTCGCTCTGGCAGGCAGTTCCTCATTTCTATCGACAGCTGGATCAGCAACTGCGGGAGCAGCTCAATGAAGGTTTGCCATTGACACTGTCTCCAATACGTTTCTGTTCTTGGATGGGCGGCGATCGTGATGGTAATCCAAATGTCACGGCTAAGGTAACGCATGAAGTTTTAGGATTGGCGCGCTGGATGGCCGCTGATCTGTTTGCCCGAGATGTGGATCTGCTGCGTGCTGAACTCTCCATGTATCAGGCCAGTCCTGAGTTAAAGGCGCGTGTTGGAGAGGTTTCTGAACCCTATCGTGCACTCTTAGGCGAGTTGCGTGCTCAGCTGGTGCAAACACGAGAAGCCTTATCTAAACAGTTAAAAGGTTTGCCGACCGAAGCGCCGAGCTTAATTCAGGATCAAGATCTGCTTGAACCCTTGTTGCTGTGTCATGCTTCCCTGTGTGCTTGCGGTATGGCCAACATTGCTTCAGGTCTACTGGAAGATATCATCCGCCGTGCGGCCTGTTTTGGTTTGTCGTTGGTGAAGTTAGATATCCGTCAGAATGCTGAGCGCCATGCTGCCGTTTTTCAAGAGCTTGTCGAATTTTATCAACTCGGTGATTATCTGAGCTGGCCAGAAACACAGAAACAGCAGTTTCTATTAAGTGAGCTAGAATCACGTCGACCCTTAATTCCACGCGATTGGCATCCCTCCGCAGAAGTACAGGAGGTCTTAGACACTTGTCGAGAGGTCGCCTTAGCCCAACCGGCGTCTCTGGGGTCCTATGTGATCTCTATGGCGAGCTATCCTTCAGATGTGTTGGCGGTGATTCTCTTGTTGCAAGAGCAAGGTATGCACTTCCCGATTCGGGTGGTGCCACTGTTTGAAACTCTGTCGGATCTGGACGGAGCGCCAGAATGTATCGATCAGCTACTTTCTTTGCCTTGGTATCATGCCTATACCCAAGGGCATCAAGAGGTGATGATCGGTTATTCCGATTCTTCAAAAGATGCCGGTCAGCTGGCAGCCGCTTGGGGCCAGTATCGAGCACAGCAAGCGTTGACCCAAGTGTGTCAGGCACATCAAGTGCATCTCACCCTCTTTCATGGTCGCGGGGGAACGGTCGGACGTGGAGGTGGCCCAAGCCATACTGCTATCTTGTCGCAGGCACCAGGTTCGGTCGATGCGACACTGCGGGTGACTGAGCAGGGCGAGATGATTCGTTTTAAGTTCGGTATTCCCGAACTGGCGGTCCGCAATCTGGAGCTTTATGCTGGCGCGGTATTAAAGGCAACCCTGGCACCGGGTAAGCCGGCCCAGGCTCAGTGGTGCCAGTATATGGATCATTTGGCTCAACAGGGGTTGCAAAGTTATCGTGCTGTGGTGCGTGAAGATCCTCAGTTTGTGCCTTATTTCCGCTCCACAACACCAGAGCAAGAACTGGCCAAGTTACCCCTTGGCTCACGCCCAGCGAAGCGCCGTATGGATGGGGGCGTGGAAAGTCTGAGAGCGATCCCTTGGATCTTTGCCTGGACGCAAATTCGTCTACTCTTGCCCGCTTGGTTGGGATCTGATACGGCTTTTGGCCAAGCGATTGCCCAGGGTGAGTTGGATAGGTTACAGGAAATGTATGCCAACTGGCCCTTCTTCCGCTCCAATATTGACATGCTGGAGATGGTTTTAGCGAAGTGTGATACCGGAATTGCGGCCTATTATGAGCGACGTTTAACTTCGGACGAGCTGGGCGTATTAGGTGCCAGTCTTCGCGATCGTCTAGAGCAGATGGTGAAGGCCATTAAAGCGATTAAAGGTTTGTCGGAGGAAGCACCTCTTCTCGCAGGGAACCCAGTCATTCGACAGTCGATTGAGGTCCGTAATCCTTATCTGGATCCTTTGCATGTTTTGCAGGCCGAATTACTCTATCGTGATCGCAATCAGCCTGATCAACGCCTAGAACAAGCGCTGATGGTGACGATGGCGGGGATCTCAGCCGGTATGCGTAATACCGGTTAAAAAGTCCTAGGCCTAATGTCGAATTGTCGAGTGCTCGGGTTAGAGGCTAACCTCGGGCACTATTTTTATAAAAACTCTGCGTGCTTGTAAGTGCAGACACAGATTATCAGAACCACTCAGGAGAGAACCCTCAATGCGTATTATTCTGCTCGGCGCACCTGGCGCAGGTAAAGGTACCCAAGCTCAGTACATCACAGAAAAATTTGGTATTCCTCAGATCTCTACCGGCGACATGTTGCGTGCGGCAGTGAAAGCGGGCACACCTTTGGGTATTCAAGCAAAACAGGTGATGGATGCCGGCGGTTTGGTTTCTGATGAAATCATTATTGGGTTGGTGAAGGAGCGTATTCAGGAAGCAGATTGTGCCAAGGGTTTCCTGTTTGATGGTTTCCCACGCACACTGCCCCAGGCCGATGCGTTAAAAGATGCGGGTGTAAAAATCGATGCTGTGGTTGAGATCGATGTAGATGATGAAGAGATCATCAAGCGTATGAGCGGACGTCGTGTACATCCAGGTTCTGGCCGTACTTACCATGTCGTCTTTAACCCACCTAAGGTGGAAGGCCAGGATGATGTGACCGGTGAAGAGCTAGTACAGCGTGCGGATGACCAAGAAGATACGGTGCGTCAGCGTTTGAATGTCTATCATGATCAGACCAAGCCGCTGATCTCTTACTACCGTGGTTGGGCGGAGCAGGATGCGGAAAACGCACCGACTTATGTTTATGTGCCAGGTGTCGGCAGTGTTGAAGATATTCGTGATAAGGTTTTTGCTGCATTAGAAGGCTAAGCCTTGACGCGGTACCACCTTATACCAGACCCCGGCTTGCCGGGGTTTTGATTTTTAACCTTATTTTAAATTCTAGCTTTCTTAAATTATTGAGAGTGAATCGATGGCAGATGAAACGGGCATGCCTGAACCTCAGCCGCCCAATGACGATGAGTGTTGTGGAGGCGGCGCTTGCTGTCCCTGCGTGTGGGATAGTTATTATGAGCGTCGGCGTATCTGGCTAGCACATCAGGCAGAGCGTAAAAAGCAACAAGCGGCAGATGCCTGTGGTGAGACTGAATCTGATCCGCCTTTTTGCTAAACTGGTGTCTTTACCTTGAAAGAGATCTGCTCGTCATGTCGTCAGAAGTTGTGTTTGGTTTGCATGCGGTACGTACCCTACTTGAGCGTGAACCTGCGCGTATAAAAACCCTATTTGTGTTACAAGGGCGCAGTGATGAGTCGCTGCAGGCGGTCATGGCCTTGGCCAAGGCGCAAGGCATTAGTCTGCAGGCTTGTCAGCGCAAGCGTTTAGATGACATGGCGCAGGGAGTGCATCAAGGTGTTGTGGCGGAGTGTAAGCCCCTGCCGATTAAAGATGAGCGTGATCTAGCGAAGCTGCTCTCCGAATTGCCAGATAATCCGCTCTTCTTAATTTTAGACGGCGTGACGGATCCCCATAATCTAGGCGCTTGCCTGCGTACGGCTGAGGCGGCAGGAGTTGTAGCCGTGATTGCACCGAAAGACCGTTCTGCCCCGCTCAATGCGACGGCCGTTAAGGTGGCTTGCGGGGCGGCTGACTGTGTACCCTATATCCAGGTGACAAACCTAGTGCGCAGCCTGCAGACCTTACAAGAAGCGGGTGTTTGGATCACGGGTACCGCAGGTGAAGCGGAAGCGTCTTTATATCAAGCTCGATTAACTGGGCCGATGGCCTTGGTGATGGGTGCTGAAGGCAAGGGGATGCGGCGTTTGACGCGTGATCATTGTGATCATCTGGTGAAGATTCCCATGGCCGGCCAAATTAGCAGTTTGAATGTTTCGGTGGCCACGGGAGTCTGTTTGTTTGAGATCGTGCGCCAGCGCAGCGCACAACTCTAGACAGTTATTGGTTGCGTCAGTGCATGCTGCAGAGTGTGTTGTGCGATCATCTTCTCTTCATCGGTCGGAATCACTCGCAACTGTAATGCGGATGCCGCAGTGCTGATGAGTGCTTCACCCTGAGCATTGGCCTGGCTATCCAAATCGGCGCCTAACCAGAGGCAGCCTTTGAGGATTCGGGCGCGAACATCGGCATCGTTTTCACCGACACCTCCAGTGAAAACGATCTGCTCCACACCCCCCATGGCGGCGGCCAAACGTCCGGCTTCCTCCACCACACGCAAGCAAAAGAGGTCAATCGCTTCTTCTGCATCAGGATGTTGTGCTTGGTGCAGCTCCAGCATATCTGAGCTGATCCCGCCGGATACCCCTAACCAGCCACTTTGTTTGTACAGCAGAGCTTCTATGGCATCCGCATCCATCTGATACTCACGCATTAAATAGAGTAATACACCTGGATCAAGATTACCGGTACGACTGCCCATAGGTAAGCCTTCAACGGCGGTGAAGCCCATGCTTGAGGCTACAGATTTTTCCTCAGCCAAAGCGCACATACTGGCACCGGCACCGAGATGGCAAACCAGGGTTTTTAGCTGGCTTGTACCCAACTCTTTGAGCTGTTGCAGAATGTATTCGTAAGATAAACCGTGAAAGCCATACTTAATCACACCCGCGTCGCTTAAGTGCTTGGGTAAGGCATACAAACGCTCCAAGCGGCTTTGAGTGGTATGAAACATGGTATCAAAGCAGCCTACCGCCGGTAGATCGGGCTTCAAAGTCTGTATCGCCCGTACCAGCATGAGGTTGTAAGGCTGATGGAGCGGCGCCAGAGGGACAAACGCATCTAAGGCTGCAAGCGTCGCTTCATTTAATAGCACGGGGCCGCTGAAGGTCTGACCACCATGGACGATGCGATGACCGGTGGCGAGAAGCTGAAGATCAGGAAAAGTGGACTGGATCCAGCGCAGAACCTTGTCCAAGGCAGCCTGATGGCGCAACTCCTTCCCTATCGTGGAGAAGTCTAGCGTCTCTTGTTGGCTGTCACCGGCTGTCAGTAGCGCTGAGAAACGAACGGCCTCACCAAGAAGGTTGCCAAATTTCAGCGTGCTGAGTTGTTTGAGATGACCGGCATCGATCTGATACAACCCGCACTTCAAGCTAGAAGAGCCGCCATTAATGGTGAGCAGTGCGTGCATTAGGACACCTCTTCTGGGTGATAAACCATATGTGACGCCAAGGCACAGGATGCCAAACGACTGAGCGTACCATCTGCACGGCTGGTTAAGATGATCGGCACACGTGCACCGACGGCCAGGCCTGCAGATTTAGCGCCCGCTAGATAGATCAACTGTTTTGCGATCATGTTGGCGGATTCTAAATCCGGGGCTAACAAAATATCCGCTTCACCGGAGACGGGAGAGTCAATATGTTTATCGATGGCCGCTTGCAAAGAGATAGCATTGTCAAACGCCAGAGGGCCGTCCAGTATCGCTCCTGTGATTTGACGACGATCTGCCATTTTACACAGGGCGGCGGCATCCAGTGTGCTTTGCATGCCGGGTTTCACTTTTTCCACCGCTGCGAGGATAGCGACTTTGGGCTGAATGATGCCCAGTGAGTGACAAAACTCTATGGCATTCTGCACGATATCACGCTTGGTGCTTAAATCGGGGGCGACGTTGATTGCCGCATCGGTAATGACCAGAGGCTTGTGGTAATTCGGTACATCAAAGACCCAAACATGGCTCAAGCGTCGCTCAGTGCGTATTCCCTTGGTTTTGTGAATGATGGCCGAAAGCAACTCGGAAGTGCCCAGACTGCCTTTCATCAAAGCCATGGCCTCGGTGCAGCGTACCAGTTCACACGCACGCTCAGCGGCTTCATGGCTGTGCTCAGTGCTAACGATCTCGTAAGGAGACAAGTCGATCCCTTCGATTTCAGCGGCGGCACGAATTTTATGCTCAGGCCCGACCAGTAAGGGTTCAATTAAGCCTTGTTCTGCGGCTTCTACTGCGCCTAATAAACTATTGTGATCAACAGGATGAACCACAGCAGTACGAATCGGGGCCGATTTTCGTGCCTGTTCGATAAAGAATTCCAGCTGATCATGGACCGGAGGGCGCTCTTTTTTGAGGCTGGTTAAGCTGTTGCTGTCTGGCATGATAAAACTCCCTGTGATGCGGATCATCTAGCGGATGCAGGTGACTTTATGGTGACTCTATGCAGAGTGTAAGACACTGCGCTGGACAGAATTATGACGCAGCGCAGCAAAAGAGTCGATTACTCCACCGCCACCTTGAGTGTGTCTTGATAGGGTGGCCAACCCAGTGGTTTACCGCCTAAAAGGTGCAGATGGATATGGTAAACCGTCTGACCACCGTGTGGATTACAGTTAAAGACAGTGCGATAACCCTCCTGTGCAAAACCATACTCAGACGCTAGGGTTGCGGCGGTACGTAGCATATGCCCGACCAGCTCGGCATCCTCAGCTTGCACATCATTCAGGGTAGAGATGTGTTTGCGAGGAATGATCAAGGCATGAAAGGGGGCTTGTGGATTGATGTCGCGGAAAGCGATGACACGATCATCTTCGTAAAGGCGTTGCGCTGGAATTTCACCGGCTAGGATTTTACAAAACAGACAATCCATCACAGATCTCCAAATTCACTGAAAGACCTGAGTATAACGAGGGGGTGTTGTCTAGCTCAAGGTTGCTATCCAAAGAGAGAGAGAGAGGAAGGGCGGAATGGGCGCTATTTTACTGCCCACTCCGCTAGAGCAGAGGCTTAAGCTTGTTGCTCACGTGCAATGGCACGATAGCCTATATCACGGCGGCAGAAGGCACCTGACCATTGAATCTGATCCACCAGGTCATAAGCATGTGCTTGTGCGTCACTGACACTGGCACCTAGAGCGGTGACACAGAGTACACGCCCACCTGAAGTCTGTAACTCACCGTCCTGTAAGCGAGTGCCTGCATGGAAGACATAACTGTCCACGGGGAAGCGAGCCGGCAAGGTGATCACATCGCCTTTGGGATAATCGCCAGGGTAACCCGCTGCGGCCATCACGACACCGATCGCACAACGTGGATCCCACTCGGCGGTGACCTCGTTGAGGCGACGGTCCAGAGCCGCTTCACACAGATCGACCAGACTGGTCTGTAAACGCATCATAATCGGCTGGGTTTCTGGATCCCCAAAGCGGCAGTTATACTCGATGACCTTAGGCGCCCCCTCTGCGGAGATCATCAAACCGGCATATAAAAAACCAGTATAAGGATGACCTTCGGCTTTCATGCCACGTACGGTCGGCATGATCACCTCATCCATGACACGTTGATGCACCTCAGGGGTGACCACCGGTGCGGGTGAATAAGCGCCCATACCTCCGGTGTTCGGACCGGTATCAGCATCCCCGACACGTTTATGATCCTGACTGGTAGCCATCGGCAATACATGATCACCATCGACCATCACAATGAAAGAAGCTTCCTCACCTTCCAAAAACTCTTCGATGACGACGCGCGCACCGGCTTCACCAAAGGCATTTCCTGCGAGCATATCGCGCACGGCGGCTTCGGCTTCGGCTTCGGTCATGGCCACGATCACGCCTTTGCCTGCGGCCAGGCCATCCGCTTTGACCACAATCGGAGCGCCCTGCTCACGGATATAGGCCAGCGCCGGTTCGATCTCAGTGAAATTCTGATACGCGGCGGTGGGAATCTGGTGACGCGCTAGGAAGTCTTTGGTGAAGGCTTTAGAGCCCTCAAGTTGAGCTGCTGCGGCACTGGGGCCAAAGATACGCAGGCCGGCGGCCTGAAAACGATCCACGACTCCAGCCACTAAAGGGGCTTCAGGGCCGACTAATGTGAGGTCAATTTTTTCCTGCTGAGCAAAAGTCAGTAAGCCCTCGATATCCAACACATCGATCGCAATATTTTGTACCTTGGTTTCTGTGGCGGTGCCCGCATTGCCCGGTGCAACAAACACCTGGCTGACTTGGCTGTCTTGGGCAATAGACCAAGCCAGGGCATGCTCGCGTCCACCTGAACCGATTACTAAAATTTTCATCTGTTTTCCTCAGGGTTTAGTGGCGGAAGTGGCGCATGCCGGTAAAGACCATTGCCAAACCTTGTTCGTTAGCGGCATCGATCACTTCTTGATCACGCATGGAGCCGCCAGGCTGAATCACGGCGGTGATGCCGGCTGCTGCGGCAGAGTCGATACCATCCCGGAAGGGGAAGAAGGCATCCGAAGCCATAACCGAACCTTTGACTTCCAAACCTTCATCTGCCGCTTTGATACCGGCGATTTTTGCGGAGTAGACGCGGCTCATTTGGCCGGCTCCGATGCCGATAGTCTGGCCATTACGGGCATAAACGATGGCATTGGATTTTACAAACTTGGCCACTTCCCAGCAGAAGAGTAGATCACGAATCTCCTGTTCAGACGGCTTGCGCTCGGTGACGATGCGCAGTTGTGAGGCATCGATCATGCCGAGATCTCTTTCTTGAATCAGCAAGCCACCGTTGACGCGCTTATAGTCCAGAGAGTGGGCGCGTTGTTGTGACCATTGGCCGGCGGCAAGCAGACGGACATTCGGTTTGCGGGCAACAATATCAGAGGCCTCTTGCGTCACGCTGGGAGCAATAATCACTTCGACAAACTGGCGATCCACAATGGCCTGTGCGGTTTTGGCATCCAGTTCACGGTTGAAGGCGATGATGCCACCAAAAGCAGACGTGGGATCGGTTTGGAAGGCGCGGTTATAAGCATCAAGGAGGTCTTGGCCAATCGCAACGCCACAAGGGTTGGCATGCTTGACGATAACACAGGCGGGCTCACGGAAAGGCTTAACACACTCCAGAGCCGCATCGGTATCCGCGACATTGTTATAAGAGAGTGCTTTACCCTGCAGCTGGCGCGCAGTTGAAACGGAAGGCTCACCCGGATTAGCTTCAACGTAAAAAGCGGCTTTCTGATGCGGGTTCTCACCGTAACGCATCTCTTGCGCTTTGATAAATTGGGTGTTGAAAGTACGCGGGAAGTCGGAGGGCAGCTCTTCATCACCTTCCACAATCGCACCTAAGTAGTTAGCGATCATGCCATCATAGGCTGCGGTATGTTCAAAAGCTTTGACGGCCAGATCAAAGCGTGTGGCTTGGCTCAGACCCTGATGGGTGGTTAGCTCTTGCAGCACACCGTCATAGTCACTGGCGTTCACTAGGATTGCTACATCTTTATGATTTTTGGCAGCTGAGCGCACCATGGTCGGGCCACCGATATCGATGTTTTCAATCGCCATCGCCAGGTCACAATCTGGACGCGCAATGGTTTGAGCAAATGGGTAGAGGTTAACGATCACCATATCGATCGCCTCAATTCCATGCGCCTGCATGATTTCATCATCCTGACCACGACGCCCTAAGATACCACCGTGGACTTTGGGGTGCAGGGTTTTGACGCGACCGTCCATCATTTCTGGGAAACCGGTGTAATCTGAAACTTCGGTTGCAGGGATTTGTTGATCACACAGGAGTTTGTAGGTGCCACCTGTAGACAGCAGTTCAACGCCTAAATCGGTCAGGGCGCGGGCAAATTCAATAATTCCAGTTTTATCGGACACGCTGATCAGTGCACGACGAACAGGGGTGTAAGCTTGCTCAGACATAAGGGAGTTCCGGCCAGAAGGTTCAGGTGATTAGAGCAGTCCGTACTGCTTGAGTTTTTTGCGCAGAGTGCCACGGTTGAGACCGAGCAACTCTGATGCTTTGGTTTGGTTGTCTTTGGTATAGGCCATGACGGTTTCAAACAGCGGGGCTTCAATTTCAGCCAGCACCATTTGATACACATCCGTGACCGGTTGGCCATCCAGCTGCTTAAAGTAGCTGGTCATCGAATGATGGACGCTGTCACGAAGAGTCTGTGGCGGCGTAGTGGGCTGTGCGGTGTGGGTGTGCTTCACAAGTTTATTGTCCATGGCGTTCATAGCAAATCCTGGGGTCAGGCAGCTGCGCTCCTTTGTGTGTCAAAGAACACGGTCAGGGCGTCAACCTGCTGTTCGGCTGTCTCTAATTGATGAAAGTGTTGCTTAAAATCCGTGCCCTGTGGAATCTGTTGCAGGTACCAGCCTAGATGTTTGCGTGCAATGCGCACACCTTGATCACCATAAAACTCATGGAGTTCTTGTAGGTGAGCAAAGATGATCTGGCGTTTCTCCCGCAGCGAAGGTGCTGCGAGATGCTTTCCATGTCGGAGAAAATGGTCGATTTCACGGAAAATCCAGGGTCGTCCTTGAGCGCCGCGACCAATCATGACCGCATCGGCACCGGTATGGCGTAAAACCTGCTGGGCTTTCTCGGGGGTATTGATATCACCATTGGCAAACAAAGGAATCTCAATCACCTCACGAATGCGCGCCAGGGTGTCATATTCGGCCTGGCCACGATAAGCATCGGCGCGGGTACGTCCATGTACTGCGAGGGCTTGAATCCCTGCAGCCTGTGCCATGCGTGCGATCTCGATACCATTACGCATGTCCGGAGACCAACCCGTACGCATCTTTAAGGTCACCGGAATATCCACCGCGTTGACCACAGCGTCCAAAATCTGACCGACGAGTGCCGGTTCGCGCATCAAGGCGGAACCTGCTGCGCGGTTGCAGACTTTTTTAGCTGGGCAGCCTATGTTGATATCGATGATTTGTGCGCCGCGCTCAGCATTCATGCGCGCGGCTTCTGCCATCATCAGCGGATCGGAACCGGCAATCTGCACAGAGCGTGGTGAGGTTTCTCCCTGGTGGTCTAAGCGATAAGCCGATTTAGCTGTTTTCCAGAAGCGGGTGTCTGAAATCACCATCTCGGAGACAGCCAAACCTGCGCCCATGCGGCGACAAAGCTGACGAAAAGGTCTGTCAGTGATGCCGGCCATGGGCGCCAGAATCACCTGGCTATCTATGCTGTAGGGTCCGACCCGAAACATGCTGGCACCTTAAAAAGAGTCAAAAACACATCGCCAGAGCCAAGGCTCCGGAACAGGGTAATTCACGGGAGGGGGCTAATGATACCGCTTAAGCTTCAGCCCTCCAAGTCGTATCTGATGATTTTTTAACCGCTGCCTATGAAGTGGGTTTAAAGGGCGGGGAGAAGATCGAGCTGATAACCCAGCTCACCACGGATAGGGCGTGCCAGGTGGAGGGTAATTTCGAGTCGCTGTCCAGTCGGCATACGCAGGGCGTCGAAGTGGCCAGGTGCTAGATAATCAGAGGCTACGCGGTCTTGCACACTGATCCGCCGACCTTGTTGATCGCTGAGGGTGAGGCGAATACGTGGGAAAGGTTGCACAAAAGCGGCCTGGTTTTCGAGGATGACTTGGACACGCAGATGGCGTGCCGAATCGGGATCATCGCTGACCTGAAGGTGGTGCAGTTGTATTTCACGATAAGCCGAACGACTGGGTAGAGCGCAATCAAGATAGCGGCAGAGGTGCGCATAATAAGTACTCAATTGCGGCAGATGTCCCATTTTTTGTCGTTCAAACCAGAGGTATTGGCTTGCCAGTAAGCTCACCGCCAACAAGCTGGCCCCTAGAAACAGGCAGGCGGGTGCCCAGCTTTTTTTCTCTTTTTGAGCGACATAGAGGCGAACAGGTTCTACAGGAAGGTTGAGAAAAGGGACTCGATCATCAGACTCATGGAGCTGTGGAAGTTCTGAGCGGCTTGAGTCCGTTTTTGGGCCTGGGCGCAGAGGAGACTCCATCACCTTCTGGCGCTTTTCACCCGGCAGACTGAGGTGGAGTTCACTGGAAGGATCTTGGGCTGTAGCCTGAAGGGCTTCCAGTGTGGGGTTGTGGGCTCGAGCTTCCGCGGGTTGTGCCTGAAAAACGCTCAAACATTGGCCGCAACGAACTTGACCGTTCGCGATTCGGAGCTGTCCTGGTGTTACACGATAACGTGTTTGGCAGGTTGGGCACTGAACCGTCAGGTTGTCCATGCATTAGCTCCGGCGGCGTCCTGTTAGACGTACCCAGCCCTCTTTTTCAGTGGCGGGTTCCATGTCAAAGGTCTGTGCATAGACCGCACCGATCTCCTCGGCCTGAGTACTCAATAAGCCTGAAAGCAAGATTTTCCCACCTGGACGCACCAACGCATCGAGTGTTGGATAGAGTTGAGCTAAGGGCCCTGCCAGGATGTTTGCCACTAGAACATCAGCCTGAACACTGGGTGTTGCAGGTGGCAGATAGGTGCTCAAACGCTCTTGTGTCAGTTGGTTGCGGGTAAGATTATCCTGAGTTGCAATCAAGGCTTGTGGATCAATATCCACAGCGATCACCTCTTTGGCGCCTAATAACAGAGCCGCGATCCCGAGAATTCCGGAACCACAGCCATAATCCACAACTAAACGATTCTCAAGCTCTTGTGCATCAAGCCACTCTAGACAGAGCGCCGTCGTGGGGTGAGTGCCCGTCCCAAACGCAAGGCCTGGATCCAGCATTAGATTGACCGCCTCAGGATCGGGGACTTCGCGCCAACTTGGGCAGACCCAGAGACGTTGGCCAAATTGCATGGGATGGTAAGTGTCCATCCAGGCTCTTTCCCAATCTTTATCCTCTAGAATTTCGGCATGAAAAGAGGGTAGAGAACTCTGCTCGCCCAGTGCAGTCTGTTGTGCGTCTTGCAGTGCAGCTAAGGTAGCTTGCAGATCATGCTCGGCATCAAATAAACCGGTGATGTGGGTTTGGCTCCAGAGCGGGGTCGTCCCCAGATCTGGTTCAAAGATGGGTTCATCTTGGGCATCTTGATAGGTGACGGCAGCACAACCTGCTTCAAGCAGAAGATCTTCATAAAATTCGGCTTGATCGGGCGCAACAGCAAGGCGGATTTGTAACCAAGGCATGATGAGTCTCGTACTGAAAAATCTGGGTTAAGTATCGCGAAAAAGTGCGGGGGCGTACACCAAGTGCCGAAAAAAAGGCCCGCTAAGCGGGCCTAGAGGCAGATACAGAAGGCTTAAAGCCCAAGTTTCTTTTCCAGATAGTGGATATTGACACCACCGCGCGCAAAGTTAGCATCACGTACGATTTCTTGATGCAAAGGTATGTTGGTGCGAATACCATCAATCATGGTCTCATCCAAAGCATTCTGCATACGCATCAGAGCGGTTGCCCGATCTTCACCATAGGTGATCAATTTGGCAATCAGAGAGTCGTAATGAGGAGGAACGGTATAACCATCATACAGATGTGAGTCGACACGTACCCCATTTCCGCCCGGAGCGTGGAAATGTGTTACCTTGCCTGGACAGGGCAAGAAAGACTTAGGGTCTTCTGCATTCAGGCGGCATTCAAACGCATGACCACGCAGCACTATGTCTTCTTGGGTATAAGACAAGGGTAGGCCGGAAGCGATGCGCAGCTGCTCTTTAACAATATCCACACCGGTGACCATTTCGGTGACAGGATGTTCCACCTGCACACGGGTGTTCATCTCGATAAAATAGAAACGGCCATCTTCGTAAAGAAACTCGAAGGTGCCGGCACCGCGATAACCGATGTGTAGGCAAGCATCTACGCATGATTTTAAAACTTCAGCGCGAGCTTCAGGATCGATCATGGGCGCCGGAGCTTCTTCGACGACCTTTTGGTGGCGGCGCTGCATAGAGCAGTCACGATCATAGAGATGAATGGCGTGGCCCTGACCATCCGCCAGTACCTGTACCTCAACATGGCGTGGGTTTTCGAGGAACTTCTCCATATAGAGCGTATCATCCCCAAAAGCAGCGGCTGCTTCTGAACGCGTGACATGGATGGCGTTCAGCAAATGTGCTTCGGCATGTACAACACGCATGCCACGTCCACCGCCCCCTGCCGCTGCTTTGACGATCACCGGATAGCCGATACGACGTCCAATGGCAAAGAGTTCATCATTGTTGTCTGGCAATGGGCCGTCAGATCCAGGAACGGTTGGAACCCCGGCTTTTTTCATCGCAGCGATGGCTGAAACCTTATCACCCATTAAGCGAATGACATCAGCGGTCGGGCCGATAAAGGTAAAGCCTGAACGTTCAACCTGCTCAGCGAACCCGGCATTTTCTGCAAGGAAACCATAGCCCGGATGAATGCCGACCGAGTCAGTGACTTCGGCCGCACTGATTAAAGCCGGAATGTTCAGGTAACTTTTCGATGAGGGGGCTGGGCCTATGCAGACGGCTTCATCGGCTAGGCGAACGTGCATCAAATCACGATCCGGCTGCGAATGAACGGCGACAGTGCGTATGCCCAGTTCCTTGCAGGCGCGTAAAATACGCAGAGCGATTTCACCGCGGTTGGCAATTAGAACTTTTTCCAGCATCGGTGCAAAATCCTTAGTAGGTTGGCGAGCAATTAGACGATAGTGACCAAAGGCTGGTCGTATTCAACAGGCTGGCCGTCTTCAACCAGAATAGCCTCAATGACACCGGCCTTGTCGGCTTCGATCTGGTTCATCATTTTCATCGCTTCGACGATACAGATAACATCAC
Organism: Nitrincola tapanii; assembly: GCF_008368715.1. Classification (GTDB taxonomy): domain Bacteria; phylum Pseudomonadota; class Gammaproteobacteria; order Pseudomonadales; family Balneatricaceae; genus Nitrincola; species Nitrincola tapanii. The sequence continues at coordinate 31,851 of NZ_SMRS01000008.1, forward strand.
CTACTTTCACGCTTTTGCCTACAGCAATAAATGGTGCTGAACTGGGTGACGGAGCGCTGTAGAAAGTGCCGACCATGGGTGAGCGTACTTGATGGCCACGCATCACTTCTGCTGGCGCTTCTGTGCTGGTTGCCGCAACGGGAGCTGGAGCGCTAGGCGCCGGTGCACTCATCACGGTGGGCTGAGCATAAACGGGGGCGGCTACACTGGAGCCACGGCTGATGCGAACGGACTCTTCACCTTCTTTAATCTCAATCTCGTTAATGTTGGATTCTTCCAGCAGTTCGATCAGTTTTTTAACTTTACGAATATCCATTCTAGTGTCGTCTCAATTTAAAAATTAACAGGGCTCTAAAGATCAAGCTTGATTGACCAGTTGGCGCGCGGCTGCCTGGAGAGCTAACTCATAACCCTGGGTACCCAGACCGCAAATGACACCGCGCGCAATATCCGACAGATAGGAGTGATGACGGAAAGGCTCGCGAGCATGAACATTAGAGAGATGTATTTCAATAAAGGGGATGGCTACACCTGCCAGAGCATCGCGTAAAGCAACGCTGGTATGGGTGAACGCCGCCGGATTTATGAGAATGAAGGCGGTTTGATCCAAGCGTGCCTGATGAATACGTTCGATTAACAGGTGCTCGGCATTACTTTGCAGACACTCAAGCATGATCCCTAGGGAGGCTGCTTGGGCCGTCAACAGCTGTTCAATGTCCGCCAGGGTCGTGTGGCCATAGATTTCCGGCTCACGTGTTCCCAGTAAGTTAAGATTTGGGCCATTTAGCAGCAGAACTTTTACCATTTTCAGACATATCTTATTGACGATTCCGGATGTGTGAAGTTTGCCTGAAATCCGATCGGGTGTCTATTTGCAGATAAAAATTTTGTCTGTTAGCCGCAATTTTGCCGAAGTTAAGCTCATTTCTTCCAGCTATTTGCCTTAAGTCTAGGGAGCGTTCAGCGGGGTGTGATTGACCCTTATCTGGATTTTCGCCATAGTGCATGCTTTGTCGCGTGCGCGATTTTCAAGCGGTTGGCTGAGGGTAAGGAAATGATTCGAGTGGTGTTTAATCAAAAAGGAGGCGTGGGTAAATCGAGTATCGCTGTGAATCTGGCGGCGCTGAGTGCTCATCGTGGTAGCAAGACCTTGATTATAGATCTCGATCCTCAGTGTAACTCGACCCACTATCTACTTGGGGATGCCGCCAACACCCCGACGACAGATGTGCGTGATTTTTTTGAACAAACCCTGACATTGCAGTTAAAACCGCAACCCCCCACGGTTTTTGTGCATGCAACGCCTTTTGCGGACTTGCATCTTGTGCCTTCTCACCCCGACTTAGGCGATCTGCAGTCGAAGTTAGAAAGTAAGCATAAGATCTATAAGCTGCGTGATGCCTTGCATATCCTACGTGAGGAGTATGATGCGATTTATATCGATACTCCGCCGGCCTACAACTTTTTTACCCTTTCTGCTTTAGTCGCGGCAGAGCGTTGTTTGATTCCGTTTGATTGTGACGATTTTGCGCGCCAGGCCCTGTATAGCTTGTTGAACAACGTACAGGAAGCGCGTGAAGATCATAACCCGCATCTGGAAGTGGAGGGGATTGTGGTGAATCAGTTTCAGCCGCGTGCGTCCTTGCCACAAAAAATGGTTGCTGAATTGGAAGCAGAAGGTTTGCCGGTTTTAGCTTCGCGTATCTCTTCATCGGTCAAAATGAAAGAGTCGCATTCCCTGGCAACCCCACTGATCCATATGGCACCTTCACATAAACTGACACAGGAATTTGTGCAGTTATTTGAAGAGTTGCACCCGGCTTAAACTCTTTAGATAGACTCTAAAAGTGAGTTGCGGCAGACACGCAGCTCACCTGTGTTGCGAGTTACATCCCTTTCACCGCGTAAATGCCAGGAGCATTGCGCCAATAACCTTTGTAATCCATGCCATAGCCAAAGATGTAGCGGTCCTCAATTTCAAGGCCGACAAACTCGGCTTGCAGATCTGGGCGCGCTTTGCGTTCATGCAATTTGTTGATCAGCACGGCGCTATAGACACGACTTGCCCCCTGAGCCCGGCAGAAATCTAGGATTTCAGCTAGGGTGTGCCCCTCATCGAGAATGTCATCGATAATCAGAACGGGACGGCCGGTAAAATCGATCATCGGCGGAACCTTCCATTCCAGTTCATGCCCAGACGTTGTATTACGATAGCGGGTGGCATGTAAATAGCTCACTTGCAGAGGGAAGTTCAGTCGGGTCAGAAGCTGGCCGGTAATGACCAGGCCACCGTTCATCACACAGAAAAGAACAGGGTCTTGTTCGCCTAAGGCTTCAGTAATCTCTGCAGCCATGCGATTGATCGCTTGCTCAACCTCTAGCTGGCTGTATAAAAGATCGGATTCGATATAAACCTGGCGAATCTCTTCCGCCAGTAGGGCATCAGTTTGCATAGTTTGATTCTCTTACAACGGTCACAGCCGAACCTGGCTGCTAAAAGACGCCACCTTACTGAGCTTTAGTGCAGACAGCAAGATTGAAAACTTGACCCTTAGGTAAAATTATTGAAATGCGGATCGCTTTACCTAAAAATGAAAAGCTCTGACTTAATCCATTCCGGCCAAATCGTAAAAAGGGGACCGTATGAGTGTCTATGAGATACGCCATCCGTTAGTGCAACACAAGCTGGGGCTGATGCGCTCCGTGGATAAGAGCACTCGGAGTTTTCGGCAGTTGGCCGCAGAGGTTGGGTGTTTGCTTACCTATGAAGCGACTCAGGATTTTGAATTGGAGCCTTGTGAAATTGAAGGCTGGAATGGTCCGGTGACAGTCGAGCGGATTAAAGGCAAGAAAATAACCGTTGTGCCAATTTTGCGGGCGGGTTTAGGAATGTTGGATGGGGTCTTGGATCTTGTGCCGAGTGCCAAAATTTCGGTAGTGGGCGTGTATCGAGATGAGGAGACTCTGGAGCCGGTGGCTTACTTTGAAAAATTGGCCAGTGATATTGAGGCGCGCATGGCCTTGATTGTAGATCCGATGTTGGCAACCGGAGGATCGATGATAGCGACGATCGATATGCTGAAAAAAGCCGGTTGTAGCAGTATTCGGGCCTTAGTCTTGGTGGCTGCGCCGGAGGGGATTGAGCGTGTGCAAGCTGCGCATCCCGATGTGGATATCTTTACGGCTGCGATCGATTCGCATTTGAATGAGAAAGGCTACATCATTCCTGGCTTAGGGGATGCAGGTGATAAAATTTTTGGCACTAAATGAGGAAATAAAGATGAAATGGATAGCTCCCCTTGAGCAGCCCTGGCACTGGCGAACGGTACTTTCGGGTTCACAAATGTTGTTTGTCGCTTTTGGTGCCTTGGTCTTAATGCCTTTGTTGACCGGCCTTGATCCGAGCGTGGCGTTGTTTACAGCCGGGCTGGGAACCTTGATGTTCCATTTGATTACCGGCGTCAGTGTGCCGATTTTTTTGGCCTCCTCCTTTGTATTCATCGCGCCGATTTTGTTTTCGGTGCAAACCTGGGGTGTGCCTGCCACCATGGGGGCGTTATTTGTCGCCGGTCTGGTGTATATGGGCTTGGCGTTATTGGTGAAGTGGCGGGGTGTGGGATTTTTGCATCGGATTCTACCGCCGGTTGTGACCGGTCCTGTGATTATGGTGATCGGATTAGGCTTGGCCCCAATTGCGGTGAACATGGCAATGGGTAAGGCTGGAGATGGCTCCTTTGAGTTGTTTGCCTATCAGGATGCTTTACTCGTTTCCATGGTGTCTTTGATTACCACCCTGGTTGTGGCGGTTTTTGCGAAAGGTATCTTTCGACTCTTGCCCATCCTTTCGGGAGTGTTGCTGGGTTACTTGGTGGCTTGGTGGATGGGAATGGTGAGCTTTGAGCCAGTTGAGCAAAGCCCTTGGTTAGCGGTTCCTGCGTTTGTGATGCCTGAGTTTCACTGGCAAGCGATTTTATTCATGATCCCTGTCGCCATTGCTCCGGCCATTGAACATGTAGGGGATATGTTGGCGATCAGTAATGTGACGGGTAAGGATTATGTGAAAAAGCCCGGTTTGCACCGTACGCTGTTTGGGGATGGAGTTGCCACTTCTGCGGCGGCGATGTTTGGCGGACCGCCCAATACGACCTATTCTGAAGTTACCGGTGCAGTCATGTTAACACGCTCTTTTAATCCGATGGTGATGATCTGGGCAGCTGTCTTTGCCATTTTACTGGCGTTTATTTCCAAGTTTGGTGTGCTGCTGCAAACCATCCCGACTCCGGTGATGGGAGGGATTTTGATCTTGTTGTTTGGCTCCATTGCGGCGGTGGGGATGAATACGCTGATTAAGGCGCGTGTGGATATGGCGCAGCAGCGTAATCTGGTCATCGTAGCCACAGTGCTGGTTTTTGGGATAGGGGGTATGGCGCTCGGTGATGGTGACTTGAGTCTTCAGGGTGTGAGCCTGTGTGGGGTCGTCGCGATTCTGTTGAACCTGATATTACCTCACGCTGAGCCGGATGCAGAGGATTTGCATATCGAACAAGAAGTGGTTGAGGATCTGATAGAACACGCGCAAAAGTGATGTCACAGTGTATGCAAAGTAAAACGCCCGCGATTGCGGGCGTTTTCATAATCAACAGAGTGTTGATCTAAGGTGTACGCTTACTTGCTTGCGGCTTCGTAAGCAGCAACGCCGTCCATGATGGCTTGGCGAGCGGCGGCAGCATCGGCCCAACCTTCTACCTTAACCCACTTGCCGACTTCCAGCTTTTTGTAGTTCTCGAAGAAGTGTGCGATACGGTCTTTGGTGAGCTGTGGCAGATCATCAATATCGTTGATGTCATTGTAAGCCTGGCTCAGTTTCTGGTGAGGCACGGCAACCAGTTTAGCATCCTGACCTGCTTCGTCTGTCATGTTCAGAACGCCCACTGGACGGCAACGAATCACAGAACCTACGGCAACTGGATAAGGAGTGATGACTAAAACGTCGACCGCATCACCGTCATCAGCAAGGGTATTGTTGATGTAACCGTAGTTGGCAGGATAAAACATAGGCGCTGCCATAAAGCGGTCAACAAACACAGCATCTGAGTCTTTATCGATTTCGTATTTAACCGGCGAGCTTTCAGCCGGGATTTCGATTACGACGTAGATATCATTCGGCAGGTCTTTCCCAGAAGGTACGTTTGCAAAGCTCATGAAGTGAGTTCCTGTATGATGAATAAAAACGGTTGACAATACGCTTTCCGCTTAAAGTATAAAGATTTACCCTAAGCGGGTGTATACGACTAATGATCAGTTCGCGTTTTCTGTACGATGCTTTTGATGATATGCCAATAAAACCTTGACCTCTTCACGAGAGCCTAGGGCAACCGAAACACGTTGATGAATCTGTTCCGGCTGGACTTCCATAATGCGCTCGTAACAGGTAGTTGATAAACCGCCGGCCTGCTCAATCAGCATGCTCATGGGGTTACCCTCATACATCAAACGCAGCTTGCCGGGTTTGTTGGGTTCGCGTGAATCCCATGGGTAGGTAAACAGTCCGCCGCGCGTCAGGATACGATGTACTTCGGCGACCATAGATGCCACCCAGCGCATGTTATAGTTTTTGCTGCGTGGCCCTTCGCTACCGGCGAGCAGATCGCTCACGTAGGTCTGCATGCCAACTTCCCAGAAGCGCTGATTCGACATGTTGATGGCAAATTCACGTGTTTCCGCAGGAACAGTGACATCTTCATGCGTGAGGAGGAAATCACCGGTATGTGCCAGCGTAAACATATTCACGCCATCACCCGTAGTCAGAGCCAAGACGGCCGAAGGGCCATAGAGAACATATCCAGCCGCCAGTTGCTGGGTGCCAGGTTGCAGGAAAAGCTCAACGCTGTCACTTGGCTCGGCACCCGGTGGAACTTCCAGAATGGAGAAGATGGTGCCAACGGAGACATTGATATCAATATTAGAAGAACCATCCAGAGGGTCGTAGGTGACCAAAAAGCGACCTTCGGGATTGCCAAAAACGGGATCATCTTCCTCTTCGGAGGCAACACCGCGCACCAACGGATTGTCTAGTAGGACTTTTTTCATGACCTCATTGGCAATTACATCGAGCTTTTTCTGTGTTTCACCTTGAACATTGGTATTTTCAGTCACACCTAAAACACCCGCCAGTTCACCTTCACGCAACTGCAAGGCGATCTCTTTGCAAGCCAGCATCAGCGTATCGATTAACTCAACCAGCTCGGGATCGGTTTTCTTGTGTTTGAGGAAGTTACTCAGCAGTTGCATTGTTTACCCTTTCTCCTAGTTAGGATGGCTCATTTGGATTGCAGTATTTTACGCCAAACGCGGCGGAAAATCATGGAATTCGAATAGATGAAGCCTTGCGTTTAGGAAACTGGCAGGCGCTTCGAAAGCTGATATGATTTCCAGCCTGATGATTAAGGAATTCAACACGGTGCACATACATATACTCGGAATTTGTGGAACCTTCATGGGCTCGTTAGCGATTTTGGCGCAGGAGGCGGGTTATCGTGTGACGGGCTCAGATCAAAATGTTTATCCCCCCATGAGCACGCAACTGGAAGAGAAGGGTATTGTCTTAACGCAGGGGTATGATCCGGTGCAGTTGCAACCCGCACCGGATCTGGTAGTGATAGGGAATGCGATGTCACGTGGTAACCCCTGTGTTGAGTATGTGCTGGATAAGGGCTTGCCCTATACCTCAGGGCCTGCTTGGTTACATGACTTTATTTTACCCGGACGCTGGGTACTGGCCGTGGCCGGTACGCATGGTAAAACCACCACAACGGCGATCTTGGCCTGGATACTCGAACAGGCCGGTATGTCGCCTGGATTTCTGATCGGAGGTGTGCCGGGTGGCTTTTCCGCTTCGGCACGTTTGGGTGAGACACCTTTTTTTGTGATCGAAGCGGATGAGTACGACACGGCGTTTTTTGATAAGCGCTCAAAATTTGTACATTACGCGCCGCGCACGCTGATTCTGAATAATTTGGAATATGATCATGCGGATATCTTCCCTGACTTGGCGGCGATTCAACGACAATTCCAACATTTATTGCGTTTGGTGCCGAGTTCGGGGCTGGTGATTCGTTCCGCCCAAGACAAGGCTTTGCAAGAGGTGGTGGCAGCAGGTTGTTGGAGTCCGCAAGCTTTATCTGAAGCCGATGACGATTGGCAAACGCAAGCGCTGTGTGCAGATGGAAGCCATTTCCAGGTTTGGCATCAAGGTGTGCTTCAGGGGGAGGTGCGTTGGCATTTGACCGGCCGGCATAATATGCAAAATGCCGTGCATGCGCTGATTGCAGCACGCCATGTCGGAGTCACTCCGGCGATAGCTCTCGATGCTTTGTCTAGCTTTCCGGGGGTGAAGCGTCGTATGGAGTTGCGCGGTGAGGTGGCGGGAGTCAGGGTGTACGATGATTTTGCGCATCATCCTACGGCGATAGCAACTACTCTTGCCGGCGTTCGCGCACGTGTGGGGCAGGGGCGAGTTGTCGCCGTGATTGAGCCACGCTCTAATACCATGCGTATGGGGACACATCAGGCGGCGTTAATGCAATCCGTGGTGGCAGCAGATGAGGTGTTTTGGTATCAACCGGAGGGGATGGGTTGGTCATTGGCGGCCTTGTTGGATCAGAGCCCCGTTCCTGCCCGAGTGCTTGCCGATTTATCTGAGTTGGTGGCAGAGGTGATTGCATCCGCTGAACCCGGTACAGAAATAGTGGTCATGTCTAATGGCAGTTTTGGGGGGATACATGAGCAGCTGCTTAAGGCGTTGAAGGGAGCGGAAAATGTCTGATGTTTTTCAAGGGCGGATTACTCTGGCGATCACGGGCGCATCGGGTGTGCAGTATGCTTTACGCCTTCTGGAATGTTTGGTGCGCGCGGATTATCAGGTGATGTTGATGATTTCGCGAGCGGCTCAGGTGGTGATCGCGACCGAAACAACTCTTTCTTTGCCAGGATCCAGTGAAGCACAGGAGCGCTTCCTGAGCGAAAAATATGCTGCCCGCCTTGGGCAGATACGTGTGTTTGCGCGTGAGCAATGGATGGCTCCTGTGGCCTCAGGCTCAAGCGCCCCTGCGGCGATGGTGGTGTGTCCTTGCAGTACCGGTTGCCTGTCGGCAATTGCCACCGGGGCGAGCAATAATTTGATTGAGCGTGCGGCGGATGTAGCGTTAAAAGAGCGTCGTCAGTTGATTTTAGTGCCTAGGGAGGCGCCCTATTCCGAAATTCATCTGGAGCATATGCTGCGTTTGACGCGTATGGGCGCAGTTATTCTGCCCGCCAGTCCTGGATTTTATCATCAGCCGCAAAGTATCGAGGATATGGTGGATTTTATTGTGGCGCGGTTGTTGAGCCATCTTGGCATAGAGCAAACTCTTCTACCCGCCTGGGGTGAAAAGTTGCTGTGAGCCGTCTGGTTAGGTGCCTGTCGCATCCGGCACCTGCTATCTCTGTGCGTGCCTGCAAGGTAAACTTTGTGTTTTGCCGCCTGTTATAGGATCAGTAGAGTCATTATGAGTCGAATTCTTGCTTTGGATACTTCGACAGATGCATGTTCTGTTGCGCTTTGGTCGCACGGAGAGGTGATCGAAGATTTTCGGATTGAACCGCGTCGTCATACCCATCTTTTATTGCCGATGGTAGAGCAGCTGCTCGCTCAAGCTGGGGTCGCGATGCGTGAGTTGGACGCGATTGCATTTGGTCGTGGTCCTGGCTCTTTTGCAGGGATACGGATCGCGACAGGGGCTGCGCAAGGCCTGGCTTTGGCCCTGGATTGTCCATTGTTACCGGTTTCAACCTTGGAAGCCATGGCGTTAGATGCCGCGCAGCGTTACCCCGATCGGGTCGTGCTCACGGCGTTGGATGCGCGTATGGATGAGGTCTATTGGGCCGCTTATCGTGTGCAGGCGGGTGAAGTTTTGGCCTTGGTACCCGAACGTGTTGCGCATCCAGGAGATGTCTCTCTACCGGAAACTCAGGAAACTTGGCAGGCGGTAGGCAGTGGAGGTGTTTATTTCACGCAACTGCCTGAAACTGTACAGGCGCGTTTAGGTGTATGGGATCAAGGGATCTGGCCGCGTGCCAGCCAGATGTTGCCTTTGGCGTTGCAAGCCTTAGAGCGTGGCCAAGCCATTGCAGCGGATGCGGCACAACCTGTCTATCTTCGTGATGAAGTGGCTTGGAAGAAAAAGGATCAGCAATGAACTTCAGCGAATGGATGCAAACGCTTCTATTGGCTTTAATTCAAGGCTTGTCTGAATTTCTACCCATCTCCAGTTCAGCCCATCTCATCTTACCGGCCCAAATTTTTGCTTGGCCGGATCAAGGCTTGGCTTTTGATGTCGGGGTACACCTGGGTACCTTAGTGGCTGTGTTGATTTACTTTCGGCGTGATCTTGTCAGCATGTTTTATGCCTGGTGGGGCAGCTTAAAAGGGCAGCAAAGTCCGGAGGGCTGGTTGAGTTGGTGTGTGATCCTGGGGACCTTGCCCGCCGTGCTTGCTGGCGCACTTTTTGTCAGTGCGATAGAGCATTGGGGGCGCTCTATTCTGGTGATCGCAGCAACGACCCTATTCTTTGGTGCTCTGATGGGCTGGGCCGATTGGTTTCGTAAAGAGCGGCGCACTTTAGCCCAGATGGGGTTAAAGGAGGCCTTATACATAGGGTTCGCTCAGGCGGTGTCTTTAATCCCGGGCACATCACGCTCCGGTGTGACGATTACGGCGGCATTGATGCTGGGGTTTGACCGCACCTCTGCTGCACGCTTTTCATTTTTGTTATCGATCCCGGTGACCTTGGGTGCCTGTGTGATGATGGCTGGCCGTGTGCAAACGGGCGCACAAGTCTTACCGCTGGAGATGCTGGTGCTGGGTGCCTTGGTCGCAGGTGTCAGTGCTTGGACCTGTATCCATTTATTTTTAAAATGGATTGCACAGATAGGGATGATGCCTTTTGTGATTTATCGTTTGTTGTTGGGCGTGCTTCTGCTCGGACTTTATTTCTTTTTCCCAGGAGTCTCGGCATGAGTAGGCCCTTGGATCTAGTCTGTGCAGCGGCTTCCTCCGAGGAAACTGATCTGGCCAGGGCGGCGGCTGCCGCCCTAGGGCTGCCTTGGGTGGATGAACTTGATCTGAATGATGCCACTCAGTATAGCCACGCTTTACTTTACCGTGATCAAGCCTGGCAGTTACAAGAGCTGGGAAGTAAAACACCTGGCCCGGTTTGGGTCGATTTTGCATCCGGTGCGGTGGCTCATCGTCGACAATTCGGCGGCGGTGTGGGGCAGATGGTCGCGAAAGCCTGCGGTTTACAAAAGGGTAAACGTCCAAGAGTTGCGGATGTGACGGCCGGTTTGGGTCGTGATGCATTTGTGTTGGCGACCCTCGGTTGTCCAGTGCAGATGGTGGAGCGTTCAGCTTTGGTCGCTTGGCTGTTACGCGATGGTTTAGAGCGAGGGCGTGATCTGGAAGACTTGGCACCTATTTTGTCACGTATGGAGTTGCATCAGGCTGAAGGCGTGGAATGGTTGCGTAGACCGGGTTGGACAGAGCCACCTGAGGTTGTATACCTCGATCCGATGTTCCCGCATAGTGACAAATCTGCGCAAGTTAAAAAGGAAATGTTGGCGTTTCGTAGCCTAGTCGGTGCCGATGAGGATGCGGATGCGTTGCTGCAAGCGGCGCTTGAGGTGGCGGTGTATCGTGTGGTGGTGAAGCGCCCGCGTAAAGCACCTGATCTGCAAGGGCCAAAGCCGAGTGTGCGTTTAGAGGGTAAATCCTGTCGTTATGATATCTATGCGCTCAAGCGTATGGATTAATCGGAGTTAATAATGCGGTGGAGGCGGTTCGTCTGCCATGCCATCGCCCTCAGCAAGCGATAAACCTTTGAGCTGTAGCGCAAGATGTTTCACCATACGATTGAGTTTTTCGAGTTCCAGCTCCTGCCGTGCGATGACATCGCTGAGAGTATCTAACGCGGATTCTTGGAAGGCTACACGAGTTTCCAGTTCGGTTAAACGTTCGGACTCAGACATCTAGATCTCCTATTTGATTTGCAGCGGAACTCTATAACGCGTTGAAAAAAATCGCAATCTGATATATACCTGCAAGACTGTCGAGCGGCTAGCAAAGCATCGGTATTCTAGCGAAGCGTATATTTTAGCTGGGCTCGGTATTTATTAGAAAATCCTTGTAGCGTTTTAGCGTAAAAGAGACAAATACAAATGAGCGGTAATCAATTGATAAAAACGATCGTGTTAAGTGCAGTGGTGGCGGTATTGGTCGCGTTTTTGGGTCAGTCGCTGGAAAATCTATGGGCCACGATGGCGGTGAACTTTTTGCTGATTTTGGTCGCAGGCTTTCTCATGCAGATGCAGCCGGCTTCCGCGGCAGCGTCTCGAGCTTCTTCTCAGATGGAAGAGGATGAAGACGATGATTTTGATCCAGCGAATGATGATCGTGAAACCGGTTCGGTCAAGTGGTTCAATGTATCTAAGGGTTTTGGTTTTATCACACGTGAAAACGGTGATGATGTGTTTGTACATTTCCGCAACATTCGCGGGCGTGGCCATCGTTCACTTAATGAAGGCCAGAAAGTGCGTTTTTACGTACGCGAAAGCGATAAAGGCTTGCAAGCAGAAGATGTCTCTATCCTAAGGGTGTGATGCATTGAACTCGACGAAAAACGGGAGCTAAGGCTCCCGTTTTTTGTTGTGTCGATTCCGATGATTCACTTCATCTGGAGGGATCAAGATCCAGGTCGACGGCAGCTTGGCTTACGACCTGCCTGTTGTGCTTGCTCATAGAGGTTGAGGGCGTCTGGCATGGCACGTTGTAAGGTTTGAATACGGGTGTTGTAACCTGGATGTGTGGATAAGAACTCAATATTACCGGAACCTTGGCGGCTCATATTCTGCCAAAGTGTGATGCTTTCGCGGGGATCAAAACCTGCTCTGGCCATGAGCTCTAACCCCATCAAGTCAGCTTCGATTTCATGCTGGCGCGAAAATGGCAGTAAAATACCGACCTGAGCGCCCAGGCCTAAAGCGGCTAAGAGTTGATCATTCGAGCGCTCGCCGCTGGCGAAGACTGCTGTTGCCAGGGCTAAGCCCATTTGCGTGGCATATTGAGTCGAGACACGTTCATTGCCGTGGCGAGCCAGGACATGGCCAATTTCATGCCCCACCACAGCGGCTAGCTGTGCAGGAGTTTGTGCCAAATTTAGCATGCCCTGGTAGAGGCCGATTTTTTTACCCGGCAACGCAAAGGCATTCGGTGTATCGGCAGCAAACACTTCCACCTCCCAGCCATGAGGATCGGGTGAGACGGCCAGGAGTGCATCTGTGACACACTGAGCATAACGCCGCACTTCAGCATTGGTAACGGTTTTCTTTTCTTGGCGCATCTGCTCGAAGTTTGCCGCACCCATCGCATTGATCTGCTGGTCACTGAACATGGTAAATTGGCTGCGTCCGGTGGGTGAGGTCGCACAGGCACTCAGAGTGACTGTGAAGAGGATGAGCAGAAGGAGTTGGCTATAACGAATTCGAACAAATGTCTCGCGTGAGATCATGATGACTAGGTCCTCCAGAAAAGGTGGTGATTAGCTTACGCTAGAAAGCTGAGCCGGAGATGAATGAAATCAAAAGTATCTCAAGACTTGGCACGACTTTTTATCTTGCAGGCTTTACACTAATGGCCGAAAAATTGGGTCTTGATACAGTGCTTTAATGTAGGTGGTGATAACCCTAGCATGGTTTTGGTCATTGATAATTATGACAGTTTTACCTGGAATCTTGTGCACTATCTGCAAATCTTAGGTGCAGAGGTCAAAGTGTACCGTAATGATGCTATCTCCTTAAGTGAGGTAGCGGATCAGGCACCTGAGCATATTTTGATTTCGCCAGGGCCTTGTACGCCCGATGAAGCCGGTATCTCTTTAAGGCTGATTGAGCGTTTTGCAGGCAAGATTCCCATCCTAGGCGTGTGCTTAGGACATCAAGCGATAGGTCAAGCTCTGGGAGCTAGAGTGGTGCGTGCAGAGAAACCGATGCATGGTAAAACCTCTCTGATCTATCATCAAGATCAGGGGGTTTTTGCAGGGTTGCAGCATCCTCTTCAGGTGACGCGTTATCATTCCCTAGTACTGGAACCTGGCAGCCTACCCGCCGGTTTGGAGATCACTGCTTGGACTGGATCGGAATCTCAGTGTGCAGAAGTGATGGGGATTCGGGATGCAGGGACCGGCGTACAAGGGGTGCAATTTCACCCTGAATCGATCTTAAGTGAACAGGGCTTGGAGTTACTGGCAAACTTTTTGGGTGTGCCTTGGACACAAGGCCAAGCAATCCGTCAAGGAGAAGAATAAGATGAATATACAGCAGGCACTGGCGCGCGTAATTGAGCATCTAGACTTATCGCGTACGGAAATGGTCGATGTGATGCGGCAAATCATGACTGGGCAGTGTTCGGAAGCTCAGGTGGCGGGTTTCCTGGTGGCTTTGCGCATGAAAAGTGAGTCGATTGATGAAATCACCGGCGCGGCACAAGTGATGCGTGAGCTGGCCACGCCCGTCAAAATTAAATCGCCCTGCGCCGTGGATATTGTCGGCACCGGTGGTGATGGGGCGAATCTGTTTAATGTGTCCTCCGCATCTGCATTTGTGGCGGCTGCCGCCGGTGTTGCGATTGCCAAACATGGCAATCGTGCGGTGTCATCCAGCAGTGGCAGTGCTGATTTGCTTGAGGCCTCAGGTGTTAATCTTGCTTTAACTGCTGAGCAGGTGGCGCGCTGTATTGATGAGGTTGGGGTAGGGTTTATGTTTGCGCCTTCGCATCATACCGCGATGAAACACGCGATAGGGGCTCGTAAGGCTTTAGGGGTGCGCACGTTATTTAATATTTTAGGCCCTATGACCAATCCAGCGGGGGTCAAGCGTCAGGTGATCGGTGTATTCAGTCAGCAACTGTGTCGTCCAATGGCTGAGGTCATGCAGCAGTTAGGGGCTGAAGAAATCCTAGTGGTTCACGCTGAAGATGGTCTGGATGAAATCAGTTTAGCAACGGCCACGCATGTCGCTCAGTTACAGGATGGCTTTATTCGTGAATATAGCCTAACACCGGAAACACTTGGTATTGAAAGCCAGAGTCTGATCGGCTTAGAAGTAGAGTCTTCCGCGGATTCTTTGCGCTTGATTCAGTTGGCATTCTCGGATAGTCAGGAAAAGCTGGCTGTGAAAGCGCGTCATATGATTGCACTCAATGCCGGCGCGGCAATCTGGCTGGGCGCGGCAGCTGAAAATCATAAAGCGGGGGTCGCCAAGGCGCTGGCTGTCATGCAAGAAGGTCGAGCCGCTGCGAAAATGCAGGAGCTGGCTCAATTTAGTCAAAAGTTTATTCAGGAGTCGGCATGACCGATACACCGACCATTCTTAAACGTATTATTGAACGTAAACATCAAGAAGTGGCCGAGCGTTCCGCTCAAATCTCTTTAGCGCAATTAAAAGAGCGTGTGGCAGAGGCCGACCCTGTGCGCGGTTTTGCGCAGGCGCTTTGGGCTAAAGCTCTAGCTGGAAAGCCGGCGATTATTGCTGAGGCCAAAAAAGCCAGTCCTTCCAAGGGCGTGATCCGTGAGGATTTTGATCCTGCTGCGATTGCACGGAGTTATGAGCAAGCCGGTGCTGCGTGTTTGTCAGTCTTAACCGATGTGGATTTTTTTCAAGGTGCAGACGCCTACCTTCAGCAAGCGCGTGCGGCCTGCGCTTTACCGGTCATTCGCAAAGATTTTATTGTAGATGCCTACCAAATTTACGAAGCGCGTTGTTTGGGAGCGGATGCAATCCTGTTGATCGTTGCAGCCTTGAGTGATGAGCAGTTGAGGGCGTTTACTCAGCTGACGCATGACTTGGGTATGGATGTTTTGATCGAAGTGCATGGTGCCGAAGAGCTGGCGCGAGCCTTGCCGTTGCAAACCCCGCTTCTGGGGATTAACAATCGTGATCTGCATAGTTTTGAGGTCAGTCTCAAGAATACGTTTGATCTGTTGTCGTCTATTCCATCAGAACGTCTGGTGATTACAGAAAGCGGTATTGTAACGCCGGAAGATGTGGTGCAGATGCGTGATGCGGGTGTAAAGGGGTTCTTGGTTGGGGAAGCCTTTATGCGTGCATCGGAACCGGGTGAAAAACTCGTCGAACTTTTTAATCAATTCTGATCTTGAAGAAATTTAGGTGAAGCCGTTATGCAAGCAGAAGTGAAATGGCAAGGTGATGTGCGTTTTCAGGGTCAGACAGGTACGGGTTTTGCTGTCATGATGGATGGTGAGCAGAAAATAGGCGCTCGTCCTATGGAGCTGATTCTGCTCGGTTTAGGTGGCTGTACCAGCTATGACGTGGTGAATATTCTGAAAAAAGCCCGTCAAGAGGTGGTGGATTGTGTGGCTAAAATCGACGCCGAAAGAGCCGAAACGGTTCCTGCCGTCTTTACCAAAATCCATGTGCATTTTGTTGTCAGTGGGCGTGGATTAAAGGAATCACAAGTTAAGCGCGCCGTTCAGCTTTCTGCGGAGCAGTATTGTTCAGCGTCCTTGATGTTGGAACGCGGAGGCGTTGAAATTAGCCACAGTTATGAGATTCAAGAGGTGTCAGAGGCTTGACACGGATAAAAATTCAGTTGTAAACAAATGGAATGGGCCGTAGAATATGGCTCCGTTTTGTATGTTCAACTCCTTGCTTTCGGCCAAATCCCTGGCTCGAAGGCTGCAAAACCGTAAGGAGCAATAATGCGTCACTATGAAATCGTATTTCTGGTTCATCCGAATCAGAGCGAGCAGGTTCCAGCTATGCTGGACCGTTACAAAAACTTGATCGAAGGCGCTGAAGGCACCATCCACCGTCTAGAAGACTGGGGTCGTCGTCAGTTGGCTTACCCGATCAACAATGCTCACAAAGCACACTATGTTCTGATGAACATCGAGTGTAACCAGGAAACTCTGGATGAGCTGGAAAGTCTTTTCCGTTACAACGATGCTGTTCTGCGTAGCATGATCATTCGTTGTAAAGAAGCGATCACTGAAGTTTCTCCGATTAAAGCCGCTGAAGCCCGTGAAGAGCGCAAGCCACGTCGTGAAGACCGTGCTGAGCGCCAGCCGAGAGAGTCTGAAGTAGAAGACTCTGACGCTGACGAGCAAGAATCAGTTGAAGAGTAATTTAAATCTAATCGGAGAGTAAAAATGGCTCGTTTCTTTCGTCGTCGCAAGTTCTGCCGTTTCACAGCAGAAGGTGTTTCTCAGATCGATTACAAAGATCTCGAAACGCTAAAAGCTTATATCACTGAAACCGGCAAGATTGTACCTAGCCGCATCACTGGCACCAAAGCTCGTTACCAGCGTCAGCTGGCTACAGCGATCAAGCGTGCCCGTTACATTGCGTTGCTGCCGTACACTGACGGACACAAGTAAGTTTAGGTAACCGCCATGCGAGCCCTCGCTGATAGCATCATGAAGGGACGCAGTCAGGCGGTCATGATAGTTGTCATTGCAGCTATGTTGCCTCTGTTGTACTGGGTCAGTGCGGCAGGGGTGAGTCTGATTACACTGCGGCGTGGTGTGTCAGATGGCATCAAAATTCTGTTCTGGGCAATGTTGCCCGCCTTGTTGTGGAGCCTATCAGGTGATCCTTCAGCGCTGGCGGTGATTCTGGCAAGTTTTATACTCGCCGTTTTGCTCAGAGAAAGCCGCTCATGGCCAAGAGTTTTGATTGCCCTCGTACCGATCGGTGTACTCATTAGCTATCTGCTAGAGATGCTGCTAGGGACGAGAGTGGACCTTTGGGCAGAAATTGCTCAGCAACTGATGCAACAGCCATCAGCAACGAACTCGCAGGCAATGTTTACGAATATGTCGATGCGTTCAGTTGTGTTGGGCGCGCTGACAGGCTTTCATGCTTTAGCGGTGCTCTTGGTGCTGATGTTAGCGCGCAGTTGGCAAGCGGCTCTGTTTAATCCGGGTGGTTTTCGTGAAGAGTTTCATGAATTACGCCTCCCTGCCTGGTTTGCAATTCTGTTGCTCGCAGGTGTGGTGCTAGGCGGCACGCTGGGATTAGACATGGTGCGCTGGTATGCCCTGTTGCTGATGCCTTTGTTTATCGCAGGGGTGGCTTGGGTTCACTGGCTGGTTGCAAGACGCGGATTTGGAAAAACTTGGCTGATCACTCTTTATGTCATGCTGCTGTTTTTCGGTCCCTATCTAATGACATTGTTGGTATTTCTGGCCTTGATTGATGCGTGCTTTGATCTGCGCAAAGGAATACCCGCTGGGAATTAAGTGACTACATCTTCAGATGTAGAATTAAGAGGTTTACGAGATGGAAGTTATTCTGCTCGAAAATATTGGTAAGCTCGGTAAGCTGGGCGACAAGGTTTCTGTAAAAAGCGGCTTCGGTCGTAACTACCTGGTTCCACAGGGTAAAGCTGTTTCTGCAACGGCTGAAAACCTAGCGCGCTTTGAAGAGCGTCGTGCTGAACTGGAAGCTCAGTCAGCCGCTAAACTGGCTGCTGCGCAGGAGCGTGCTGAGCAGTTGGAAGGTCTTGAGCTGACCATCATCACCAAAGCGGGTGATGAAGGTAAACTCTTTGGTTCTATCGGTACTCGTGACATCGCGGACGCGGTTTCTCAGTCAGGTACTGAAGTTTGCAAGAGCGAAGTGCGTCTGCCTGCAGGCGTAATCCGCCACGTAGGTGAGTTCGAGATCGGCATCCAGCTGCATCCTGAAGTGAGCACCTCTATCACTTTGATCATTGCGGCTGAATAATTCTTTAGCGCTGGTCAAAGACAAAAAAGACACCTCGGCTAAGCCCTGGTGTCTTTTTTTTGCCTGTCACTCTAGAATGGCGAATTTCGGTTAAGCAAGCCAAGAGGAAAGAGTTTGATGGAGTTTGCAGAGCAGCACTCTGACGCCTTTGTGGAGGCCAAGGTCCCTCCCTATTCTCAAGAAGCGGAACAATCCGTTTTGGGTGGCTTGATGCTGGATAACCAGGCATGGGATACCGCATCTGAGATTCTGCTAGACCGACATTTCTACCGCCCAGAACATCGCATGATTTTCCGTACCATGCAAAAGTTGGTCGATGATAGTCGCCCGTTGGATGTGGTGACACTATCTGAAGAACTGGATCGTCAAGGTGATTTAGAACGAGCGGGTGGGCTGGATTATCTAGTTGCTTTGGCCCGAAATACACCCAGTGCCTCCAATATTCGTGCCTATGCAGAAATTGTGCGCGATCGTGCGCTCTTGCGGCAGATGATCAGCGTGGCCAATGAGATAGCGGAAAATGCGTTTCAGCCGCAAGGTCGTGCATCCGATGAGATTCTGAATGAAGCGGAACAGAAAATTTTCCAGATCGCCGAGAATCGCCCTAATCAAGGGGGACCTGAAGCGATCAACCCACTGCTGAAAAAAGCAGTTGAACGTATAGATCACCTGTTTCACAACGCGGATTCGTTAACGGGGGTGACCACGGGTTTTGATGATCTGGATGAGCGCACCGGCGGATTGCAGAAATCGGACTTAATCATTGTCGCGGCGCGTCCCTCTATGGGGAAAACGACCTTTGCGATGAACTTGGTCGAGAATGCCTTGATGGCTACACAACGACCTGTGCTCGTGTTCAGTTTAGAGATGCCTGCTGATCAACTCGTGACACGTATGTTGTCGTCATTAGGACGTATAGACCAAACCCGTGTGCGCAACGGGCAGCTATTGGATGAAGATTGGCCGAAGCTCACGACCGCGGTGAATATGCTCAAAGGTAAGCCTCTGTTCATTGATGATACACCGGGTATCAGTCCGAATGAGATGCGCAGTCGGGCGCGCCGCATCGTACGCGAGCAGGGTGATCTGGCCATGATCATGGTCGACTATTTACAGTTGATGCAGTTGAAAACGGGTAAAAGTGAGGGGCGAACTGCTGAGATTTCAGAGATTTCTCGCTCACTCAAAGCTCTGGCGAAGGAGATGCAGTGCCCTGTAGTAGCGCTGTCTCAGCTCAACCGTAGTTTGGAAAACCGTCCGAACAAGCGTCCGGTGAACTCCGATTTGAGGGAGTCGGGGGCGATTGAGCAGGATGCCGATGTGATCATGTTTATCTACCGTGATGAAGTTTATAACGAAGATAGCCCTGAAAAGGGTGTGGCCGAAATCATCATAGGTAAGCAGCGTAACGGCCCTATCGGTACGTCACGCTTAACCTTTATCGGTAAGTACACACGCTTTGAAAATCTCTCACATGTGCATTATGACTATCTGGATGAGTGATGGCGTAGTGAGAAAGGGTTGTTAAGCCCAATCATGGACGACTTGGCAAATTGTTTGACACAGCTGGCTGAGATCCTCATCGGAGATGATGTAAGGCGGCATCACATAAACCAATTTGCCGAAGGGGCGCACCCAGACACCTGCCTCAACAAACTTAGGCTGCAGTTGGGGTAAATTGACGGCTTGTTTGAGCTCAATCACACCGATCGCCCCTAAGCAGCGAACGTCGGCAACACCGGTATAGGCACGAGCAGGTGCTAAACCCCGTTCTAATCCCTGTTGTAATTGCGCAATTCGTGCTTGCCAGTCGCTCTGCAAAAGCAGGTCCAGGCTGGCACAGGCGACAGCGCAGGCCAGTGGATTACCCATAAAGGTCGGGCCGTGCATAAAGCAACCCGCCTCACCGGATGAGAGCGTCTGGGCGATAGATTGAGTGGTCAGCGTTGCGGCCAGCGTCATGTAGCCACCGGTTAAAGCTTTACCCAGACAGAGAATATCGGGTGTGATATCGGCATGCTCACACGCAAAGAGTTTTCCAGTACGCCCAAAGCCGGTGGCGATCTCATCGGCAATCAGCAAAATATCATATTGGTCACAGAGTTGGCGTGCATAGCCTAGATAACTAGCGCTGTAAAAACGCATGCCTCCAGCACCTTGTACGATGGGTTCAAGAATCAGTGCAGCGGCCTCCTGATGGTGCGCGGCGAGTAGATTCTCCAGTGCCTCACGATCTTCCGGCCAAAGCGCTTCACCAAAGGGGGTTTTTGGCTCGGGTAGGAAGATTTGTGCATGTAAATTGCGTTGAAACAATTGATGCATGCCGGTCACGGGATCACAGACAGACATGGCGGCAAAGGTATCACCGTGATATCCCCGTCTTAAGCTAATCAGACGATGTTTTTCACTTTTCCCGCGAGCATGCCAGTATTGCAAAGCCATCTTGATGGCGACCTCGACACTCACAGAACCGGAGTCAGAAAAAAATACAGTCTGCAAAGCGGTCGGGGTCAGTGCGACCAGCTTTTGTGCCAATGCGATTGCGGGCGGGTGGGTCAGTCCTCCGAACATTACATGCGCCATTTTATCGATTTGCGCTTTGGCGGCTTGATTGAGGACAGGGTGGTTATAACCATGAATAGCAGACCACCAGGATGCCATGCCGTCGATCAACTCGCGACCATCATTTAAGCGTAAGCGCACGCCCTCAGCGGAAACTACAGGAAACACAGGTGAGGGTGCCTGCATAGAAGAGTAGGGGTGCCAGATATGCTCATAGTCAAATTTCAGATCTTCAGGTTGCAAAAAGGTCACAAGAACTCTCCGAATGGGGCAGGGTATACAAGCAAAAAAGCGTCTAAGCGCTTGTTATTCCGATGTCTCAAGCGTCAGGCTTAATAGGGTAATCTGCTCAGCATCAATACGAAAGCGGAGATTTAAATCATACAAGCGTAAGCCATATTCTCGTTGAGTGTCTTGGTGTTGATAAGCAGGGCGCGGATCGCAGCTAAGAATTTCACTGATCTGTTGATGCAGTGGTTGCTGTAAACGCTGACTGTGCTCGGTACAGGCGGCAGCGGCTTGCGCTGAGAAGTAAAGGGGTTTGGATTGCTGCGGTGCGCTCGGAGCGATGGCGGCGAAGGCTTCAGGCAGCGCGTCGGCATAAGGAAGATAGGGCTTAATATCAAGGACTGGAGTTTGGTCAAGGAAATCTGCGCCGGATAGATGTAAAAACGTGCCGGCAGGGCTGGTTTCCACTTCTTCTAAAGTAACAACAGATAAACCGATTGGATTGGGTCGAAAAGTAGAACGTGTCGCAAAGACGCCGAGCTTTTGGTTCCCCCCTAAACGAGGTGGACGCACTAGAGGTTTCCAACCCTGGTGAGCGGTGGCACTAAAGACAAACACTATCCAGAGATGTGAATAGCCTTCTATGCCGCGTAATGTCTCAGGTTGCGCGGCAGGGCCTAGCAATTCCAGGCGCATCTTTAGTGAAGGGGTGAGCCCCGGTTGTCTTGGGATGCCAAACTTTTCTTTGAAAGGGCTATGAATACGCCCAATTGCTTGAAATTCGAAGGTTTGTATCGCAGTAAGATTCACGGATAGGATTCGTCCTTAAGTGGTTAAAACAGGTTCGACCAAGGGCGTGCGTCGCGAAGCTGGAACGCTGTAGCTCCAGTGGCGAGCGCCTTTTTCGATCTGTTCAGCTAAACGCTGAACATGACTCAGCGCATCCAGCAGCGCGACACTTTCTTGGCTGCTCAGGCGTCCGGCGATGCTTTGTTGTAACAGTTGGCTTTTGAGATCTTGATAGGTTTTATCCAGTTCTAAAATCGTTTTATGAGCCTCAATACCTTGAATGTGGCTTTCTTCGCTGAGTTCACAGATGTCGATCAAGGCGATGACCTGGCGCTGATATTGAAACACAGCTTGCCGGATGCCTGTATCTTCGATTTGTTCAAACACTGGGTAATATTCTGGCAGCTTCGCGGCGAGACGTGCCACTTCACTGTAATAACGTGCGACCCGAAGTGAGAGGGGCAACGCTTCACTGATCTCTAAGCTCAGATTCTGGCGACCGAGCTCCTGATTAAAGCTGACGATCTGTCCGATCAATTGATTGACCCCATTTTGTTGCTGTTCCAGTCGTGCCGAGGCATGGCGTTCGGCGCTGATTGATTCACGCGACATGCGGCTACAGAGCTGACTGACGCGGGTTAGCTCACGGCTGATGGCTTCAATAGCCAGGGTGGGTGTTTCCAGAACGGTTTGGTCGATATAACGAGGTCGAGCTTCATCTTCTTCCTGACTGCGAAAGCGTTTGTTCAGGAAACGTTCTAGGTGAGTGGTGAGTGGCCACATCAAGAGCACACCCATCACATTAAACAGCGTATGAAAAAGCGCTAGGAGCATCACCAAGTCTAGAGCGCTCGGGTCCAGTGCATCTAAATAAGTCGCGCTGAACATGAGTAGCAGTAAACCTACTAGGCCCGTTAGGATATTAAATGCGACATGTGCGGCGGCGATACGTTTGGCGTTAGATGTGGCGCCAATTGCGGCCATGAGAGCTGTCGTGGTCGTGCCGAGATTGGCGCCAATAACAACGGCCGCCGCCGCCGACATGGTGATTGAGTTGGTGTAGACCAGTGACAGGGCGATGGCCATGACCGCGGCGGATGCCTGCATTAAAAAAGTCATCACAAAACCTGCCAGGACAAAGAGCGCTAAAGCCCAGATGCCCTGGCCGAGACTGGCAAGCTGAAAGTCATCACTGAAACCTTCAAATCCGGTGCGCATAAAATCCAGGCCAATAAAGAAGATACCAAAACCGATGAGCGCGGTTCCGATATGCCCAAGACGGCGTTTGTTCGCAGTAATCTGCAACACCATCCCCAGGCCAATAATTGGGAGTGCGAAGGCACTGATCTGAATTTTGAAGCCGATCGTGGCCACCAACCAGCCCACCATGGTCGTGCCGATATTGCAGCCATAAATCACGGCAATCGATTGTGCCAGAGTGAGCAAGCCCGCGTTAACAAAGCCTAACGTGGCGACCGTGACAGCGCTAGAGGATTGCACCAGTGCTGTGATCAAGGTGCCTGAAATCAGGCCACGTAAACGAGAGCGGGTGGCAAATTCAAGCGCTTGTTTGAGGGAGCGCCCGGCAGCCAGTTTCATACCTTGAGTCAGAAGTTGCATGCCGAGAAGAAACATGCCGATACCCCCGATCAGCTGTCCAAGCATGGTGAGCGTCATTTCTTATGTATCTCTTTTTTGTTGAATGCACTTGATCATCATAGAAGGAAACCGGCGGGACGCACAGTCTTCTGAGTAGAGGGTGGATGTTTCGGGGCCTTATTCGTCTAAGTGTCTGGGTTGTGGCGTACGTGCCAATACCCAAACTTCCACGACTTCACAGCCGGCCATTTTTAAAGCTTGGGCGATGGCTTCGGCTGTGCTCCCCGTGGTGCAGATATCATCAATCAGCGCAACATGACGCGGCAACTCGCCTTGAGCGTAAAAGGCGTTTAAGAGGTTGCGCTGCCGTGCTTCAGCATCGAGCGTCATTTGGCGAGGTGTGGAGCGTATTTTCTTAAGCGCGCCTTCCAGTACAGGAATGTCCAGCTTTTGGCTTAAAGCCCGACAGAGCAATTCGGATTGATTAAAACCGCGAAGCAAGGCGCGCCAGGGCCGCATCGGCACATAAGCTAAGGCTTGGGGAGGTGTCTCCAGATCGCTGATTAACCAGCGGGCAAAAACTTCACTCAGCCAGCCTAAGGCGACTGGATTCTGGTGATATTTGATCTGGGGTAGGAGGCTATTCATAGGGAATTGGTATTGAAAGGCAGCGCGGATGCGATCATAGGCGCTGTCACCTCGGCGACAGGTCGGGCAAAGTCCTTGGCTGGGGTTGCAGCTGAGATTGAGGGGAAGGGCGCAGTGTTGGCAGGGATTGAGCAGCCAGGGTAGATCGGCGTGGCAGGCTTCACAGAGGCCGCTCGTGTCACAGTGGTGCAGTTGGCATAAAGCACAGTTTTGATTAATAAATGATCTAAGGTTAACTTTATTGAAAAGCATAGGTTGACATCATCCTGCGTCATTTTATCATGCCTGAAATCAGCGGCAGTGCCGCATTCATTCCTTTATAGCTTGGATTTGTCTGTATGAATACTGCGTCCCACCTGCGTCATGATTGGACTGAAGCTGAAGTCCAAGCGCTCTTTGATCTCTCCTTTAATGATCTTTTGTTTCAGGCACAAACCGTGCACCGTCAGCATTTTGATGCTAATGCTGTCCAGGTGAGCACGCTGCTCTCAATCAAAACAGGGGCGTGTCCAGAGGATTGTAAATAC
Organism: Nitrincola tapanii; assembly: GCF_008368715.1. Lineage (GTDB taxonomy): Bacteria > Pseudomonadota > Gammaproteobacteria > Pseudomonadales > Balneatricaceae > Nitrincola > Nitrincola tapanii. The sequence continues at coordinate 56,042 of NZ_SMRS01000008.1, forward strand.
TGTCCGCAAAGCGCGCATTACAATACAGAACTGGAAAAGCAGCGCCTGATGCAAGTGCGTGAAGTTTTAGAGCAGGCACAGGCCGCAAAAGAGGCGGGAGCCAGTCGTTTCTGTATGGGCGCGGCTTGGAAGCAGCCGAATGCCCGCGATATGCCTTATATCATTGAAATGATTCGTGGTGTTAAGGCGATGGGGCTAGAAACCTGCATGACTTTGGGCATGCTGGATCAAGAGCAGGCCACAGATCTGGCACAAGCCGGTTTGGATTATTACAACCACAACCTAGATACCTCTCCAGAGTTCTATGGTGAGATTATTACGACGCGAACCTATCAAGATCGCTTAAATACGCTGCAAAATGTACGTCAGGCGGGCATGAAGGTTTGTTGTGGTGGGATTGTGGGGTTGGGTGAGTCACAACGTGATCGTGTGGGGTTGTTGCTCACCTTGGCCAATCTGCCGGAGCATCCGGAATCGGTTCCCGTCAATATGTTGGTGCGCGTAGCGGGTACGCCGCTGGAGGAAGCGGAGGCAGTCGATCCGTTTGACTTTATTCGGACGATCGCGGTTGCGCGTATTTTGATGCCACACTCTCATGTTCGTCTTTCTGCAGGGCGTTCGGCCATGAACGATCAGATGCAGGCGTTATGCTTCCTCGCCGGTGCCAATTCCATTTTCTATGGAGATAAGCTTCTGACCACCGATAACCCTGAAGCGAATGCCGATAAAGCTTTGTTTACACGTTTGGGTATTTACCCTGAGGTGCGTGAAGATGTGTCCGATGAGGCGTATGAACAAGCGATTGAGCAGAGCTTACGTGCTCAGCAAGATGCTGCCTTATTTCAGGATGCTGCGCGCGGATGAGAGCAGGTCAGCGCCTGGATGCCGAGCTGAAGGCGAGTTTAGAGATACGCCAGCGGCAGGGTTTATATCGCCAACGACAGACACTTTATAGCCCACAGCAGCCGCAGGTGCGGCTTTTAGATCAAACCTGTCTGGCGTTCTGCTCCAATGACTATCTTGGTCTGGCGGCCGATCCTCGGGTGGTGTCTGCTCTCAAGGAAGGTGCCGCGCGCTATGGCGTCGGAGGGGGCGCCTCTCATCTGGTCTCTGGGCACAGCTATGCCCATCATGCGCTAGAAGAGGCGTTAGCTGAATTCACTCAACGCCCACGTGCATTGCTTTTTTCTTCCGGTTATATGGCGAATCTCGGCGTGCTAACCGCCTTGTTGTCGGCACAGGATCGGGTCTACCAGGATCGACTCAATCATGCCTCCTTGCTGGATGGTGGGCGCCTCAGCGCTGCGCGCTTTCGTCGTTATCCTCACCAGGATGTACAGCGTCTCGCTCAATGGCTGCAACAAGATGAGACCTCAGGTCGACGTTTAGTCGTCACCGATGGTGTCTTCAGTATGGATGGAGATGTTGCACGACTGGATGACTTGGCCCGGATTTGTCATGCCGAAAATGCCTACTTGATGGTGGATGATGCCCACGGGTTTGGTGTGCTGGGTCAGCAGGGGGGCGGTTGTGCGGAAGCCTTTAATCTCAACGTTGATGAACTACCTATCTTGATTGGCACTCTGGGCAAGGCATTTGGTACGGCGGGTGCTTTTGTAGCGGGTTCGGAAACCTTGATTGAAACACTGATTCAGTTTGCAAGGCCCTACATCTATACCACTAGTTTGCCTCCAGCGGTCGCTCATGCGACCTTGACCAGTTTGCAGTTGCTGCGAGAAGAAGGACACCGACGTGAGCATCTTCGGCAATTGATACAGCAGTTCCGCACAGGCTGCCAAGCCTTAGGTTTGAATTTGATGCCCTCTTCAACGCCGATCCAACCTCTTGTTGTGGGCTCTGCTCAGGCCGCCTTGGCCATGAGTGATGCTTTGCGAGCGCGGGGCATCTGGGTGACGGCGATTCGACCACCGACGGTTCCAGAGGGTACGGCGCGTCTTAGGGTGACTCTGACCGCCTCACATACATCAGAGCAGGTGGACAGACTGTTAAACGCTTTAGCACAAGCCTCTAGAGTCGATAATGATCAAAGTTGATAAGCAGGGCGAGAGTGGTCCTCTGCTGATATTACTTCCAGGTTGGGCAGCTTCAAGTCAGATCTTCTCAAACTTTGAGGTTTGGGCGCAGGCATACAGAATGCGCATCTGGCGTGTCGACTATTCAGCCGCTGAGTTTGATGCTCTCTATCAAAAGCACCCTGTGGCGTTGCAGGCTTGTGTTGAAGCAATCCTTGCAGAAGTGCAGGAGCCTGCGATCTGGGTGGGTTGGTCCTTAGGTGGATTGATCGCCTTGAAGGCGGCCGCCTTGCAGCCGCAACGCACTCAAGCCTTGTTTATGCTGGCGGCGACCCCCCAGTTTGTTGCCGGTGAAGACTGGCCGCATGCCATGTCAGAAGAGATGTTTAATGCGTTTGAGCAAGATCTGATTGCGCAGCCTGCTCAGCTTCTAAAACGTTTTCGACATCTACAAGTGAAAGGCTCGGTGGCGGCACGCACACTGATCCCTCTGCTTGAAGAGAAGGCATCGGACGCAAGTGTCGAGCAATTACAGCAACAGTTGAATTGGTTACGACAGAGCGCATGGGCTGAATGGGAGCGACTGAAGGATCGTGTATTTTTCGTTTTAGGAGGGAAAGACCTCCTAGTGCCGAGTCTGCCTTGGTATGCAGTGATGCGCGAGCATTTCACTCCTTTTGATGCGCAGCTATCTCTGTTTCCTGATGCTGCGCATCTGCCCTTTTTATCCGATGCGGAGGCTTTTTTTACGGATTTAGAAAAGCGCTTGGCGCTTCATGGACTGGAAAAAATCTCAGATTCCGATCCCCAGCAGGAGTTTTGATGCGCTTACCTCACCGCGTGCTATCGAGCCTGGATAAAAAACAGGTCGCTTATTCCTTTAGTCGTGCTGCTCGGGACTATGATCGTGTTGCAGAACTGCAACCGGTTGTGGCCAAGCATCTGCTCAGCAAAATTCAGCTTGGATCTAATGTCGGAGCAGATGATTTCTGCTGTGATCTGGGCGTTGGAACGGGATATGCCATCCCTCAACTGCTGAAACTTTTAGAGCCAGCACAAGTTTTGGCCTTAGATTTAGCCGAGGGCATGTTGCATATTTGTCGTCAGCGCCATGCTGAGCAAGGGGTGCATTTTCTTTGTGCAGATGCCGAAACACTACCCTTGGCCAACTCATCTCAATCCCTAATATTTAGCAGTTTGGCCATACAATGGTGTCCTCATCCTGAGCGCTTATTACAAGAAATTGCACGCGTCCTAAAGCCGGGTGCTTGCGCCTATTTAGCGACCTTGGGTCCGGCCAGTTTGTACGAGTTACGAGATGCCTGGGCTGAACTGGATGATCAACCGCACGTGAATCGATTTTTATCGGCTCAAGACTGGTTGGACTGTTTGCCTGATAGCCTTCGGTCTTGTGAACTGGAGGTGCAAGAGCAGGTGCTCTATTACCCGGATCTACCCGCCTTGATGCGATCTTTAAAAGATTTGGGTGCAAACCCTGTGGCCGGGCGTCAAGCAGCAGGTCTGGGTGGGCGCGCGCGTTTACAAGCCTTGGCGGAGATCTATGAAGGTTATCGTCAAACTCAAGGCTTGCCTTTGACTTATCAGACTTATTACTGGGTATTAAAAAAGAGTGTGAAATGAAAGCAGCTTGGTTTGTATGCGGGACAGATACAGGTGTTGGAAAAACCTTAGTTACAGGGGCTTTGATGCACGCTGCGATCGCACAAGGCTACAGCACAGTCGGATTAAAGCCCTTGGCAGCGGGATGTGAGTTGACGGCAGAGGGTTGGCGTAACGAAGATGCTTTGCATCTTCAAGCCTGTGCGAATGTTGAATTGAGTTACGATCAAATTAATCCTGTTGCGCTGCCCGAAGCGGTGGCACCGCATTTGGCCGCGGGTACACGTATCCTAAGTGCGGAAAGAATAGCGGCTTATTGTCGGGGCACTTTAATGCAACCTGTTGATCAAGTATTTATTGAGGGGGCAGGTGGGTGGCGGGTGCCACTCAATGCTCGAGAAGCTTTCTCTGAAGTGCCGCGCCTTTTAAATCTGCCGATTATTATGGTCGTAGGGATGCGCTTAGGTTGCTTGAATCATGCTTTGCTGACAGCTGAGGCGATTGCACGTGATGGCTTGCGTTTAGCGGGTTGGGTGGCAAATCAACTGGATCCTGAGATGCCAAGATTCGAGGAGAATCTGGAGAGTTTGATTCAGCGTTTGCGTGCCCCGCTGTTAGGCGTGGTGCCTTGGATGTCTGCTGCCGATTCGCAGCACGCAGCGCAACACCTAGATCTCTCTTTATTATTGTCATCCAATGCGCGTTGAGGTTGAACAAAATCTGTACAGTTTTTTGGCCTGTGCTAAACTTGAATCTGAAAGTGCTCTTGAATCCAGAGATATGAGTCCCTTTGTGGAAAATGTCTAAGTAAGGTGTTCAAGGGTCTTTATGTGATTAATGATGAGTATTAATGGGTGAGTTATGAATATTAATGGCGTAGCGGTTCAGACCAGCGGCTTGTTGAATGTGAATCGTGGTCTGGACAACACACAGCGTGTCGCCGGCGATCTTCAGGGCAGTGGCAAGCCAGATACGCCGGAAGTTCAGGCAGGTCAGCCTCTCAGTGCCTCGGTACAAGAAACCGCTGCGGCGCAGCAGGTCGCTGCACCGACCACCCAGGTGGTTAATCAGGCGGATGAAGTAATGGGGTCTCTGATCGATACGCGTGTCTGAAGTATTAGATGCGTTAAAGGAGACGTAAAGCAGAGGGTGATTGTATGCAAGTCAATGGCTTAGCATCTATCAGTTGGGTAGCAGGTGCTCAACAGAAGAGTGCACCTGCTGCTTTGGCCAGCACTTCTGTTAGCTCAACACTGAATAGCTCCCCGATTAATAATCCAGCCGATAGCATCAACTTTGCTTCAGATCTATCTTCTACCTCCCGCGTCAGCTCTACCTCTTCAGCGTCTGATCTTGAGCAGCAAAATCTAGAACAAAGTTTAGTCCAGGCACTCGCGCAGCGTGATCGTGAGGTACGTCAGCATGAGATGGCGCATAAAGTAGTGGGCGGACCTTATACCGGTGCGATTAGTTATACCTATGAGCGCGGCCCTGATGGTCAGCTTTATGCCGTTGGCGGTGAAGTCAGTATTGATACCTCGCCGGTACCGGGCGACCCTGAGGCGAGCTTACAAAAAGCCGAAACGATTGCACGTGCTGCTTTGGCACCGGCTGATCCCTCCCCACAAGATCTTAAAGTAGCCGCGCAAGCACGAAGTATGGCCGCGGAGGCAAGAGCTGAGATTGCGCTGGAAAGGGCTGAAGCGCAGCAAATAGAAGCTGACGAGGCCTTGTTGCAGGAGCCTGCTGAACAGGCCGAGGCACGACCTGAGCTGGGTCTTGTAACGAGCGAAGAGCAGGCGGAATCACGACTGGAAGCGGATAATACGGAAGCTCAAAAAGCAGAAGAGCAAGCTCTTGATGAAAGAGAAGCCGCAGCTGAACGTCGTCGTGAAGTCGCCGATGAAATGCAGGCACAAAGAGAGCGATCTGCACAAAGGTTACGTGAGTTTAATGAGCGCCTCGTTGAAATTCAGCAGGCGCTGCAAGCGTTAAATAGCCGCTTAATTGCCACGGGAGCCCTCCCAGGACCTGCAAATTTAGGCAGTCTATTGGATCGTCAAGCCTGATACGCCTTCAAGAAACGTTCAACCAAGCCTAAAAATACTTGGGGTTTTTCGGCATGTGGCCAGTGTCCGGCTCCCGCAATGACTTTAAAACTGGCGTGGCTAAAACGTCTTAATATCTCAGCTTGATACTCAGGAATCAGGTAATCAGAGCATTCGCCCTTGATGAACAGTGTTGGCTGAGGAAATTCCCAAGGGCCTGCGGGTGCGGCGGCGATCTCTGTATAGTGGTTTTTTAGGGCCTCTAAATTCATGCGCCAGAAGAACTCTTTCCCTTCACGCGCCAGATTTTTAAGAAGAAAAGCACGTACCCCTGCTTCTGGCACAAAGGCCTGTAACTGCAGATCAGCCTCTTGACGGCTCTGCAGCTGGCTTAAGTTTATGGCACTTAATCCGGCAAACACATTTTCATGCTGTGCGGGATAAGCTACCGGTGCAATATCGACGAGAATCAGGCGTTGAATACGCTCGGGTGCTTGATGGGCTAGTTGCATGGCGACCTTGCCTCCCATGGAATGTCCAAGCAGGTGGGCACTGGAAAGTTCGAGGTGATCCATCAATTCCAAAACATCCTCTGCCATAGCTTGATAATTCATTGTAGTGCTGTGGCCGGAGCGGCCGTGATTGCGTAGATCAGCCGTAATGACATCGAATTGGTTGGCTAAAGCGGTACTGATCGCGCCCCAGTTTTCTAAACTGCCGAGTAGTCCATGCAGAATGATCAGACTGGGGGCTTGGACAGAAAGGTCTGGAGACTTGCGTTGAAAATTAAGCAGCATTAACAGGATTCCAAATCAGAGTTGGATGAGGGCGTGTCGAGCGTTAAAACCTGACTGCGCAGAGTGCCGTCGCAGAGTTGGGTATGCAGAATATCGCCCGCAGACACGTTTTTCACAGATGTGATCAGTTCTTGTTGATCGTTACGCAGAATGCTGTAACCCCGCTCTAGAGTGGCCAGGGGGCTTACGGAGTTTAAACGTGCGAGTAATCCTTGAAACCGCAGTTGTCGATGTTTGACATCTTCGTGCATTTTTAAGCGCAATTGATGTTCCAGTTGGTTGAGATGCTGGCGCAGAGACAGCAAAGATTTCTCTGGGGTGGCGCGCTTTAATCTTAGCTCGAGTTGTCTTAATGCTATGCGCTGTTCATCTAGTTGGCTTTGAACGGCACGGCCTAGTCTGAGTTCGAGTTGATCTAAGCGCTGGCTTTGTTCTCTCAGGCGATCTCCAGGATGTCGCAAGCGTTTGCGTAAATGTTGTAGATGCGTACGCTGCTGCAGCAAATGGCGTTGCATCTGTTGTGTTAGGGCTTGCTCTACGCTTCTAAGTTGGCGTTGTAAAACCTGTTGGTCGGGGCTCACTAATTCGGCGGCCGCAGAGGGTGTAGCGGCACGTATATCTGCGACGAGGTCGGCAATCGTGACATCCACTTCATGTCCGACAGCTGAAATGATCGGAATTTTGCAGGCAAAGATGCTCTGGGCAAGGTGTTCGTTATTAAACGCCCAAAGATCCTCAAGTGAGCCGCCCCCTCGACCTAAAATCAAGACATCACATTGCCCATCCGTTTGTGCCTGTTGTAAGGCGCGAATCAATTGAGCCGGCGCTTCACTGCCTTGAACAGCGCTTGGGAAGAGGGTGATGGGGAGGCCAGGATAGCGTCTTTGTAATACTTGTAGGATATCGTGAATGGCTGCCCCGCTGGGGCTGGTGATGATGCCGAGATGATGCGGAAACTTGGGTAGGGGGCGTTTGTGTTGGACATCAAACAGCCCCGCTTGCGCCAGACGTTGACGCAGAGCTTCGAAGGCTTGTTGTAAGTCACCTTGTCCGGCGGGTGCCATCTGCTCACAGATCAATTGAAAATCACCGCGGCCTTCGTACAGGCTGACGCGCGCCGTCACCTGGACGCGATCACCCTCTTTGGGAAGGGTGCGCAAAAATTGTGCGCGGTTGCGGAACATCGCTGCACGAACCTGAGCTTTGGCATCTTTCAGAGTAAAGTACAGATGGCCTGATGAGGGGCGTGCCAGATTGCTGATTTCACCTTCGATTTTAACGAGGTTGAAGTGGCTTTCTAAAAGCGTACGCGCCTGTGCATTTAAGTCACTGACGCTGAGAACGGAAGAAGTTGATAGATTCATGAGGACTATCTTAACAGTAATTTTTTCGGCATGTGAGCTGGCTAAAATGACAAATCTGTACTTATCTAGTGCTGGAGTCTTGCATTTTTTCAGATTGAGAAAAGAGCGTGTTCTGTGTAAAATATTGGGTCTTATTTTTCAAGTTAGACAGGCTGGTTGAGAATGTTGCGAATCGTTGAAGAAGCACTCACCTTTGATGACGTACTGCTGGTTCCGGGGTATTCAGAAGTACTGCCAAAAGACGTTTCCCTGAAAACCCGCCTGACCAAAGGCATTGAACTGAATATCCCTTTAGTTTCAGCGGCGATGGATACCGTCACCGAAGCACGCTTGGCGATCGCGATGGCGCAAGAGGGCGGGATAGGGATTATTCATAAAAATCTGACTCCTGAGCAGCAGGCAGAAGAGGTTCGTAAGGTTAAAAAGTACGAATCGGGTGTCGTCACTGAGCCTGTGACCTGCAGCCCATCGACCACTGTGGGCGAGGTTCTGGAGTTGGCACGCCGTCATGGTTTCTCTGGCTTTCCGGTCATGGAAGGGAATGAGCTGGTGGGTCTGGTCACCAGTCGAGATGTGCGTTTTGAATCCAATATGCAAGCTTCTGTCTCCAGCATCATGACGCCAAAAGAGCGCTTAGTGACTGCGCGTGAAGGGGATGATCCAGAATATATCCGTGATTTATTACGCAAGCATCGTATTGAAAAAATTCTATTGGTGGATGAGCAGTTCCGTTTGACCGGCATGATGACGGTGAAGGATATGAGCAAAGCTCAGGCCTATCCACTTGCCGCAAAAGACGGTAAGGGCCGTTTGATTGTGGGCGCTGCCGTGGGAACCGGTCCTGAAACGCCTGCGCGTGTTGAAGCCTTGGTTCAGGCGGGTGTGGATCTGATCGTCGTAGATACTGCGCATGGTCACTCTAAAGGCGTGATTGACCGTGTTGCTTGGGTTAAACAAACCTTTCCTCAGGTGCAGGTCGTGGGCGGTAACATCGCGACCGCTGAAGCCGCTTTGGCGCTTGCCGCTGCTGGAGCAGATGGTGTCAAGGTGGGTATTGGCCCTGGCTCCATCTGCACGACACGTATTGTTGCGGGCATAGGTGTGCCACAGATTAGTGCGGTGGCGAATGTTGCAACCGCGCTTAAAGATCTGGGTGTGCCGGTGATTGCTGATGGTGGTATTCGTTTCTCGGGCGATATCTCTAAAGCCATTGCTGCCGGTGCAGCCGCTGTGATGGTTGGCTCGATGCTGGCGGGTACGGATGAGGCGCCGGGTGAAGTGGAGTTGTATCAAGGGCGTGCCTTTAAGTCTTACCGTGGTATGGGGTCTTTGGGTGCTATGTCTGGCCTGACGGGTTCCTCTGATCGTTACTTCCAGGACGCTAAGGCCGGTGTTGAAAAGCTGGTGCCCGAAGGGATTGAAGGGCGTGTGCCTTGTAAAGGCCCGATGGCAGGCGTCGTGCATCAGTTGATGGGTGGTCTGCGTGCTTCAATGGGCTATACCGGTTGTGCAACGATCGAAGAGATGCGCACTCTGCCGAAGTTTGTTCGGATCACCAGTGCTGGCATCACCGAAAGCCATGTGCATGATGTATCTATCACGAAGGAAGCACCGAACTACCGTGTTGGGTAAGTCGGATAAAGGTTGAATCGAGTGGGGCTAAAACTGCCCCACTTTTTATTTATGCAATCGATCTGTCATCAATCAGACAGAAGCCAAATATAGACAGAGTGTCTGTTGGAGTTACTGAGCATGAGTCACGATATTCACGCAGAGCGTATCCTGATCCTTGATTTTGGATCTCAATACACCCAGTTGATTGCACGCCGTGTGCGTGAGATAGGGGTTTACAGCGAAATACACCCTTGGGATATGGATGCGCAAGCAATTCGTGATTTTGCTCCCAAGGGCATCATTCTGGCAGGTGGCCCTGAATCGGTGACAGAGCTTGATTCGCCCAGGGCGCCTCAGGAAGTGTTTGAAATGGGAATTCCGCTCTTGGGGATCTGCTATGGCATGCAAACCATGGCAGAACAGCTGGGGGGAGCCGTTGAAAGTTCAGAGAAGCGTGAGTTTGGTTATGCACGCGTGCGCTTGGCAGACAGCCCTAGTCGGTTATTGGAAGGGATTGAAGACCATATTGCCAATAATGGTGCTCTGTCTCTGGATGTGTGGATGAGCCATGGTGATAAGGTCACACGTTTGCCTGAAGGTTTTCATATCATCGCCTCCACAGATTCGGCACCTATCGCCGCGATGTGTGATCCTGCGCGCCAGTTTTATGCGGTGCAATTCCATCCTGAAGTCACTCACACAAAGCAGGGGATGCGTATTCTCGACCGCTTTGTTCACGAAATCAGTGGCACGCAGAGTCTATGGACAGCTCAGAATATCATTGATGATTTGATTGCCAAGGTGCGTCAGCAGGTGGGTAACGGAACCGTACTTTTAGGCCTGTCCGGAGGGGTGGATTCCTCTGTTGTGGCGGCCCTCTTGCATAAAGCGATCGGCGATCAGTTGACCTGCGTCTTTGTCGATAATGGCCTGTTGCGTAAGCATGAAGGTAATCAGGTCATGGAGATGTTTGCCCGTAACATGGGTGTTCGCGTGATTCGTGCGGATGCAGAAGAGCAGTTCCTGTCGCGCTTGGCGGGGGTGTCTGATCCTGAAGCTAAACGTAAGATTATTGGTAATACATTTATTGAGGTCTTTGATACAGAGGCGACAAAACTCAAAGATTGTCGTTTCCTAGCTCAGGGAACGATCTACCCCGATGTGATTGAGTCGGCCGCTTCTAAAACGGGTAAGGCGCATGTGATCAAGTCCCACCATAACGTGGGTGGCTTGCCTGAAGATATGCAGTTTGAGTTGGTTGAGCCTCTGCGTGAGCTGTTCAAAGATGAGGTGCGCAAGATTGGCCTAGAGTTGGGTCTACCCTATGACATGGTTTATCGTCATCCTTTCCCAGGCCCTGGTTTAGGTGTGCGTATTCTTGGAGAGGTGAAAAAAGAGTATGCGGAAATCTTGCGTGAGGCAGATGCCATCTTTATCGAAGAGTTGCACAAAGCGGATTGGTACCACAAAACCAGTCAGGCGTTTGCGGTGTTTTTGCCAGTGAAATCTGTAGGGGTGGTCGGGGATGGTCGCCGTTATGAATATGTCATTGCTTTGCGCGCGGTGGAAACGATTGACTTTATGACAGCACGTTGGGCGCACCTTCCTTATGATTTGCTGGAAACGGTTTCCAGTCGTATCATCAATGAAATCGCTCAGGTTTCACGCGTCACTTATGATGTGTCGAGTAAACCGCCTGCGACAATCGAGTGGGAATAACCTGTCGCTAGATGTTTGAGCTCAATCTCGAAGAAGATCAGCGCTGGATGCGTGAGGCTTTATTGCTGGCGCAGCAGGCCGCGGATCAGGGAGAGGTTCCCGTTGGCGCGGTGGTGGTGTTAAACGGGCAAATCATTGGGCGAGGTTTTAACTCGCCCATCTCTAAGCTTGATCCGAGTGCACATGCTGAGGTGCTCGCTTTGCGTGAAGCCGCCTTGACCTTGGGTAACTATCGTTTGGTTGAGGCGGATCTTTATGTCACTTTAGAGCCTTGTATGATGTGTGCGGGTGCTCTGGTGCATGCGCGCATTCGTCGGGTTATTTATGCCGCCACTGAGCCTAAGTCGGGGGCGCATGTGAGTCAGTTGCCGGCCTTTGATTTACCCCACTTGAATCACCATCCGCAGGTGCGAGCAGGGGTTTTAGCAGAAGAAAGTTCGGCCTTGCTCAGTGCATTTTTTAAGCAAAGGCGTGCGCAAAAACGTGCGGCAAAACAAGCGCAGGCTCCGGAGTAATCTTCAGCACCCAGATGTAGAGGTTTTAGCTTGGGGTGCGGATATTTCCTCTTGAACACTCTCAGGTCAAAGGCTGGGCGCAAAGTTGCGTAGAATGCGTTCACTTTGTTCGCGTAGACTTTCAGGATCGAGTCTCTCAGCAGTTTCACTCTGCTCGCTGAGTAAGCGGCCAAAGCTATGCTGTAACTCCCAGTGCAAAATATCCATATATTTACGAATATTATCAACATAGCGCACCGGCTCATGACCACGAGCATAACCGTGACGAAGCTGAGTGTAATAGCGCTCCTGTGCCAGCAAGGGGAGGTGGCGCCGCACATCCTCCCAGCGATCCGGGTTAAAACCTTTTTGCTGCGTTAAGCGTCTGGCATCCGCCAGATGGCCCAGTCCAACATTATAAGCGGCCAGTGCAAACCAAGTGTGATCAGGCTCTGGAATGCGTTCGGGTATGCGCTCTTTCATATTCGCCAGATATTGTGCGCCGCCGAGAATGCTTTGGATGGGGTCGGTCCGATCCGTCACGCCGACCTCTCTTGCAGCCGGGTGTGTCAGCATCATAATCCCTCTAACCCCCGTGGGTGAAACTGCATCGGCATCCCAAAGTGATTCTTGATAGCCGACTGCCGCCAGAAGTAACCAGTCTAATCCGGTATTCTCAGCCGCTTGTAGGAAATGGGTTTCGAGAGGTAAAAAGCGTTCCTCTAGGTGCGTGCGCAGAGACTGGGTATCGAAAAAGTTGAGTGGATTCTGGCGTGGGCTGAAATGGCGTATTTCTAAATCACGAATCAGGGCTTGTGTCGATTCTAGGTTGAAGAAGTCCTGCAGGGCTTGCATCAGTTCCCTATCTGCATTACCGGGCAGCATCCAGGTGATCGGTTGGGCATCACCGAGAGCAAAGGATTTCTGTAAGCCAGGAAAAAAGGATTTCTGGGTGTCAAAGAAGAAGCTATCCGTCAGCATGAAGTCGAGTGATTGCTCCTGGACAGCGCGCATTAAATCCAGAGTGTCGGCCTCTTCACGGATTTCAAACTGCAACTGCGGATGCTCAAGGTTCAGCTTCTGTAAGAGTTCAGCTTGGCTGGAGTTGGCGAGCACGGCAAGATTTTTTTGATAGAGATCGCTCAGGGTTTTTGGAGCGGGGCGGCCTCTGCGTTCACGGTAGATGACGTTTGAGGTGGTATGCCGATAGATGGGGCCAGGTTTAAAGTTCTTTAAGCGATCGTCTGTCAGTTGTAAATTCGATGCAAGAAGATGAACGCTGCGTTGATTCAGGAAGCTAAATAGTTGATTAAGATTGTTGGCAACCTGGAGTTCAAGTTCAACACCTAAGTAGTCGGCAAAGGCTTGAGCCAGCTCATATTCAAAGCCGGTATCTTCACTGCGATCCTGATAATAGGTCATGGGGCTGTTCAGGGTTCCCACGCGCAGAATGCCTTGTTCGCGAATACTGGTGAGCAGAGAGGTGGAGCTAAGATTGATCCAGGCCAAAGCAAACATCAGCCCCAAGGTGGCCAATAAGAGAAGACTCTCCTTCACAGGTTGTTTGGCATCTAGGCTGAACATGCTTTCTGCTTTTCTGGTATCCAAGGGGCTGAATCGGGTAAACTAGACGTTTATTTTCCCGCTGTTATTTCCTGTTTAGCAGGCACACACAAGAGGCTCGAATTCAACATGCTCGTACTGCGTGGAGCACCGGCTCTGTCGGATTTTCGTCATGATAAGCTGCTATCAACCCTACAATCACAGATCCCTTCTGTGACTGGAGTTTATGCAGAGTACATGCATTTTGCTGATCTTGAATCAGCCTTGACTGACGATCAGCACTCTGTTTTGGAGCGTCTGTTGCGCTACGGTCCAGCGGTACAGGCTGAAGAGCCTGCCGGACAGCTGTTTTTGGTCATCCCGCGCCCGGGTACGATTTCACCTTGGTCAAGCAAGGCCACTGATATCGCACACAACTGTGGTCTGGCATCGATCAAGCGTCTTGAGCGAGGTTTAGCCTACTATATTCGTAGTGAGTCTGCACTGGATTCTCAGGCAATCATACAGATTGCTGCACTCTTACATGATCGTATGGTGCAAAGCGTCATTCATTCGACTGAAGAAGCTTCCAGTTTGTTCCGTGCTGAATTACCACGTGAGCTCGCACGTGTGGAGATCTTAGCTCAGGGGCGTCCAGCACTTGAGCAGGCTAATCGGGAGTTAGGTTTAGCCCTGGCAGAAGATGAGATCGATTATTTGCTGGCTAGCTTTCAAGAGTTAGGCCGCAATCCGACGGATGTTGAGCTGATGATGTTTGCTCAGGCCAACTCAGAGCATTGCCGTCATAAGATCTTTAATGCGAGCTGGGAAATCGATGGTGAGCAGCAGGATCGCTCTCTGTTTGGCATGATCAAAAATACCTATGAGCAGGCGGGTGATAATGTCTTGTCAGCTTATAAAGATAATGCTGCGGTCATTGTGGGGAGTGAAGCGGGTCGCTTCTTCCCAAACCCTGAAACAACTGAGTACGCTTATCATCAAGAACCGATTCATATTTTGATGAAGGTTGAGACGCACAATCATCCTACCGCCATTGCACCGCATCCGGGTGCGGCAACCGGATCAGGCGGTGAGATTCGTGATGAAGGGGCCACGGGGCGTGGTGCTAAACCTAAAGCGGGTCTGACGGGTTTCACCGTTTCCGATCTTAATATTCCGGGTTTTGAGCAGCCTTGGGAATCCGCTTACGGTAAACCGGATCGCATTGTGACCCCTCTGGATATCATGATTGAGGGTCCGATCGGGGGAGCTGCCTTTAACAATGAATTTGGTCGTCCCAATCTCACAGGTTATTTCCGTACCTTCGAGCAGAAGGTTCCAGGTGCTGCGGGCGATGAAGTGCGTGGTTATCATAAACCCATCATGATCGCTGGCGGGATGGGTAATATCCGCGCTGATCATGTTGAAAAAGGTGAGATACGTGTCGGTGCCCAGCTAATTTGCTTAGGGGGGCCGGCCATGTTGATCGGTTTGGGCGGTGGCGCTGCCTCCTCAATGACCTCGGGTAGCTCGGCCGCAGATCTGGATTTTGCGTCAGTACAGCGTGAAAACCCTGAGTTGGAGCGTCGCTGTCAGGAGGTGATCGATCGCTGCTGGCAGTTAGGGGATGCGAATCCGATCGCTTTCATCCACGATGTAGGTGCCGGTGGTCTTTCCAATGCATTCCCAGAGCTGGTAAAAGATGGGGGGCGTGGTGGACGCTTTGAGTTGCGCAATATCAATAATGATGAGCCTGGCCTGTCACCTTTGGAAATCTGGTGTAACGAAGCCCAGGAGCGCTATGTCCTGGCCGTGAATCCAGAAGATATGCCGCGCTTCCAGGCTATTTGTGAGCGTGAGCGCTGCCCTTATGCGGTAGTGGGTGAGGCGACCGAGGCGCATCATTTGATTTTGAATGATCAGCATTTTGATGCCCGTCCAGTGGATTTGCCGATGAGCGTGTTATTTGGTAAGCCGCCCAAAATGCATCGTGAAGTTCAGCGTCAGGCCGTCACTTTGCCCGCATTTGAGGCTCAGAACTTAGAGCTTGAGGAGGCGATAGAGCGCGTTCTGCGCTTGCCTGCCGTGGCATCCAAGTCCTTCTTGATCACTATTGGGGATCGTACTATTACAGGTCTGGTCGCGCGTGATCAGATGGTGGGTCCTTGGCAGGTGCCTGTAGCGGATTGTGCGGTGACCGCGGCATCTTTTGATACCTATGCTGGTGAAGCGATGGCGATGGGTGAGCGCACTCCGTTGGCATTAATCGATGCGCCGGCATCAGGTCGGATGGCTGTGGGCGAGACGCTCACGAATTTGGCGGCTGCAGCCATTACGGATTTACGGGATGTAAAACTTTCAGCGAACTGGATGTCTGCCGCTGGCCATCCGGGTGAGGATGAAAAGCTCTTTGATACCGTTAAGGCCGTAGGTATGGAGCTTTGCCCGGCTTTGGGTATTACGATTCCAGTGGGTAAGGATTCTATGTCCATGCGCACGGTTTGGCAGGATGAGGGCGAGTCTAAAAGTGTGACGGCGCCTATGTCCCTGATCATCTCTGGCTTTGCGCCAGTGAGTGATGTGCGTAAAACCTTAACCCCTGAGCTACAAAGGGATCAGGGTGAAACAGATTTATTGCTGATCGATTTAGGTGCAGGGCAGAATCGTTTAGGTCTGTCAGCTCTGGCCCAGGTCTATAATCAGGTCGGGCAGGCGGTGCCTGATTTAGATGATCCGGAGCTGATGCAGGCATTTTTTGCGGCCATACAAGAATTAAATGCTCAGGGATTGTTGCTGGCGTATCACGATCGATCTGATGGCGGTTTGCTGGCGACCTTGGTGGAAATGGCGTTTGCGGGGCGCTGCGGTTTAGATGTACAGCTCGATATGTTGGCAGCGGATGAAAGTGAAATCTGTGCGGCACTCTTTGCTGAAGAGTTAGGCGCCGTGATTCAAATACGTCGCCAGGATACGGAAAAAGTATTGACGGAGCTGAACGCAGCCGGTTTAGGTGAGTTGGTTTCTGTTCTGGGCAGTTTGAATCAGGATGATCAGATCAATTTCTACTTTGATGAAGAAGAAATTTACAGTGAGAGTCGCGCGCTTCTGCAAGCAATCTGGTCAGAGACTTCCTATCAGATACAATCACTGCGTGATAATCCCGAATGTGCTCAGCAAGAGTTTGAGCGTATTCAGGATCGCCAAGATCCGGGTTTGCATGTCAATCTGACCTATGATCCAAGCGACGATATCGCAGCACCTTATATCTCTAGCGGCGTGCGTCCCAAGGTTGCGATCTTGCGTGAGCAGGGCGTGAATGGTCAGTTAGAGATGGCTGCAGCATTTGATCGTGCAGGATTTTCGGCGCTCGATGTACACATGAGTGATATCTTGTCCGGTCGTGTGGAATTAGATCAATTCCAGTCTTTAGTGGCGTGCGGTGGCTTCTCTTACGGTGACGTTCTGGGAGCTGGAGAGGGTTGGGCAAAATCAGCGTTATTTAATGCTCGTGCGCGTGATCAGTTTGCGGCTTTCTTTGCGCGTCCAGATACCTTAGCTCTCGGAGTGTGTAACGGCTGTCAGATGATGTCTAATATGCATGAGTTGATCCCAGGCTCGGAGCATTGGCCGCGCTTCGTGCGCAATCTGTCTGAGCAGTTTGAAGCACGTGTTGCCATGGTTGAGGTGATGGGCAGTCCTTCTGCTTTCTTGCAGGGGATGGTGGGTTCACGAATGCCAATTGCGATTGCGCATGGTGAAGGACGCACAGAATTCCGTGATGCTGAGCATCTGAATCACCTGCAGCAGTCTGGTAAAGTAGCTCTGCGTTATGTGGATAACTACGGTGCCGTGACCGAAACCTATCCGGCTAATCCTAATGGTTCACCTGCGGGAATCGCTGGGGTCACGACGCCAGATGGACGTGTTACGATCATGATGCCACATCCTGAGCGTATGTTTAGAAGCGTTCAGCATTCATGGCATCCGGCGGATTGGTCGGAAGATGGTAGTTGGATGCGGATGTTCCGTAACGCACGTGCTTGGTTAAAATAAATTCTATGATCTACAAGTGCCTGCCTCTTCTCAAGAGAGGTGGGTGCTGAGTGACTCTTCTGAATCCCGATTGAGTTTTGGTTGTTACCTAAGCCAGTACAAGCATAAAAAAAGCCAGTCTGAGACTGGCTTTTTTGTGAGTGCTGTTTATGAACACTCTTTATTGGCGCTTAGGCGCGTCAGACATTAGTTCTGAACGCGACGAGTACCTTTGATTTCAACGTCTACACGACGGTCTGGACGCAAGCAAGCGATCAGCTCAGCACCACGGCCTGTGCAGTTTGCAACGGGAGAACGGCTACCCATAGAGCTAGTAGTCATCTTGCCAGCGTCAACGCCTGCATTGGCCAGAGCTGCAGCAACGGCGTCAGCACGACGCTGAGACAGGCGATCGTTGTATGCCATGTTACCGATACGGTCAGCATGGCCTGTCAGGTGGATGCTTTCCAGAGTAGCCAGTGAGCCGATGTGGTTAACGATAGTAGAAATATCGCCTACACGGGTGCTGTCAAAATCAAAGTATAAAGCGAATTTACGTTCGATATCAGCGATTTCTGGAGCAGGTGCTGGAGCTGGAGCGGGAGCTGGCTCAGCCTGAGCGACATAGCCTGCACAGCCAGGGATTGCTTTATCCTGTGACCAGAAAGAAGTCTGCCAGCACTCACCGAAACTGGTGCGCCATACAGTGTCACTGGAGTTAGTCAGGTAGCCAGAAGCGCCAGCATGTGCGGCAGATACGCCGAGAGACAGTGCCAGGCCTGCTGCAATAGCAAGTTTCTTCATCATCATTTCCTTGTGCCAGGTTGGATGTTGGTCTTTTAGTTAAGTCTAGTCTATTTAAGCCGAATCTACCTTAACCTTAGATAAACGAGCCACAGCTGCAGCCGTTAGAGCTAAATGGTTAAGTTTTACCCATCAGAGTATAACAGATCTCACCGTTATCAGGGCAATACCTTCTTGTAGGGCTTGACCAAAACATCTTTATAAACTCCAGCGGCTAGGTAGGGATCGGCTTGTGCCCAGGACTCTGCGGCTTGAAGTGATGCAAACTCCGCTACAATCAGGCTGCCGGTGAAGCCTGCAGGGCCTGGATCTTCGCTATCGATGGCAGGATGAGGGCCGGCTATCAGTAAGCGTCCTTCATTTTGCAGCTGTTTCAGGCGTTCAAGATGTTGAGGGCGAGCGGTCATTCGTGCTTCAAGGCTATTGGTCACATCGGTTGCCATGATGGCGTAATACATAAATAAGCTCCTTAATATAGGGTTTGTGCTCTAGAGTCTGGGTGATTTAGCGGCTGAAGTTGAACTAGATTCAGCATTATGGCGGTAACTGCAGTAGAATGAAAAAACATTTAAAGGCTGGGAAAAGTCATGCATTACGATCTACATCTGCATAGCAACGCATCAGATGGTGCTTTAGCGCCAACTGAATTGATCCAGTTATGTGCAAGTGAGTCTATCGAGTACCTAGCCATTACGGATCATGACACCTGTCGAGGTTACGCTGAAGCACAGGCGGCGGCTACACAAGTAGGTATACACCTGTTTGCAGGCATTGAATTTACCTGTCTTTGGAAAGATCGTGTCATTCATGTGCTGGGATTGGGATTGGATTTAACGGTGCCCGCTTTGCAGCAATATATGGATGAGTTGGTTGATCTGCGTATGGAGCGTGCCGAGCGTATTGCAAATAAGCTGATTAAAAAAGGCTTGCCCGCAGATTTGTTAGCGCGAGTCTTAGCAAAAGCAGGTGAGGGACAAGTTGGACGCCCCCACTTTGCATCCGTATTGGTCGAGTTGGGTGTGGTTGATTCTGAACAGGCGGCTTTTGAGAAGTATTTAGGTCAGAGTCGGCCCGGTCATGTGAAGGTTTTATGGCCTGATTTGGCTCGAACGCTGGAGCTTATTCAGCAGTTAAAAGGCTTTTCGATCATTGCCCATCCGACCAAGTATCGATTTACCTTCACTAAACTGCGCGCGTTGGTAGATGACTTTATTCAACTAGGCGGTCAAGGAGTGGAAGTGAGCTATCCCGGGTTGAATCCAGATCAAGGAAAAGAGTTGCAACGTCTTGCCGCACAAAAAAATCTTTTACTCTCCGCCGGTAGTGATTTTCATTCGAAACAATCTGCTTGGTCCTACCCAGGTCGTTTTCCAAGTCTGGAGATGAGTGATCAACATGTGTTAATGCATTTAATCGAGGCGGCAGCCTAAGGGTGGCGCCTCGATCTGGATATTTAAAGAGGATGATATGAGTCAGTTCTTTCAAATTCATGCGGAAAATCCGCAAAAACGCTTGATCGCACAAGCGGTTGAAATTCTAAGGCAGGGTGGGGTTGTGGCCTATCCAACCGACTGTGCTTATGCCTTGGGGTGTTGTCTTGAAGATAAAAAAGCGATGGAACGTATCAAGCAAATTCGTCAGTTAGACGATAAACACAATTTCACGCTGGTCTGTAAGGATCTGTCTGAAATCGCAACCTACGCAAAAGTGGATAATAGTGTGTATCGTTTATTAAAAGCGCATACACCGGGTGCTTATACATTTATCCTGAATGCAACCAGTGAAGTACCCAGACGCTTGTTGCATCCTAAGCGTCGAACGATAGGGATGCGTGTGCCTGATAATCCGATCGTACAAGCATTATTAGACCAGCTTGGCGAACCGATTATGAGTACCTCATTAATTATGCCTGGTGATGAATTGCCTTTAACCGATCCATATGAAATGCGCGATCTATTACAGCATCATGTCGATTTGATCATTGATGGCGGGTTTTGTGGTATGGAAGCGACGACGGTAGTCAATTTAACCGGTGAGGCTCCAGAGATTGTGCGTTTAGGGGCGGGAGATCCCAGCATTTTTTAATAAAATAAAAAATATTGCTCGGCTTAATATTGCATTCGTTGAGTTGTTATTGATAATTGTCCCGAGACTTAATAAAAAAGGAAACCTACCAAAATGTCCGACATTATCAAAATTTTGACACGTAAAAACTCTCTGCGTAAACAATGCCAAGAGCTTTCTGCTCTGGACATCGAAAAAATCATTACCGATTTGCAAGAGATTTTGGTCGAGCGTCAGGAAGATGAGGCGCGTCGTGAAGCTGAAGAGCGTCAGCGCGTAGAAAAAATCGAGAAAATCCGTCTAGCAATGAAAGAAGCGGGTATCGATTTGGCAGATCTGGCCGATTTAGTGGATGCACCTTCACGTAAGGTGGTAAAAGCTAAATATGTGATTACCGATGCGGAAGGCCAGCAGCATGAGTGGTCGGGCCGTGGTCGTACTCCTGTTGTTTTCCAGGAGTATATGTCAGCGCGTGGTATTTCTAAGGATCAATTGCCGACTCTCGATTAAGTGAGTGGCTTGGATTCTGAGTATTTAAGGTAGCGTCAATGAATAGTGAAAAGTTACAAAAAGTATTGGCGCGCTCCGGATTAGGCTCACGTCGTGAGATGGAGCGTTGGATAGAAGAAGGGCGAGTCACGTTAAATGGCGAGCTTGCCCGGTTAGGGGATCGAGTAGGTGAGTCAGATCGTGTAGTCGTCGATGGGCGTCAAATCGATTTGATCTTGGCCGATGCTCAACCTCGGCGCGTACTCATGTACAACAAGCCGTTGGGTGAAGTGTGTACGCGTCATGATCCAGAAGGGCGGCCGACGGTCTTTGCCTCCTTGCCACCCTTGCAAAACGGTCGTTGGATTGTCATCGGGCGTTTGGATATCAACACCACGGGTTTATTGCTGTTCACGACGGATGGTGAGTTGGCAAACCGTTTAATGCACCCCTCTGCGCAGATCGACCGTGAATACGCAGCGCGTGTGCTCGGAGAGGTCTCAGACGAGATGCTGGAGCGACTCAAGCAGGGAGTGTTGCTCGAGGATGGTATGGCGCGCTTTACCGATGTGCGCTTCTTTGATGGTGAAGGTGCGAATAAATGGTTCCATTGCGTACTGATGGAAGGGCGCAATCGTGAGGTTCGTCGTCTCTGGGAGTCCCAGGGTATTCAGGTCAACCGTCTGAAGCGTGTGCGTTTTGGCCCGGTTTTCTTACCTAGTGATGTTAAGGTCGGGACTTGGCGCGAGTTGACGCATAAGGAATGCAATATATTGGCGGCGGAAGTGGACTTGCCGCCGGCACCTTGGTTGGAAACACGTACTCCGCAGCAGCGTTTAGATGCAGAGCGTCGTTTTAAAAAGCAAAAAGTACGTCAGCGTGCGGATGGCCCCACTCCTAATGCTGAAACCAAACCGACTAAGAAGCCAGCGAAAAAAGCGCGTTCAGTTGGCCGTCGCAGCCCGCGTGGACGTGGCTAAACTCCTTCCTATGCTATTGGCATAAGCCAGGGTTCAGGCTTGACCTGAACCCTGTGCATCTAAAGATTGACCTTTAACACCACGACTATCCGGTCCCATTAAATAAAGATAAAGAGGCATAATCTCTTTCGGAGTCGGATTGTTTTCAGGATTTTCTGCAGGATAAGCATACGCACGCATGCGTGTACGCGTTGCTCCTGGGTTGATTGCATTCACGCGAAGTTGAGGGTTATTTTCTATTTCGTCGGCTAAAACCTGCATCATCCCTTCAATTGCAAATTTAGAGACGGCGTACGCCCCCCAGAAGGCTTTGCCCTGACGGCCTACACTGGAGCTGGTAAAGAGAATCGAGGCATCGTCAGAGGCCTGTAGCAGGGGCATGAGAATCTGGGTCAGCATAAAGGGCGCATGCACATTCACCTGCATCACCTGATTCCAGATAACCGGGTCGTAGTTCTCTAAAGGAGTGCGTACGCCCAAGATGCCAGCATTATGCAGGATGCCGTCTAGGCGTCCGAATTCTTGATGAAGTGTGTTGCAGAGTTCGATGTAATCATGTTCAGTCGCAGTTTCTAGGTTCATAGGGACGATGGCCGCCTGTGGATAACCCGCTGCTTCAATTTCATCATAGAGAGATTCTAGAAACTCTAGTGTTTTTCCGAGCAGGATGACAGTCGCGCCGTGCGCAGCATATTGGCGAGCCGCTTCACGTCCAATGCCATCACCTGCGCCAGTCACTAAAATGATACGATCTTTGAGCAAATCCTGCGGTGCTGTGTACTGAAACATAATTTAAGCCTTATGAATGTTCTCGCCAGAAAATGAAAGCCCAATAGAAGTGAGAGAGTCTAGCAGGGGGAGGAGTTGCTGCGAACAGTCTACGGCAAAATCACTACACCAGCTGAGAGGGTCTTCTCCTAGTTCCAGATAACCATAGCCTGCTGCAATTGTGCGCATCCCCGCGGAACGACCTGCCACGATGTCGCGTTCATGATCACCCACATAGAGCGAATGCTCGCAACGACTACGCGTTTGTTGGCAGGCGAGGAATAAGCCCTCGGGATCGGGCTTAGTACGTGAAACATCTTCTGGGCAGATCAGGGTATGGCAGCGCTGTGTCAGCTTGAGTGCTTCTAGGATCGGTTGGCTGTAGCGAGCCGGTTTATTGGTGACGATTCCCCAAGTGATTTCGTGTGCTTCCAGCCAGTTGAGTAGCGCTTGAATGCCAGGAAAAAGCTGACTATCGACCACGGGGTTAGCGGCATATTCATCGAGCATCCAGCTCAAGAGTTGTTCTTGGCGTGAGAGGCTAAGCTCAGGAAAAGCAGAGCGGATCACCGCGGCACCGCCGTGGGAGACCGAGGGGCGCAGAGCCGCGTACGCGATGGGTTGCATGCCTTCCTGCGCGCGTAGTTGGTTCACTAGGCGATGAAAGTCGGGGGCTGAATCAATGAAGGTGCCGTCTAGGTCAAAAAATACCGCATCCAGCTTGCTCACATCTCCTCCGGTTTTTGACAGGCGATCATATAATTAACATCCACATCACGCGGATTGAGGCGGTATTCACGTGTCAGTGGGTTGTATACCAGTCCGGTCATTTCGATGAGGTTTAGGCCGCTGTTGCGCACCCATTCGGCCAGCTCAGCAGGCTTAACAAATTTGCTGAACTCATGCGTGCCTTGTGGTACCAGTTTAAGCAGGCGCTCGGCAGCGAGGATGGCAAAGAGGTAGCTTTTAGGATTGCGATTTAGGGTGGATAAAAAGAGATAACCACCCGGTTTGACCATTTGAGCGCAGGCTTTCACGACCGATGCAGGATCAGGCACATGCTCGATCATCTCCATGCAGGTGACGATATCAAAACTTTCTGGGTGCTCAAGCGCCATCTCTTCGGCAGTAATGCGTTGATAGCGCACTTGAGCTCCGCTTTCTAAACCATGCAGTTTGGCGACCTTGAGAGGGGCTTCACCCATATCAATACCGGTCACCTCGGCGCCTCTCAGAGCCATGGACTCCGATAGGATGCCGCCTCCACAACCTACATCCAGAACACGCTTGCCAGCCAGTTGAGCAATGCGGTCAATGAAACCCACCCGTAGCGGGTTGATGTCATGTAAGGGTTTGAATTCACTATTGCGATCCCACCAACGACTGGCCAGTTCTTCAAACTTGGCAATTTCCGCCGGATCCAGATTTAAGCGATTGGGCTGGCTCATGCTGTCTCTCAATCAGTTCTTTACGAAGTTGGATTCTAGCACCCATAGCAGAGGTGAGTCAGCGTATCTTTATGTTACAATTGCCGGCTAATCCGATGCCGCTTTCTGGGCATCTTATGCATACCGAATCAAGGAACGCCGAGCGAATGGGTGATTTAGCCAAAGAAGTTCTGCCAGTTAATATTGAAGATGAGCTGAAACAGTCCTACCTCGACTATGCCATGAGTGTCATTGTCGGCCGTGCTTTGCCCGATGTCCGTGATGGCCTCAAGCCTGTGCATCGCCGGGTATTGTTTGCCATGCACGAATTGGGTAATGACTGGAACAAAGCTTACAAAAAATCGGCACGTGTGGTCGGGGATGTCATCGGTAAATACCATCCTCATGGCGACAGTGCGGTTTACGATACGATCGTACGTATGGCGCAGGATTTCTCCATGCGCGCCCCGCTGGTGGATGGTCAGGGCAACTTCGGTTCTGTAGACGGTGATAGCGCAGCAGCGATGCGTTATACCGAAATCCGTATGGCTAAGATCGCACATGAACTTCTAGCCGATCTGGATAAAGAAACCGTCGATTTTGTGGATAACTATGACGGTACCGAGCGTATTCCTGCGGTTTTGCCAACCCGAGTGCCCAATCTGCTGGTGAATGGCTCTTCCGGAATTGCGGTCGGCATGGCGACCAACATACCCCCTCATCATTTAGGTGAGGTGGTTCGAGGCTGTTTAGCCTTGATCGAAAACCCTGATCTGACCATTGATGAGTTGATGGAGTTTATTCCGGGTCCCGATTTCCCAACGGGCGGCATCATCAATGGTCGAGCCGGTATTGTGCAGGCGTATCGAACTGGGCGTGGCCGTATTTATGTACGGGCTAAGCATCATGTTGAGGACAATCCGCGTAATGGGCGTCCGATGCTGGTGATCACGGAGATCCCTTATCAGCTGAACAAGGCACGCACGATTGAAAAAATCGCCGAGCTGGTGAAAGAGAAAAAACTGGAAGGGATCAGTGAGCTGCGTGATGAGTCGGATAAGGACGGTATGCGTATCGTCATCGAGTTGCGCCGTGGTGAAGTCCCCGAAGTTATCATTAATAATCTCTTTACCCAAACTCAGCTGCAAAGTGTGTTTGGTATCAATATGGTGGCCTTGGTCGATGGCCAGCCTAAGACGCTTGATCTCAAGTCGATGCTGGAATGTTTTATTGTGCATCGTCGAGAAGTGGTCACACGTCGTACCGTTTATGAACTGCGTAAAGCGCGTGAACGTGCGCATGTTTTGGAAGGTTTGGCGATCGCTTTGGCCAATATCGACCCGGTGATTCAGCTGATTAAAGAATCACCGACACCCGCGGATGCACGTGAGCGTTTGATTGCGACCCCTTGGCTGCCAGGAAATGTTCTGGAGATGCTGGCGCAGGCGGGTGAGGATGCATGCCGTCCTGATGATCTTGAGCCTCAGTTTGGTTTGCGTGAAGGACGCTATTACCTGTCGCCAGCGCAGGCCCAGGCGATTCTGGAGCTGCGTCTGCATCGTTTGACGGGCCTAGAACATGAAAAACTCATTGCTGAATACCGTGCGCTGATCGATAAAATCGCTGAACTCTTGCATATCCTAGGTTCGCGTGAGCGCTTGATGGAAGTGATTCGTGAGGAGCTGGAAGCGATCGTCGCCGAGTACGCCGATACCCGTCGTACGGAAATTATGGCATCACAGCAAGATCTCACCGTTGCTGATTTAATCACCGAAGAAGATATGGTGGTGACGTTTTCGCATGCAGGTTATGCCAAGACCCAACCTCTGACCGATTATCAGGCTCAGCGCCGTGGCGGTAAGGGCAAGTCTGCAACTGCGATGAAAGATGAGGATTTTATTGAGCATCTACTCATTGCGAATACACATGACACGATTCTCTGCTTCACTAGCCGTGGCAAGGTGTACTGGCTCAAAGTGTATGAAATTCCACCGGCTAGCCGTGCGTCGCGTGGGCGGCCTATCGTGAATATCTTGCCTTTAGAGGAAGAGGAGCGGATTACCGCGATTCTGCCGATCAAGGAGTTTGACGCTGATCGTTTTATCTTTATGGCGACGGCGCAAGGTACGGTGAAAAAGACGCCGCTGCAAAGTTTTGCACGTCCACGTAGCAGTGGTCTGATTGCGCTGGATATCCTCGAAGGTGATCGCCTGATAGGGGCTTCCATCACCACTGGCCAAGACGATGTCATGCTGGTGACCCGTTCGGGTAAAGCGATACGCTTCCATGAAGACGATGTGCGTCAGATGGGTCGTACGGCCCGTGGTGTTCGCGGTGTACGTCTGTTGAGCGAAGAGGATCAGGTGATTGCGCTGATCATTCCGCAACCTGAAGGGAAGGTCCTTACAGCCTCAGAAAAGGGCTATGGCAAACAAACCCCAATCACCGAATTTCCGCTGCGTGGACGTGGTGGTCAAGGGGTGATTGCGATGCAGTGCACTGAGCGTAATGGTGCTTTGGCGGGAGCGGTTCAAGTCTTTGATGGCGATGGTGTGATGTTGATCAGTAACCGTGGCACCTTAGTACGTACCCGTGTGGCTGAAATCTCCCAGCTCGGTCGTAACACCCAAGGGGTGATGCTGATTCGTTTGAGCGAGGATGAGCAGTTAGTCGGCTTGGCCCGTATCGAGGAACCGGAAGAGTCGGATGAGGTGGTATTGACAGAAGTTGACGTCACCCCCGCAGCCGATGACTCAGATCTATCTTCAACCGATGTTTGAGCATCGGTCTTTTTTCAGGCAGAAATAAGATGACGCGTAAATACAATTTTAGCGCCGGCCCTGCGGCTTTACCGGATCAAGTGCTTCAACAAGCCCAGGCTGAATTGGCGGATTGGCAGGGTAAAGGCCTGTCGATTATGGAAATGAGTCACCGCAGTGATGAGTTTGTCAGTGTGGCGACAGCTGCTGAGCAAGATCTTCGTGATTTGATGCAGATTCCGGATCATTACAAGGTGCTCTTCCTGCAAGGCGGTGCGACCAGCCAGTTTGGTATGATCCCGATGAATCTCTTGGGTCAGAAAACACAAGCGGATTACATTAATACCGGTATCTGGTCAAAAAAAGCGATTGCGGAAGCTAAGCGTTATGCTCAGGTGAATGTTGTCGCCAGTACCGAAGCGGAAAACTTCACACGTGTGCCGCGAGCAGATGAGCTGAATCTCAGTGCAGAGGCCGCTTATCTTCATTACACCAGTAATGAAACGATCGGTGGCTTAGAGTTCGATTACATTCCAGATGCCGGTCAAACTCCCTTGGTTGTGGATATGTCGTCTGACATTTTGTCCCAGCCGGTAGAGGTGAGTCGTTTTGGTTTGATCTATGCGGGTGCACAGAAAAATATTGGCCCAGCAGGTTTAACGGTTGTCATCGTACGTGAAGACCTCTTAGGTCAGGCACTGCCGACAACCCCGACCATGTATGACTATAAGGTCCATGCCGATGCCGATTCCATGCATAACACACCTCCAACCTTTGCCTGGTATTTGGCAGGGCTGGTGTTTAAATGGCTGAAAGCTCAGGGTGGAGTAGAAGGCATCGCCGAAATCAATTTGCGTAAAGCGCGTAAATTGTATGCAGCGATTGATGCCAGTGATTTTTATGCGAACCCGATTGCCTTGCCAAATCGTTCAATCATGAACGTGCCTTTTACCCTTGCGGATACACAGCTGGAAAGTCGTTTTCTAGTGGAAGCTGAGGCGGCGGGCTTGTTAAACCTGCAGGGACATCGTTCGGTCGGTGGTATGCGGGCGAGTATCTACAACGCCGTCTCTGAAACGGCTGTGGAGGCTTTAATTGAGTTTATGCAGCATTTCGAGAAGACACGAGCTTAAATAGGTAACGCCATGACTGAGCCTACTGCGCCCTTGACCCAAGAAGCGGCCTTAACTGAGCTGCGTAATCAGATCGATGCGTTAGATCTGCAGATTCAACAGTTGATTAATGCTCGGGCACGATGTGCGCAGTCAGTGGCCGAAGTAAAGCAGCGTTTTCAGCCGGATCAGCAGGTCGTGTTCTATCGTCCTGAGCGTGAAGCGCAGGTGCTCAGACGGGTGATGGAGCGCAACGAAGGGCCTTTAGCCGATACGGATATGGCACGGATTTTTCGTGAAATCATGTCCGTCTGTTTGGCCCTGGAGCAGCCCTTACAGGTTGCTTATCCAGGTCCAGAGGGTGGTTTTACTGAGCAGGCGGTACGCAAGCATTTTGGTCACTCGGTTCAAGCACAAGCTTTGGCCGGATTAGAGCCAGTATTTCGTGCTGTGCAAGCAGGTCAGTGTCAGTATGCGGTTGTTCCGATAGAAAGCCCTGAGGCCGGATTGGTGAGTCATAGCCTCGACCTTTTCTGGCGTTTTGATCTGCAGATTTGTGGTGAAGTAGAGCTGCAACTGATGGCCAGTGATGATCGACCGGAAGGTCGTGTACGTTACTTGGTACTGGGGCAGCAAAGCGTAGCACCGAGTGGTCAAGATAAAACATCATTGCTGCTCTGTGCTGCGGATCAACCCGGAACCCTTTATGCGTTACTGGAGCCTTTCCGACAGCGTCAAATTAGCCTGACACGCTTAGAAACACGCACACAAACGCCTGCTCAGCAGACACTCTTCTACATCGACTTTGAAGGGCATGCAGAGGACCCGATGGTTTGTGATGTCTTAGCTGAGTTAAAGGCACATCCTATTCAACTTAAGTGCTTAGGGTCCTATCCGAAAGCCGTTCTTTGATTGCCATTTGCAGGTGATGATCATGGCATGTGATTTTTTAAAGTTGGCGGTTGCGGGTGTGCAGAGCTTACAACCCTATCAGCCCGGTAAACCGATCGAAGAGTTGGAGCGCGAGCTGGGGATCAGCAATAGTATTAAGCTCGCCAGTAATGAAAATCCTCTGGGCCCTTCCCCCAAAGCGCTAGCCGCTATTGAGCAGAGCTTAAAAGAGTTGGCGCGTTATCCAGACAGTAACGGCCATCTGCTGAAACAGGCGCTTTATCAGCGCTTTGCACTTAAGCCGGAGCAGATTACCTTGGGTAACGGCTCCAATGATTTGTTGGAAATGATCGCCCGTTGTTTTTTACAACCCGGCACCGAAGCGGTATTTTCGGAATATAGCTTTATTGTCTACCCCTTAGTGACTCAGGCGTGTGGTGCACAAGGTGTGATCGCACCTGCGCGTGAGTTTGGTCACAATCTACAAGCGATGGCCGAGGCGGTGACTGATAAAACACGTTTAGTGTTTATTGCCAATCCGAATAATCCGACCGGCACTTATGTGTCCAGTCGGGAGTTGTGTGCTTTTCTAGATCATCTGCCTCAACAGGTGTTAGTGGTTCTAGATGAGGCTTATACAGAATATGTCACGCGCGAAGACTTCCCCAATGGTTTGGATCTGTTGGCGCGGTATCCTAATTTGATCGTGACTCGAACCTTCTCTAAGGCCTATGGTTTGGCTGCTTTGCGCGTGGGTTACGCAGTGGCACATCCCGAGATTACAGATCTACTCAACCGTGTGCGCCAGCCCTTTAATGTCAATACACCGGCTTTGGCCGCAGCGGCCGCTATGTTGGAAGATAGCGAGTATTTAGAGAAGAGTTTAGCGCTGAATACACGGGGGTTAGACCAGTTAACACAAGGATTACGTGCTCTCGGCTTGGGATATATTCCTTCCGTGGCCAACTTTATTACCTTGGATTTAGCGCGTAATGCTCTGCCAGTTTATCAAGCCCTGCTGAAAGAGGGGGTCATTGTGCGTCCTCTAGGCGTCTATGCGATGCCGCATCATTTACGCATTAGCGTTGGAACAGATGCTGAAAATACTCGCTTTTTACGGGCGTTGAAAAAGGTATTGGCGTGCTGAAATATAAAATCCAACGGGTTTTAGTGATTGGTTTGGGTCTCATTGGTGGCTCGTTTGCCAAGGCGCTGAAGTCACGACGCTTAGTGGAAGAGGTGTTAGGCTATGACCGAAATCTGGATGACTGCCACCTAGGAGTACGTTTAGGGGTGATTGATCGGGTTGCCGAGGATCTGCCCCTCGCGCTTACCACAGCGGATTTGGTGGTGCTGGCCGTGCCGGTGAAAGTGATGGAGCAGGTCTTGGTTGAAGTGGCACCACATCTGTCTCCCAAAACCTTGCTGACCGATGTTGGCAGTACCAAGTTGAATATTATTCAAGCGGCAGAGCGCGTTTTGGGGCGCTTGCCGTCGACCTTTATACCCGGTCACCCGATAGCAGGGGCTGAAAAAAGTGGTGTCCGTGCCGCCGATGCGGATCTGTTTGAGCGGCATAAAGTCATCTTGACGCCTACCGAAGCTTCGGATTCTGAAGCGACACTGCAAATTGCGCGCCTGTGGCAGGCAGTCGGAGCGGAAGTCTTGCAGATGGACCCCGCGCGTCATGATCAAGTCCTCGCAGCGACCAGTCATTTACCTCACATGCTCGCCTTTTCCTTAGTCGATACCCTGGCGCATGAAGAGGAAAATCGCGATATTTTTCGTTACGCAGCCGGTGGCTTTCGCGACTTTACCCGTATCGCAGCCAGTGACCCGGTGATGTGGCATGACATCTGCCAAGCCAACCGTGATGCGTTACTCAAGCAGATCGATCAATTCAGCGCCGGGCTGGGCAAGTTGCGTCAAGCAATTGCCACGGGCGACAGCCAGTCTTTACTGGGCATTTTTACGCGTGCAAGAGTGGCGCGAGAGCATTTTAGTCGTCTTCTGGCAGGTTCCGCCTATTCGCATTCTAATCAAGCGATTGATC
This sequence comes from Nitrincola tapanii, assembly GCF_008368715.1. Classification (GTDB taxonomy): domain Bacteria; phylum Pseudomonadota; class Gammaproteobacteria; order Pseudomonadales; family Balneatricaceae; genus Nitrincola; species Nitrincola tapanii. Next base: position 86,652 of record NZ_SMRS01000008.1, read on the forward strand.
TCAAAATTCTGCCCGGTAGTCAGCTACAGGGTGAACTGCAAGTCCCTGGTGATCGCTCCATATCGCATCGAGCGGTGGTCTTAGCCGCGCTCGCAGAAGGGGTGAGCGATCTGTATGGTTTTCTCGAAGGTGAAGACAGTCTAGCAACCCTGCAAGCACTACGTGATATGGGGGTGGTGATTGAAGGGCCGCATCAAGGGCATGTACGAATTTATGGTGTAGGTTTGCAGGGTTTACAGCCTGCTCCTGGACCTTTGTACTTAGGACATTCTATCGTCAGTATGCGCTTGTTAATGGGAATTTTGGCGGCTCAGCCTTTTGCCAGTGAGCTGTGTGGTGATGAGGCATTGAATCAAGCCTCGATGGAGTCGGTGATGCGTCCATTGCGTGCCATGGGAGCATGGATTGAGAGTGCCGAAAACTTCTGTCCCCCGATTCGAATCACGCCTGTGGCCCAATTGCTCGGTCGGCAACATCGCTTGCCGCAGGCCAGTGCACAGGTCAAATCTGCGCTGCTTTTAGCAGGGCTTTATGCTCAAGGTAGCACCCAAGTTCTGAGTCCGGGGAGCAGTCGAGATCATACCGAGCGCTTGCTCTCAGCGATGGAATATCCTCTGGAACAAAGCATTCATGAAGCGCAGGAGCGGGTGGCACTCTTATCTGAAGGTGCCTTAAAGCCGCTGAATTTGGATATTCCAGGTGATTTTATGGCCGCCTTAGCCTTAGTGGTGGCGGCATTAATCACACCGCAAGCGACGCTGAGATTAAAGAAAATTGGCGTCAATCCAACACGTACCCAGGCTTTCACCCTGCTGCAACGTATGGGCGCTAAGCTGGAGCTCCACGCACTAGAGATGCATTCAGGTGAGCCGGTGGCTGAGGTGCGTGTGAGTTCATCTCTTTTACAAGGGATCTCACTGAGTGCTGAAGAAAGCGCAAGTTTGGGCGACAACCTACTGTTTATCGTGGTGGCAGCGATGCATGCGCAAAGTGCCAGTGAGCTGATATTCGCTAAACCCTTGTCGAGCGCACAAATAGCCGGCCTTGAGCAGTTACAACGCTTAGGGGCGAAGTTGGCTTGGGTGGATGCGAAGCATTTACAGATCACTCCAGCGGCGCTCAAGGGAGGAGAGATTAAAGGTGAATTGGAAGCCAACATTCAGCTTGCCTTGGTGGTGGCGGCTGTGGGCGCTGAGCAAGAAGTGAGATTGCAACAGGCTCAGATCCTTTTGACCGCTTTCCCAGAGTTAATAGAACAGGCACAGAGTGCCGGTCTTCGTATACATAAGGAGTCAGACTGATGTCCAGTCAGTTGAACAGGAAGGTGATTACCGTTGATGGTCCCAGCGGTTCAGGCAAAGGCACCATCTGCCGTTTACTTGCGCAGGAACTCGGCTGGCATCTGCTGGATAGTGGAGCACTCTATCGTCTGACAGCAATGGCTGCTCGGCATCATGGTGTGGCCCTGGACGATGTTGAATCTTTACAGGTGCTGGCCGCGCATTTAGATGTGCAATTTCGAACCGATGGGCAGGACGATCTCAAAGTGATCTTGGAGGGCGAAGAAGTGACGCGCTCCATGCGCACGGAGGAGGTGGGAGCCGATGCGTCTTTAGTTGCAGCCTTGGGGCCTGTGCGGCAGGCCCTGTTACAGCGACAACGTGATTTTGCTCAGGCACCCGGGCTGATTGCAGACGGCCGTGATATGGGAACTGTGGTTTTTCCTGAGGCCTGCTTGAAAATATATCTTGATGCCAGTGCAGAAGAGCGTGCACAACGCCGGTATAACCAGTTGATTAGCAAGGGTCTGAGTGCTAGCCTTGATGATATATTGAGCGACATTCAGGCGCGGGACGATCGTGATATGAATCGGCCTGTTTCCCCGCTCAAGCCAGCGCCGGAAGCGGTGATTCTGGACACCACCCAACTAACCATTGAGGAGGTGTTAGAGGTGGTGCTGGATCAAGCAAAACATAAAGGGCTGCGCTAGGTGGCTAGCAGAGTGAGGATTGACGCTAATGAGTGAAAGTTTTGCCCAACTATTTGAAGAAAGTCTTCAAGAACTGGAGATGGCACCCGGTTCAATTGTAACGGGTACGGTCATTGCTATCGAAAATGACTTTGTCATCGTGAATGCCGGTTTAAAATCCGAAGGTGTCATTCCTCTGGAGCAATTCAAAGATGAAAGTGGCCAATTAACAGTCGCCGTCGGTGATAAAGTTAAAGTCGCTTTAGAGTCTTTAGAAGATGGCTTCGGCTCTACTCAGCTTTCTCGTGAAAAAGCGAAGCGTGCGGAAGCTTGGCAGGTTCTGGAGAAAGCCTTTAACGATCAAGAAACCGTTAAAGGTTATATCTCCGGTCGTGTCCGTGGCGGCTTAACCGTTGATGTAAACGGAATTAGTGCGTTTCTGCCTGGATCCTTAGTGGATGTTCGCCCTCTGCGTGATACCTCACACCTCGAAGGCCAAGAGCTAGAGTTTAAGCTGGTTAAGCTGGATGCGAAAAGTAACAACATCGTGGTTTCACGTCGCGCTGTGTTAGAAGAGGCTTACAGTGAAGAGCGTGAGAAACTCCTAGAAAAAATGGAAGAAGGTCTAGTCGTCAAAGGGGTGGTCAAAAACCTCACCGACTATGGTGCTTTCATTGAGTTGGGAGGCGTGGACGGTCTGTTGCATATCACGGATATGGCGTGGAAGCGTGTTAAGCACCCGAGTGAGCTGCTGAGCATCGGTCAAGAACTGGATGTCAAAGTGCTCAAGTTTGATAAAGAGCGTAACCGTGTCTCTCTCGGCTTGAAACAGTTGCAGGAAGATCCATGGGATCAGTTGATTCGCAATACACAAGTCGGTGACAAGGTGCGTGCACGCGTTACTAACCTCACAGATTACGGCTGCTTTGCGGAAATTGGAGAGGGTGTTGAAGGTTTGGTGCACGTCTCTGAAATGGACTGGACCAACCGAAATATTCATCCATCCAAAGTTGTCCAAGTAGGCGATGAAGTGGACGTGATGATTCTGGATGTAGATCAGCAGCGTCGTCGTATCTCGTTGGGCATGAAGCAATGCACTGAAAACCCATGGAATGCGTTTGCATCACGCTTTAACAAAGGTGATCGTATTGCGGGCCAGATTAAATCGATTACCGACTTTGGGATCTTTATCGGGCTTGAAGGTGGCATCGACGGTTTAGTGCACCTGTCTGATCTGTCTTGGGATTTGCCCGGTGAAGAGGCCGTGAAGCAGTACAGCAAAGGCCAAGAGCTGGAAGCGGTGGTTTTATCTGTGGACTCTGAGCGTGAGCGAATCGCTTTGGGGATCAAGCAGATCAACTCCGATCCTTTTGCTGAGTTCTTGGATGCCCATCCAAAGGGCGCTCAAGTCAAGGGTGAGGTGATATCCGTGGATGATAAACAAGCCATCATCGCTTTGGCTGAAGGGGTTGAGGGTGTGTTGAAGGTGTCTGAAGCCGCGCGTGAGCGTGTAGACAGCCTGTCTGCGCTCTATCCTGTGGGAACTCAGGTTGAGGCGGTCATCGCGAGTGCTGATCGTCGTAACCGTAGCTTGAACCTGTCGGTCAAACAATTAAGCGCACAGGAAGAAAAGCAAGCTATGAAAAACGTACAGGAACAGGCTGTTGCGCCTGAGACCAGTGGCCCGACTACGATTGGTGATCTGATCAAAGCGCAGATGGAAAAAAACAAGTAAGTTTTTTTCTACCGACGGTCTAGATGAGCCTGCTCCAAGCTTTCTGACTTGAGAGCAGGCACTCAGCGGAGGTGTACAGATGACAAAATCAGAACTCATCGAACGTCTGATCGATCAGCATCCTCAGTTGTCAGTAAAGGATGTTGAGCTGGCTGTAAAAACCATGCTTGACCATATGACCGAAGCCTTGGCCTGTGGAGATCGGATTGAGATCCGAGGCTTTGGTAGTTTCTCCCTACATTATCGTGCGCCTCGAATTGGGCGTAATCCTAAAACTGGAGAGTCTGTCTCTCTCGAAGCCAAGTATGTTCCCCATTTCAAGCCAGGCAAAGAGATGCGTGATCAGGTGAACGAGAGTTTAAAAACTCATAACTGACGAAAGGAGCAAACAGTGCGTTTAGTAAAACGACTTATCGTCTTGGCCTTGTCCTTAGTGGTGTTGCTCGCAGGTATTTTGTTTGCGATACACAATACTGCGGCTGTGAGTATTGATTTGATCTTTATCACCCTGCCAGAAGCCAGCTTGTCCATGTGGTTATTAGGTGCGTTTGCATTGGGTGGTTTGTTGGGCGTGGTGTTAAGTTCTGTCATCATTATGACGCTGAAAACCCGCCTCTATTATCTTAAAAAGAAAATGAACGCCGCACGTGAGCAGTTGGACAGCCTGTCCGCGAATCAAGCACGTTTAGATGGGCATTAATTAAGAGTTCTGCATGATCGAAACCAACCGTATTATCGTGGCATTAGATTATCCTGATGCCACCTCCGCTCTTGCTTTGGCGCAACAATTAAATCCACAGGAGTGTCGTGTAAAAGTCGGTAAGGAGCTCTTCACCCGCTCAGGTCCTGGGGTTGTGGAAAAGCTACAAAATCTTGGCTTTGACGTCTTTCTGGATCTGAAATTTCACGACATTCCAAACACGACGGCGATGGCGGTCAGAGCGGCTGCCGAGCTGGGGGTTTGGATGGTGAACGTACATGCTAGTGGTGGCCGTCGTATGATGGAAGTTGCAGCTGAACAGCTGTTAAAAACCGGCAGCTCAACTAAGCTGATTGCGGTAACGGTGCTGACCAGTATGGAGCAAGAAGATCTGGCTGAAATCGGGTTGGATCTGCCGCCTTTGGAGCAGGTTAAGCGATTGGCGCGCTTAACCGCACAATCAGGTTTGCATGGAGTAGTCTGTTCAGCGCAAGAGGCCGCGATGTTGCGTGCTCAAGAGGGTGCGAATTTCTGCTTGGTGACTCCGGGAATTCGTCCAGCCAGTGCCGAACAGGGCGATCAGCGACGGATTATGACACCCGAAGCGGCGGTATCACAGGGTAGTGATTACTTGGTGATTGGCCGTCCTATTACGCAAGCCTCTAATCCTGCTGCAGTGTGTGCGCAAATTCATGCGCAGCTAGTCTCCTTGGCCTGAGGCAAAAAAGTCTCATTTGTTCTGTTTAAAATCTAGACAGTCCTATACTTTCCAGTTAGATTGAAAGCGTCGGTCGGAGTGCTGACGCTTATCTAACATGGAGGTTGATTATGAGCAAACGTCTCTTAACTGCTGCCCTGGTTGCAGCTGTGTCTCTCTTTAGTGCCCTGACTTGGGCTGCTGATCCTGTCAACATCAATACCGCCAGTGCTGAACAGATTGCGATGACGCTCAAGGGTGTTGGGCCTGCAAAAGCTCAGGCGATTGTTGAGTATCGTGAAGAAAAGGGTGAGTTCGTCAGTGTGGATGAGCTGACTCAAGTGCGGGGTATTGGTCCGGCAACTTTGGAACAAAATCGTGCCTTTATCGTAATTGATGATGCCGAGTCGAGTCAGTAATTCTTAAGGTTCACTCAGCCTGGGTGGTGTGGCTTCCTAGGCTGAGATTTCGCTATTTGGCCGTTAAAAGTGATGATTCATAAAATAAAAAAGAGAAGTAATGGAATGATAACAAGGCTGGCGATATTGCCTAGGAGTACGATTGAGGCTACAAGGTGTGGCTGTTGTTGGTAGCGCTCGGCAATCATGTAGTTGAGAACAGCGGGTGGCAGCGCCGCAAAAACCAATAAATAAGCAAATTGCTCAGAATTCAAATCCAGTAATGCGGCCAGCGGGAAGGCGATTAAAAGCCCTGTGAGAGGAGCTAATAGAGCGCCCCAAGCTCCGATTTTCCAGTGCGTAAAGTCTATGCCGGTCATGCGTACACCCAAGGCGAAGAGCATCAATGGAATCGCAACTTGGCCGAGCATATCCATCAGTGTACGCAGTGCTGCGGGCAGCACCCATCCTGAATAACTCCAGAGTAAACCGGCAAGCGTGGCCAGAATAATGGGCATGCGCAGTAAATTGATCAGGCGTGTTTTGGGATCCAGGATGTACATTCCCAGCGTGAAATGCAGCAGATTTTCGACAAGAAATAACACCACGGCGGCGGGCAAAGCCGCTTCACCAAAGGCTAAGACAATTAAAGGAATCCCTAGATTTCCACTATTGGAAAACATCATAGGGGGTAAGAAGGTTTTCGCTTCTACTTTTAAGATTCGACAAGCTGGCCAAAGCACGAGGCCTGAAAGAATGACGATAGCGGCCGCGGCGACGGCGAGGGTGTAATAATTCGGCAGATCAAAAGATTCAGATGACATGACTGAAAAGATGAGTGCCGGAGTAAACACATCAATATTAATCTTATTGGCTGTGCTCATATCGGTTAGGCGACGGCGTGCGTAAAAGAAACCGAGGCTTACGATCGCTATTAACGGAAAAACCGTCAGAAATACACGCTCTAATATGCTGTAGGAAGCCAGTTCCATACGTCCTTCCAAATGACAAAAAGAAACTATATCGCCAGAGCTGAGAAAAGCCAGTGTCCTGTTGTGTCGGGACACCGGCAAGAGTGGGGTGGATTAAAGCGGGTCGGCTTGTTGATCGAGTAGATAAACGATGGATTGGTAAGAAACACCGCTATGTAAGCTTAAACCCATTTCGCAGGTGCGGCTGGTGGATACACCGAGATCACAGGTCTGCACTGCAGAGGCTAGATTCCGCAACGAGGAAGCATTGAGCTCCGGTTGATTAAAACCTTTGTCGCCCGCAAAGCCGCAACAGGTAATCTCTTCGGGAAGCACAATCTGTTTGGCGCAGCGTTGGGCTAATTCAATTAAGTGCTGACCCAAGCCCATGCGTGTTGTGCTACAGGTGACATGCACCGCCAACGTCATCTCGGCCTGACGAATCTGTAGATTGGGCACGACATGTTCAGTTAAGAACTCCAGGCTATCATAGATACGCAGAGACTGTGTGTCTGCGCCGACTGCAGATTTTAATTCTAAGCTACAAGGGCTAGTGTCCGAGTAGATTGGAATACTGCCATTTTGGCTCAGTTGCTTTAGGGTAGAGATCAGCTCATCTTGTTTCACTTGAGCCAGCTCAGGTAGACCTTTTGAACGATAAGGCATGCCGCAACAGAGTTCATTTAGCGTATCTGGCAGCAACACTTCAAAGCCTGCCTTGAGGAGTAAGCGCTCGGTGACTTGGGCTAAAGACTCTTGGAAAGGTGAGTGGGGGTCTGCCCCAAAAGTACGGCTACTGCAACTGGGTAGATAGATCACCTGAGGTTTGCCAGGATTAGGTTTCACCCCCGTTTGAATCTTATCTGCTCCCTTCGGCAGATTAGGTAGCCAAAGTGGTAAGCGATCACCACTGATTTTGCGCGCGCCCTGTGTGACGAGCTGCATACGCGTTTCACCGAGCAGATTGCGTGTCTTGTCACTCAAGGATAAGAGTGTGCGTGCGATTTGTGTGGTTTGAGCAAAATGCTGGGCAGTCCAGTGAGCGATTTTAGGGCTGGAAGCGTGATAGGTTTGGCGCAGGTCGCGCGTTAAATCACCGGTATTAATGCCAACCGGGCAACTTAAGGAACAAAGGCCGCAGGCTGCGCAGGTTTCTTCGCCCTGGTAGGTGTAGTCCTGTTTAAGTTGTTGCAGTCGCTCGGGATGGTCTTGGCTGTTTTCTAGGCGCTGAATTTCACGCCACACCGCAATACGTTGCCGGGGGGTTAGGGTTAAGGCACGTGAAGGGCATTGAGGCTCACAAAAGCCGCACTCAATACAGGTATCGATGCGTTGGCTGGCGGCTGGCATCGGCTTCAGATTGGCTAGGTGCACGCGCTTATCCTCATTGAGAATCACGCCTGGATTTAAAAGATTTTCCGGATCAAACAGTCGCTTGATGGACCACATAAGTTGATAGGCATCTTTGCCCCACTCTAGCTCGACATAGGGTGCCATATTACGCCCAGTTCCATGTTCTGCTTTGAGAGAGCCATCGTATTTATGCACTACCAGCTGTGCGACATCTTCCATCAAACCTTCATAGCGCGACAGGGCTTCCGCTGTATCAAAAGCCTGAGTAAAGACAAAGTGTAGGTTACCCTCTAAAGCATGACCAAAAATCAAAGCTTCAGGATATTGCCAGCGTTGAAAAAGTTGATGAAGATCGGTGACGGCATCGGCTAAGCGCTCGACGGGAAACGCAACGTCTTCGATAATGACCGTGGTGCCTGTCTCACGCACGGCTCCGACTGCCGGAAAGAGTCCTTTACGTATGGCCCAGAGTTGTGCGCAGACTAGCGCATCCTCACTGAACTCAACAGGATAAGCGGTTTCTAAAGGCTGCAGACAGTGGATGATACTTTCGATTTGTTGGTGTAAATCCGAACATTTTTCGGCACGCGTCTCGATCAGCAATGCGGCTGCCGTATCGGGGAGTTGGCGAGCGGTGTCGGGCATGCCAGGTTTGTCTTCTACGGAACGGATGCCGGCACGATCCATTAACTCTACAGCGGCTACGGGCTGAGTTTTTAGCTGCGCAACTGCACGACAGGCCTCACCTACGCTGTTGAAAAACACCAGTGCACTGGCTTTATGAGCATGTTCGACCACGGTGCGGTAAGTGATGTTGGAAATGAAGCCTAGAGTCCCTTCTGAGCCTATCATCAGATGTTGCAAAATATCGATTGGGTCGGCGAAATCGATCAGAGAGTTAAGGGCATAGCCCGTGGTATTTTTCAGTCGATACTTATGTTCGATACGTTGTTTCAGCTCAGAATTGCTCAAGGCCGCTTGGCTGAGTTGGCGAATCCCCTCCAGTAGGTGGGCATGGGTGTTGCGGAAAATGGCGACGCTGGCCGCATCACCTGTGTCAAGCAGCGTACCGTCTGCGAGAATCATGCGCATGGAGACTAGAGTTTGATAGGAGTTCTGAGCGGTTCCGCAGCACATGCCACTGGCATTGTTGGCCGCAATTCCGCCAATCTTTGCGGCATTAATGGAAGCGGGGTCCGGTCCAATTTTACGACCGTGAGGAGCCAGCCAGCGGTTAGCTTGTGCACCGATGACTCCAGGCTGCAAGCTGATCTGCTTGGCATCGGCGCTGATGTGGTGGCCATTCCACCCATCACCCAGTTGTATCAGAATTGAGTCGGTGATGGCTTGTCCTGAAAGACTGGTACCGGCTGCTCGAAAGGTGATGGGCAGGTGCATCCGGGCGGCCAAGCGTATAGTATGTTGTACCTCAGTTTCGGACTCGACTCGTACCACCAGTTGTGGAATCAAGCGGTAAAAGCTCGCATCGGTTCCGTAAGCAAGGGTTCTCAGCGGATCACTGATTAATCTGTCTTCGGGAATATGGCGGCGGAGTTGTTCGTGAAATTCAGCATACTGAGCGTGCATAGTGAAAACCTGTGATTAGGGTTAATTGGTCTTACCAATTTTCCAAAGTATCCGGTCACTCTAAAATCGAGAAAGAATTTTGTCAATCCTGCCTTGTTTTTTCCTAGCTTCTACTTGAAGTATCTGAATAAAAAATATTTTATAATTGGTTTTACCAATTGTGTTTCAGCTTAGTGTAATGGAATTCGTCTATGACCTATCAGCGTGTCAAACAGCCTAAAATCTCTGATGTCATCATGCAGCAAATGGAAGCGATGATCTTAGAGGGTACGCTTAAGCCGGGGCAGCGTCTGCCGCCTGAGCGGGAGTTGGCCACCAGGTTCGCGGTTTCACGTCCCTCTTTACGAGAAGCGGTGCAAAAGCTGGTGGCGAAAGGTTTGCTGGTCAGTCGCCAAGGCGGTGGGACCTATGTCGAAGAAAAGCTGGGGGGGAGTTTGTCGGATCCCTTGCTGGATCTGTTTAAGCATCATCCTGAAGCGCAATATGATCTGCTTGAGTTTCGCCATGCTTTAGAAGGGGTTGCGGCGTATTATGCAGCCCTCAGGAGTACGGCGGCGGATAAGCAGGAGATACGTGCACGTTACGAAGATTTACAGCGTTACCATGAGCAGAAGGCATTTGATAAAGAAGTGGAAGCGGATGTTGAGTTTCATCTTGCGATCGCGGCGTCCACCCACAATATGATTCTGTTGCATATGATGCGCGCGCTCTTCACCTTGCTGAAGCACCATATCGGCGACAACCTGAAAAATATCTATCCCAAGGAAAACTGGCGCAGCAATATTCATGATCAGCATGGGTTGTTGCTGGATGCGATTGAAAAAGGTGAGCCTGAGCGCGCACGTCAGGCGGTACATGACCATCTTGCCTTTGTGGAGGAGGCGCTGTTGGAGCAGGGGCGCGAAAATACACGCTTAGAGCGTTCTTTGCGGCGCTCGCACCTGACTTCGAGCTAGTTTTTGTACTAAAACTACAAAATATCCGTTCATCCTTTCGGTTTATTTAGTGAATTGCGACATCTCTAGACACTTTTACTTCATTTGCGTAGTATTACTACACGAATAAGAAGGGTGCTGTGCAATGCAGCATGGAAAATTACCTGCTGGCGTCTAGGCTTTCCTGAAAGCAGGTCAACAGTGTTTGGAGAGATCAAAGTGCACGAGATGATTGAAGACGTAGATCCGATTGAAACCCAGGAGTGGTTAGACGCACTGGAGTCGGTGGCGAAAAGTGAAGGTGATGAGCGTGCGCGTTATATTTTACGTAAGCTCGGCAACAAGGCTTCTGAGATCGGCTTAGGGGCCGCAGGTGCTCTGACAACACCCTATCGCAATACTATATCTCCGCGTGATGAAGTGCGCATGCCCGGTGATTTGTTTATGGAGCGTCGTATCCGCTCCTTCATTCGCTGGAACGCCATGGCCATGGTGATGCGTGCTAACAGTAACAGCGATGCGCTCGGTGGCCACATCTCGAGCTTCTCCTCTTCCGCAACCCTGTATGATATCGGTTTTAATTATTTCTTCCGTGGCCCTGAAGGCGAGCAGGATGCCGATATGGTGTTCTTCCAGGGACATATTTCCCCCGGTATCTATGCGCGTGCTTACCTAGAAGGCCGTCTAACCGAAGAGCAGTTGGATAACTTCCGCCGCGAAGTGGATGGTAATGGTCTCTCTTCTTACCCGCATCCTTGGTTAATGCCTGATTTCTGGCAGTTCCCGACAGTTTCGATGGGCTTAGGCCCCATTCAGGCAATCTACCAAGCGCATATCATGCGGTACTTGTCAGCACGTAGTTTGATTAACCGTGGTGATCGTAAAGTTTGGGCTTTCCTGGGAGATGGTGAGTGCGATGAGCCTGAATCTCTGGGCGCGATTTCCCTAGCAGGTCGTGAGCACCTGGAAAACCTCGTTTTTGTGGTGAACTGTAACCTGCAGCGTTTGGATGGACCGGTGCGTGGTAACGGTAAGATCGTGCAAGAGCTGGAGGGGATTTTCCGGGGTGCTGGCTGGAACGTCATCAAATGTCTTTGGGGTCGTCATTGGGATCCGTTGTTTGACAAGGATGATAAAGGCCTTTTGCAGAAGCGTATGGATGAGGTCTGTGATGGTGAATTGCAGAACTATAAAGCCAATGGCGGGGCTTACACGCGTGAGCATTTCTTTGGCAAATATCCTGAACTCTTGGAAATGGTTAAGGATATGTCCGATCAGGACATCATGAATCTGAATCGCGGTGGTCACGACCCTTATAAGGTGTATGCGGCTTATCAGGCAGCTATGACGCATAAAGGGCAGCCAACTGTGATTCTGGCGCAGACCGTGAAGGGCTATGGCACGGGCAAATCGGGTGAGGCGAAAAATGATACCCACTCGATGAAAAAGGTTGCACTCGAGGATCTTAAAACCTTCCGTGATCACTTTAATATCCCGCTGACGGATGATCAGTTGGAAACGGTGCCTTATTACCGCCCATCTCCGGATTCGCCTGAGATGAAGTATATGTTTGAACGACGTAAGCAGTTGGGTGGTTTCTATCCTGTACGCCGCACCGAGTTCCAGAAGCTTGAAACACCTGAGCTGGAAGTATTTAGCGCGCAGCTTAAAGGCACTGGGGAGCGTGAAATCTCCACCCAGATGGCGCTGAATCGTGTGATGAGTACTCTGGTTAAGGATAAAAATATCGGTGAGCGTGTAGTGCCGATTGTACCGGATGAGGCGCGTACCTTTGGTATGGAAGGGATGTTCCGCCAACTGGGTATTTATACCTCTCAAGGGCAGCGCTACACGCCGCATGATCGTGATCAGATCATGTTTTACAAAGAGTCCAAGACAGGCCAGATACTGGAAGAAGGAATCAATGAGTCCGGTGCCTTCAGTGCTTGGCTGGCCTGTGCGACCTCTTATAGCAACAATAATTGCCCGGTGATCCCTTTCTATATTTTCTATTCCATGTTTGGTTTCCAGCGTGTGATGGATTTGACCTGGGCAGCAGGGGATTCGCAGGCACGTGGATTCTTGATAGGTGCGACCTCAGGTCGTACGACGCTAAATGGAGAGGGCTTGCAGCATCAGGATGGCCATAGTCACCTGATGGCGCAGATGATCCCGAACTGTGTCAGCTATGATCCGACCTACGGCTATGAATTGACGGTGATTATTCAGGACGGTTTGCGTTGTATGTATCAGGAGCAGGAAAATCGCTTCTATTACATCACAACGCTGAATGAAAACTATCAGCATCCTGATATGCCTGCAGGTGCCGAAGAAGGCATCATCAAAGGTATGTACTTGTTGGATGAAGGTAAGGATGCAGAACTAAAAGTACAGCTTTTGGGTTGTGGTTCGATTCTGCGTGAAGTGCGTGAAGCGGCGCTGATTCTGCGTGATGAGTATGGCATTGAGTCGGATGTCTGGAGTACGACCTCGATCAACGAATTGCGTCGGGATGCCCAGGCTGTCTATCGCTGGAATATGCTGCACCCTGAGGATGAGCCGCGAGCTTCTTACCTAGAAACCTGTCTGCAGGGACATGAAGGTCCAGTCATTGCGTCTACGGATTATATGCGTCTTTATGCGGATCAGTTGCGTGAGTATATCCCGCGTCGCTACAAGGTGCTGGGTACCGATGGATTTGGTCGTTCAGACAGTCGCGCCAAACTGCGTGAATTCTTTGAAGTGAACCGTTATTACGTTGTTCTTGCTGCCCTCAAGGCGCTGCAAGAGGAAGGCAAAATTCAGGCCTCCGTGGTCGCTAAGGCCATGCAGAAATTCAATATCAATCCGGATAAGCCCGCCCCCTGGACGGTGTAATCGGTGAATGTCTGTAGCCAACGCGAGAGGATAAGATTGTGAGCAAACAAACAATAACGATTCCGGATTTGAGTGGTGCATCCGATGTGGATGTGATTGAAGTGCTGGTCAAGGTGGGTGATCGCATCAGTGAAGGCGATAGTTTGATTACCCTAGAAACCGACAAGGCTTCGATGGAAGTGCCTGCTACCACGGGGGGTGTGATCACTGCGATGTATGTTAAAGAGGGTGATCAGGTCAATGAGGGTGATCAGCTTTTAGAGCTGGATGTTGCAGAGGGTGCGGCAGCTGTAGTCGCAGAAGTGTCTGCTGCTGTGCCAGTGAATGCACCTGTGGAAGCGGCATCTGCACCTACAGTGGTCGCATCGCAGCAAGAAAAAGTGTTGATTCCCGATCTGAGCGGTGCCACCGATGTGGATGTCATTGAAGTCTTGGTAAAGGTGGGGGATCAGATTGAGGAAGGCGATAGCCTGATTACGCTGGAAACCGATAAAGCCTCTATGGAAGTGCCCGCGCCGGTTTCTGGAGTGATCACGGCCTTGCATATCAAGGTCGGCGATCAGGTGAATGAAAATGATCTACTGCTTGAGGTGTCGGTAGCCGGTAGCCCGGTTGCGACAACGATGCCAGCGCGTGAGCAGGGGGCGAGTGAATCCGTAGTGGCGCCTGTCGGTGCGGTGCCTGCAGCCTTCGCACCTGCGACACAAGCGGCTCTGGAAAAGGTCCTGATTCCTGACCTGAGTGGTGCATCCGATGTGGATGTCATCGAAGTAATGGTCAAAGTCGGTGACTCCATTCAAGAGGGCGATAGTCTGATCACCTTGGAAACCGATAAGGCCTCCATGGAGGTGCCAGCTCCAGTCTCTGGTGTGATTACCGCTTTGCATATCAAAGTGGGTGATCAGGTCAGTGAAAACGACCTGCTGTTGGAGGTGCAAACGCAGGTGTTGGCCGCGGCTGCGCCGGTAGATGCACCGGTTGTCGCGCCTTCAACGACCCCTGTGGCGGCTGCACCCGCTGCTGTAGCGCAAGTACCTGCCGCCGCGCCTGCGCCGGCTAATCTAGCCTCTTTAGAAAAGAGTAATCGTCAGGTACATGCCGGTCCTGCAGTACGTGCGTTGGCGCGTGAGTTTGGTGTGGATCTAGCGCTGGTTAAGGGCTCAGGACCCAAAAACCGTGTACTGAAAGAAGATGTTCAGCTCTACGTTAAATCGGCTCTGAAACAGTTGGCCGAAACGCCTAAAGCGGCTGTTGCGGTGGGTTCGGGTATTCCGGCTATCCCTGCAGTGGATTTCAGTCAGTTTGGTGAGATTGAAAAGGTCAAACTGAGCAAAATTGATAAGTTAACGCGTGATAATATGGCGCGTTGTTGGCTGAATATTCCACATGTCACACAATTTGATGATGCGGATATTACGGAGCTGGAAGCGTTCCGCAAAGAGGTTAAGGACGAAGCCTTGAAGTCTGGAGTCAAGCTGACGCCTCTGCCTTTCTTAATCAAGGCCGCTGCTTTGGCGTTGACGCGTCACCAGAAGTTTAATGCATCCTTGGATGCCGATGGTGAACATATTGTTTATAAAAAATATGTCAACATCGGTTTGGCTGTGGATACTCCGAATGGATTGATGGTGCCTGTGATCAAAGATGCGGATAAAAAGAGCGTCTATGCACTATCGATTGAAGCGGCTGAGTTGGCGGCTAAGGCGAAGGATCGTAAGCTCAAACCCAACGAAATGCAGGGCGCTTGCTTCACCATCTCCAGCTTAGGTGGAATTGGAGGTAAGGGATTTACACCGATTGTGAATGCTCCTGAGGTGGCGATTCTGGGTGTGTCGAAAGCGGATATTCAGCCACGCTGGAATGGCCAGACATTCGAACCGCGTTTGATGCTGCCTTTGTGCTTGTCTTATGACCATCGTGCGATCAACGGAGGGGATGCCGGACGCTTCCTGACCGAGTTGAACGCACTGTTGAGTGATATACGCCGACTCTTGTTGTAAGGTTGAATCTCTCTTCTTTGTAAAGGCTCCCTTAACACGGAGCCTTTTTGCTTTTAGACCTTTAATACTGTGGTCTGAGCTTTATTGAGAGCAATCAATCGATAGAAAAGGCTCACCTTAGAAAAGCTTTCGGGTAAGATGCACACCGAAGTTGCGCGGTGAAAAGGTCAGACCAAGCGTTTAAATCCTATCTGCTTTGAGTTGAGGTGATCTGTGTTAGTTGGTTTTATCCTGCTGATGTTATGTCAGCTGCTCGGTGAAATACTGGTTGTAGTCAGTGGTTTGCCGGTACCGGGGCCGGTCGCGGGGATGTTGATTCTTTTGATTGGATTGATGATTCACGGTGAGGTGCCGGAAAGTTTACGTCTACCCGCCGAGGGTTTGATTCGTCATCTTTCTTTGTTGTTTATCCCGGCAGGGGTGGGCTTGTTGGTACATCTGGAGCGTTTGGCGCAGGAGTGGTGGATTCTGGCTATATCGCTAGTGGTGAGTACTTTGGTCACTTTGGTGATCACTGCATGGTTGATGCAAAGATTGCAGAAAAAGCAAGATGGAGCTGAGGTGATGCATGGAGATCAATAATTTCTGGGTTTACTTTGCGGCTCGGCCACTTTTTTGGATTCTAGTGACACTCACTGTGTTTCAACTCGCTTTATGGTTGAACAAAAAAGCGCGAGGTCACTCGCTGGCGCATCCGGTCATGATCTCTCTGACCTTGATTATTCTGCTCTTGCTCCTCACCGAGACGGATTATGATACCTATTTCGAAGGGGCGCAGTTCATTCACTTTCTGCTTGGGCCGGCTACCGTGGCACTCGCCATTCCACTTTATGATCACTTTGCGCGTATTCGGCGTATGCTGTTGCCGATTCTGGTCTCCTGCCTGGTGGGTAGTGTGACTGCGGTGATATCGGCGGTGGGGATTGCTTGGTTGTTGGGTAGCTCGACCCCGATGTTATTGTCTTTGGCACCCAAGTCTGTGACCTCGCCGATTGCGATAGGCATCGCTGAGCAAATCGGTGGCTATCCATCCTTGGCGGCGGGTTTGGTGCTGATTACAGGGGTGATTGGCTGTTTGTTGGCGCCAAGTGTTTTTCGGATCCTAAAAATTCAAGATGATAGCGTGAAGGGGTTTGCTTTAGGTTTGGCTGCTCATGGTTTTGGTACGGCTTATGCGTTGCAGATGAGTATGCTGGCGGGCGCATTTGCGGGCCTGGCGATGGGTTTAACTGGTGTGTTTAGCTCTTTCTTGGTGCCTTTGGTCGTGCGCTTGGCGGGATTGGGGTGATGCCACAAATGAATAATTGCAAGCTCAACGGTCACGCAGTAAAGTGCGGCGCTGTATGGCTAGCAGGCAAAAGGTAACAGGATTCTATGACACCCTTAGAGCGTTACAAAAAAGACTTGGAGCGTGAGGACTTCTCCTACGATCCGACACAGGAAATGGCAGTCAAGCATCTGCAGCGTCTTTACGACGAGCTGATTGCAACCGATAACTCGCCTGTCCCGAGTCTGATTCGCCGCTTGACCGGAAAAATCCGCAAAGAAACGCAGGAGCCGTTGCGTGGGTTGTATTTCTGGGGAGGTGTCGGGCGCGGTAAAACCTATCTCATGGATACCTTCTACGATAGCTTGCCTTTTGAACGTAAGATGCGCACGCACTTTCATCGCTTTATGCAGCGTGTTCACGGTGAACTAAAGCAGCTAGAGGGCACCAAAAACCCCCTGGTTGAGATCGGCAAAAAATATGCTCAAGAAGCGCGCATTATCTGTTTTGATGAGTTTTTTGTATCGGATATTACCGATGCCATGATTCTGGGTGGTTTGTTGGAGCAGTTGTTTGCTAATGGGGTCAGCTTGGTGGCGACCTCAAATATAGTGCCGGACGGTTTGTATAAAGACGGCTTGCAGCGTGCGCGTTTTTTACCTGCTATCGCGCTGCTGAACAAATATACCGAAGTCGTTAATGTCGACGGTGGTGTCGACTATCGTCTGCGTGTCTTGGAGCAGGCGGAGCTTTACCATTATCCATTGGATGATCAGGCGGATATCAGTCTGAACAAGAGCTTTGAAAGCTTGGCGCCGGATATTGAAGAAGCACAAGATGACCAACTGGTGGAGGTGAACGGCCGCCATATTCGTGCGCGTCGAGTCTGTGAAGATGTTGTCTGGTTTGATTTTAAGGATCTGTGTGAAGGGCCGCGCTCGCAGAATGATTACATCGAGCTTGCTAAGGTCTATCACGAGGTCTTGCTGAGTAATCTGCCACAGTTAGGGCGTCATAACGATGATGCTGCGCGTCGGTTTATAAATCTGGTGGATGAGTTTTATGACAGCGGTGTGAAGTTGATCATCTCGGCGCAAGTGTCGATCCATGATCTTTATACTGAGGGGCGTTTATCGTTTGAGATAGAGCGTACCAAGAGCCGTTTATTGGAAATGCAGTCACATGAGTACTTGGCGCGCGAGCATCGCGCATAGGGCTTAAATGAGGCATATAGGGTCGTAAAAAAGCGAGTCGAAAGGCTCGTTTTTTTATATAGATACCTCTATAATGCGCGCTCCCATTTTTTGGGGTTGTGAAGGTTGCTCACATTCTGTGAGCCAACGAATAACTATAAGGTAAGTCGGGACCGTTGTTAAAAACGGAAAGAGACTTAACGAGTTAAGGTAATTAAGCAATGAAAACTACTGTTAGCGCTAAGCCAGCCGAAGTTAAACGCGACTGGTACGTTGTGGACGCAGAGGGTAAAACCCTGGGTCGTCTGGCAACTGAAATTGCACGCCGTCTGCGTGGCAAGCATAAGCCTGAATATACTCCTCACGTTGATACGGGCGACTACATTGTTGTCGTTAACGCTGAAAAAGTGAACGTGACGGGTAACAAGCGCAATGACAAGATGTACTACCGTCATTCTGGTTTCCCGGGTGGTCTTAAAGAAGCAAACTTCACTAAGATGATCCAGACTTTCCCTGAGCGCACCATTGAGTTGGCTGTTAAAGGCATGCTGCCAAAAGGCCCATTGGGTCGTTCTATGTACAGCAAGCTGAAAGTGTATGCGGGCAACACACATCCGCACGCAGCTCAGCAACCTAAAGAACTGAATATCTAAGGGGAAGGCGAAGATGTCTACAACTCAGTACTACGGCACTGGCCGTCGCAAAACTTCAACTGCTCGCGTCTTCCTGCGTCCAGGCACTGGTAAAATCACCATCAATCAGCGCACGATGGAAGAGTATTTTGGTCGTGAAACGGCTCGTATGATCGTTATGCAGCCACTGCAGTTGACAGGTAACGTTGAAAAATTCGACGTTTATGTCACTGTTGCAGGTGGTGGTGGTTTCGGTCAGGCGGGTGCGATCCGTCACGGTATCACTCGTGCGCTGATGGAATATGATGAAACTCTGCGCCCAGCACTGCGTGAAGCAGGCTTCGTAACGCGTGACTCGCGTATGGTTGAGCGTAAGAAAGTGGGTCTGCGTAAAGCACGTAAGCGTCCACAGTTCTCCAAGCGTTAATTTTTTCGTCCAGATTATCTGGCGAAATCCAAAAACCCGACTTGCTTTGCAGTCGGGTTTTTGCGTTTAAATGGACTGAATTTAAACGAGAAATCTGTAATGGGATCAGGATCGTAGACTAAAGGCACACAGGAATTCACCTTGTATAAATTGGGTATTTTCTTTAATATTTGCGCCATTTAGAGAATCCTGAATTTGGGTTTTTAATGACTGGCGGCAGGACTTCTGTGCATTAGTGCAGCGGAAATGTCGAATACGTGGAGATGAAGTTGATGAGCAATGACGGCGTGAACAAAGGCCGGCGTCGCCTGCTGATCGGTGCTACATCTGCCCTTGGGGCAGTGGGTGCGGTCGGTGTAGCGGTGCCGTTTGTAGCGTCCTGGCATCCAAGTGCGAAAGCCAGAGCGGCGGGCGCACCTGCGCGGGCAGATATCAGCAAGCTGGAGCCGGGTCAGCAAATGATCGTTGAGTGGCGTGGACGTCCGGTCTGGGTTGTACGTCGTAGCGAAGAAGCCTTGGCTAACCTGGCAAAGCTGAATGATCGTGTGGCGGATCCGGAGTCGCGTCGAGCTGAACAGCCCGACTATATCCCGAATACGCCGGAGCGTGCTTTGCGTCCGGATATCATGGTGATGGTGGGTATCTGTACGCATCTGGGTTGCTCACCAACCTATCGTCCTGATATTGCACCTGCGGACCTGGGCAGCGAGTGGTTAGGTGGCTTCTTCTGCCCTTGCCACGGATCACGTTTCGACTTGTCAGGTCGTGTCTACCGCGCAATGCCGGCACCGACTAACCTGGTGATTCCACCGCATTCCTATCAGGATGAGAACACTCTCGTCATCGGTATAGATCAGGAGGCAGTATAATGGCTGGCCACCGTAATAAAGGTAATCCGGGTCTGATGGGCTGGATTGATGATCGTTTTCCTGCGACCGCGCTTTGGGAAGATCACCTGTCTAAGTACTATGCACCCAAAAACTTTAACTTCTGGTATTTCTTCGGTTCTCTGGCGTTGTTAGTGCTGGTCAATCAGATTATTACCGGTATCTGGCTCACCATGAGCTATAACCCATCCGACGAGGGTGCGTTTGCATCTCTCGAATACATCATGCGTGATGTTGAATATGGTTGGCTGTTACGTTATCTGCACTCTACCGGTGCCTCAGCTTTCTTCGTGGTTGTTTATCTGCATATGTTCCGTGGCATGATGTATGGTTCATACCGTAAGCCGCGTGAGTTGGTGTGGATCTTCGGTATGACAATCTACCTGGTATTGATGGCGGAAGCTTTCATGGGCTACCTGCTGCCATGGGGTCAGATGTCGTATTGGGGTGCTCAGGTAATCGTTTCTCTGTTTGGTGCCATTCCAGTTGTGGGTGCGGATCTGCAGCAGTGGATTCGTGGTGATTACTTGATCTCTGGGATCACGCTGAACCGTTTCTTCGCGTTGCACGTTGTGGCGCTGCCGATCGTCCTGTTGGCGTTGGTCGTACTGCACATCATTGCTCTGCATGAAGTGGGTTCAAACAACCCAGATGGTATCGAAATCCATGATAATCTGGATGAGAATGGTGTACCTAAAGATGGTATTCCTTTCCACCCTTATTACACCGTTAAAGATATTGTGGGTGTGGGTGTCTTCCTGTTTGTCTTCTCAATCGTTGTTTTCTTCTTCCCAGAAGGGGGCGGTTACTTCATTGAGCGTCCAAACTTTGAACCGTCTAACCCGCTGAAAACACCAGACCATATTGCACCGGTTTGGTACTTCACAGCCTTCTATGCGATGCTGCGTGCGGTGACCTTTAACCTCTTCGGTCTGGATGCAAAATTCTGGGGTGTTGTGGTGATGGGTGCTGCGATTGCGATTCTGTTCGTACTGCCTTGGTTGGATCGTAGTCCAGTTAAGTCAATGCGTTACAAGGGTATCATCAGCAAGCTGTTCCTCGCCGTCTTTGCAGTGAGTTTCGTGATCCTGAGTATTTTGGGTGCTTTGCCATCAACGGATGGTCGTACCCTGGTCGCTCAGATCTGTACGGTTCTGTATTTTGCGTTCTTCCTGCTGATGCCGTTCTACACCAGAATGGAAAGCACTAAACCGGTTCCGCAGAGGGTGACAGGCTGATGAAAAAATATTTAATTGCACTCTTATTGGTGCTGATGCCTGCGGTTGTGCAGGCAGCTGCAAGTCCTTATCCGCTGGATAAGATGAAGCCTAATCTGCGTGATCAGGAGTCTCTACAGCGTGGTATGGCGCTGTTCGTGAACCGTTGCATGGGCTGCCACTCTATGGAGTATCAGCGCTTTGCACGTACGGCTGACGATCTCGGCCTGCCGCATGATCTGGTCGAAGACTACCTGATCCTGGGTGAGCATAAGATCAATGATCTGATGACCATTTCTATGGATAAGGGCGATGCCGCAGGTTGGTTTGGTGCTCCGCCACCGGATCTGACGCTGAGCGCACGTTTGCGTGGTACAGACTGGTTATATACCTATCTGCGTAGCTTCTACCGCGATGAGGCGCGTCCTTGGGGTGTGAATAACGCTCTGTTCGCAGACGTGGGTATGCCAAATGTGTTGGAAGATCTTCAAGGTGCTGTGGTGAATAACTGCACCATTGATGAGCTGATGGAACGTGGAAACCGTGGAACTTTAGATCCTCTGACCGGTAATCGTAGTGGTCAGTGTATGACGGTTCAGGCGAACACGGGATCTATGAACTCCGCAGAGTTTGATCGTGCCATTTATGATCTGGTCAACTACATGGCCTACGTGGGTGAACCATCACGCTTGCAGTCTGAGCGTATTGGTACCTTCGTTTTGATCTTCTTGGCGATCTTTACATTTGTTGCTTATCTATTGAAACGTGAATTCTGGCGCGATATTCACTAATCAATTTATTAAGCATCTCTCAAAGCTACGCGACTCTTAAGGGTCGCGTAGATTTTTTGTTTATAGCTCTATACAGAATGAGGTAAACCGATGGGAGTGGTGACAAAGCGTTCCTCCATGACCTTTTTCTCCGATGGCGATGATCATTATAGCCATCGTGTGCGCATCGTTTTGGCTGAGAAGGGTGTGGCGGTCGATATCGTCGATTGTAAAGTTGAGGATATGCCGGAAGACCTGGTGGGGCTGAACCCTTACAACAGCTTACCGACATTGCTGGATCGTGATTTGGTGCTCTATGAGTCGGGTGTCATGATGGAGTATCTGGATGAGCGTTTCCCGCATCCTCCTTTGCTCCCTGTGTATCCTGTTGCACGTGCAGAAAGCCGTCTCTACATCTACCGTATTCAGCGTGATTGGGGTCGTTTAGTGGACACAATTCTGTCTGCTGAAGCCGATCCTGATGAAGTTGAGCGTTGCCGAAAAGAGTTGCGTGATGGGCTGGTCTCGATCGCACCGATTTTTGCAGACAAGCCTTATTTTATGAGTGATGAATTTACGCTGGTAGATTGCTGCTTGGCGCCTGTGTTGTGGCGTTTGCCGGTCATGGGGATTGAGTTGCCTAAGCCTCAGTGTAATCCACTTTATGCGTATATGAAGCGTCTGTTTGAGCGTGAGTCTTTCCAGGCTAGCCTCTCGGATGCCGAGCGTGAAATGCGCGATTGATCGTCTTTAAGTAAGATCTTAATTTAGGTAATTGTTATGACTCCAAGCCGTCCTTATTTGCTGAAAGCGCTGTATGAATGGATTTCAGACAATGAGTGGACGCCCTATATCGCGGTAGATACTCAGGTGCAGGGGGTGATGGTGCCTGAGCAGTTTGTTCAGGACGGCCAAATCGTTCTGAATATCGCGATGTCTGCCGTGCGTGATCTGTTTATGGATCATACCGGGGTGTCATTTAATGCACGCTTTGGCGGAGTGCCGATGAACGTGTTTGTACCGACTGCGGCCGTTTTGGCGATCTATGCGCGTGAAAATGGCCAGGGCATGGGGTTCGGTGTTGAGCCGGGTGTAGAAGCCTTAATGCAGGAAGCAGAAGCGGCTGAAGAGCTGCCCCATTCAAACGATGAGCCTCCTCGCGAGGTTCCCCCTCGTGCTGAAGGCAAGCCCAAATTAACGATCGTGAAAAACTAAAAAAAAGGCTCCTTCGGGAGCCTTTTTTCTAAGTGTTGGAATCTCAGGTTAGATGTACTCAAACACCTTCACAATGCGTTGAATGCCCACAATACCGCGAATTGTGTTCACGGCTTGGTCGGCTTCTTGCGGTGTGACTAGGCCCATCAAGTAAACTACGCCGTTTTCAGTCACAACCTTGATGCGCATGCCTTCTGTATTGCGATCTGCTAACAACTGAGCTTTAACACGACCTGTGATGTAGGTGTCGTTGGCGCGAATCATCATCGAGGTGGGGCCAAGAATCTCTAGCTCGTTATGAATTTTGCGCACTTCACGCAGCTGCTGAACAACCTGAGTCGCCTCATCTTTGATACGCTGGCTGGGGACTTGTCCGGTCAGTAGAACCTGGCCATTATATGCGTTGACGTTAATATTCGAGCTTGAAAGCTCGGCACTGCCTTTATTCAGATTGACCTTGGATTTGAACTCTATCGAATTGTCTTCAACATAGTTTCCTAGGGTACGACGGCCATCATTCTCTTGGATGGGTGTTTCCCGGGCCGAGCTCACAAAGGTTGAGCAGCCGCTGAGGAGGCTTAGGGCAAGTATTAAGCAAGGTAGGCTTTTAGACATAGATCAGGCTCCGAATAGTTGATAGTCGATCAAGTCGCATAGGCAATGCAGTGCCAACAACTGCGCATGGTGTACTAGGGTTTCATCTTCTGATGGAATGCAGATCTCAATTTCATCTGGTCTTAAGAGAGCGGTCATGTTGCCGCCATCTCCTCCTGTTAGAGCAATCACGACCATCTCCCGATCATGTGCGGCCTGAATGGCTTGCACTAAGCTGGCTGAGCGGCCTGTGGCGGAAACCGCGATGAGAATATCCCCGGGCATACCCAGTGCGCGGATCTGTTTGGAATAAATCTCCGCAAAGCCGCTGTCTTCAGCGATCGCGCTCATGCTGGCGCTGTCGGCATTCAGAGCAATGGCAGGTAAGCCTGGGCGTTCATGACGAAAGCGATTCATCAGCAGACTGCTAAAGTGTTGTGCCAGCGCACCTGAGGCGCCATTGCCGACACATAACAACTTATGTTCACTGACCAGACAATGCAGCAGGAGTTCACCGGCAGCCGCCAGCATCGGCGTATACTGCTCAATGGTTTGTGCATTAATTTCCATCGAATGATGAAACTGATGGATGATGCGATCCTGAAGTTCCATGTCTGCTTCCGAATTCTCTACCTAGGGTCTAAAGGCGTCTTTATACCATATTGGGGATGAATTTCCTTCAAAAGCAACCACATCAAAGCGGCAGGGGTAGTCGCTCCAGTGCGGGTGGCGTGCCAGTAAGTAGCGTGCGGTCAGTGCCAGCTTCTGTTGTTTGCGCCAGTTGACGGAAAGTGCTGCACCGCCATAGGCCTGGCTTTGACGCTGCCGCACCTCAATAAACACAAGCGTCGATTGATCTTGCATAATCAAGTCTATCTCGCCAAGGCGGCACTGGGCATTACGTTGGATTAGGCGCAGACCCTGATCTTCGAGCCAGAGCAGGGCGCGGTTTTCGGCATCCGTGCCGTGTTGTTTTCGATCCATGAAAACACTCCTTCTATTGATCTCTTTAAAGCGCTACATCCTTCTAAGGCGCTATGGGTTGTGGAACACCATTACGGAATATAGCCCAGCTGAGGCTGCGCGTAATACGTTTTTGGCTATCAAAGGCTAGACGGCCGGTTTCACCCTCCATGAGTGCACCTTGCCCTGGATTGAGCTGAGAGAGATGGCGTTGTAAATGATAGGCGTCAGCCCCCAGTGCGTAGAATTTGCCCATATCTGTATCCACATCGGTACGGTGTTGGCTCAGGGCTTCACGCGTGCTGGAGTTAGAGGTGATGCGCCAGGGCAGGTCAATAAATTGAATGCCGTCGAGATCGGCATCACGTACGGCGTTGGCTGGGCCTTCGTATACATGCGAGGTTGCCAGTAAAGGAATCCCGCCTGCGTAGTGATAGGCTAGCATGGGGCGGATGAGGCGGGCATCGGTGGCATCTGTAATCATGAAGATGACTTGGCTGTCGTGGCTGACGTTCACCTGTTGCCCACTGCGTGAGCGGCTAGGCATGCTCCGTGCCAGAGCGGGATCTTGTACGAGGAGGCCGCGAATCTGTTCTGAAGCACTGGCCTGAGTATTATAGGTTAGGCTGCCGATAAGCTGGCCACCGCGATTGCTATATTCTTGGCGCAGTGTTTGTGTTAAGCGACTGGCCCAGGGCGCATCACTACTGATGATCAAGGCCGTGCGAAAGCCGGAAGCGATGGCGTAGTCTACAAGGCCACGAATTTCATGTTCACTGGAAAGTTCTAGTTGGAAAGGCGGATTACTGCCGGATTGGCTCTGATTTAAAGCCAGAACCGGAAGGGGGTGCTCTGGACTATTGGCCAGTTGATTGACCAGTTCACGCTCTAGCGGACCCACAATCCAATCGGCGCCCTGTTGTAGGGCTAGCGTGAAGAGTTGGGCCGAGGTTTGGATTTGTGTGGTGTCGAGGGTCACAACTTGAGTAGCAGTTTGTGTATCTGTTTGTAGAGCGGTCATAAACCCATCGCTGAGGTTGGTGGCTACTTGTGCCAGCGGGCCGCTGAAAGGAAGTGCTAAGGCAATACGTTTCGCGCCAGGTAAGCTGTCCAGTGCGCTCCAGCTGCCGATTGCTGGGCTGCTGGTTTCAGGTTGCTGGCTGTAAGCTGCCGGTGGAATCAAAGCGGCTGGATGCTCTTGCCAACGGAAGAGCCACTCATCAGGTAGATCTCCCGCTAGCTGTTGACTGATCTGAGCTTCATGTGCCAGTTCAAACCAACCCTGCTCAAAATAGGTGTTATTGCGGTCTTGGCGTGCGCGTTGTAGATCGCTGGTTTGCATGGCATTTAATTCACGCCAAATACGATCATGCAGAATGCGCTGTTGCTGACGGTCTTCAGTCATCTGGCTGCTGGCAATGAGCTCGCGTGTGGCGGCGAGATAATCTGCTTGCAGTTCAAAGGCATCAGCGCGGAGTTCACTCAGCTGCACCAGTTGCTCACTGTCGAGGTCGCGTGGTAGCTGGGTGTAATCGAGATAGACCAGCGCTTGCTGGCTGTCGCGTTGTTGAAGCGCATTCAGGGCGCGAATCTGAGCAATTTCAAACCCTAAAGAAGGGGGAAGGTTACGCGTGTCTGTTTGCGCCAGGACACGAATCGCCTCTTGTTGCTGATTCAGGCTGAGTAGGCGGCGAGCGGCTTGTACACGGAGTTCGGCAGCGCGAATAGGGCCTGCTTGATCAGCCGCACGCAATAGGCTATCAACGCTATCCGCTGAGGTGAGGCTAGGTGCGCGGGTGCTCGTGGGGCTAGGTGCACAGGCCGAGAGTAGAAGGCTAAGAAGGAGTAAAAGGAAAGACAAGCTCAGCGGCTTCATCTTATACTCTTGTCGAGTCACGCGTTGTGCATTACCGCGAATTGGAATTCTCATGTCTGAACCCGTTTTGTATGTCATAGCCACTCCTATTGGCAACCTGAATGATCTTTCGCCACGCGCAATCAAAGTGCTGGGAAGTGTTGATCTTATCGCAGCAGAAGATACTCGCCACACTGGGCGCTTGCTTGCGCAGTTTAGCATTAAAGCGCCGATGATTTCAGTGCATGAGCACAATGAAACACAGCGCACCGAGTTGATTTTGCATAAGTTGGCGGAGGGCCAAAGTGTGGCACTGGTCTCGGATGCCGGAACACCACTCATCTCGGATCCAGGCTATCCCTTGGTACGTGCTGTACGTGCTGCGGGATTTAAGGTCTCTCCGATTCCAGGTTGTTGTGCCTTTGTGGCGGCGCTGAGTGTTTCGGGTTTGCCATCTGATCGTTTTATGTTTTGTGGTTTTTTGCCGTCTAAGGCCAGTGCGCGTGAGCGAATTTTGCAGGAATGGGTGGGCTTTACGGCCACGTTAATCTTTTATGAGTCCACGCACCGGATATTGGATTCTTTGGCATCGATGTTGAAGGTATTTGGCCCTGAGCGTGAAGCGGTGGTCGCACGAGAATTAACCAAAACCTTTGAAACGATACGAGGTGGCTGTTTACAGGATCTGTTGACTTGGATGCAGGCCGATCCTAATCAGCAGAAGGGCGAATTTGTTGTGCTGATTCAGGGCGCGCCATCCACTGAGGTAGAGCAGCTGGTGGATGAGCATAGCTTAAAAATCCTGCAACGCTTGGCGCAAGAGCTGCCACCGAAGAAAGCCGCCGCCATTACTGCCGAGATCACCGGTGTTAATAAAAAGCTGCTTTACGAATCGCTCCTGCAAAAATAAAGATTGCCTTCAGGGGAGATCCTGTTAAGCTGCGCCCCGGAAGTCTGCCAGGCAGTCGCTGCCCTGTTCGCAGGGTGGAGGAAAGTCCGGGCTCCATAGGGCAAAGTGCCAGATAACGTCTGGGCGGTGTGAGCCGACGGAAAGTGCAACAGAAAGTAAACCGCCTAAGCATCTTCGGATGCCGGTAAGGGTGAAACGGTGCGGTAAGAGCGCACCGCGTGGGTGGCAACATTCCACGGCGATGGTAAACCCCACTCGGAGCAAGACCAAATAGGGATCCATATAGGTGTGGCCCACACCGGATCCGGGTAGGTCGCTAGAGGCGCATGGTGACATGCGTCCCAGATGAATGACTGTCCTCGACAGAACCCGGCTTATCGGCAGACTTCCCCTTTCTTATCCCGCTTTTTAGTGAATGGCTCACTTCTTTATTTTGTGCCGTTTCACCTTCATTCCCTCTGTTTTTGTCAGTTCAAGCTTGAACTCTAAGTGGTCTATTTTTCCTAACTCCCTGTTTATCCGATAAATCTATTGGCTCCTGACTTTTTAGGCCGGCTTTTTGCTGAAAATTCTTTCGGTTATGGCCGGTCATGCCCTGGAAAAGAGTGCTTTTGAGCGCCCTTGCATTGCCTAGGGTTACTATCTATAGTGTGCAATTGTGGGTAAAAGTGGTTCAAAGTGGGGATTTTGGGAGGTTTGGTGGGGGCGATGTTCCGCGGTGTCAGCCCGATCAATCTGGATGCCAAGGGACGTATGGCGGTTCCCGCTCGCTATCGAGATCTGATCGAACAGCTCTGTGCGAATCAGCTGGTGGCGACCATTGATACCGAAGCACGTTGTTTACTCCTTTATCCCTTACCTGAGTGGGAACTGATTCAAGCCAAAATTGAGGCTTTGCCCAGCTATAACCCTGCGGCTCGGCGTATTCAGCGTCTATTGATTGGCCATGCGACTGATCTTGAGCTGGATGCCAGTGGTCGACTTCTGTTACCGACCATGCTGCGTGAATACGCGCAATTGGATAAGAAGCTTGTTCTGGTTGGGCAGGGAAAAAAGTTTGAGATCTGGGATGAGACGCTCTGGAATCAAACACGTGAAGAGTATTTGCAGGCTGTTTCTGATGCGGTATTGCCGGAAGAGATGCAGCTTTTATCCTTGTAATTCAATCTATACGGAAAGTTTATGAGTCAGGCGTTCAGCCACATTACAGTGCTGTTGGAAGAAGCGGTGGATGCGTTAGTGACCGATCCCGCTGGCTGTTATGTGGATGGTACGTTTGGGCGGGGCGGCCATTCCCGTCGTGTGCTTGAGCGCCTTGCAGAAACGGGCCAACTCATCGCTTTTGATAAAGACCCACAAGCGATTGAGCATGCCCAGCGTTTGGCGGCGGAAGATTCGCGTTTTCAGATTATGCATGCGTCTTTTAGTGAGCTTGAGCAGGCCATGAAAACACGTGGCCTCAGCGGTAAGGTTCAGGGTGTGCTTTTAGATTTGGGGGTCAGTTCGCCACAGCTGGATGATCCTCAACGCGGTTTCAGTTTCCAGCAGGATGGTCCTCTGGACATGCGCATGAATACTCAAGCCGGTGAAAGTGCCGCAGAGTGGATCGCGCGTGCCAGTGAAAGCGAAATAGCGGATGTTATGTTCCAGTATGGCGAAGAGCGCTTCTCCAGACGCATGGCAAAAGCAATTGTGAATGCCAGGCAGCAAACCCCGATCACGACCACGGCTCAGCTTGCGGCAATCGTCTCGGCTGCGAATCCGCGCTGGGAGAAAGGTAAGCATCCTGCCACACGTGCCTTTCAAGGAATTCGTATCCATATCAACCGAGAGCTGGAAGAGATTGAGCAGTGTTTAGACCAAGCGCTGGAGATCCTAGCGCCCGGTGGACATCTAGTCGTCATCAGTTTTCATTCCTTGGAAGATCGTTTGGTGAAGCGTTTTATTCGTCGTCATGTTAAAGGCGATGAGCATCTGCCCGTCGATATGCCGGTCACACAGGCGATGTTACGTCAGCGATTAAAAAGTTTAGGTAAGGCGATACGAGCCAGTGAGGCTGAAGTGGCAGCTAATCCGCGTTCGCGCAGTGCTGTGATGCGTGTGGCCGAGAAATGCGCTTAAAAGATCTTCAGCAAAAGTGGTTAGGTTGGACGCACGCACGAGCAGAGGGAGAAGAGGTTCCGCAACCTCTGATCAGTAATGCTGAGCTGTTTCGTCCCACCCTTTTGGTCTTGAGTTTGATTCTGGCCATAGTCGTGACGGCGTTGATGGTGATTCAGGCCGCCTACGACTATCGGCGCTTGTTTAATGATCACCAGATTTTGGTGCATCAGTGGGATGAGTTGCAGGTGGAATGGGGGCAATTGCTCTTAGAACAAAGTACCTGGGGTGGCCACAGCCGTATAGAGAGTGAAGCGGAGTCGCGCTTACAGATGCGTGCTCCTGAGTCCAAAGAGATCGAGATCATTCGACATGAGCAGCCAAAATGACACACTAAACACCCAAGCCGCACGCAGTTGGCGTCTGTGGCTGGTTTTTGCCATTTTGGGCGCCGTGGTGCTGGCGATCACCGCAAAACTGATGTCCTTATATATGGTGGATCAGGAGTTTCTGCAAAACCAAGGGGATGCGCGCACCATTCGTACAATGGAAATTCCGGCGCATCGTGGTTTGATCACTGATCGCAATGGTGAACCTTTGGCGGTGAGTGCGCCAGTGGCTAGTATCTGGGTGGATCCAAAGTTCTTTGATCGTCAACATCCGCAAATTCGTTCTCTCAGCCATCTTCTTGAGATCCCGCGCGATGAACTCTTAGGCCGCATCAATGCCAATCCCGAGCGGCGTTTTATGTATCTGCGCCGACAAGTAACGCCTGAGTTTGCGGAAACCGTACAGTCACTTGGTATACCTGGCGTCAACATTGATCGTGAGTACCGCCGTTTTTATCCGGCAGGGGAAGTGACGGCGCATATCGTTGGCTTCACTAATGTTGATGGTGCGGGGCAGGAAGGGATTGAGCTGGCCTATGAGCAGGCGTTGCAGGGTGAGCAAGGGCGTAAATTGGTGATGCGCGATCGTGTGGGTCGTACGATTCGTCATATTCAATCGTTACAAGATGCGCGCCCTGGTCAGGATGTGCAGTTAAGTATCGATCTGCGCGTGCAGTATATGGCTTATCGAGAATTAAAAGCGGTGGTTGAAGCCCATCAGGCAGATTCCGGTTCGGTCGTGATTCTGGATGTGCAAACGGGTGAAGTCTTGGCGATGGTGAATCAGCCCTCTTATAACCCGAACGACCGTTCACGCTTGCAAAGTGCGGCGATGCGTAACCGGGCCGTCACAGATCTGTTTGAGCCAGGTTCAACCGTGAAACCCATGACCATTGCAGCAGCTTTAATGACCGGTCGTTATCGCCCGGATACGGTGGTCAAAACTTCGCCTGGGACGATGCGTGTCCGTAATGCCACAGTGAAAGATTTTCGTAATTATGGGGATTTAGATCTTACGGGCATTATCACTAAATCCAGTAACGTGGGCCCCGTGCGTTTGGCCTTGGATATGGAGCACGATCGCTTGCCGAAGCTGATGCAAAGCGCGGGCTTAGGGCAGGTGAGTGCGATTAATTTCCCTGGTGAGCGCAGCGGTCAACTACCTTTTGTAGCGGAGCGTCAGGTGGTTGAGCGTGCAACCATGGCCTATGGCTATGGTTTATCCGTGACTCCCTTACAGTTGGCTCAGGCCTATATTCCCTTTGCCACCGACGGGCTCTTCCGTCCTGTCTCTTTGATCAAGGATCAAGCGCAGCCTGCCCAGCGCATCATGCCCGTGGGTACTGGGGATCAGGTATTAAAAATGATGGAGACGGTGATTGGGCCTGAAGGCACCGCGCGACGTGCAGCCGTGCCGGGTTATCGAGTCGCTGGCAAAACCGGTACGGTGCATCGTGTCGGCGCCGGGGGCTACAACCGCAATGAATATATTGCGGTTTTTGCCGGTGTCGCGCCTGTTTCCGATCCACGCTTGGCGATCGTAGTGATGGTGGATAATCCAAAAGGCCGTGAATACTACGGGGGTGAAGTCGCCGCTCCAGTGTTTGCACGGGTTGCGGGGGGAGCGATGCGCTTGTTAAACATCGATCCGGATAAGCTCCCGGAAGTCAGAACGCAGGTGGCGAATCGATGAGTTTGTGTATGCCCTTGGGCGCTCTCTTGCCCGAACTGCCTGAACCCTTAAGTCAGCGTGAGATTTGTGGGATCTCTCTAGACGCACGGCATCTGCGCCCGGGCGAATTATTTATTGCCCGCGCAGGGGTGAAACATCATGCTACCGATTTTTTAGGTCAAGCGGCGCAAGCGGGTGCTGTGGCGGCGCTGATTGATGCCCAATACCTAGCTGAGCCTTTACTGGATACGGCTATGCCGGTTTGGCCTCTGGAGGATTTTGAAGCGCGTTTGGGGTGGCTGGTCAGTGCTTTTTATGGTCATCCCTCAAACAAGTTAAAAGTAATAGGGATTACTGGAACCAACGGTAAAACCTCAACGACCCACTTTTTAGCCCAAGCCTTAAATGCTTTACACAAGCCTTGTGCTTTAATGGGTACGATCGGTAATGGTTTTCTCGATCAACTTCAAGCCTCGACGCATACCACCCCGGATCTGGTGCGTGTGCATGCCTTACTCGCACAATATCAAGCTCAAGGCGCGCAGTATGTGGCAATGGAAGTATCGAGTCATGCCTTGGATCAGGGACGGGTTGCCGGCGTCCATTTTCAAGCGGCAGGCTTTACCAATCTCACCCGCGATCACCTTGATTACCATCCTGATATGACGCATTACGCGGCATCTAAGGCGAAACTGTTCCAGCAGCCACTCGATTATGCCTTTTTGAATCTAGATGACGCCTGTGCGCAGGAGTGGATGCGGACTTTGCCCCAATCCTTTTTAACCTACTCCCTAGACAAGCCTGAAGCTGATATCTACCTCGCTGATGTGCAGCTTCAGCCGCAAGGGATGAGCGCTCGATTAGTGACGCCCTGGGGAGAAGCCGCACTTGAGACACCTCTTTTGGGACATTTTAATCTCAGCAACCTGTTACTGACCGCGGGTTTGTTGGGTGTCCAGGGATTTACGCTTACAGAGGTGGTGAGTGCCTTGGCTCAGGTGCAGCCGGTTCAAGGGCGCTTGCAAGTGGTTTCGCGAGAAGATGAGCCCCTGGTATTAGTGGATTACGCCCATACACCGGACGCACTGGAAAAGGTATTGGTGGCGCTCAAGGCGCATCGGCGTGCTGAAGGAAAGTTGATTCTGGTCTTCGGTTGCGGCGGGGATCGAGATAAGGGCAAACGACCGTTAATGGCCGCAGTTGCTGAAGCTTGGGCGGATGAGCTGGTGATTACCAGTGATAACCCACGTTATGAAGCACCTGAGCAGATTATCGAAGAGGTTTGTGCTGGCTTGCATGGGCGCTTGCAACCTCAGATTGAAGTGGATCGAGCGCAGGCCATTACTTACGCGCTGGATCAGGCAGAGGTTAAGGATATAGTGCTTATCGCCGGTAAAGGCCATGAAACCTACCAAGAGGTGGGCGCTCAGCGTTTCCCTTTTTCTGACCAAGAGATCGCACAGCAGGTGCTAGCGCTGAGGAGACAACAAGCATGATCGGGCACTGGACCTTGGCCACTCTCGCACAAGCGTTAAGACTTGAGCCATCACATCTGGATCAGGATCTGCCGATTACCGGTATCAGTACGGATACCCGCAAGGTGGCTGCCGGAAATGTATTTGTGTGTCTGCGTGGCGAACGTTTTGATGCTCATACATTTGTCGATCAGGCGCAAGCCCAAGGGGCTATTGCGCTGGTGGTCGATCATCCTGTGGCTTCTGATCTGCCGCAGTTTTGTGTGCCGGATACACTGCGTGCACTGGGCGAGATTGCGGCCTTTAATCGGCAGCGCTTTCATGGTCCTTTGGTGGCCGTCACTGGGAGTAGTGGTAAAACAACAGTTAAAGAGATGCTGGCGCGTTTGTTTAGTTTGCGTGGTCAAACCTTGGCGACTCAAGGCAATTTAAACAATGCGATCGGTGCACCACTGACCCTTTTGCGACTAAGCGATGAAGATACTCATGCGGTCATCGAATTGGGAGCCAGTGCGCGTGGTGAAATCGCTTATACCACGGCCTTTACGCAACCTGATGTTGCGATTTTGAATAATGCTTATGCGGCGCATCTCGAAGGTTTTGGCAGTTTAGACGGTGTAGCCCAAGCGAAATCAGAAATCTATTCCACCCTCTCACCTGAAGGCTGGGGTCTAGTCAATCTGGATGATCCCTATGCCCCCTTTTGGATGGAGGTTGTGCGACAGCAGGGTGCCAAGCTCTTCACCTTCGCTGTGCAGGCACCCGCTGCGGATCTGCGCGTGGAATTCTTGGATGAGGATGCTGAGGGTCGTCTTCTCTGTGCGCTGCACTATCACGGCCAGAGAGTGGAAAGCTGTTTACCATTGCTCGGGCGTCATAATCTGAGTAATCTTGCCGCCGCTGCCGCGGCCTGGGTGGCGACAGGCTACCCATTACAGGATTTAGAGGAAGGTATTCGTGCGTGTCAGCCGGTAAAAGGCCGCATGTTTCCTCTACGTACACCTCAACAGACACGGCTCATTGATGATTCTTACAATGCCAATCCAGAAGCGATGAAGGCGGCAATGGATTATCTTGCGGCCTGCTCTGGGCGGCGCATTCTGGTCTTGGGTGATATGGCTGAGTTAGGTGAAGGCGTGGAGGCGCACCACCGTGCGATGGGTGTTTATGCCGCAGAAAAGTCAATTGATCTGTTGATGACAACAGGGCGGTGGATGCAGGTTGCTAGTGAAGCCGCACAAGCTTTGGGAATGCGAGCCGAGCATTACCCAGACATATTAGATTTGATTCAAGCTTTGAAGCCCCTGGCCAAGGCTGAGGTGACCTGTTTAGTCAAGGGTTCCCGCAGTGCTGGGATGGAGCGGGTGGTGGATGCATTAATGAAAGAGGAAGCGCCCGCATGCTCTTGCTACTGAGTGAATTTTTAGCACAGTACTACACAGGTTTTACGGTATTCCGATACATCACCCTGCGCGGTATTCTCGGGGTCTTGACGGCACTGATGTTGTCGTTGGTCTTTGGTCCTTATTTGATCCGTCAGCTGAAGCTTAAACAGATCGGCCAGGCGGTGCGCAACGATGGCCCCCAATCTCATCTCAGTAAATCAGGCACACCGACCATGGGTGGGGGGTTGATCCTCTTATCCATTGCCGTGGCGACGCTTCTTTGGGCCGATCTCAGCAATCGTTATATCTGGATTACCCTCTTTGTCTTAGTCGTTTTTGGTGCCGTGGGTTGGGTAGACGATTGGCGCAAAGTGGTGGAAAAAAATCCACGTGGTTTGCCGGCACGCTGGAAGTATTTCTGGCAATCGATCGGGGGTCTCGGAGCCGCCGTCTTGTTGTTTATGACCGCACAAAGCCCAGTCGAAACACAGCTTATAGTGCCCTTCTTTAAGGGTGTGGTGTTGGAAATGGGGATCTTTTTTATTGTCTTTACCTATTTTGTCATCGTTGGCAGCTCAAACGCTGTGAATTTGACGGACGGCTTAGACGGTTTGGCAATTATGCCAACGGTGTTGGTAGCCGGTGCCTTAGCGGTGTTTGCGTATTTGAGTGGGCATGTACAGTTCGCTAACTACTTACATATCCCCTATGTGGCGGGTTCAGGTGAGTTGATCATTATTTGTGGTGCGATCGTGGGGGCGGGCTTGGGCTTCCTCTGGTTTAACACCTATCCCGCACAGGTGTTTATGGGGGATGTGGGCGCTCTCTCTTTGGGTGCCGTGTTAGGCGTGATGGCGGTTATTGTGCGTCAGGAGTTGGTCCTCGTGATCATGGGCGGGATTTTTGTATTAGAAACCGTTTCTGTCATTTTACAGGTGGCGTCTTACAAGCTGACAGGGCGTCGTATTTTCCGTATGGCTCCGATCCATCACCACTTTGAATTAAAAGGCTGGCCCGAACCACGTGTAATTGTGCGCTTTTGGATTATTAGTGTGGTGTTGGTTTTGATTGGTTTGGCTAGTTTGAAGATACGTTAAGGGAGCAAAAAGTTGGCACTGATTGCGACAGACTCACAACGCATTATCATCGGTCTTGGGCAGACTGGGTTGTCCTGTGCGCGTTTTCTGGCGGCTAAGGGTTGGCCTTTTGCAGTGGTGGATACGCGTGCCGAACCTCCTTTAGCGGATCTTTTTCGTCGCGAATTTCCAGAAGTTGAATTACGTTGTGGTCCTCTGCAAGCGGATTTCCTCAGTCGTGCGCGCAGCTTAATACTCAGTCCGGGTGTAGCGCGTGCCGAACCGGCCATTCAAGCGGCTGAGTCCGCCGGTGCTCAAGTACTGGGAGATATTGATCTTTTCTGTGCAGAAGTGACCGCCCCGATTGTGGCGATCACGGGATCGAATGCCAAAAGCACGGTTACCACGCTAGTGGGAGAGATGGCTAAGGCGGCCGGTATTCGTGTTGGGGTGGGGGGGAATATAGGGGTACCGGTCTTGGATCTCTTGCAAACCGGCCCAGCGGATCTGTATGTGCTGGAATTGTCGAGTTTCCAGCTGGAAACTACTCATCTGTTACGCGCTAAAGCGGCAACGGTCTTAAACATTAGCCCGGATCATCTGGATCGTTACGACTCTATTCAGGCCTATTACTTAGCCAAACACCGAATTTATCGTGGCTGTGAACAGGCAATTTTTAACCGTGATGATGCCCTGACCCAGCCACTTATTGCTGTGGGTATGCGCGCCCAGTCCTTTGGCTTACAGACACCCGATCTCGGGCAGTGGGGGGTGCGTGAAGAAGCCGGTGTGTTGTATTTGGCGAAAGGTTTAGAAACCCTGATGCCTGCCACGGAATTGCGTATTCAAGGTCAGCATAACCTCGCCAATGCACTCGCCGCTCTGGCGCTGGGTGAGGCAGTGAAGTTGCCACGTCAAGCAATGCTGGAGGCTCTGCGGCAGTTTTCAGGCTTACCTCATCGTTGCCAGTGGGTAGCTGCAGCAGAGGGGGTCACCTGGATCAATGATTCTAAAGGCACCAATGTCGGAGCCACTCTAGCCGCGATTCAAGGTTTAGGGTCGGAACTGACAGAACAAGGACGTTTGCTTGTCATACTCGGCGGTGTTGCCAAAGATCAACGCTTTGTTGAGTTACGCACGCCGCTACAGACCTTTGCCCGTGCCGTGATTCTCTTGGGACAAGATGCACCCATCATTGCCGAAGATCTGGCCGGCTTGCCCTTATATTTTGTGGATTCAATGCAAGCTGCCGTCGCACAAGCGCACGCCTTAGCCCAAGCTGGAGACGTTGTGTTGCTGTCACCGGCCTGTGCCAGCTTTGATATGTTCAGTGGTTATGCACAGCGTGGTGAGGTGTTTGCCGCCTGTGTGGAAGCCTGTTTGAAGGAGGCCGCATGCTCTCAAAACTGAGTTTG
Source organism: Nitrincola tapanii (assembly GCF_008368715.1). GTDB lineage: Bacteria > Pseudomonadota > Gammaproteobacteria > Pseudomonadales > Balneatricaceae > Nitrincola > Nitrincola tapanii. The sequence continues at coordinate 123,316 of NZ_SMRS01000008.1, forward strand.
CAAGGTGTTTGGCCTTCTGCATTAGATTTGCCGCAAGGACGTATGCCCTTTGATGGTTATTTGGCACTGAGTGCCTTGTCGTTAATGCTGATCGGTTTTGTCATGATTTCCTCCGCCTCCATGGATGTGGCAGCGCGTGATTTTGGCTCACCTTTTTATTTCATGATCCGCCACGGGATTTTTGTCGGTTTAGCCATGGCGGCCGTGGTTTTTATGTCGCGCATTCCAACGCACTTATTGGAACGTTACAGCGCTTATCTCTTACTGATCGGACTCTTCCTGCTGCTCTTAGTGTATGTGCCGGGCATTGGTCGTGAGGTGAATGGTAGTCGGCGCTGGATTAACGCCGGGATCTTTAATTTACAAACCTCAGAGCTGGCCAAAATCTGTTTAGTGCTCTTTATGAGCGGATATCTGGTGCGCCGCTTGTCGGAAGTTCGCAGTGGTTGGGTTGGAATCTTGAAGCCGGCCTTACCCTTAGCACTCTATGTCGGTCTGCTGATTATCCAGCCTGACTTTGGTGCCACAGTGGTTCTGATGGGAACTGTGATGGGGATGATCTTCCTCGGTGGTATGCGTATCTTTCAGTTTGTGACGGTGATCTCCGTGGCCGGAGTTCTGGCCTATTTTATGGCGATTTTCCAGCCTTACCGTATGCAGCGTTTGCGCTCCTTCCAAGATCCTTGGGCCGATCCTTTTGGTGCCGGCTATCAGTTGTCGCAAGCACAGATCGCTTTTGGACGCGGGGAGTGGTTTGGCACAGGCTTGGGCAACAGTATTCAAAAGCTTTTTTATCTACCGGAAGCGCACACCGACTTTATCTATTCCATCTTGTCGGAAGAGTTAGGTCTGATCGGTGCTGTGCTGATTATTGCGGTGTATATACTGCTGGTCAGTCGCATTTTCCTCATCGGGCGTGGAGCTGAGAAGTTGAATCACTTCTTCAAAGCCTATGTCTGTTATGGCTTTGGTTTTATCTTCGCAGGACAAGCGCTGATCAACATAGGTGTGAACGTTGGGGCGCTGCCCACCAAAGGCTTGACCCTACCTCTATTAAGTTATGGCGGCAGTAGTTTGTTGGCCTCTGCGATGATGATCGGCATTATTTTGCGCATCGATTTTGAAGTGAAGCGTGCACAGCTAGAGGCCTTGTCGTCTTCGCAAAGGAGAGTGCGATGAGCGCGACATCAGGCAAAACCTTATTGATCATGGCCGGTGGAACCGGGGGGCATGTTTATCCCGCTTTGGCGACGGCCGATCTATTGCGTGCGCAGGGCGTGCGCATCGAATGGCTCGGCACTGAGCGAGGGATCGAAGCACGTGTGGTGCCGGCGGCCAAGATCCCACTGCATTGTATTCAAGTGCAGGGCCTTAGAGGCAAGGGCGTGTTGCGCTTACTCACGGCACCTTTGAATTTACTACGAGCGACCTGGCAGGCACGTAAGATTTTAAAACAGGTACAACCTCAGGCTGTGCTGGGTATGGGCGGCTTTGCGTCCGGTCCAGGGGGCTTGGCGGCTTGGTCTCTAGGTATTCCGGTGCTTATTCATGAGCAGAATGCCTATCCAGGCATGACGAATAAAACACTGGCACGTTTTGCACAGCGCGTCTATCAGGCGTTTCCCAGTGCTTTTGCCGAGCTGCCGTTGGCGCAAACGATTGGTAACCCTGTGCGTGGTCCTATCTTAGAGTTGCCCGCTCCTGAACAGCGTTTTGCTGAGCGCAGTGGGCCTTTGCGTGTTTTGGTGGTGGGAGGCAGTTTAGGGGCACAGGCGATCAATCAATGCGTGCCTCAGGCGTTAGCCTTATTACCCGAAGCAACGCGACCACAGGTGTGGCATCAGACGGGGATTGCGCATCATGCGCCCACAGAGCAGCGCTATGCCGAGTTAAACCTGACTGCGCGTGTTGTGCCTTTTATCGAAGAGATGGATCAAGCCCTAGCCTGGGCGGATTTGGTGGTGTGTCGATCCGGTGCTCTGACCGTCAGCGAACTGGCGATTGCGGGGGTGGCGTCTATCTTAGTGCCTTTCCCACATGCCGTAGACGATCATCAAACGGCCAATGCCCGTTTTCTGCAGCAGGCGGGAGCGGCTGAGCTGGTGCCACAAAGCGATTTAAATGCCGAATCTTTGGCGGCATTGTTCACAAAATTTAATGACCGTGCATTGTTGCTGGATATGGCACAAAAAGCACGCAGTCAAGGTCAGCCGCAGGCCAGTCAAGCCCTCGCGGATGCCTGCATCGAGGTAATGCAATGAGCCAGTTGCTTGAACAAACAGGCCGTCCAAGCCGATCCACCCAAGTGTATGAAGTGCCAGAGATGCGCCGTATTCGTGCCATACACTTCATCGGTATTGGTGGCGTGGGTATGTGTGGTATCGCCGAAGTCTTGTTGAATCAAGGGTATAGTATCAGCGGTTCGGATATGAAAGCGTCAGTGGTGACCGATCGTCTGCAACAGCTGGGCGCGCAAGTGTCCATCGGTCATGCTGCAGAGCATGTCAGTCGTGCCGATGTGGTGGTGATTTCGACAGCGGTGACCGCCAACAATCCGGAGTTGCTGGCCGCACGTGAGCGGCGTATTCCCATTGTCCGCCGTGCTGAGATGTTGGCCGAACTGATGCGTTATCGTCACGGGATTGCGGTGGCCGGGACACATGGTAAAACCACCACCACCAGCTTATTAGCGTCGATGCTAGCGGAAGCCGATCTCGATCCGACGTTTGTGATCGGGGGGCGTCTGAATAGTGCCGGGACTAATGCCCAGTTGGGCGGCAGTCGTTATCTGGTGGCAGAAGCTGACGAATCAGATGCTTCCTTTTTGCATTTACAACCTATGGTCGCCATCGTCACCAATATCGATGCTGACCATATGGACACCTATGAAGGTGACTTTAACAAGCTCAAGCAGACCTTCATTAATTTCCTCCATAACCTGCCTTTTTACGGTCTGGCGGTGGTGTGCACGGATGATCCGGTGGTGGCTGAGATTTTGCCAGAGATCAGCCGTCCGGTGCTGACCTATGGTTTCCATGAAGGTGCAGACTATCGTGCTGTGGAGATACGTCAAGAGGGGATGCAAAGCCATTTTAAAGTTTTGCGTCCCGGTGATGCTCCGGCACTGGAGGTGACCCTCAATATGCCGGGCCGTCATAACGTGTTGAACGCCCTGGCGTGCATCGCGGTGGCAACCGATGAGGGGGTCGCGGATGCCGCCATCTGCCGTGCATTACAGCGTTTCCAGGGTGTGGGTCGTCGCTTTCAGGTGTTAGGTGAAGTGGCGGTGGCTGAGGGTGCGGTCACGCTTGTGGATGACTATGGCCACCACCCGCGTGAGGTGAAAGCCGTGATTCAAGCCGTGCGTGATGGTTGGCCAGGACGGCGTTTAGTGATGATTTATCAACCGCATCGTTATACGCGTACGCGTGATCTCTATGACGACTTTGTCCAGGTCTTGGCGGAGGTGGATCTCCTGATCATGATGGAGGTTTATGCGGCCGGTGAAGCACCAATTCCAGGGGCCGATACGCGCAGTCTGTGTCGTAGTATTCGTCAGCGTGGCGTGGAGCCGGTTTTTGCTGAGAAGAGTGATGCCATTCCTGAATTACTGAAAACATTATTGCGTCCAGGTGATCTGCTGTTGACTCAAGGAGCAGGTGATATCACGGCTTTGGCTCATCAACTCCGTGGCCTAAACCTGACGCGTGAAGGAGAAGTTGAATGATCTCTATCCCCATCTCTCAACAGGAAGCGGCTGAATTAGGGCGTGTTGCCGTGTTAATGGGAGGGCGTTCTGCCGAACGCGCCATCTCATTGCGCAGTGGTCAAGAGGTCTTGAAAGGATTACTCGCTGCGGGCGTTGATGCGTTTGCGATTGATCTCTGTGCGGAGGGTGCAGACCCCGTCGCGCAGTTGTTGGCAGCCGAGTTTGATCGTGCTTTTTTAGTCACGCACGGTCGTGGCGGTGAGGATGGCACGCTCCAAGGCTTGTTGGAAATGATGCAAAAGCCCTACACGGGCAGTGGTGTTGCGGCGTCCGCGCTGGGTATGGATAAGTTGCGCTGCAAACAGTTGTGGATGGGTGCTGGTTTCCCTACTCCCGCATTTGAAGTCTTGACTGAGACAACGGATCTGGATGCTGTGGCCGCCCGCTTGGGCTTCCCGATGATGGTCAAACCTGTGCATGAAGGCTCCAGTATTGGTATGAGCCGTGTGCGCAACACAGAAGAGTTGCGTGCCGCCTATGCACAAGCGGTTGAGTACGATCATTTGGTCATCGCAGAGGCCTGGATCTCCGGGGCGGAATTTACCGTGGCTATTTTGAATGGTGCAGCACTACCGGTGATTCGCTTGGAAACTAGCCATGATTTTTATGACTTTAATGCGAAATACGAAGCAGCTGATACACGTTACCTGTTTGAAGATGGACTCAGCTCAGCACAGCGTGAAGCCTTAAAGCGTTTGTGTGAAGGTGCTTTTGCCGCAGTAGGTTGCCGTGGTTGGGGACGTGTAGATGTGATGATGGATCAGCAGGGTCATTTTTACCTACTGGAAGTGAATACTCTGCCCGGTATGACCGACCACAGCCTGGTGCCTATGGCGGCCAGACAGGCTGGCATGGGTTTTGAGCAGTTAGTGGTGACCTTGATTCGCACCTCTTTGATGGATTCGGAGTCTTAAAATGAACCTGTCGCTGCCTTGGTTAAAAGCACCTGAACCCCCTGTTGCAGCGCCTGCACGCGGGGCTTCACGTCCACAGATTGCGGCTGAACCCTTTGCGGCTGAATCTGATGCCCTGTGGCGACCGGTGATTTGGTTAACGCTTCTGGCAATTTTTGTTGGCTTGTTTAGCTCGGCAGCCAGCGCTCTGGTGGATTGGCTAGATCAGCCAGTGCATGAAGTGCGCATCCAAGGGCAAACCCGACACCTCGATAGTCAGGAGTTAGCGCAGCAGTTAGCCGGTTTAGTGGTGAGTCCTATTCTCTCGCTGAACATAGATCCACTGCATGAACAGGCACTGTCCAATCCTTGGGTGCACTCGGCCAGTGTGCAACGGCGCTGGCCGGCGGCGATTGAGGTGATGGTGACCGAAGAGGTGCCCGTTGCCCGTTGGGGAGATGTTGGACTTTTAAATCATCAGGGAGATATCTTTTGGCCCGAACTCAAGCCAGAATATAGCGATTTGCCGCGCTTGAATGGACCGGCACATGAAACGCGTGCCGTCATGCAGCAATACCATGATTTAAGTCGACTTTTATCTCCAGCAGGATTGCGTTTGCAAGGCTTATCTCTGGAGGGCCGTGGTGCCTGGACGCTGGAGTTGGAAAATGGCATTCAAGTCGTCGTCGGGCGTGAGCAGATCATGCCGCGATTGCGTCGTTTTGTGCGTTTATATCAAGCTGAGTTAAGTCAGCATGCAGACAAAATTGAACAGATAGATATTCGATATACCAACGGTGCTGCCGTGCGCTGGCGGGCCGAAGAGAGGCAGGATAATGCAGGTTAAACAAGGAACCCACGACAGCAGCATGATTGTTGCGCTGGATATTGGCACCTCAAAAGTGGTGTGTCTGGTGGGCGAGATCAACGCCGACGGCAGTATTGAAATAGTGGGCGTCGGCTCACAACCGGCAAGCGGTATGAAGCGTGGCGTGGTGGTCAACATTGAATCCACCGTCAACGCTATTCAGCGTGCGGTAGAAGAAGCCGAATTGATGGCGGGTTGTAAAATCCACTCGGTCACCGTGGGGATTGCCGGTAGTCATATCAGCAGTTTGAATTCTCACGGGATTGTCGCCGTGCGGGATCGTGAAGTGTCGGATTATGATCTTGAGCGTGTCATTGATGCAGCTCGCGCTGTCGCGATTCCTGCCGATCAGCGCATCCTGCATATCTTGCCGCAGGAGTATCTGATCGACAATCAAGAGGGAATTAAAGAGCCGCTCGGGATGTCCGGCGTGCGCCTCGAAGCCAAAGTCCATTTAGTCACGGGCGCGAGTAATGCCATCCAGAACATCGACAAATGTATTCGTCGTTGCGGTCTAGATGTGGATGCCATCGTTTTGGAACAGCTGGCCTCCAGTTATGCCGTACTGACTGAAGATGAGAAGGCATTGGGCGTATGTATCGTGGATATAGGTGGCGGCACCACGGATATTGCGGTCTTTACAGAGGGTTCCATTCGCCATACAGCGGTGATCCCAATTGCCGGTGATCAGGTGACCAATGATATTGCCATGGCCCTGCGTACGCCTTCACAGCATGCGGAAAAGATCAAAATCAAATATGCCTGTGCCTTAGCTCAGCTGGCGCGTCCAGATGAAACCATTAAGGTGCCAAGTGTAGGGGATCGTCCTGCACGCGATTTATCGCGTCAATCCCTGGCTGAAGTGGTCGAGCCACGTTATGAAGAGCTGTTTACTCTGGTTCAGGCCGAATTACGCCGCTCCGGATATGAAGATTTGGTCGCCGCGGGCATTGTCCTGACCGGGGGGACCTCAAAAATGGAAGGTGCTGTTGAACTGGCAGAGGAAATTTTTCATATGCCTGTGCGTTTGGCGGTGCCTCAAGGTGTGCGTGGTATGGAGTCGTTACTTCAGAATCCGATTTACGCCACCGGAATAGGATTGTTGCATTATGCAAAAGCGGAGCAGAAACCCACGGCGAAAGACGTAGTGCCTGAGATGCGTGAAAAAAGACTTGAACAGCAGCCGCCTAAGCTTCCCAGTCTTCTGGGGCGTGTGAAAGCCTGGCTGAAAGGTAATTTTTAATTTTAAAACAGAGTTCCATTCGTGCCGGAAGGTAAGTAGAGGCCGATGGAAAGGGGGAGAGTAGCATGTTTGAATTGATAGATAGTCTGCCACAAGAAGCCGTGATCAAAGTGATTGGTGTCGGTGGCGGCGGTGGCAACGCGGTCCAGCATATGGTGGATTATGACCTCAGCGGTGTCGAGTTCATCTGTGCCAATACCGATGCTCAGGCTCTCGATCGTATGGCCGCGCGTACGGCTTTGCATATCGGTGGTGGCATGACCAAGGGTTTAGGTGCCGGTGCGAATCCTGAAATCGGTCGTCAGGCTGCCTTAGAAGACCGTGAGCGTATCGCAGAATCTCTGCGCGGTGCGGATATGGTTTTTATTACAGCCGGTATGGGGGGTGGTACGGGTACGGGTGCGGCACCGATTGTGGCTGAGATTGCTAAAGAGATGGGGATTTTGACGGTGGCAGTGGTCACACGTCCTTTCCGTTTTGAAGGCCGTAAGCGGATGACGGTCGCGGATCAGGGAATTCGTGAACTGCGTGATTCCGTGGATTCCTTGATCATCATCCCGAACGAAAAACTGATGCAGGTTTTGGGTAAAAATTGCAGCCTGATCAATGCATTTAATGCTGCAAACGATGTTCTGAAAGGCGCTGTGCAGGGTATTGCCGATCTGATTACGCGCCCCGGCATGATCAACGTTGACTTTGCCGACGTGAAAACAGTGATGTCTGAAATGGGCATGGCCATGATGGGGACAGGTATCGCTCGCGGGGATAACCGTGCCCAGGAAGCTGCGGAAGCCGCTATTTCCAGTCCTCTGCTCGAAGATATCGATCTGAAGGGTGCACGCGGCATCCTGGTGAATATTGCTGCCGGTGAAGATCTCAGTCTGGGTGAGTTCAATGAAGTGGGCCTGATTGTTGAAGAGTGCGCGGCTGAAGATGCCACGATTGTGGTCGGCACGGTGATCGATCCACAGTTGGGAGATGAGCTGAAAGTCACTGTGGTGGCAACAGGCTTAGATCGAGTGAAAGAGCCTGAAGTCCGTGTCGTGGCCTCGAATCCGAAAGCGCGTCCTGCCGAAACAGAAGTCGCACTTGAGCAGATCGAACTACCGAATATTCTACGTCGTCAGAAACAGGAAGCCTTGGTCGATAAGCCCGAAGTGCGTGAGCGCGAGACGAGTCTGCGTAAGAGTGACCGCGACTACGGTGATTTAGATATTCCGACCTTCTTACGTCGCCAAGCCGACTAAGGTCATAGACTTGCCTGAAACAGGGTTGATTGCTTGAAAGTAGTCAACTCTGTTATCATTCTCATTTAATTTTTGCAAGCGATAGCGGCAGGACTGGATGATCAGGCAACGTACTCTCAAGAACAGTATCAAAGCAACCGGCATCGGCTTGCACTCTGGTAAAAAAGTCTTTCTAACCCTTCTGCCTGCTCCCGCCAACACAGGAATTGTCTTTCGTCGTACGGATCTAGAGCCTGCGGTGGATATTCCGGCTTGGGCGACCCATGTCACCGACACTATGCTGTCTACGAACTTAACCGTCAGTGGTGCACGTGTTGGCACCGTTGAGCATTTGATGTCCGCTTTAGCGGGTCTTGGCATCGATAATGCGATCATTGAGTTAAATGCGGAAGAAGTACCGATTATGGACGGCAGTGCCGCGCCCTTTGTCTTCTTGATTCAGTCTGCAGGCATTGAAGAGCAGGACGCAGCGAAAGAGTTTGTACGCATCAAAAAAGAAATTCGAGTTGAAGTTGGTGATAAGTTTGCCAGCTTCCGACCTTACGAAGGCTTCAAAGTGGGCTTTCGTATCGAGTTTGACCATCCGGCTTTCTCTGATCGCCATCTTGAGGCGGCCTTGGACTTCTCTTCTACTTCGTTTGTAAAAGAGGTGAGTCGAGCACGTACCTTCGGTTTTATGCGGGATATTGAGTTTCTGCGCTCACAAAATTTGGCGCTGGGCGGGAATTTTGAAAATGCGATCGTGGTGGATGACTCGAAAATTCTGAACGAAGATGGATTGCGTTATGAGAATGAGTTTGTCAAACACAAGATTCTGGATGCGGTAGGTGATCTTTACCTGATGGGTAAAGGGATTATCGGTGAGTACTATGGCTACAAATCCGGTCATCAGCTGAACAACATGTTGTTACGTCAGTTATTAAGCACTGAAGATGCTTATGAAATCGTCACGTTTGATGATGCAGCCGAAGCTGATCTGCCGGTGGCCTATCAAATGGCCTTGGCTGTTTAAGCCTAGTCTAGGCTGTAGACAGATGCTTAAGTGTTAAAAACCGGGACTGCCCGGTTTTTTTATGTCTGGGGTACAAGTTAGGCTTTAAAATTCGGCAGTCGCCCCAAACTAAGGTAGAATTCCGCTCTAAAAAGCGCGCTGCGCAGAGCGCCTCATTTATATACAGGGTTAATGTTGAACTATGCTCACATCACTGTTGAAAAAGGTTTTTGGAAGTAAAAACGAGCGTGTACTCAAACGTATGCGCCGTTTGGTTCGAGATATCAATGCACTGGAAGCGGGCTTGGAAGGCCTAAGTGATGAGGCCTTAAAAGCGCTGACTGAGCGTTATCGTGAGCGTGTCCAAGGCGGAGAGAGCCTGGATAAGTTGTTGCCCGAAGCCTTTGCGACGGTGCGTGAAGCATCACGCCGCGTGATGGGTATGCGTCATTTTGATGTGCAGATGATCGGTGGTATGACCCTGCATGAAGGCAAGGTCGCTGAGATGAAAACCGGGGAAGGTAAAACCCTGGTGGCAACCCTACCCGCCTACCTGAATGCTTTAACCGGAAAAGGGGTGCATGTTGTCACCGTCAACGATTATCTTGCCAGTCGTGATGCTGAGTGGATGCGTCCCTTGTATGAGGCGCTTGGCTTGAGTGTGGGCGTCATTTTGTCCGGCCAAGATCCATTCACTAAGCGTGATGCTTATGCCTGTGATATCACCTACGGTACCAATAACGAATTTGGTTTTGATTACCTGCGCGACAATATGGCCTTCAGCTTAGATGAAAAGGTGCAGCGCGGTTTTAACTACGCAATCGTGGATGAGGTGGACTCTATTCTCATCGATGAGGCGCGGACACCTTTGATCATCTCTGGGCCAGCGGAAGACAGCTCGCAGATGTATGCCAGAATCAACACCCTGATCCCGGCGCTGAAACAGTTCTTTGGTGAGATCGATGTGAAAGACGATACTCAAATCATCGAAGAACATTTTGTGGTGGATGAAAAGAACCGCACCGTTGAGCTGACCGAAGCCGGACATCAGCTGATTGAAGAAAAGCTGATGGAAGAGGGGTTGCTTGGAGAAGGTGAGAGCCTCTATGCGCCGAATAATCTCACACTCCTGCACCATGTCCTGGCGGCATTGCGTGCCCATTATCTATTCCAGCGTGATAAGGACTATATCGTTCAGAACGGTCAGGTGGTGATTGTAGATGAACATACCGGACGTATTATGCCAGGCCGCCGTTGGTCTGAAGGTCTGCATCAAGCGGTAGAAGCGAAAGAAGGGGTGAAAATTCAGCTAGAGAGCCAGACTTTGGCCTCAACCACCTTCCAGAATTACTTCCGTTTGTATAACAAACTCTCCGGTATGACCGGAACCGCCGATACAGAAGCCTTTGAGTTACGTCAGATCTATGGCCTGGATGTGGTGGTGATTCCGACTAACCGTCCGGTTCAGCGTATCGATTATAACGATCTGGTGTACCTGACCATTCCAGAAAAATATCAAGCGATCGTCAAAGAGATTCGCCATTGTCAGGAGCAGAAGCGCCCCGTGTTGGTGGGAACCGCTTCTGTTGAGTCTTCAGAGCTGCTGTCGAAAATGTTGATGAAGGAAAAAATTCCTCACAATGTACTCAACGCAAAAAATCATGGACGTGAAGCGGCGATCATTGCCGATGCAGGGCGTCCTGGTGCCATTACCATTGCGACGAATATGGCCGGTCGTGGGACCGATATTATGCTTGGCGGCAAGCTAGAAGCAGAGTTGGCGGCACTGGAGAATCCTACACCTGAACAGATCGAAGCCGTGAAAGCGGATTGGCAAGCGCGTCATGATGCCGTGCTGGCAGCCGGTGGTTTGCATATTATTGGCACTGAACGTCATGAGTCGCGTCGTATCGACAATCAGCTGCGTGGTCGTGCGGGTCGTCAAGGCGATGCCGGTTCTTCGCGCTTCTTCCTGTCGATGGAAGATGATTTAATGCGCATCTTTGCGTCCGACCGCGTGCGTCAATTTATGCAAGCACTGGGTATGGAGCAGGGTGAGGCGATTGAGCATAAGATGGTGAGTAACGCCATTGAAAAAGCTCAGCGTAAGGTGGAAGGCCGCAACTTTGATATCCGTAAAAACCTTTTGGAGTACGATGATGTTGCGAACGATCAGCGTAGTGTGATCTATGATCAACGCAATGAGCTGATGGCGACTGAGGATATCTCGGAAACCATCAATGCCGTGCGTGATGAAGTGATTGAAGATACGCTCAACGACTTTATTCCACCTCAATCCTTATCTGAAACTTGGGATATTCCGGGTTTGGAGCAAGCGTTGCAGGCCGAATTCGCGATCGAGCTGCCGATCCAGCAATGGTTAGATGAAGATAAACATCTACACGAAGAGCCGCTGCGTCAGCGTATTCGTGATGCCATCGTGGAACAATATGCGGAAAAAGAACGCCTAGTTGGCGCTCCGACCATCCGCATCTTTGAAAAGCAGGTGATGTTGCAGGTGCTCGACAACCTTTGGAAAGAACATTTGCAAACGATGGATCTGCTGCGACAGGGCATTCATCTACGCGGTTATGCCCAGAAAAACCCGAAACAAGAATACAAGCGTGAAGCCTTTGCACTCTTCCAGAATCTACTGGCAAACATCAAAAAAGATGTGGTGAAAATTCTTTGCCACGTCAAGGTGCGTCAGCCTGAAGAAGTGGAAGCGATGGAGCAGCAACGTCGTGAAGCCGCGGAACGTCAGCAGATGAATTTTGAGCACTCACAGAGCAGTGCGCTGCAGGATGAAATCGCTGAGCAAGGTGAAATGACTGAAGAGAACAAGAGCGAGCCTTTTGTTCGAGATCTGCCTAAAGTGGGTCGCAATGAGCCCTGCCCCTGTGGTTCGGGTAAAAAATACAAACAATGTCACGGTAAAATCTGAGGACTCATCATGGCGGTTGGCGCAAATACTCCGTTGAACTTGCATCCAGTTCGTGGTTTTCGTTTAGGGATTGGCAGTGCCGGCATCAAAAAGCCAGGTCGCAAAGATTTGGTGATTATGGAAGTGCCGGTGGGAGCAACCCTAGCGGGTGTGTTTACTCGCAATCAGTTTTGCGCCGCACCAGTTGTTCTGGCGCGCCGCCATCTGGAAACCGGTGCCTTGCCGCGTTATCTGCTGGTGAATACGGGGAATGCCAATGCTGGAACTGGCGAGCAGGGTTTGGCGGATGCCTTGCGCTGCTGCCAGGGCTTGGCAGAAAAGATGCGTGTGGATGCGGAGTCCATTATTCCTTTTTCGACCGGTGTGATCGGTGAGCCTCTGCCTGTGGATAAAATTCTGGCGGGTTTAGATTCGGCCATCGCGGATCTGGATGAGAACCACTGGGCGCAAGCGGCTGAAGGGATTATGACCACCGATACCCGCCCCAAGGGTTGCAGTGTTCAGTTTGAGTATCAAGGCCAGACCCTGACTTTGACGGGCATCTCCAAAGGGGCCGGTATGATCATGCCGAACATGGCAACCATGTTGGGTTATGTCGCGACCGATGCTCAGGTGGACGCACTGTTATTGCAGCGTTTGCTCAGTGAAGCGACGGAGCGTTCTTTTAATCGTATTACGGTCGATGGTGATACCTCAACCAATGATGCCTGTGTCCTGGTTGCAACCGGTGCCAGTGGCGTTGAAGTGTCAGATCTGGATCCGATTCTCATGGAACGCTTTGTTGCGGCTCTGGATGAGGTGATGTTGGGTTTGGCGCATGCAATCGTTAAGGATGGTGAAGGCGCGACCAAGTTTGTTGAAGTGCGTGTCGAGGCCGCTGCCAATGTTGAAGAAGCATTGAAGGTGGCCTATACCATCGCACACTCTCCTTTGGTGAAGACCGCGCTCTTTGCTTGTGATCCCAATTGGGGCCGAATTCTCGCCTGTGTCGGCCGTGCCGGCGTTGAAAATTTAGATGTGAGTGACGTGCAGATCTGGTTGGATGATGTGCGTATCGTGACCGATGGCGCACGCTCAGCAGATTATCGTGAAGAGCTGGGTCAGGCCGTCATGGATCGTGAATCTCTGATGATTCGTGTGCATCTGAATCGTGGCCAAGTGGTCGAGCGTGTTTGGACCACGGATCTTTCTCACGACTATGTCACCATAAATGCGGAATACCGCTCCTAAGCGCCTGAGCACTTTGGCATGAAACTTCTGCATGTCGCCGTTGCGGTGATCCGTGATGCGCAAGGACGTATCCTGATCGCCCAGCGCGCTCAACATCAACACCAGGGCGGTCTTTGGGAGTTCCCCGGCGGCAAGGTGGAAGCGGGTGAAACGCTGGAGCAGGCGCTGGGGCGTGAGCTGGAAGAGGAACTTGGGATTCAGGTCAAAGCGGCGCAGCCACTGATACAAGTTCCCTTTCACTATCCTGATCGTCATGTCTTGCTGGATGTTTGGCAGGTGCTTAGCTTTAGCGGCTCGGCTCAAGGGCGAGAAGGGCAGCCGATTCGTTGGGTCAGTCCAGACCAGCTCAATACCTATGCTTTTCCCGCAGCTAACCGTCCCATCGTGACGGCCGTTCAGCTGCCACAACGTCTACTGATTACGCCTTCCAATGTAGAGACAGTGCCTGAACAGGTGCAGAAAGCCTTGCAACAGGGTGTACGTTGGGTGATTTTGCGGGGTCATCAGCTTAGTGATGCTGAATATCGAGACTTGTATCAGGTTTTATTGCCGAGTTGTCAGGCGGCGGGGGCCTGTTTAGCGGTGAATCACTCTTTGCAAATGGCAGAGTCTTTGTGTGCTGAAGCCTGGCATCTAACGTCTTGGCGTTTAGCCGAGCTCACCCAATCCGCCCAGTTTAGTGGGCGTTGGATCAGCGCGTCTTGCCATTCCCCTGAGGAGTTGCAGTTAGCTCAAGCGCGTGGGTGTCATTTTGCCCTACTATCCCCTGTGGCAGCGACAGCCAGCCATCCTGATACCTCTCCACTGGGCTGGCCAACTTTTCAACGTTGGGTGGCTGAAGCTCAGTTACCTGTGTATGCCTTAGGCGGGATGCGCTTGCAGGATTGCGAGCAAGCACAGCTTGCCGGTGCGCAGGGCATAGCGGCGATTTCTGCCTGGCGTTAAACGCATCTCTTCAGGCATCCGTAGATGCCATTGCGTGCAGAGCTTATTTATCCGCTTCGAGATGAGCTGCTTGCTGTTTGCGTGCGCGCGCAGCTAGTGCTTGGCCTTCCGTACGTTCAATCATCTTCATTTTCTGATGCAAGGCGGTTTTGGCCATCATGTGAGCACTGACCGGTGCTGTAATGAACAGGAAAAGCGTGATGAGCAACTCATGGACGCTGATACCAGGCTCGCGAACGCTGAACAGCAGCATGGAAGCAATCAACAGCCCTCCCATACCTAGAGTGGTGGCTTTAGTCGGAGCATGTAAGCGCATAAAAAAATCGGGTAGGCGCATCAAACCGATCGAGCCGACCAGAATAAAAACACCGCCGATCAATAGAAAGATGGAAACAATCAGTTCCAGTAAAAAAGACATACTTGATCCTTATGGCTTATTCAATAATGTCGCCGCGCAACAGGTACTTACACAGTGCAGCGGTACTGACAAATCCGAGCATGGCAATTAGCAAAGCAGCTTCAAAATAGAGCGTTGAGCTGAGCCAGAGTCCGAGCAGGATGATCAGAGCAATACTGTTGATATACATGGTATCCAGCGCCAGGATGCGATCCGGTAGATCCGGCCCTGCAAATAAACGCCAGAGATTCAGAATTAGCGCGATGGTTACCATGATGCTGACTAAAATAACGGTCCAGGCTAGCATGAAAAAATCTCCATCAGGGGGGCTTCGTAGCGCTCTTTGATTTTGCGGATGATCTCATCTTCTGAGGTATGGGTCAGGGCATGAACATACAGCACCTTATGACAAGCTGAGACCTCAGCGGAAACCGTGCCGGGTGTTAAAGATACGGTGCTGGCCAGAAGTGTAATCGGCAGTTCCCCCTCAATATCCAAGGGCACCGCGACAAATGCGGGGTTAAGATTTTTTAACGGTCCTACAACCTGAATCGCCACTTCAATATTAGCCGTGACAATATCCCCTAACACCATCATCGCATAACGCATGGTCTTAAAGGGCTTGTGTAAGGCCGGTTGTGGTTTGCTGAGTCCTGAGGTGAGCAGTGGAATACCCAACGCCAGAAAAGCCCCCAGCACTAAGTGTCCAGGAGCTAGCGTGTTGTTTAACAGTAGCCAAGTCACAAACAGCAGAATGCTGTGATAAGGCATCGGCAAGAAACGAAAGCGCGGTTTCGCCAGCATCTTATTCAGCTCCTAAAGACAAAGAAGGTAAAAGGGCATCAACAGACAAGGCCGGATCGTGTAGGACATCGGCTGCTTGGCGGGCATAGTCCGTGATGGGACCGGCAAATAGCGTCAGCAGAGGGGAGCAGGCCAGCAGCAGCACGATTGCCAAAATCTGAATGGAAGCGGCTTTATCCCCTTCACCGTTACACTGGCCGCTGACGCGCCAAAACAGTGTTGTACCGGCACGTGAGAGGGCAATAATTCCAAACAAGCTGGCGATCAGTAGCACCGGCCAGATCCACACCATCTCTGCGAAAGTCTGCGCCGCTTGCAGCAATAGCGCTTTGCCAATAAATCCTGAGAGTGGCGGCATGCCGACCATAGCAATAGCGGCGATAAAGTAAAGACCGCCCAATAGATCGCGCTGGCGCATACAGCGTGCCGCGACAAATCGATCGCCGGCTTTACCGCGTTGGCGTGCGACCAGGTCAGCAATCAGGAACATGGCTGCGGACACCAGGGTGGTATGCAGGAGATAATAAAAAGCCGCAGCACTGGCATCGGCACGGCCTAAGGCTGCTCCGATCAAAAGGGTGCCGACGGAAACGATCACCATATTAGCGGTGAGTAATCTCAAGTTCGCACTGGCGAGCGCGCCGATAGAGCCGAGCGCAAGTGTTAACAAGGCAATCGGCCAGAGCCAACTCTGTGCCATGTTGGCTAGCTCGCCGGCATGTTCTCCAAAAATCACCGTGTGCACACGGAAAATACTGTAGATCCCGACCTTGGTCATGATGGCGAACATGGCCGCCACTGGAGCGCTTGCAGAAGAGTAGGTGCGTGCTAACCAGAAGTGGAGGGGCAGCATCGCGGATTTCAGACCAAAAACGATCAACAGCATCATGCCGGCAGCCTGCACCAGGATAAGATCATCACTTGGCAACTGATGTAGGCGTCGCGCCATATCGGCAATGTTGAGGGTGCCGAGCGTAGCGTAGAGCATACCCAAAGCAAACAGGAAGATGCTGGAGCCGACCAGGTTTAAAATCACATAATGCAAACTCGCCTGGGTTTTCTGTTTGCCACCGCCATGAATCAGCAGCGCATAAGAGGCGATGAGCAAGATCTCAAAGCAGACAAAGAGGTTAAACAGATCTCCAGTCATAAAGGCGCCGTTCACACCCGCCACCAGTAGCAGAATCAGGGTGTGATAATACATGCCGGTTTGGTCTTCCCCAGCGCAGGCATACATCAGAACCGCCAAGCACAGAATCGAGGTCAGCAGTAAGAGTAAACTGGCCAGAGGATCTACGACTAAGACGATGCCATAAGGTGCCTGCCAGTTCCCCAGCGCGTAGAGTTGTGTGCCCTGTTCGGCGGTGACGGCCAGTAGCCAAGCACTGGCGATCACCAGGACGACGCCTGAAGCAACAGAGAAAATACGTTGCCGCTGAATGCTGTTCTGTAAAGGAGGCAGCATTAATAGCAAACCGGAAATAATCGGTAGCAGAAAAGGCAGTATTGCCAGATGTGACATTACGGCTTCTCCTTGTCACTGAGAGAGGAGTATTCAGGAATACGGCCATCCACATGATCGTTACCCAGGTCGCCACGGCCACGCATGGCCAGAATGACAACAAACGCGGTCATGGCAAAACCGATCACGATGGCGGTGAGTACCAGTGCTTGTGGCAGCGGATCACTGTAAGTCGGATTGGCGCCGATCACGGCAGCAGAGTTGATCGCCAAACGTCCTGAGGAAAAGAGGAAAAGGTTGACCGCATAGCTGAGGAGCGTGAGTCCAACCACCACAGGAAAGGTACGGCTGCGCAGTACTAAAAACACCCCGCAGGTGGTCAAGATGCCGACACAAAAAGCATAGAGCGCTTCCATCAGTCATTCTCCTTCATGGTAGGTCTGTGAGTGGTCGTGAGTTTGCCCAGGTTCGCTAAGATCAAGAGTGTTGCGGCCACCACGGTGATATACACACCCAGATCAAAGGCCAGGGCGCTTGCCAGTTCAAACTCACCGACGAGAGGCAGAGTGAAATAATCAAACCAACTGGTTAAGAAAGGACGGTTAAACAGCCAGCTGCCCATACCTGTGAGCGCCGCAATCAACACCCCGGTGGCGATAGCCCACTGATAATGGATGCGCAAACGCGGTTTAATCCAATCCACCCCATGCGCAATGTACTGCAGGATAATCGCCACGGCCGTAATCAAACCGGCAATAAAACCACCGCCGGGCATATTGTGGCCACGCAGGAAGATATAAGCCGATACCAGAAGTGCCAGAGGCAGCAAACTTTGCGAGACAGTTCGCAAAATCATCGGGTGGCTGTCTTGTGTCCAGTTAATTCCATTACTGTCGCCAGAAGGCATAAACACCTTCATGCGGTTGATCAGTTTAAAGATCCCCAGTGCCGCAATCCCCAGAACTAGAATCTCTCCAAAGGTATCAAAACCACGGAAGTCGACGAGGATAACGTTGACCACGTTTGTGCCGCCACCGCCGGGCTTACTGTTTTCCAAGAAAAACTCAGCAATGCTGCTGTGCGGACGCGTGATCATGGCGTAGTTAATCGTGCCAATGATGCCGCCGATAATCGCCGCCACGCCTAAATCACGTGCTACACGGGTAGGGCTGGATTCTTTTGGCGTGGATTGTGGCAAAAAGAAGAGTGCTAGCATCAACAGGATGACAGTGACCACCTCAACGGAGAGCTGAGTCAGTGCTAAGTCCGGTGCCGAGAAGTAAGCAAACGCCACTGAGACGATCAAGCCAACAACCGAGAGTGTCAGCAATGAAATAAAGCGTTTACGATGCCAGATCACCGTGGCGATGGCGGACAGCACCAACAGGGCTGCCATAATGAGCGTCAAACTATCGATCGGCAGTTGTGGGCGTTGACCGGCAGTATTCAACAGATCCAGCAGAGGCACACCGGCAAAGATCAACAACAGCATCAAGAGCGAGAACATATAACGCTGTAAAGAGTGGTTTTCAAAGAAACCATGCACCCGCTGACTGATTTTGACCAGTGCTTGCATCAAGCCTTCAAAGACCAGTTTGGCATCGGTTTCTGGGAATTGGCTCTGAAATTTAAATAGTTTGCGACGGTTGTGATAAATCACCACACCAAACACTATCGCCACAACACTCATGATCAGTGGCAGATTAATTCCATGCCAAATCGACAGGGAATACTCCGGCACTTGTCCGGGAAGGACGGCCATCACCGCCGCATTCAAAAGTCCGCCGACAATAAAGCCCGGGAAAATACCGACCAGGAGGCAAAGTCCGACCAGAATTTCGATCGGTACTTTCATGTAACGTGGTGGCTCATGCGGGGTTTTCGGCAGATCGATCGGTTGTCCATTAAAGAACACATCGTGGATAAAACGCAGAGAATAGGCCACTGAGAAAATCGCGGCGAGGGTCGCCAGAACCGGAATCATCCAAGAAAGAGAGCCGAGTGTGTGCTGATGCAGGGTTTCAGCGAAGAACATCTCTTTCGACAGAAAACCATTGAGCAAAGGGACACCGGCCATAGACGCAGCGGCGACCATCGCCAGAGTCGCGGTATGTGGCATAAAGTGCCAGAGACCGTTGAGTCGGCGCATATCACGGGTGCCGGATTCATGATCAATAATCCCGGCAGCCATGAATAAAGAGGCTTTAAAGGTTGCATGGTTGATGATGTGGAAAATAGCCGCCACGGCCGCCAGCTGCGTATCCATACCCAGCAACAGAGTGATTAAGCCCAGATGGCTGACGGTTGAGTAGGCCAGCAAACCTTTTAAGTCATGTTTAAACAGCGCGGTATAAGCGCCGATCAAGAGTGTGGCAAGCCCCGCCATACTGACAATGATAAACCACAGCTCGGTGCCGGAAAGGGCCGGATAAAAACGCGCGAGCAGAAAGATCCCCGCTTTGACCATGGTGGCAGAGTGCAGATAAGCCGAAACGGGAGTGGGCGCCGCCATGGCGTGCGGCAGCCAGAAGTGGAAAGGGAACTGTGCCGATTTGGTAAAAGCACCCAGCAGTACAAGCGTTAAGGCAATAGGATAAGCCGCATGCTCACGGATCAGATCACCGTTTTGCAGCACCACCTCCAGATCATAACTGCCGACCATCTTGCCGATCAGAATCAGGCCTGCAAGTAGGGCGAGACCGCCCGCGCCGGTGACGGTAAGTGCCATACGTGCACCCTTGCGACCTTCGGTTTTACCGTGCCAGAAACTGATCAAGAGGAAAGAGCTGATGCTGGTGAGTTCCCAGAACATCCACAACTGAATCAAATTGTTGGATAAGACGATCCCCAGCATCGCCGTCATAAATAGAATCAAGTAAGCATAAAAAGTGCTCATTGAATCCTTAGACGAGAGGTAATAGCGGGCATAGAGGATAATCAGCAGGCCAATGCCCAGAATCAGCAAGGCGAAGAGAAATGCCAAGCCGTCTAGGCGGAAAGAGAGATCCAGCCCGAGTTGTGGAATCCAACTGAGTGAGCTGAACAGGGTTTCTCCCCGAAACACAGCGGGCGCATTCAGAAGTAAGAGTAAAAGCGCGAGGGCAGGTGCTGCGGCCGTTGCCCAAGCACAGGCTGTGCGTCCAAAACGCTCAGCAATCAAGGGTGCGAATACGCCAAGCGCAGGCAAGAGAGGAATCCACAAAAGACTCATGATGACGGCTTGCTCCAGAAGGGTAAACGTGTGAATAATGCAGCGGCATTCAGGGTAAACCTCGTTTAAGCGCGTTGCTTAAGGCGGGGATTTACATGAAGCCTAAACCTAAAGTCGTTCGACAAAAGTTGATCTTTAGCCGGAACTTTATACACGTTCAGTTCAGCCTCGTCCAGAATTATAGGTTTTGTTATATCTATAGTTAATTTTAATCTATTGGTGTCAGGCCAGGCTTGGCATGGGTTTGGCTAGTGTCTTAATCAGATGAATGGAATTTTCTTTGCAATCGTACTGATCGCCTTTTTGGTCGCGGCTTGGCGTGAGTTGAACTATGAGGCGGGTTCGGATCTCCCCAGTCCGATGGAGGCGCTGTCTTCCGGCATGATCTCTTCGGCATCCGGTGCGGTCGAGTTGGCTCTGGGGTTGGTCGGCGTGATGACGCTCTTTCTGGGTCTGATGAAAGTGGCGGAAGCCGGAGGTTTGCTGAATATTATCGCGCGTTTGATTCGCCCGCTGATGGTGCGCCTTTTCCCAGAAGTCCCCCCTAATCATCCGGCGATGGGGGCCATGATTCTAAATATGTCGGCTAACGCTCTGGGTTTGGGGAATGCGGCAACCCCTTTTGGTATCCGTGCTATGCAGGAGCTGGATAAGCTCAATCCGCAACCGGGGACAGCCACCAACTCGATGGCTCTTTTTCTGGCGATTAACACCTCCGGTATTACTTTGCTGCCTACAGGGGTCATCGCTTTGCGTGCTGCCGCAGGTTCGGGTGATCCAGCAGCGATTTTGCCGACTACGCTCTTTGCCACCGCCTGTGCCACTGCGGCGGCCATCTCCGCGGCTTTATTGCTGCGCCGTTTTTTTCCGGTCCACCCAGATCCCCAAGCGCTCACCCTACAACGGCCTTGGGTGGAAGTGTCTACTGAAGACAAAACAGTACAGGCGATGGCGGATTTACCCCCTTATCCGGCTTGGGTAGGCATTTTGGTGCTGCTGGCTTTTATGTCGATTATTCCCTTGATGATTCTTTATGGGCAGTCGATTTCACCCTGGATTATGCCGGGTTTGATGTTGGGATTTTTGCTGTTTGGTTGGTTGCGCGGTGTCGCGATCTACGAGGTGTTTGTGGAGGGGGCTAAGGATGGTTTCCAGGTTGCCTTAAGGATCATTCCTTATCTGGTGGCGATTTTGGTGGCCGTGGGGATGTTCCGAGCCAGTGGGGCGTTGGACATTATGGTGGCGTTACTTGGGCGCTGGACTGAACCTCTAGGTTTGCCTGCGGAAGCTTTGCCCATGGCGCTGTTAAGGCCTTTGTCGGGCTCGGGCGCGTACGGTGTGATGGCCTCCATTATCCAAGATCCCGCCAGTGGGCCGGATACCTATATAGGTTATCTGGTCACGACCTTGCAGGGTTCAACGGAAACCACTTTTTATGTGTTGGCGGTCTATTTCGGTGCCGTACAGATTAAACGTCTGCGCCATACCCTAGCGGCGGCACTAACGGCTGACGTGGTAGCGGTGATCGCCGCAGTAGCCATCTGTTCCTATTTATTTTTGTGATGAGCGCGCTCTTCTAACTCGGGCATGAATTCTGCAGGGCAGAAGGCGGTGAAACGAAATGAATAGAGTAAAGAATGAGGATTTCAGTAAGGGAAATAAAAATTGGAAATTTAACTAGCAGGTATGCTGGATAAAGTTTAAAGCGGAATTTTTTAGAAGTGGTCGGAGTGGAGGGATTCGAACCCCCGACCCTCTG
This sequence comes from Nitrincola tapanii, assembly GCF_008368715.1. Taxonomy (GTDB): domain Bacteria; phylum Pseudomonadota; class Gammaproteobacteria; order Pseudomonadales; family Balneatricaceae; genus Nitrincola; species Nitrincola tapanii. The sequence continues at coordinate 145,079 of NZ_SMRS01000008.1, forward strand.
GTCCCAAACCAGATGCGCTACCAAACTGCGCTACACTCCGAACATATTGTATGACTTTCGTCACTTTGAGTTGGCTCCCCGAGCAGGACTCGAACCTGCGACCAATAGATTAACAGTCTACTGCTCTACCGACTGAGCTATCAGGGAACTGCTCAACTCAGGCCGCGTATATTAATGAGCCGCTGGAAGCTCGTCAACACTCTTGCAGAAATAAATTTAAATTTTCCTGTCTTTTGCGACTAGAGTATAATCTTTGACCAATCAATAAGATGCAGCGGCTCCGAGAGTAGAAAAAACGCTTTCAGAGGGCGGCGAGAGTGGGCGAGGTGAAAAGAGATGACACAGTTGCTAGGTAAGGATGCACCCCTCGAAGAGTCTCTGGTGCGGATGAATCAAAGCTTAAAAGCCTTGGGGTTTGATCTGGAAGAGGTGAGTTGCCTAAACCCCGTGCCGCATGTCTGGTCTGTGCATCTCCAGGATCGAAATTGTTCGCTGCTTTTTTCTCATGGCAAGGGAAGCAGTCGTGATGCGGCGCTTGCCAGTGCGCTGGGTGAGTTTATTGAACGTCTGGCAACAAACTACTTCTTCTCTGATTATTTTCTCGGCACTAAGATCGCGCAAAGTGAGTTTGTGCACTATCCGCAAGAGCGCTGGTTTCCTCTGACCGCCAATCATTGGCCGGAAGGCTTGCTCGATGAAGCAACGCGTAATCATTATGACCTGCACAATGAGATGACACTGGATCAACTGGTGGATCTGAACTCAGGTTATGCCGAGCGCGGTATCTGTGCCCTACCTTTTGTGCAGCAACGCAGCGGTGCAACGGTTTGGTTTCCCGTAAATATCCTCGGTAACCTCTATGTCAGTAATGGCATGGCCTCGGGCAATAGTCTTTGGGAAGCGCGGGTTCAGGCGCTGTCGGAAATCTTTGAACGCCACATCAAGAATACGATTCTTTCATCGGGCATTAGTCTGCCACTGATTCCAGAATCGGAAATTGCCAAGCATCCGCGTGTCAAAGCCGCTTTGCGAGCACTGCGTGCCAAGGGGTTTGTCCTAGAGGTGCGGGATGCTTCCCTAGGCGGGAAGTTTCCACTGGTGAATGTGATCTTGTTTAACCCTGAAGACGGGGGGTGTTATGCGGCTTTTGGTGCACACCCCAAGTTTGCCGTAGCCTTGGAGCGTGCTTTAACGGAACTGCTGCAGGGGCGCGAGCTGGATCAGTTGCATCATTTTCCTATGCCGACCTTGGATATTGAAGAGGTGGCCGATCCGCACAATCTGGAAACCCATTTTATCGACTCCAGCGGCCTCGTGGCCTGGGATCTGATGTCCTCAAAAACCGACTATCCCTTCACGCGCTGGAATATCGAGGGCGACACCCAGGCTGAGTTTTCTGAGCTTTGTCACCGTATTCATCGTGTGGATATGGATATCTACATTGCCGATTACGAGCATCTGGGGATCTACACCTGTCGGATTGTGGTGCCTGGGATGTCTGAGATCTATCCAGTCGATGAGTTGATCTGGCGTAACAATAATGCTGCAGCCACCTTGCGCCCCGCAATTCTGGCGCTGCCGGATCTGGAAACGGATGCACTGGCCGATCTTCTTGAAGCCCTGGATGAAGGCAGTTTTGATGAGCAGCAGCGAGTGGTTGAATTGTTGGGCTTGGTGCCCAACCCTGAATCGGTTTGGGCCAGTTTGCGGGTGGGGGAGTTAAAGCTACGTTTGGCCCTGGCCTTAAATGATCTGGAGCTGGCGTTGGAGCTCAGTGATTGGGTCTTGGGTTTTGCCCAACTTCCGCAGGATTTGGCGGCCCAATACCGTTGTTTGCATCAGCTCTTGTCTATCCAGCTGGATGGCAGCCGTGATCTCGAAGATTTTCTGCCGGTTTTTACACGCATTTATGGCGAGGCGCGTATTCAGCGGGTGCGGGGCTGGATTGCCGGTGTCGCGTTGTTTGATGATTTAGGCAGTCACGATGAATCTCTAGCGACCTTTAACCGTCATCAACAATTGCTGAAAGTCTATGAGCGACTGCAGCAGGTGAAGTCGAGTCATTTTCAACGCCCATAGCCGCTGGGGAAATAGGTTAGGCAGGCTGTTCGATTTCGGCTAGAATCTCCCGATTGTTTTTCTTAACCGATCCTGCAGGATGGTTTGAACTCAGGGACACCCATGCTTTTCAATAAGTTACCGGATGATATTTTTCTGCCCTTATCCGGGCAGAATCGCCAGGTGTATCAGGCGGTTTTGCTTGAGCTGGCCGATCTGTATTTCGATGAAGATCTGATCGATCCCTTTATTGCCAAGGATCTGGTGCGCTCCACCATCGAGCATGCGGTTGTGCGTTTAGGGATTCGCCGCTGGGAAAGTGAAGCGGATGAAGAAGTCGAACCGCCGCGCTCCAGTGCCGATTACACCAATCGTATTTACCGGCGTTTAGTGCAATGCGGGTGGTTGGAAGAAGAGCAGCGTATTTATCGTACCTATGTATTACTGGCGCCTGCGGTGAGCCATCTTTTACGCTCCCTGGTCGCGATTGCGCGTTTGGAAAAACGCAGTTATGGCGGCGCGGTGCTCAACGTCCTCAGCTCTTTGGAAGCCGCGATTCACGATCCAGTGGGTCGTGGTATCACCCTTTCGGAAGCGGCCACCACGGCGGCTGAGTTTAGTGCACATCTAACTGACATGCTGTTAGGTCTGCGTGAGATGAAAATGAGCCTGACGGCGAGTCAAAATCCGCAGGAGATCGTGCGGGGTTTCTTTGATCGTTTTGTAGAGCAGATTCTGGTCTCAGACTATAAAACGCTGAAAACACGCAACAACCCCTTCCGTTATCGTCGTCAAATCCTGTCGATGCTGCGCGACTTGCAGTTTGATCTGCTCAAGCTAGAACAGCTGGCCCAGCATTATCAAGTGCAGTATGAGCTGGACTATGATTCGGCCGAAGCACGGGTGCATCAGCATATCCAGCGAATTATTCGGATTTTTGAATCGGTTGATCAGCGCTTAGCCGCCATTGATGATTTCCGTTATCAGCTGGAAAAACGGGTCGCCGATACCGTGCGTTATATGGATAAAACCACGCCTGGGATGGCGGCGCGTTTGTCCCGCCTGATCAGTGAACTGGCCAAACAGCCCGAAACCCAGATTCCCGTGTTAAACACCCTGGAAACGGTCGGTTTCATTTCCCCAGCCAGTGTGCGTTCACCGATTCGTCGTCGGGTTGAAGCAACCCCCAGGGTGATTACCCAATCTCAGATCGATCCGCGTGTGCTGGAGTTGCGTCAGCTGTTTAAGGAGTATAAAGAGCGGCGTGAAGTCAAAATTGACCGTATCGAAGCCTACCTGGCACAGCACTTTGTGCAGCAGACGCAATTGCATGCCACCGATTTCACCATTCGCAGCGTCGAAGATTACATCTGTTTTAGTTACATCCGCCATTTGCAGTCTTTAGGAAAAAAGGCGCGCAAAACTCTTGAAAAATATCGTCTCGAATTTGACGGCAGCTACGTCTGTGTTGATCAGGTGGTTGAGTGTCGAGGCTTTGTGATCCACAGGAAGACATCATGTTAGGTGATTTGCAAAAACTACTTTCCCGCACCGAACAGCACCAAGAAGATGATTTTGTGCGTGCGGCCAATCTTTTGCTGGTCAGCCAGTTTCTCTATGCGGATCGTCCTTTGCATCGGGACAGTTACTTCTTAATTGCCAGTCATTTGAAGTACTTTCAGGATCTGTTTGCGGCCATTGGTTGGCATCTGGTGTATCAACCGGATGAGGCGTATCTCGGTGTGATTCCTCAGGGAGAGGAGCGAGTCCTGCGCCTTAAGCTGGATGAGTCTTTATTCCTACTCTGTTTGCGCCAGATTTATGAGCAAAAACTGGAAACCTTCGAATTAGAGGAAGGCAAAGCCTTTACTCAGACCGATGCGCTCTTGCGTTTGTACAATAATCTGACCGGTAAAGAGATCCCGAATGAGACACGCTTAAAGGAGATTTTGGGTTTGTTCAGCCGTCATGGAGTGATTGAACGGGGCAAAGCGGAGGAAACCGATCCGAAGAACCTGCCTATTCGCATCAACCCGACCATACGCCAGGTCGTGGTAGAGGATTACATCGGACAACTTGAAGCCCTGTGCGATCTCGATACAGCGGAGGTCAATGATGAAACAGCTTAATCGTATCGTTCTGGTCAACTGGTATGTACTGGGTGCCATTGAAATCCCGATTAAAGGCAATGTGGCCATCGTCGGGCCGAACGGTTCTGGTAAGTCCTCTTTGCTGGATGCCATTCAGACCATTCTCATGGGTGGGCATAAACGTCATTTGAGCTTTAACGCCTCGGCAGGTGAAAAATCTGAGCGCTCGTTGCGTACCTATTGCTTGGGTTTTCTGGATGATCAAGGCAAAAAAGCCAATGCGCGTGAAGATTCGCTGACTTACATGGCCTTAAGCTTCTTTGATACGGAAACCGCCAAAGAGAGTTGTGTTGGTATTGCCATCAGTGCTTCTACCGCGAATGCCGATGAAGATGTGCTTGGGCGTTTTATCCTGCCAGATTTTTCCGTCACCCTGGATGACTTTTCGGTGAAACAGGGGGCTGGGCGTTTACCCAAACCCTGGAATGAAGTGCGCGATCACCTATTAAAACAGTGTCCGGAGATGATTCTGGAGAAGCGCGCGGCGCGTTTTATTAAAGAGATGGTGACGCATCTGAGTCATGATCCGCAGATGCCGAATGATGATGAGAAATTCATCAAAAACTTCAAAAATGCCATCAAGTTTGTCCCGATCGACAGCCCAACGCGCTTTATCCGTGAATTTGTACTGGATGAAAATATCGTCCATGTTGGGGCCTTTCGTAAGTCGCTGGATGAGTATCGGGCGATGGAGCAAAAAACCCGTGAGGTGGCCAATCGTATCGCCGAGCTGGAGAAGATCCAGGAGATGTGTCAGGGCATCTCGCGCAATGTCAAAAATGCGATTGAATATGAGTGGGTGGTGCATGAATCGCGCTTTGAGCAGGCCGATCTGAAAAAAGAGGAAGCTGCCGAACGCTTGGAAACCTACAGTGAGCAGGAAGAGACGCTGCAGCGGAATCTCGCGCAGAAAAGCGAAGAGTTAAACCAGGCCATGCAGGCGCTGGCCAATGCGCGTGCGGAACTGAATAACAGCGATTCAGCACATAAGATCAATGCCTTGGAATCGCGCATCAGTGCACGCCAGCATGAGCAAGCGGTGGTACGTGACAAGATTCAGCAGGCCTATGGTCTATTGCGTAGCAGTGTCGGATTTGCAGAACAGTCCGCACTCTTGCCGGAAAACTTCCGCCCCTTGGTTGAGCAAGCTGTCAGCCTCTGGCGCTCGGGTGAAAGTACGCTCGCCGATCTTTGGCCGGAAAATCCAGTCGAGGTCGATGCCGTACTGACTCAGTTACGAGATCAGGTGGACCCCGTACGCAAGAGTGTAGCGCGTAAATATGAAGAGTCGGTCATTCGTTTGAATGATCTGCGCAGCCAGATTCAGAGCCAAAAAAGCGCGGTGGAGCAGTTGCAGCAGGGGCGTGCACCGGTGCGTCATGCTACGCGTGAGTTGATCGAGCTGCTGGCGGAATATGGCATAGAGTCCACACCGATCTGTGAGTTGGTCGATATCACCGAGGATAAGTGGCGTATTGCCATTGAGTCTTTCCTCGGCGCACGGCGTGAAGCTTTGGTGGTGGCACCGGATCGAGTGAAAGAAGCCATTACACTCTATCGTCGCAAAGGCCGTCATCTAAAAGGTTGCCGTATTATCAACACCACCAAAAGTGGGGAATGGCTGCATCGTACTAAGCCGGGTTCTTTGGCGCTGTTTATCGATTCTCAAGATGAACATGCGCGCGCCTATATGAACCGTGCCTTGGGCGCTGTGATGGCAGTTGAAACCGAATCCGAGCTGCTGCGTCATGAGCGTGCATTAACCTATGATTGCATGTTGCAGAGTGAAGGTTCGACCACCTCGATCAATGAACTGAGCCCGATTATGGGCGTGCGCCGCCGTGGTGATCAATTGGCGCAGCAGGGCAAGCAGGTGGATCAGTTGATTGCGGAATTTACCCAGTTGGGTAAACAGCATGAACAGCTGGAAAAACTGCGTGATGCACTGATACGTTTATCCTCCGGTTTAAGTCAGATCAATGAGCGAGTGTTTGATCTGGTAACGTCGCGTGAGCAGCTGAGTGTTGAGATCCAGGGTTATCAGCAAGCGATTACCGATCTGCGTAATCATGATGACTCCGGGGCGCAACAGCGCTTAGCGGATCTGGCAGAGGCTCAGAAACAGGTTGAAGCTCAGCAAAAATCCTTGATGGATAAGTTGCAAAAAGTGCGTACCGGTATGATCAAGGATACCGCCTCCTTAGAGACACTTGAGCGTGAATTAAGTGAACACGCACGGGCGCGTAGCCAGTGTCAGGAGCATCCGCAATTTGATGCCCAGTCCGCACAGGAAAAGCGTGATTACCTCGATGAAGGGTGTGGCGCTGAACTTGAGCGTGTCATTTTTGAAGCAGCCAAAAAAGCGCAAAGTGAATTGCAGCTGCATGAGAAAAAGAAAAACGCAGTGCGTGATGCCGTGGCGCAATACAAGGCACGTTATCATGCCGGTGGCTTGAGTCATCAGGGCTTGGATAATATCAGTGCCGACTCCACCCACGAAGATCTGGAAAAATATGTGAATGAGACGGTGACGGTTCTACAGGAGTCGGAACTGGCGCTCTACACTCAGAAGGCAGAGCGTGCACGTCTGGAGGCCGAAACGGCCTTCCGCTCAGATTTTGTCGCGCATCTGAATGATCAGATCAATAAGATTAAAGACTTGATTCGTGAGCTCAACAGCCATCTGAAAAACCGACCTTTCCACAAAGAGATGTATAGCTTTGAGATGATGCCCAACCCCGAACTCAAAGATATTCTTGAGTTGGTGGAAGCTTACACGCGAATGGATCAGGCCAATGTGGGTTCACTTTTCGACATCCATCATGAAACCGATACCGGACACCGTGATGCGTTGGCAAAGATCCATGAAGTGCTGAAAAGTGAAGGTGATAGCAACCTGCTGCAGGATTACCGCAACTTCTATAACTTTGAGTTGGTGGTGAAGGATCTGGAAGGGAATCGTAAAACCACCCTGACTCAGCGTATCAAGACCGGTTCCGGGGGAGAGCATCAGGTGCCGTTTTATGTTGCGATGGCCGCCGCTTTAGGGGCGACCTATCGTTTGAAAGAAAGCAGTGATGGTCAGCCGGTCGGCGGCTTCAGTCTGTCGGTATTTGATGAGGCCTTTAATAAACTGGATTCGGAAAATACCGTGACTTCGCTGGGCTTTATGTCAGATCTGGGTCTGCAAACCATCATTGCGGCACCGGATGAAAAATACTCACTGCTCAGTTCCTGCATGGATACGATCATCAACGTTTGCCGTGATGGGCGTATCGTGGATCTGGATGTGGAGTTTCCGACGGAAAAAGGTAAGGCGCTCTTGGCCTCGGATCACCCTTACAAACTCATGTCCGCCGCAGACGTTGAGGCGGCGGAGTCAGCCGGGGTGTAAGTTGCACCTGGGGGCGCTGCAGACGTGAGAGCCGCAGTCCCTCCAGTTCAGTGCTGATGTGCCAGTGCTCTGGCTCTTCAATCAGACTGACCAGCAGCCCTAGGGGGGTGTAGCGGCCCTCTAAAGCCTGCCACTGCGAAAATTGTTGATTCGCCAGCAGACGTCGGACACTGTCCAGATCCCAAATCTCGGGCAGCTTTTCTAAGGCGCTGAGCAGTTGGCTGGCCGCCGGTTCTGGCAGGTTGCGCTCACGAGCAAACGAGCGGCGCAGGCTCAGATCAGAGCTGAAACCGGGTAAGGCGTTGTCACGGACATTGCTGTCAAATGCCAGCTCGGATAAACCACGCAGTAAAAAACTTAAGCTCCATTGGCAGCCACGAATCAAATCCCAAGCCGGCTCCAGGCTAGTTTTAGAGCCCAGAGTGTAACGGATCGGATCGGAACTGCCGGATGGGAAATGAGTCAATTGCAGGAAGGTACCCTGAAAGTCGACCAAAACGGGCGGCGTATCGATTAAACAGTAAGGCGTTTCACGGCGCATAAAGGCTAACCATTCCTCACGTGTTTCTAAACCAGGCAGTACCCGAATCATCATGGTCTTGATAAGCTACTCGAATCAATTTTAAGGGTGTTCATTCTATGCTAGCACGACTCACACCACTAGTTTTGAGTGGCGCGCTGATCCTGCCCGTCCACGCCGAAGGGGTGTTTACTCAAGGGGATGCGCTACTGTTACAGACCTCTCTCTGGACGGTGCACTATAGTCCCGAGCCTGAACATAACAACCATCAAAAGCTGCTCAACGTCGAATGGTTGGCACCGAAAACGGATCTGACCGAGTTGCAGCGTCCAGGGGGGTTGGATTGGCGTGATGAAGTGCGTTGGTTGGCGGGTGTGGCCAGCTTCGATAACTCTTTTAGCCAGCGCAGCACTTATGTCTATGGGGGTGGGCGTTATGACTTCCCACTGCAGCCGCAAACCCAAGCGTATGTCAAAGTTACCGCCGGTTTATTGCACGGCTATAAAGACGAGTATCGAGACAAGATTCCGTTTAACCGTTTTGAAATTGCGCCAGCGATCTTACCGGCGGTAGGCTTGGAATATCATCGTTTGAATCTTGAACTCATCCCCTTTGGCACCGCTGGGGCGATGGTGAATCTGGGTTTTTATCTGCGTTAAGCGTCAGACAATGCGAGTGCTGTGTGCGCTGTTAAGGATCTTTTTATGTTTTTGCCGGAATTTGGATTAAATCAACATCCGCAGCGTGATGCCCTCTATGCTGAGCTGCACTCACGCCCATTTCAGGTGATCCCTTGCCCGGCGCGGATTACACATATCGCGCTGTTGAGTTCACGCGAGGAGCGGCAGGCACAGTTTCAGCATCTGCAAAACCTGCATCAACGCTATGGCGTCGAGCCCCCGCAGGAAGAGGTGAGCTGTTACGAAAAGACTTTTGGCGCTTTGCGGGTGCGACGTGAAACGCATATGGAGTTCACCACCTATACCTTTATCAATTTGCAAGCCTGCGAAGAGGTCTGTCCCTTTGATTATACCGGGATCAGCCCTTTGCCTGAGGGTTGGTTAGCGGCCTTACCGGGACAGGTGGTGGCGGCCTTTCATATTGCCTTGGAAGCGGCACGCACAAGTGTTGAAGAGGATTTGCAGCTCGTACGCCCCTATTTTGAAGGAAAGCGCTTGGTCGGAAGCAGCCCACAGCAAGGCAGTGCCCGTGTTTGGGGTAGCTTTCAGCTGCATCGTGATGGTTTTGGGCGTTTTATGGTGCTCAATCACAGCATGTCGGATAGCCAGTTAGGCCGTTTAACTCAGCGCTTGATGGAGATCGAAACCTACCGCCTTATGTCACAGCTTTCGTTGCAGTTAGCGCGTGAAATTTCACCGCAGCTGTTTGATATGGATCAGCAGCTGGCCGTCATCACCCAAGCTCTGACCGAAAATCAGGGGGTGGATGAGCGTGCGATTCTGGCGGATTTAACCGATATGGCGGCACGTATAGAAGCCTTCCGTGCCCGGTCTACGTTTCGTTTTTCCGCTACCTCAGCCTACCATCAGCTGGTGCTCACACGTTTAGAAGAGTTGCGTGAGGATGAGTTATCCGGCCATCTGACGATTAAAGAGTTTATGACACGACGTTTAACACCGGCCGTGCAGACCTGCCGTTCCGTGGGCGAGCGTCTAGAGGATCTGTCACGGCGTATCGATCGAGCTTCCGATATGATGCGGACCCGGGTGGAGTTGTCGATTCAGCATCAAAATCAAACACTGTTAAGTTCGATGGATAAACGCTCCCAGGTACAGCTGATGATGCAGCATACGGTCGAAGGTCTGTCTGTGGTGGCGATTAGTTATTATCTGGTTGGACTTTTGAAGTATCTGATTGATGCGCTCTATGATTCAGGTGTGGCTTTTAACAAGTCGCTCGTCATCGGTGCCATGATTCCGCTGGTCTTGGTGGCGGTCTGGTTAAGTGTGCGCCGTATTCACCATCACTTTATGGCCCTGGCAGACAAACAGCAGGCGGGGCCGAAACAGGACTAAATCATGAATGTTGCTGAACGTTTAGAAACCTTGATTCGAGCAGAACTGGCCGTGGATGCGCTGGCACTGGAAAATGAAAGCCATATGCATGCTGGGCCTGCGAGTGAGAGCCACTTTAAGCTGGCGCTGGTGAGTCCTGAGTTTGTTGGGATGAGCAAAGTGAAGCGTCATCAGCGCGTCTATGGCATTGTTGCCGAGCTGATGCAAAATCCAATTCATGCTCTGGCTTTGCATCTCTATAGCCCAGAAGAGTGGGCCAGCCTGTCAGGGGAGGTGCCTCTGTCGCCGAATTGTATGGGTGGCTCGAAGAAGTAAAGTCGACTTCAGCCACCCGCTTGGCCGCCTAGGCGCTAGCGCTCGCAGGTGATGGAGCGGAAGAGGCTGAAGTACTCGGGGAAGGTTTTGCGTGTACAGCCTGGATCTTCGATGGTGATGGGCACATCACCAAACGCGGCCAGAGAGAAACACATCGCCATACGATGATCATCGTAGGTATGGATGGAGGCACTTTTCAGCTGTGCCGGCGGTGTGATTTCGATAAAGTCCTCACCCTCAACCACTTCAGCACCGACTTTGCGCAGTTCGGTGGCCATCGCGCTTAAGCGATCTGTTTCCTTGACGCGCCAGTTATAGATGTTGCGGATCGCGGTTTTGCCTTGAGCAAAGAGCGCCGTGGTGGCAATCGTCATGGCGGCATCAGGAATAGCATTCAGATCCTGATCCACGCCTTTTAATTCAGCGCCACGTTTCACCTGAATCCAGGTTGGGCCATATTCCACTTCGGCGCCCATATCCGCTAGAACCTGCGCAAAGGCTTTGTCTCCCTGCACACTGTCTGCACCCACACCGTACACCCGCACCGTCCCCCCGGCAATCGCGGCGGCGGCCAAGAAGTAGGAGGCAGAAGAGGCGTCCCCTTCGACCATGATCTCACCAGGTGAGCGGTATTGCTGTCCGGCGCGTACAACAAAACGCTGGTACTGATGATTTTCTACCTGCACACCAAACAGCTGCATCGTGTGCAGGGTGATGTCGATGTAAGGCTTGGACACAAGTTCGCCTTCGACTTCTATGATTAGGTCAGAGGTTGCCAAGGGGGCGGCCATGAGTAATGCCGTCAGGAATTGGCTGGAGATGTTGCCGCGAATGCTGACATGCCCACCCTGCAGACCCTGGGCTTGAATGCGCAGAGGCGGGTAGCCTTCATTTTCCAGATAATCAATCTGCGCACCCAATGTGCGCAGCGCATCGACGAGATCACGAATGGGGCGTTCATACATGCGTGGCTCGCCGGTCAGGGTGTATTCACCCTGGCCCAAGCATAAAGCCGCACAGAGTGGACGCATTGCCGTGCCGGCATTGCCAAGAAATAGCTGCAAGGCTTCGGGATTACGGAAAGCCTGGCCCAGACCTTGGAGGTCGCAACTGCGTTTGTCTTCCGCTAAGGTATAGTCCACCCCGAGTTGGTGCAAAGCCGTTAGCATGTGGCGCACATCATCGCTATCCAGCAGGTTGGTAATGCGAGTTCGTCCTTCAGCCAGGGCCGCTAAAAGAAGAATACGGTTGGAAAGGCTTTTTGAGCCGGGAATTTGCACGCTGCCATCAGCACGCGCAAGAGGGTTCAGAGTCAGGCTATCCATCTGAGGTGGTCCATCTGTTAGGCCATATCGGATTACGGAAAAAAGTGCGCATAAACTAACATTAATTGCTTGTGGGAGCGAGTCGGCCGTGAAATCAGCGACCCTACCTGAAGAAACCTATCATTGGCGTTATATCCTCAAGATCGCTCTTGAGCACCGGCGTGAATTGATTCGTGCCAATCTGATCGCAATTATCGCCGCGATCGCCTCGGTACCTGTGCCTCTGTTGATGCCGCTCTTGGTCGATGAAGTGTTACTCGACCAACCCGGCTTTATTGTGGCTCAGGTCAATCGTTGGTTTCCTGAGGGTTGGCAGGGGCCTGTTTTATATATCTTTGCGGTCTTTTTTCTCACCATCCTGCTGCGCTTGATCGCGCTGGTGTTAAACGTTTGGCAGGCACGGCAGTTCACGATCATCTCCAAGGATCTGATTTTTCGTATTCGTAGTGCCTTGCTGGAGCGGCTGCAGCGGATCTCAATGGCGGAGTACGAAACTCTAGGCAGTGGGCGGGTGGCCTCACACTTTGTCACGGATCTGGATACGCTGGATCGTTTTGTGGGCAGTTCCGTCAGTCGGTTATTGGTCGCCACCCTCTCAATTCTGGGTACTGCGATCATTTTATTGATCATGCATTGGCAACTGGCACTGTTTATTCTGTTTTTAAATCCCTTGGTGATTTGGCTGACTATGGCCATAGGCAAGCGTATCAAGGATCTGAAAAAACAAGAAAACCAAGCCTATGAAGTGTTTCAGGGCGCCTTGACGGAAACGCTGGATGCGATTCAGCAGATCCGTGCCTACAATCGTGAGCGTCACTATCTGCAGCGCTTAGTGGATAAAGCGCGCGGTGTGCGTGATCACTCTTGCCGCTTTGAGTGGCAATCGGATGCAGCCAACCGTTTGAGTTTTTTGGTCTTCCTCATAGGTTTTGATCTGTTTCGTTCGGTGTCGATGCTGATGGTCGTGTTTTCAGATTTGAGTGTTGGGCAGATGATGGCGGTGTTTGGTTATCTCTGGTTCATGATGGGGCCGGTGCAGGAAGTGTTAGGCATTCAGTATGCCTGGTATGGCGCTAAGGCGGCCTTAGCACGGGTCAATCGGCTGACCCATCTGAACCTGGAACCGGCGTATCCAGCCCATCAAGATCCTTTTGCGGGTAAACGTAGCGTTGGGTTGAAATTAGAACAGGTAAGATTTAGTTACCGTCCCGGTCAAGAGGTGTTAAAAGGCATTAGTCTGAGTATTGCACCGGGTGAGAAGGTCGCCTTGGTGGGCGCCAGTGGTGGGGGTAAATCAACGCTGGTGCAGGTGCTCTTGGGACTCTATCCAGCGCAATCCGGTCAGGTGTGCTTTGATGGCGTGCCCGTCACCGAAATAGGGCTGCATCAGGTGCGTGAACATGTCGCGACCGTCTTGCAGCAACCGGCACTCTTTGATGGCAGTATTCGCGAAAACTTGTGTATGGGGCGTGATTTTGCCGACGTTGAACTCTGGCAGGCCTTAGAGGTGGCTCAGCTCAAAAGCTTTGTCGAACAGGAGTTGAGTGCCGGGCTGGAAACGCGTGTCGGGCGGCAGGGAGTGCGTTTGTCGGGTGGGCAGCGTCAGCGCCTGGCCATTGCACGTATGGTTTTGGCCGATCCCCAGGTGGTGATTTTGGATGAAGCCACCTCCGCGCTGGATACAGAAACGGAAGCGGCTTTGCATCAGGCGTTAAATACCTTCTTGCAGGGGCGCACCACACTCATCGTCGCACATCGACTGAGTGCCGTGAAACAGGCGGATCGTGTGCTCGTTTTTGAAGATGGACAGGTGGCAGAAGAGGGCAGTCATCAGGAATTACTGGAACAAAATGGCCTCTATGCACGTCTCTATGGTCAGAAGCAAAATGTGTAACCGGGGGGTGTATTTCGGTTAAAGAAATGGTGTCTAGTCATCGTCTGTTCAGTTTCAATCGGTAGACTGTGCGGTTAAACGCTTATTTGAATTCCTGGCACAGCCAGGCTCGTGAAGGAGAGAGAAAATGAAGAAGTCAGTCGTACTGGTCTCGTTGGTGCTGAGTGGTGCCCTGCTGGCAGGTTGTGCCCAGTCCACCTTGACGGGAACCAGTTATAGCCGGGGTGAAGCGCGAAGTGCGCAAAGTGTGCAGTACGGGCGTGTTGAGTCGGTGGTGCCTGTGGTGATTGAAGGTCGTACTGATGGCATCGTTGGTGCCGGTACCGGTGCAGTGATCGGCGGCGTGGCCGGTAGTAATATCGGTGGCGGCAGTGGCCAGACCTTGGCAACGGTGCTGGGTGCTGTGGCCGGTGGGATTGCAGGGCAGCGTGCAGAAGAGATGATCAGCCGCCGTCAGGGTCTGGAGATCACGGTGCGTTTGGATAATGGCAACGTGGTGTCTGTTGTTCAGGAAGTGGATAACAACCAGAGCTTTGGTGTGGGCCAGCGTGTGCGGGTGTTGGGTCAGGGTTCCACCATGCGTGTCACCTACTGATTTGATCCTAGATCGCAGGCTCGTGACAGACAAAAAAACCGGCCGCTTGAAGTTTTTCAAGGGCCGGTTTTTTTATGTCAAATCTGTTACTTGTCGGGCGCGTGGAAATAGAGATACAGATCCACCAGGAGTTCTGGAATCTGTTCGGCCATCTCTTCGCTTAGCGCACGATCCTGGCGTATTTCAAGGATTTCGGTATCTTCAAAGAGTTCCGATGCCACCATGATCGGCAGCAGCATACCGGCGACGGTTTCTTCATCCCGGCCAAACCACTCCTCTTCACGCAGAAACACGCCTTCCATGAAAGACTGAGCCCAGATCGTGAGTTCCGGCAGATCTTCATCTTCGTCGGTATCCAGCGTCAGCTCACAGGGCAGTAGCGTTTCCTGATCATTGTAAAGATCGCTGGCCAGCGTCTTGTGCAGTTTGCGCAGCAGGGTCTGGTAATGGTTTTTTTCCTCTTCCGAGGCCCACTCGGGTTCTGAATCAAACAGCAGCGCCATCCATTCGGCTTCTGGAATCTCGACGGGGCTGATATTCACCGCACAGAGCAAACCATGAGCACCGATCAGATCCAGCGCATCTTCCGAGACGGAATCGGAAAACAAAAAGGCTTCCAGATCATCCAATTCCGCTTCAGTAATTAAACCTTGTGCGTTTGTATTCATACGCTTTCCCCGTAAATCCGTGACTAAGACGCGGCCATTCTAACCTGTAACCGAAAGAGGAGATATGACTCTTTTGTGTCGATTGCAAGAATTCTCTGAAGGATGACTTTAACCCAGGCTTGCCGGATAATGCTGGCCCATGAAGTCTACACCCTCCTTACCTGATCACGCGCTTGAGCAGGCACGCCATTTACTGGCCGATGTGTTCGGTTTCAGCCAGTTTCGTCCTCCTCAAGAAGCCGTGGTGTCCAGCCTGCTATGCGGTCGTGATGCGCTGGTGGTGATGCCGACCGGAGGCGGCAAGTCGCTTTGTTATCAACTGCCCTCCTTGGTGCGCCCGGGTACGGGAGTGGTGGTATCGCCTTTGATCGCGTTAATGCAGGATCAAGTCAGTGCGCTGTCACAACTCGGCATTCGTGCGGGCTGTCTAAATTCCGCCTTGGATCTGTCTCAGCTGCAAGCCACCGAGCAGGCTTTGCTAAAAGGCGAGTTGGATCTGCTCTATGTCGCACCGGAGCGTCTCTTGCAGCCGCGCACCCTGGCGGTGTTGCAACGCTGCTCCATCGCACTCTTTGCCATCGATGAAGCGCACTGTGTCTCGCAGTGGGGGCATGATTTTCGTCCTGAATATCTACAGTTAGATCGTTTAAGCGCTCTGTTTCCTGAGGTGCCGCGCATCGCGCTGACCGCCACAGCGGATGAGCGGACACGGCGTGAGATCCTGCATCGACTGGCCCTGCGTGAAGCCGATGAATATGTGCAGGGATTTGATCGTCCGAATATTCGTTATCGCATCGGCCAGAAGGAGCGCGCCCGCGAGCAGTTACTCAAGTTTATTCGCGACGAACACGAACAGGATGCGGGCGTAGTGTACTGCCTATCACGCAAGCGGGTTGAAGAAACCGCAGCCTTCCTCTGTGATCGCGGCCTCAACGCTTTGCCCTATCATGCCGGCTTAAGCGCCGAGTTACGCCAACACCATCAACACCGTTTTCTGACTGAAGAGTCGATCATCATGGTCGCCACCATCGCATTTGGCATGGGGATCGACAAACCCAATGTGCGGTTTGTTGCGCATCTGGATCTACCGCGTTCGGTAGAGGCCTATTATCAGGAAACCGGTCGTGCTGGGCGTGATGGATTACCGGCCGATGCCTGGATGGTGTATGGCTTACAGGATGTACTCTTTTTACGCCAAATGCTGGAAAGCTCGAATGCGCAGGATCAAATTAAACAGATCGAGCGCCAAAAGTTGGAAGCCATGTTGGGCTTGTGTGAGATCACCACCTGTCGTCGTCAGGCGCTGCTCAGCTATTTTGGAGAAACCGAGCATCCGCCCTGCGGCAACTGTGATACCTGTTTAGAGCCGGTACCGGTTTGGGATGCAACCGAGGCGGTCCGTAAAGCACTTTCAGCGGTGTATCGCAGCGGTCAGCGTTTTGGTGTGAACCATGTGATCGATATTTTGCTGGCGCAAGACAGTGACAAGGTTCGCCAGTACGGGCATCAAAAACTCAGCACCTGGGGCATAGGTCGGGATTTGGATCGTAATCAATGGCGCTCTGTATTTCGCCAATTGGTTGCGCGTGGATTGGTGCGTGTTGATGCCGAGGGGCGTGGTGTTCTGTTGTTGAATGAAACCTGTCGTCCACTCTTAAAAGGGGAGGCGCAGATTGAGCTGCGCCAAGATCCGCGTGGCCCAACCAGTCGCAAGGATTTTCGCAGTGCGGCTCGGCGCGAGCGCAGCAATCCTGCATTGCGGCGTTTGGATCCAGCAGAAGAACAACTCTGGGAAGCCTTACGCGCCTTGCGCAAAGAGTTAGCCCAAGAGCAAGATGTGCCGCCTTATGTCATTTTCCACGATGCCACCCTGATGGAAATGGTGCTCTATCGCCCCCAAACTGAGCAGCAGATGCGCAGCCTGAGTGGTGTTGGCGAGCGTAAGTTTGCGCTCTATGGAGAAGCCTTCCTGCGCATCATTGATGAACATCGTGGCCAAACTACCTGGGTGGCACCTTAAGGCATGGATAGCGCGCTGCTTTCGCTGTTTATCAGCGCCCTCATCTCCGCCACGCTGCTGCCCGGTGGTTCGGAAGCGCTGCTTGTCTACTGGCTGATGCAAGAGAGTCATGCTCCCTACCTACTGGTCTTCAGCGCCACACTGGGCAATGTGTTGGGCAGCCTGATCACTTACGCTATGGGTTTGTTACTTAATCATTATTACCCACTCAAGCTTTTGCAGGGCAAGTCGCATCAACGCGCACGCGACTGGATCGAGCGCTATGGTGCCTGGGCTCTACTTCTCGCCTGGTTGCCGATTGTCGGTGATCCTTTGTGCTTTGTGGCCGGCTGGTTGCGCGTATCCCCCGTCTGGAGCTTTTTAGCCATTAGCCTTGGAAAGACACTGCGCTACAGCTTGATCGCGTTTTGGTGGCTGTGATCTTGGTGTATACTTCGCAGCCAGTCCACTGACCCGATTTTCTGGAAGTTGCATGAACAGCGCCGTCGAAACTGAAGATAAAAAGCTCAAAACTCGTTTGAATAAATTACAAAAGCGTCTGCGCCGTGAAGTGGGTCAAGCCATTGAAACCTTCAACATGATTGAAGACGGCGACAAGGTGATGGTGTGTCTATCGGGTGGCAAGGATTCCTACGCCATGCTCGACATCCTGATGAACCTGCAGAAGAGTGCCCCGATCCAGTTTGAACTGGTGGCGGTGAATCTTGATCAGAAGCAACCGGGTTTCCCTGAACATATCCTGCCTGACTATCTGCAAAGCCTCGGCGTGCCTTTCCATATTGTCGAGCGCGATACCTATTCCGTCGTTAAGGCGCTGGTGCCTGAAGGGAAAACCACCTGCGGCCTCTGTTCGCGTTTGCGTCGAGGAACGCTCTATGGATTTGCAGAAGAGATCGGTGCCAATAAAATCGCGCTGGGCCATCACCGGGATGACATTTTAGAAACCTTTTTCCTCAACATGTTCTACGGCGGCAAACTCAAGGCCATGCCACCGAAGCTGGTGTCGGATGATGGCAAAAACATGGTCATTCGCCCTCTGGCTTATGCGCGTGAAAAGGATATCAGTGCCTACGCCGAGCTCAGGGGTTTTCCGATCATCCCGTGTAATCTCTGTGGCTCACAGGAAAATCTGCAGCGCCAAGTGATTAAAGAGATGCTGCAGGCTTGGGATAAAACCCACCCAGGACGCATTGAAACCATGTTCCGTTCCCTCTGCAACGTGGTGCCTTCCCATCTTGCCGATGCCGAGCTGTTTGATTTTAAAGGCCTGCAATTGGGTTATGCGCATGGCATTCATCCCGGGATGCAAGGTTTTGAGAAAAACGGAATGAATCCGATTAGTATTACGCAACCTGCTGAAAGAATTGATATTTTGGCGCTTTGATTCAAATTAATCATTTCGGTATAAGATTCGCCGATCAGTTTTAAAGTTGTAAACATAGGATTTCGGTGTGGCTGAGGGTGAGCTTGAAGTACAGCAACGCGCATGGTTTCTGGTGCAGTGTAAAGCCGGAGAAACCGAACGTGCCTTCGAGAACCTCGCGCGCCAAAACTATGAATGTTTTATGCCACAAATCGAGCAGGAAAAAATCCGCAAAGGTAAGCGTGTGCGCCTGCTTGAACCTCTCTTCCCCGGTTATCTGTTTATCCACCTCGATCAACTCGCGGATAACTGGCGTCCCATTCGTTCAACACGTGGAGTCTCGCGTTTAGTGTCCTTTGGTGGTCTGCCTTTGGCGGTTTCCAACGATTTGATCGCTGATTTACAAAAGCGCTGTCAAAATGTGGTGATTGAGCTGGGCTTTAATGCGGGAGATAGGGTGCGTGTGACCGATGGAGCATTTTCGGAGCTGGAAGCTGTATTTGAAAGTTATGATGGCCAGGAGCGTGTGATTATTCTTCTCGATTTTTTGCAGCGCCAACAGAGAGTGACGATCCCTATATCAGGCTTAAAGAAGCTCGATTGAATGCATGTGTTGTTATCAATTTTATATACCAAAGTCGCTATTCAAAGATTTGTAAAACGTTTAAGGTAAAGCATCTATTTTTAGTTTAAACCCAATGATTCTATAGGAATCTCAACCAAGGAAAGGACTCAAGATGAAAAACATCTTCTTCTTCGATGCAATGCTCACCCCTAAAATCATTACCTTCGTTTATTGGCTGCTGCTGGTAGGCGTGGTGCTAACGGGTTTGGGAATGATTATTGGCAGTTTTAATGCCTATTATGGCGGTGGCATGATGTTTCTCGGCGGTTTGGCGACCATTGTGTTTGGGGCAGTGGGCGTGCGTATTTGGTGTGAGTTGCTGATTGTGCTGTTTAAGATCAACGACAATATCCGCCGTCTGGCTGACAAGTAAACTTCATCCTTCGGGATTAGTTGCTCAGTCTAATGAAAAAAACCGCTGTTCAGCATTTGAAGCAGCGGTTTTTTATTGTCCAGAATTTGTGTGGCAGCGTTTATTTGTTCAAAACGCGCAGCATCCAGGCAGTCTTTTCATGCACACGCATACGATCTGAAACCAGTGCGGTGGTGGATTCATCGTCCGCACCTTGGGCGATTTTCATCACATCACGGCAGGTTTTCACTACGGTTTCATGGCCGTGGGTGAGGAGATCGACCATCTCTTTTGCGCTGGGCACACCTTCCACTTCTTCGATTTTGCTTAAACGCGCAAACTCTTTATAAGTGCCGGGTGCGGCAACGTCGAGGGTGCGGATGCGTTCTGCAATATCATCCACCGCCAGTGCCAGTTCGTTGTAGTGCTCTTCAAACATCAGATGCAGTTCACGAAACTGTGGGCCGGTGACGTTCCAATGAAAGTTGTGGGTTTGTAGATACAGTGTGTAGGTATCGGCCAGCAGGTGCTTAAGACCTTCAGCGATTTTTTCGCGGTCGGATTTGCTGATGCCTATGTCCATTTTGCTCATCTTTAGCTCCTCATTACGAGCAGAGTTTCACCCTGGGGTTGATCTGTTTAGTTAAGCGGTGGCGTAGATCGGCTGAGACTGAGTGTTGCGCGGGTCAGGACGGCTAGGCAGTGCTGACCTTTTCTTCGGCGGGAGCGGGATGCTCAGTCTCAACCTTTATAGATTCATTTTAGATGCTTTCGCCTTAACCGGCGACGCTGCCTGCTTCTTTCTCTTCTTCTGTGGCGGCACGCACTTCCATCACTTCGACATCAAATGTCAGCGTCTGGCCTGCCAGTGGGTGGTTGCCATCCAGCGTCACGCTATCGCCTGCAACGGCAATTACCGTCACCGGCTGTTGGCCCCAGGGGGTCTGCGCCATAAACTGCATGCCGACTTCAATTTCATCCACGCCTTCAAAGTTGGCGCGATCCACATCCTGAATCATCTCTTCACGCACTTCGCCGTAACCCTGTTCAGGCTCAACGGTGACTTTCAGGGTGTCGCCCACTTGTTTGCCAAGCAGTGCATTTTCTAAACCAGGGATGATGTTGTGTGCACCATGCAGATAGGCCAAAGGATCACTCCCCACGGAGCTGTCCATTACGTTGCCTTCGTCGTTGGTGAGTGTGTAATGGATGGACACAACGGTTTGCGGTGCGATCTGCATGAGCTTCTCCTAATTATGTGAGCCGTCATGCTAACCAATCCCGTTAGGGGAGTGCAACTTTGCCTTTTGATCCTTATGCTTCATAGAGTCGTAACACTTAGCTGGCTGTAATAGCGCTTTTATCTGCCTGTAAGACGATACAGGTTTTGGAGTGGATGTGATGACGATTATAAATAAAGAGCTGCCAGTGGCGGTGATCGGTGCCGGGATTGCGGGGTTACGTTGTGCACTGGGGTTACGTGAGGCGGGATTTGCGGTTGAGGTATTTGATAAAAGCCGTGGTACGGGGGGGCGTTTAGCTTCAACACGGGTAGGGGCGTTGAGTGCGGATCTGGGCGCACCTTGGATTATGACGGAGGATGCGGAGTGGCGCGATTGGTTAAACCGGCATCCTCATGCGGCCGTGCCTTGGACACCCTGGCGGAGTGATTTTAGTTTATTCAACCCGGCTCAGACCCTGTCGGGTTGGGTGGGGGTGCCACGTTCCAGTGCCATCACCCGTGCGCTGGCGCAGGGCGTGACCCTGACGCCTGAGCGCCGAATCAGTGTGGTTTGGCCGGAGCGTGAAGGGGTGTTGTTGCGTGATGAGCAGGGCGAGCCGCTGGGACATTATGCGGCCGCGATGGTGGCGACACCGGCCCCGCAGGCTGCGCCTTTATTGGATGCGGTACAGCGTTTTCGCCAGCGTGCGGAATCGGTGTTGATGCAGCCCAGCTGGGTTTTGGTATTGAGCCTGACTCGCACACCGACCGCCTTACAGGGGATTGATTGGGTAGAGGGTGAACACCCGGTGTTTCGCCGTTGGGTGCGCGACAGTTCTAAACCTGGACGTCAGGGCGAGGTTTGGGTGCTTGAAGCGAGCGATGCCTGGAGTCAGGACTATGTCAATCTGAATGCGGATAGCGTCGCGCAGGAGCTGATGGCGGAGTTTGAAGCTCTGGTCGCGGAGCCGCTTTCGGTCGAAGCCTTTAAGGTGCATCGTTGGCTCTATTCAGCCCCTCAAAAAGCCTTGGAAGCCGGGGCGCTTTGGGATGCGGATGCGCGTATCGGTGCCTGTGGTGATTGGCTGGGTGGGTCGAGCTCTCTATCAAGCCATGCTGCGTCTTATCTAGAAAGTGCTTGGTGTAGTGGCCGTGCTTTGGCGGAACAGGTGATGACTCGCCAGGCGTTAAAGCGCGAATCAGTGGCTTGATCTGCACGAAAACGCTAGGCTGAAGCTCTATTCTTGATTGACCACAGGATACCCGACATGGAAGAGGATGTTTTTACGCCCGCACAACTGCATGGCGCGGTGCGCCAAGCGCTTGAGGTGTTAAACCAGGTTTTGCTGGGGAAAGCCGAGCAGGTGGAGTTGGCCGTCACCTGTTTGTTATCTCGTGGGCATCTGCTGATTGAGGATCTACCGGGGATGGGCAAAACCACGCTGGCGCATGCTTTGGCGCAGGTGTTTGGTTTGCAGCCAACACGTATTCAGTTCACCAGTGATCTGTTGCCCGCCGATATTCTTGGGGTATCGGTTTTTGAGCCGGGGCAGGGGACATTTCGTTTTCATCCTGGCCCGATTTTTACCCAACTCCTCTTGGCCGATGAGATCAACCGCACCACGCCGAAAACGCAGAGCGCTTTATTGGAGGCGATGGAGGAGGGGCAGGTGAGTTTGGATGGAGTCAGTCGGCCTTTGCCTGAACCCTTCTTTGTGATCGCCACACAAAACCCGACCCACCAGTTGGGTACCTTCCCCCTACCTGAATCTCAGTTAGATCGTTTTTTAATGCGGATTACCTTGGGCTACCCGGCCGCTGCGGCGGAACGTGAGATGCTAATGCGCGGAGGAACACGCCAGGAGACGGCGAATCTCCCCGTGTGTTTGAGCGCTCGGGCTCTGCAGCAGGTGCAAAAAGAGGTGGAGCAGGTGCATGCTTCGGCCAGCCTAGTAGATTATGTGCAGCGCTTGGCGCAGTTCACCCGTGATCATGCCAGTTTTAGTTATGGCCTCTCACCGCGTGGCGCTCTGGCACTTCTGCGTGCAGCGCGCAGCCATGCCTGGTTGCAAGGTCGTAAACATCTCCTGCCCGAAGATGTGCAGCAGATCATGACGGCGGTGATCGGCCATCGTGTTCGCGCCAGTGAAGAGGCGTCTGGATTGGGATCTGCGACAGGTTCGAGCTTAAGTGTGGCGCGCTTAATGGCCCAGATGAAGGCGCAAGTGGATGTGCTCGGCTAAGTCCTCTCGCCCCTTATCGGCTCAGCTGCCCGAATCGGAGGGGTGGATGAGCGGGTCGGCTTGGCAGATGCGTTGGCGGCGCTGGTCACGCCAGCCGGATAAGGTCTATATCCTGCCGACCCGCCCCGGCTGGGGATTTATGCTGCTGCTCTGTTTATTGCTGCTGTTGGCGATTAATTTTGAGAACAATCTGGCGTATGCCCTGACTTTTCTGCTGACTGGGGTGATGTTAGTGGCCATGTTACACACCTGGGCCAATCTGAATTATCTGCGTGTGAGGCCGGAGGGGGCACAACACTGTTTTGCCGGTGAGGCGGCGGTGTTAAGGATTCGGGTGGAGATGCCTGGGCGTCAGGCGGCGGAGCAGTTGGAATGGTGGGTGCAGGACACTTCACCCTGGATCTGTGATATCCCGGCTGGGAGCCTGCGCCCTGTGGATCTGAGCCTGCCTACGCAGGCCCGAGGCTGGTGTTGGCCGCCGGCAATTAAACTGCAAAGCCGCTGGCCTTTGGGGTTATTTCGTGCCTGGCGCTGGTTGCCGCCGATTGCGCCCTTTTTGGTCTATCCAAAACCTTTGAAACCACGCTTTCTGCCGGCACAAGCACTCACCGATGGCCAGGGGCCGCCTTTGGCGGTGGTTCAGGGCAGTGATGATTTTGATGGGCTACGCCCTTTTCAGCCGGGCATGTCCCCACAACATATTGCTTGGAAAGCCTATGCACGCGGCCAGGGGTTACACGCGCGGCGCTACAGTGCGCAAGAAGATGAGCAACACTGGCTAGATTGGTCCACCTGGCCTTCTGCCGGTGTTGAGCAGCGCTTATCGGAAATGTGTTATCAAGCCTTGCGCTGGCAAGCACAGCAGGAGCCTTTTGGTTTGCGTTTCCCCGATCAGGAGATCTCTCCGGCCTTGGGCGAGGCGCATCTGCAGCGCGTCTTGCTTGCCTTGGCGCTCTTTGGTCAAGAGGCTTCTGTGCCGCCCTCGGGAGGCCCGCATGTTTAAGATCTCCTTAACCGGCTCTAAATCTCAGCCTAAATCAGCACCGGTGCAGATCCTCGAGCCGCTGACACCTACAGCGGTGATTTGGCAATTACTGGCTTTTTCGCTGGTGGTTTTACCCTTGCTTTGGCATCTGCCCAACTGGATCAGTGTGGTGGCGGCTTTGGCTTGGTTTTGGCGCTGGGGGATCAGCCAGGGGCGGATCGGACGTCCACATTGGAGTCTGCGTTTGCTGTTGCTGGTTGGCATAGGCCTGGGTGTGTTGCTGAGCTTTTCGCGCAGCACCAGCTTGGATGCGTTTGCGGCCCTCTTGGTTTTATCTTTGTCTTTGAAGCTGCTGGAGATACAGCAGCGCCGTGATGCTTTGGTGTTGCTCTATGTCGCCAGCTTTACCCTGGCCACAGCGTTTTTATTTGAGCAGAGCCTGGTGATGGGGCTGTATAGTCTGGCGGTGATCTGGGTGTGGATCACGGCGCTGGTCAGTTGCTGGCAATCAGAGCGCCCGAGCCATTGGACACGGCCCATGCGCCAGGGCTGGCGCTTGTTCTGGCCCGCTTTGCCGCTCATGCTGTTGCTCTTTTTGCTTTTTCCGCGCATCGGGCCACTTTGGTCGGTCACCCTGAATACAGAGCGCGCGCAAACAGGCTTATCCGATCAAATGTCTCCCGGTGAGGTCAGCCAGCTGACACGCTCGGCCGAATTGGCCTTTCGTGCCGTGTTTGCTGAAGATCAAGTCCTGCCAACCCCTTCTCAGCGTTACTGGCGTGCGCTGGTGTATTCTGAATTTGATGGCCGCAGTTGGACGCTCGGTACCCCCCCTGCAGGGCTGCGGACTGAGTGGAATGCTTTGGAAGAGATGGAAGCCCTCTCGGCTCCTATTGACTATGAGATCATGCAGGAGCGAAGTGGCCGTTTGTGGATGTTTGCCTTAGATCTGCCGCAGCAGGCAACCTCGGAAAGCCGTTGGTTACCGGGTCGACGCTTGGAGGCTTTAGCGCCCATCGATCAGCGCCGTCAGTACCGCTTAAGTTCGGTCCTGGAGTATCGTCTGGCGCCACAATTGAGTGAGGCGTTGCGCGAGTATTATCTGCGCTTACCGCCTGCGGCCAATCCGCGTAGTCGCGCCTTGGCGCAAGGCTGGTGGCAAGCAGCTGAGCAAGATCCGCAGCGTTTTATCCAGACGCTGCTCGATTATTTTAATCAAAGCTTTATTTACACCCTGGAACCCCCAAGGTTGCCGCTGAATCATGCCGTGGATGCGTTTTTGTTGGAGACGCAGCGCGGCTTTTGTGAGCACTATGCGGGAGCCAGTGCCTGGATGCTGCGCAGTGTCGGGATTCCGGCACGTGTGGTGGCGGGGTATCAAGGCGGTGAGTGGAATGAGGCCGGACGTTATTTTACCCTGCGCCAATACGATGCCCATGCTTGGGTGGAGGTCTGGTTAGAGGGTGAAGGCTGGCGGCGTCTTGATCCTACGGCGGCGGTGGCACCTGAGCGCATCGAGCAAACGGCGGATCTTTTCTTTGCGGATGAGCCGAGCTTTATGGCGGATGCCCCCCTAGCCGGTTTAGGACGTGGCGCTTCACGTTGGATGTTTGCCCTGCAGCGCCGTTATGATGCCGTGAACTTTCAGTGGCATCGTTGGGTGTTGAATTATCATGAGCAGCAGGCAGATTTTTTGCGTGATCTGCTCGGCGGCGTGACACCCTGGCGCATGATCCTGGCGTTGTTGATACCGGCGGCTGTACTCTTGTTTGCCGTTTGGCTGGGGTTGTATCAGATGCGTCGTGCCCCACGTGGAGACGCTCTTGAACGTGCGCAGAAGCGCCTCTTCGCCAAGTTGGCACGCCAGGGGCAGCGGCGCGAGGCGCATGAATCCTTAGCAGAGTTTGCGCGGCGGATGGCTCAGGTTTTCCCTGAACAGGCGCCGATGTGGCAGAGTTTGGCAACCGCCGATGAGCGTTGGCGTTACGCCCCTGATGCCAATAGGCTAGACTATAAAGCCTGTTTAACCGCCTTGAAGCAGTGTATTCGCCGTGTTTGATGATCTTCCTTACCCTTGCCGTCACCAGCCCAGTCCTCGCCGCCGCACTCTGGCGGTTGAAGTGCGTGATGCGGAGGTGGTGGTGCGCTCCCCCCTGCGCTATCCCCCTCAGCGTTTAAAAGCCTGGTTAAAAGATCGTGAAGATTGGATTTTGCATCATCTTCAGGCGCAGCAAGCACGTTTAGAGGCGCATCAGATTCGTTTTCAATCGGGGTCAGCCTTTCCCTTCATGGGCCAGGAGCTGACGCTGTTTTGGCAGCTGGCGGAGAAAACCTCGGTGCAGTGGCAAGCGCAAGCCTTGCAACTCTCGTTATCGCGTCGCTCCAAACGTGATCCTTTGGAGCGGGTACCGGAAGCCTTAAAAACCTGGATGCAAGCGCAAGCGGAGCAATCTCTTTTACCGCGAGTGGCGCAACTTGCGCAGCAGATGCGTATGCATCCAAGACAGGTGTTGATTAAGGGGTTTCGTCGGCGTTGGGGGCAGTGCTCTTCACAGGGCGTGATCACGCTGAATTGGCGTTTAATGCATGCCTCACCGGCATTACAGGATTACGTTATCATTCATGAGTTGTGTCATTTACGCGAAATGAACCACAGTTCGGCCTTCTGGGCATTGGTTGCTCAGCATTGTCCGGATTATCGGAATTTACGTCAGGCGCTGCGCAGTCGCGGAGCTTGGTTGGATTGGTGAGAGGGATGCTATGCAAAAGGTGCTGAGGATGAAGAGGGTGATGGTCGCGCTGGTGTGTTTTGCTCTGATCGGCTGTCAGGCCGACTCTGCCGAGACGGTGGCCAGCCCTAAGCCTGTACGCTTGTTTGAGGTGCAAGAACAAGAGCCGCTGCAGACGCGTCAGTTTGTCGGACGTGTCAATGCTTTAACCACGGTAGACCTGGCCTTCCAGGTGGGCGGTGAACTGGTGGAGTTGCCGATTCAACAGGGCAGTGTCGTGCCGGCCGGTGAGTTGATCGCGGCACTCGATCCGACGGATTATCAGCGCCAGTTGGAGCAAGCGAAGGTGCAATATGATCAGGCGCGCCGTGAGTTAGAAAGAGGCCGCCCGCTGCGTGAAAAGGGTTTTTTAACCCCTTCGGCTCTGGACACTCTGGAGTCCAACTTTGAGTTGGCTCGAGTGGCGCGCGATCGAGCACAACGTAATCTGGACTACACCCGTTTACATGCCCCTTTTGATGCCTTGATCAGTCGCCGTTTAATCGAGCGTTTTAGCAGTGTGCAAGCCGGAATGTCGCTGGTGCGTGTTCAGGATGTCACCGAGCTGCGCGTGCAGATCAATGTGCCCGAGCAGTTGATGATGCAAGCTCAGCGTGGTCAGGGGCATGAGATTTACGCCAGTTTTTCACAACTCCCCGATCTGCGTTTGCCTTTGACCTATCGAGAACATGCCACTGAAGCCGATCCGGTGACGCAGACCTATGCCGTCACCTTTGCGCTGCCGCGCCCAGAAGAGGCGAGTATTCTGCCGGGTATGACTTTAACCGTGACGGTGTTGCCGGATCTGCCTGTGCAAACACAAACGACCTGGTGGATTCCTTTCTCAGCACTGGATACGCGCCAGGCCGATGCGTTTCAGGTTTGGATCTATGATGCGGCCAGTGCACAGGTGATGCCGCGTCAGGTGGAAGTCGGGCGCTTGTTAGCCGATCAGGTGGAGATTCTGCAGGGCTTGAGTCTGGGTGAGCAGATCGTCTCCAGCGGCATCAGTCATTTACATCCGGGCCAACCGGTACGTCCTTTCAGCGGTTTTTGAGGATTCCCTATGCGTATCGCCGGCTATGCGATTTCTCGCCCGCTCAACACTTGGCTGTTTATCCTGCTGTGTTTTTTGGGTGGGCTCTGGGCGCTGTTTAACATCGGACGTTTGGAAGATCCGGCTTTCTCGGTGAAAAATGCGGTGATCAGTACGTCTTACCCAGGTGCAACAGCGGCTGAGGTGGAGAAAGAGGTGACCGAGGTGTTGGAGTCGGCGATTCAGCAGTTGGCTCAGTTGAAGCGCGTGACCTCCAAATCCAAGCCTGGGGTGTCGGAGATCACGGTCGAGATCCAGGATAAGTACAAGGGAGATCAGATCGCTCAAGTCTGGGATGAGTTGCGCCGTAAAGTCAGTGATGCGCAACGGCGTTTGCCTCAGGGCGCGGGTGTTCCGCTGGTGAATGATGATTTTGGTGATGTGTTTGGGATTTTTTATGCGGTGACGGCAGAAGGCTTTAGTGATCGAGAGATTCGTGATCTTGCCCGTTTTCTGCGGCGTGAACTGCTCACGGTGCCCGGAGTGGCAAAGGTACAAACTGCAGGTGAACCCGAAGAGCGCATCTATGTTGAGATTTCGAATGAGCGCTTAAGCAGCTTAGGTTTGCCGGTCAATCTGATCCTCAATACGCTCCAGTCCGAAAATGAAGTGACCGGCAGCGGTGAAATACGCCTGGCTGACCAACGCGTACGCATTTTGAGTCCGCAGGGCTTTGATAGTGTGCGTGATATTGAGCAATTGCGTATCGGCCGTCCCGGCCATGCTGAGCAGTTATTTTTGAGTGATGTCGCGCAGGTGACTCGAGCGCCGGTTGAGGTGCCTTCCCACTTGATTCGCTTCAATGGCACGCCGGCGTTTTCTTTGGCGGTTTCCGGGCTCAGTGATGCCAATATTGTTGAAGTGGGCCGCGCCGTGGATGCCCATTTGGCACTCTTGGCGGATCGCATTCCTTTGGGTGTTGAGCTGCATCCCATCTATGAACAGCATCAGGTGGTCGATGAAGCGATCAATAGCTTTATCCTCAGTCTCTTGCTTTCGGTGGTGATTGTGGTGGGGGTTTTGTGCCTGACCATGGGTTGGCGCCCAGGTTTGGTGGTGGGGCTGACGCTCTTTTTGACGGTATTAGGCACCCTCTTTTTTATGGCGATTTTCAGCATCGAGATGGAGCGAATTTCACTCGGGGCATTGATTATTGCGATGGGGATGCTGGTGGATAATGCCATCGTGGTGGCGGAAGGCATGCTGATGAATATGCAGCGTGGCCAGCGTTCGCAACAGGCTGCGGAAGAAGCGGCTGCCCGCACCCAGATCCCCTTACTCGGTGCAACAGTGATCGGCATTATGGCTTTTGCCGGCATAGGTTTGTCACCCGATACCACGGGTGAGTTTCTCTTTTCTCTGTTTGCCGTCATCTCCATCTCTTTGATGTTGAGCTGGGTGTTGGCGATCACCGTGACACCTCTGTTAGGGCATTATCTGTTTAAGCGCGGCTCGACCCCGACTGAGGAAGCGGATCTCTATGCCGGAGCCGGTTACCGATTCTATCGTGGATTATTACTGACCTGTTTGCAGCGGCGTCGTGTCACGCTGTTGCTGCTTTTAGGTTTGACCCTAGCGAGTCTGGTTGGCTTTGGTCAGGTCAAGCAGTCCTTCTTCCCGCCTTCGAACACACCGATTTTCTTTGTTAATTATTTCCTGCCTCAGGGCAGTGATCTGCGTGCGACCAGCCGTGATTTGGCCGAGATTGAAGCCTGGCTTTTAGACTTGCCCGAAGTCGAGTCGGTTGCGGCTTTTGTCGGTCGCGGTGCCAGCCGTTTTATGTTGACCTATTCCCCCGAGCAACCGAATCCAGCCTTAGGGCATCTGATCGTACGGACTCAGAGTCGTGAGCAGATTCCGCCCTTAATGGCGCGTTTGGCGCAGGTGATGCCGGAGCGTTTTCCCGCGGCGGATATCTTCACTGAACAATTGATGTTTGGCCCGGGCGGTGGTGCCAAGTTGGAAGCACGTTTTCTCGGCAGTGATGAAGTTGTGCTCAGGGCTTTAGCGGAAGAAGCGATGCAGATCTTTCGCTCGACACCTGGCGTCATGGATGTGCGCCATAATTGGCGTGAGCGGGTTCCGGTTCTGTTGCCAGAGCTGAATGAGCAGCGTGCACGTTTGGCGGGCATTAACCGTGAAGATGTGGCGATGGCTCTGCAGTTTGCCACCACGGGAATGGTAACGGGCTATTATCGAGAAGGTGAGGAGCGCATACCGATTCAATTACGTCCACCCGAAGCGGAGCGTTTGGCGGTTGAGCGCTTACAGGATCGCTTAATCTGGAGCCCTTCCGATGGGGCTTATGTACCGATGACGCAGGTGGTGGATCCGTTTCGTTTAAGTCATGAAGAGGCGCTGATTCATCGCCGTGATCGCCTGCGCAGTCTTGCCGTGCAAGCCAATCCGCAGTTAGGCCTGGGTGCGCCAGAAGTGCATGCACGGCTCAGGGCTCAGGTTGAGGCCATCCCCCTGCCTGCCGGTTATCGTTTGGAGTGGGGCGGTGAGTATGAAAGCTCGCGTAATGCCCAAGCCGGTTTAGCGGCTCAGTTACCCTTGAGCTTCTTGGTGATGCTGGTCATCAGTATTTTGCTGTTTGGACGCTTGCGACAGCCGTTAATCATCTGGTTGATTGTGCCCATGTCGATTTGTGGGGTGACCGCCTCCTTATTGCTGACCGGTATGCCTTTCAGCTTTACCGCTTTGTTGGGTTTCCTGAGTTTGTCGGGCATGTTGATGAAGAACGCGATTGTTCTGGTGGATGAGATTGATGAGCGGCTCAGGGAGCAGGCCTTGGGGTGGCAGAGTATCGCGGATGCTTGCGTCAGCCGTATGCGGCCCGTGATCTTGGCGGCGCTCACCACGATTCTGGGTATGCTGCCGCTGTTATGGGATGCATTCTTTGCCAGTATGGCGGTGACGATTATGGGAGGCTTGGCTTTTGCAACGGTATTGACTCTGGTTGCGGTGCCTGTGCTCTATGCGGTGGTGTTAAAGGTGAAAAGATAAATTTTCGTTCTAAGGTCTTACCCTTAGGGCTGGTTGTCTGCCTAAGGCTCATCTATAGTATGGGCTTATAATAAGTATACTTATAAGAGATCGCAGATGAGCCTGTATAAAACAATCGAAAAAAATCTCTTCAATACGCTCACCAAAAAAATCATTGGTAACGTGTTGTTTCTCTTACTTCCGCATGTTTTTCTTATCTTTGTCGGCGCCTATTATTCGGATCATGTCAAACAGCTGATCCGTGCTTTGGCGCTGAGTCCCGAGCAACAGGGGCAGCTTGAGAGTGCTTTCTCTCAACTTTTGTTGATCGGTGGTCTGACGGTGACTTTTGCCTTGTTAGCAGGCTTGTTCACCATCTTCTTTATGCGCCATCTCTTCTTAAAGCCGATTCGTGAAATCACTCAGGTTTTACGCGCGATCAAAGAGAAGGATGGTGATATTTCCGCTACGCTGCCGGCCTATACCTACGATGAAATCTCCGATATGGCCGCAGGCTACAATGATTTCACGGATCGTTTGCGCCAGATGATCGCGGAGACACGCCGTCATTCCGTGAGTGTGGCTTTGAGTTCGACCAAGCTGCAAAAAGTGGTGACGGAAGCGCATGAGTCGGCCTTGAAACAGGAAGGTCAGGCGCAGCAGGTGTTCCTATCCAGCAGCCAGGCTTCGCAAGCGATTGATGAGATTGCGGGCAACACTTTACGCATTAGTGAGCAAACCAGTGGCAATATGCGTGAAATTCGTACTTCCAGTGATGAGTTGCGTAAGGTATTGGAGCAGATCAAGTCGATCCGTGAACTGGCCACCAGCTTCCAGACCACCGTGCAGAAGCTCAGCGAAAACTCGGGCAACATCACCCACATTCTTTCGATGGTGAAAGATTTCTCCGATCAAACCAATCTGTTGGCGTTGAATGCTTCGATTGAAGCGGCACGTGCCGGAGAAGCCGGGCGGGGATTTGCTGTAGTCGCGGATGAGGTGCGTAATCTATCCCATAAGGTGGGCGTGGCAACGGGTGAAATTGACGACAACATCGGTGAGATGAGTGCGCTTGTGGAAAGCACTTATAACAGCGCGGTTAATATTCTTGAGTATGTTGAGAATACCGAAAGCTTTATTGATGGCACCAGTGTGCAGTTCGGTAAGCTGGTGGCGGATTTTGATGAGATCAACAGCCAATTGACCGGTATATCCGCTGCGATTGATGAGCTGTCTTACACCAACAAAGAATCCCATAACCATGTCCAGCAGATCACTGAATTGTCCTTGGGCATGAAAGAGGATATGGAGCGCTCGAAGGCCTTCTCCGGTGAGTTGGAGCAGGCCACAGAGAAAACACAGGAACTCCTGTCACACTTCTCGATCGGTTATGGTGCCTTTGAGAATATTATTCATACCGGAATGGATTGGGCGAAACAGGTCACTCAGACACTGGAGCAGTTGTCTTCTCAAGGGATCAACTTGATGGATCACAACTACCAGCGTATGAACCCAGGCCAACAGCCCGAGAAGTTCCTGACACGTTACACCGAAGCCTATGAGCGGGTGATGCAGCCTTTGTTTGATGAGTTTATTCGTCAGCGTCCTGAGTTTATTTATGCGATCTGTGTGGATAAAAATGGCTATGCGGCGGCGCATCATGCCAAGGTGAGTAAGCCCATGACTGGGGACTTGCAAACAGATCTGCTGAACAGTCGTAACCGGCGTATTCTGTTTGGCAGCCGCACGGAAAAACGTCGTGCCAGCCATCAGACACCTTTCCTTCTTCAGACGATTATTCGTGATACCGGTGAGATCTTAAATGAT
The DNA here is from genome assembly GCF_008368715.1 of Nitrincola tapanii. Classification (GTDB taxonomy): domain Bacteria; phylum Pseudomonadota; class Gammaproteobacteria; order Pseudomonadales; family Balneatricaceae; genus Nitrincola; species Nitrincola tapanii. The sequence continues at coordinate 177,523 of NZ_SMRS01000008.1, forward strand.
CTGTCGATTCCGGTTTATATTAATGGTCAGCATTGGGGTGCGTTAATTATGGGCTTTGATCCTAAACATTTGCTGGCGGATTAAAACACATCTGTGTGGACAGAACCCCGGGAAGACCGGGGTTTTTCTTGTGTGTTATCCTGATTTTTTCCACCTGAAGCGGCTCAATATTTGGAATAGGGCAAAAGCAAATGGCGTTAGCCGGTAAAGAGATACATCGTAGTTATGATGAGTTTGGGGTGATTCGTGTTTTGGATGATGGCCACAAGCGCTTTTTGTCCTTTGGTTTGGAAGATGAGCAAAGCTGTATTCTGAAGAGTGATCCCGGCCTGACACAGTTGGATTATGTGCGCGCGATGTTGCTGGTGCTGGTTTTCACTGAACCTCGGCGCGTGCTGTCTTTAGGTTTGGGGGCGGGTAGTTTGTGCCATGCCTTGCATCAGGCCTTACCGGAGCTGAAGCAGCAGGTGGTGGAGTTGCGTCGTGGGGTCGTGGAGGTGGCTTATCGTTACTTCCAGTTTCCGCGCAGTAAGCGCATTGAAGTGTTTGAGATGGATGCGCATGCTTTTCTGCTGACGGAAGAAACCCCTCCTTTGGATGTCATTTTTAGTGATCTTTATGATGAAGGCGGCATAGCTTCACAACAGATGTCACCGGATTTCCTGTTTGAATGTTCCGAGCGTTTAAAATCAGGAGGTTGGCTGGTATTAAATTGTTGGAAGGATCATCGCAGTGAGCGTGTGTTGCCGGAGCTGAAGCGTTACTTTGCCGAGGTATCGAGTTGTACCACGCAGGATGGCAACTGGATACTGCTGGCTTCTAAACAGCCGGTTGAGATGAGTGTGAATCAACGTAAGCAGCGCATTCGTGATCTTCTGCCACAGCTGAGGTTTTCCTTGCAACCCTATATGAATCGTTTATGTGAGAAGATTTAACGGAAGATTACGGAAATCTAAGCATGACTTGCTTAGATTTGCAGGGAAGACCGCCGTCTAGAAACGGTTGAGCGAAGAGCTAAAGCTCTTTCTACTAGGATCAACCTAGCTCAGCGCTTTGGATGGAGCGCTGAGCCAGGTCGTTTGCATCACTTGATAGGGCAGTCGACGTTGATTTCCAACACTGAAATGTCCTGACCTTCATTACGCACTTCAATATTCAGTGCACTGCTATCAATTTCAACGTACTTCTTGATCACTTCCAGAATCTCCTGCTGCAGTTTGGGCATCCATTCCGGCTGGGAGGCTGCAGAGCGTTCGTGGGCGACGATGACTTGTAGACGTTCTTTGGCGATCGAGGCTGAGGTTTTTTTGTTTGAGCGCCAAAAGCTAAAAATTCCAGACATGGTTAGCGTGCTCCAAACAATCGACCGAAGAAGCCTTTCTTCTCCGCTTCAATAAAACGCAGGGGGATCTCTTCACCCAGCAGGCGTTTGATAACATCCTGATACGCCTTACCGGCCACATCATCCTGATTTGTGATCACCGGTTTGCCCTGGTTGGAAGAGTCCAGCACGATGCGTGATTCAGGGATGACGCCAATCAGTGGGATGCCGAGAATGTCGTCAATATCCTGCAGGCTGAGCATATCTCCGTTCTCAACGCGTTCCGGGACATACCGTGTGATCAGCAGGTGCTGTGGAATGCGTTTGCCTTCGACTTCGGCAAGGCGTGTGGAGCTGTCGAGGAAACCGAGCATACGATCTGAGTCACGCACGGATGAAATTTCGGGGTTGGTGACGACCACGGCTTCATCGGCAAAATACATCGCCATTTTGGCACCCTTTTCGATCCCGGCGGGTGAATCGCAGACGATATAGTCAAACTCTTGAACCAACTGCTCCATGATTTCCTGCACACCTTCCAGAGAGAGGTGGTCTTTATCACGTGTTTGAGAGGCAGGGATCATGTAGAGATTTTCGCTGATCTGTTTGACGTGAATAATCGCCTGGTTCAGCTTGCACTCTTTTTTGATGGCTTGAATAAAGTCGAAGACCACTTTGCGCTCACAGCCCATGATCAGATCCAGGTTGCGCAAGCCCACATCAAAATCGATCACGACGGTTTTTTTACCGGCCAGAGCCAAACCCGCACCGAGTGATGCGCTGCTGGTGGTTTTACCCACGCCTCCTTTGCCTGATGTGACAACAATAATTTTGCCCTTATTGTCCATTCGTGTCTCCATGCCCGTCTTGGGTTCTGAATTGAAGAATTAAAATACTAAAATTTGAATTGTCTGATCATCTTTCACTACCTGACAGGGCTTATGCAGCACCGCCTCCGAGACCGAGTCCTGGGTCAGATAGTCACCATTAATCAGCAGCAGCTCGGCATCCATTGTGGTACAAAAGATGCGGGCTTGATCATTGCCTTTTAAACCGGCCATCGCACGCCCGCGTAACGCGCCATACACATGAATATTGCCGTCGGCCAGAATTTCAGCCCCACGGCTCACGTTTCCGATCACGATCAGATCCCGATCGCGTGCATAAACCTGCTGGCCGGAACGAATCGGCGTGGTGATGATCAAGGCATCTTTGAATTCGCTCTCAGCACTTTGTTCGGAGCGGGTCGCTTCAGAGGTGGTGGCCGGGCTTTGGCGGCGCAGGTGTTCGCGTGAAAGTTCACCCAGATAGCTGATGCCCAGAGGTTGTGCTAAGGCCGCTTGGCTTTCGGGCGCGCGCAGGGCAAAGGGGTTGGCTCCGGCTTGGCGCAGGCGGTTGACCACGTCCTGCAAACCGGCTGGGCTTAAATCGCTTTGTTCAAGTTCGATCACCACCGGCATGCCTTGGATCAAAGCCTGAGCGTGCTGGGCCAGCTCTTCCAAAGCGGCGTCCAGATGCGCCATATCCTCATCACTCAGGCGTTGCAAGCGCAGGTAAGCGGCTGAGGTCATGCCGCCTTTGATCTTCACTTTGGGCGGTGCTGTGCTGACATTGACGGCATGCAGTGACACCGTCGGTTCCTGAGAAGTTTGCGCTTTTTTTGCTGTTTTTCCCGAAAAAAACATCTGATTGTCGCCCTGTGCATTCAATCCGTAACAGCGACTGATTGTACTTGAAGGGCCCGAACTTGGCTATGTGGACACCCATTGCGTGAGCGTTCATTTGCTTATCTCTTAACCTGCAAAGTTCGAACTAGTCTTTTCTGACGAGCTGTTATACATCATGGGCTGAGTTAGACTTTTGCTCGGTGAGCGTTATCGCTGCTTTAAAGTTTGAGAAAAATGCTAGGGAGAAAAGGATTGTGAAGAGTTCGATGCGTTGGAAGTCTTGGGTGCTGGTTTGTCTAGTTTCGGTTTGGGTTGGTGGGGTGCAAGCGAATAGTATCAAAACAACTCAATATGAGGATTGGGCCAGTGTTTGTGACACGAGTATAAGACCTGAGCGTTGTGAGATTCGCCAGGTGCTGCGTGAAAACGCGCAGACCGGTGGTGCTCAGCTGTTGAAAGCGAGCCTTAGTAAAGTGGACGATCAGTTTTTGTTACAACTTCTTTTTCCCATGGGGATTGATTTGCGTCCAGGCATTGCGCTGCAGATAGATCAGCAACAAGAGCAACGCTTTCAATTCCTGACCTGTACCCAAGCGGGTTGCTTGGTGGCGATTCCTGTGGATCAGGCCATGATGATCAACCTGCGTGCAGGTCAAGTCGTAAAACTCGGTCTTAAGCCATTAAATGCTCAGCGTCCAGTGGTGATGCAAATGTCATTGCGTGGTTTTAACAACGCCAGTCAGCAGGTCAAATGATTGGCTTGAAACACCCATCAAGTCGATGGGTGTTTCAACTCCTCCCAAACATGAGCCAATTGATTTAATGCCTGTTGTTTTTCGCTAGGGTCCATCCAGCTGGCGATCAAGCTGTTACGACAGAGTTGATAGATATGATGCGGCAAAACCGGCAGGTGGTTCACCAGAGCCTGAAAGTTGTCATTGATATAGCCGCCAAAATAGGCCGGATCATCCGAGTTGACGGTGACGCACAAGCCTTTCTCTAAGAGCTGCAAAATCGGATGTTGATCTAACTCAGGTACTACACAGAGCTTCTGGTTGGAGAGAGGACACATCGTTAATGGGATGCCCTGTTGCGCCAGGTAGATCAGCAATTCAGCATCCTCTAAAGCACGGTTGCCATGATCAATACGCTCTGCGTTCAGGAGCTTCAAAGCCTGCCACACATATTCCGCCGGTCCTTCCTCGCCAGCATGGATGGTGACTTTGAGCCCCAACGCATGGCAACGTGCAAACAGACGCGTGAATTTTTCTGGGGGCTGGCCTCTTTCTGATGAATCCAGACCGACCCCGGCAATTTGATCTAGGTAGGGCAGTGCCTGTTCTAGAGTATTGAGTGCTTCTTCTTCAGACAGATGGCGCAGAAAGGAAAGAATCAAACGATAGCTGATGTTGAATTGATGACGGGCTTCAGCCAAAGCATGCGTAATGCCGCGTAATTGGGTTTCCAGGCTCACACCACGTGCTAAGTGGGCTTGGGGGTCAAAAAAAACTTCAGTGTGAATGACCTGGTCGGCATGAATACGCTTCATGTAAGCAAAGGTAAGGTCATAAAAATCCTCTTCCGTATTCAGGACGGAAGTGCCTTGGTAATACAGATCTAAGAACTCCTGGAGATTATTAAATTGATAGGCTTGATGCAGGGCGGCTTCATCGGCATAGGGCAATTGGATCTGATTGCGTCGAGCCAGTTTGAACATGAGTTCAGGTTCAAGGCTACCTTCCAGGTGCAGATGCAGTTCCGCTTTCGGGAGTTGTTGGATGAGGTGAGTAAGTGATTGACTCATGAGCCATCCTCCTGGCAGAGCTAAATAAGGGATATTCAACCTATAGCACAGGAGGCGTGGCTTTGCTTAAGACTTGGCGTCATCAATCGCTTAGAAATGCGCTCAGATACTGCCAACTGCGTGCTTCGGAGCGCGCATCATAGGCGACCCCGAGTGCGGGATTGTGGCTGCCGGGAATGGCAAAAGAGTGCAGGGCGTGGCCAAGATCCACCAGTGTCCAGTCGAGGGTGGATTGATTCAGATACTGCCGTGTGGCCAGTAGATCGCTATCTGGCACCATCGGGTCGGCTGCTCCGTTTAGGATGAGTAAGGCTTTATTCGCGGCTTGAGGTTGGAGGTCTTTGGGGAAACTCAGTAAGCCGTGCAGACTGACTCCACGGCTGATCTCTGGTACATACAGAGTGCTCTGAATCGCACAAAGCCCACCTAAGCAATACCCCATCACTGCCAGCTCTTCACAGGATTCAGGAGTTTCTGTTTTGACAAACTCCACAAATGCCTGCAAGCGTTGGCGCAATGCTGTGAAATCCTGCAAGAGAAGGGACATGGCCTCAGCGCGTTGTTCAATACCGGAAAGATCCGTGTCCTGGCCGTAGAGGTCGATCAACCAGACATTCCAACCCAGCGCTTGCAATTTGCGCGCGATCCCTTGTTCAAACTCACTAATCCCAGCCCAGGTGGAATAGACCAGCAATGAGCGTCTGGTGGGAGTGGCAAAGAGCTGATGTTGATGACGACGACCTTCAAGAGTCTGTGGCTGAATCTGAGGCATGCTGGCTCCTTATAAAGATACATAAGTGTATTATGTAAGATCTATTGAATTGGATCACATCAAATTGATTTTATGATTTTAGACTAAAGTATACATGTTTTTATCTGGGGTAGGTTACTCATTCTGAACCTATTTTCATGGTCTTTTTTCTTTACTATCTTGTTGTATTTATTTAGAAATAATATCGTCTCTCTCTGGATGAGAGCTTCTATCATTTAACCCCTCGAAAAACTTGCGGTCTTTTTACTTGACAGCTTTGACACCAGCCTCCTAACATAAAGATACACCACTGTATGTTGAGGATGGGTAGATGCAAGAAACAGATCGTAAGTTTGTGCAGGCCGCAGGCCACAACACAGCCTATTTTGAAACCGGCACTGGCCCGGTATTACTTCTTCTTCATGGCTCTGGCCCCGGCGTTTCCGGATGGACAAACTGGGGCGGCGTCATGGATGCGCTGGCCGATAAATTCCGCGTTGTTGTGCCGGACATCGCCGGTTTTGGTTTTACCGAATTCAAAGAAGACACTCAGTACGACATCAAATTCTGGGTCAATCATCTGGTTGAGTTTATGGATGCGTTGGGCATCGAGAAGGCCTCTTTGGTGGGCAACTCTTTCGGTGGCGCCATGGGTATCGGCTTGGCTCTGTTTAATCCTGAGCGTCTGGATAAGCTGGTTCTGCTCGGAACACCTGCAGGTACCTTCAAGCAGACTAAGGGCTTGGCCGGAGCTTGGCTGTATGAACCTTCGGTCGATAACATGCGTGCGCTGATGGAGCTCTTCCCTTACAACAAATCCCTGATTACCGATGAACTGGTGCGTTCGCGTTATGAGGCGAGTGCGCGTCCAGGTGCTCAGGATGCGCTGCGTAAGCTTCTGCCTAAGCCGAATGAGGATGGTGATACGCCCGTTAAAGGTTTCCCTGAAAAGGCGTTGAAAAACATTCAGGCACCGACTTTGATTTTGCACGGTCGCGAAGATGGCGTGGTGCCTATGGAGTGTGGCCTGACGCTGTCTGCGAATATTCCCAACAGTGATCTGTTTGTCTTTGGTCAGTGTGGTCACTGGGTACAAACCGAGCAGCGCGCCAAGTTCCTTAAGTTGATCTTCAATTTTATCGGCGAGTAATCCTATGAAACGTGATGTGTTGGAACGCATTTTGTGGAATCTCTCCGTGGACCGTTTTTCCAAGTCCAAATTCAAAGAAGATCCGCAAAAATTCCTCAGTCGTTTTCCATTGGAGGCTGAAGATATCGACATGATTCTCAGCTTTGATGTGAAAAAGATGCAAGAGATGGGCGTGAACCCCATGTTGACTATGGGTTACTGGATCGAAATGTCACCAGATCGACGCATGTCCTCTTATAACCAGAAACTGGGCTCTGAGGCTCAGTATTCCGCTTCAATTAAAGGGTAAGCAGATGGCTGAAATCGTAGGCGGCTTCTTAGTACCGCATGACCCCGTAATGTTTGTGGCACCGGATGCTCCGCCTGCGGAGCAGGCGCAGGCCGTTTGGCAGGCCTATGAAACCTGCGCGCAGCGTTTGGTCGAGATGGATGCCAGTACGGTCATCATCATCGGTAATGACCATTACATGTTATTTGGCACCACCTGTTTGCCGCAGTACTGCATCGCAACCGGCCACACCGAGGGTCCGCTGGATCAGTTGCCGGGTTTGAAGAAGCAGGAGATCCCGAACAACGAAGACTTAGCGCGCTTTATCTCAGCCCAGGGCAAAACCTGTGGTTTTGACTGGAGCGAAGCACGTTCTTTTACCACGGATCATGCTTTTTCGATCCCTTACCAGCTGATTGTTAAACGCGCTTCTGAGATCAAGGGCGAAACCATCCAGGCGATTCCTATCTATATCGCCAGTGCAGTGGATCCTTTTATCAGCAAAGAGCGCTGCATTGAGTTGGGTCGTCATCTGCATGAAGCGATTCAGGCTTATCCCGGTGCGGAGAAGGTCGCCTTGATCGGCAGTGGTGGTATCAGCCATTGGGTCGGCACTAAAGAATCCGGGCGTGTGAACTCTGAGTTTGATCGTCAGATTATTGATTATTGCTGTGCGATGAATGTTGCGGATCTGGCGCAATTGAGTGACGAGTACGTGCTCGAGAATGGCGGCAACGGCGCTATGGAAATTCGTAATTTTATTTGCGCGATGCAAGCGGTGAATGGCAGCAAAGGTCATCTCATCGAGTATCAGCCTGTGCCTCAGTGGGTGACGGGTTTGGGCTTTATCGAACTGAGCGTTCAGTGAGTGAGAAAGATGGAAAAAGTGTATCTCTGTAAAACCTCTGAGCTGGCGGATAACCAGGTCAAGAAGATCGATAACGCCACCTATGGTGATATCGCCGTCTATAACCTCGGTGGTCAGTATTATGCCACGGCAGATCTCTGTACTCATGCCACAGCGTCTTTGGCAGAAGGGGATATCGAAGACGACATGATCGTCTGCCCAGTACATTGGGGCCAGTTTCATATCCCAACCGGAAAAGCCCAGGGCTTTCCGTGTGAGATCGATCTGCGCACCTATCCGGTAGAGGTCGTGAATGACGAAATTTACGCCCTTGTGGACAGCAACCTGATTGCTAAAGGCTGAGGAGTTCAAGCGATGAGCAATATTATTAAAACGCTAGATGTCACCGATGCGCTGCCTAATTTAAAAAAGGTGTGCAATCTGGATGAAGGCCGTATCTCAGGCGAGATTTTTTACAGCCAAGAGATCTATGAGCAGGAACTGGAGAAGGTGTTTGCCCGCTGCTGGCTGTTTGTTGCACATGAATCCCAGTTGGTGAAAACCGGTGATTACATCACCACCACAATGGGTGAAGATGAAGTCATCGTGGTGCGTCAGAAGAATGGTTCGATCAAGGTTTTCCTGAATGCCTGTCCACACCGTGGCAACAAAGTCTGCTTCTCAGAGTCCGGCTCAACGCGTGGTTTTATCTGTAACTACCACGGCTGGTCGTTTGATACGGCGGGTAATCTGGTGGGTCAGCATGAATCCGGTATTTATGAAGCCAGCGAGTTTGATAAGTCGAAATGGGGTCTAAAAGAAGTAGCTCAAGTTGACAGCTACAAAGGCCTGGTGTTTGCGACCTTTGATCCAGAAGCGCCGAGTTTAAAAGAATATCTCGGTCCTATGACCTGGTATCTGGATGCGCTCTTTGATAACCAGGAAGGCGGCACGGAATTTGTTGGAGGCTGCATTCGCTCGACGTATGAGTGTAACTGGAAGATCGCGGCTGAGAATTTTGTCGGTGATATTCTGCATGCCGGTTGGACACACGACTCTGCAGCACGTGCGATGCTGGGTGGAGCGGTGGCTAAGGTCAGCGACTTCCCAGAATCCTATTCTGTGAACTGGAATGGTCACGGTTATGAGTTCGCTTTAGACACAGTCGGTAACGTTGCGGTGTTGGGTGAAAGCAAACTCAACCGTTACGTGCACACTATCAAGCCTTCGGTGGCTGAGCGTTTGGGTGAGTTCCGTTCCAATATGATCGCGTCTGTCTCCTCTGCGACCATCTTCCCGAACTTCTCTTTCTTGCCGGGCCAGAACACCGTGCGTGTTTGGCAGCCGCGTGGACCGAACAAAATTGAACTCTTCACCTGGGTTGTCGTGAATAAGTCGGCGCCTGAGGAGATCAAAGAGATGTGGCGCAAGGGCGCGATGATGACCTTCTCACCCACCGGCGTGTTTGAAATGGACGACGGTGAGAACTGGGAATACTGCACTAAAACCGCGAAAGGCAAGGTGACGGCTAAGCAGGATCTGTTTGTCGGTTTGGGTATGGATACGCTGCTGGAAGAGACACCCTTACCGGGCAATGTCTACGAAGGTCAGCTGAACGAAGCCAACTCACGTGCTTTTTATCAGTATTGGTTTGATCTTTTGAATGCGAAATCCTGGACAGAAGTGCCGAATCGCAACAAAGGTAAGGCGGAGGCTGAATAATGTTTACGAAAACTCCTGATCTGCCCATCGCTTCCATGGAAGAGCTGTTTGAACTGAGCGCTTTTCTGCACAAAGAAGCGCGTCTCTTAGATGAAGAGCGCTTCGAAGAGTGGCTGGAAATGTTACATGAAGAAATTCACTACTGGATGCCGGGTATTGAAAACCGTCGTCGTGAAAATCCGCTGAAAGAGGGTTTTTACGATAAGGATCATATGGCCTATTTTGATGACCGTATGCGTGATCTGCAGCGTCGTGTGGCGCGTTTCCGTCAGCCTTCTGCTTGGGCGGAAAATCCAGCGACACGTAACGTGCATATCATCAGTAATGTAGAAGCCTTTATCGCCCCTGAAGCCGATACCTATATGGTGTGCTCGACCTTCACCAGTATCCGTAGCCGCGGCCTGGATGAGGAATATGTGATTTACGGTCGCCGTTATGATCGCATTCAGCGCACAGAAGGTGGCTTGAAGCTGCTGAAGCGTTTGATTCTGATTCCGAATGCAACGCTGAGTTGCAAAAACATCAACACCTTCCTGTGAGTCAATTATGAAGACACTCGAAAACAAAGTCGTCTTCATCTCGGGTGGCGCGGATGGTATAGGCCGCGCCGTCGTCGAGCGCTTTCTTGCGGAAGGGGCTTGTGTCACCGTTTTGGATCTCAATCAGGAAAAGCTGGAAGCCTTGCAGGCGCAGTATCCTGAAACGGTGCGGACTCTGTGTGGAGATGTCACCTCCTATGCCGATAATGCACAGGCGGTGGCCCTGACGCTGGACGCCTTCGGGCGTCTGGACTCTTTCGTCGGGAACGCGGCCGTGTTTGATTATTTTGCGCCCCTGAGTCGCTTAAAGCCGGAAAATCTGGCGGAGAGCTTTGATAAGCTTTTTCATGTCAATGTATTGGGTTATCTAAATGGAGTGAAAGCTTCTTTAGAAGCGCTCAAGGCCAGTCAGGGTAATATCATTCTGACCGTCTCCAACTCGGGTTTTTATCCCGGTGGAGGCGGGGTGCTCTATGTCACCTCCAAGCATGCGGTGGTCGGTCTGATTAAACAGTTGGCTTATGAGCTAGCACCTGAGATCCGTGTCAATGGCGTCTCCCCAGGCGCGACGGATACCGAGATGAAATCGGTGGAAGGGGTGTCGAGTAAGGCTCAGCCTCTGAATCATATTCAGGGCTTTCATGAAAAAGCCGCCGATGCGGTGCCGCTAAAACGTATTGCCAAAGCCTCAGATCATGCTGCGCTTTATGTGCTGCTGGCATCTAATGAGCAGTCTCCGATGACGACAGGATGTGTCATTCATAGTGATGGCGGCTGGGTCGCTCGCTAACAGGAATTAATGAATGAACATGATTAAAACAACAAAGTTGCCGCTGATCGTTGCACCGATGTTTCTGGTGTCCTCACCTGAGTTGGTGATTGCCAGTTCTGAACAGGGTGTGATCGGGAGTTTACCTGCCCCGAATGCTCGCACACCGGAAATTCTCGATCAATGGTTAGCCCAGATCAGTGAACGCTTGAATCCACGCCAGTTGCCTTGGTTATTGAACATGATTGTTCATTCCACCTACGACCGTTTTGCCGCTGAGATTGAGTTGGTGCGTAAGTATCAACCCTCAGTCGTATCCACGGCCTTGGGTTCACCCACGCGGGTGATGGAGGTGGTGAAAGGCTACGGCGGGGAGGTGATTGCGGACGTGATCACGCCAGCCATGGCGAAAAAAGCGGTGGCTGCCGGTGTGGATGGGCTGATTCTGGTCGTGCATGGCGCCGGTGGCCATACAGGTTTGTATAACCCCTTGGCTTTTATTCAAGAAGTGCGTGAGTTCTGGGAAGGGCCTTTAGGCGTGGCCGGTTGTGTCTCTCATGGGCGCGATATTCTGGCCATGCAGGTGGCGGGTGCGGACTTTGTTGTTTCAGGTACACGTTTTATCGCCGCCTCAGAAAGCTTTGCCAGTGCGGACTACAAACAGATGCTGGTCGACTCGCATATTGAAGATATTGTGGAGTCAAAAGCGGTGAGTGGGGTCGCAGCGAACTGGATGCGTGCCAGTTTGGAGCGCGCACAGATCGATCCAAAGGCGGAATCTAAAGCTCAGATCGACTTCTCTGGCAACATCTCCAGTGCCAACAAGGCCTGGAAGGATGTCTGGTCAGCAGGTCAGGGGGCCGGCAGTATTCATCAGGTGCAGTCTGCCGCGGAAATTCTGGCTGGAATGCAGCGTGAATATCGTCATGCCCTGGCGCAGTTCAATCAATTTTCAACCGAGTATTTGAAACATGACGGATAGTCTTTACCGCCAGTTGGCGGATGAAATTCTGCAGGCACGCGCTCAGGTGCGTGCGGTTGAGCCTTTTTCGACACGTTATCCGCAGCTCAATATGGCCGATGCTTATGCCATTCAGTCGCGTGTGAATCAACAACGTTTTGCTCAAGGGCAGCGTTTGGTCGGTTATAAAATTGGTTTGACTTCAGAAGCTGTCCAGCAGCAGCTAGGTGTCAATGAGCCTGATTTTGGTGTGCTCTTTGCGGGTATGGAGCTGCGCAGCTCGCAGTCTGTCCCGACAGCCGATCTGATTGCACCGAAAGCGGAAGGTGAAATTGCTTTTGTATTCAAAAAAGATCTGACCCAGGCCGATCTGACCTTTAGTGAGTTGCTGTCTGCGATCGATTATTTCCAGCCGGTGATAGAGATCGTGGATTCAGTGGTGCGCGATTGGAAAATCACCATTGTCGACACAGTGGCGGATAACGCGTCCTCAGCACTCTATATGCTGGGCGAAAAGTTCTTTGATCCTCGTGGTGTCGATTTTGCCGATTTAGCACTGACGATTCGTGGGCCGGCCGGAGAGGTGAGTGGTCGCGGTGCGGCCTGTTTGGGCAATCCGTTGAATGCGACCTGGTGGCTGGCGCGCAAAATGGCGGAACTGGGTACCCCTATCCAGGCCGGTCAGCTGGTGCTTTCCGGTGCGATGGCGCCGATGGTCAATATCACAGCCGGTGCTGAGATAGAGTTTGATTTCGCCGGTCTAGATCGTCTGAAGTTGATCGCGGATTAAATTATAAGAAAACGATAATAAAGGTTTATTTATGGGTGCTCACATCTACGCTCAAATGCCTACCCCCTCAGCGCTCAAGCGTGATCTGGGGGAGGGTTCGTTTATTCTTGAATCCGGTAATGAACTCAAGCCTTATGACCGCTGTGTAGGGGATTGGCTGGAAAAATGGGCAGCTGAACGCCCAGATCAGCTCTACATTGCTGAACGCAATGGTGAAGCTTGGCGCTCACTGACCTACAAGGCCTTCCGTGATGAAGTTCGCGCTATTGCTCAGGGGTTGATCGACTTAAAGCTACCGGAAGGCCAACCCTTGATGATCATCTCGGGTAACTCGATTGATCATGCCTTGATGAAAATGGCTGCGATGCATATCGGTATCCCGGTGACGTCGGTTTCAGTGGCCTACTCACTTCTGTCTAAATCCCATGATCGTCTTTTGGGGATTGTTAAGCGCTTACGTCCTGCTGTGGTGTTTGCTGAGGATGCCAAGCAGTTCAAGGGGGCATTAGAAGCCTGTGCGGCCGTGCCGGTACATATCGTCTCACGCGAGCAGGACCAGTTCCCCGCCGCTTTAAGTTTGCGTCAGTTGTCGCAAACCCAGCCTAGTGCTGAAGTGGACAAGCGTTTCGCACAGATCACGCCGGATACGCATGCTAAATATATGCTGACTTCGGGTTCTACTGGCCACCCCAAGGTGGTTGTGAATACTCAGCGTATGATGTGCTCCAACCAGCAGATGATTGCTCAGTGCTACACCTTTGTCGAAACGGAACCTGTGCGTGTGCTGGATTGGTTGCCTTGGAGCCATACGTTTGGTACCAACCACAACTTCAATCTGGTACTGCGTAACGGCGGCTCTTTTTACATCGACAATGGCAAGCCGGTGCCCAGCTTAATTGAAGCGACGGTGCGTAATTTGCGCGAAGTGCGCCCCAATCTCTATTTCAACGTGCCTAAGGGCTATGAGGCTCTGTTGGAATATCTGCGCCAGGATCCACAGTTGTGCGATGAGTTTTTCTCTAGCCTGACGCTGCTCTTTTACGCCGGTGCGTCTTTATCTCAGCCAGTTTGGGATGAGTTGCGTAGTCTCTGTGCTCAAGGTGGTCATGATGTGTTCTTTACCACGGAGTGGGGGGCGACAGAAACAGCTCCCGCCATCACCAACGTGCATTGGCATTTAGATAAGCCTGGCAATATCGGGATTCCCATGCCGGGGGTGTCGATGCGTTTTGTGCCGAATGGATCCAAGCTTGAACTGCGCATCAAAGGCCCGAATGTCTTTACCGAATATCTGGATGATCCAGAGATCACCGCACAAGCTTTTGATGATATGGGCTTCTACTGTATTGGCGATGCCGGACGTTTGAGTGATCCAAATAATCCTTCTGCGGGCATTATTTTTGATGGCCGTGTCTCTGAGGATTTCAAACTTAGTACAGGAACCTGGGTGTGTGTGGCCTCTGTCCGTGCAGCGGTACATAAACATTTTGGTCCACTTCTGGCCGATGTGGTCGTCACCGGCCATGACCAAGACTATATCGGACTTTTAGGCTTCCCGGGCGAAGGTTTAAGAGCGCTCGCGGGTGATACGCGTGGCGGTTTTAGCGGCACAGAGCTGCTGGCGCAAACGGCTGTACGTGATGCGTTGTTGCAGGCTTTGCAAGCGATGGCGAAAGAGGCTAAAGGCTCCTCGCAGCGCGCGTGTGTGCTGACTCTGCTGGATGCACCGGCCTCTTTAGATCTGGGTGAAGTGACGGATAAGGGCAACCTGAATCAGCGCAAACTGCTGGAAACACGCAAAACATATGTAGAACGTCTTTATGCTGAGCAGGGTGATGACACCGTGATCAGCCTTTTGTCAAAAAATGGGTGAGTCATGAGTAAAAAATTAAAAGCGGTGATTATCGGTCCGGGCAATATCGGCACCGATCTGCTGATGAAGATGCAGCGCTCCGAATGGGTGGAGCCGGTGTGGATGGTGGGGATCGACCCGGAATCCGAAGGCCTGAA
>NZ_SMRS01000009.1 GCF_008368715.1 Nitrincola tapanii
ATTACATCTCAATGAATATCATTGGGTTGCTTGTCCTGATTAAGCTGTATGCTCAATCTCAACAAGCGCCCACACGCATTACCTGATCGATTGTTAAAGAGCGGCTTGGCCAACCTCCTCAGCGAGGTGTCGTCTCAAGCGAGGTGCGTATTCTAGCGACCTCGTCCGAAGAGTCAAGCTTTATTTTCAATCCCGTGTAAGTTTTTTTTCCTCACCGCGATTGCGCTTAACACTTCCGAAGCAACTTATTCTTGTTTGAAAACAATGAACTAAACTGCTTCTATCGCTGAGAGAATCTCTTTCTCCAACCGAGGCCGGAAGGCTTCGTCTCAAGCGAGGCGCGAATATTACAGAGACCCATTAGGTCGGTCAAGCTGTTTTTTCGTTATTCTGTTTTTTGTTCACTGGCTTCGATCTCCACTGCATCTTCATCTTCAACGTCCTGTTCCGAACTGGCCGGAAGCAATCGGGATAACAGCAAGCCCAATTCAAATAGCAACCACATAGGTAGCGCTAAAAGGCTTTGCGAGATCACATCGGGAGGTGTCAGCAACATCCCAAAAATGAAGCAAACAACGATGACATAGGCGCGTTTAGCTGCCAGAGCCTGACGCGTAACAGCGCCAGACTTAATTAACAATAACGTCGCAATCGGTATCTCAAACGTGATACCAAAGGCAAAAAAGAGCTTGAGTACAAAATTCAGGTAGCTGCTGATATCTGTCATAACAGCCACATTCTCTGGGCCAACACTGGTAAAGAAACCGAAAATCAGCGGAAAAACCACAAAATAAGCAAAGGCGATACCGGCATAAAAAAGAAAGATGCTCGATACTAGCAAGGGTATAGCGAGACGCTTTTCATTCGTATACAAGCCTGGGGCAATAAAAGCCCAGATTTGATGCAGAATAAACGGCATCGCCAAAGCCAGCGAAGCCACCAGCGTGAGTTTAAATGGCGCAAAAAACGGCGACGTTACATCAGTTGCGATCATACTGGTGCCAGGAGGCAGCAGGGCGGTGAGCGGCGCAGATAGAAGCAGGTACAAATCATTGGCAAAATAGAAAAGACCTGCAAAGATCACTAAGACCGCTAAAACCGAACGCAATAAGCGCGAACGTAACTCCACTAAATGGGAGATAAACGGCTGCTCTTGATCCTTTTCAGCATGTTCAGGTTTTGAATGGCTCATGAATGCTTCTGATCTTCTGCTGCTGGGGAAGAAGGAGGGGTTTCTGATGTGTCGACCGCTTTAACCGCAGCATCGACTTCTTCTGCTGCTGCTTTGAAGGGCGTACGCATCTCCTTCAACTCTTTATCCAGCTCTTCTTTACTGATAGCTGCGGTGCGGCGTAGCTCTTCAACACGCAGCTCTTCACTAATTTCATGCTGTATGGCGGTCACTGAGCGCTTGATACGGCCAATCCACATACCACAGGTGCGTACTGCTGTCGGCAGCTTATCAGGCCCTAATACAAGCAAAGCCACAACACTGACGATGAGTAACTCGGCAAAGCCAATATCAAACATGGCGTGACTTACTTGGTATTTTGTTCAGTGTTTTGACGCGTATCTGGCTCGACCTTATCCTGAGTCTTCGCCTGCTCATTAAACTGAGCATCCTCTGTCAGCTGTTTTTTGTTCTCGTCTGCTGTGCTTTTCGTGGCGTCATCTTCATGCATCGCCTTTTTAAAGCCTTTAACCGCACTGCCAATATCGCCACCGAGGTTGCGTAGTTTTTTAGTTCCAAAGAGCAGAATGACGATACCCAGTACGATCACCAACTGCCAAATACTGATTCCACCGAAGCCCATGCGTTTATCCTCTGCTCTGATTCAAGATAGATTGCAACATTTCAGATAGGTTTATAGCCTGTTATGAATCAACCTGTCGAGAGGCCTTTTCGTCCAAACCCGACATATTAAAGCGACGCGCCAGCTCTGCCAGCACAGCCTCATGGCTCAGACCCAAGTGTGACAGCATCACAAGCGAATGAAACCACAAGTCCGCTGTTTCATAAACCAATTCGCTTGTATCACCCGATCGTTCAGCATCTTTTGCGGCTAAAAGCGTCTCAACGCTTTCTTCTCCGACCTTTTCAAGAATTTTATTCAATCCTTTGGCATGCAAAGAAGCAACATAAGAGGACTGTGGATCGGCGTGACGACGCTCCTCTAACACTCTTTGCAGCTGGGCCAATACGTCCGACATACTATCTCCAGAAAACTGATATCGTTTATTCGGCTGAATAGATCTGACTAGGATCCTTTAGAACATCATCCGTTACCTGCCACTGCCCAGATCTATCCAGTTGACGATAAAAGCAGCTTTCACGCCCAGTATGACAAGCGATGCCGCCTAACTGTTCAATTTTCAACAGCACCACATCACCATCGCAATCCAAGCGTATTTCATGCAAGCGCTGAACATGTCCAGATTCCTCACCTTTACGCCACAGCTTTTGCCGTGAACGCGACCAGTAGATTGCGCGTTGCTCTTGCTGAGTCAGGTGTAGCGCTTCGCGGTTCATCCAGGCAAACATCATGATGCGTCCGGTTTGGTAGTCCTGAGCGATGGCCGGCACTAACCCCTGCTCATCCCATTTAATCTCATCAAGCCATTCTTCAGACATGGTTTTATCCATTGCGGTGAAAATTTCAGGGGCAGAGCATACCTAAGCCGTCTAAGTTTGTCAGGCTCGCCATGCCGCATATAGACCCAAGACCAAGGCTAAAACGCCATACCAGGGCATGGATTCTAAAGCAGACTGCACGCTCGGATCGATGGAGACGTAAGCCAAGCCCATGAGTATAGCGGCAAGTAACAACTTACGCCGACGCTGGCGTGAGGCATTTGCAACAGCTTGCAACTGGCGTAACTGACGCTCGTTCTCATTCTGGTTATGGCGGCGCGTTTGCTGCAAGACATCAAAAATCAAAGGCGGTAACTGCGGTAACTTCTCCAGCATATCCGGCCACTGTTGACGTAGGTTCTGATACGCCAT
Organism: Nitrincola tapanii; assembly: GCF_008368715.1. Taxonomy (GTDB): domain Bacteria; phylum Pseudomonadota; class Gammaproteobacteria; order Pseudomonadales; family Balneatricaceae; genus Nitrincola; species Nitrincola tapanii. Next base: position 3,005 of record NZ_SMRS01000009.1, read on the forward strand.
TTTTGGCCCCATACGCTCTTTCATCCAGTTCTCCAGAAAAGGCTTAGCGGTTTTCCACAGATCCAGATCAGGATAGAGTTGACGCCCCAGGCCTTCAATATTCAGCAAGGTTTTCTGCAGCAGTACCAATTGTGGCTGTACCTCCATGTTAAAACGGCGCGCTGTTTGAAAAAGCCCTAAAAGCACTAAACCAAAAGAAATCTCTTTTAAAGGCTTTTCAAAGATCGGTTCACAGACACTGCGTATCGCCGTTTCAAAGGCATGCACATTAGTATCAGGCGGCACCCAGCCCGAATCGATATGCAACTGCGCAACCTGACGGTAATCGCGCTGGAAGAAGGCAAGTATATTACGGGCTAAATAGCTCTGATCTTCAGCACTCAAAGAGCCGATAATGCCAAAGTCTATCGCGATATATTGGGGATCTTCAGGGTTATCACGCGAAACAAAAATATTCCCCGGGTGCATATCCGCATGAAAGAAGCTGTCGCGGAACACCTGTGTAAAGAAAATCTCCACACCACGCTCAGCCAGCTTCTCTAGATTGGTGTCCTGAGCACGAAGCTGCTCCATATCCGCAACAGGGATACCGTAAATACGCTCCATGACCAAAACATCACGACGCGTGTAGTCCCAAAAGATTTCAGGTACATAAAGCATGGGCGATGCATCAAAATTACGTCGCAGCTGTGAGCCATTCGCCGCCTCTTTGCGCAAGTCCAGTTCATCAAAGATCGTTTGTTCATACTCTTCTACGACTTCAATCGGCCGCAAACGACGCCCTTCAGACCATAAATGACAAACCAACCAGGCTAGGGTATAGAGCAGAGAGATATCCTGACGTATGACACGGTCGATGCCTGGACGAATCACCTTAACAATGACCGAACGCCCCTGGCGCAAGGTCGCACTGTGTACCTGTGCGATCGAAGCTGAAGCCATAGGCTCTGGATCAAAGCTCGCAAAGAGTTGGTCCACTGACTGCCCGAGAGATTGCTCGATGATACGCTGCGCTTGTCGGCCCGAAAACGGCGGCACTCGATCCTGAAGTTTGGCGAGCTCTACCGCCAAATCATCCGGCAAAAGATCGCGACGCGTGGACAGCATCTGGCCAAATTTGATGAACACTGGCCCAAGAGCCTCTAACGCTAAACGCAGGCGCACCGCACGCGGTTGCTGAGCCGGAATCAGATAACGCCAGGGTAAAAACCACAAAACTAGCCGCAGAGGCCAGGGCATGTGTGGATGAAAGAAGAACGTATCGAGACGGAAACGGGCGATGACCCACCAAATTTTGATTGAACGAAAAACAGGTCGCACGCCTTATATTCCTGTTGAAAATGCAATGGAGAAAAAAGAGTCGCCGTCTGGCACCACACCCCTAAACATCAATCGCAGTCTGATTACGCCCTTGATGTTTGGCTTTATAGAGCATTTTATCAGCGCGCCCAAACACGGTTTCGGGCGTGTCCCCTGGGCGCACCTGACTAATCCCAAACGACATTGTGACATGAACCGGCTCACCCTGAAAATTAAACGGGCTAGACTCCACCGCTAAGCGCAGCTTTTCAGCTGCTAAGCGTGCGTCTTCGAGATGCGTTGAAGGAAAAATTAAAACAAACTCTTCCCCACCAAAACGACAAATAAAATCGGTTGTGCGGAGTTGGCCGCGTAAGGTTTTTGCTACTAGGCGTAACACCTTATCTCCCGCCAAATGGCCATAGTCATCATTAATTTTTTTGAAATGATCAAGATCAGCAACGCACAGGGTGAAGGGCGTTTGGTAACGACGCCAGCGCTCAAGTTCCGACAACACCTGATCTTGATAAGCAATACGGTTAGGTAAACCAGTCAGATGATCGGTGCGCGCCTTTCTTTGCTCTTCTTCTATGCGATTTTTCACTTCACAGGCTTCGCTCTCCATGAGCTGAACCTTTTCTAACAGCTGTTCATAACGGGTTTGTAAAGCCTGCTCACGCTGGCTTTCCTGATCCCGATAATGATTCATGGTTTTAATAATACTGCTCAGTTGACGCGTGACACTCAACTTCAGTGCATCCAGATCATTAGATTGCTTAACGCTGGTATGAATCGCTTTAACGTCTTTACGTACACGTCGATCTAAATCCTGATGCTGCTGCACAGCACTCAGCTCATCTTTCTGAGCCTGAGTGAGGAATTGCTGCACATAGGACAGCTGCTGATTTAGGCTCAGCAAATAATCCTCAAAATTATCTGCCATCGAGATGCCAGACATGCGCACTAGGCTAACCACTTCGGCCAAAAGCTCAGGCACAGCTTGCAGGGGTGGGTTCGCGTCTAGACGCTGAACCAACTCTTGTGCACTTTCACTGCGCTCTCGTGGCAAGTTGAGATGTTCAAGCAACTCGATCAACTGCGCACAGATCAACGTGGACAGCTCCGCGGGCTCCTCCGACACGGACAGATTCTGGGCAGATGCAGAAACTGATGTCGAGGCAGTCTGTGGGTGTGTCCAATCTAGTAGTTGCGAGATGAAAGGTGCGAGTAAATAAAGTTTGTCGGCAGCCTCAGGGAGCAATTGGCGCGCTTGCGATAAGGAAGAGAGATCAAGCTCAGGAGATGAGCTTTCGATTAACTTCAGCCAAGCTTGCAACACCTCTTCCAGCTCTTGAGTATGGGCATGACGCGAGGTGTCTAACTGTTTAATTTGCAGCTCTAACTCTTTAAGCAGGGCACGCAAGCGACCAATTTCGACATCGGACATAGCCGACTGTAAACGCAGGAGTAAAGCATCCAGTGTTTTGTCTTGACCTTGCAAGCCTAAGGATAAAACAGCGACGATCTGGCTTAACTGCTCCAATAAACGACTTGAATATTGCTCTTGCTGCTCGAGCTCTTTGACCAGCACCTTATACTTATGACGATATTCATCGTTTGCTGCTGCCACTGCCAACCTCTTGTCGCCGTTCGGCCAAATCTGTGGCAGTAACTATAAACCAGAAAAGCCACTATGCGGGAGTTGATCTCTAGGGAAAATCACCGCAACAGTGGCTTTTTTGCTGATTCGGATCAAAAGTCGTGCTTATTGCGCACGTTCTTTTTCAATCAGGTAATTTACAACCTCTAACATCTCACGATTACCCCCTGCCATCTGCGCGGTGATACGGTACTTTCCATTCACGACCATCGCCGGCACACCCGTAATCTCGTAGCCTCGGGTCTTAGCACTGCCCTGCTTAAGCTTCATATCCACAGCAAAAGATCCGTAGAGCTTTTTAAACTCCTCTTGATCTATCCCTAAAGGTGCATAAAAAGCAGCCAGATCATCCACAGACGCTAAACGACGCTGATGCAGATGTATGGCATCGAAAGTCTGCTGATGTGTCTCGTCCAAACGCCCCGCCAGCTCCGCAACATAATAAGCGCGCGCCAAAGGCTCCCAATCACGACGGAAAACCACAGGTAGATGTTGATAATCTACATCGTCTGCCAAGCGTTTTGACCAACTCTGCAAGGCCGGCTCAAGATTAGAGCAATGTGGACACAGATAACTAAACACCGCCACCACCTCAACCTTATCTGCATTACGAGTGCTGACAGGATTCGGCAGCTCAACATAATGCGTTCCCGCTTGATACTCAGCGGCCTGAGCACTTAGAAAGGGTAAACACAGCATCAAACAGAGCAATATACGCAGTTTATTCAACATAATTCATCTCTCTAGAGTTCGAACAACCCATTTAAGACCGGAGATCCGTAGGAAAAGTTCGCGGTCTAAATAGAAAAGGGCAGCCTAAGCCACCCTTCATTCTCAACCGCGCAGATCAGAGATCAATGCAGGCCGCGGATATACTGAGCCACGGCACGCATGTCGGCTTCGCTCATTTTGACAGCAATATCGCGCATCATACGGTTAGGATCATTGTGACGCTCTTCAGCGGCAAACTTCTGCAGCTGCGATACAGTATATTCAGCATGCTGACCGCTCAACGCTGGGAAGCGGGCTGGATTGTTACCCTGGCCATTAGGCATGTGGCAAGCCACACAGGCCGCAACGCCTTTATCCGCGAGGCCACCCTGATAAATCAAACGGCCACGTTCAACCAGTTCAGCATCTGCCTGACCAATATTGATACGCTGGCTAGCGTAAAAGGCGGCGATATCACGCAGATCCTGCTCAGAATAACCATTCAACAGACCGGTCATTTCTGGAATGACGCGTGCGCCACTGAGTTGATCCTGCATCTGTTTCAACAAATAACGTGAACTCTGGCCAGCCAGAGATGGGAAGGTACCTGCTGGGCTATTGCCATCGGCACCGTGACAGGCTGCACACACCGCCACCTTAGAGGCTCCTGCTGTTGCATTACCACCGGCAGCATGTGCCATGCCAGTGATTCCCACACTTATCAATAAGCTGATCAGTAGTTTGTTCATTGCTCGACCCAGACTCTTGCTAATAAATTCGAATTTAGCCTTCGCCGTATGTTCTTAGAGACCGGCGTAGACAGGATGAACCTGTTTACCCTGACTAGAGATTCCCTCAGTTCACGGGTAAAATTGGCGATATTATAAACTAATATCCGCACAAACTGGAACGTATTTGTTCCTTCCACCCATGCGACTTAAGTGAGACATCCATGTCCGGCGACCGCCCAATTATTCAGTTCAACCAGGCACGTTATGCAACCAGTGCCGACAAACTTAGCCAGTGTCCGGCGGATAGCCTGGCTGAAGTTGCCTTTGCGGGCCGCTCCAATGCCGGAAAATCCAGCGCCATCAATACACTCACGCAAAACGGCAAACTTGCGCGCACTTCCAAGACTCCTGGTCGTACGCAACTGATTAACTTTTTCGATCTCAATCTGCCCGGTTTACGTTTAGTAGACCTGCCTGGCTATGGTTATGCCAAAGTGCCCGTGGCGATGAAAACCCATTGGCAACAACACCTTGACACCTATTTGCAAAAACGTGATGCCCTACGTGCTGTCGTTTTAGTGATGGACATACGCCATCCAATGAAAGAGTTTGATGAGATGATGGTGAGCTGGTGCCAAAAAACCGGTATGCGCCTACATGTTCTGCTAACAAAAGCCGATAAGCTGACACGCGGTCCGGCACAAAGCACCCTGTTACAATTGCGCGCACAGCTGCAAAAACGCTTGGGCGATCGAGTCACCTTGCAAACCTTTTCCTCACTAAAAAACCAAGGTGTGGAGGAGTTACGCGCCATCATCAGTGATATTTTGTTGGCGGAACTGGACAGTCTCAATGCTGATGAGCGTGCGGACGGCACTTTAGAGTAAGACACAAAGAAACCCTCAGCGTCGCAAGGGGAACAACGACTCTGAGGGTTCACGCATCTGACGTTCAAGCGAGCAGTCAGCGCCTGGCACTGACGCTTTTTCCACTGCTCACTTAATCTGACCTTTATGGTTGGCAAAGTTCCCGCATTGATTAAATATTAATCAATGCGCCTGCTCCCAACTCTCACCATAGTCCACTTCTACTCTCAGCGGCACTTTCAACTCCGCTGCGGATTCCATCGGCTGCACGACGCCCTGAATAAAGGCTTCAAGATCACTCTTTTTCACCTCAAACACCAATTCATCGTGCACCTGCATAATCATGCGGGCCGAGATCCTGGAATGTTTTAACCATTGATCAACCTTGACCATCGCGCGCTTGATGATATCCGCCGCTGTCCCCTGCATCGGCGCATTAATGGCCGTCCGCTCAGCCGCCTGCTGACGCATACGGTTACGCGCGTTGATTTCGGGAAGATATAAACGGCGGCCAAAGAGGGTTTGCACATAACCGAGTTGATGCGCTTGCTCTCGCGTGCTTTCCATGTAGTGTTGCACACCTGGGTAGGTGGCAAAATAATGATCGATGTAGGCTTGAGCTTCGTTGCGACCCACCCCAAGCTGACGCGCTAAACCAAAGGCCGACATACCATAAATCAGACCAAAATTGATCGCTTTCGCACGTCGACGCTGCTCAGCAGAAACCTGCTCCAGAGTCACACCAAACACTTCTGCCGCGGTGGCTCGGTGAATATCTTCTCCCGCACTAAACGCGCGCAGCAAACCGGCATCACCAGAGAGATGCGCCATGATACGCAACTCAATCTGTGAATAGTCCGCCGCAACGATGAGATGGTCCACGGGTGCCGTGAAGGCCTGACGAATGCGCCGCCCCTCTTGCGTTCTCACTGGAATGTTTTGCAGATTGGGATCAGAAGAAGACAAACGCCCGGTCGCCGTCACCGCTTGATGGTAAGACGTATGAATACGCCCTGTACTCGGCTGAATCATCTGCGGCAGCTTATCGGTGTAAGTTGATTTCAACTTACTCAAACCACGATGCTCCAGAATCACTTTGGGAAGCGGATAATCCAGGGCTAACTCTTGTAACACCTCCTCCGCCGTGGAAGGTGCCCCTTTAGGCGTTTTCTTAGTCACGGGGATGCCTTGCTTCTCATAGAGCAACACCTGTAACTGCTTCGGTGAGCTGAGATTAAACGTCTCACCGGCCAGCTCATATGCTTCGGCTTCCAACTCAGCCAAACGCTTTTCCAACTCTTGGCTTTGCTGTCCAAGAAGTTGGGCATCAACCTGTGCACCCGTTTGTTCAATTTCTGCCAGAATCGGCACCAAAGGCATTTCGATCTCTGAGAAGACCTTTAACAACTCAGGTTCGGCCTGAAGCTTTGTCAGTAAATGCTGATGCAAACGTAAGGTGATATCCGCATCTTCACCGGCATAGGCAGCGGCGGCCTCAAGATCAATCTGATTAAAAGTCAGCTGCTGCTTACCCTTACCGGCCAACGCTTCAAAAGAAGTGGTTTTTACTCCCAGGAAACGCTGCGCTAAGGAGTCCATATCGTGACGACCCGCTGTGGAATCCAGCACATAGGATTCCAGCATGGTATCCGCGACCACGCCCTGTAGCTGAATACCATAACGCGCCAGCACATTCATATCATATTTAATATGTTGGCCGACCTTACCGCGTCCAGGGTCTTCCAGCAGCGGTTTAAGACGTGCAAGCACCTCTTTGCGATCCAACTGCGAAGCCACACCGACGTAATCGTGTGCCAAGGGCAAATAAGCCGCTTTGCCAGGCTCAATCGCAAAAGAGATCCCCACCAGTTCCGCTTCCATATAATTCAAACTAGTGGTTTCCGTATCCAAAGCAAACACCTCGGCCTGCTCTAAAGCCTGTTGCCAGGACTCAAAGGCCTCCCAACTCAGCAGCGTTTCAACCTCGCGAGTCATGGCAATCGGCGGTGTACTGGGCATGTCGGCTACCACAGCACCTCCCTGCTCCAACTCCGCGACCCAGCTTTTAAACTCAAACTGACGGAATAAAGGCAGCAATGCCTGAATATCCGGCTGCGGTTTAGGAATCTGATCTACCCGAAGATGCAAAGGTACATCGGTTTTGATGGTCGCCAACTGGTAGGAAAGTTCTGCCTCATGACGATGTTGCGCCAGCTTAGTCGCCAGGCTTTTCGCACCACGCACCGGCAAATTCGGTACTTCATCCAAACGAGCATAGATGGCCTCGATACCACCTAGCCCCTGCAATAAAGCCAATGCCGTTTTTTCACCGACACCGGGCACACCGGGGATGTTATCCACCTTATCTCCCTGCAACGCCAAGAGATCGATGACCAATTCAGGCGGTACACCAAACTTTTCAAGAACACCGGCCGCATCCATTTGTGTATCGTTCATCGTATTGATCAGGGTGACATGCTCACTGACCAATTGCGCCATATCTTTATCACCCGTTGATATGATCACTTCATGACATTTTTCTGTGGCTTCTCGGGCCAATGTGCCGATCACATCATCCGCCTCCACTCCCTCTTCTACCAGAATAGGGATTCCCATCGCTTGAATAATGGCGTGGATCGGCTCCACCTGTAGACGTAAGTCATCCGGCATAGAGGGTCGCTGCGCTTTATATTCAGGATATATTTCATCGCGGAAGGTTTTACCCTTGGCATCAAACACCACCGTGACCGGGCTGTCTGGATATTGACGTAGCAAACTGCGCAGCATCGAAGTTACAACACGGATAGCACCGGTCGGAAACCCCTCCTGAGTGCGTAGATCCGCCTGTTGAGATGCAAAAAAAGCTCGGTACAAATAGGATGAGCCGTCGACTAAAATAACAGGTGGAAGCTGTTCACTCATGGATATTTCCGCTCAGCCGGTTGCCGTAAAAGTTCTCTGGGGTCACAATCATAGACAATTACGGCCATTCAAACCAACGAGATGCCTATTATGAACTGGAAACCTGCAATCGTACTTTTACTCTGTGCCCTGCCACTAGTCAGCTTACAGGCACAAGAGGGGCTGCTGAATGAAGAGCCGCAGATCACCATCAGCCATGATGGCGAAGCCACCTATTACGAGTATCGTGTCAATGGTGTACTCAAAGAGATCAAGGTGGTACCTGTTGTTGGCGAGCCTTACTACCTGGTGCCGCAAGGTGACAAGGGTGATCTGATTCGTGTCGGTGAACCCACGGTGTTAACCCCTAAATGGATCTTATTCCGCTGGTAAGGATGTCGCGTGGCCGTTTATACCCCTGTCCTCGCTGAGGATCTCAGCCGACTATTACAGCGCTATGACCTGGGTGAGTTGATCTCACTACAGGGCATAGATGGTGGAATCGAAAACACCAACTACTTCGTCAGCCTGAATCAAGCTGGCCAGGTGCGGGAGTATGTGCTGACGCTGTTTGAAGAACTCAGCGCCGATGAAGTGCCATTTTTTGTTGAGCTGGGCCAGTGGTTGGCGGCACGCGATATTCCGGTGCCCTATGCCATTAAAGATCAGCATGGCATCGCCCTACAGCAACTCAGTGGTAAACCCTGTGTGTTACAGCCACGCTTCTTTGGCCAGGATCTGCCTGTAGAAGCGATAGACGTCAGCGCCTGCCAGCAAATCGGTGAAGCCCTGGCGAAACTGCATCTGGCCGGTGCCGACTTCTATCTGCAGCGCCAGGCACATCGGGGTGTCTTTTGGTGGCGTCGCGAAAGTGAACGTGTGTACTCGCGTTTGAGTCATGAAGATGCTGAGTTGCTGCGGGATGAAGTCCAGGCCTTTGATCAGCTGCGCAGTGCACAATGGGATCTCCCTATGGGCATTATCCACGGTGATCTGTTTAGTGATAATGCCTTGTTTGCGGATCAGCAGCTTGTCGCTATCCTCGATCTTTACAACGCCGCGACAGCCTATTGGCTGTATGATCTCGCCATCGTCGCCAATGATTGGTGCCGCACAACGCAAGGCCAGATCGATCCTCTACGTGAACGGGCTTTAATTCAGGGTTATGCTGCCGTGCGCCCCTTCACTGCCGATGAGCAACGCGCTTGGCCACGTTTAACCCGCACGGCGGCCATGCGCTTCTGGTTATCACGCTTAATTCCCTGGCTCGGCCTGGAACAGGCTTCACGTCAGGGCGCCAGCATGAAGTTGAAAGATCCTGAAGCCTATCGGCAGATACTGCTGTCACGGATTCGCACACCCGCACAGCTGTGCTGAGCTTCTCTCGTTACTCTAACTCAAAGTTGAAAGGCTGATGGACGTTACTCACATCATAGATTCATTAAACGATGCACAGCGTCAGGCCGTCACTGCGCCGCTGGAAAACCTCCTGGTGTTGGCCGGTGCCGGCTCAGGTAAAACACGAGTACTCGTTCATCGCATCGCCTGGTTGATCGAAACCGAAGGACTCTCTCCCTACTCCATTCTCGCGGTCACCTTTACCAATAAAGCCGCACGCGAGATGCGTGGTCGCATTGAAGAGTTGCTGCGACTGAACACCCAAGGGATGTGGGTCGGTACCTTCCACGGCTTGGCTCACCGCTTATTACGCAGCCATTGGCAGGATGCGGGCCTGGTCGAGAACTTCCAAATTCTAGACAGCGATGACCAACTGCGCCTGATCAAACGCTTGTGCAAAGAGCTCAATTTGGACGATACCCGTTTCCCACCGCGCCAAATTCAATGGTTTATCAATGCGCAGAAGGATGAAGGCTTACGCAGCCGCCATCTTGAACGTACCGGCGATCCCTATGGTCGGACACTGATTGAGGTTTACAGTGCCTATGAAGAGGCCTGTGAGCGTGGCGGGATGATCGATTTTGGTGAGCTGCTGTTACGCTCCCTAGAGTTACTACGTGATCGTGCACCCGCCTTACTGAAGCATTATCGCGAACGTTTTCGTTATGTGTTAGTCGATGAGTTCCAAGACACCAACGCCATACAATACGCCTGGTTACGCCTTCTCTGTCAGGGTGATAAAAAACTCATGGCCGTCGGTGATGATGATCAATCCATCTATGGCTGGCGTGGCGCGCGTATCGAGAATATCCAAAATCTGGAACAGCATTTCCCTGGCACACAGACGGTGCGCCTAGAGCAAAACTACCGCTCCACACAACGAATTCTGAAAGCAGCCAATGCGGTGATTGAGAACAACTCCGGACGCTTAGGTAAAAATCTCTGGACCGATAGTCGTGAAGGTGAAGCCGTTTCGCTCTATAGCGCCTTCAACGAACAGGATGAAGCGCGCTTTATTGTCGATCAGATCAGCAAATGGCTAGACGAAGGCAATCGGCGTGATGAGTGTGCGCTCCTCTATCGCTCCAACGCCCAATCACGCGTATTGGAAGAAGCACTGATTCGTGTCGGGATGCCTTATCGCATTTACGGTGGCCAGCGCTTCTATGAACGCTTAGAAATCAAAAATGCCCTCTCCTATCTACGCCTGATGGCCAATCGTGACGATGACACCGCCATGGAACGCATCATCAATGTCCCCACACGCGGTATCGGGACTCGAACTCTAGAGATGATTCGTGAAAGAGCGCGTCAGGAAGGCATCTCCATGTGGCGTGCCGCCAACGAAATTACCGAATTAAAGCAGTTGCCCGCACGGGCCAGTAACGCGTTACAAGCCTTCCTCGATCTCATTAATCAGCTCAATAGCGAAAGTGAAGGCTTAGAGCTGCATGAGCAAACGGATCGTGCTATCCAACTCAGCGGCTTGATTGAACATCACGAAAAGGAAAAAGGTGAAAAAGCCCAATCTCGTCTGGAAAACTTAGATGAACTGGTCACCGCCGCACGTCAATTTGCGGGCCAATGGCAGGTCGAACAGGGCGAAGAAAGTGATGTATCGGTACTCTCGGCATTTCTTGATCAAGCTGCACTCGATGCTGGGGATACCCAAGCCGATGCGCATACCGACTCAGTACAGCTGATGACGCTGCATTCAGCCAAAGGCTTGGAGTTTCCGCTGGTGTTCCTCACCGGCATGGAAGAAGGGCTGTTCCCGCACAGCATGTCAGCCGAAGACCCGGTTCGATTGGAAGAGGAGCGCCGCCTCTGTTATGTCGGGATTACCCGTGCCATGCAGAAGCTCTATCTGACCTATGCCGAATCACGACGCTTGCATGGACAAGAAAAGAGCAATCGCCCCTCCCGTTTTGTGCGTGAGATTCCAGACGATCTACTTCAAGAAGTGCGCCTGAACGCGAGTGTACGCCGACCCTACTCCAGCACTCGGCCAGAAACCTCAAGCAGCCTGTTTAATAATCAAAGCAGCTTATCCCAGGCGGAAGTCCCTGGCTTAAATTTCCATCTCGGCCAGCGTGTGTTACATCCTAAATTTGGTGAGGGTCTGGTCGTAAACTATGAAGGCTCAGGCCCGAAAGCGCGCATTCAGGTCAACTTTGACCAGGAAGGCAGCAAATGGCTGGTTGCGGGATTTGCCCGTTTAGAGGCGCTTTAATGTTCAACCTTTTACCCCCTGATTTGGAACTCAGCATCAGTCTTTTACTGATTGCCTGTGCAGGGCTCACCTCGGCTATCACGGCCAGTGTCGGTGTCGGGGGCGGGGTTTTACTCTTAGCGGTGATGGCATTGGTTTTACCTCCAGCGGCCATCATTCCGGTACATGGCATGGTGCAACTCGGCTCTAATCTCAACCGCGCCCTGATGACCTTGCGGGATCTGGATCCCAAACTCCTCTGGGTTTTTGCACCCGGTGCTTTTTTAGGGGCCTGGCTCGGCAGCCTTTTTTTGGTGCAGCTGCCGATGGCTCTGCTACAGCTCATTATCGCTGTGTTTATCCTCTATCTCTGTTGGGGGCCCAAGCTGCCCGCCCTGGCGCTCGGCCAACGCGGTACCTTTATTGCGGCCTTGGTCACCAGTTTTATTAGTCTGTTTGCCGGTGCAACCGGGCCCTTAGTCGCGGCCTTCGTCAAACAGCGTTATCAGGGGGAAAAGTTCCGCACGGTCGCCAACTTTGCGGCCGCGATGAGCCTACAACACCTGCCCAAAGCCCTTGTTTTTGGGGCGGCAGGCTTTGTGTTTATCGACTGGCTAGGGTTAATGCTGTGGATGATTCTGGCCGGTGCGCTCGGTACCTGGCTGGGCTTAAAAGTGTTACGCCGTATGAGCCATCAAGGCTTTAACCTGGCCTTTAACCTTTTGCTCTCCCTCCTAGCCTTGCGCTTAATCTGGCAGGGTTTGACGGGGCTGTGATTGATCAAGCGGCCTAATAGAGTTCCTCTAACAAAATTGTTCAAACAGGCCGCTCGCCAGCGGTGATCTCTCGAGCATCCACGGTGTTTGCTGGCAAGAACAGATGCAAGCGTTGCGGATGCAAGGCCAGATGCAGCGTTTCACCCGGCTGCCAGGCCTCCTGCTCAAGGAAATTCTGCGATAGATAAAAACTCAAAGGCCAATCAGGTGCATGACAGGGCCTGACTCGTAAGCTGAGGTGTGGCCCTAATAACACCGACTCTTCGACGATGGCTGGAAATGCATTCAGCGCAGTGGCGGCGGCTGCGGCATCTCTAAACAGCTGAATACTGGCCGGAGGTGCTAACCACTGCAGCGCTTGCCCCGGCTGGAGTTGTGCTCGATGGAACTCTATCGCTGCCACGTGTTGTGTCGAGGTCAGCTGCCACTGCAAAGGTAAGCCTTGCCAATCCAGGTGAATCCTCTTTTCAGACAGATCCAACTGGCGAAGTTCACCGCGAAAAAGATTTTGCATCCCTAAAAGCTTAGCCACCTCGGGCGTTGCCGGTGCACGCATCAGACTCGAGGGTGAAGCCACTTGCAAAGCTTGGCCACGGTGCAAGACACAGATCTGATCCGCCAACTGCTGAGCCTCTTCCAGATCATGCGTGACCAGCAGAATCGGTAGCTGCAAAGAGTGGCGCAACTGTGCCAGTTCGCGGCGCAGTTTGTAGCGGGTTTGCTGATCAACGGCGGCAAAAGGCTCATCTAACAAAAGTAACTTCGGCTCCCCGACCAACGCGCGCGCCAAGGCAACACGCTGTTTTTGTCCGCCAGACAACTGTGCGGGCAAGCGCTCCTCCAAGCCTGAAAGTTTGACCCGAGCCAACATCTCACGTGCGGCCTGTTGACGCACTCTGAGCGGTTGTTGCAGCAACGCCATCTCAACATTTTGTTGCACAGTTAAATGCGGAAACAGAGCGTAGTGCTGAAACACCATACCGACTTGACGTTGCTGTGGTGAACGACGGATTGCACGCCTGCTATCGAGCCAGGTTTCACCTGCACAAGAAATCACCCCTTGAACCTCAGGATATAAACCCGCCAAAGCGCGCAGTAGCGTGGTTTTACCACTGCCCGAAGGCCCCACTAAAGCGAGAAGCTCACCCTGGGCACAGTCCAACTGCAGGTGTAAAGGGATGACACCCGAACTCGATAGAGAAAGATGTAAACCGGAACTCATGAGCGCCGCGTCCATCGTCAGCGCCTCATAACATCAAACGCCGAGCGCGCCGATTTTGCCACTGCATCCAGAGCAGGGCGCTAAACGCAAGTAGCAAAAGAAATAATGACATCTGTCCCGCTGCACTCATATTGAGGGCTTGTACCTCATCATAAATGGCGATCGATAGCGTGCGTGTTTCTCCTGCTAGGTTGCCGCCGACCATCAACACCACACCAAACTCTCCGAGTGTATGGGTAAAGGTCAACATCGTCGCACTCAACACGCCCGGCCAAATTAACGGCAGCTCAATACGCCAGAACAAGGACCAGGGCGCTAAACCACAGACACGTCCCGCATCATAAATATCGCGATCCAGTGCCTGATAGCTATTGCTGATCGGTTGCACCACAAATGGCAGATTCGCGACCAAGGAGACCAGGAGTAAAGCCTCGAAGCTAAAGGCCAAAGATCGGCCACTTAAACTTTGCCAGAGCATGCCCAAGGGTGCATCCGGCGCAATCGCTAGCAAGGCGTAATATCCGAGTACCGTTGGTGGCAACACTAGAGGCAGGAAAATTAAACTATGAACCCAAGCGGCAGCACGCGGGGGATACCAGGCTAACCAGCGGCCTAAAACCAAACCTAGTGGCAGTAGCAATACACTGGTCCAGAATGCCAGTTTTAAGGAGATACTTAAGGCTGACCAGTCCATTTACGGCACCCAATCAAAACCCTGAGCCTGAAAGATCGCTCGAGCTTCTTTGCTTTGTAAAAAATGATAAAACGCCCGAGCCGCGTCACCGGCGGAATGCATCAGTACCATGCGTTGATCCAGCAGACGATGCGACTCTGGCGGAATCCGCCAAACACTTGCCTCAGGAAAACGCTGTTGCACCAAAGGCCAAGCAAGAACACCCATTTCCAAGGCACCACTAAAAACAAACTGCACAGCCTGAGCAGCATTCTCACCGAGGACCGCAGAATTTAATAACACCTGCCCTTTGGGCTGAGTTAATAACCAGTCCTGAGCCGCTTGCCCATAAGGGGCATGGCGAGGATTGGCCAAGGCTAAACGCGGTCGCGAAGTCTTGGCTTGCCAAGCCGCCAAAGCCGCTTGCGCCGATTCAGCGTGCAGCGGCGAACGACTCACGAGGGCGAGGGTACCATAGGCATAGATATGGCCTTCATCTTGCGTCAGGCCTGCGGCTACTAAGGGTTCAACATACACACTGCTGGCCGACATAAACAGTTGAAAAGGTGCGCCCTGTCGCAACTGCGAGCTGAATACCCCGGAGGAACCCAAAGTCACTTGCGGCTCATACTGCGGATAGACTTGTTGAAAAGCCGCCACGAGATGCGGCATCGCCTGTTGCAGATCCGCCGCGGCCGCCACGCGAAAGCTTTCAGCCTGACTCGGGCTAGCAAAGCTTAGTATTCCTGTCAGGATCAGTAGGTATAACCGCATCTTGGCCTCTTAATCACATAAAAAACTCAGTTCGTCAGTTGAGATCTCAGAGCAAAAGCCTCAGCCCTGTCACAGAAACGTCATCTTGACTCAAGATAATCTCCTTTTTGATCAACCCTGAGGACTCAGCCATGCTTTCGAGTTTTAAAATTTCCACCCGTATTTGGTTACTGGGTGGCCTACCTTTACTGAGTTTATTGCTGATCCTCATCATCTCTTTTCAAATGGCCGCTAAAAAAGATGCACTGTTTAACCGACTCTATCATGAACACCTTCAGGTGATGGATGATATTCTCAGCAGCCAACGCCTGATGCAACAAACCGCGCTGGATGCTATGCGTCGCTATCGCACCGGCTGGAGCAATCAGGCCGACACCCAAGCGGAGGTGGCTCAGTTGCTGGAGCAGGCCAAACACCACTGGCATACCTATCAACAACAACGTGCGGATGAGGTTGATGAGCTGAACCAGTCACTGGATCTGGCCATGCAAAAAGCCGAGAAACTCTATCTCGACTGGTTACAGCCCGTGGGTAGTGATGCGCTGGCGGTCAAAATTTTGAATGAATCCTCGTTCAATGCCGACATAGAAGCCGTTCTGAAACCTTTAAATCAGCAGCTCAACCAGTTAATTCGTGTACAGATTCAAGCCGCCGATGAGGTCAAACTCGCCGCCGAAAACCTGACGGCCAAAACTCTGACTTTCGGCGGCGCCTTGGCTTTGGCTCTGATTCTTTTTTCCAGCCTGTGGATGTTTTGGGTGCATGCTTCAATTACCGGTCCCTTGCTGCGCCTACGCCAGCACCTGCTCCAGGTTGCCGACTCGGCAGATCTTCGTGGTCGTACCCAGATCCAAGGGCAAGACGAAGTGGCCGATGCTGCACAAGCTTTGGATCAAATGCTTGAACACTTCCAACTCTTGATTGCCGAGATGTCACAGGCTGGACAGCCGTTACAACAGCACGCCACGGATATGCAAACGATGAGCTCCGATCTACGTGCGCGTGTACAACGCCAAGGCCAAGATGCCAGCGCAATGGCGCGCTCCATGCAGGAGATGAACAGCGCCATCCATGAAGTGGCCGAGCAAACGCATGCCGCCGTGCTCAGCAGCCAAGCTGCCTGGGATCTCAGTCAAGAAGGTGCCACTCGTGTGACCGAGGCACGCCGCCAAATGACCCAGCTGGCGGTGGATATGGATGCTGCCTCCGCCGTTATTCGCACGCTGCATCTGGAATCGAGCAAAATTTCTCAGGTGCTGAGCGTAATTCAAACGATTGCCGAGCAAACCAACCTCCTAGCATTGAATGCGGCCATTGAAGCGGCACGTGCTGGTGAAGCGGGACGAGGATTCGCCGTGGTCGCAGATGAAGTCCGCAGTCTGTCGGCCAGCACCGCTTCGGCTACCGACTCGATTCGCAGTATTGTTGAAAGCCTTCAAGGACAAGCCGATATCGCCGTCTCCGCAATGGAAAGCGCCAGACAGCGAGCACAAGAGGGTGTGGTCATGGCCGAAAGATCTGATCAAGCCTTACAAGCAATACGCCACTCTGTGGATCAAATCACTCAGTCCAGCAGCTTAATCTCGGCAGCCACCGAAGAGCAACGCACCGTTGCCAGCCATACCCTAGAAGGTTTGCAACAACTTCAAGGGGATATCAGCGCGCTCGATCGTGATGCGCAACACTCTGCTGATATCAGCCAAGCGCTGTCACAACTGGCCAATCACCTACGCAGCAAAATCCAGCACTTCCGCGTATAGTAAGGAGTCTATTGATTGCACAGAATAGGTGATCCTTGTGCAAAGTTTATGAAGGGCTTAGGGAGACGCGGATGAATCTGATGCTGCCGAGCGAGGTACACACCCAGCTCGTGTTTCTGCTGGCGGAAGTACGCACCCAGGTACAGACGCTGAAAACCCTGTTCAAAAACCCATCCAATACCCTGGCACGCTCACTGCTGGCACGTAGTGGCCATACCTATAATTTACGGCAGAGAGTGCATGCACGTTGTATTAAAGCGTTTCAGCATCAGGATCGCCTGCATGCTCAATCTCTGAAAGCCGCCGGGGATATCGCTGACGAACTGGAGCGTATTGCCGCCCTTTGTCGTGATGCGGCACGTGATCTGCCACAAATCCAGCAACGCCGAATTCTCGAAGAGCATAAGTATCTAAAACGTTTTAACCAGATTGATGCCGCTCTGGCGCTGTTGGAACGCATACTTGAACACGCGGATACACGTGAAGCTTTACAACTGAGCCAAACCCAACAAAAGCTGGCGCGCTTCTATCGCCGCAGCCGCCGCGCACATCTGAAAGCCCTGAAGCACAGTGATCAAACAGAATCTCTGATCACCAGCCTCTTCCTTGCGCGTCATCTGTTAGAGATGGGGAATGCCTTGGTGAACATCAGTGAAGCCTTGATTGGTGTGATGCTCGGCCAAACCATGAACCTTGAGCAATTCTTGTCCTTGAAAGCGATGGTGGGGAATCTTGGGCTGGATAAGGAGTTAGATGCCCTCTCCTTATCACAGATTGCTGAAACTCGCTCAGGTAGCGCCATCTCAGCACTCAGCCATGAACCGGGTAGCGATGCGTTTATCGGGGTGTTGAAAGAGGGCGAATTGCGCAAGGTACAAGAGGAGCGCCGTGGTCTAGAGCGCTGGAATGCCATTTTTCCAGGTATCGCTCCGCAAATCCTGTCACAACATAACCAAGGACAATCCGGCGCACTGATCATTGAGCATCTGCCGGGTTATACCCTGGAGCAGCTGCTTGTTTCTGGCCCAAACACGACGCGCGAAGCCGCGATCACTCGTTTAATTGAGATCTTGCCACAGCTCTGGCTGAAAACACGCAAGAACCAGAAGGTCAACGCTGAATACCTGCAACAGTTAAAACGGCGTTTACCCGGTATTCTGAATGTGCATCCGGAGTTTGATTACGGCCATACTCGTATTGGTGATCTGGAACGCTTAGCGTTTCGCGCGCTGCTCAGCCGGGTGGAATTGATCGAAACCAAGTTAAATGCGCCCTTTAGTGTGTATATTCACGGTGACTTTAACCTGGATAATATCCTCTTTGATGATGAGCAGCAGAAAATCAAATTTATTGATCTGCACCGCTCACGCGCGTCCGATTATGTTCAAGATGTTTCCGTGTTTATGGTGTCCTGTTTACGTCTACCGCTGTTTGACTCGGAATCGCGCCAGCGTCTGGAGCAGACGGCTCTACAACTTTTTCTGTGTGCTCAGCAATTTGCCGACTCCCAAGAAGATGGACTATTTGCCGCACGGATGACGCTCGCCTTAGCTCGCAGCCTGATCACCTCCACCCGCTTTATTCTGGATGAATCCCACGCCCGAGGCTTGTTTGAGCGCGGAGTTTATCTACTGGAACATCTGGTGCACTCAGATCCTTTTAGCGACCACTATGAACTGCCCATTAAGGAGCTTTTACATGCCTAAAGCACGGATTGCAGTGATTGGAATGGCCGGCAAATGGTCAACTGAGATTCTTGCGGATGCTCTGGAAGCACGTAGCGGTTATCGTCAAATCATTCACCCTAATCGTCTACATCTGGATATACCGAATCAGCAACTGATAGCAGATGATCTCAATCTGTGTGAGCTGGATGGCTTAATTATCAAAAAAATCGGCCAGGACTCAGGTTCTCTGGCCTTACAGCGTCTGGAGTTATTACGTGTTGCTGAAGCACAAGGTGTACGCATTTTTAGCTCACCTCACGCGCTGTTACGTCTGCTGGATCGTTTAACCTGTACCGTCACCTTACAGACTGCCGGTTTACCTCTGCCTCCCACCTGCGTCACTGAGAGTCTCGAAGAAGCCTTAGCCTGTATTGCGCGCTGGGGAGAGGTGATTTTAAAGCCTCTGTTTTCGACCAAGGCGCGTGGCATGTTGCTGCTCAGCCAAGCGCAGAGTGAAGCCGCGCTGCGTCTAGAGTTAAAAAAATTCCAAAGCCGCAATCCCATGCTCTATGTACAGAAGCGCCTGCAACTGCCGGGAGAAGACCTCGGGCTGGTCTTTTTACAAGGGCGTTATCTCGGTGCTTATGCGCGCATTGCGGGCGCTAACACCTGGAATACCACCATCCACAGCGGTGGGCACTATGCTAAACGCGACCTCCCGCAAGAGGTGATCGATATCGCCGAGCGCGCCCAGGCGGCCTTTAATCTGGATTTTGCAACCGTGGATATTGCGCTCACCTCTGAAGGCCCGGTGATCTTTGAAGTCTCCACCCTAGGCGGTTTTAAAGGGGCACAAAGTGGCATAGGCCTGGATATTGCCGGTCTCTACGCAGAATCGGCCTTAAGCAGCCTAATGGGGCCAGGATGAAGCGTTTTTATCGGCCGGGTCCACTCGATCTAAGCTCGCCTCCTGTGTATCCCACCTCCCCCTGGCAAGCACAGCGTTTACCGCGCACCTTCCAGCCCTGGATTCATCACGATGCCCAGAGCTGGTATCTCAGTGATACTCCGTCTGTGGATAAGTTGCACGCCTGCCTGACACGCTTAGGGCAGACCCAGGCCTGGTTCTGGCCGGAAAAACCGATTTTGTTTTTGACCGATCTTCACGCCGATGCACAAGCATTTTTAGCCTCACTCGAAGCCTGTGCTTGGATTCAGCGTTTTGGCCCAGGCCCAGAGGAGTTTCATCTGGCACAGCCGCGAGATGCTGCACGCTTGATCCTAGGCGGAGATTGTTTGGATAAAGGCCCCGATAATCTGGCGTTGTTACGTGTGATTCGCCGCCTGCGTGATCTCGGAACGGATCTTACGCTGCTGGCCGGCAACCACGATCTGCGTTTACTTCTGGCGATGCGTTCGATTGGTGCCACCGACTGCCCACGCAACGGACATTTTTTTGTGCGTTTAGGCAGTAAGGCAATTCCTTTTTTCCGACAACTCCTCGATACCTATCCTGAGTTACGTCCAACGCATCTACCCTCAGCTGATCTTTGCCGTGCTGCGCTTTTACCCGCCCCAGACTGGCCGGAACGCTTTGCCGAAGCCGCAGCGGGACGCCTCACCCCAGAACAGATCAAACGCGAACTGCAGCGTTTAGCCAAACGGGTGAATGCCTTTAGCCAGCGCTGCCAAGTCGAAGGGCTCAACTGGCAGGACATCTATGCTGCCACGCGCATCTGGCAACAACTCTTCCTGCAGGCCGAGGGCGAATTTGCCTGGTTTTACCCCAGCCTGCAGCTACTGGAACCTAGCGCTAGCCTCCTGTTTATCCATGCCGGTTGTGATGACTCCAGTGCGTTAGAGCTGGCCGAACGGGGAGCAGAAGTCCTAAATCAACGTTTTCGAGCGGCACTGCTTGAAGAGCCTTTTCAGCTTTATTTCAGTAGCCTGGGAAATATGGTACGCACCAAATACCGGCCTCAAGATGGCCACCTTAGCCAGATCGGGCGTGATGCGCTGGAGCGTGCCGGCATTCTGGCCCTGGTGCATGGCCATCGTAATCTCCACCTAGGCCAGCGCATTACGCTCCGTGCTGGCGTGCTCAATGTGGAGTGTGATGCCAGTCTTAATTTAGCGACTCGTAGCCAGGAAGGACTCGAGGGTGAAGGCTGCGCTGTCACAATAATTCACCCTGAGGGGTGTATACTGGGACTCAGTAATGACTACCCGAGCATCCGGGTTTTCCGCCCAGAACAGATGGCGGCCCTAATTCAACGCTTGAATTTGTAAGTCTTTAATTCGTCTCCCGGACCATAGGATAGGCACATGGCCAAAAAGAAATCTTTTCGTCATCAATCTCTACAAGAAACCGCTCAAGTGCGCGCCCTGTTGCAAGCGCTGATTGATGGTTTAGATAAGGGACAGATACGTTTAGAGGATGAGCAGGGCAAGATTCGGCTCAAACCCAACGGCTTACTGAATTTAAGTATCGCCGCCGAGAAAGAGTGTGGGATCAGCAAGCTGGGGTTAAAAATCAGCTGGCGCGATGAGGATTCGGAAAAAGCCTCTAAACCTGAATCCCTGAAAATAGACTGAACTTAAACCAGCCGTTTTACTTAAACCAGCAGTTTTTTGATCGCGGCTACGCTGGCGATACTGCCCTCAATCACAACTTCATCATTCAGTGCTAAAGCCGGTGTGCGCAATACACCGGCATCGATAATCGCATTCGTATCCGTGATTTTCTCCAGCTCAAACGCCAACCCCAGCTCTTCAGCAGCTTGTTGCGCATATTCGGTGAGTTTTTCACACTTAGAACAGCCTTTTCCATAAATTGTAAATTTCATCATTCCATCCTCCGCACCAACCTCTATTCATCTTTACGACCAAAAATAACCGTAGACAAATCCCGTTAAGGTCGCCATGACCACAACCAAGAAGCAGTAGACTAAGGTTTTCTCAGTTCCCAGAATACTTCGGATCACTAACATATTGGGCAAAGACAGCGCAGGGCCTGCCAGTAGCAGTGCCAGAGCCGGCCCTTTACCCATACCCGCCCCCATTAAAGCTTCCACAATCGGCACTTCGGTCAGAGTTGAGAAATACATCATCGCCCCTAATAAGGCGGCGATGAAGGTTGAAACCAGACTGTTGTCACCAACGGCGGCAGCCACCCACTGTGAAGGGATCATACCTTCGTGCCCTGGCCGACCCAGCGCAAAACCGGCCACAAAAACACCTGCCAAGAGCAGCGGCAAAATCTGTTTGGCAAAATCCCAACTTTGCGCCGCCCACTCCCGATCGGCCTCCCGCAGTGCCGAGATCAACATCAGACCGGCAATCCCAAGCGCAAAAGGTAATTCAGGCAGGCCAGGCCAAATCCAAGCGGTCAGAACCAGCACAAGCGCCAGTCCGAATAGGGGTTGTACTGGCCAATGCCAGCGCCAGACCAACAAGACCAGCAGTCCTAAACTGAGCATTGCCGTGATGGGCCATTTCCAAGCATAGACTTGCATCCAAGCCTCGTTATCTACCGAGGCCCAGTTGGCAAAGACCAAAATACCGATCATCAGTGCGAAAAAAATGACGATAACGCCCAAAGGCTGTTCACTCTCGGCAGAATCGAAGCCACGGGTATTTTTAATCAAGCGTTGTGCTTCTTCCTTGTGATAGATCCAATGCATCAAGGTACCAATCACCAGCGCAAACAGTATGGCACCGACCGCACGTGCGATCCCTATTTCGGCACCCAGAATCTTGGCCGTCACCACCACCGCCATCACATTAATTGCGGGGCCAGAATAGAGAAAGGCGATCGCAGCCCCTAGGCCTGCGCCTCGCTTATAGATTCCACCGAAGAGCGGCAACACCGTACAGGAGCAGACTGCCAGTAAAGTGCCGGATACCGATGCGACACTAAAGGCCACCGGCTTGGACGCATTGGGCCCCAAATAGCGCATGACGGCACCCTGGCTGATATACACCGCCATCGCGCCTGCGATTAAGAAAGCCGGTAATAAGCAGAGAATGACATGCTCACGGGCATACCAATTTGTTAAACGCACCGCTTCGAGTAATGCTTTGTCAAAGCGTTCTGTCCCGACTGGTAGAAAATAAATCAGGAGAAAGGCGCACAACATCCCCAGCATCAAATGACTTTGCTGAGGATGTTCGCGGTAAAGCTGACGCAGTAGAAGCCACACAGACACCTCCTTTTTGAGATTTTCTGTGATTAAGCGGGCTTGAAAATATCTGCTTTCAGCATAGCTTATATCCGAGTGTCTGCAGGCCAACCACACCGTACGACCTGATCAAGATCAGGAAATCACCTTTTTAACGCCGGGCAAGCCCAAAGAAATCACGACAGTTACAGCCAGCATCAGCCCTGAAATCAACAAACAGGCCTGTAAACCACTTGTGCCCTGGCCCGCCAACTGAAACACCCAACCGGACAGAAGTGTACCAATTAAGCGTCCCATCGCATTTGCCATGTAATAAAAACCAACATCCAGGGAGACACCATCTTGTCCGGCATAACTGACAATCAAGTAGCTGTGTAAAGAGGAGTTAATCGCAAACAACGCACCAAAGAGCAGCAATCCGAGGATAAGCACCCAGGCGGGGTGCCAATCTAACCAAAGTGCCCCTGCAATCAGCAGCGGAACCGAGGTCAGAATCGCGGCCCAGATTAAGGCGATACGCCCATCCGGTGTGCGCCCCGAGGCCTTACCGGTGAGTAAGGGCGCCAGCGCTTGCACTAGGCCATAGGCTATCACCCAAAGCGCCAAAAAACCGCCCGTTTGCCAGTGATCCCACCCTAGGGTTTGCGATAAAAACACCGGCAATGCCACCACAAACCAGACATCACGTGCTCCAAACAGGAACATCCGTGCGGCGGACAAAAAGTTGATCGCACGGCTTTTCGAGAAGATATCGCGAAATTTGGGTTTATGCTTGGCTTTGCCCAGATCCTTTTTCAGCAACACAAGGCTGAGTAACCAAACAAGCGCCAAAGCAATTGCCATGGCGGCCACCGCCCCCGTGAACCCCAGTGCCATCAAGAGTGCACCACCGAGAAAAAAGCCCACACCTTTCAGCGCATTCTTTGAACCCGTAAGCAGGGCAACCCATTTATAGAGTGTGCCCTGAGCCTCGGCTGGCACCAGTAGCTTGATCGAGCTTTTGGCGCTCATCTTATTTAGATCTTTGGCAATCCCCGATAAGGCTTGTGCCGCCATCACCCAAGGAACGGTCAGCATAGCGCTGGGTACCAGCAGCATCGACAGCGCCAACACCTGCAACACCAAGCCGATATTCATGGTCAGATTCAAGCCCAAACGTGCGCCCAGCCAACCTCCGACCAGATTGGTGATCACGCCAAAGATCTCATAGAAAAGAAACAGCAGCGCGATCTCCAGGGGTGAATAACCCAAGCTGTGGAAGTGCAACACCACTAACATCCGTAGCGCACCGTCGGTCAAAGTGAAAGACCAATAATTGCTCGTGACGATCAAGTATTGACGTATTTCCGGTGACAGCTGGGCCAACATGCTTAGTGCTCCTGATCTAAACGCGCCAGTTTTAAGCCAAGTTCAGCCATGCGCATGGAGTAACCCCACTCATTGTCGTACCAGGCATAGATTTTGACCTGGGTTTGGTTGACCACCAGCGTCGACAGGGCATCAACAATACTGGAGCGCGAATCACCACGGTAATCCACCGACACCAGCGGGCGCTCTTCATAACCCAGAATCCCTTGGAGTTCGCCCTCTGCGGCTTCTTTTAACAAAGCATTCACCGTTTCGGCATCGGTTGGGGTTTTCACTTCAAACACACAATCGGTGAGTGAGGCGTTCGCCAGAGGAACACGCACCGCATGACCATTGATGCGTCCAGCCAACTCAGGGAAGATTTCGATAATCGCTTTTGCAGAACCGGTCGTGGTCGGAATCAAGCTCATGCCACAGGCGCGGGCACGGCGCAGATCCTTATGCGGCGCATCCAGAATCGTTTGTGTATTGGTCAAATCATGGATGGTGGTCATGCTTGCATGCTGAATGCCGAGCTTTTCGTGGATCACCTTGACCACCGGTGCCAAACAGTTGGTGGTACAGGAGGCGGCGGTCACGATTCGATGTTGCGCCGGATCATAAAGATGATCATTCACCCCCATTACGATATTCAGAATGCCGGCTTCTTTAATCGGGGCAGACACCACCACACGCTGCACCCCCTGATCCAGATAGGCTTGCAAACGCTCGCGGGTTTTCATCTTACCGGAGCACTCAAACACCAGATCACAATTCGACCAATCCGTTGCCACGATCTCTTTTTCGTGGCTGACACGAATGCGACGGCCTGCAATCAGGATGGCATCCGCTTCGGCCTGAGCCTCTTCACTCCAACGTCCGTGTACGGAGTCAAAATTGAGAAGATGGGCAAGGCTGGCAGCATCGGCGGCCGGATCGTTGATCTGAACAAACTCAATCTCCGGCCAGTGCCAAGCAGCACGTAACACCAAGCGGCCGATACGGCCAAAACCATTAATACCCACTTTGATAGTCATAGGTCACCTCAGCAAACATATATGAAATTCATTATATGGTAGTTTAGCGACCTAAGATGACAAGTCTATGACAAAGTTTAGCGGCCCTGCACGATCGCCTCGATCTGTGCATCATCGATATGCCGCACATCACGCCCTTTTACAAAGTAGATGGTGTATTCACACACATTACGCGCATGATCTCCAATCCGCTCAATCGCGCGTCCAACCCAAGTCATCTCAACAATGCGGGTAATGTTGCGCGGATCTTCCATCATATAAGTCATGTTCTGGCGCAGAATCGACTCATAATCACTGTCAATCGCCTTGTCTTGTAAAGCGACCTGCAAAGCTTCCTGAGCATCATGGTTACGAAACGCAGTCATGGCATCCTGCAACATACGCACTACACGTGTGCCCATCATTTCAAACTCAGGGAAAGCACGATCCGCTTCAGCACCCGCTTCCGCCGCTTTAATGGCGCTGCGCGCGATACGTTTTGCCTGATCACCGATGCGCTCGAGATCCTTGATGGTTTTGATCGCAGCGATCACGGCTCGCAGATCACCTGCTGTGGGCTGACGACGCACCAACACCTGAACACAATGCTCATCGATTTTGACTTCGAGGTGATTCACCTCATCGTCCTTGCTGATCACCGCTCGCGCCATGTCCGCATCGGTGTGGATAAAGGCATAGATCGCCTTTTCCACCTGATGTGTCACCAGGCTGCCCATATCCAGCACTTTATTCACGATTTCATTCATATCGGCATCAAATGCCTGCGAAGTGTGCCCATCCACACGGGAAGTATTCATAGTCTCTGCCCTATTTATTTTTAACCGAAGCGCCCAGTGATGTAGTCTTCTGTGCGGGTATCCTGAGGGTTAGTAAAGATTTCACGCGTTGCACTCAACTCAACCAAATTGCCGAGATGGAAAAAGGCGGTACGATCGGAAACACGTGCGGCCTGCTGCATGTTGTGCGTGACGATGGCGATGGTGTAGCTACCTTTTAACTCGTCGATTAACTCTTCGATGATGGTGGTCGCAATCGGATCCAGTGCGGAGCAAGGCTCATCCATCAAAATCACTTCTGGGCTGACCGCAATCGCACGTGCAATACACAAACGCTGCTGCTGACCACCGGAAAGGCCCGTACCCGGTGCATCCAAGCGATCCTTCACTTCATTCCATAAGCCTGCACGACGCAAGCTCGACTCAACAATCTCTTCGAGATCGGTTTTGTTGTCGACCAAACCATGCAGGCGTGGGCCATAGGCGATATTCTCAAAGATCGATTTTGGGAAGGGGTTCGGTTTCTGGAACACCATGCCCACCTGAGCACGCAACTGCACAACATCCAGAGAAGGATCGTAAATATCTTGATCATCCAGCGTGACTTTCCCAGTGACGCGTGCGCTGTCGATGGTGTCATTCATACGATTCAAACAGCGCAAGAAGGTCGATTTACCACAACCGGAAGGACCGATAAACGCCACCACCTCATTCTCATAGATATCCATATTGATACCATGCAGAGCTTCGCTGGCGCCGTAAAACACCTTGACGTCGCGCGCGCTCATTTTGATATTGCCCTGAGGTAAGGCCTGGCTGTCTGCGCTTTCTGGCAGAGTGACTTTTAAAGTATTCATAGAAGGCTGTCCCATATTCATTTCGCTCACCAACGGGTTTCAAATTTCTTGCGCAACCAGATGGCCAGCGCGTTCAACGTAATCATCAACGCCAGCAGCACGATGATCGCTGCCGAGGTACGCGCTTCGAAGAAATTACGCAGTTCATTGCCCTGCCACAGATAGATCTGTACCGGCAGCGCGGTGGATTGTTCAAAAGGCGTGGCCGGTACACTCGCCACAAAAGAGCTCATACCAATCAACAACAAAGGCGCGGTTTCACCTAAAGCCTGAGCCACCCCCAGAATCGCACCGGTGAGAATGCCCGGAATCGCCAGAGGTAAAACATGGTGAAACACAGATTGCACCTTCGAAGCCCCTATGCCCAAAGCCGCCTGGCGGATCGAGGGTGGAATCGCTTTTAAGGTGGAGCGTGTGGCAATAATCACGGTCGGCAGTGTCATTAAGGACAAAACCAAACCGCCGACAAGTGGAGCCGACAGCGGCATTTTGAACCAGAGAATAAAGACCGAAGCCCCCAGCAGACCAAACACGATTGAAGGCACCGCCGCGAGGTTGTTGATATTGACCTCGATCAGATCGGTCAGCTTATTCTTCGGCGCAAACTCCTCAAGATAGATGGCGGAAGCCACACCCACAGGCACCGCCAGGAACATCACGATCAACATCATCATAAGTGAGCCCATAAACGCACCCGCCAAACCCGCAGACGCCAAGGAGCTGCGTGAATCTGGATTCATAAAGAGCGCGGTACTGAACTTACTCTTGATTACTCCGCGCGCTTGCAACTCATCGACCCAAGCTCGCGTACGGGCACTCAACTGCTGCTGTGCATCCGGCAAATTACGATCGATATTGCCTTTCATCCAAACATCAACGTTGGCATCGGCGAGCAGATCCAAGGTGAGCGTTTGACCGATAATGCTTGGATCTTTTTCTACCAGACCACGCAGCGCAAAGCGCTCACCGCTGGTCACCAAACGCAAGGCATCGCGTTGATACTCAGGCGCTTCTGGGATTTCGCGCGCTAAGGAATCGAGGATAATACGATTAAAGTTCACAAAACCCAGCTGAGTTTGCCAAGCCAGGTAACGCTGCTGAAACGCACCTTCGCTTTCATCACTGCGCTTCTCCGGTTTTGGATCAATACGAATCACCTCCGGATCAAAATACACCTGCAGTGTCAGCGTCGCTTGCCAGAAAGCCGGTAAGCCTTTCGACAAGATGGTGAAAAACAGCAGGGTGACAAAGGCTAAGGCCGTCACCACTGCCGCCATTCCCATGCCTTTAAAACGTTTTTCCTGAGCATGGCGACGCTTCAAAGACGCTTTCACACGTTGCTGCATGCGATCACGCTTTTGCGCCAAATCCAACTGATCTTCCGGCATCATGTTTGTTGTCTTCATAACTTACTCGTACTGTTCACGATATTTACGGACGATCACCAAAGCGACCACATTCAGCAACAAGGTGATGACAAACAGCGTCAAACCTAAAGCAAAGGCCACTAGAGACTGCGGACTCGCAAAATCGAGATCGCCGGTCAGCTGATTGACGATGGTTACTGTCATGGTGGAGACCGCTTCAAAGGGATTAGCGGTTAACACCGGGCTGTTGCCCGCCGCCAAGACCACAATCATGGTTTCCCCAATAGCACGACTGGCCGCCAGGAGGATGGCACCGACGATACCCGGCAAAGCTGCCGGTAATACCACCTTGCGGATGGTTTCAGATTTGGTAGCGCCCAATCCCAAAGAGCCATCACGCAGAGACTTAGGCACCTGAGTGATAATGTCGTCAGACAAAGAGGAGATAAACGGGATGATCATAATCCCCATCACCAAACCGGCGGTGATGGCTGAGGTGGCACGAATCTCTAAACCCAGGCTAGCACCAAAGTTGGCCAGGAAAGGCCCCACTGTGATCAAGGCGAAAAAGCCATAAACGATGGTCGGAATACCGGCCAGCACTTCAATGATCGGTTTCGCCACCGCACGTACACGATCCGAAGCGTATTCAGATAGAAAAATAGCTGCCATCAAACCCACGGGTACCGCTACTGCCAGAGCGATTAAAGCGATCATCATCGTACCCCAAAGCAAGGGCAACATACCGAAGCCTGTCTGGCCATCTGTACCGACTGTGGAGAAACGTGGATTCCAGGTGGTGCCAAAGAAGAAATCCATAGGGCTAACAAACGAGAAGAAGCGCATGGCTTCACCGATCATCGAGAGCACGATGCCGATCGTGGTCAAAATAGCCACCGCCGAACAGGCGACCAACAAAACGCGTACGGCTTGCTCAACTTGATTGCGCGCACGTAATAAAGGATGGATACGTTTACGGGTCCAGACCAACGCAGTCGCGGCAACAGACGCCATTAAAGCGATCATCAACATCTGGCTGATGCTACGAAGTTCAGCCATGTAACGTGCGGCGTTGAGTTCATAAGCAGCCGCTTCTTCGATCAAACCAAAACCACCGGAAAGGTTATGAATGCGGCGCAATAGAATTCGGACATCATTTTCGGTTGCTGGCATCATTTCAGGCGGCAACTGTGCCAGCACCATAGATTCGATGATGCCTGGTTGAAAAAGGCTCCAAACAGCAAAGATCAAAGCAGCAGGCACGCCCACCCAAAGGGCAACTAACATCGCATGATAGGTCGGACGCGAATGCATCTTTACGCCTGTTCCCGAGGTCGTCGCGGCCACTCCTTTACTGCGAACTAAGCCCAACTGATAAGCAATCGCCATCAGCCCTAGCAATAGTGTGATCAGCAGCATGTTACTCATATTCGCTCCAGCGTATATCTTGCAGATAAGCAAAAACCGGGGATGCGCTTGCAGAGCCCCGGTTCACTTCTCAAGCCAGTTGCCTTATGGCATCAAAGTGCGCGACTGCACAGCAGAGATAACTTCAGCACGCTCCTCATCACCCATCGGAATCAAACCGGCGGCTTCCAGCGGGCTACCCATGCCACCAATCTCTTCGCTCATGAAGAACTGGGCATATTCCAGCAGACCTGGGATGACACCTACGTGGGCATTTTTGATATAGAAATAGAGTGGACGCGAAACAGGGTATTCACCCGAAGAGATGGTTTCCAAACTTGGAACCACATCATCCACGGTCGCAACCTGCAGACGGTCACGGTTCTGATCATAGAAGCTCAGACCAAAGACACCCAAGGCATCACGCTGAGCATCCAAACGTGCCAGAGTCTCGGTGTAGTCACCTGCGATCTCAACCACACGACCATCGGTACGGATGGCGTTACAGAAGTTGGTCTTAGCTTCACCTTCCATAGCTTTCACTTCCGCGAAGCTTTCGCAACCTGGGTGAACCACTTTTTCTTCGTAAACTTCACGCGTACCGTGGTTAGAACCTGGAATCACCAGCACGATTTCCTGATCTGGCAGGCTGCTGTCGATCTGTGACCAACGGGTATAAGGGTTAGCAACCATCTGGCCATTCTGCGGAATCTGGGCAGCACCCGCCAGGAAGACATGCTTAGGTGTCAGAGCAAACTTGCCGCTATCGGCGCGGGAAGCGAAGACAATACCGTCGTAACCAAATTTCACTTCGATCACTTCTGTCACACCATTCGCACGGCAGCTTTCCAGCTCATTTGGACGAATAGCACGCGAAGAGTTGGCGATATCGATGGTGTTCGCACCCACACCCTGACAGAACTGACGCAGACCACCGCCGGAGCCACCTGAACCCACAACCGGAGTTTTGAACTGTGGGAAGGAGTTGCCGAACTCTTCCGCTACGATAGAGGAGAAAGGCAGAACAGTTGAAGAACCTGCGATCTGGATGGTATCACGCGCCATGGCAGGAGCCGCTACGGCCAGACCAGCAGACATGGCCAGGGCAAGTGCTGTGTTACGGAATTTCATGGATAGATCCTCGTCAGTTTGAAGTACACGACCGGCTCGCATCGAGCAGAAATACTCGGTCGCGTGAGCCTACGCTGCGCAGTTTGACGAGAAAATGTGTCAAGCAGATGAATGCTCTATGACAATATGATGACAAACTCACCCTAGGGTTTATCTTGGATTTGTCATCTTTTTGTCATCAAAACGTCATATTATGCTCGATTAGAAATCCATCTATGAGTGAGGCCATGCACAGAGCATTGCGGGGACACTCCCCTTGTTTAAGTCGAATCCAGGCGCGGCTGAAATGGCTGCGGCTCGGTGCTTGGCGGCTGTCTTCTATGCTTCTCTTGAGCTTGAGCAGCCTTTCTTTGGCCCAGGCTGCCCAGGATCAACACCCAGACTACAGCGCACGACCGGGTGTCAGCGGCTCGCTTTCATCGATGGGTTCAGAAACCCTGAATAGTCTGATGACACTCTGGGCGGAGCATTTTCAATCCTATTATCCAGGGATCAACCTACAGCTACAGGGTTTTGGTTCCTCAACCGGCGCCCCTGCACTCACCGAAGGCACGGCGCTTTTTGCACCCATGAGTCGGGCGATGCGCCCTTCAGAAATCAGTCGTTTTGAACAGCGCTACGGTTATCCTCCGCTGGCCTTGCCAATTGCGATCGATCTGGTCGCTGTTTTTGTCCATCGCCACAATCCTTTGCAACAGATTACCCTGGCTGAGCTGGATGCCATCTTCTCGGAAAATCGTTTCCAGGGTTATCCACAGGCGATTACCCACTGGGGACAACTCGGTTTAGACGCGCCTTGGCAGACACGTAAGATTACGCGCTTCAGTCGTAACGCCGTTTCTGGCACCTATGGTTACTTCAAAGAGAAGGTGCTGCTCGGTGGAGATTTTCGTGCTCAGGTGAATGAACAGCCGGGTTCTTCCTCCGTGGTGTTAGGGGTTGGCCGTGCGCTGAACGGTATCGGTTACTCGGGCATCGGCTTTCGTAACCCTGCCGTCAAAACCCTGGCTTTGGCGCTGAGCCCTGAACATCCTTATGCTGAGCCGAGCGCTGAAAATGTCGTGAATGGACACTATCCCTTAGCCCGCTATCTCTATCTTTATGTGAATAAACCGCCACAGGGACAGTTAGATCCTTTGCAACGTGAATTCATCCGCTTTATTTACTCAAAACAAGGCCAAGCCTTGGTTGAACAGGAGGGGTATCTGCCCCTGCCTGCGGAACTCAGCGCACGTCTTCGGCATGAATTGGAGTTGGACTGAGCATGGCCAGTGACTTTATGCCCACCCCGAAGCGGGTACATCCCTTGCGCAAACGTCGAGTACAGGTGGCCCACTGGCGCTCAATCTGGCGGCGTTTCAGTAACCAACTGTCACGTTTGAGTATCAGTTGCGCCGGTTACGGTGTCATTCTGTCGCTGTTATTGATCTTTTTATATCTACTTTGGGAAGTCTTGCCCCTGCTGCGTGGCGCGCAACTTGAAGCTCAGGGTCAGCAACCGCTCGCGGTGTCCATCGAACAACCCTTGGCTCTAGCTCTGTCGCCCAGCGCAGATCTGGCCCTGATTTTGAGTGCAACACAGGGCGCTTTGTGGATTGATCCGGTTTCAGGTCAGTTACACCAGCAACAGCCGTTGCCTTTTCTGTCCTCCGCTCAAGTGCAGCATTTCTCTCAAGCCGATGCCGAAACAGGTTTAAGTGCTTGGGGATTAAGCCAGGGTGAACTGTGGGTGAGTCAACATCGTTTTTATTCTGTTTATCAAGAGGGTGAGCTGGTGAGCCAGGGAAATGTTGAATTCCCACTCCCGATTACACAACCTTTTGATCCCGAAGGTCGTGCCTTGATCCTAACCGCGCTTGCCACCAATCTGGCGCAAAGCCAACTTTTGCTCGCCGCCGTCAGCGAGGATCAGCGCTTACTTGTGCAGCGCTGGCAGCTGCAACCGGAAGTTAAACTCTTGGAACAGAGTGTGCAGAGATTGGATTTCCAAGCGCAATATCTGTTGATCGATGCCAACCTCAAACATCTTCTTATTATTGATACCCAGGCACAGCTTCAGGTGTTTTCTGCGGGGCAGGAAGGGCCAGCTATCACCTGGCAAAAACAGCTGGAAACCCGCTTATCGGGAATGGAGGGCATCACTCACCTCTTACGCCTGCCCGGCGGCCGTTCGTTTCTGAGTGCGGATACACAAGGCCAAGTGCAGCAATGGCAACTGATTCAGAAAGCAGGCCACGAGCTGAGTTTGCAGAAACTACGCCAATTCCCCGCTTTATCCCAATCAATTCAGCATCTGAGTGCCGATCCCTATAGCAAAAGCTTTTTGGCGATGGATCAACAGGGCCAAACCGCGCTCTACCCTACCACCAGTGGAGAGGAGCCGTTACGCTGGTCAGCGTCTGCTCAGACTCAACACTGGAGCTTTGCCGCCCATCCACAGCGACTCATCGCCTTGGATGCCGATGGCCTGACCTCTTGGCAGGTACACCATCCTCATCCTGAGATCAGCTGGCGTACCCTCTGGACTCAGGTGCATTACGAGGGGTACGAAGCACCTGCTTGGGTTTGGCAACCGGCCGTCGCGCATGACAGTTTTGAACCCAAATTCAGCCTGACCCCCTTAATGCTGGGCACGCTAAAAACCGCCCTCTTCTCGCTTTTATTCGCCATGCCGCTGGCAATTATGGCAGCGATTTATACCGCTTGCTTTATGTCACCGGGGCTTAGAGCTTGGGTAAAACCCGGTATTGAACTCATGGAAGCCTTCCCAACGGTGATTATCGGCTTTATTGCCGGTTTGTGGTTGGCGCCCTGGGTGGAAGCACATCTTGCCAGCGTGATCAGCTTATTGCTGTTTTTGCCCTTCGCCATGTTATTGGCAGGGCTCTTCAACCAGAAATGGCTGCCCAAACTA
The DNA here is from genome assembly GCF_008368715.1 of Nitrincola tapanii. GTDB lineage: Bacteria > Pseudomonadota > Gammaproteobacteria > Pseudomonadales > Balneatricaceae > Nitrincola > Nitrincola tapanii. Next base: position 36,672 of record NZ_SMRS01000009.1, read on the forward strand.
CTGAAACGTCCTGTGCCTGGCAGCGGCACAGAGTTATTTATTCTATTGCCCTGGCTGTTTCTATGTGGTGCGGTGCTGATCTATTGTGCGCCACAATTGGAAGCCTTTTGGTTTCAGGGTGATCTTGGCGCCTGGTTGTCTGCACACTCGATCGATTATGAACAGCGTAATGCCATGATTGTCGGGATCGCGATGGGTTTTGCGGTGATTCCGGCGATCTTCTCGATCGCCGAAGATGCTCTCTTTAATGTGCCGCGCCATCTCACTCAGGGTGCTTTAGCGCTCGGTGCATCGCCCTGGCAAACGGTCCGCCGTGTGGTGCTTCCGGCCGCCGCTGCGGGTATTTTTTCCGCGCTGATGATCGGTTTAGGCCGAGCACTGGGCGAAACCATGATTCTGCTGATGGCCAGTGGGAATACCCCGTTAAGCAATTTTAATCTGTTTGAGGGAATGCGCAGCCTATCGGCCAGCCTCGTGATTGAGTTACCGGAAACGGCAGTCGGCAGCAGCCATTATCGTGTGCTCTTTTTAGCGGCCTTATTACTCTTTGTGTTTACCTTTGTGCTCAATACTCTGGCAGAAGTTGTCAGACAGCGCTTGCGCCAGCATTATCGGACCTTGTAAATGAAGAAGTGGACAGAGGGTGGCCAGCCCTGGATCTGGCTGAGCGCAGGGGCTTTAAGCTGTGCGCTGATTATGCTGCTTGGAACCCTGGGCTGGATTGCCGCCCAAGGGCTGCACCATTTCTGGCCTAAACCTATCTATCAACTCGAGCTGCCAGCAACCGACGCCTCCTCTCCCCGCGCTTTAAGCTTTCTGGCCCAACCTTTACGCTCCGGTCAGGTGGTGGATCAAAGCCAAGACGAACAACTCTGGCGTTTAGGTAACCGTGATCTGCAAAATCAGGAATATCTCTGGTTACCCAAATCAGCAGGTGCCGAATTCAGTCGCCCAGAGAACGCCTTGCGTATCGAGCGCCAAGCCTGGGGGGATCTGTTTGGTTTTGCCCAAGCACTCATCTGGCAGGAGACACAAGAAGACACCCGACAGGAACAACGTGTGCCGGCCGAAGCGGCTGAGTTTTGGTCAAGCTTACAGACGCAACTGCGTGTGACCCAAGCCTTACAACAACAGATACGTTTGTTGGAAAGGCGTGAGATGGGACGCTTAAATCAGCAGCTGGAGCAGATCCGCCGACAGTTACGGACAAGTGCTAGCCATGATCCAGACACCCATGCGGCTTTGCTGACGACCCAACAGCAGCTTCTACATGACCATGAGCGCCTGCGCCTTTATTTGCAGAACCTCTATCAACAAGCCGCGCAGCCACAACTCGAAATTCGTTTAGCCCAGGGCGAAACACATGCTCTCGGCCTCGATCAGATACTGCGTATCACCCGCCCCAACGCGCTGTCTTTTATTGAAAAACTGCAGCTGTATCTGCATAACATCTGGGCGTTTTTGACTGAAAATCCACGCGAAGCCAACACGCAAGGCGGTATCTTTCCCGCCCTCTATGGCACTCTGGTGATGGTGTTATTAATGACGCTGCTAGTCACACCTTTTGGGGTTTTAGCGGCAATCTACTTACATGAGTATGCTGGTAAAAGTTTGCTGGCGCGCTGGATTCGCATCTCTGTGTACAATCTGGCCGGGATTCCTTCAATCGTTTTTGGTGTCTTTGGACTTGGATTTTTTATCTATCTTGTAGGTGGCCAGTTGGATCAATGGCTGTTTGCCGATGCTTTGCCGGCACCCACCTTAGGCACCCCCGGGTTAATCTGGGTGAGCCTCACCCTAGCCTTATTAACCCTTCCGGTTGTGATCGTGGCAACAGAGGAAGGCTTGGCACGGATTCCGCGCAGTTTGCGTGATGGCAGCCTGGCCTTGGGGGCAACACCGGCTGAAACCCTATGGCGAATCATTTTACCCCTGGCGACCCCCGCCATGCTGACGGGCCTCATTCTGGCAATCGCACGTGCGGCGGGAGAAGTAGCGCCGTTAATGCTGGTAGGTGTGGTCAAACTGGCACCGACTTTACCCCTGGACGATGTTTTTCCTTATCTGCATCTGGATCGAAAAATCATGCATCTGGGATACCATATTTTTGATGCCAGCTTTCAAAGCCCCGATCCAGAAGCGGCACGCCCTTTAGTGTATGCCACGGCCTTGGTGCTGATTCTGCTTATCCTGCTTCTGAATCTGAGCGCTATCCGTATTCGTCATCATTTACGTGAGCGCTATCAGCGCTTCCATAATCTGTGAGTGCCTATGAATGTTCCTTCCTTATCACGTCCTTTATCGGCCAGCCAAGCGCAGGATTTTCAACCTGAACGCCTGAAGCTACAGGTTGAGAATTTCAGCCTGCACTACGGACGTGAGCAGGTCCTGCAGGATATCCATCTCGCCCTGCCGGCCAAGCGGGTCACGGCGTTTATCGGACCCTCTGGCTGCGGCAAATCGACTCTGCTACGCAGTTTTAATCGTTTAAACGATTTGATCGAAGGCTGTGTCTGTCGGGGGGATATACGTCTGGATCAAGAAAGTATCTATGCCCCTGGGCGTGATGTGGTGGAACTGCGCCGACGCGTGGGTATGGTGTTTCAGAAGCCCAACCCTTTCCCTAAATCCATCTATGAAAATGTTGCGTTTGGTTTAAGAGTGCAAGGCATTCGTGATCGGCGCACACTGGATGATGTAGTGGAGTTCTCTTTACGTGCCGCCGCACTTTGGGATGAAGTGAAGGATCGCCTGCATGACAATGGGTTTGATCTCTCCGGTGGCCAACAACAACGTCTGGTGATTGCACGAGCGCTGGCTGTCGAACCGGATGTGATTTTGCTGGATGAACCGGCTTCGGCACTCGATCCGATCTCTTCTTTGAAAATTGAAGAGCTGATCAACGAATTGAAACATTCTTATACGATAATTATTGTGACTCATAATATGCACCAAGCTGCGCGTGTCTCAGACTACACCGCGTTTTTGCATCAGGGACGTATTATCGAGTTTGGTGATACAGACAGCATTTTTACCAACCCGAGTAAGCGTCAAACCGAAGATTACATTACTGGGCGTTATGGTTAAGCACAGGATTCACCGGGTTACACAACAAATATAAACAACTTATCCACAGAAAATTACAGCCAAGCGCTGTCAGGATTACCCGTCATGTTTACAGGAAAAGAAGGTTTTTCCCGGCATATTTCCCAACAATTCAATCATGAGCTCGAAGATATTCGCACCCAAATGCTGGCCATGGGTGGACAAGTTGAGCGTCAGGTCAGTGATGCTCTGGATGCTCTGCTCAACAACAACCCCGACCTCGCTGAAGAATCACGCCGTGTTGATCGGCAAACCAATCAAATGGAGCTGGATATCGCCGATCAATGCACCAAAATGATCGCGATTCGCCAACCCACAGCCAGCGATCTGCGTTTGATTGTGGCCATCAGCCGAGCGGTATCTGATCTTGAGCGTATTGGTGATGAAGCCAGCCGCATCTGCCAACACGCGATCGAGATTGCCCAGTCCGGCCCCGCTCCACGGGGGTATCAGGAAGTGCGCCATATCGGCATGCTGGTGTCCTCCATGGTACGCGACATTCTCACGGCGTTTGCACGCGATGATCTGGAATTGGCGTATAGCGTTGCCAAACAGGATACCAATGTCGATCAAGAGTACCGCTCGGCGATGCGCTCGCTGGTTACCTATATGATGGAAGATCCACGCTCTATTTCCTCTATCCTGAATGTGATCTGGGTACTGCGCAGCCTGGAGCGTATCGGTGACCACGCTCGTAACCTCTCCGAACACTTGATCTATCAGGTCAGCGGAACCGATGTCCGCCATCAAAGCTTAAAAAACATAAAACGCACCTTAAAAGATGCGTCACCGGATGATGAAGCTGAAATGAAGGATCAGGGCGGTTCTTGATCTGACATCCTTCTGATGTATTTAAGGCAGGATGCACCCTAAAGGAGCAGATAAAGTATTAATTATTTTGTATGCGCTTTTATGGTGCATTAACGCACCAAATAACAGCAAGTTATCTTCAGAAAATAAGGCACAATATTTGCTTACCTTATTTCGCCCACGCATAGAATCATAATAATCACGCCGGGAGTATCTACTAAGCCGTTAAGTTGTCGATCTTGGGGTTACACATGCGCCATACCTTAAAAAGTCCTGCAATGCCACTCACTTCTGCTGAAATGCACTGGTTACCTTGGTTGGGCACCAACAATAAGCTCAGCCTCGGCTGGTCGTGCTGGATCAACCGCAGCACCTATCCTGTTGTCGAGCAGGTGTTTGAGGGAATTGCCGAGACACGCTTGCGTATCCTGCAACAATGGACGAAACGTCAGTGGAAACATCTACGCGAACTCAGCAGCTTATTCGCCCTCAGCTCAGAAGCTGAGTATCAAGCTCTACTGCTGCGCAAGTTCGAGCAGATCAACGACGCCTCCGAGCTTTTTTTCGTCAACCCCGAGGGCCAGATTCTCGCCTCAACGCACCGTGCCCGTCGGGGTCAGATCCATCCGGGTCAGACCTGTCTACGCGCCCTAAAAGAAGGTTTAAAAGCCCCTTTTTTACATGGCCCCTATGTAGACCCCATAACACTGGAGTTGGGTCCAAGCAGCTCACGCTTTCACGACGCCGTGACACTCATGTTCTATCAACCCCTGGAAGTGAATGGCAAGGTATTGGGTTGTGTGTGTAGCCGAGTGCCCAATGATGTTGTGGGTGATCTAATACAGCGTGAAGCCGGACACATCTATCGTGAATCCGGTGATAACTATTTGTTTATGGTGCAATCCCGCTTTGATCCCAGCATTGTGCAAGGCACCGCCTTGTCTCGCTCACGTTTTGAAGATGACACCTTTTCCCATGGCGAGAACCTGAAGCAGGGCGTCAACACACGCTGGGGCACCGTTCAGGTTAAGCAACATACCGAACTGGAATTGCGCTTTACCGATCCCGCTACCGGCCAGTTGCATCCTGGGGTACGCGAGACCATTCGCCAGGGCCATAATCTCTTTGTGACCTACCCCGGATACTCCGATTATCGTCATATCCCAGTGATCGGTAAGGGCATTACCTTTCAGCTGGAAGGTTCACCCGATATTTGGGGCATGATGTGTGAGGGCGATCTAGAAGAGGTGTATCGCCGTCGATCGATTAAATATGTCCTCAGTCGTCTTTATCTGCTCACCACAGCGGGCTTACTCGCCGCCTCCAGCACCTTACATCTCTTCAGTCCACTCAATAGCAGTTGGAATCTGGGATTAAATGCTCTGCTTCTGCTGCTCGCGACTTTTCTTTACACCTGGTTAGGGCCACGTAAATTAGCCAGCCGTATGGGTTCCACCACTGAGTTGATCCGCACCATTGCCGAAGGTGAAGGCAACCTGACCCAGCGTCTCGATACCACTTCTATGACCAAGGATGAAACCGCCGATATGGGCGGTTGGATCAATAGCTTCCTGGATAATCTCGATGGCATCATCGGCCAGATCATTCAGAGTGAACGCGACGTACGTGAAACCAACAAGGTGATGCTGGGCTTAACCGATGAAGCAGGGAACAACAGTCGTGAAGTGCGCCAGGTTGTGACTAAAATGCTGGAGTTGTTAGAGCAACAGTTACAAGAAATTAACGATGCCAGCCATACAGCCGAAACCCTAAAACGCGCAATGGATGATGTGATGGCCAATGCCCGTGAGCAATTTGAAACGGCGCGCAAGGGCACCGACTCGATCCGCCATGTGGTGGAAACAACCGCCAATCGTGTGCAAAACCTCGATAGCCGTATGACCGAGATCGGTAATATTGTCGGCATGATTAGCGATATTACCGCCCAGACCAATCTACTTGCGTTAAATGCGGCGATTGAAGCCGCACGAGCCGGTGAGCATGGCCGTGGGTTTGCTGTGGTCGCCGATGAAGTCCGCAAGCTGGCGGCCCGAACCGCCGGTGCCGCCGATGAAATACAAGCCACCGTGAACAGTTTGCAAAGTGAGACACGCGAAGCGGTGCATTACATGGAGCAAGGCGTTGAAGCGGTGGATGAAAGTATTCGCCATGCCTCGGAAAGTGCCAGTGAGAATGATGAACTGCAACAAGCAGTTGAGAAGATGTTTAGCATCATCAAACAGCTAGACGATCGTAGTCACTTTTATGGGGCCTCAGTACGTCAGGTTGAAGGGGCCTCGGTGGAGATGGCAAATACCATCACTGAGCTACAACAGAGTGCTCAGCGTGTGCGCCATAATGCCGACTCTCTGCGCCAGCTGACCTCGCAGTTTACCGTGACCTGAGCTTTCGAGATAGGAAGCATCGGTGCTACACTGGGTGGACCTTCTTGTAGAACTCATTTTCACTCGCATCATGTCCGCTCGTACCGCCTTGCTAAACAGCTTCCAGCGTCAACATTGGCGCTCTGCCAAGAGGCGCCAACCTCTGCCTGCTCACTGGCGGCCCTGGTTAACGGACAGAGGTTCCTTAACGCGCCGCTTGGTGCAGGCCAGCCAACATAGTTTTAGTGTCGAACGCCTGCGTCAAGGATGGCAGACTATGCGCCCGAGTGAGCAGATCTGTTTACAGCAACCGGCGCACCACTGGGCTTTAATTCGCGAAGTCATGCTGCGTGGCCATCAACAGGATTGGGTATTTGCTCGCTCCATTATCCCGCGCAACACTCTGCGCGGTCGGCATCGCGCCCTGCGCTCGCTGGGTAATCAATCGCTTGGCTCCTGGTTATTCAGTGATCCGTCTATACAACGTGGTGATCTGGAAATCTGCCGTCTAGAGGATCAGCATAGTGTCTATTGGGCACGTCGCTCTATCTTTCGTTTAGAGGGCCAACCTCTACTGGTCATCGAAGTCTTCCTTCCCAGCTTGAGGCGCGTAGAATACCCCGGCTGAGGAGTTCAACAGGGGGTAAGATGTCACTTCACGCTTTATGGGCGCATCTACGCAGCCAAACACCACACTATGTTCGCTTAACCCGTGCCGATAAACCGATCGGAACCTGGTTGTTGCTCTGGCCAACACTCTGGGCTTTGTGGATTGCCGCCGAGGGCGTACCTTCTTTAACACTCCTGCTGATTTTTACGCTCGGCGTGTTCCTGACTCGCTCGGCAGGGTGTGTCATCAATGATTTTGCCGATCGTAAAATCGATGGTCACGTTGAGCGCACACGTGAGCGTCCGCTCGCGACAGGCGCGGTCACAAGCCGTGAGGCGCTTCTCCTGTTTGCGCTGTTAATGCTCGTGGCCTTTGTTTTAGTGCTCTTCACTAACCCTCTCACCATCTGGTTATCTTTGGTCGGTTTATCCTTGGCCTTTACCTACCCTTTTATGAAGCGCTACACCCATCTGCCACAAGTGGTGCTGGGTGCTGCTTTTGGTTGGTCAATCCCTATGGCTTTTTCCGCCACACAAGAAAGCCTGCCACTCATCGCCTGGTTACTCTATGCCGCTAAACTTCTCTGGACCGTCGCCTACGATACCCAATACGCAATGGTAGATCGTAATGATGATTTGAAAATCGGCGTTAAATCCACCGCCATTTTGTTTGGTGAAAAAGACAATCTGATCATCGCCCTTCTACAAGCCGGTGCACTGAGCCTGTTACTACTCATAGGGCTGATGCTGGAGATGAGCTATTGGTATTACCTCGGCTTAGTCGCGGCTTCCGGTTTCTTCCTCTACCAACACAGTTTGACGCAAGCACGTGAACGTGAAGGTTGTTTTCGTGCTTTCCTGAATAATCACCTGGCCGAGTTAGCTGTTTTGGTCGGCATCATTTTTCATTACGCCGCATAATGCTGCGAAGTTTTTGCAGTTTCGTGACATTTGTCATATTTATGTAACAGAAACCTTCTGTAATACACGCTGTTGTGATTAATAAAGAGGCTCTGCAAATGTCTGCTGCAAAGCGTGTGCTGATTGTTGATGATGAAGCACCGATTCGGGAAATGATTGCCGTGGCGCTGGAAATGGCCGGCTATGAGTGTTTGGAAGCGGAAAACGCGCAACAAGCACATGGTGTGATTCTGGATCATAAACCGGATATGGTGTTGCTCGACTGGATGATGCCCGGAACCAGCGGTATCGACTTTGCGCGGCGTTTGCGTAAAGAGGAGGTGACGAGTGATATTCCCATCATCATGCTCACCGCGAAGGCGGAAGAGGATAATAAAATCCAGGGCTTAGAAGTTGGTGTGGATGATTACATCACCAAACCCTTTTCCCCGCGTGAGCTGGTCGCACGTTTGAAAACCGTCTTGCGCCGTACCACCCCAAAAGGGATCGAAGAACCGGTGACCGTCGACGGTCTAACACTGGACCCGATTTCACATCGTGTTTTGTCTGAGCAGACTTCACTGGAGTTAGGGCCTACCGAATTTCGTTTGCTGCAATTTTTCATGACCCACCCCGATCGGGCCTATTCACGTGGTCAGTTGCTCGATCATGTTTGGGGCGGTAATGTTTATGTCGAAGAGCGCACAGTGGATGTCCATATTCGCCGCTTACGCAAAGCTCTGGGTGAACGCCACGATTATCTGATCCAAACGGTTCGCGGCACAGGTTATCGTTTTTCCACTCAGCTCAGCTGAGTGGCTGAGGGAGGGCTTAGGCCACCATGTACCGCTCACGCTTCCTGCTGTTGCAAAGCCTACTGCTCACACTCCTGCTGGCAAGCTTGATCGGATGGTTTTTGGGTGATCTGCGTCTTGGTGCGCTACTTGGCACACTCGCCTGGGCTGGCCATTCAATTTGGCAATTTCAGCGTCTATTAAAATGGGTGCAACAAGACCCCCAGGATGAACCCCCTGATGCCAGCGGTGCTTGGGGGGATCTCTGCTATGCCCTGTACCGCCGACAACGTGCGGCACAGGAGAGAGAAACATCTCTACGCGGTGTCATCCGTCGTTTCCAACAATCCTCTGCCGCGCTCAACGATGCGATTGTAATTATCGACCAGCATAATCACCTGGAATGGTGGAATCGCTCTGCGGAAACACTCCTTGGCTTCAAAACCAAATCGGATCGCCGTAAATCGATTCTCAACCTGCTCCGTGATCCCCGTTTTGTGCGTTATTACCGCAAAGGTCAGTATCAAGAGCCATTGGAGTTGGTTTCTCCACGCGATCCTAACATGACCTTGCTTTACAACATCATCCAGTTTGGCGAGGGGGATCGACTCCTGGTCGCTCGCGACATCTCACGTCTTAAGCGCTTAGAACAAACTCGCCAAACCTTTGTGGCCAATGCCTCACATGAGCTGCGCACCCCACTGACAGTGATGCGCGGTTATCTGGAAACCTTTTTAGAACAGGATTTACCGCGTCCCTTACTGCGCGGATTAAGTCAGATGCAGCAACAAACTCAGCGTATGGAGAGCCTGGTGCGTGATCTGCTGCTGCTCTCTCGCCTAGAGTCTTCGCAACAGATCCAAAGTGAAGAGCCGATTGAAATTCATCACCTACTGAAACGAATTCAACGTGATGCCCTGATTCTCAGTGCCGAAAAACAGCAGCAGATCACGCTCGATCTAGACGCGGACAAGGATCTACTCGGACAAGAGAGTGAACTTTACAGCGCATTTTCCAACCTGGTATTCAATGCTGTGCGTTATACCCCTGCACAGAGTGAGATCCGCATCCGTTGGCAAACGGATTCCAGCGGTGGGCATTTCAGTGTCTGTGATAACGGCCCCGGCATCGAAGCCATGCACCTTCCACGTTTGACCGAGCGCTTCTACCGAGTGGATGAAGGGCGCTCAAGTGAAAGCGGTGGTACCGGTTTAGGCCTTTCTATCGTTAAACACGTGCTGATGCGCCACGGTGCGCGTTTGGAGATTCAAAGCAAAATCGGACAAGGAAGTTGTTTTATCTGCCACTTCCCAGCGGATCTTTTGACACAGGTGGAAATAGACGCCAGTGAAACGGATAATAACGCCCTGCCGCTTCATTAATTTTTCCTGCGGGGTTGTTTATGCACGCCATCCGAATTCATGCTTTTGAACCCGATAATCTTGTCTACGAAGAGTGTGAGCGACCCACACCTCAAGCCGGTGAAGTTCTGATTCGAAACCAGGCTGCAGGGGTCAATCCCATCGATTGGAAGACCGTGAGTGGCGGGGGTGCCTGCGGTTTTATCGAGCAGCTCCCTTATATCCCCGGTTGGGAGTTCAGTGGCATTATCGAAGCCTGTGGTGAAGGCGTAGAAAACTGGCAGCCTGGCCAGGCCGTGTTAGGCTTCATCCGCTTTCCTCATCCTGCCAATTGTTATGCCGAGTATCTTTGTGCACCGGCAGATGAGATTACTCTGCGCCCCGAGGGCGTGGACGCGATTCAAGCGGCTGCGCTGGGTCTGACGGGCCTCACTGCTTGGCAAGCCTTATTTGAAGCCGCGGCTTTAAAAGCCGGTGAAAAAGTCTTGATTCTGGCCGCCGCCGGTGGTGTCGGACACCTTGCTGTGCAACTGGCGGTGGAAGCCGGTGCCGAGGTGACGGCAACCGCTTCGATACAAAATCATGCGTTTTTACGCAGCTTAGGTGCCCACACCTGCTTAGACTACGCAAACCTAGACTGGTCAGCCTACCGCGGGCAATTTGATGTGATTCTGGATGGCATTGGCGGAGACGCTGGGCTTCAAGCCTTACCTAGCCTTAAAGCCACTGGACGTTGTGTCACTCTACCCTCCGTCACCGCTGCACAGATCATTGCCGCGGCAGAAGGACAGGATTGGCAGGTCATGGGTATTCGCGCCCGCCCCGATGCCCAACAACTGGCCGGATTGGTCGAGCGCCTGGCGCAAGGCCGTTTACATTTAGCGATCGACAGATCACTGCCTCTCACAGAGGCCGCGACAGCACACAAGTTAAGCGCGAGCGGACACTGTCGCGGCAAGCTGGTTCTGAGCGTTGAATTCTAATTAAGAATTAGGAAGTGCGGAGGCGCTGCAGAGCTGTTGTTGCTGACGTAATAACAAGCGGCAGCCTTCGCCACGAATATTTTTCTCCCAACAGGTGTAACGTGCCCACTCCTTAGCGTCCTCGGTGGGCTTTTCCGTGAATTCCGGCACCCCCTCACAGAAGCCTTCGCTGGGTGCAGCCATCTCCCAACAAGCCTTTAGAAACGTGCCCTGTGCTACTGTGCAGACAAAGTTTGAATCGGGACAGAGATCAAAAGCACGCAAAGCTTGATCTAAACAACCTTGCTGATCACTGGTCTGACCTGCCAACAAGCCGGCTTCGCGCTGTGCTTGAGCTTCTTCTTGACGATTTTGATTAAAGCCCTGCAACCAGCTTGGCGCCAGCAGCCAAACAATCAAAGCCACGGATAACAAAACCAGAATCCATAGGGTGCGTTTTTTGCTTAACACAGGCATACCTTAGAAAAAGAAGTTAGGCTTTTTTATACAGGCCCAAAACACTGAATACTAAACCCAGGCAAGAGAGCAGCATGGCGAGATTGATCCAAGTGCCAAAGCGCGCCATCAAAGGTACAAAGGGATGAGAGGTTTGCAGATCACACACCGCCTTAAGGTAGTCGTAACTGCCCCCCATCGCCAGGCAATCATCCACCCTTGCTTGCTCAATAAAAAACAGCAAGAGAAGTGCGACCACCGGTAAAATGAGTAAACACAAACCCAAACGTAGCATCATTCTTCGTCGTCACTGATTCCGATATTACTGAAACCTTCATTATGCGCCAGACGACGTAAGTCCGCGATCATCGCCGGAGTCGGATGCTCAGTCGACAACAAACGCTCTAAGACGTCTTCACGGAAGGCATCCTCTTCCTGCATCAGCTCATGATTCGCGATAAAGCGCATCAGATCCACATCGGACATCTGCGGATCTGCCAGGTTCACCTCGATAAACGTCGCCACGCTTTCTTTAGACAGATTGGCCACACTAAACGCATCGTCTACATCGCCTTCGAGAATGCACAGGAGGGTGGAATAGAGCGCCACAACCGCATCCAGTGCCGGCATCGCACCATAAAGATCAAAATCATCAAGTGAAGGCATATTGCCTTCGACCACATCCAGCTGAACCTCAAAGTTCATTTTGGCACCGGTTCCGGATAGATGATTCCAAACACCGTCCATGATCTGGCGCACTTTCTGAGCATCACCAAATTTCAAGAGCTTGGAGAAGAGTGTGAAGTTGGGCAACATGCGCTCGCTGAATGCGGCTGAAAACGCATTGAGCTGCCAGGGTTTAAGTGATTCCAACTGTTTTTTTAACGCCTGCATGAGAAATATCCACACTCAAAATTGATCTTTCTATTGTACGTCTTCAAGACCAAGATCTGTAGCAATCTCATCCATGCTTTCATTGAGAATTCACGGTCGACAGGTTAGGCGTCTGCCCGTTTCATTGATATACTGCTTTTTGCTGGCTTGAATGAACTCACGGGTATATGAATTGAACTCCTTCAATCTCCTGAAATCCATCGCAGATTCGCGAGAAAAACTACGCAAATCAGAGCAAAAGGTCGCTGATTATGTGCTGGCGAATCCTAACGATGTCATTCATATGCGCATTGTGGATTTGGCCTCAGAAGCCAATGTCAGTGAGCCGACGGTCGTGCGTTTCTGTCGTGCGCTCAATTATGACGGTTTCCAGGATTTTAAACTCACCCTAGCCCAGGGTTTGGCCAGCAACGCCAGCTTCGAAAAATTTTCGATGGACTCAAAAGACACCGTCATAGAGTTTAAACAGAAAATTTTTGATTCGATGATCGGTAATCTCATCAATATTCGTGAACAACTCGATCCCGAAACGCTTGAAGAAGCCATCGATGCTTTAGCCAAAGCGAATCGTGTTGAATTCTATGGCTTTGGGGCTTCGGCCCCGGTCTGTGCGGATGCACAGCATAAATTTTATCGCTTGATGGTGTCTGCAGCCGCTTATTCAGACCCACATATGCAGACCATTTCTGCTGTCACGCTACGTCAGGGTGATGTGGTGGTGGCGATTTCACAAACGGGACGCACCAAAGATCTGCTGCATACTGTGCGTTTGGTAAAGGAAACAGGGGCGACTGTGATTACCCTTTGCCCGGGTACCACGCCGCTTGCCGATCTGGCCACCATTCCTATTCATGTGGATGTGGAAGAGGATAAGGATCTCAGCACCCTTATGTCTTCACGTGTTGTCCATCTTGTGGTCATCGATATTTTAGCCGTTGGGGTTGCCATGAAACTCGGCCCGGCACTTTTTGATCATCTCAAAACCATCAAACGCAGCCTGCGTAGTCTGCGCCAAAATGATCGTTTGTTACCCACTCGTCGCCAGTCAGATAACAATGATTAAGGCAACAAAGAATTGATTTCCAAGTCATCTGTTCGTCACACGCCGTGCGTAATCTAAGCTCAATTTGTTCGTTTGGATGTTTGTAATCCGTCGCAGAATCGGTTAAAAAATGATCTGGGACTTTTTACAGCAAGATGCTTTAAACATCCCTAAAGCATCGTCCATATCTGCAAAACAGATCGGAGCCTAGACTATGCTGATACGCGCTGAGCAGGATCTCAACCCTATCGAGACCGAAGTATTCGACCTCTTAGTGGGCTATGACATCGAAGAGAAAAATCGTCGTAAGCAATTGGCCTCCAAACGCCTTCTTGAAGCCAGACGTGCTATCGAAAAGAAGCGTGAAGAAGAAGCCTTAGCCACTTATGTCGATCAGGAGCGCTGGTTCGATAACGACTAGCCGCCTCAGTCTCTCTTCTAGACAGAAAAAAGCCAGTGGGTGAGCACTGGCCTTAGGTTTTTGACTGCTTGAGTCCAGCACTACTCAACGGTAACCGATTTCGCTAAATTGCGCGGTTGATCCACATCCGTTCCCTTAATCACAGCGACATGATACGACAACAACTGAAGTGGCAGAGTATACAAAATCGGTTCCATCAAGCGTGAGACTGGGGGTAGTGAAATCACACTGATCCCTTCTTCCTGCTGAATACTTTGTCGATCGCCACTGAACACAAAGAGCTCACCCCCGCGCGCGCGGACTTCCTGCAGATTGGCTTTTAATTTATCCAGCATCGAATTCTTTGGAGCGACCGCAACCACCGGCATCTCTTTATCCACCAAGGCCAGAGGGCCATGTTTCAACTCACCGGCTGGGTAAGCTTCCGCATGAATATAAGAAATCTCTTTCAGCTTTAATGCGCCTTCCATCGCGACTGGATAGAGGCTACCTCGACCTAAAAAGAGAGTATGATGTTTTTCAGCAAAGGCTTGGCTCATCTCCTCAATTTGTGAGTCGAGTTTGAGGAGATCTTGCATCTGCTCAGGCAGCGCTAACAGATTCTGAACTATCTCCGCCTCCTGCTCTGAGCTTAAACCATGCCGTCGAGCCAAGGCCAAAGTGGTCAGCATTAACGCCACCAACTGTGAAGTAAAAGCTTTAGTCGAAGCAACGCCTATTTCAGGACCCGCATTGGTCATCAAAGACAGATCGGTTTCACGCACCAACGAACTGCCTGGAACATTACAGATTGCCAGCGAAGATAAAACGCGTCCTTTGACTTCACGCAAAGCAGCCAGCGTATCTGCTGTTTCGCCCGACTGAGACAAACAAATTAATAAAGTGTCTTGCGGTATCACCACTGAACGATAACGAAACTCACTGGCAACCTCCACGTGGCAAGGAATACCCGCTAACTCTTCAATCCAATAACGTGCCACCATCCCCGCATGATAACTGGTACCACAGGCGAGCAGTTGCACGCTTTTGACTTGATCAAAAACCTCGGCGGCAGCGACACCAAAGGCCTGTTCCAGAAGATGATCCTTGTAAACGCGCCCTTCCAGTACTTGGCGCATCACTTGTGGCTGCTCATAGATCTCTTTCAGCATAAAATGCTTAAACGGGCCTTTCTCCGCAGCAGCACCTGTGTGCTCATAAAGATGGACAGCACGCTCCACGGCATGATCTTGATCGTCATGAACTTTAATGCCGCTACAGCTCAGCTCTGCAATATCACCATCTTCCAAAAACATAAAACGATCTGTCACGGGCAAAAGGGCAAGCTGATCTGAAGCGATGAAGTTTTCCCCCATGCCCACACCTATTACCAGAGGGCTGCCTTTACGTGCCGCCAGCAATTTATCGGGCTGTTGACGATGCATAATACCCAGAGCAAAGGCACCTTCTAGCTCTGCTAAGGTGGCGCGTAAGGCTGTGTAGAGCTCGCCACTTTGCCGATAATTCAAATCCAAAAGATGCGCGACAACCTCAGTATCCGTGTCGGAACTGAACACATATCCCTGAGCTTGTAACGCTGCCTTAATCACCTCGTAGTTTTCAATGATACCGTTATGCACTACAGCTAACTCCGCGCCAGACATGTGTGGATGTGCATTGGCTTCAGTGGGTTTGCCATGAGTCGCCCAACGGGTATGAGCGATGCCTAAGTTGCCGATAACCGGCTCCTGCGCAAGCGCATCTGCTAGTGCCTGCACCTTACCAGCCCGACGTACACGTGTAATACCCTGTGTATTCAGCAACGCCATACCCGCAGAGTCATACCCGCGATACTCAAGACGACGTAATCCTTCTAATAAAATCTCAGCAACCGGTCTAACAGCGATCGCACCGACGATTCCACACATGCCCTGCTCCTTATTTTTCGCGCTTAGTTGGACGCGTCCAGTTGTCTAGGTTACGTTGTTTCGCACGCGCCACAGCTAATTGCCCAGCTTCGACCGCTTTATTTAAAGTGGAACCTGCCCCTACGGTGGCATTTGCACCCACTTTAACCGGTGCAACCAGAGCGGTGTTGGAGCCGATGAAGGCTCCGTCTTCTATCTCAGTCAGAGACTTATTCACACCATCGTAGTTGCAGGTAATGGTACCCGCACCGATGTTCACCTCTGAACCTATCTGGGCATCTCCGATATAACTGAGATGATTCACTTTACTGCCCCGACCTATAACAGACTTCTTCACTTCCACGAAATTACCAATACGGGTTTGAGTCGCTAAATCCGTACCCGGACGTAAGCGCGCAAAGGGCCCAATCGTTGCCTGAGCACCTACTTGCGCGCCTTCAATCACGCTATTCGCTTCAATGCGTGTGTAGGCACCTATATGGCTGTTACGTATCAGGCAATTTGGACCTATGACAACCCCTTCTTCTAAAATCACCTCACCCTCGAACACACAGTTAATATCAATACTGATATCTATCTCGTGCTTGAGTGATCCTCTTAGATCAAAGCGCTGTGGGTCCGCCAGACTCACACCTGCCGCCATCAAAGCTTGCGCTTGACGCATTTGATACCAACGCTCCAGAGCCGCTAATTGACTGCGCGTATTCACGCCCTGAACTTCCTCTTCCGCTTGCGGCTGTAATGCCCGAATACGCACTCCTTCTTCCGCAGCCATAGCAATGATATCCGTGAGATAGTATTCACCCTGCGCGTTGTTGGCTGACAAGCGCGGCAACCAGTCGGCTAAAGCCTCGGCCTTAACTGCCATAATGCCGGTATTCACCTCAGCAATTGCCTTTTGTGCATCGGTAGCGTCCTTATGCTCAACAATCGCGACCACATCCCCCACCGGACTGCGCAAAATACGTCCGTAACCCGCGGGGTCTGCAAGATTTACAGTTAAGAGTGCAAGATCACCCTGCTGAGCCACACTTACCATTGAGTTTAAGAGTGACGACGGTGTTAAAGGCACATCCCCATACAGAATCAACACGACGGAATCTTTAGCACAAGCAGGCAAGGCTTGAGCGACCGCATGGCCAGTGCCTAATTGCTCACGCTGCCAGGCAATCTGAATAGGTTGCGCACTGATTGTTTCGCTCTGAATGTAGTCCACCAGTTGATCACCACCGTGGCCCACCACCAGGTGCAGACGTGCATCCTGTAGTTGTGCAGCGCTGTTCAGCACATGGCGTAACAAGGGTTGGCCCGCAAGCGGATGCATCACTTTGGGTAGGGTAGACTTCATCCGGCTTCCCTGTCCGGCCGCAAGAACGATAACATCGATAGACATGAGTGAAGACCCAGTGTGTAGAATGGATGTAAGATTTTACCAGAAACCCGCTGAGCTGGGAGCTAAAACGCAAAAAGCAGCCCGAAGGCTGCTTTGTATGCAATCAAAGTTCGACTTATTTGCCGAGCTTTTTCTTGATCTGCTGCAGGGTACGCAGCTGTGCTGCTGCTTCTGCCAGCTGAGTTGCCGCACGTGAGTACTGGAACTCGCCTGACTTGTCTGCAATCGCATGTTGTGCGTGCTTCTGAGCTTCAAGAGCTGCGGCTTCATCCAGATCTTTAGCATGCAGAGCCGTGTCTGCTAATACCGTGACCTTGAAGGGCTGCACCTCGATGAAACCACCGGACACATAAAACACGTCCTGTTCGCCACCCTGCTTGCGCAGTTCGATCGGGCCTGGTTTCAGTTCCGTTAACAGCGGAGTGTGACCGGGCATAATACCCAGGTCACCCAGGCTACCTGTCACTGAAACGAACTCGACCAGACCAGAGAAGATCTCTTCTTCCGCACTGACGATTTCGCATTGAACAGTTACAGCCATGTTGATTACCTCTTAATAAGGTTCCGCCAGAACTTATTTCATGCCCTTGGCTTTCTCAATCGCTTCTTCGATTCCACCGACCATGTAGAACGCCTGCTCAGGCATATGGTCGTACTCACCATTCAGGATGCCTTTAAAGCTACTGATGGTGTCTTTCAGAGGAACGTATTTTCCTGGTGAACCGGTAAATACTTCCGCTACGAAGAACGGCTGAGACAGGAAACGCTGAATTTTACGTGCGCGAGATACGGTTTGCTTGTCTTCATCAGACAGTTCGTCCATACCCAGAATCGCAATGATGTCTTTCAGCTCTTTATAACGCTGCAACACACCCTGAACATTACGAGCAACTTCGTAGTGCTCCTGGCCGATAACCAGCGGATCCAGCTGACGTGAAGTAGAATCCAGTGGATCTACAGCCGGATAGATACCCAATTCCGCAATCTGACGTGACAGTACGACTGTCGCATCCAAGTGGGAGAAGGTGGTCGCTGGTGATGGGTCAGTCAAGTCGTCCGCAGGTACGTATACCGCTTGGATAGACGTGATAGAACCGACTTTGGTAGAGGTGATACGCTCCTGAAGAACGCCCATCTCTTCCGCCAGAGTTGGCTGGTAACCTACTGCTGAAGGCATACGACCTAAGAGTGCAGACACTTCAGTACCCGCCAGGGTGTAACGGTAGATGTTGTCAACGAACAACAGAACGTCACGACCTTCATCACGGAATTTTTCCGCCATGGTCAGACCCGTCAAAGCAACGCGCAGACGGTTTCCTGGTGGTTCGTTCATCTGACCGTAAACCAGAGATACTTTGTCCAATACGTTGGACTCTTTCATCTCGTAGTAGAAGTCGTTACCTTCACGAGTACGCTCACCCACACCCGCGAACACAGAGAAACCACTGTGCTCAATCGCGATGTTACGGATCAGCTCCATCATGTTTACGGTTTTACCTACACCTGCACCACCGAACAGACCGACTTTACCACCTTTCGCGAAGGGGCAAACCAGGTCGATAACTTTGATGCCGGTTTCCAACAGATCGTTGGAAGCTGACTGATCCGCATAGGAAGGGGCTTTACGGTGAATCGGCATGCGCTCTTCTTCACCAATCGGGCCCTGTTCGTCAATTGGGTTACCCAAGACGTCCATAATACGGCCCAAAGTTGCTGTTCCCACTGGAACAGAAATTGGGGCACCTGTGTTCACAACGTCCAGACCACGGCTCACGCCTTCAGTCTGACCCATTGCAATTGCTCTGACTAACCCGTCGCCCAGCTGCTGCTGAACTTCAAGTGTCAGGCCGGTTTTCGTGACGCTCAGCGCATCATAAACCTTCGGAATGGCATCGCGTGGGAATTCCACGTCGACAACCGCACCGATAATCTGAACAATACGTCCGCTACTCATGTTCGGATCCTCTTAACGTTTAAACCTGTTCACTGTATTAAACAGCAGCAGCACCGCTAACGATCTCAGAAATTTCCTGAGTAATCGCTGCCTGACGAGCTTTGTTGTAAACCATCTTCAGCTCGTCGATCAAATTGCCCGCGTTGTCTGTTGCGTTCTTCATCGCTAGCATTCGCGCTGCCTGCTCACAGGCAATGTTCTCAATAACCGCTTGATAGACGACAGATTCTACGTAGCGAATGAAAAGTGCTTCGAGAAGCTCTTTTGCATCGGGCTCGTAAAGGTAATCCCAGCTGCGATTGAGCCGTTCATCTTTTTCGTCTTCGCTCGCTTTCGCTGGCAGGATCTGCTCAACTGTCGGCTTCTGGGTCATGGTATTCACGAACTCGTTAGAGACGATGAATATCTTGTCCAGCTTGCCCTCTTCAAAGGCATTTAGCATCACCTTGACAGAACCAATCAGGTCCGCCAATTCAGGGGTATCACCCAGATGCCCTTTTGCAGCAACAACGTTGCCACCGAAGTTCTTGAAGAAGGTAATCGCTTTATTTCCCAGTGCACAGATATCAATCTCAACATTCTGTGAATGGTACTCTTTCATAGCACTGACAGCTGTTTTGAACGTGTTGACGTTCAGACCGCCACACAAACCACGATCCGTAGAAACGATGATAAAACCCACGCGTTTCACTTCACGTTCTTGCATGTACAGATGGTTATACTCAGGATTGGCCGTTGCCAAATGCTGGATAACCCCCTTGATACCGTTTGCATACGGGCGGGAAGCTTTCATGCGATCCTGAGCTTTACGCATTTTTGACGCAGCCACCATTTCCATGGCGCTGGTAATCTTGCGTGTGCTACCGATGCTCGCAATCTGTGTCTTAATCTCTTTTCCGACTGCCATAAGTTCCGCCTCTGATCCTAACTCAGTCTAAGAGTCTACACCCGTTTAGGATGTAGACTCGCATACTCAGAAAAGTCTATGACTTTTCGAGTGATTACCAAGTCTGGGTAGATTTGAACTTATCGATGCCAGCTTTGAATTTCGCAGAGATTTCATCGTTGAAATCACCGGAAGCATTGATCGACTTCATCAGATCAGCATATTCGCTGTTGAAGAAAGAGATCAGAGCAGATTCAAACGCACTGATTTTGTTCAGTTCTACATCTTTCAGGTAGCCTTCGTTGGCCGCAAACAGGCTCAAGCCCATTTCCGCTACAGACATCGGTGAGTACTGATTCTGTTTCATCAGTTCTGTCACGCGCTGACCGTGCTCCAACTGTGCGCGGGTTGCTTCGTCCAAATCGGAAGCAAACTGAGCAAAGGCCGCCAACTCACGGTACTGTGCCAATGCCAGACGCACACCACCACCCAGCTTTTTGATGATCTTAGTCTGAGCGGCGCCCCCTACACGGGATACAGACAGACCGGCGTTGATCGCAGGACGGATACCGGAGTTAAACAGATCAGACTCTAGGAAGATCTGGCCATCGGTAATCGAAATTACGTTGGTTGGTACGAACGCCGAAACGTCACCACCCTGAGTTTCGATTACAGGCAGAGCTGTCAGAGAACCTGTTTGGCCTTTAACTTCGCCATTCGTGAACTTCTCAACATAATCTTCGTTTACACGAGCAGCACGCTCAAGCAGACGAGAATGGAGATAGAACACGTCACCTGGATAAGCTTCACGTCCTGGTGGACGACGCAGCAACAGGGAGATCTGACGATACGCCCAAGCCTGCTTAGTCAAGTCATCATAAATGATTAGGGCGTCTTCACCACGATCACGGAAGTACTCCCCCATGGTGCAACCAGAATAAGGTGCTAAGAACAGCATAGATGCTGGATCTGCAGCACCGGCAGCGACAACAATGGTGTGATCCATTGCACCGTGCTCTTCCAGTTTGCGTACCACGTTAGCGATAGTAGACTGCTTCTGACCTACGGCGACGTAGATACACTTAATGCCAGTCCCTTTCTGGTTGATGATCGCATCGATCGCGATTGCTGATTTACCAACCTGACGGTCACCGATGATCAACTCACGCTGACCACGTCCAACCGGTACCATCGCATCAATTGCCTTCAGACCTGTCTGTACAGGCTGATCAACTGACTTACGAGCAATTACGCCCGGTGCTACTTTTTCAACAGCATCCGTCAGTTTGGTATTGATTGGGCCTTTACCATCAATCGGGTTACCCAGCGCGTCAACAACGCGGCCAAGCAGTTCAGGACCCACAGGTACTTCAAGAATACGACCTGTGCAGCGAGCAGTCATGCCCTCTACCAGACCTTGATAATCACCCAGAACCACAGCACCGACAGAGTCGCGCTCAAGGTTCAGAGCCATACCATAGATACCACCTGGGAACTCGATCATTTCGCCGTACATTACATCGGCCAGACCGTGAATCAGGATGATACCATCAGATACGCTTACGATTGTGCCCTCATTACGGGCTTCAGAAGACACATCCAGTTTTTCGATGCGCTTCTTGAGAATCTCGCTGATCTCAGATGGATTCAGTTGCTGCATTGTTATTCCCCATACTCAGGAATTCATCGCTTCGGCCAGTTTCGCCAATTTCGCGCGAACCGAACCGTCGATCACAAGGTCATTTGCGCGAAGGATGATTCCTCCCAGAATGGACTGATCCACCTGAGAAGTAATTTTGACTTCGCGTCCCAGTTTGGAGCGCAGTGCTTGAGCCAGTGTATCAACCAGTTGCGGATCCAACTCATAAGCAGTCGTCATATCAACATCGACTGACTTTTCATGCTCAGCTTTGAGCTGGTCGAACTGTACTGAAATTTTGGGAAGCAGAGCCAGACGCTGATTTTCAGCCAGCAGATAAATAAAGTTCTTACCTGCATCGTCTAGTTTTTTGTCACAGACTGAGATGATCAGCTGTGCTTTCTGTTCCGCACTCAGTGAAGGCGTTCCAAGAACTCGCTTCATTTCGCTGTCATTCACAACGACCGCTGTAAATGAGAGCATTTCTGACCACTGATCGAGGCCGCCCTTATTCAGCGCAAACTCAAACGCTGCTTTGGTATAAGGCCGTGCGATTGTGTTGAGTTCAGCCATCATAAACCTCGCTTAAAGCTCAGCGGCCAGTTTTTCAACTAGCTTGACATGTGCTTTTTGGTCAACAGAGGCTTCCAAAATCTTCTCAGCGCCAGCAAAAGCCAGGACTGCAACCTGTGCACGGAGAGCTTCCTTCGCACGGTTAATGTCCTGCTCGATTTCGGCTTGAGCAGCGGCTTTCACGCGCTCAGCTTCAACACGAGCCTGTTCTTTTGCTTCTTCGATGATAAGGTTAGCGCGCTTGTTGGCCTGTTCAATGATGGCAGCAGCCTGGATCTTGCTTTCACGCAGATCATCTGCCACTCGCTCTTGAGCCAGTTTCAGATCACGTTCAGCACGATCAGCTGCATCCAAACCTTCGGCAATCTTCTTCTTACGCTCTGCCATGGCAGCCGTAATCGGCGGCCATACATATTTCATGCAGAACATGACAAAGATCGCGAACGCTATGGCCTGACCAATGATGGTGAGATTAATATTCACGCCATTACCCCTCGCGGTTGATTTGTATGGTTAAGACCCTAAGGCCAGCCCCAAAGGTATAATTACCGGCTATCAACCTGCGAACAGCATGTACAGTGCCATACCTACACCGATCATCGGAACCGCGTCCACCAGACCGACGACGATGAAGAACTGGCTACGCAGCAGAGGAACCAGCTCAGGCTGACGTGCAGCACCTTCCAGGAACTTACCACCCAGCAAACTTACGCCCAGAGCACCAGCCAGTGCAGACAGACCCAGTAGCAGAGCAACAGCGATAAACAGCAGTTCAGCCATTTTTTTTCTCCAACATTTTCAAAGGTTAAAGTTAAATGAAAACCAGTTTTTAAGTTCAGCACTGACCAGTAGATCAGTGCTCGTGCTCATCATGCGCCATCGCCATATAAACGATAGTCAGAACCATGAAGATAAACGCCTGCAGAACGATTACCAGGATATGGAAGATCGCCCAGGGTACTGAAAGCACCCACTGAATCCAGAACGGCAAGAGCGCGATCAGGATAAAGATGATTTCGCCTGCATACATGTTTCCGAACAAACGCAGCCCCAGAGAAACCGGCTTAGCAAACAGGTTAACCAACTCTAGGAAGAGGTTGAACGGAATGAAGTATTTACCTAATGGCTGCAATGAGAGCTCTGCAGCAAAACCTTTCACGCCTTTCACCTTGATACTGTAATAGATGATCAAGAAAAAGACGCTGAAACTCATGCCCAAAGTGGCATTGATGTCGGTGGTCGGTACGATTTTCCAGTAAGGAAGACCCATTTCACCGGCAATATAAGGAATGAAGTCAACTGGGATCAGTTTCAACAGGTTCATCAAGAAGATCCAGACAAACACCGTCAACGCCAGAGGCGCTATAGTCGGATTATTGTGATGGAAAATACTCTTAACGTTGTCCTGTACAAATTCAATCACTACTTCTACGAAGTTCTGCAAGCTACCTGGCACACCACTCACGGCAGCATCAGCAACTTTCTTGAATAACCAGATGAAGAACACACCGGTTAAGATTGAAAAGAACATGGTATCGACATGGATCGCCCAGAAACCCATCTCAGCCGCTTTCTGGCCTCCAGCAAATCCCCAGCCATCGACAGGGTGATTACCAAAGGTCAAATTACTTAGGTGATGGGATATATATTCTGAGGATGTTGGGTTTTCGCTTGCCATTCTCAGTTACTCTCAGTCAAAGTTTTTGGAATCGGTTATTCATTTTTAACTGCAAATACCAACCGGATAGCTGCAGCAGAATATAGGTGGTGAACAGGGCAAACCCATTCAACGGACTGACCCATGCAAAGGTCAGACTGAAGAGGGCGATGGCTAACAGCACTTTCCCCACTTCACTTGTGTATACATTGGCTAAGATCTGCTTTGGTGATCTCAACTGACCTTTCGCTAACACTCTTAGACTGAACCAGGCGGCTGGAATGATATAGAGCAGGCCACCAATAAATGCTGAATAGGCTGAGGTAAAGTCTTTCAGCATCAACAACAAGGATATCGCGCTAGTCAGTGCAAGTTGCAGAAGATGCACTTGCAGTTGACTTCGTGACAACTGCTGGTTTTGTTTGCTTTGGCCTAAACCAAGACCTGCAGTGTTCATCAATTTCTGTCGATCCTGTTGTATCATTTTTGGGTCGCAGTCTTTTCAGTCGGGCGATTATAGGGGTTATACCCTGCTGACTCAACAGCTGTATCACCGCTCTAGCACTAAGGTCTTAAGCTTCTTGGCCCGAGGCAGCAGTTATTCTATACCCTTCTGAAGATGCTGTAAGATCGCTTCAAGCTGCTCATCAGAACTGAAACGAATACTGATCTGCCCTTTGCCCTGAGCACTGGCAGATATTTTCACTGGGGCGGCCAGCAAACGCGATAAACTTCCCGACAGATCTTGATAAGCATTGCCAACTGGGGGTTTCGCTTTAGGTGCTAAGGCCGATTCACCCTGCTGCAAACGTTTCACCCGCAATTCAGTTTCGCGTACTGACAAGGCTTCTGCAATCACGCACCGCGCTAATTCCACCTGTTGCTCAGGCACTAAGGTTAACAATGCACGAGCATGACCCATATCCAGGTCACCGCGCTCTAACCACTCCTTAACCTGATCTTCGAGTTGCATCAAACGCAGAAGATTGGCAATGGTGGAGCGTGATTTACCTACTGCATCAGCGACAGCCTGCTGAGTTAATCCAAACTCTTGCTGTAAGCGCTGGAGCGCTATCGCTTCTTCCATTGGATTTAGATTTTCACGCTGAATATTTTCGATCAGCGCCATAGCAATCGCGGCTTCATCTGGGACATCACGAATGAGCACCGGAATCTGCTGTAAACCTGCAATACCGGCGGCACGCCAGCGCCTTTCACCGGCGATGATTTCATACTGTTGCTCGGCAATGGGACGCACAATAATCGGCTGCATCACCCCCTGTTGGCGGATGGACTCAGCCAACTCCTCCAGAGCTTGGGGTGACATATCACGACGTGGCTGGTAACGGCCTCTTTCGATCTGATTCAAACTTAAATAACACAGGTCTGATGCGCGACTGGCTTCAGCACTCTTCTGTTCTTGCGTTTCTGGGGTCAGGCTGACAGCAGGTTCATCACTCAAGCCAGATAATAGAGCATCCAGGCCACGTCCGAGGCCACGTTTTTTAATGACCATAATTAAGCAGATTCCTGTGCGTCAGTCAGAGTTTCTTCTAAGTCCTGCTGAGAATGTTCAGTGCGACGAATTAACTCACCGGCCAAGGCTAAATAAGCGAGGGCTCCACGTGAGTGTTTGTCATACTGGAGCACGGGCATACCGTGGCTAGGCGCTTCGGCAAGGCGAACATTTCTTGGCACCACCGTGCGATACACCTTATCTCCAAAGTACTCGACCAAATGGGCGGATACATCTTTGGTCAGACTCATCCGTGGATCAAACATGGTGCGCAAGATCCCTTCGATTTTGAGCATCGGATTCAAGCGTTTGTTAATTTTCTCGATGGTGCCGATTAACGCGCTGATCCCCTCTAAAGCATAGTATTCACATTGCATCGGGATGATGACACCTGAGGAGGAGGAAAGCGCATTCACCGTAAGTAAATTTAATGAAGGGGGGTTATCGATGAGAATAAAATCATAACGATCCATCACTGGCATCAGTGCCATTTTTAAGCGAAATTCACGACGCGGCAGCTGTAATAGCTCAACTTCAGCTGCCGTGAGATCTCCATTCGCGCCCAACAGATCATAACCACAAGGCAGGCCTGTGATGAGGCTCTCCTCAACGCTTTTTTCGCCCATCAGCACTTCATAAGCAGAAGATTGTAGAGTGTGTTTGTCCACTCCACTGCCCATGGTCGCATTTCCCTGCGGATCCAGATCAATCATCAAGACACGTTTTTTCGTGGCTGCGAGTGAAGCGGCCAGATTGACACAGGTGGTGGTTTTACCCACACCGCCTTTCTGATTGGTGATGGTCAGAATTTTCGCCACTTCAGGCTCTCCCTAAGATCAAAAGATGGCGCTCGCCTGGTGTACCCGGTACCGCTAAGGAGTGACAGGCTTTCAGTGCAAATCCCTGAGGGATCGCTTGCAATTCTTGTTCAGGATACACCCCTTTCATGGCCAAACATACGCCTGACGGCGCACAGAGATGGCCACTCCAATTCAACATATCTTCTAAGGATGCAAAAGCCCGTGAAATCACCTGATCAAAAGGTTCTCTAACCAGCTTTTCAACTCGACTTTGTACCACCTCAAGATTCTCTAAACCCAGTTCAAATTTCGCCTGTTGTTGGAAGCGTGTTTTTTTGCCATTGCTGTCCAAGGTGGTGACTTTAAGTTCGGGATAGCAGATGGCCAAAGGGATGCCCGGTAAACCGGGACCGCTGCCGACATCCAACAACCTCCCTTGCGGCTGTACATAAGGTAAGACCGATAAACTATCAAGAAGATGGCGATTGACCATCTCCGAAGCATCGCGCACTGCCGTCAAGTTATAGGCCTGATTCCATTTCATCAGCAGGCATAAATATTGATACAAAGAGTCCTGCTGAGGCGCAGAAATGGCTAATCCAAGCGCTGATATGCCTGCCGCTAATTGAGCTTTTAACGCCTCCATTCAGGGTGCCACCTGTGCCATTTTTTGCGTCATCTGCTGTTTTTTCAGATACACCAGAAGTAATGACAAAGCCGCCGGTGTCATACCCTGAATACGTGAAGCCTGAGCCAAGGTTAAGGGTTGAATGGCGCTGAGCTTTAAGCGCAACTCATTCGATAACCCACTGACGGCAGCATAATCAAAGCCTTCAGGAATACGCGTATTTTCTTGACGACGCATCTGCTCAATCTCTTCGCGCTGACGCTCAATATAACCGGCATATTTGAATTGAACTTCCACTTGTTCAGCCACCGCAGTATCGGCAACAGCCTGTCCCTTCAAATCAGCAATATCGGCATAGGTCAGTTCAGGACGCTTAATCAAATCAGCCAGGGCATATTCGCGCTGCATCGGGCTACTCAGTTTGTGATGGATCTGTTCCGCTTCAGGACTGTCGGGGTGGATCCAGGTACTGCGCAAACGCTGAGATTCTAACTCGATAGCTTCGCGTTTCTGTTCAAAATAGCGCCAGCGTTCCTCACCCACTAACCCTAGCTCACGTCCTTTTTCTGTCAGTCGCATATCGGCATTATCTTCACGCAAGATCAATCGATATTCCGCACGGCTGGTAAACATCCGGTAAGGCTCAGATGTGCCCAGTGTAATCAAATCGTCAACGAGCACACCGATGTAAGCCTCATCGCGTCTAGGTGACCAGGTTTCTCGTTCTTGAGCTTGGCGAGCGGCATTCAGTCCGGCTAACAAACCCTGTGCACCGGCTTCTTCATAACCCGTGGTACCATTGATTTGACCTGCAAAGAACAAGCCCTGAATAAAGCGTGTCTCCAGTGTGGGTTTTAGATCCTGAGGGTTAAAAAAGTCATACTCAATCGCATAACCTGGGCGTGTAATAAATGCCTGCTCACAGCCGCGGATGGAACGCACTAAATCCAGCTGTACATCAAAAGGTAAGCTTGTTGAGATGCCATTTGGATAAAGTTCGTGGGTGGTCAAACCCTCAGGTTCAATAAACACCTGATGCTGTTCTTTATCGGCAAAACGATGAATTTTATCTTCAATAGATGGGCAGTATCTCGGACCTATCCCTTCGATGACTCCGCTGTACATGGGTGAACGATCAAGATTGTCACGAATGATCTCATGTGTACGTGCATTGGTGTGTGTAATGTAACAATCTATTTGAGCAGGATGATCACTGACCTTGCCCATAAAAGACATCACCGGTGTCGGGGTATCACCGGGTTGAGCCTGCATCTTGGAGAAATCAACACTGCGCGCATCGATACGCGGCGGAGTGCCGGTTTTTAAACGATCCACACGGAAAGGTAATTCACGCAGACGTTGAGCTAAACGGACGGAAGGTGGATCACCGGCACGTCCTCCCTGGTAGTTTTCCAAGCCAATATGGATAAGACCCGCTAAGAAAGTCCCTGCCGTCAGTACCACACTTTTCGCATAGAACTTCAGACCACTCTGGGTGATGACCCCCTGTACCTGATCGCCTTGTAAAACTAAATCATCTACCGCCTGCTGAAAAATTTGCAGATTCGGCTGATTTTCCAACATCTGACGAATGGCGGCTTTATAAAGTAAACGGTCGGCTTGTGCACGTGTTGCTCGTACCGCAGGGCCTTTACGCGCATTCAAAACTCGAAATTGAATGCCGCCTAGATCTGTTGCACGCGCCATCGCGCCATCTAAGGCATCAATTTCACGTACAAGATGACTCTTTCCTATGCCCCCGATGGCGGGATTACAGGACATCTGTCCAAGAGTTTCGATGTTATGTGTCAGTAACAGCGTTTTAGCTCCCAATCGAGCCGAGGCTAAGGCCGCTTCAGTACCGGCATGTCCGCCGCCTATAACAATCACATCAAAGTGGTCAGGATAGTCCACCATTCATTTCACCCTTGGTCTACAAGCCCATTCTTGAGCGGTTTTTCGAAGCGGCTAAGTATACCCCTGAGCGCACAGAGAAGAAATGCTCAAAAAATAACCAATTCTTACTTACGATGATTAAATAAAGAAAATTAAGATGTATATGAAAAGAAGATTATGTTTGTGATGATTATTAAGCCCCCAAAAATCTGAGGAAAAGGCTTTTTTTTCTATTCATAACAATGAATTAGACTATGTATGCTTCTGTATTTATCCCCCCTGTGGACATGTAGAGCAGCTGGGGATGGTTTGTTGATAAATAGGGTGGTTATCAACAGGCTCATTTATCCACAGATTGCTCATCCGATTGTCCTTGTTAAGTTATACAGTTTGCCCACAAGAGCCTGTGTGTAAATAAATTCTGTTTTATTCTTGTGAATAACCTGTTGTAAAGCTTGGTATGATGGGAATCATTAAGATAATAAATGATTAAATATCAATAATTTATACTTGATTTTTGTTTTTTTAATTCTGTGAATAAAAAGTTGATAATTTTATAAAAATATTTGCACACAGATGGTTTTTAATGCAGATATTGGGAAAATGACCTGCGTTTGCCAGGCTTTAGGATGGAAAAACAGAGTCAAAAGCGGAGATGTGAGCGATACAGCCGGATCAAAGTTGATCCAGCTGCTGTAGATAAGTCTCTGCGGTTGCCAGAATGGCTTCTTGTTCGGAGGTGGAAAACTTATTCCAATTGGCGTAAGTCAGAGCAAGGCGTGGATTTTTGCAGAATTGATCACGATGCCTGTGCAAAAAATGCCAATACAGACTGTTAAAAGGACAGCTGCCCTGTCCCGTTTTGCGTTTATGGTCATAGTGACAGCCTGCACAGTGATCACTCATCTTGTGAATATAATTGGCGGAAGCGGCGTAGGGTTTGCTGGCAATCCATCCACCATCGGCAAATTGACTCATCCCGCGTGTGTTGGGCAGCTCAACCCATTCGATTGCATCTATGTAGATCCCGAGATACCAAGCATCTACTTGATCTGGATGAATACCGGCGAGTAAAGCAAAATTTCCGGTCAGCATGAGGCGTTGAATGTGGTGAGCGTAGGCGTGTTCAAGTGACTGTTGAATGGCTTGTGCCATGCAAGCCATATGCGTTTTTCCATGCCAGTAAAATTCGGGCAGAGGACGTGTTGCCGCCAGCTCATTCATCTCCGCATAATCGGGCATTTTTTCCCAATAGAGGGCCCGCACATATTCTCGCCAGCCGAGGATTTGGCGGATAAAGCCTTCGACCTGAGCCAGAGAGATCTGCTCTTGATGTGTCTTCCAATAGTTTTCTGTCGTTTGAATGATTTCGAGTGGATGCAGCATTTTTGTGTTCAAACAGAAGGAAAGACGGCTGTGAAACAGACTCCAGCCACGATCGGTCATGGCATCCTGATAACGCCCAAAATTGGCTAAACAGTGTTCCAAGAAAAATTGGAATAAATGTTTAGCGTCTTTGCGGGTTAACGGCCAAATCAGATGTTTTGGGTCTACTTGTCCCAGCGTTTGAATGGCGTGGCGTTGAAGTTGATCATGCAGTTCCGTAACATCTTCATCAAAGAGTAAAGGTGAAGGTAAAGGCTGTTTCGCCGGCAGTTTATGACGATTCTCCTGATCAAAATTCCAGCGTCCACCGAGCGGTTGGCCCGCTTCATCCAGCAAGACACGGTAGTGGCGGCGCAGAGCTCGATAAAAAAACTCCATGCGACTATTGGGATAGTTCTGCCAAGCATCACGTGAGGTCAGAAAATGCTCGGTGTCATCCATGAAGACTTCAGCGTCTAGTAACCCGGGTAAACGGCTCAACATCTGATCCAAGCGGTATTCATCGGGGGCTTGATATCTGAGGCTTTTGATCTTATGCGTTGCACAGAGTTGGGCCAGCCCCTGGAGAAGATCGGGCCAATCCTGAGTGTCATCGAGAGTTAAATAGAGTACTTGATGGCCTGCTGTTTTCAGCGCTTGGCTGAATTTGCGCATGGCCGCAAAAAAAGCCAAGACTTTTTGTACATGATGCACCACATAATCCGTTTCTTGGCGCAGTTCCGCCATCACATACAGCACATCAGAATCCACTTGCCGATACCAAGAGTGCCGAGCATTGAGCTGATCTCCGAGAATCAAACGCAGTTCACGCGCCATCTTCTATCTCCTTTACCGAGACCGAGGTTCGACGTGTTCGACGACAAGCTTCGCTACAATAACGTACCTCCAGCCAGACTTTGGCCCACTTTTTCCGCCAACGAAAGGGACGTTGGCACACAACACAGATTTTTTCCGGTAGATGCTGCTTTTTAATCATCTTGACTGACTTGATTGTGAAGAAGTTGCGGAAGATACGCTTTGACTTGAGGTAAGGATTTCCACTGCCATAAACGCTCGCGTGCGGCTTTTCCAGTCAAGAGATGATCAAAGCATCGCTGTGGATAAAATTCTGGATAAGTATTTGAACATCCTGTTGAATCATGGCTTTTATACATCAAGGCTTCCAGTGGTGTGATCAACCAGGGTTGATGTTGAAGTGGTAGAGGTAATTCTTTTAATTCAGGTAGATAGCGTTGAATAAAATGGGCTTGAGCATCCTGTTTCAGGGATTGCTGTAAAGGATTATAGATCCGCAGAGTGTTAAATCCGGTGAGGCCGGCTTGCATCTGAATCTGTGGATAATGTATGCCAGGTTCAAAATCGAGAAAGCAGCGAGCGAGATGTTCAGCCACCGCTTTCCAGTCGAGTTGTAGATGATGGCAGGCCACACTGACCAACATAGCGCGCATGCGGAAATTCAAGTACCCGGTGTCCAATAAAGCACGCATACAGGCATCCACCAGTGGATAACCGGTCTGTCCCTGTGACCAGGCTTCAAAATCCGCTGTTTCACTCCGGATACGTTCAGCTCGCGCCTGTGCCAGCAGAGGGATAAAAGCGGGATTTAAGGGTTCAAACTCCATGCGGCAGTCTGATTCAAACTTTTGCACAAAGTGGCAGTGCCAGCGTAGGCGTGATTCGAGCGCAGAGCGATGATGGCTATGGGCCTGCCGATTCAGCTTTTTCAAGAGTTGGCGAAGGGAAAGATTGCCCCAAGCCAGATAGGGGCTGAGTCTTGAGCAGCTTTGTAAACTGGCTTCGGGTTGGCTGATATGGTGTGCGTAATGACACAAATGATGGCGAAAAAATTGATCGACTCTTTGCCAGGCTGCCGTTTCACCTCCCGCTTGAAAGGAAGCAGGCTTTTGCAACCAGGACTTAGGTAAAGCACGACAGAGATAGTTCTGCGCTTGAGCCTCAGGAACCAGATGGGTTGGACGAAGTTGTGATAGATCGACCTGTGCCAAGGGCTGTGCAAAAAACTGATCGGCAAAGCGCCGCCAACCGCATCGTCCTTGTGTGCCACGCTGTACTGCAAATTGTGGAAACTCCAGCCAAAGTATGCCCTGTTGTTGACACCATTGTTTAACCCGAAGATCTCTTTGAAAGCTCTTAGCCAGTCCAATCTCTTCATGACTAAAGAGTCGAAACTGACCAAAATCTTGTTTAAATGCCTGGAGAAGAGGTTCGATCTCTGTCCAGAAAACCCAGAGCTTGTGCCCAAAAGCACCTAATCTTTGTGACAGATCTTCCAAGCTTTGCACAATAAAGCGGAAATGACGTGTCTCATAGTGAGGATCTTCAAGCAAAGAGGGTTCAAACACATAAAAACAAAAAATCGAGGCCGCCTCTTTAGAGGCGGCCTGTAAAGCGGGATGATCCTGTAAACGCAGATCACGTTTAAACCAAATTAGATGTGGTACAGACACAGGATATTAGACTCAAACTCATCACTTTAAACCTGTCTTTACCGTTGTTTCTGAGCTTTTGGATCAGTTCTCTAGCCTAGTTGAGTGGCTAGGTTTATCAGTGTCCACCGATGTGGCATCCGTTTCAGGCTCATGATGCAAAGTCTCCACCTCCACCTCCTCTTCCGTAATGAGCTGATCGTCATGCGCCTCCATTTTCCACGGCAGAATACCAGGAGAGTTGTGTAAAAAGTGGAAGTACTTTTCGAACTGATCGAGGATGTCACTGATGATATCCTGGCGATCATATCCATAGACATCATAGGCTTGACCGCCTCGACGTAGGAAAACTTCCGCGCGGTAATAGTGCTCATCTCCATCCGGATCTCTATCCATCTCTGGATAAGCAAAACCTGGCATAGCATAACCACGTAAGCGAATCTCGTAGATAAACTCCATTTGATCCTGCTTAATCACCTGAATGATGACGCGGCAGTTGGCTTCATCAAAGCTGACTTCGGCGGGCCAATCCTTTTCTTGTAACTCAGATTCCACCTTCTGCATCGCTTCCAGAGCCGTGCTGCGGATAAAGTTTTCTACATCACTGCGGGCTGGAAAGTCGACTAGATTCGCCAGGCGTTTTTTCCAGAACCCCGGCCCTTGCTTAACACTCTGACGACTTTGCATAGGGTTTTGCAAACTGACTTCATGGTGCCCTTCAATAATCAATGCTCGCCACATACCCAAAGCAGCGATCAACATAATGATGGCAAAAGGCAAAGCACTGACGATTGATGCGGTTTGTAAGGCACTGAGACCACCCGCGAGTAATAAAGCTGCTGCGACTAAGCCTTCGGTGCTGGCCCAGAAGATGCGTTGCCAAACTGGGGTTTTCAACGCGCCTCCAGAGGCTAGGGAATCAATCACCAAGGAACCGGAGTCGGATGAGGTCACAAAGAAGGTGATAATTAATACCACTGTCACAAAGCTTACGATCGAAGTCAGAGGCAGGCGTTCATAAAGTTTAAACAGAGCGATGGCATGGTCATTTTGCACCTCTGTAATTAAAGCGGTGTAGCCCTCTTTCATAATCAAATGCAGGGCGGTATCACCAAAGACAGAAAACCAAAAGAAGGTAAAAATCGTTGGCACCAGCATCACCCCGACAACAAACTGGCGAATGGTACGGCCTCGGCTGATTTTGGCGATAAACAGCCCGACAAAGGGTGCCCAAGCGATGGTCCAACCAAAGATGAACAGTGTCCAGTTACCGATCCAATCACTGGCCACATAGGCCTGTAAACTGAAAGTACGTTCGACGATGTTACTTAGATAACTGCCGGTGTTTTCGAGGAAAGTCTCAAGAATAAAAATACTGGGCCCGACTATGAATACAAATAACATGAGGGCGATCGCCAGCAGGATATTCAGAATAGAGAGGCGTTTGACACCCTTATCCATCCCTGCGGCAACGGAAAGAATCGCTAAGCCTGTAATGACCAGGATACAAAGGATTTGTACGTTGGTGCTCACCGGAATACTGGGCCAAAGATAATTAAGGCCGGCATTAATTTGGGCAACGGAGAGGCCAAGCGTGGTGGCGATCCCAAAGAGAGTGCCGAGAATTGCAAAGGTATCGACAGTGTGGCCAATCGGGCCATGAATCCGCTCACCGATGAGTGGGTAGAGCGTAGAGCGCATCGACAGAGGAAGGCCGTGGCGAAAGGCAAAATAAGCTAAGCAGAGGCCGACTAAACCATAGATCGCCCAGATGTGAAAACCCCAATGAAAAAAAGCAATCTGCATCGCTTGTTTAGCCGCGGCAATGGTTTCTGGGCTCCCTTCTGGAGGAGATGCATAGTGCAAAACAGGTTCAGCTACCCCAAAAAATAGTAAGGCGATGCCATAACCGGCGGAAAAGAGCATGGCAAACCAAGCTGAAAAGCTGTATTCCGGTTCGGCATGATCCGGGCCTAATTTAATTTGTCCCCAGCGGGTAAAAGCGATGGACACAATAAAAATTAAAAAGAGCGCAACGGCAAGCATATAGAACCAGCCGAAACTCTGTGTAATATAGGCAAGCGTGTGTGCAAACAGCTCACCTGCAAGGGTGGGGTTGGACATGGTACCGATCACCATTAAGGCAATCACGACTACGGCGGGAATAAACACGGGTAAGAGCAGCGCCGAGTGAACCTTTTGCGTTGTATCAGCTTGAGAAGATGACATCCTTAGCCTCCTTTGGATGAGATTCAGGCATGTTCCATGTGAAACACACATTCCTTTTTAGTCTATCAGAAATCAGCAGGGTGTTTTTTGCTTGCATCTGAGCCTGGGTTAGGGTGAATTCATTGTTAACAAAACTTAAAGTACTTTGTGTTTTAGGAGCCTGGGGATTGGCCAGTTGGGTGCAAGCGGACACGCCGTGTCCAGCGCGGGTATTGCCTGAGATCACGGAAGAGATTCGCCAGTTTAGTCAGACGCTGTTGACGGAGTTGGAGCAGATGGATGCGGAGGTGGTGCTCCTAGGGCGTTTAGGCAGTGCTGCGCCGCAAGAGCGCTTTGTGCGCAAAGTCGGTCCCTGGAATTATACCCATGCTGGATTGGCGTATCGTGATCATCCTCAGGGTGCCTGGACGCTCGTGCATTTAGTTCATCGTTGCGCTCAATATTCAGAGATTGTGACCGAATCTTTGCAGGATTTTTTAAATGATCAGCTGTATCGACTGGATCTGGTGATGGCTGTACCAAGCCCAGCGTTGCAGAGCGTCCTAGCGGATTTGATTCTCCATCAAGATCTTGCTTTGGCCTTGCACCATCCCCAGGGTTACAGCCAAGTCTCATCGCCCTACTCGATCGATTTCCAAAACTCAAACGAATACGTTTTGGATACCTTGGTGATGGCCTTGGCGCATCAGGCAGGTTACCGTCCACAAACTCGAACCGAAAGCAAAACTTACTTTAATCTTTCTGGACTGGCCAAGGTGTTTGAACCGGAAGAGGTAGCTATTAGTGTATGGGAGAATCTTGGTAGCCATTTAGGTTTGGGGCCTGATAATGCCACGGTTAAGGACCATACTTGGCGTGAACGAAAATCCAATCGCCTGCAAATGGTTTCCGTTGGTAGTTTGATTCGCTTCTTAGAGCAAATGCATGCGCTAGAAAGTATCAAGGAAATCAGCGCAGCTCATCAGCAAAATTGATTGTTGTAGATCCCTAGGCTTGATTAGGCTGAAGCACCTGAAAAAACCGCTACTTAAAATAACAATAGGAGTTCAAGGATGTATCGTCTTCAGCGCTTTCAGGTACTTTTAGCCGGAGTCTTCAGTCAGATACTCTGTATCGGGATTGCACGTTTTGCGTATACCCCGCTGTTGCCAGTGATGCAGGCTGAGACTTGGTTGGGCGATGCCGAAGGGGGTTGGCTAGCCGCCATTAATTACAGTGGTTATATGTGTGGCGCACTTTTGGCCGCGTCCATTAGTGACCTACATCTCAAAGATCGTTTGTATCGGGTAGGTTTGATCCTAGCCATTTTCTCTACTCTGGGCATGGCCTTGGCAGATAATTTTCTGCTTTGGTCCAGCATGCGTTTTTTAGCCGGCCTCAGCAGCTCGGCTTCGATGCTGATCGCATCCGGACTCATCTTAAACTGGCTGATACGTCATAATCAGCGTAGTGAATTGGGCATCCATTTTGCTGGGGTGGGGATTGGAATTATTTTTGCCGCCCTGGCAGTTGAGTGGATGCTCCGCAGTCAGCAAAGTTGGGATGCTCAGTGGTTTGGCTTAGCGCTGATCGGCGGAGTGTTATTGTTACCGGCGTGGCGTTGGTTGCCCCGCCCGGATCCTTTTCCATCCGGTCAGTCTAGTCAGACGATGGCCGATCAGCCACCGACTGCACGCTTTATGTGGGCGATGCAAGCGGCTTATTTCTGTGCCGGATATGGTTATGTCGTCAGTGCGACCTTCATCGTGGCGATTGTGGAACGTGTCCCTGAACTTCAAGGCCAAGGTACTTGGGTGTTTGCAGTGCTGGGTTTGGGGGCTGCACCTTCGGTGATTATCTGGGATCTGGTGGCGCGTCGAACTGGGTATCTTAATGCTTTAATTTTAGCGATGCTGTTAAAAATCGTGAGTATTCTGCTGCCCGTTTGGGACACACGTGCGGAGATGGTTTTCCTCAGTGCTTTTATTTTTGGCGTCACCTCAATTGGTTGTGTCGGTCTTGTTTTAACCATGGCGGGACGGCTTTACCCTTCTCGTCCGGCTAAGCTGATGGGACGTATGACCCTCTCATACGGAGTGGCACAGGTTTTTGCTCCAGCCCTAACCGGTATCTTGGCGGCACGTAGCGGCGATTATAATCTTGGCTTAATCATAGCGGGTAGCGTGATGTGCTTGGGGACACTCTTGATTCTTCTGTTAAAGTTGACGGACGCGACGGCCCAGCGCTTGGATGAATCGTCACGAGCACAACGCGCCAGTTTAGCGGTGAAAAACTAAAGCTTAAGGAGTGATGCGCATGTCTGAACTGAGGGTTGATGAACTTTGGATCTATCCGGTCAAATCTTCTGCACCGCTGTCTCTGAGTCGTGCCTGGGTGGATGATAAGGGGCTGAACGATGATCGCCGTTACTTGGTGATTGATCCGAGTGGGCATTTTATGACGGCGCGTCAGTATCCACGTTTAACGCTACTGGACGCCACGCCTGTGCAGGGAGGATTGGTACTGGCGGCATCCGGGTTGAGCAGTCTATCGCTCTCTATCGCGGACTTTCCTCAGGAGTACCGTGAAGTTGTGATCTGGGGGCAGGATGTCCGTGCGCAATCCTGTGGACCTCAAGCTGCCGAATGGATGACGGAGTTTCTGGGCGTGGAATGCCAACTGGTCTTTTTTGGTGCGGACACGCGTCGACCGGTGAAGGCTCAACCTGGAGCTGAGGTCAGTTTTGCAGATGGTTATCCTCTATTATTAACGCATACTGCTTCTTTGGAGGCTTTAAATGCGGGACTAGAGGAATCGGTGCAGATGCTGCAATTCCGACCTAATCTGGTGGTGAAAGGGTTGGAAGCCTTTGTCGAAGAGAGCTGGTTGGATCTGAAAATCGGGGATTGTTATTTGCGTGTTCACTCACCCTGTGAACGCTGTAAGTTGATTACTTTGCAGCCCGGTCAGACACAGTTTCATCCCCAGCAGCAACCGCTCAAATATCTGAGCCAGCATCACCGCTTGCAAGAGGGTGGAGCCATTTTTGGCCAGAATCTGAGTGTGATTAAGCCGGGGTTGATCATGCGCGGTATGCCGGTGGAAATCCTCAGTTACCAAACGCCTGCCCCCTTACGTTGAAGGGCTTATAGCTTATCTCTGGCCTTTAGATCGCATCAAAGCGATTGGCTCTACACAGACGGAGCTTGCTTGTGTCGATACCCAGATCTGGCCTTCATGAATATTGACTTGCAGTTGTAAACCCCGGCTGAGTAGCTGTCCGAGTGCGCTGACACTCTCTTCAGGTAATTCCCAGACTTCCAGATTGTCAAAGCGTTGCAGGGAGGAGGCGATCTGCTGCCACCAAATGGGCAGACTGCGAGCGCCATAGGCGTAGAGTTTGACCTGTTTTGATTTCTGACAGGCCTTACGCAACCACTTTTCATCGGGTTGACCAAAACAAATCCAGAGTTCGACCTCACCCTGCAGATTACGTGACCAGAGCTCGGCTCCATCTTCATCGCTGAGATCACGTGCAAACTCAAGTGTTTCACTGGCATTCAAGGCAAATGCCATTAAGCGTACCATCAAGCGCTCATCCGTTTCGGAAGGATGTTGTGCTAAGGTCAGTGAATAATCTTGATAATGCTGGCGATCCATATCGGCCAGTTGCAGTTGAACTCGGATGACGCGTGCTTTTTGGGCCATGCTGCTTCTCTTGGCGATCATTAAGGCGCTTATCTTAGCCTAACTCTTAAGTCTCTGGAGAAAAAATGATTCAACATCAACCGGAAAATAACTGTTTTATTTTGCAAGAAGCCGGTGCCGAGTGTCGTCTTGAGTATCAAATTCAAGCAGATCAGGTGTACTTCACCCATACCTATGTGCCCCCGGCTTTGCGTGGTCGTGGTTTAGCTGAACAGCTGGTGCAAGCGGGCTTACAGTGGGCCCAAACGCAAGGTTTTGGGATACATTCTCGCTGTAGTTATGTCGATCGTTATGTACATTGAGTGTCTAAGCGAGGTTAAGGAGCTGAGATGGCGCAGCCGGCACTGAAAGACTGGTTTAACCCCGAACGCTTTCTTGCGTTAGGTCAGCAGCTACAGCAGGTATCACCTAGATTCCAGCTGGAATCTTTTCTACATTTGGCTCAGCGTGACTTGGATAGTTTAAGTCTTTTACAGCGTATGCGGCAAATGGCTCAGGCTCTGCATCAGGCCTTGCCTGTGGATTATTTAGAACAGCTAGAGATTTTAGAGGCCTGGGCTCCACAGATTGATCAGGCCTTTGTCGGCCTTTGTATATCTGAATTCGTCGCCTTATATGGTCAGGCAGATCAGCATCAGGAAGCCTCTTTGCAGGCACTAAAATCCTTCACTCGTTATGGCTCGTCGGAGTTTGCCTTACGGCCATTTTTGCAGAAAAAACCTGAGTTGATCCAAAGTCACCTCTTGGTGTGGTGCCAAGACCCTGATGCACAGGTTCGGCGTCTGTGCAGCGAAGCCACACGACCGCGTCTGCCCTGGGCTCCGCATTGGTGGGCGGCACGCCAGAATCCACAGCTGACCTTGCCTCTGCTCAGAGCATTACAAGTGGATGCCAGTCTTTATGTGCGCCGCTCCGTGGCGAATCATCTGAATGATCTGGGTAAAGACCATCCCAACTGGTTGGTTGCCGAGCTAAAAAGCTGGCCACTGGAACAACCTCCGACCTTGTGGATCTGTCGGCATGCGCTACGCAGTTTGATTAAAGCCGGTCATCAGGAAGCTTTGGCCTGTTTGGGGGTAGAGCCTGATCTGAAACTAGCGACTCTGGAGTTCTCCTTGGCGGCCACTCAACTGACATTGGGAGATTCCTTACCGCTTAATTTAACCTTAGTTTCGAGTGCTGAAGAGGCACAAAATGTTGTGGTGGATTACGCACTGCAGTATGTCGGTGCGGGCACTCAACCTCGGCGCAAGGTGTTTAAATGGAAAGCTGCCAGTTTAGAACCCGGTGTCACCTATTGTTGGATGAAAAAACAAAAAATGGTTCATTTCTCAACCCGTAAGCTTTATCCAGGCGAGCACCGAGTCGATCTTTTGATCAATGGCCAAGTGCAGGCTTCTGAGGTGTTCTGGCTGCAATTTGATTGAGCTTATTTTCCGATACAAAAACTTGAGAAGATGCGGCCAAGAAGATCATCTGAACTGAATGCACCGGTGATCTCACCGAGATTTTCCTGGGCTTTTTTCAGATCTTCAGCCAGCAACTCCCCGGCATTAAAATCACGCAGCTGATTTAACCCCTGGCCTAACGCCAAGTGTGCACGATTCAATGCATCCAGATGACGTCGCCGGGCCATAAATCCACCCTCGGTAGTGGCTTGATAACCCATACAGGCTTTTAAATGCTCACGTAGAAGATCGATCCCCTCGCCTTTTTTAGCCGATAAGGAGATGAGAGAGAAATCACCTTGATTAATCAATTTAGGGGTTTCGGCCTGTAGGTCGATTTTGTTACGAATCACGGTAACGTGGTCTGTGGATTTAAGTTGAGCGGTAAATTCAGGCCAGATCGTCTCGGGTGAAGCCGCAGGGCTCTGGCTGCTGTCTACGACCATCAAAATGCGATCAGCATGATGGATCTCTTGCCAGGCTCGATCAATACCGATGCGTTCAACGGCATCTGGGGTCTCGTGTAACCCTGCGGTATCAATGATGTGCAGAGGCATACCATCAATGTGGATATGTTCGCGCAAGACGTCACGCGTGGTGCCTGCTATATCGGTGACGATTGCGGTCTCACGCCCGGCCAAGGCATTTAACAGGCTGGATTTACCGGCATTAGGTTTTCCGGCAATCACAACATTCATGCCCTCACGGATCAAACTGCCTTGCCGCGCTTCGGCTTGAACACTTTCCAGGCGGTGGATAATTTCTAGAAGCTGGCTTTCTACCTTACCTTCGGCAAGAAAATCGATCTCTTCCTCAGGAAAGTCGATGGCGGCTTCGACATAGATGCGTAATTGAATCAGAGCTTCGACTAAGGCTTCAATCCGACGTGAAAACTCACCTTGCAGAGAGCGCAGTGCACAGCGAGCAGCTTGTTCTGAAGTGCTATTGATCAAGTCGGCGATGGCTTCGGCTTGCGCCAAATCTAACTTGTCATTTAAAAAAGCACGTTCAGAAAACTCTCCTGGACGTGCTGGACGTGCACCTAGGTTGACCACACGCTGCAGAAGTAGATCCATGACCACCGGTCCGCCATGCGCCTGAAGCTCTAAGACATCTTCGCCGGTAAAAGAGTGAGGGCCTGGAAAAAAGAGAGCGATGCCCTGATCCATGATCTGACCATCGCTGGCATAAAAGTTACCAAAATGTGCATAACGTGCTTTGGGTTGTAGCTGTAACACCGCCTCGGCAATGCGTAGGCTGTCTGGTCCAGAAACCCGTAAGATGCCAACACCCCCTCGTCCTGGCGCTGTGGCTTGTGCGGCAATGGTATCCTGTTGAGTCACGGGCATAAGACTATCCTCTAAAAACCTAAGCGAGCACACACTAGCATGAAAAAAGGCTCCCGCGGGAGCCTTGATTGAATCAGGAGCCCAGCTCCTAAGCCTTTTTCTTATCGTCTGCTTCAATCTGACGCGTGATATACCACTGCTGTGCGATAGATAGAATGTTGTTCACCAACCAGTACAGAACCAGACCTGCAGGGAACCAGAGGAAGAAGAAGGTGAAAATGATCGGCAACATTTTCATAATCTTCGCCTGCATTGGATCGGGCGGTGTGGGGTTAAGTTTCTGTTGTAAGAACATGGTCACACCCATCAAGATCGGCAGGATGAAATAAGGGTCCATCACCGATAGATCCTGGATATAACCAAAGAAAGGCGCATGACGCAGTTCAACCGATTCCATCAAAACCCAGTAAAGAGCAATGAAGACGGGCATCTGTGCCAGAATCGGTAAACAGCCACCAAGAGGGTTAATCTGCTCTTTCTTATAGAGCTTCATCATCTCTTGAGACATCTTCTGGCGGTCATCACCATACAACTCTTTCATGCGCATCATTTCAGGGCCGAATTTGCGCATTTTAGCCATGGAGCGGAAAGCTTTAGCATTCAGATGGAAGAGTGCCGCTTTCACCACGATGGTGATACCGATGATCGCCAGACCCCAGTTACCCACAAAGCTCTGGATAAAGGTCAGCAACCAATACAAAGGATAAGCGATCCACCAGAGCCAGCCATAATCCACCGCCAGCTTCAAATTAGGCGCCGTCGCTTCCAATTGACGCTGATCTTTCGGACCCACAAACAGCGTGGCACGCATCTCTGTTTGCTCACCTGCGGCAACTTCCACGCTGGGTGACAAGAAACCGGCAATATACTGATCGTTGATCCGACGTGTTTGATAGGTATGGGTCAAGCCGGCTTCAGGAATCCAGGCAGACAGGAAGTAGTGCTGACTCATCGCCACCCAGCCGTCTTGACTGCTGCGATTAAAGTTTTCCTTATCCATGTCTTTGAAGGTGACCTTCTGGTACTTGTTGTCTTCTGTAGAGAAGAGTGCTCCCAGATAAGAAGCCATACCGAGCGCTGTGGAACTGGTTGGATCCGCACTGCGATCACGTTTTAACTGACCAAACAGCGTGCTGCGGAAAGGCGCATCGCTCTGGTTGTTGATCAGATATTCCAGACCCACTTGGTAAGAGCCACGCACAAAACTGTAGCGTTTTGTAATTTCGACGCCGGCTTCATTGGTGTAACTCAGATCGACGACCAGCGTTTCCTCATCCCCCATCACAAACTGTGATTGGCTGACACGGTAAACAGGGCGCCCTTCAGCTTGAGCATCTGGACCATCACGACCGACCAAGCCGCTCTGCGCAACATAGGTGCGTGCAGGATTTTGCTCAAGTAAAACAAAGGGTTGCTCAGATCCAAGTTGTGCTTTGTGTTGCAACAGCGCGGTACGAATGATATCGCCGCCTTGGGTATCAATGACAAGATCCAGAACATCGGTTGTCACCTGAATCAACTGAGCCTGCACACCCTGATTTTCCTGCATTGACGCAGGGGTATCTGCTTGATCAATTGAGGGCAGATCGGGGTTGACTGAACGCTCGCTGGCCGTTGGCAGCTCACTTAAGTTCTGGCTCGTATAAGCACTGGTGACTTCCTGGTATTCAGGAACGGGAGGCTGGCCGTAATCTTTATTCCACTGTAGGAACACCAGATAGGTGATCAGGGCCAGAGCAGATATTAATATGACTCGCTGTACATCCATCGCGATTAAACCATTAGTTGTCTTTGTGGGCGCTCGAAGCTTTACGTTGTAGCCTTGACCAGCTGCGTAGAATGAGTTGATTCAGCGTTGCATTATCTAACTGATCCAAGCCCTTACGAGCGAGTATCACGAGATCGGCTGAGGGCAGCTCATGCTGATGCAGACGAAAGGATTCGCGAATGATACGTCTAACGCGGTTACGTTTGACAGCCCGGCGGATGTTTTTTTTAGAAATTACAAAGCCGATGCGAGGATGGCCAAGAGTATTTTGGCGGGCGAGGATCAACAGAGATGGGTCAGAGACCTTGAGAGTGGCTCTGTCGAATACCCTTTTGAAGTCCCCACCAGTTAACAGACGTAACTGGCGGGGGTATCCGAATTCGGCCATTCAGTCGGAATCCGCTCTGACTGATTAAACAGTCAGACTTTTGCGGCCTTTAGCACGACGACGGTTCAGAACCTGACGGCCATTTTTGGTTGCCATGCGTGCACGGAAACCATGTGTACGGGCGCGCTTTAAAACGCTAGGTTGGAATGTTCTTTTCATTGCCCCAGTCCTGCTTACGTTGAGTAGGTGTGTGGGTTTTATCCACGATGTATGTAAAAAATCAGACGCGAGATTATAGGTATATGGCCTTGTCGTTGCAAATCATTTTTAGAAAAATATCAGTGAAGTGAATGTATAAAGCCCGATTCCTGCTTCTATATCAAGTTGCAGGGTAATGGTGTTGGGTAAAAAAGCGTTCAAGCGCTGCGCACTGTGGATAACTCTTACAGATGCCGTTAGAATAATCCTCTTTATCAAGTTGATTCTTATCATTCTTTTTTTGGGGTTCCAGGATGTCCGAAGCGTTATGGCAGCGCTGTCTTCAAGAGTTGCAAGAGGCGTTTCCAGCCCAGCAATTCAATACCTGGATACGTCCGCTGCGCTGCGCTGAGAGCCAATCGGATCAGCTGGTATTACTGGCGCCTAATCGTTTTGTGAAAGATTGGGTCAGTGATAAGTATTTGCAGCACATTCGCCAGATCTTTGTGGATATCACACAGAACGTCAGCGCTGAGGTGTTGATTGAAATTTCGCAGCAGCCTTCTGCCGCACTCGCTGCGCGTGTTGCGACACGGATCACCCCTCCCGTTCGTGCCCAGGAAACAGATGTTGAGCCCCTTAGCTTTCAAACGCCTGCTGCGCCTCCTGTGCCGAGTCAGCCGCTGACAGAATCTAGGGTGACTGATGTCTACCCAGCACAAGAGTCAGTCACCGCGCTTAATCCTCCACCGCAGCAGTCACCTGAAGATTGGACACAATTGCGTCAGAGTGAGCCCTCAAATTCCAGTTTTGCTTTGCTTGAAGCGGAACCACAGCTTGAGCTGGAAATGGCACCGGTAGAAGACACGCGTCGACGCAAACCGCGTAAGGTCGATGTTGAGGGTGGTGTTAAGCATCAATCTAACCTCAACCCAGCCTTCACCTTCCAAGCCTTTGTTCAGGGTAAATCAAACCAGTTGGCGTTAGCCGCAGCGCAACAAGTCGCGGATAATCCCGGTGGCGGTTACAACCCACTCTTTATCTATGGTGGCGTGGGCTTGGGTAAAACCCACTTGATGCATGCCGTGGGTTGTGAAATGTTGCGTCGTAATCCGAACGCTAAGATCGTTTATCTGCACTCGGAACGTTTTGTTGCAGATATGGTGAAAGCTTTACAGCTGAACGCGATTAATGATTTTAAACGTTACTACCGCTCCGTGGATGCTTTGCTGA
The DNA here is from genome assembly GCF_008368715.1 of Nitrincola tapanii. GTDB lineage: Bacteria > Pseudomonadota > Gammaproteobacteria > Pseudomonadales > Balneatricaceae > Nitrincola > Nitrincola tapanii. The sequence goes on from NZ_SMRS01000009.1 coordinate 81,332, forward strand.
TCGACGATATTCAGTTTTTTGCTGGCAAAGAGCGTTCGCAAGAAGAGTTCTTCCATACCTTTAATGCCCTGCTTGAAGGGGGGCAACAGTTGATCTTGACCAGTGATCGTTATCCGAAAGAGATTACTGGGGTGGAAGAGCGTCTGAAGTCGCGCTTCGGCTGGGGTTTAACGGTTCCAATTGAGCCGCCGGAGTTGGAAACACGCGTGGCGATTTTGATGAAAAAAGCGGAAGAAGCACGCATACGTCTTCCCGATGATGCGGCTTTTTTCTTAGCACAGAAGATTCGCTCTAACGTTCGTGAGCTGGAAGGAGCGTTAAAACGCGTGATCGCGAATGCTCATTTTACCGGTAACAGCATTACCACCCCTTTTATCAAAGAGTCGCTAAAGGATCTGTTGGCTTTGCAAGATAAGCAGGTCAGTATCGATAACATACAGCGAGTGGTAGCGGATTATTACAAAATTAAGATTGCCGATCTGCTTTCTAAGCGTCGCAGCCGTTCTGTTGCGCGCCCACGTCAGGTCGCCATGAGTTTATCCAAAGAGTTAACCAACCATAGTTTGCCCGAGATCGGTTCCGCCTTTGGTGGACGTGATCATACAACCGTTCTTCATGCCTGTCGTAAAATCAAATCGCTTCGGGAAACCGAAGCCGACATCGCAGAAGATTATAAGAACTTGCTGCGTCATCTGACGGCGTAGTCTCGAATCCAGCTGACTTAAGGTAAAACCGCCATGAGATTCGTTATTTCAAGAGAAGCACTGATCAGACCACTGCAATTGGTGGCCGGTGTGGTAGAGCGCCGTCAGACGCTGCCGGTGTTATCGAACGTATTGTTGGTGGCCCAGGAGGGTCAACTTGCGCTGACGGGGACGGATCTAGAAGTTGAGCTGGTCGCACGTATTCCTTTAACGGAAGATGTTGAAGCGGGTTCCATCACCGTGCCAGCGCGTAAGTTGATGGATATCTGTAAATCTTTACCCGATGACGCCCGTGTTGAGTTTGAGTTAAGTGGCAGCAAGGCGCAGATCCGTGCCGGGCGCAGTCGTTTCACTCTGACCACCTTGCCGGCAGCAGATTTTCCTAATGTAGAAGACAGCCCTCAGGCGTTAACACTCAGCTTGCCGCAAGCGTCTCTGCGTCATCTGATCGAAAAAACCGGTTTCTCCATGGCGCAACAGGATGTGCGTTATTACCTGAACGGGATGTTGATGGAGATTAAGGAAGGCAAGTTACGCACTGTTTCAACGGATGGCCATCGTTTAGCCACCTGTGTGGCCGATGCGGAAACGGATCGTGATATCAATCATCAAATCATCGTTCCCCGTAAAGGGATTCTGGAACTGGCGCGCCTGCTTCAGGGTGGCGATACACCCGTGCAGTTGGTGATCGGGGCCAGCCATATCCGAGCCGTGGTCGGTGATTTTACCTTTACGTCAAAACTGGTCGATGGCAAGTTCCCCGACTACCAACGTGTGATTCCACGCAATGGCGATAAGATCTTGTTGGGTGATCGTTTGGAGTTGCGTCAGGTGTTTAGCCGTATCGCGATACTGTCGAATGAAAAGTATCGCGGTGTGCGTTTGCATATCCAGCAAGGCATGTTGCAAGTCACGGCCAATAACCCTGAACAGGAAGAAGCGGAAGAAGCCGTGGCAGTCGATTATGATGGCGCCGCTTTAGAGATAGGGTTTAACGTCAATTATCTGCTCGATGTACTGTCGATTCTGGATTCTAATGTCGTGCGCTTTACCCTCTCCGATGCAAACAGCAGCGCTTTGGTTCAGGGCTTTGATGAAGAAGATGCCCTTTTTGTTGTTATGCCGATGCGTATGTGATGCGGCCTAGGGGGAGCTTCGGCTCCCCTTTCTAGCTATGTCTCTTGTCTCTCTGCGTATACATTCTATCCGGAATCTTCAACACTTAGAGTTGGAGAGTCTGTCGCCTATTAATCTAATTACCGGCATGAACGGCAGTGGTAAAACCAGTCTGCTTGAGGCGATCCATTTTTTAGGCACCACGCGCTCTTTTCGTAGCCATCAGTTCCGCCATTTTTTAAGTCATGGCTGTCAGTCAGCCCTAGTGTTTGCACGTCTGGCTCATGTTGGCTCGGGGCAAACTCAGCCCTTAGGTGTTGAGCGGCACTTGGATGGCCAAGTGCGTGCCCGCTTTGATGGCCAAAGCCTCGATTCAGCGCAACTGGCGCTTCAGCTCCCTCTGCAGGTTTTACATTCAGGCACTTTCGAGTTGTTGGACGGTAGCCCAGCGATCCGTCGTCAGTTTCTTGATTGGGGGTGTTTTCATTTTAACCCCGGATTTATTCAGCTTTGGCGTGGCTTTCGACGCGCATTGAAACAACGGAACTCATTGCTGAAATATGGTAAAATCGATCCTTTGCTGTTGCAGGCTTGGAACCATGAATTTATTGAATATGGTTCAGCGCTTAGCGAGCATCGCCAAGCCTATTTGAGCGCATTTGTGCCGGTTTTTAATCGCATATTGGCGGATCTTCTGGCCGAAGTGAGTCTTGACTTACGTTTTTCGGCGGGTTGGGATCGCAAGCGTTCATTAGAGGAAGCCTTGTTTGAATATGCAGAGCGTGAACGTCAGCAAGGTTTCTCCTTAGTGGGGCCGCAAAGGGCGGATTTTCGCTTACGTTGGCAGGGTCAAAACGCCGCCGATCTTTTATCGCGGGGGCAAAAGAAACTGGTGGTCAGTGCTTTGAAGCTGGCTCAGGGCGTTCTGTATCGCAGTCTGAGCGCGCGCCCCTGTATTTACTTAATTGATGATCTGCCGGCTGAATTGGATGCACAACATCTTGAGTTGTTCTGTCATTACCTCGAGCAAAGTGCCGATCAGTGCTTTATTACCTGTGTCGAGTCTGACACCTTAAAACGTTTTTGGGCGACAGATACCCGTTTGTCGTGCTTTGAAATTGCAGCCGGTCAGCTTGTTTGATCAGCTTAGGAGAGAAACATGAGTGGTGAACACCAGAACTATGATTCGTCGAGCATAAAAGTTCTCAAGGGCTTGGATGCTGTGCGTAAGCGCCCAGGTATGTATATCGGCGATACGGATGATGGTAGCGGCCTCCACCACATGGTTTTCGAGTTGGTGGATAACGGCATAGATGAAGCTTTGGCCGGTTACTGTACGGAAGTCACGGTCATCATTCATCCCGATGAGAGTGTGAGTGTTGCCGATAATGGCCGTGGTATTCCGACTGACATCCATCCTGAGGAGGGCGTCTCGGCTGCCGAAGTGATCATGACCGTTCTCCATGCAGGCGGTAAATTTGATGACAATACCTATAAAGTTTCCGGTGGATTGCATGGTGTAGGAGTATCGGTGGTCAATGCGCTATCGAGCGATTTGACGCTGACGATTCGTCGTGATGGTTTGGTGCACGAGCAGATCTATCATCATGGTGTACCGGAAGCACCGCTCAGAGTTGTCGGTAAAACAGAAACGACAGGCACGATCGTGCGTTTTAAGGCCTCAGAAGAGACCTTCACCAATATCCACTTCCAGTTCGATATTCTCGCCAAGCGTTTGCGTGAGTTGTCCTTCTTAAACTCGGGTGTGCGTATTCGTCTTAAAGATGAGCGTATGGGTCGCGAAGAGATTTTCGAATATGAAGGCGGCTTGGCTTCCTTTGTTTCTTATTTGAATCAAAATAAATCGACGGTGAACAGCATCTTCCATTTCAACGCCATGCACGAGAATGGTGTGGGTGTGGAGGTGGCCATGCAATGGAACGACAGCTTCCAAGAAAGTATTCACTGTTTCGCGAATAACATCCCACAGCGAGACGGCGGCACACATCTTTCTGGTTTCCGTGCATCGCTGACACGCTCTCTGAACAGCTATATTGAATCCGAGCAACTGAATAAGAACGGTAAAGTGGCCACGACCGGTGATGACTGTCGTGAAGGCTTAAATGCCATCATCTCGGTTAAGGTGCCTGATCCTAAATTCTCTTCGCAAACGAAGGATAAGTTGGTCTCTTCTGAAGTGAAGACGGCCGTTGAACAATTGATGGCTCAATTCTTTAATGAATACCTTCTAGAGAATCCACAAGACGCAAAATCCATCGTGTCAAAAATGATTGATGCGGCGCGTGCGCGTGAAGCAGCACGTAAAGCTCGTGAGATGACGCGCCGTAAGGGTGCGCTGGATGTTGCGGGCCTACCCGGTAAATTGGCCGATTGCCAAGAGAAAGATCCTGCTTTGTCCGAACTCTATTTAGTCGAGGGTGATTCGGCCGGTGGATCGGCTAAGCAGGGGCGTGATCGTCGCACTCAAGCCATTCTGCCTCTGAAGGGTAAAATTCTTAACGTTGAAAAAGCACGTTTTGACAAGATGCTGACGTCGGCAGAAGTGGGGACTTTGATTACGGCTTTAGGCTGTGGCATTGGCCGTGACGAATTTAATGTCGATAAATTGCGTTATCACAGCATCATTATCATGACGGATGCGGACGTTGATGGATCTCATATTCGTACCCTACTTCTCACTTTCTTTTTCCGCCAGATGCATGAGTTGGTTGAGCGTGGGCATATCTATATTGCTCAGCCCCCTCTCTACAAGGTGAAAAAAGGTAAGCAGGAGCAATATCTCAAAGATGAAGCAGCGCTGGAACAATATCTACTCCAAGGTGCTTTAGATGGTACCTCTCTGTTCCCATCGGCTGAGGCGCCTGCAATTTCTGGCCAGGCGTTAGAAACGCTGATTCATCGTTATCGACATGTTGAATCTTTGATCGAGCGTATCTCGCGTGTCTACCCACGCGCAGTCTTATCGCAGTTACTCTATTTACCTTGTTTATCTGTTGCCGAGCTGTCTGAAGAAGGTAAAGTTCAAGTTTGGGCCGAAGCACTGAATAACTATTTACAGGCACATGCCACTACGAATACCGAGATATTCCAGGCAGGTGTTGTATTGGATCAGGAGCATAGTCTCTATCTTCCACAGGTAAAACTGACACAGCACGGCATCGATACCTACTATCGATTTGATATCGATTTCTTCCGTTCGCGTGATTATTTAGCGATGTGTGAGTTGGGTGCTGAGCTGCAATCTCTGCTGGAAGATGGCGCTTACTTGCAACGTGGTGAACGCACCTTTGCTTTGCGTAATCTGGGTGATGGTATCCGCTGGTTGATGGATTTGTCACGTCGTGGCAACACCATTCAGCGTTACAAGGGTTTGGGTGAAATGAACCCTGAACAGCTTTGGGAAACTACGATGGATCCTAATGCGCGGCGTATGCTTCAGGTCACGATTGATGATGCGATTGCAGCGGATCAACTTTTCTCGACTCTTATGGGCGATGATGTTGAACCACGTCGTAACTTCATCGAGTCTAATGCCTTAAACGTCTCTAACCTAGACGTATAGAGTTTTAGTTCTCTATTTAAAAAGCCCAATGTTTCACGTGGAACATCGGGCTTTTTTATTTCCCTTCATTTTATCTCGCGCTATCAGTCCCGAATATTCGAAAGCAAATTGTTGCTATTGTTCATCAGTCACGCGCTGTCTGCCTCACTACCAGTAGATAGCTTCATGATCAGCATCTCCTAATCTATTTAATCATCTATTAAGTAGTCTAAGTAGTCACTTATTAACGCACCGGTAAAGGGATCTATAGTTATCAAATACTCGAAGCCAACTAGCCAGGATTTCTGATTCTATTTGGCTTGGCGGAGTGAGTCTCTCGAGACATTATTTCGGAACTGTACATCGATGATGGGGTGTTTCACGTGAAACATCCGCTTAGTCAGTCGCGGTTTCACCCTCTATGCCAAGAAACCATTTATGATAAGAAGGATTCAATAATCCATGAGTATGAGTAAGCATTAGGCAATAAAAAACCCCGCGGTGCGGGGCTTTCTAAGAGGTTCAGCAAAAAGCTTAGAGCAGAGAAATATCTGCTGCGCCAAGGAAGAGGCTGCGCAGTTTTTGTAGCAAGGCTAAGCGGTTGTGACGTAGTGCCTCATCTTCCGCCATGACCATGACCCCATCAAAGAAATCATTCACAGCAGGCTTTAAGCTGGCCAAGGACTTAAGTGCCGTAGCATAGTCACCAGCGTTAAACAGAGTCTCGACTTCACCTTCGAGCGCAGAAATGGCCTCATAGAGTGCGATCTCGGCGCTGTCCGTAAGAAGGTCAGGATTGAGTGATGCCTGAACGCTGTCCTGCTTGCTTAGCAGATTCGAAACGCGTTTGTTGGCAGCGGCCAGATCGGCTGCTTCCGCAAGTTGTGAAAAAGCAGATACAGCCATGACACGTTGATCAAAATCTAATGGGCGTGTAGGACGTAGAGCCGCTACAGCAAGGTAGACCTCAGGTGCTACACCCTTCTCTTCATACCATGCGCGGAAACGCTCAAGCATAAAATCAACAACGCGTTTGACGACATCGGCCTGACCCGGTAAGCCTTGGAAATTGTCTGCAGCTGCAGAGACCAAAGTTTCCAGATCAAGATCGAGTTGGCGTTCAATCAGAATACGTAAGATACCTAAAGACTGGCGACGCAGAGCAAAAGGATCTTTTGAGCCCGTGGGTGGCTGATTGATTGCAAACAAACCCGTTAAGGTATCTAAGCGATCAGCTAAGGCTAATGCCATCCCTGTAGCGGTAGTGGGAAGCTGGTCACCCGAAAAACGTGGCATATATTGTTCATTTAAAGCCGTGGCAACTTCATCTGCTTCACCGTCATGGCGGGCATAGTGATAGCCCATCAAGCCTTGTAGTTCAGTGAACTCAAAGACCATGTTGGTCATCAAGTCACACTTCGCCAGTAACGCGGCACGTGCGGCAAACTCCGTAGAGCCTTTTATCTCTTTCGCAATCGCGACAGCTAATTTCTCAATGCGCTGTGACTTATCAAACAGGGTGCCGAGATCATGTTGGAACACAATGTTTTTTAACTGATCAATGCGCTGGGCAAGGGGTTGTAAGCGGTCTTGATCAAAAAAGAAGGCGGCATCGGCCAAGCGAGGACGTATGACCTTTTCGTTGCCGGCGATGATCTGTGCAGGATCTTTAGATTCAATATTGGCCAGAGTGATGAAGTAAGGCAGAAGTTTTCCATCCTCATCGATCAAGTGGAAATACTTCTGGTTAGCCTTCATAGAAGAGATCAGTGCTTCAGCGGGCACCTGTAAGAAGCGTTCTTCAAAACGCCCCGTTAGTGCTACAGGCCACTCGTTCAGAGCAGTGACTTCATCAAGTAGATCTTCATCTATGACTACTTGAGCCTTTAAGCGTGCAGCTTCTGCTTGGACTTGATGACGAATTGTCTCGCGGCGTTGCTGGAAATCGGCAATCACCTTGGCAGCTAACAAGGTGTCTAGGTAAGCAGACGGAGCATTGATCGCAATCGCATCGGGATGATGAAAACGATGGCCACGGGAGTAGCGGCCTGAACTGAGGCCTAGAATCGTAGCAGGCACTACTTCTTCGCCTAAGAGCATAACTAACCAATGTGCAGGACGTACAAACTCAGTACGGCGAGCTCCCCAGCGCATACGTTTAGGAATCGGTAGATCGTTCAGAGACTGTGAGACAATCTCAGGTAAAAGCTCAGTAGCGGCTTTACCCTGCTCTTGAGCACGATAGATATAATAGGTGCCTTTGCCGATCTCAGCTGTTTCAAGATCCGCGACACTCACTTGGCAAGAACGCGCAAAACCTTCAACCGCCTGAGTTGGCGCCGAGGTTGCCGGGCCGCGCTTTTCAAAAGCACGATCCGGTTGTTGAGTGGTTAGATCGGACACCTTAACGGCTAGACGACGTGGTGCCGCAAAAAACTCCGCGGCAGAATAGTTTAAACCCGCCTGCATCAGTCCCTTTTCAATACCGGATAAAAAGGCTTCACCTAGGCCCTTAAGTGCTGTTGGTGGAAGTTCTTCTGTCCCTAATTCAACTAGAAAATCTTGAACTGACATTACGCTTTCTCCTCAGATGCAGCCAAAACTTCGTCACGTAAATCTGCTGGTGCGAGTGGGAAACCTAGAGCTCGGCGTACATCAAAGTAGGCCTGTGCGACCTGGCGCGCCAAAGTGCGGACACGCAGAATAAAGCGCTGACGTTCTGTCACTGAAATTGCATGGCGTGCATCCAGCAGGTTGAAAGTATGGGAGGCTTTAAGCACCATCTCATAGGCGGGTAGCGGTAAACCAGCGTCGAGTAGCTTTAGACATTCCGCTTCGTAATGATCAAAATTGGTAAACAGAGTCGGCACATCGGCGTGTTCAAAATTATACGCTGACATTTCGACTTCGTTCTGATGGAAAACATCTCCATAGGTCACCACACTGCCATCAGGCTGCTTGGCCCAAATCAGATCGTAGACGCTATCGACCTCTTGCAGGTACATGGCGATACGCTCAAGACCATACGTCAGTTCGCCCGTTACCGGATAGCATTCCAAGCCACCGGCTTGTTGGAAATAGGTGAACTGAGTCACCTCCATGCCGTTCAGCCAGATTTCCCAACCTAAACCCCAAGCGCCTAAAGTGGGCGATTCCCAGTTGTCTTCAACAAAACGCACATCATGAATCGCCAGGTCTATACCGAGGTGGCGCAGCGAGTCGAGATAGAGTTCCTGCAGATTATCGGGAGAGGGTTTAAGCACAACCTGAAACTGGTAATAGTGCTGCAGGCGGTTTGGGTTTTCACCGTAACGACCATCTGTCGGGCGACGGCTTGGCTGCACATAGGCTGAGCGCCAAGATTCAGGGCCGATTGCCCGTAAAAAAGTTGCGGGATGGAAAGTGCCGGCCCCTACTTCCATGTCCAGTGGCTGGACAAGGACACAGCCCTGGTCCGCCCAGAACTGCTGCAATGCGAGGATCAGCCCTTGAAATGTGCTAACGTCTGGAGATGCCTTGTCAGTCACGCGAATCACCTTAGCTGTCAATTGATCAAAACAAGTGCGCAATTATACAACAACCTGCGCGTGAAACCTTCTTCAGAAGGATAATCTCGACATAGCAGGCAAGCGCATGGGTGCGAGGTATAATAAAAACCGATTTGGCATTGGGAACAGACAGTGAAAGCTTTAAAAACCACGCTCGCAATCGTTTTACTCGGACTCCTCTCTCTGCTGCCACTGCGCTGGGCGCAGGCGATCGGGCGCTTTATAGGTCAGCGTATTTATCGGCGCAAAGAGAAATCTAAGCTGTATCAGATTACACAACGTAATTTGCAACGTTGCTTTCCTGAGTTGTCGCAGGCAGAGCAGGAGCAGTTATTAGAGGAGAGTCTTGAGCAGACAGGCTGTGCGCTCGCTGAGATGGGCATGTCCTGGTTATGGCCGGTTAAACGCAGCCTGAAGACGATTGTGAAGGTCGAGAATGAAGCACTGATCACTCAAGCCTTGGCCGAGGGGCGTGGCGTGATTTTAATCGCACCGCACCTGGGAAATTGGGAAATCTTGAATTTATACCTGTCGGGTCGCTACCCTTTCACGGCGATGTATAAACCACCGAAACAAAAACGTTTGGATGATCTGATCAAGAAAATGCGTGCGCGTTTAGGTACCCGTATGGCGCCGGCCAGTGTCCAGGGGGTACGGATGGTGATGAAAGCACTGAAAAAAGGTGAGATGGTGGGGATTCTGCCGGATCAAGAACCCGAGCTTGAAGGTGGGATTTTTGCTCCTTTCTTTAATATCCCTGCGCTGACGATGAAGCTGTTGCCACAGTTAGCGGCACAAACCCAAGCTCAGGTGGTTTGTGGTTACGCAAAGCGCCTAGATTCAGGCAAGGGCTTTGAGATCTACTTTGTAGCAGCGGATCCTGAAACGAATGCTAAGGATCTAGCGCAGGCGACGGCGGCGATGAACCGCTCTGTTGAGCAGTGTGTACGCGCCCTACCGGCACAGTATCAGTGGGAATATAAGCGCTTTAATACACGCCCTGAAGGAGAAACGCATTTTTACTGAGGCTAGGGTGCAGCAAGCGGCGATACAGGCGATACAGAAGGCATAACGTTCCTATCGCCGCCAAAAGACAGGCGTAAACAGTACAAGCAGGGTAAAGACCTCTAAGCGCCCTAAAAGCATTGAGATACAGAGAATCCATTTCGCGGTGGAGTTAATCCCACCAAAGTTAGAGGAGACCTCACCCAAGCCTGGGCCTAGGTTGGTAATGGTCGCTCCGACCGCTGACCAGGCCGTGACCTGATCTAAACCCGTCCCCATCAGTGCAATCATCATTAAAATGAAGACCAGAAGATACACGGAGAAAAACCCCCAAACCGCCTGTAACACCGGATCCGGTATTGCACGCTTACCCAGCTTAACCGGGATTACAGCATTAGGGTGGACAAGTCTTTGCAGCTCACGGTAGCCCTGTTTCAAAATCAGTAGAATACGGATCACCTTCATCCCGCCCCCTGTAGAGCCCACACAACCGCCGACAAACGCCGTGACAAACAGCATAAAGGGCAGCATGACCGGCCAGGAGGAAAAGTCGCCATTACCAAAACCGGCCGTAGTGGCGATGGATACGGTCATAAATGCAGCGCGACGTAGCGAACTTTCAGGTTCATAGACTTGATGGATCAGCAGCACACTAAAGGTAATGATAAATGTGATGGCCAGAATGCTAAGGAAAAAGCGCACCTCGGGATCGGCAAAATAGTGGCCAAGGCTGCGTTGTCGCCAAGCAAAAAAATGTAAAGCGAAGTTCATCGCTGAAATGATCATGAAGATGATGCCGACCAGCTCGATTAAGCCGCTGTCAAAGTGGCCGATGCTGGCGTCATAGGTGGAAAAACCTCCTATGGCCACCGTAGAAAAGCTGTGCGCGATGGCATCAAAAGGTTGCATCCCGGCGGCCCAATAGGCCAGCGCACAGAGCAGAGTCAGGCTGGCATAGATATACCAGAGCGCTTTCGCTGTTTCCGTGATGCGGGGGGTGAGTTTGGTGTCCTTCACCGGGCCTGGAATTTCAGCACGATACAGCTGCATCCCCCCGATACCGAGCATCGGCAGAATGGCCACGGCTAAGACGATAATCCCCATACCCCCTAGCCATTGTAAAAGTTGACGATAAAAAAGAATTGAGCGGGGTAAATCGTCCAATCCGGTAATGACCGTCGCTCCGGTGGTGGAAAGGCCTGAGATGGACTCAAACACAGCATCCACTAAGATCAGATCGGGATTGGGTGCCAGATACAGGGGCACGGCTCCAAACAAGCCGAGAACTGTCCAGAACAGAACGGTAATTAAGAAGCCATCCCTGACCCTTAGCTCGCCTCTCACCCGATAGACCGGTACCCAGAGCATAAAGCCGCTAAACAGCAAAATGAAAAAAGACGCCACAAACGCCATATCGGCACCATCTTGGTAATAGATGGAGACAGCTAAGGGGGGCAGCTGGGTGATGCTGAAGAGCATCAGCAACAAACCTAGGACGCGGAGAATTAAGCGAAAGTGCATGCAGATCTCCTGTTAGCCATCAGAAGAAGGTCAGGCCAACTTGGAAGAGGCGTTCTACTTCAACAATACGCCGCTTATCGACTAAGAAGAGAATTACGTGGTCATCGTTCTGAATCACAATATCGTCATGCGCGATGAGCACTTTGTCGTTACGGATAATCGCTCCGATGGTCGTTCCCGGAGGTAGATGAATCTCCTCTATCGCACGCCCGACCACTTTCGAAGAGTTACGATCACCATGTGCGATGGCTTCTAAAGCCTCAGCTGCACCGCGGCGCAAAGAGTGCACGGCAACAATGTCGCCACGACGTATATGAGTCAGTAGCGCACCAATCGTTGTCTGCTGAGGTGAAATGGCGATATCGATCACCCCACCCTGCACTAGCTCAACATAGGCGGGGTTGTTAATCAAAGTCATCACGGTACGCACACCCAAGCGTTTTGCCAGCATGGATGCCATGATATTGGCTTCATCATCGTTGGTCAGCGCACAGAAAACATCGGTATCTTCGATATTCTCTTCAATCAATAAATCACGATCCGAAGCACTGCCGTTCAAAACAATCGTGTTATTAAGATGACGTGAAAGGTAATGACAGCGCGAGAGATTGCGCTCGATTAGCTTAACCTGGAAATCCTGTTCCAGACTTTCCGCTAAGCGTGCACCGATATTCCCCCCGCCGGCAATGATAATACGCTTGTAAGGATTGTCGAGGCGACGCAATTCGCTCATCACCGCACGGATATCCTTCTTCGCCGCGATAAAAAACACTTCATCATCGGCTTCAATCACGGTATCCCCTTTTGGAATGATGGGGCGATCCTGACGAAAAATTGCGGCGACTCGGGTGTCTACATTGGGCATGTGTGAGCGCAGAAAGGAGATTTCACGACCGACCAAGGGCCCACCGTAATAAGCGCGGACGGCGACCAGCTGGGCTTTCCCTTCAGCAAAGTCCAGTACCTGTAATGCGCCAGGATGCTGAATCATCTTTTTGATATGTTGAGTGACCAGCTCTTCTGGGCTGATTAAGACATCCACCGGCATAGCTTTGTCAGCAAACAAGACACGATCGTTATAGAGATAATCGTGTTCACGAATGCGGGCGATCTTAGTGGGGATATTAAATACCGTGTGTGCGACTTGGCAGGCCACCATATTGACTTCATCGCTGTTGGTCACTGCAATCAACATGTCGGCATCCTGAGCCCCGGCCTGAGCTAAGACCGAAGGATTGGAGGCCGCACCATCGAGGGTACGAATATCCAGACGATCCGCTAATTCACGTAGACGGGCAGTGTCGGTATCGATAATGGTGATATCGTTGGCCTCACTCGCAAGGTTCTCAGCGAGCGTACCGCCGACCTGACCTGCACCAAGGATAATGATGTTCATCCTGTTTGCTCTCCCTCAGCGGGTGACCCTTTACGCAAGCGTGCGTAGAAGAAGCCGTCAGGCCCATCCAGCGCCGGGAAAATCTGGCGCATCCCTTGGCGATCCACGCCTAGGCTAAGGGGGATGGGATCAATCTCTGCATCCGCGTGTTGGCGGCAGAAACGCTCGATGACGCGCTCATTTTCTTGTGGAAAGATGGAGCAGGTGGCATAGACCAATAAACCACCGGGTGCCAAAAGTGGCCAAAGCGCTTCGAGTAGGGATAACTGGATTTTGGCTAAAGCTAGTAAGTCTTCACTCAGCCGCAAGAGCTTGATATCAGGGTTACGTCGAATCACCCCACTGCCACTACAGGGCGCATCAATCAAAATACGATCAAAGGGACGCCCATCCCACCAGTCTGTTTGTGTGGCATCGGTCAAGATCAGATGACACGCATCACTCAAACCTAAGCGCTCTAGGTTTTCGTTGATGCGTGCGGCGCGTTTTGGATTGAGTTCAAGGGCGATAACCTCTGCCAGATTCTCTTCTTTTTCCAGAAGATGGCAGAGTTTGCCACCGGGTGCGGCACAGGCATCTAAGACCCGTTGTCCGGGGGCTAGTTGAAGCAGTTCGGCGCTCAGTTGCGCGGCCTCATCTTGAACACTGATCTCGCCACGAGCAAATCCCGGAAGTTGTGTCACATCACAAGGTGTTTGCAGATAAATGCTGGTCGGGCTGTGTGCGCCGAGATGGGCCTGGATACCGGCTTCTTGTAGCTTGGTGAGCATCGCTGCGCGAGAGGTTAAGCGTGAGTTAACACGCAGCGTCATCGGTGCCCTTTGATCATTTTCCCAGACTAATTGTTGCCAATGCTCAGGCCAGTTATGGCGCAATTTATCGAGCATCCAGTCCGGATGGTTATAACGAAAAGTGCTCGATTCTGCATGCAGCTCGGCAATCAGTTGATCTTCTTCGCGCAGGTAACGTCTGAGTAAGGCGTTAATCAAGCCCTTGGCCCAAGGCTTATTCAATAGCCTCGCCGTTTTGACCGTTTCATCCACAGCGGCGTGTGTTGCTGTACGCATTTCTCGCAGCTGATAGAGGCCGATTAAAATGAGTGCGAGGACATCTGCATCTCGCTCACGCGGAGGTTCTCTTAGTAGATGCAAAGCGATGGCTTCCAGGCGGAAAAACTCTCGTAACGTGCCATAACAGAGTTGCTGTAGTAAGGGGCGTTCTTCTTCACGCACCTGGGTTAAGGCAGGCGGCAGGAGGCTGGATAAGGAGCCCTGTCCAAGAATTAGGGATTCGATCAGCTTGGTGGCTTGGAGGCGAAAAGGACTCACTTAATTAAACCTCATGTGATCCAAACCTCATGCCTACTTGGAAGGGATGTTTGCCGTTGAGTAAGGCTGCTAAGGGTTGAGCTTTAGCGCCCGGTAATTGCAGATAACGAATACACAGCACGCCTGAACCGGTTTGAACATGTAAGCCCTGCTTATCTAGAGCGATGAGTGTGCCGGGTGCGGCTGAGGTATGGGCGAGCTGACTGGGCTCGGCCTCCCAGATGCGTAGCGTTGCTTCGGCCATCTGGGTGTAACAGACCGGCCAAGGGTTCAGGCCACGCACTTGTCGAGCCAGGGTTTGAGCGGAAAGTGTCCAGTCGATCAGCCCCTCTTCTTTACTCAATTTGTGTGCATAACAGGCGAGCGTGTCATCTTGGGCTTCTGGGGTCAGCTTACCGGCGACTAAATGCTCTAGCCCAGTGACGAGGGTTTGAGCCCCGAGTTGAGCGAGTCGATCATGCAGCTGGCCACTGGTTTCATCTTCAGCGATCTGGAGATGTGTTTTGTACAGCATCGCACCGGTATCAAGACCCACATCCATCTGCATCAAGGTAATGCCAGTTTCATGGTCTCCGGCCAAGAGAGCACGTTGAATGGGTGCGGCACCGCGCCAACGTGGCAAGAGCGAGGCGTGCACATTGAGGCAGCCAAGGCGCGGAATATCGAGTACGGCTTGCGGTAGGAGTAAACCATAGGCGACCACGATCATCAGATCAGGCTGAAGAGCCGCCAGTTCCGCTTGAGCTTCTGGGGTACGCAGACTGAGAGGCTGAAACACGGGCAATTGATGTTCCTGTGCCAGCGCCTTCACGGGGCTAGGTGTGAGTTTGCGTCCTCGACCCGCCGGACGGTCAGGCTGGGTATAAACGCCCAGTATGTCGTGTTCAGTCTCCAGTAAAGCGGCCAGGCTTTGGGCCGCGAATTCAGGCGTTCCGGCAAAGACTATACGTAAAGGGGCGTTCATATCAGGCTCCGCAGTCGAAAGGGTCAAAACATTCAGCGAACAGAAATCAATGTTGCAGCTGTTCCTGTTTGTGTTTTTTTTCCAGCTTACTGCGAATCCGCGTGCGCTTGAGATTAGACAAGTAATCAACAAAAAGCTTGCCATTGAGATGATCCATCTCGTGCTGCACACAAACGGCTAACAGGCCTTCCGCTTCAAAAATCTGGGTTTCTCCCTGGCGATTCAAGCACTCAACACGGATGCGATTTGGGCGCTCAACCGTTTCATAAAAACCGGGAACCGATAAACATCCTTCTTGCATCTCTTCCAGCTCATCTGCCAGGAGGGTAACTTTAGGATTGATCAAGACCAGCGGTTCGCTGCGATCTTCTGAGAGATCGATCACAATCACTTGTTTGTGTACGTTAACCTGGGTTGCGGCTAAGCCTATCCCTGGAGCGTCATACATGGTTTCAAACATATCATCGATCAATTGACGGATTTCGTCATCGACCTGCTCGACAGGTTCGGCAATCGTACGCAGACGCGGATCTGGAAATTCAAGAATTGTCAGTAGGGCCATAGGAATTCAACTTTTTAACCTGCAGGATCGGACACAGATAGGTGACGTACCTATCAGTTCCGCCTATTATAACCAATAGATTTCTGAATGCATTGTTAAGATGCCAAGGCCCGTAGCCAAACAGCCTGTTTGCGGGCGTTTTTCACAGGGAACCGGATATGAAACGACTGCTTTGTGGGCTTTTGACAGCCAGCGTGCTTTGGACCGGATCGGTATTGGCCGAGGTCAGGCAAGATCGATTGCAATTAAAAGAAGGCCATCCGACGGAGTATGTCGTGGTCAAGGGTGATACGCTTTGGGATATCTCCGGTCGTTTTCTGGATCGTCCCTGGTTATGGCCAGAAATATGGGGTGTGAATCCCCAAATTGATAATCCTCATCTGATCTATCCAGGTGATGTTATCTACCTGACTTGGGTAGATGGTCAGCCGCGTTTGAGTTTGCGTCCAACTTCCGGTGTGCGCAAGCTTTCGCCGCAGGTTCGTGTTCTGCCACTGGATCAGGCGATCCCCGCGATTCCTTTGCGCGATATCATCAGCTTTATCAATAACAACCTCGTGGTCGATGAAGATCTGTTGCAGGATGCGCCTTATGTCGTGGGGGGGGATAACCGCCGTATCATTACCGGTGCCGGTGATCGGGTTTATGCGCGTGGGCATTTGAAATCCGATGATCGCCATCAAGTCATTTATCGTCCCGCCAAGCCTTATTATGATCCGGTGACCGGTGAGCTGCTTGGCCATGAGCTGTTTAAAGTGGCCGATGCCACCGTGACATCGGTGCAAGAAGAGATTCTGACTTTGCAGATCCGCAGTTCACATGAAGAGGTGCGTTCTGAATATCGTGTGATGCCTTCAGATACTCGGCGCATCCAGTCGGTCTTTTATCCGCAACCTGGGCCAGAAATTGAGCAGGCACAGATAATGGATGTCCTGAAAGGCGTTGCTAAAATCGGTCAGTTCGATTCGGTTGTGTTGAATATAGGTGAGCGTGATCAGGTTGAGCCAGGTCATGTTTTTGCGGTTTTCCGTAAGGGTGAAACGCTGAATGATCCGATCACCCGTGAAACGATTCAGTTGCCTGCCGAGCGTGCCGGTATCTTGATGGTGTATCGTGTATTCGACAAAGTCAGTTATGGTTTAGTGATGCGTGCAACCGATGTGATCACGGTCGGTGATGAGGTACGTGCGCCTTAACATGATTGGGTTGATCGGGTGCGGTTCAGTATCCATCGACCATCAACGCTCTTCATCTTGCCAAGGAGTGGCCTATGTTACCCAAGGAATGGGTTGCCGCCAGCTTACTGCCGGGTATTGGCCCGGCAACTCTGTTTAAACTCTATCAACAAGGCATTCGTCCCCTCGCCTTGCTGGAAAATCAATTACCCACCGGCTGGCGTTTGCGCCATGAAACCTACGCGGCTCTTGCTCGCAAGCCCCATCACTGGCTGGCCCTGGCTGAATCTCTCTTGGTGCAGGCCGAAGTGGATCAGCAGCTGTGTCTCTGTTTAGAAGATCCGCGTTATCCCGCTCGTTTGTTACAACTGCCTGATCCCCCTCCTCTTTTATGGGTGCGGGGTGATCATGAAATTCTACATTGGCCACAAATTGCTGTGGTTGGCAGTCGTCGTCCTAGCTTCCAAGGGCAAGCCTTGGCTTTAGAGTTCGGGCAGAAATTGACACAACGAGGCTTGATTCTGACCAGCGGTTTGGCCTTGGGCGTAGACAGTCAGGCGCATCGGGCGAGTATCGAGGAAAAAATGCCAGGTGTTGCCGTTTTGGGCAGTAGCTTGGATCAGGTCTACCCGAGGCGTAATTTGGGTTTGGCTCAGTCGCTTCTAGAACAGGGAGGCTGTTTAGTCTCAGAATGGCCACCGGGCACACCGCCTGTGGCGCAAAACTTTCCCAAACGTAATCGTATCCTGAGTGGATTAAGTTTAGGGGTGCTGGTGGTGGAGGCGGCTGAGTTGAGTGGTTCCTTAATTACCGCACGTTTAGCGTTAGAGCAGGGTCGTGAGGTCTTTGCCTTGCCTGGATCGCTACAAAATCCGATGAGTCGTGGATGTTTGCAACTGATTCGTGAGGGCGCTGAGTTGGTCTATGAAGTGGAACATCTGCTCACCGCGTTAGCTCCTGGAATCACCGCTCAAAGGGCTTCATTATCGACCATGACATCCTTGAGTGACGCGGCTCTACTTAAGGCTGCAGAAACGGACGTAGCGATGAGCCTGCGCTCAGATGCTGACACCCTGCGCTCAGATGCTGACACTAAGTTGCCTGCCCAGACGTGTGTGGCGGGTTTAGCACCTGAGCTGAATCAAGTCCTGGACAAGATAGAGTTCAGTGCTGTGAGTCTTGATGAGCTGTGTGAGCGCTTACAATGGCCTTTTCCACGCTTACAGCAGGCCTTGATGGAGTTGGAGCTACTTGGTTATGTGCGTGCAGAAGCTGAGCGTGTAGAACGTGTTTGCTGAGCAGAAATGAAAGGGTTTCACTTTTCCAGTTCTTCAATACAAGGTATCCTGCAGGGCTTTATTTTCCAAGGTTAAGCGCGGCGCCGAGCGCCCACAACGCAGGATGGACAGATGCAGCCAAAAGTAGGCGTAATCATGGGATCCAAGTCGGATTGGCCGACCATGGAACATGCGGTAGAAATGTTGGAACGCTTGGGTGTTCCTTATGAAACTCAGGTGGTATCCGCCCATCGTACCCCAGATCTTCTTTTCGACTATGCGAAAAGTGCAGCATCACGCGGTTTACAAGTGATTATTGCGGGTGCTGGGGGCGCTGCCCATCTGCCGGGTATGGCCGCCTCACAAACTGAGTTGCCTGTTTTGGGTGTACCTGTTGAATCTAAAGCACTGAGTGGTATGGATTCACTCCTGTCGATTGTGCAGATGCCGGGTGGTGTTCCCGTGGGGACTTTGGCCATAGGTAAAGCGGGAGCGACCAACGCTGGCATTATGGCGGCACAGATCGTGGCTCTGCAGGATGCAGCGGTTAAGCAGGCCTTGATTGAGTTTCGTCAACAACAGACTCAAAACGTGCTGGATCATCCAGATCCGCGTCCTTAAGCCCAGCTTCCCTAAGCTGGGTTCGTTCAATTTTAAAACCATGAGGTCTTTCGCCCTATGCGCATAGGTATTCTGGGTGCCGGTCAATTAGGACAGATGTTGGCACTGGCAGGTTATCCACTGGGTAATCGCTTTGTCTTTTTTGATACCAGTGGCAGCCCGAGTGCCGATATAGGCCGCACCTTCAATGCGAATGAAGATGGCAGCGCCCTGCAAGCCTTCTTGCAAGAGGTGGATCTCGTCACTTACGAGTTTGAGCATCTGCCGGTTGAGCTGGTGCGCCAGGTTGCGGCACTTAAGCCTTTATATCCCAGTGTTGAAGCGATACGTGTTTGCCAGAATCGTGCTGAAGAAAAAGCACTGTTTGATCGCTTAAATATTCCTGTTGCACCCTATCGTCTTGTGGCCAGTGCCGAAGAGTTGGCTGAGGCGTGCCGAGAGTTGATGCAGCAGGGTGCTGCCGCCGTGGTCGCTAAATCGATTACAGAAGGCTATGACGGTAAGGGGCAGGCCGTGCTGCGTGATGCCTCAGACGCTCAAGCGGCTTGGCAGGCGATTGGCCATGAGCGTTTAGTGGTTGAGGCATTTGTCGACTTTGTGCGTGAAGTGTCCATGATTGCCGTGCGCGGGCAAAAAGGGGATGTGGTGTTTTATCCCATGGCGGAAAATCATCATAGCGAAGGTATTCTGCGCTACTCCTTGGCGCCTATGCCGGATCTTGCGGCTGAAGTGCAGCGTCAGGCCGAGGGCTATATTCATGCCCTACTCGATGCTTTGGAGTATGTGGGTGTGCTCACGCTTGAGCTTTTCCAAACTGCCGATGGGCGTTTAGTGGCCAATGAGATGGCACCGAGAGTGCACAACTCGGGTCATTGGACCCAAAATGGCGCGGTGACCAGCCAGTTCGAAAACCATCTGCGTGCCATTCAAGGCTTGCCTCTGGGGGATACCCGAGCCTTAGCGCCGACTTGTATGGTGAACATTATTGGACAATCGGCTCCTGCCGAGGTGTTATTAGCTTTACCCGAGGCGCATTTGCATCTTTACGGTAAGGAAGAGCGCCCTGGGCGTAAGCTGGGTCATCTGAATCTGGTGGCGGCGGATACGGCAAGTTTGCTCAAAAACGTTGAGCAAGCTAGCCAAAAATTACCGGATGCACCAGCTCCTAAATTTAGTTTTGTTGTGTAACAGTAACGAGAGTGATGAGATGAATAACTGGCAGTTACATCAGGCTGTCAGGATCCTTCACCAGGGAGGGGTGCTAGCCTATCCGACCGAAGCGGTCTGGGGCTTGGGTTGTGATCCTTGGAATGCCGATGCCGTAAGACATATATTGCGCATTAAGCGTCGTCCTGAACATAAAGGTTTAATCCTTGTTGCCGCCAATATGGAGCAACTACACCCCCTGCTGGCACCCTTAACACAGCAAGAGCGTGAGCGTATTGCCGCCACTTGGCCGGGTCCGAATACTTGGCTGATTCCGGATCCTCAGGGTTTTGTGCCCACTTGGGTCAAAGGTCATCATGCGAGTGTGGCCGTTCGAGTCAGTGATCATCCTCTGGTGCAGCGTTTGTGTTCAGCCTGGGGACGCCCTCTAATTTCGACTTCAGCCAATCCAGCGAGCTACCCTCCTGCAAGGGATAGGCTGCGAGTAATGACTTACTTCGGATCTAAGCTTGATTTGGTCGTGCATGGCCAAACAGGGGGGTATAGTCAGCCCAGCACCATTCGTTCGCTACACGATTCATATATCATCCGACCGTAGTAAGTGTTTGCTTACCTAGCTGAACAGGAGTCTTCAAATGTCCCAAGTCGATGTGCAAGCCGTCAAAACCTATTTGTTGGCACTGCAGGATCAGATCTGCCAATCCTTGAGTGAGGTGGATGGGCATGGCTTTAGTGAAGACGCTTGGCAACGTGAAGGCGGTGGCGGTGGTCGTACCCGTGTTTTGGCGGAAGGACAGCTGATAGAGAAAGGTGGTGTCAATTTTTCCCATGTCTTTGGTGATCGTCTACCCGCTTCGGCGACCGCGCATCGTCCTGAGTTGGCGGGCCGTGATTTTCAGGCGATGGGTGTGTCCCTAGTGATCCATCCGCGTAACCCTTATGTGCCGACCTCGCATGCCAATGTACGCTTTTTTATTGCAGAAAAACCGGGTGAAGAGCCGGTTTGGTGGTTTGGTGGCGGTTTTGATCTCACGCCTTACTATGGTTTTGATGAAGATTGCCAGCATTGGCATGCCACGGCTAAAGCCGCTTGTGAGCCGTTTGGCGCGGAGATCTATCCAAAATTTAAAACCTGGTGTGATGAGTATTTTTATTTAAAACATCGCCAGGAACCGCGGGGTGTCGGTGGCCTCTTTTTTGATGATTTGAATACGCCTGATTTTGCGACAGCTTTTGCGTTGATGCGCTCGATCGGTGACAGTTATCTCCCTGCCTATCTGCCGATTATTGAGCGTCGTCGTGATAGTGCGTACGGTGAACGTCAGCGTGATTTCCAGCTGCATCGACGTGGGCGTTATGTTGAGTTTAATCTTGTGTTTGATCGCGGAACGCTGTTTGGTTTGCAGTCAGGTGGGCGTACCGAGTCCATCTTAATGTCACTGCCACCTGAGGTCCGCTGGAGTTACGATTGGGCTCCAGAAGCTGGTAGCGAAGAGGCGCGTTTGTATGAGCGTTATCTTGTACCGCGTGATTGGGTCAATCTAACAGAGGAGAATCACTGATGGATCAATATTGGGTGATTGGGAATCCGATCGCGCACAGTAAATCACCGCTGATTCATCGTTTATTTGCTGAACAGACACAAGAGTCTTTGAACTATGCTCCCCTGCTGGGTGAAGAGGGGCGGTTTGCCCAACAAGTGCAGGAGGCTTTGCAGGGCAGCGGTAAGGGAATGAATGTGACGCTCCCGTTTAAAGAGCAAGCGTGGGCGCTAGCTGAGGTGCGCTCGCAAGCAGCACAAGCGGCCGGTGCGGTAAACACTCTGTGGCGAGATGAGCAGGGTCGTTTGTGTGGTGACAATACGGATGGTTGTGGCCTTGTCACGGATCTGATCAAAAATCATCACGTGATGTTATCTGGGCAAAGGGTTTTGTTACTGGGAGCCGGTGGTGCGGCACGCGGGGTTGTGTTGCCTTTACTTCAGGCCGGTGTTGCCGAATTGGTGATCGCTAACCGCACGCTGAGTAAGGCGGAAACTCTCGTGAACGATTTAGCACCTTTTGCGCTGAATGCAGCACGATTACACGCCTGTGCTTTTTCAGATCTGGGAGAGGCGCCTTTTGATCTCATTATCAATGCGACCTCAGCCAGTTTACAGGGAGCTCTACCTGCCATCTCTACCAAGTTAGTCTCTACTCACACCCTGTGTTACGACATGATGTATGCGGCGGAGCCAACGGCCTTTTGTCTTTGGGCAGAAGCGCAAGGTGGCCGTGCCTTGGATGGCTTAGGGATGCTGATAGAGCAGGCGGCTGAGGCATTTTATATCTGGCGTGGCGTCCGACCTCAGACGGCGAGTGTCATGCAAGCGCTGCGACAGGCACTGCAGAACGTTTAATTCATCGAGCTCAGGCACAAGTTCAGGCACTTAACAAGATGAATCCTTGAAACCCAAGCTATTCAATTGCTTGCGTCTGTCATCAGGATCAGGCTATAAACTTGGGAAAGCGTCCAGTAGAGGGAAATGCCCATGACTGTCACTAGCCGTTTAACGCCCGATCAGCTCTATAAGGTATGTGATCCTCAGGACCTTCCTTTCCGCACCACAGAAACTCTCGAACCCTTCAGCGGCTTTTTTGGTCAGGAACGAGCTATTGAAGCGATGGAATTCGGGATCAATATGCAACGTCCGGGTTACAACCTCTTTGTGATGGGAAATCCGCACACCGGACGTTTTTCCTTCGCGATGGAAAGTCTGCGTGGCTACGCTAAAAAACAAGCGAAGCCCAGTGATTGGTGTTACCTAAATAATCTCTCGGATGCGCGTTATCCTGTCATCTTGGAATTGCCCGCAGGCAAAGCCGTACAACTGCGTAAAGATGTGGATAACCTGTTGGAAAGTTTGTTGACAGATTTGCCGGCTGCGTTTGAAAGTCCCGGTTATCAGCGCATGAAAAGCCGTATCGAACGTGATTTTAACCGGCGTTATGACCAAGCTATCGATCTAGTTGAGCGTCAGGCACGTGAATACAATATTGCGGTGTATCGCGATGCGGCCAGTATCGGTTTTACACCGGTTGCTGACGGTCAAGCGATGGATGAGGCGGTATTTTCACAGCTGCCTGAAGAGGAACGCTTAACCTTTCAGCGCCATATAGAAGAGCTAGAAGAACAGTTGAATGAGGCGCTCACGGAGCTGCCAAAGTGGCGTCGTGATGCTTCGGCTGACATTAAAAAGTTGGATCGAGAGACTGCCCAGCGCACGCTGAATCCGCTCTTTTCCGCCCTGCGTGAACGCTACAACGCTCTACCCGGAGTGGTGAATTATCTCAATCATCTGGAAAGAGATCTGATCAAAAATGCCAATGAGTTATCCACAGATGAGCGCTTGTTAGAAGCACGTGCTGACCAACAGCGGAGTAGTGTATTAGATGAGAGCTACGGCTTGAATCTAATTGTGGATAACAATAAAACCAAAGGCGCTCCGGTGATCTATGAAGCGCATCCCAGCTATGAAAATCTCTTTGGGCGCATCGAGTACACCAGCGAAATGGGGGCGATGATCACCAACTTTAAACTGATCCGTCCGGGAGCGTTGCATCGTGCCAATGGCGGTTATTTGGTGTTGGAAGCGGAAAAACTACTCGAACAGCCTTTTGTCTACAGTGCGCTCAAGCGTGCGTTAAAATCCCATGAGATTCGGATCGAAAACCCGATCAGTGAATACACTGGGGTGAGTACCATCACACTCAATCCTCAGCCGGTTAAGTTAAAGGTTAAGATTGTCTTAATCGGGAGTCGTGAAACCTATTATCTACTGCAAGAGCTGGATCACGATTTTGAGAAGATGTTTCGTGTGGTCGTTGATTTTGATGAAGATGTACGACGCACAGCGAACAGCATTCGTAACTATGCTCGTTTGATGAAAACGCTGGCAACAGAAGAAGGTCTGGCACCTCTCAAGCGTCAGGCGGTAGCGCGCTTGGTTGAGCACAGTTCACGTCTAGCCGAAGATCAAGAACTCTTATCTGCTCATATCGGTGAGCTGGTGGATCTTCTGTGTGAGGCCGACTATCGACGTAAACAAAAAAGTGAGGAGCTGATTACCGCGGCACATGTTGAAATGGCATTACAGGCCAAGGAGCGCCGCACGGCTCGTCTCTCGGAAAAGATTTTGGAAAGTATTCTGAACCGTACGGTACTGATCGATACCGAAGGTGAAACCATAGGTTGTGCGAATGGTTTAACCGTTTTACAGGTGGGCGATGTTTCTTTTGGTACACCTGCACGTATTACCGCGACGGTGAATCCTGGCAACCGAGGGATCGTTGATATAGAGCGGGAAGTGACCCTGGGTCAACCTATTCATTCTAAAGGAGTTTTGATCCTAACCGGTTATCTAGGCCATAAATATGCCCGTGATTTTCCTTTAAGCCTCTCTGCGAGTATCGCAATGGAGCAATCCTATGGCTATATCGATGGTGACAGTGCGTCCTTAGCGGAGATCTGTACGTTGATTTCCGCGCTCACGCATATTCCTATCCGCCAACATTACGCCACAACCGGTTCGATCAATCAGTATGGTGAGGTGCAGGCGATTGGTGGCGTGAATGAAAAAATTGAAGGCTTTTTCCGCTTGTGCAAAACCCGCGGACTGACCGGAGAACAGGGTGTGATCATTCCCAAAGCTAACATTCGCAATTTGATGCTGAAAAAAGAGGTCGTGGATGCGGTGAAGGCGGGTGAGTTTTCGATACATGCCGTTGGCCATGTCGATGAGTGTTTGGAAGTCTTGATGGGTCGTAAAGCCGGCATCCGCAAAGACGATGGTCATTTTACCCAACGCAGTATCAATGCGGCGGTGGTGAATCGCTTGCGTGAAGTAGCGAAAGCCAAGGCTTAAACGACAGCGGGATAATTCGAGTCAAAGATGTCAGTAATTAAAGGGTTTCTGTTTCTGCTGGGCTTTCTGTTGTTAGGTGATGTGCTGGCGGCACTGTTCAATCTACCCATCTCAGCAGGTGTGTTGGGCATGCTGTGCTTGACCTTTTGGTTGCTAGTGCGTGGACGTATGCAGGAGGATTTACAAGCCGTGGCGCAGCCTCTGATCGGCTTGTTGGCTCTCTTGATTATGCCGGGTGTTGTCGGGGTATTTTTTGTGGCCGGTGATTATTTGGATCAATGGCTGGCCATTTTTCTGGCGCTGGTGATCGGCACTTGCTTGAGTGTTTTTACCACCCTAGTGTTGATGTCGAAATTGACCCCTACAGCATCTAAGCAAGAGACGGCTGAGGATGTTCAGTCATGATCCTTGAGTCGCTCAAACAACAGCTACTGCTCACCCCCTACCTAGCCATCGCTCTGACACTCAGTGCATTTTTTCTAGGCAATTATCTATTTCAAAAAATGGGCCGTCCGACCTGGTGCCCAGGCATTCTATTGGCAGCGCTTTTGGTGGGCCTATTTCTTGGGTTGATGCAGATCAGTTATCAGGAATATCAACAGGGCGCCGCTTGGTTGGTGGCTTTATTGGGGCCTGCAACCGTTGCCTTGGGTGTGCCTTTATATCAGCAGATGCATCATATTCGTCGTCTCTGGCGCCCGATTTTGCTGACACTTCCCTTAGCGGCAATGTTAGCGGCTTTTTACTCGGTATTTTTGGCTTGGCTGGCAGGAGGCAGTTCCGTGTTGCTGGCCTCCTTGGCGGCTAAATCCGTTACCGCACCGATTGCGATTGGTATTACCGAGCAGTTGGGAGGGCAAATTCCTCTGCTGATGGGAGGGTTATTGATTACAGGGGTAATGGCGACTCTGTGGGTGAATCTACTCTGTCGTGCTTTGCAGATTACCGATCATCGTGTCATAGGGTTTGCTTTGGGAATCAATGGGCATGCGATCGGTACGGTGCGGGCATTTGAAATCAGCCCCACTGCCGGTGCGTTTTCATCACTGGGCATGGGGCTGACGGGTGTCTTCACAGCACTACTGTTGCCTTGGGCTTGGAATCTTCTGGGCTTGGCAGTTGTAGCCTGATAAGAGGGTTATGACTGGGTTGAGTCTTGTGCCCAGTCTTCCTCTAGATGTTGATCTTTCAAGCGCACATAGTTTTGCGCACTGTAGGTGAAAAAGCTCAGCTCTTTTTCTGTCAGGGGGCGTACCTGTTTGACCGGACGGCCAATATAGAGATGGCCAGATTCCAAACGTTTTCCCGGTGGCACTAGGCTACCGGCACCAATCACCACATCATCTTCAACCACGGCACCGTCCATCACGGTCGAGCCCATACCGACCAGAACACGATTGCCGATCACACAGCCATGTAACAACACTTGATGACCCAGCGTAACATCCTCACCAATAATCAAAGGAAAGCCGTCTGGGTTATAGGGACCTGCGTGCGTAATATGGAGAATGGCGCCATCTTGCACGCTGGTGCGTGCCCCGACACGGATAAAGTGCATGTCACCCCGAATGACCGCCAGTGGCCAGATGGAAACATCATCACCGAGTACCACATCGCCAAGCACCACGGCGCTTGGATCGACAAAGACACGCTCACCCAGTTTGGGTGTTTTACCTTGATAGGAACGTATTTTCATTACACTTACCTGAATCAGTTGAAAACCAAGAAGCCTTTCCCCATTGTATAACAATTGTCGCCGTGCGCTGTCGGCTGAGGTCTTTTTTGTTTCGGAGTCTGCACCATGAATAATCCGTTGTTGGAAAACCATCTTCTACCGCCGTTCAGTCAAATTCAGGTGGAACAGATTGAGCCTGCTATCGATCAGTTGTTAGAAGAAAATCGCGCCTTGATCAAAGAGATTGCAGAAAGTGAGCAGTTACTTACATGGCAGGATCTGGTCATTCGATTAGATGAGAGTGGTGATCGTTTGTCAGCAGCTTGGGGAGTGGCTTCACATCTTAACAGCGTGATGAATTCGGATGCTCTGCGTGAAGCCTACAACCGCTGCTTACCCAAGATGTCGGCTTATTGGACAGAGTTGGGACAGAATTTAGGCTTGTTCAAAGCCTATGAGCGTCTTGCTGAAAGCCAAGCCTTTGCACAGCTGAATCCGGCTCAACAGCGTGTGATTCGAAATAGTCTGCGTGATTTTCGTCTCTCTGGTATTGCTTTACCGGAAGCGGAAAAGAAGCGTTATGCCGAGATACAAGCACGTCTTTCTGAATTGAATAATAAGTTTTCTGAAAACCTCCTAGATGCGACTCAGGGTTGGTATTACCACACTACCCAGGTTGAAGCTTTAGCGGGCTTGCCTGAAGATGCGCTGGAAGCCGCAGCGTCGGCAGCTCGCAGCCGTGATCTTCAGGGCTGGGTGATTACCTTAGACTTTCCAGCTTACTATGCCGTTATGACCTATGCGGAGAACACAAATCTGCGCGAAACGCTATATCGGGCTTACTCAACACGCGCCTCCGATCAAGGTCCGAATGCGGGCCAGTGGGATAACTCAGCCGTGATGGATGAGATCCTGAGTTTGCGCCATGAGTTGGCCCAGCTCCTGGGGTTTGAGTCTTATGCTCATTACTCTTTAGCGACTAAAATGGCCGACACACCGGAGCAGGTGCAAGGGTTTTTAGAGGATTTGGCTCAACGTAGCCGCCCTGTCGCAGAGGCGGATCTGCACGCCTTACAAGCTTTTGCTCAAGAAACGACGGGTGTGGATAAACTAGAGCCTTGGGACATCAGTTTTTTTGCGGAAAAGCTCAAGCAAGCTCGCTACGCCATTTCACAGCAGGCATTACGCCCCTACTTCCCTTTGCCTCAGGTGTTGAAAGGCTTATTTAAGATGACTGAGCGCCTGTTTGGTGTTGAGGTGGAAGAGCTGGACGATGCTGACACTTGGCATCCCGAAGTACGCTTCTTCCGCTTGAGTCGTGAAGGTGAAACACTGGCGTATTGTTATCTCGATCCTTTTGCGCGTGCCAACAAGCGTGGTGGTGCTTGGATGGGGACCTGTCGCGTACGGCGTCGACGCTTGGATGGCAGTTTACAATTGCCAGTGGCCTATCTGGTTTGTAATTTCACACCGCCGGTGGGAGATACGCCGGCACTTCTGACCCATGATGAAGTGACAACCCTCTTCCATGAGTTTGGTCATGGTCTGCATCATATGCTGACGCGTATGGAGTACAGCGATATCAGTGGGATAAATGGTGTCGCTTGGGATGCCGTCGAGTTACCCAGTCAGTTTATGGAAAACTGGTGTTGGGAAGCGGAAGGCTTAGCTGAAATATCCGCACACTATCAGAGTGCAGAACCTCTGCCCCAAGATATGTTAGATAAGATGCTGGCGGCGAAGCATTTCCAAGCCGGTATGATGATGGTGCGCCAATTGGAGTTTTCCCTGTTTGATCTCAGACTCCACCGTGAGTATCAACCCGGACAGACGCAAATTCAGGCGGTATTGAATGATGTTCGGGATCAGGTTTCGGTGCTGAAACCACCCCGTGAAAATCGTTTCCAACATAGTTTCAGCCATATCTTTGCCGGAGGTTATGCCGCCGGTTATTACAGCTATAAATGGGCTGAAGTACTCTCGGCCGATGCTTTCTCACGTTTTGAAGAAGAGGGTATTTTTAGTGCTGAGGCTGGACGTGATTTTCGTGAGCAGATCCTAGAGAAGGGTGGCTCAGAAGAACCCATGAATCTATTTATTGCCTTCCGTGGCCGCGAACCAAGCGTTGATGCTTTATTGCGCCACTCCGGCATTACGCAAGGGTAAAATGTATGTCTGTGGTAAAGCGTTTTATTGCGGGAGCGGTTTGTCCGCGCTGTGGCAAGATGGATTGTGTGCGGATGTATCGTGATGAGGAGCGTGAGCATCGCGAATGTGTGGAGTGTGGTTTTAGTGACTCATTACGCCTAGATGGCCGCCCTGAGCCGACAGAGCTGGAAACCCGCGTGAATAGTGAGAAACCGAAATCGATTCCAAGGTTGGAAGCCGATGAAGTGCAGGTACAACCGCTCAAGTTCTATGTAAAACCCAAACAGGCACGCAAAGATCACTGATCCCCCTGCTTTTCCTTCTATACGCCAGACACCCGCAGGGTGATCTGGCTGAGAGTGTTTATGCATTCCAGCCTTGTCTATATGCTGATCTCAGCCCTGGGTTTTGCCTTGATGGCGGCTTGTGTGAAAGCGGTCAGTGCTTACGCAATTCCTTTGCTAGAAATAGTCGCAGCACGTGCCGCGATTTCACTGCTGATTAGCTATCTGGATGTGAAGCGTAAAGGCATTTCAGTTTGGGGGAATGAGCGAGGTTTACTCTTTGCACGAGGTCTTGTAGGTTCTCTAGC
Source organism: Nitrincola tapanii (assembly GCF_008368715.1). Taxonomy (GTDB): domain Bacteria; phylum Pseudomonadota; class Gammaproteobacteria; order Pseudomonadales; family Balneatricaceae; genus Nitrincola; species Nitrincola tapanii. The sequence continues at coordinate 110,596 of NZ_SMRS01000009.1, forward strand.
CTTAGTGTGTGTTTACTACGCTGTGAGTACCTTGCCTTTGGCTGAGGCCAGTGTTTTACAGTTTACCTATCCCGCTTTTACCGCACTCTTAGCGCTGATTTTTCTGCGTGAAGCGATACAGTTGCGGACGCTGCTCTGCTTAGGTTTCAGCTTCTTCGGCTTGCTCGTGATGTTGCAACCGCAGTGGCAAGAATCTGGGCTTGGCGGGGGGATGGATGCGCTGCCTCTATTCAGTCTGGTGGCTGCTTTAGCGGGCGCTTTTGGCAGTGCCGTGGCATATGTGTTGGTTCGGCGTTTAAGCCAGACGGAAGACAGCTCGGTGATTATTTTCTATTTCCCGCTGGTAGCTCTGCCCGGCTCTTTGCTGTTTCTCGGCCAGGATTTTGTGATGCCGAGCTTGCCGGCTTTGCTTTTATTGCTGGGTGTCGGGGTTTTTACTCAGATAGGTCAGGTAGGTTTGACTAAAGCGATGGCACTGGAAGGCGCCGCGAAGGTGAGTGCCTATGCTTATGTTCAGGTGGTGTTTGCTGCCCTACTCGGCTGGTTCTTTTTCCAAGAAATTCCCAGTCTGTGGACACTGTTAGGCGGTGTGCTCATCCTGTTCGGTGCTCTAGCGAATAGCTGGCCGCAGCGTCGAAACTGTTAGACCGCTAAACACCGAGCCATCATGCCGCCTTCTAGAGTTTCAGATCTCAGTCTGCGGCGAGATTAGACACGTCGGCTCGGCAGGCTATAGAGGAATAAAAATAGCAATAACGCACAGACCACTACAGACGGCCCGGCAGGGGTATCAAGATGCCAAGAGGCTAGGATGCCCCCGCTCACGGCCAACATCCCTAGTACGGAAGCAAACAGGGCCATCTGTTCTGGTGTGCGTGCCAGGCGTCGTGCGGCAGCAGCGGGGATAATGAGCAGTGAAGTGATCAATAAGATCCCGACAAGTTTCATGGCGATGGCGATGACGACCGCGATCATCAGCATCAGTGCTAGACGCACCTGACCGACGCGTACCCCTTCAACGCGCGCTAACTCTTCATTGATGGTAATCGCCAGCAGTGGATTCCATAAGCGCCAGAGCAGGAGGAGAATCAATCCACCGCCTCCCCATACCCAGAGTAGATCCGTAGGGGCTAAGGCCAATAGATCTCCAAACAGGTATTCCATCAAATCGATTCGTATGGAATCCAGCAGCGCTACAGTGACCAAGCCAATTGAAAGTGTGGAGTGCGCCATAATTCCTAACAGAGTGTCGGTCGCGACCCAATGCTGCTTTTGCAGGAAGACTAAAATCACAGCCAGTAGAACACAGCAGAGCATCACCGCCAGATTGAGATTGACCTTGAACAAAAAGCCGAGCGCGACGCCCATCAGTGCGGAATGCGCCAGGGTATCACCAAAGTAGGCCATGCGTCGCCAGACCACAAAGGTGCCCAGTGGCCCGGCCACCAGTGCCACACCCAGCCCGCCGAGAAGCGCTAACCAAAGAAACTCAGGCATGAGGTGTCTCTCCTGAACTGCCCGTATGGCTACATCCTTCTTCGGGAGAAGGATGATCGAGGATGATGTCACCATGAATATCATGCTCGTGGTCATGGTGATGGTTATATAGGGCAAAAGCTTGCGCGTGACGTTCACCAAAGAGTGCAACAAATGAGGGGTCACGACTTACATTAGCGGGATGACCCGAACAGCAGATATGCTGATTTAAGCAGATGACATGGTCAGTTGAAGACATCACCAGGTGCAGATCATGCGAGATCATCAGGATTCCACATTGGCGCTGATCTCGAATTGAAGCGATCAATTGATAAAGCTCCGCTTGTCCATTTAAATCCACGCCTTGTACGGGTTCATCTAATACCAGGAGTTGTGGATCACGTAGAAGCGCACGCGCCAGCATCACCCTCTGAGTTTCCCCACCCGAGAGGTCATGAAAGGAGTGTTCAAGTAGATGTTCAGCCCCGACCTGACCCAGTGTTTCCTCAAGTTGTTCAGGGTTGGGCTTTAAACCTATATGCAGAAACCGCTTCACCGTGAGTGGCATGGTGCGGTCAATCTGCAGTTTTTGGGGCATATAACCTATGCGCAGATTCGGCTGGCGCCAGATCTTTCCCGAACTTGGCTGAATCAATCCCAGTACGACACGCACGAGTGTTGTTTTGCCGGCGCCATTCGGACCGATCAAGGTGGTAATGCAATCATCGTGCAGCCCTAGAGAAACCTGCTTGAGTGCACTATGGCGATTAAATTCGACGCTCACTTGCTCAAGTCGAATCAAGTCACGGTGTGTATTAGGCATGATGTGAGTGCTCACTCCGGCACGCTGGGCAGATACCAAGCACTTCAACGGTTTCTTGTAGAATTTTAAAACCTAACTCGTCCGCTTGAGCCTGTAAGGCTTGATGAAGGCTAGGCATGGAGCGTTCTTCCGCAAGCTGACAGATTTGGCAGATAAAGAAATAGCTGGAGTGTTCCTGATGCGGTTGCGAGCAGCCTATAAAGGCATTTAACGAAGCCAGGCGGTGTACCAACCCCAGTTCCTGAAGAAATTCCAGTGCACGGTAGACTGTTGGGGGGGCCGAATTGAATCCGGCTGCAGCTAAGGCTGGCAGAAGATCATAAGCACCGAGTGGTTTGTGGCTTTGCCAGATCAGCTTAAGCACCAGCTCACGAATCGGTGTCAGACGTTGTTCGCGCTGACGACAGAGGGCACGTGCACGGCTCATCGCTTGGTCGATGCAGTCTTGGTGATTATGGTGTCCGGCAAAAGCGCAGTGATCAACCGACATGATTTACTCAACGAATGCAGAAAAGAGTGTGTTATATTATAACTTAAGGTTCGTTTTACAGGAAAAAACTCATCATGCCAAAATTCAAGCCATTCGTCCTCAGTTTGCCCTTGGCGGCCACCGCCTTTTTCGTGAGTTCGTCACTTTCGGCTCAACAAGTGTTGGTCAGTGTCAAGCCCTTACAGTTGATTGCACAGGACGTGATGCAGGGGATTGCTGAACCTGAACTCTTAGTGCCAGCGAATGCGTCACCTCATGGCTTTAACTTACGCCCTTCGGATATGCAGCGACTTCAGGAGGCGGATCTAGTCTACTGGGTTGGGCCTGAGATGGAGCAGTTTCTGCAGCGACCTCTGCAGCGCACATCGGCACGTGTGATTGGCTTGATGGCGGCGATCGAAGGCGAGGAGCCTAGTGATCACGATCATAGCGATCATAGCGATCATAGCGATCATAGCGATCATAGCGATCATAGCGATCATAGCGATCATAGCGATCATAGCGATCATAGCGATCATAGCGATCATAGCGATCATAGCGATCATAGCGATCATAGC